>NZ_QXGR01000017.1 GCF_003604195.1 Simplicispira lacusdiani
TGCGTGTATCGTGAAGTCATCTGTGCAAGTTACCTGAGGTTCAGGTGTTGCACTTCAGATTTGAGACCGCCCTTGGATGCTTGAACAGGCCATCCCCTGCAAACCTATGCTGTAAGCCACTTCCAGAAGAAATCAGTGTCCAGAATATCCCGCACGATCCAGTTTATCCCGCAGGTTTTGCGGGATACATCACGCTAGATGCTTAGCATGATTCTCGAACAGGCCTTGTTTTTTATTGCTCTCCTTGCGCCTTGGGCAATTCTTGTCGCAAACACCAAACTCTTTCTAGGGAAACACAAGGTTATTTTCGCCATCGCAAGCATCGCATTCGTTTATGTCTCACTGCTGTTTCAAGTGAATCTCATCGACTCCAGGCTGGAAAATGAGTTGTACGCATTCGACTTGAATGGAGACAGCGTATTTTCTGGGCTTGAAATAAATCCAGCTCAGGAAGAAGCGATGGAAAATTTAGTTAACGACACTGGGCGAGCTATGGCTCCAATTACAGGGGCGATTTTCTCGGTTGCATATACAGTCATTAGCTTTATGGTCTATTTTTTTGCATCTTGGGCTTGGTCTAAATATCGTGCAAAAAACATCTAACACTGCGGTCAAGGCCGCTCCCTTCGATCGCTGGACACTGCGCGATAAAGCTCCGCGCAGCGCCCCTTACCTACAACGTTGAGCGTCTGCTTTCTCTAACTGCCATCGGCTGCTATTGGCCGATTACAGGTTTTCAGTCGGGCTATCGCGCCAGCAATCCACCTCACCCTCGCCGCGCCGCCTCAATCGCCGCAATATCAATCTTCCCCATCTCCATCATCGCCGCGAACGCCCGCTGGGCCGCCGCGCGGTCCGGGTCGGCGATGGCGTCCAGCAGGGCGCGGGGCGTGATCTGCCAGGAGATGCCCCATCGGTCCTTGCACCAGCCGCACACGCTGGCCTGGCCGCCGTTGCTGATGAGGGCGTTCCACAGGCGGTCGGTTTCGGCCTGGTCGTCGGTGGCGACCTGGAACGAGAAAGCCTCGCTGTGCTGGAACTCCGGGCCGCCGTTGAGGCCGATGCAGGGGATGCCCATGACGGTGAACTCCACCGTCAGCACGTCGCCCTCCTTGCCGGCGGGGTAGTCGCCGGGCGCGCGGAAGATGGTTCCCACGGCGCTGTCGGGGAACGTTCGCGCGTAGAACTCGGCGGCCTCCAGGGCCGTGCCGTTGTACCAGAGGCAGATGGTGTTCTTGGGGACCATGGTCGTTCTCCTTTCATCACGGGTTCGTGCCATCGAGGGCCTGGCTCGGGGGCAGGGCCGCTGGCTCCATGGGCCACGGGCGCTGGCGCGGCTCCGCCGCCGTTCCCGGCCGCGCTGGCGCGGCTCAATCCTCCGCCACCGGTCCCCAACTGAACCGGTTCTTTCCGCCATGCTTCGCCGCGTACATGGCCGTGTCGGCATGGGCCACAAGGGTGGCGAGGTCGTGGCCGTGCACGGGGAACAGCGCCACGCCCACGCTGGCGGAGATATGGACCTCGGTGCCATCCAGGTCGAAGGGCAGCGACAGGGCCTGGAGGATCTTGGTGGCCACCCGTTCGCAGTCCTGCTCCCGGGTCACGGTGGCGAGCACGATGCCGAATTCGTCGCCGCCGAAGCGCGACACCGTGTCCTCGGCGCGCACGCAGCCTTCGAGGCGCCGGGCCGTCTGCTGCAGCAGCAGGTCGCCAGCGGCATGGCCGTGGCTGTCGTTGACGGTCTTGAAGCCGTCGAGGTCGAGGAAGAGCACGGCGGCGCGCCGTCCGTGCCGCTGCGCCGATTCGAGCACCTGCGCGAACCGGTCCTGGAACATCAGGCGGTTGGGCAGGTCGGTCAGCGCGTCGTGCCGCGCGTCGTGCGAGAGGCGTGTCTCCAGGTCCTTGCGGGCCGTGATGTCCTGCGCCACGGCGACGAGGAAGCTGGGCCGGCCATGGGCGTCCTTCACCACCCCGAGCGCTTCGCACACCCACAGGATGGAGCCGTCCTTGCGGCGGTAGGGTTTCTCGATCTCTGGTGACAGGGCCGGCGAGGGGGCCGCGAGGCGCTGCGCCAGGAAGTGCCGTGCCTCGTCGCGGACGCTGTCGTCGCTGAGGTCGAACACGGTGCGCGCGCGCAGTTCGTCGCTGTCGTAGCCCAGCATGCGGCAGAACTTCTCGTTGGCGCCGAGGATGCGGCCGTCGGGCGCGACGTGCGCGATGCCCATGGCGGCCTGGTGGAAGGTGGCGCGGAACAGTGCCTCGCTGGCGCGCAAGGCCTTGGTCACGGTGCGCTGGCGCGCCAGAACCAGGATCAGCAGGCCGGCGAAGACGAGCAGCGCCGCGCTGGCGCTGCCCGCCACGGCGAGGTAGCTGGCGCGCCGCTGCAGCACGGGTGCCATTTCCTCGGCGTGGGCCGTGCCCACGGTCACCATCAGCGGATAGCCCTCCATGGTGCGGTAGCTGACGATGCGCGTGATGCCGTCCACCGCTGCGCCGCTGTCGACGAAGTCGCCTTGCGGGGCGGCGGCCTGGCGCTGGAACCAGGCCAGGGTCCTGGCTTCCAGGCCGAAGCTGCTCTGGCCGCTGGCCTTGCGCCCGCGCACGATGCCGTCGAGGCCGGTCAGCTCCAGCAGGCCCTGGTGGCCCAGGTCGGCCTGGCGGTGGAAGTCGGTGAAGTTGGCCGGATCGACCGACATCACCACCACCCCGCCGAAACCGCCATCGGGGCGGGTGATGCGCAGCGACATCGGCACCTGCCAGCGGCCCGAGACGCGGCCGAGCACGGGCGCGCTCACGAACAGCTTGTCGTGCGTGGCGTCGCGCTGGGCCTGGAAGAAGGCGCGGTCGGCGTAGTTGACCTTGCCGATCGCGCGGCTGCTGCTGACGACGTCGCCGGCTTCGTCCACCACGCTGACGATGGTGAACATTTCCTCCCGGATCACGCGCTGATCGGCCCACTGGCGCAGCGGGATGCGCGCGCCTTGCCGGAGGTATTGCTCGCGCACGAAGGCGGCGACCTGCTCGGCCGCCTTGAGGGTGCGGAAGGCCTGCTGCTCGAAGGCGATGGCGATGCTGGAGTTCGACTGCATGGCCGCCGCCACGGCCTGCTCGCGCTCGAAGGCGATGCGCTGCAGCGTGGTCAGCCAGATGCCGGCAATGGCGAGGGCGCACACCAGCGCGACGAGCAGGCTCAGCGGCGTGCCGGCGTAGTGGTGCCAGAGGGGGTGTGCGGGGTGTCCCGGGTCGTCACCCGAAGGCTGGCGCGGCGTCATCGCATGGCTCTCCAAACCTTTCAGGAAGTGGGCCGGCCCGAACCGGCCGGCGGGGCATGCGTGGACCACGCCAAGGGGAGGGCGCTCGCCGCGCGGAGCATCCGGCCTGGCCTTGGGGTTCCCTCGCTCGTCTTCGGGAACCAGTTTACCGATCTCCCGCGAATCCTGCTCGCCTGCTGCGGGGCGCGGCGGCGCCCGCCTAGCCTTTCGCGGACGCGGCCGCCATGGCGGGGCCGCCCAGGTCGAACCGCTCGGTGAATTCCTCGGCCGGGATGGGGGGGCTGAACAGATACCCTTGCCCCTCCTGGCAGCCGAAATCGAGCAGGCGGTGGAGCTGCGGCGCTTTTTCTATGCCCTCGGCGATGGTTTCCAGGCCGAAGCTGCGCGATATGTCCAGGATGGCGCGCGCCAGGGCGGCATCCTGCTCGGATTCGAGGATGTTCTGCACGAAGGTGCGGTCGATCTTGATGCGGCTCAGCGGGTAGCGCTTGAGCAGGCTGAGCGAGGCGTAGCCGGTGCCGAAGTCGTCGAATGCGATGCCGACCCCCTGGGCGCGTATGCGCTGCAGCGCATCCAGCACGAGGTCGTCGTTGTCCAGGACGATGTTCTCGGTGATCTCCAGCTCCAGGGCCTGCGGCGGCAGTCCATGCCGGTGCAGCGCGGAGACGACTTCCTGCGCGAGGTCGTTGACGCGGAACTGCGCGCCGAACAGGTTGACGCCGATCCGGAAGTCGCGGGCGCCGTGCCTGCGCCAGAGCGCGGCCTGCGCGCAGGCTTCGTCGAGCACCCAGTAGCCCACGACCGCCGCGAGCGGCCCCCCTTCCAGCGCGGGCAGGAACGCGGCGGGCGACAGCAGACCCCGCTGCGGGTGCCGCCAGCGGATGAGCGCCTCGGCGCCCGTGAGCACGCCGTCCGCCAGGCGGATCTGGGGCTGGTAGAACAGGACGAATTCGCCCTCGTCGACCGCGCGGTGCAATTCGATGTTGTAGAGGCGGCGCGTCACGGCCTCCATGTGCAGCGCCGGGACGAAAACGAAGGTCTGGCCACGGCCGTAGCTTTTGGCCTTGAACAGGGCGAGGTCCGCGTTGCCGACCAGCTCCAGCGCCTCGTGCGCGTGGACCGGGGCCAGCGCCACGCCGCAACTGGCGGCCACGCGCACCTTGTGCCCATGGACGACGATCGGCTCGGCGACCCGCGCCGCCATGGCGTTCGCGTATTCCGAGGCGGCGGCGGGGCTGTCGATGCCGGGCAGCAGGATCGCGAATTCATCCCCGCCGATCCGGGCCACCGTGGCGTCCACGGGGGCGGTCTGCTGCAGGCGGCGGGCCACCTCGCGCAGGATGCCGTCGCCGACCTCATGGCCCAGGGTGTCGTTCACGTCCTTGAAGCCGTCGAGGTCCAGCATCAGCACCGCTGCGGCGGAGGGCTGGGTCAGCGTCTTTTCCATGGCGCGGTAGAGGCAGGTGCGGTTGGCCAGCCCGGTGAGCATGTCGGTGCTCGCGAGCCGGTGCAGCTCGTCGGCCTCGCGGCGGCGCGCCGTCATGTCCTGCAGGTGGGCGTTGAACGTCAGCCGCCCCTTGTCGCGCCAGCAGAACAGCGACAGGCCCAGCTGGAACTCCGTGCCATCGCCGCGCAGCCCGGTCATGCCCCGGGGGATGGCCATGCCGTCCACGGAGCCCGCGGCCACCGCTTGCGCGATGAGGGCCCTGACCACCTGCCGGTCATGCCCGGCGACAAGCGTTTCGACCGAGCGGCCGTTGCCTTCGGTGACGTCGTACCCGTACAGGGCGGCGGCGGCATCGTTCCAGGCGACGATGCCGCCCTGCTCATCGAACCACACGACCGCCGTGGGCGAGTTCCGGGCGAATTCCTCGAACGAGCGCTTGGCCTGCTCGGTCGAGATCTCCACGCGGCGCAATTCAAGCCGGTCCGCGGCCATCCGGGCCAGCTCGCGCAGGCGGCGGCGGTCTCCGTCCGAGAAGTCGTGGTGCGGCTGGCTGTCGATGATGCACAGCGCACCCAGCGCGTGGCCCTCCGGCGACAGCAAGGGCACGCCGGCATAGAAGCGCAGCCCGGAGGCGCCCGTGACCAAGGGGTTGTCGTGGAAGCGCTCGTCCTGCAGCGCGTCGGAAACCACCATCACCCCGTCCTGCGCGATGGTGTGCGCGCAAAAGGAGGCGTCGCGGCTCATGTCCACGTCGGCCGTGTCCAGTCCGGCGCTCGCCGCGAAGAAAACAAAGTCGTGGCCGATCATGTTGACCAGCGCGATCCGCATGCCGAACATCCGCGCCGCGATCTGCACCACGGGATCGAGGCAGGGCAGGGGGCGGTCGCTGCCCAGCCCATATTCGGACAAGGCCTGGAGCCGTTCCTGCTCCGAGTCGAGGATGGGCGGACACTTCATCGAAAGACCCTCCGGGGTGCGCTGGGCGTGGCAGCCGGGCGTGGCGCCGGTGCGTGGGCCCGTCGCGGGCTGTTGCCCGCCAAGCATATCGGCCCGAAGCTCCCCGGGCAACGGATCGCGGGAGGGATTATCGGTTTGGCGCGCCGGGCGTTAGGGCCAATTCCCCCGCCGCGAGCGTGGTTCAGAGCAGCAGGAACGCCGCGGCCGCCACCGCCGTCGGGCCCAGCGCGCCCAGCAGCAGGCCGCCCGCGCCGATGGTTTCGTCGGCGAAGCCGCGCTTGAGCAGCGTCACGCCGGCCGGGTTGGGCGCGTTGGCGATCACGGTGAGGCCGCCGCCCGCCACCGCGCCCGCCACCAGCATGTATTTGGCGGGGTCGGAGATGCCCTCGATCAGCGAGCCCAGGTAGGTCAGCGCCGCGTTGTCGGTGATGGCCGTGAGGCCCAGCGCGCCCGCGAACAGCGCCAGCGGCTCCAGGCCCGAGACGATGGGCTGCAGCCACCATTGCTGCATGCCGCCCAGCACCACCAGCCCCGCGAGGAAGAAGCCCACGAGCAGCGCTTCCTTGAGGATCAGCGGGCTTTGGTGGCGTTCGTAGGCCTGGGTGAAGCCCAGGAACAGCAGGAACAGGCCCAGGAACACCACTGGATGGTGCGCGAACCACACCACGCCGGCCAGCAGCAGCAGGTGCACGGCGGCCACGGTGGCGGACACCGGGGGCTGTGCCTGCCGGCCGGCCTCCAGGGCGCAGGCCGGCGGCAGGTGCTTGCGCAGCAGGAAGGCGCAGACGGTGGCGTTGGCCAGCACCGCGATGGCGGCCTTCCAGCCGAAGGTGGCGAGCATGTGGGCGCTGCTCCATTGCCAGGTGCCGGCCACCATGAGCACGGGCGGCGCGGCATACGCGGTGAGCGTGCCGCCGATGGAGACGTTGACGAACAGCACGCCCAGCGCGAGGTATTTGCGGCCCTCGGGGACTTCGGGGCGGAAGATCTGCGGCGCCAGCAGGAGGGCGGCGATGGTCATGGCGGCGGGCTCGGTGATGAGCGAGCCCAGCAGCGGCACGGCGGCCAGCCCCAGCCAGGCCGTGGCCAGCGGGGCGGGCAGGGGCAGCCAGCGCGCCGTGGCGTCCACCAGGGCCACCACGGTGCGCAGCACCGGGCGCGAGGCGGCGATGACCATTACCACGAAGACGAACAGCGGCTCGGTGTAGTTGCGCGATTCGGCGTACTGCAGGGCCTGCGCGCCGCCGCCCGCCAGGGCCATGGCGAGGATGAGCACTATGGCCCAGAAGCCGAAAACGACCTCCACCTCGCCCAACAGGTGGAACAGGCCCGCGTGGCGCGGAAAGCGGTGCGAGAGCCGCTCGAACTGCTTGGTGGAGAAGGTGTGGAGCAGGGCGATGCCGAACAGGGCGGCGGCGATGATCTGGATGGTGGAGGGTGTGGTCATGTAGGCCTGGACGCGCGGAAGCCGCGTGGCGGCCCGACCAGCGCATGAACCTGCCGCGCCCGGACGGCGCGTGCACCCGGGGGGATTTTACGGGCCGCGCCTACATGGCCTTGAACAGGTGGGCGTAAAGGCGGCTGACGGGCAGGGTTTCGGGCCGCGCGCGCAGCGCCAGGTGCAGCCGCCCGGCCTCGTCGCGCGTGACGCTGGCGATGGCGCTGGCGCGCACCAGCGTGCCCCGGTGCACCTGCCAGAACTCGCGCGCGTCGAGCTGCGCTGCCAGTTCCTTGAGCGGGGTGCGGATCAGGTATTCGCGCCCGGCGGTGAGCACGCGCACATATTTGTCGGCCGCCTCGAAGTACAGCACCTCGGCCACGGGCACGAAGTGGATCTGGTTGCCGCTGCTGGCCTGGATGACGGTGAGCGGCGCGCCCGGCGGCGCTGCCGTGGGGGCGGGCGTCGCCACGCCAGGGGCGGCCAGCAGGTGGCGCAGCTGCGCCATGGTTGCTTCCAAATCCGTAGCTGCTGGCGCTTGTATGGCAAGCGTTTGCTGCAGTTTTTGCACGGTTTTTTGCAGGCGCGCTGCCTGCACGGGTTTGAGCAGGTAGTCCACCGCCTGGGCCTCGAAGGCTTGCACGGCGTACTGGTCGTAGGCGGTCACGAACACCAGCGCCGGAAAGGGCTCGTTGGCGGGCCAGGCGTCGGCCAGCTCGGCGGCGGCGTCCAGCCCGCTCTGGCCGGGCATGCGGATGTCGAAGAACAGCACCTCGGGCCGCAATGCCAGCGCCTCGCGCACGGCGGCCAGGCCGTCGCCCACGGTGGCCGCCACCTGCAGCGCGGGCCAGGCCTGGGCCAGCTCGTGGCGCAGCGCGGCGGCCAGCAGGGGTTCGTCCTCGGCGATGAGGGCGCGGGGCGCGGAGGTGTTCATGGGGTGGCGGATTTCAATGGAAAAGTGATGGTGACGCCCGTACCGCCTGCGCTGACAGCTATCAAATCAAGAGTGAAATCACTGCCGTGCAGCGTGGCCAGGCGCTCGCGCACCTGGGCCAGGCCGAAGTGGCTGGCGGGCGCGTCGCTCGCAGGGGCGGGCGTATTCGGTCCTACGCCGGTGTCCAGCACTTCCAGCACCAGCAGCGGGCCGGTGGCGCCGGGCCGGGTGCCCGCGCGCACGGTGATGCGGCCGCCTTCCACCTGGGGCTCCAGGCCGTGGCGGATGGCGTTTTCTACCAGCGGCTGCAGCAGCAGCGGCGGCACGGCCACGGCGCGCAGGCCCTCGGGCAGGTCGAGCTGGTAGGCCAGGCGCGGGCCCATGCGCACGGCCATGAGTTCGAGGTAGTCGCGCAGGCGCTCGAATTCGTCGGCCAGCGGGTGCTGCGTGGCGCGCGAGCCGCCCAGCGTGGCGCGCAGGTAGGCGATCAGGTGGTCCAGCATGGCCTGGGCGCGCGCCGGGTCGGTGGCCACCAGCACGCGCAGGTTGGCCAGGGTGTTGAACAGCATGTGCGGTTCGAGCTGGGCCTCCAGCAGCTTGAGCCGCGCCTCGGCGGCGTCGCGCTGGGCCTGGGCCATGTGGGCCTGCAGGTGGCGTGCCTTGCCCTGGCTGTAGAAGAAGAACGAAATGCCCGCGCCCGCCGCGATGGTGATGGCCAGGCCCGACAGCGGGCCGTGCGGGTGCGGCAGGCTTTGCGCAGCGCCGCTGTAGGCGTTGCCGATGGCGGAGCCCACCAGGTAGCCCGTGGCAATGCCCATCGCGATCAGCAGGATGCCGCGCCAGCCGTGGGGCCAGGCCTCGTGCGTGAAATGCACGACGGCGGCGCGGCCGAGGTCGATGACCAGCCAGGCCACCAGGCCGATGCCCAGCGAGTAGGCCAGCTGCACGTCCCACGCGCCCTGGCCCGTGACCGTGAGCGCCACCGCAATGGCACAGCAGAACGCCGCCGAGATCAGGCCGTGGCGCAGGAAGGAGCGGAGATCGAAGGGGTGCATGGATGGGGGGAAGGCTGGGGCTGTCATTGTGCGGCAGCCCTGTGGCGTTTGCGTTTACGGTTGTTGGTCGCGCAGGGCAGTGCGCTCGCGTTCCAGCAGCTGGGTGTAGAGCTTGCCGCTGGGCAGCCACACCGCGGCGCCATGGATCAGCAGGCCCAGGCCCCAGCCCAGCGCGGGAAAGACGGCCCAGGAATGGGTGTGGCGCGACGACAGGAAGGCCAGGAACACGTTCACCAGGATGTAGACGCTGGCATGGGTGTACCAGCCCATCTTGGAACGGGCGCGGCGGCGTGCCAGGCGTTCGAGGTCGGAGGCGAGGGGGGTGTGGGCGGTGGACATGGCGGATTTCCTTTCGGGGGTTCGAGCGATTCAGGTGGTTGACATGGATCAGGCAGTGGCCAGGGACGGGGTGGGGGCGCCATTGCGGGCCAGGTGCCACAGGCGGGCGGCACGGGCCAGGAAGACGCCGTTGAACAGGCCGTAGAGCGCGGCAATCTGCAGCGTGAAGGCGGTGTCGCGGACCAGCGCGGGCTGCAGCGCCAGCTCGACGCCCACGATGTACTTGGTGAAGAAGATGCCCAGGATCAGCAGCAGCGGCACGCCGCTGCCGGGCAGGTGAAAGCGCGCCTCGCCGGCGTAGTAGCGCACGCCGGCGGGCGCCTGCAGGCTCCAGAGCAGGCTGGCGCCGGCCACCAGCACGGCGGCCAGCAGCCAGGCGCCCAGCGGGCCCGCCAGGCTGGCGTCAAAGGCCGAGGCCAAGCCGTACACCGAATAGCCGGCCATGCCCAGCGGCATCAGCACCACGCGGGCCAGGCCGGCCTCACGGGCGCGGACCTGGCTCAGGCCCAGTGCCAGCAGGGCGGCAAACAGGAACCAGACCCAGGCGGGGGTGTGGCGGACGATGGAAAGCAGCATCTGGGGCTGGTGCGTGGCGATGTCGATCAGCATGGTGGGCTCCTCGGGGTGGATGGATGGACCAGGCGGCGCCTGGATGGAGCGGACTGTGCCGGGGCGGCGCACGCCGCGCGAGCGCCATGCGACGGAATGCAGCGCCGCGGCGCGAAATGCCGCAGCAGCGGCGCGAGCCGGAGCGCCCAGAGCGCGGACGGGACCCTCGGGGCGCGGATAATCCGCGCTTTCATTGGCCGCACAGGCCCGGAAGGACACACGCGTGGACATTGTTTTGCTGGTCAAGGCCGCCGTCATGGGCGTGGTCGAGGGGCTGACCGAGTTCCTGCCCATCTCCTCCACGGGCCACCTGATCCTCGCGGGCGCGCTGCTGGGTTTCGACGATGCCAAGGCCAAGGTGTTCGACATCGCCATCCAGACCGGCGCCATCTTCGCCGTCATCCTGGTCTACTGGCAGAAGATCCGTGCCACGCTGGTGGAGCTGCCCAGCCAGCGGCGGGCTCAGCGCTTCGCGCTCAACGTGTTCATTGGCTTCCTGCCCGCCGTGGTGCTGGGGCTGCTGCTGGGTAAGGCCATCAAGGCGCACCTGTTCACGCCGGTGGTGGTGGCCAGCACCTTCATCATCGGCGGGTTCATCATCCTGTGGGCCGAGAGGCGCCCGGCGTCGGCCACGCGCATCCAGGAGGTGGACGACATGACGCCGCTCGACGCGCTCAAGGTGGGCCTGGTGCAGTGCCTGGCCATGGTGCCGGGCACCAGCCGCAGCGGCGCCACCATCATCGGCGGCATGCTGCTGGGGCTGTCGCGCAAGGCGGCCACCGACTATTCGTTCTTCCTGGCCATCCCCACGCTGATCGGCGCGGGCGTCTACAGCCTGTACAAGGAACGCGCGCTGCTGCAGGCGTCCGACCTGCCACTGTTCGCCGTGGGGCTGTTCTTCTCGTTCGTGAGCGCCTGGCTGTGCGTGCGCTGGCTGCTGCGCTACATCAGCACGCACAGCTTCGTGCCGTTCGCCTGGTACCGCATCGTGTTCGGCATCGTGGTGCTGGTGACCGCATGGACTGGATGGGTGCAATGGAACGGTTAATAATGGATCGCATGCACCGCTACCGCTCCTTTCTCCGCCTCTCCTGCGCGCCCGCCCTGGCCCTGATGCTGGCCCAGCCCGCGCTGGCGCAGGTGCAACTGCGCCCCCAGCCGCCCGCCGCGAACGCGGAGAGCGGCTTCACCTGGGTGCTGGGCGCCTCGGTGAACAACAGCCCCAGCTATGCCGGCAGCACCGCGCGCAGCACGGGCGTGCGCCCGGTCATCGGCCTGGAGATCGGCCGCTTCACGCTCAGCGCGGGCGGCGGCGGTTCGCTGCTCGATTTCGACCTGGACGCGCGCGACTCGGGCCTGACCGCGCGCCTGCTGCAGTGGGACAACCTGCGCCTGAGCGGCGGCCTGCGCCTCGACGGCGGCCGCAAGGGCGAGGACGACCCGGTGCTGCGCGGCCTGCCCGACGTGGAACGCACGCTGCGCGGGCGCCTGAGCGCCATCTATGACTTCAACAAGCACCTGTCGGTGCGCTCCACGCTGAGCCAGGACCTGCTGGGCCGCCAGGGTGGCGCCACGCTGCAGACCTCGGCGCGGTACGAGTTCCTGATCAGCCCGCGCACCGAGGTGGGTCTCGCGGTGGGCTTCACCCTGGCCAATGCCACCTACATGCGCAGCTACATGGGCGTGCCCGCCAGCGCGGCGGGCCTGACGACGCCGCTGCCCGCCTACCAGCCCGGCGGGGGAATGCACAGCACCCAGGTGGGCCTGGAGGTCAAGACCCTCGTGTCCGACCGCTGGGTGCTGTTCGGCGGCGTGGGCTACCAGCAACTGCGCGGCGATGCCCGGCGCAGCCCGCTGGCGGTCAAGCCCGACAACTACAACGTCTCGATCGGCCTGGCCTACCGCTGCTGCAGGTGAGGCAAACAACCTCTGGCGCCATGCGCGACGCGTGAACTTGGCGCGGCCCGAACCAGCGGCCACCGTGCCAGGGCCGCCCCGCCGCATCGGTGGCGTCCCCCTACCCGCAGCGCGCAGCGATGCGAGAGCGGGGGGAAGGCGCGAAGCGGCTCAGGGGGGGCTTCTAACTTGACGCCAGCGCCAGGTCGCCCGTGTTGCGCAGCACGCGGAACTTGCCGCCCTGCTTGCCGGCGTACATCGCGGCGTCGGCGAGCTTGAGCAGCCCCACGGCGTCGTTGCCGTCGGCCGGGGCGAGCGCGTAGCCTATCGTCAGCCCCACCTGGATGGTGTGCTCGTGCAGCGCGAAAGGCTCGTGGAAGGATTCCAGCAGCTTCTGGCCCATTTCGTGCGCCTGCGTGGCGTTGTCGAGCTGGCCGACCATGACCACGAATTCGTCGCCGCCCAGTCGGGCCACGAGATCGCTCTTGCGCACCTGGCCTTGCAGGCGCCGGGCCACGGCGACGAGCAGTTCGTCGCCCACGTCGTGGCCGTGTTGGTCGTTCACGGGCTTGAAGCCGTCGAGGTCCATCACGTAGACGGCCAGCAGGTGCCCGGGATCGCAGCGCGCCAGCGCCGCCGTCAGGGCCAGGCCCAGGCCGCGGCGGTTGGGCAGGCCGGTGAGCGGGTCGGTGTGGGCCAGCGAATGCATGGCGTCGCGTTCGCTGCGGGCGTTCTCGGCGGCGGTGCGCAGCGCCTTGGAATGCAGGCCCAGCACGCGCATGAACAGCAGCATGTCGAGCGTGGCGCCGAACTGGAACGAGTGCAGTGTCCAGAAGTTCACCGGCACCCAGCCCCGGATCACGCCGATGACCGTGGCCGTGGCGACGAAATACACCAACCAGGCCAGCAGCAGGGTGCCGCCCACCGGGTCGCCCTGGCGCATGCGCCGGACGGCCCCGGGGATGCCCATGAGCGCGGGCACGAGGCCGAGGATGCTCACGATGCCCGTGAGCACCTTGGTGTCGTAAACATCGAGCGCGAAGGCCACGGCCAGCAGCGCCGAGCCCGCCGCGCCCACACGCATGGCCCGCATCAGGCGGTTGCGCGGGTCGCCGGCGGCGAGCGCCTGGCCGATGAACAGAAAGGAGCCGCAGGTGGCCATCAGGGCCGACAGGCCGCTGACGTGCCGCTCTAACCAGAGGTTGTCGGTCCAGAGGTGCTGCGCGCCCACGCCGAAGAACTGCAGCGAGAACAGCAGGCTGCCCGAGATCAGCAGCGCGTACTGCAGGAACAGCGGCTCGCGCAGGCTGAACCACTGCGCCAGGCTGTAGACCAGTAGGCACAGCGCCAAGCCGGTGAGCACGCCCTGCAGCATCTGCTCGTCCAGCGCGCGCTCGATCAGCCGGGGCGGGGTGTTGAGCGTGATGGGCAGGATCATGGCGCCCTGCGCCTGCACGCGCAGCAGCAGCTCATGGCGCACGCCCGGCTCCAGGTTCAGCACCATGGCGTGCGAGCGGCTGTGCAGCGGCCGCTGCGTGAATGGCTGTGTGTTGCCCAGCGTGGCCTGCTGCACGATGCGGCCGTCCTTGGCCAGGTAGGCGTCGATGCGGTTGAGGGGTGCGTAGTCGATGTCCAGCACCCAGCGCCCATCGGATTGCGGCGCCAGGGTCAATGGAGCGCGCAGCCAGACCGCCTCGGGCCGCACGCCCAGGGTGCCCTTGGTCGGCGGCATGGGCCCGAAGGCCGGGCCGCCGGCCAGCAAGGCCTCGGCCGTGTATTCGCGCCCCGGGTCGGACAGCATGGTCAGCGCGGGCCAGATGTCGTGGACCGGCTGGCTTTCACTGAGCACCAGCGCCGGTTGCTGCGCCCGGGCGCCGCCCGGCAACGCCAGCCACAACGCCAGCAGCAGGCACAGCAGCGCCCGCCAGGCCTTGGGGGCGCCGTTGCAGGGACGCGGTACAGGCAGAGGGGGCATGCGGTGGGACGGCGTGGATGCGGGTGCGGGGCGAAATCCTGTGAAAAAGTGTAAAAGAAACAGCCGAAACGGGCAGAACCTGCCCCGGCAATGCCCCTGCAGGGTTGCAGTGGCATTGCCCGGGAGGCGGAATCGGCGGGTCAGCCGGCCAGCGAGGCCAGGTTGAGCAGCGATGCCTCGACGGCCGCCGCCGTGACCAGGGGCTTTTCCATGGGGAAGAGGTGGGTGCCATCGAGCATGGTGATGCGGCCCTGGGTGACGCGCTGCGTCAGCGCCATGCCCACTTGCCGCATCTCCACCGAGGCGCGCCCGCCGATGAAGGCCGCCGGGCAGCGCAGCGGGTGCTTGCGCAGCAAGCCATCCAGGTGGTGCGGCAGGGTGTCGTAGATCTCAGACTCCACGGCGCGGTCGAAGGCCAGCACGCGGCGGTCGTCCTCGTCGTAGAGGCCGTGGGTCACGTAGTCGCGCAGCACCTGCGGGTCCCAGCGGGCGAAGACCTTCTTCTTGCGGAAGTGCTCGTAGGCCTCCTCGGTGCTGGCCCAGCTGTTGCGCCGCACGCGGCTCACGCGCGCGGGCGAGAAGGCGTTGAGCACCTGGGTGCGCTTGGCCACGCTCACGGTGGTGGCGCGCCAGCCGCTGATGAGGGGCGAGTCGATCATCAGCACGCCGCGCGCCAGCTCGGGGTGCATGGCGGCGGCCATCACGCTCAGGATGCCGCCCAGCGAATGGCCCACCAGGTACACCGGCCCGCCCGAGGCACGCACCTGTTCGGCGGCGAATTCGGCGAGCTGTTCCACGAGGTGCGGCCAGTTGTCGGTGACGGGAAAGCGCGGGTCGTGGCCGAAGCGGTCCACCGCGCTGATCTCGAAGCCGCGCTGGCGCAGGTGGCCGAAGAGCACGTTGTAGGTGCCCGAGGGAAAGCTGTTCCCGTGGGAGAAAACGATCTTGTTCATGCGAGAGGGAACGGGCGCGCGCACGCGCGCCCGTTCAAATGAGCTTGTCGCGCGGCGTGGTGATCTTCTTGAGCGGCTTGCAGCGCGCGGGTGGCACCATGATGGGCACCTCGGTGGCGCCACCGCCCCAGTTGGGGCTTTCGATGCTGTCGAACACCTGGCGCAGCTTTTCGCCCCAGCTGTCGTGCAGCATGCGGTAGTAGGGGTTGTCCTCGGTGATGCAGACGATCTTGTCGGAGCCGAAGCGGTCCACCTCGTAGAGCACCAGGTCCAGTGGCAGGCCCACCGAGAGGTTGGACTTGAGCGTGCTGTCCATGGACACCAGCGCGCACTTGGCGGCTTCGTCCAGTGGGGTATCGGGCGTGATGACACGGTCGAGCACGGGCTTGCCGTATTTCGATTCGCCCACCTGGAAATAGGGTGTCTCGGACGTGGCCTCGATGAAGTTGCCCGCCGAATACACCTGGAACAGGCGCATGCCCTCGCCCTCGATCTGGCCGCCGAACACCAGCGACACATTGAAGTCCACGCCCGAGCGCTTGAGCGAGGCGCCGTCGCGCTCGTGCACATGGCGCACGGCGGCGCCCAGCACGCGCGCGGCGTCGAACATGCTGCGCGCGTTCCAGATGGTGATGGGCTCGCCGTCGACTTCGTCCTTGATCTGCGTGGTCTGCAGGATTTCGCGCACGGACTGCGAGATGCTCAGGTTGCCCGCCGACAGCAGCACCATGAAGCGCTCGCCGGCCTTCTCGTACACCATCATCTTGCGGAACGAGCTGATCTGGTCCAGCCCGGCGTTGGTGCGCGAATCGGACAGGAACACCAGCCCGGCATTGAGTTTGATGGCGACGCAGTACGTCATGGGAAATGCGGCAAGAGAAGAAACCCGTGAGTGTAGTGCGCCGCCGCCGCGGGCCCGCAGCGCGGCCCGGTTCACGGAAGGCCGGTGCCATGGTGGCCGGTCCGGGAATGGCGTGGGCTGGCACATCGGCGCCGGAAATGCCGAAAAGATCACGCGCGCCGCCTTGGGAGGATTTCCCGGAGCGCCAGGCGCCGCCAATAATCCGCGTGCCGTGGCGTGGCCACCGGATGCATTGCACTCAACCCAGGAGAAGAACGCGTGAACTCCCCCATGATCAAAACGGAACGCACACCTTGCCCCCAACGGCTCGTGCAACGGTGCGCCGCCATGGCGCTGGTGGCGCTGGCGGCCTTGCCATCGGGCCCGGCGGCCGCGCAGGCGGCGGGCAGCGGCATCGCGCTCTACCCCGGCGCCAAGCCCGATGCGGCCACCACCGAATTCTTGCGCGGCCAGATGGGCGTGGAGGGCTCCGCCTACCGCACCAGCGACAGCCTGCAGAAGGTCGCGGCCTTCTACCAGCAGCAGCCCGGCATGAAGCCCATGGGTGATGCCGCCAAGGACTCCGCGGCGTTCGTCGCGGGCTGCAAGGAGGAATTCAACGCCGTGCTGAAGAAGAAAATGAGCACCGGCTGCACCCACCATGTCACGGTCCAGAACCCCTGGATGGACATGAAGACGGGCAAGATGGTGGCCGACACCTTGGTGTCCATCGTCAAGCAATAGCGCACCAGAGGCGCAGGCGGTTCAGGCTTCTTCCCAGAACGCCTCGATCAGATCGCCCCGCGCATCCAGCAGCCACCATTCGATCACCACATCGCGCGGCCCCACGCCGAAAAGGCCCAGCAGCCCGCGCGGGGCCGAGAGGCGCGGGCAGCGCCAGAGCTGGTCGCCCGGTTGCATTTTCTCCAGTACCCCCGCGCGGATGCCCGCGGGCACCTCGGGGCTGTGCACATCGACCGGGCGGTCTTCACCGTCGCCGATTTCCTGGGGGGTGGCAGGGCGTGCGCGCATGTCGATGGAGAGGGCGTCACCGCTCCGCCAGCTTCTTGAGCTGGTACAGCGCGTCGAGCGCCTCGCGCGGGCTGAGCTGGTCCGGGTGGATGGTGGCCAGCGTGGCCTCCACGGGGCTGGGCGCGGCGATTGCGGGTTCCGGCGGTGGGGCGAACAGTTCCACCTGCAGTTCGTCTTCGCCCGCGCGCTCCTCCAGCGCGGCCAGCGCGTGGCGCGCGTGGTGCAGCACGGGGCCGGGCATGCCGGCCAGCTTGGCCACCTGGATGCCGTAGCTGCGGCTGGCGGGACCGGGCTGGATCTCGTGCAGGAACACGATGTCGCTGCCCGATTCGGCCGCGCTCACATGCATGTTGACGGCGTGGCGCGCCTTGGCGGGCAGCTCGGTCAGCTCGAAGTAGTGCGTGGCGAACAGCGTGAAGGCCCGGGTCTTGTCGTGCAGGTGCGTGGCGATGCCGCTGGCCAGCGCCAGGCCGTCGAAGGTGCTGGTGCCCCGGCCGATCTCGTCCATCAGCACCAGGCTGTGCGGCGTGGCGGCGTGCAGGATCTGCGCGGCCTCCACCATCTCCAGCATGAAGGTCGACTGTGCGTTGGCCAGGTCGTCGGCCGCGCCGATGCGGGTGTGGATGGCGTCGATGGGGCCCAGGCGGCAGCTCGTGGCCGGCACGTGGCTGCCCATGCTGGCCAGCAGAACGATGAGCGCCACCTGGCGCATGTAGGTCGATTTGCCGCCCATGTTGGGGCCGGTGATGACCTGCATGCGCGTGTTGGCGTTCAGCCGCGTGTGGTTGGCGATGAAGGCGCCGCTCGATGTCTCGGCCAGGCGTGCCTCGACCACGGGGTGGCGGCCGGCCTCGATCTCGATGCAGGGTTCGGGCGCGAACTGCGGCGCGCACCAGTTCAGGGTGAGAGAGCGCTCGGCAAAGCTGCACAGCACGTCGAGCTGGGCCAGCGCCTGCGCCAGGCGGGTGAGCGGGGCGATGTGCGGCTCGAGCTGGTCCAGCACCTGTTCGTAGAGCCACTTCTCGCGCGCCAGCGCGCGCTCGTTGGCCGACAGGGCCTTGTCCTCGAAGGCCTTGAGTTCGGGCGTGATGAAGCGCTCGGCGTTCTTCAGCGTCTGGCGGCGGCGGTAGTCGTCGGGCACCTTGTCGAGGTGGCTGCCGGTGACTTCGATGTAGAAGCCGTGCACCTTGTTGAACTGCACGCGCAGGTTGGGGATGCCGGTGCGTGCCTTCTCGCGTGTTTCCAGGTCGAGCAGAAAGGCGTCGCAGTTGCTCTGGATGCCGCGCAACTCGTCCAGCTCGGCGTCGAAGCCGCTGGCGATCACGCCGCCGTCGCGCACCAGCGCGGCGGGCTCCTCGTCGATGGCGCGCTGCAGCAGCCCGGAGCAGTCGGCAGGGGGCTGCAGGTTGCTGAAAATTTGAGCCAAATAAGGCTCTGGCGCTTGTCCATACTGCGCTAGCAGCTCTGCTTTTTGTAGCGTCTTGCACAGCCCGACCAGCTCGCGCGGGCGCACCTGGCGCAGGGCCACGCGGGCGGTGATGCGCTCCACGTCGCTCACGCCCTTGAGCTGTTCGCGCAGGGCCTGCCAGGGCGCATGGGTGGCGCTGCCGTCGCCGCGCAGGGCGGTGGTGGCGGCCAGACGCTGGCGGGCGTACTGGCGGTCGCGCTGGGGTTCGAGCAGCCAGCTCTTGAGCAGGCGGCTGCCCATGCCGGTCATGCAGGTGTCGAGCAGCGAGAACAGCGTGGGGCTGTCCTCGCCGCGCAGGGTCTTGACGAGTTCGAGGTTGCGCCGCGTGCTGGCCGGCAGGTCGATGAGGTCGTCGCCGCGCTGCACCTGCACGCTGTGCACATGGCTGAGCTGGCGGCCCTGGGTGTGTTCGGCGTACTGCAGCAGGGCGGCGGCGGCGGCATGGGCCTGGGCCAGGTCTTGCGCGCTCCAGGCCTGCAGGCTGGCGGCACCCAGGTGTTCGAGCAGCTTGCGCTCGCCCAGCGGGCCGTCGAACTGCCAGTCGGGGCGCGGGGCCATGGGGCAGGCAAAGGCGCCGCCCTGGCGCAGCGCCTGCAATTGCTGCTCGAAACGGTCGGTCACGCCGGCGCTGTAGATCAGCTCGCTCGGCGCCACGCGGGCCAGCCAGCCGCCCAGTTCATCGGGCGCGCACTCGGCCAGGAACACGCGCCCCTGCGTCACGCTGAGCCAGGCCAGACCGCAGCGCGCGCGCGGGCCCTGGTGCACGGCCAGCAGCAGCGCCTCGGCCTTGTCGGAGAGCAGTTCGCTGTCGGTCAGCGTGCCGGGCGTGACCACGCGCACCACCTTGCGCTCCACCGGGCCCTTGGCCGTGGCCACGTCGCCCACCTGCTCGGCGATGGCCACCGACTCGCCCATCTTGATGAGCCGGGCGAGGTAGTTCTCCAGCGCATGGAAGGGCACGCCCGCCATCACCACGGGCTGGCCGGCCGACTGGCCGCGCTGCGTGAGCGTGATGTCGAGCAGGCGCGCGGCCTTCTCGGCGTCCTGCCAGAACAGCTCGTAGAAATCGCCCATGCGGTAGAACACCAGCGTGTCCGGGTGCCCGGCCTTGAGGGCCAGGTACTGCTGCATCATGGGGGTGTGGTTCTCGATGCCGGCGGGAAGGGGCGCTTGGGGGGTCATGGATGGGCTGGGCTCTCTCGGGGTCCGTTGCTGCGGCATTGTCCATGAAGAAAGGGCCCCGAAAGGCCCCAGGCATGGCGGCCGCCGGCGGCTCAGCCCGCGCGCTCGTCGGTGTTCTCTTGCTGCGCGATGGCTTCCATGCGCGCGATGTCCCGCACCACGATGCCGCGCTGGCTGGTGCGGATGATGCCGTCGCGTTCCATGGACTTGAGCTCCACGTTGACGCGCTGGCGCGAGCAGCCCAGGAGCTGGGCCAGCTCGTCCTGCACCAGCACGATGCCCAGCGGCATTTCGTTGCCCGGCTGCGGGTGGCGCGGGCCGAAGCGGCGCATCAGGTGCAGCAGCTGCTTGGCCAGCCGCGCGCGCAGCGGCAGGGTGGCCATGTCTTCCATCATCCAGTAGAGGAAGCGCATGCGCCGTGCCTGCAGGGTGAGCAGGGCTTCGCCGAACTCGGAATGCTCGCGCAGCAACTGGCGAAAGACCTTTTCCGCCACGCTGAGGATGGTGGTGCGCCCGTGGGCCTGGCCGTCGTAGGTGTTGGGGCCGCAGTGCAGCACCTCGGCCTCGCCCACCCAGATGCCGGGCTCCACATAGGCCAGCGTGACCTGGCGGCCTGCGGGCGAGGTACGCCGGAAGCGGATGGCGCCGCTGGCGCAGGTGAACCAGTACTGCGCCAGCTCGCCTTGTTCCATGAACATCTCGCCATGGGAATAGCGCGTGACGGTGCCCAGGCGGAAGATGTCGTGCCGCAGCGAAGGGCTCAGCCCCGCGAACCAGCGGCCCCGGTTGATGGCCTCGCGCTCCTCGGGCGTGAGAAAGGGGCGCTGGTGGGGGTGTTCGGTGCCGTGAAGCGTGGGCTCGTGCATGGTGGGTGGAGGGCTGTCGGCAGGGACCCCGGCGTGGCGGTGCGCGGGACACGTGGCGATGCGGGCAAGGCCGGGGCGATTTTATCGCTGCGGGGCTTTGCGGGTTCCCCGGAATGCTTTCGGGGAAGGGCCCTTCCCCGGTGCTTTGCGTGCGTGCCTGGTGACGGCCGCCGACCCTCGGGCCGGGGCATTGCGCGTTTACCCTAGGGTGCCGTCGGCAGGCTTGGGAACTGTTACCTTTTGTCATAACATGGCCCTGCGGGTTGCATTGCGCGGAAGCTCCCGTCCGGGCGCGGCACGCGTTCTTCAATGCGAGAGGTTTCAGCGTGACCGTAGCCCCGTCAGTGCTTCAAGCCCAGCCTGCCATCCCTGCGCAGAGCACGGCGCTCCTGGCCGTGCAGTCAAGCCTGCAGGCCATGCTGGACGCCGTCCCCGTGGCGTTGCTGGGTTTCCATGTGCATGGCACGGAACTGCGCTTGCTCACGGCCAACGCCGCCGCGCGCCGCCTTGACGGCCTGCGCGCCGTGCGCTCGCCCGGGGCCTCGGCCGCCAAGGTGTTCGTGCTGCTGGCCGGGACGCACCTGCTGGAGCAGCTTTGCGCCGTGGTGCGCACGGGCGAGCCCCTGGAATGCCGGCATGTGGTGCGCGACCAGGGGCGCCTGGTGCTGGCCTGGAAGATCCATGCGCACTGCACCGGCATCGGCAGCATCATGGTCACGGTGCAGGATGTTTCCGAGGCCGAGTCGCTGCGCTGCATGCTGGCGCGCTCCGAGGCCTCGCTGGTGGAGGCGCGGCGCGAGCTGCGCGAACAGACCGAGGTGTTCGGCACCATGGAGAGCATGGCGCGCACGGGCTACTGGCGGCGCATCCGCGACGAGGGCGAATCGGTGCTGTTGTGGTCGCCCGGGCTGTGCGACATCGCCGGCTTCGAGCGCCAGGAATGGATCAGCACCGAGCGCGCCCTGAGCGGCGTGCTGCCCGAGGACCGGCATGTCTTCGACGCAGCGCACGGGGACGGCCGCGGCTCCGATATCGAATACCGCTGGCGCCGCCCCGATGGGCAGGTGCGCTGGATGCGTTCGCGCGTGCGCCTGCCGTCGCACCAGGACGGCGTGCTGGTCGAGATGGGCGTGGTGCAGGACGTGACCGAAGAGCACCGCGCGGCCGATCAGCTGCGCGAGCAGCTCGAATTCATCCAACGCATCGCCAGCAACATCCCGGGTTTCATCTACCAGTGCCGCATCCATCCGGATGGCAGCCCCAGCGTGCCCTATGTCAGCGAGGCGGTGAACGACCTCATGGGTGTCTCGGACCAGGTGGTGCGGCAGGACATCGCCGAGCTGGAGCGCAGCGTGGTGCCCGGCGACCTGCCCATGCTGCGCCGCACCGTCCGCCGCGCGGTGCGTACCCTCCAGCCCTGGCACTGTGAATACCGCGTGCATGCCGCCGACGGCGGCGTGCGCTGGCACATGACCAGCGCGGCGCTGCAGGCCGAGCCCGACGGCTCGGTGCTCATGCACGGCTATACGCTTGACGTGACCGACCGCAAGCGCGCTGCCCAGGAGATCGAACGCCTGGCCTTCTACGACGCGCTCACCCAACTGCCCAACCGGCGCCTGCTGCTCGA
>NZ_QXGR01000018.1 GCF_003604195.1 Simplicispira lacusdiani
AACGTGGGCATCCTGGCCACCGAGCATGTGCCCTTTGGCGGCGTCAAGCAGTCCGGCCTGGGCCGCGAGGGTTCGCACCATGGCATGGATGACTATGTGGAGATCAAGTACCTCTGCATGGGCGACATCCTCAAGTGAGCCATCTGGGAGCCCGGATTGCTATGAATTAAGGAGCTACAGGCGCTTTCCATGAAAGGGCTAGAGGCTTATTTAGCCTTGTGCCTACTTGGCAGGCCTCGGTGGAAACCCTGGTGCGTATTTTCAGATATTTTATTAATATATTTAAACGGATCATGACCGTGCTGAACTCTGGCAGACTCTCGGCCGCGGTGCGAACCGTATCCGTCTGTATCCAGACACTGTCGCCCATGGGACCAGGACCATCCGCCTGAGCCCCAGGGCATCCTTTCCGCAACCCTTACCGGAATTCACCATGCAATTTCCCTCCCTGAAAAACACCCTCGTGGCCGCCGCCGCCATTGCCTGCGCGGCCTCGGCGTTCGCGCAGGAGCAGATCGTCAAGATCGGCCACAGCGGCCCCCTCTCCGGCCCCAACACCTTCGCTGGCCGTGACAACGACAACGGCGTGCGCCTGGCCGCCGAGGAACTCAATGCCCGCAAGATCAACGTCGGCGGCAAGACCCTGAAGTTCGAAGTGGTCTCCGAGGACGACCAGTGCGACGCCAAGAACGGCGTGGCCGTGGCGCAGAAGCTCGTGGACTCGGGCGTGAAGTACGTCATGGGCCCCTACTGCTCGGGCGTCGCCATCCCCGCTTCGCGCGTGTACGACGGCGGCGGCGCCATGGTCTCGACCGTGGGCACCAACCCCAAGGTCACGCAAGGCGGCTACAAGAACCTGTTCCGCATCATCGCCAGCGACTCGCAGATCGGCGGCAACATGGCTGCCTACGCCGCCAACACCATGAAGGTGAAGAAGGTCGCCGTGATCGACGACCGCACCGCCTTCGGCCAGGGCGTGGCCGAGGAATTCGCCAAGGAAGCGCAGAAGCTGGGCCTGGCCATCGTGGGCCGCGAGTTCACCAACGACAAGGCCACCGACTTCATGGCCATCCTGACCAGCCTCAAGGGCAAGCAGCCCGAAGCCGTGTTCTACGGCGGCTACGCGCCCCAGGCCGCCCCCATGGCCCGCCAGATGAAGCAACTGGGCATCACCGCCAAGCTGCTGGGCGGCGACACGCTGTGCAGCCCCGAAATGGGCAAGCTCGCGACCGACGCGGTCAACGACTTCGTCTTCTGCGCCTACGCCGGCATGCTGATGGACGCCAACGACACCACCAAGGCCTTCCAGGAACGCTACAAGAAGCGCTTCGGCCTGAACCCCGACGTGTACGGCCCCGCCTACTACGACCAGGTCATGTTCATCGGCGAAGCCATGCAGAAGAGCGGCTCGATCGACCCCGCCAAGGTGGGCGACTGGATGCGCAAGAACCCCTACAAGGGCGTGATGGGCGAGTACGGCTATGACGACAAGGGCAACCGCCTGAAGGCGCCCACGGTGGTCAACACCTTCAAGAACGGCAAGCCCGCCCCCCTGGCCAGCAACTAAGGCCAGCAGGCCCACCGGCGATGCGCTCGTCCCGTCTCATCCATGTCGTGAGCTGCCATGCCGAGGGTGAGGTGGGCGACGTCATCGTCGGCGGCGTGGCCCCGCCGCCGGGCAGCACGCTCTGGGAGCAATCGCGCTTCATCGCGCGCGACCAGGGCCTGCGCCAGTTCGTGCTGAACGAACCGCGTGGCGGGGTGTTCCGCCACGTCAACCTGCTTGTTCCGCCCAAGGACCCGCGCGCGGCCATGGGCTGGATCATCATGGAGCCCGAGGACACGCCCCCGATGTCCGGCTCCAACTCCATCTGCGTCGCCACGGTGCTGCTCGACAGCGGCATCGTGCCCATGCAGGAACCGCACACCCGCTTCGCGCTGGAAGCGCCCGGCGGCCTGGTCGAGATCGTGGCCGACTGCCACGCCGGCAAGGCCGAGCGCATCACGGTGCGCAACATGCCCTCCTTCGCCGCGCGCCTGGACGCGCCGCTCGAAGTGCCGGGCCTGCCCACGCTGACCGTGGACACCGCCTACGGCGGCGACAGCTTCGTCATTCTCGATCCGCACGCGCTGGGCTTCACGCTGCACCCCAGCGAGGCGCGCGCGCTGGCCGAAACAGGCCTGCGCATCACCCAGGCCGCCAACGAGCAACTGGGCTTTGCCCACCCGCTGCTGCCCGGCTGGGACCACATCTCCTTCTGCCAGTTCGCCGCCCCGCTGCAATGGGAAGACGGCGTGGCCACGGGCCACAACACCGTCGTCATCCGCCCGGGCAAACTCGACCGCTCGCCCACCGGCACCGGCTGCTCCGCCCGCATGGCCGTGCTGCACGCGCGCGGCGTGCTGCGCACGGGCGACCGCTTCATTGGCCGCTCCATCATCGGCTCCGAGTTCCACTGCCGCATCGAGGACACCACCACCGTCGGCCACCTCGCGGCCATCGTGCCCAGCATCTCGGGCCGCGCCTGGATCACCGGCACGCACCAGCTCATGCTCGACCCGTCCGACCCCTGGCCCTCGGGCTACCGCCTGGCCGACACCTGGCCCCAGCTTGACCCACACCAACCATGAAACACATCCAGATCCTCGACTCCCACACCGGCGGCGAACCCACGCGGCTGGTGATTGACGGCTTTCCCGACCTCGGCACGGGCAGCATGGCCGAGCGCCGCGCCCTGCTGGCGCAGGAACACGATGCCTGGCGCGCCGCCACGGTGCTGGAGCCGCGCGGCAACGACGTGATCGTCGGCGCCCTGCTCTGCGCGCCGCAGGACCCGGCGAACACCGCCGGCGTGATCTTCTTCAACAACACCGGGTATCTCGGCATGTGCGGCCACGGCACCATCGGCCTGGTGGCTTCGCTGGCCTACCTGGGCCGCATCCAGCCCGGCGAGCACGGCATCGAAACCCCCGTGGGCACCGTCACCACCACCCTGCACGAAGACGGCTCGGTCAGCGTGCGCAACGTGCCCGCCTACCGGCTGCACCACCGCCTGCAGGTCGAGGTGCCCGGCCATGGCACCGTGACCGGCGATGTTGCATGGGGCGGCAACTGGTTCTTCCTGGTCACCGAACACCAGCAGCGCGTGGAGAGCAGCAACATCGAGGCCCTGACCGAGTTCGCCTGGTCCATCCGCCAGGCGCTTGAAGCCCAGGGCGTGCGCGGCGACGACGGCGGCATCATCGACCATGTGGAGCTCTTCGCCGACGACGCGCGCTTCGACAGCCGCAACTTCGTGCTCTGCCCCGGCCGCGCCTACGACCGCTCGCCCTGCGGCACCGGCACCAGCGCCAAGCTCGCCTGCCTGGCCGCCGACGGCAAGCTGCAGCCCGGCCAGGTGTGGCGCCAGGCCAGCATCATCGGCAGCCATTTCGACGCCAGCTACGAGCTGCAGGACGGCAAGGTCATCCCCACGCTGCGCGGCCGCGCGCACATGAGTGCGGAAGCAACACTGCTCATTGAAAAAGACGACCCGTTCGGCTGGGGCATCCGCCTGTGACCCCTGCCGACGTGATCGTCATCGGCGCCGGCATCGTGGGCGCCGCCTGCGCCCATGAGCTGGCCGCCGCCGGCCTGTCGGTGCATGTGATCGACGCGCGCAAAGGCGGCGCCACCAACGCCGGCATGGGCCACCTCGTGGTGATGGATGACAACCCGGCCGAACTGGCGCTGAGCCAGTCGTCCCTCGACCTCTGGCACCAATGGGGCCCGCGCATGAACGCGGACCAGCCCACCTGCCAGTTCACCAACTGCGGCACCCTGTGGGTGGCCGCCAACGCCGAGGAAATGGCCGCCGCCGAGGACAAGCAGGAGCGCCTGCGCGCGCACGGCATCGCCTGCGAGCTGCTCGGCCCGGCCGCGCTGGCCGCCGCCGAGCCCTTGCTGCGCCCGGGCCTGGCGGGCGCGCTCAAGGTTTCGGGCGACAGCGTGGTCTACGCCCCCAACGCCGCCGAATGGCTGCTCACGCACGCGCCGCGCCCCATCCGCTTCGAGCAAGCCGAGGTCACGCGCATCGCGGGCCGCACCGTGCACCTGGCCGATGGCGGCACCCGCAGCGCGGGCGCCGTGCTGCTGGCTGCGGGCATCGAGGCGCCGCGCCTGTGCCCCGGCCTGCCCATCCGTCCCAAGAAGGGGCATCTGGCCATCACCGAACGCCACCCCGGCCTGCTGCGCCACCAGCTCGTGGAGCTGGGCTACATCACCAGCGCGCACCACAGCGACGGCACCTCGGTGGCCTTCAACCTGCAGCCCCGGCCCACGGGGCAACTGCTGCTCGGCTCGTCGCGCCAGTTCGACACCACCGACCCGGCCGTGGAAAACCCCATCCTCGCGCGCATGCTGCGCCGCGCGCTCGACTACGCGCCCGCCCTGGCCGATCTTTCCATCATCCGCACCTGGACGGGCTTTCGCGCCGCCACGCCCGACAGCCTGCCGCTCATCGGCGCGCACCCCGGCCAGGACGGCCTGTGGCTGGCCGTGGGCCACGAGGGCCTGGGCGTGACCACCGCCCCGGCCACGGCCCGGCTCATCGCCGCGCAGATCACGGACGCCACGCCGCCCATCGACCCCGCACCCTACGCCGCCACGCGCTTCGGTCTGTGAACATGACTTCCACCGTGCATATCCACATCGACGGCCAGGCGCTGGCCGTGCCCACGGGCAGCAGCGTGGCCGCCGCGCTGGCCGCCACGCCCACGGGCTGCTCGCGCCTGTCGGTCAGCGGCGAGCCGCGCGCACCGTTCTGCGGCATGGGCATCTGCCACGAATGCCGCGTCACCATCGACGGCCGCCGCCAGCTCGCCTGCCAAACGGTGTGCCGCGACGGCATGCGCATCGACACCGCCACGCAACGCCCATGAACAGCGCACCGCAATCCCCCGCCGCGCCCGTCCGGCGCTGCGACATCCTCATCATCGGCGCCGGTCCGGCCGGCATGGCGGCAGCGCTGGCCGCCGCGCCCAGCGGGGCCTCCATCGTGCTGGTGGACGACAACCCCGCCCCCGGCGGCCAGATCTGGCGCGACGGCCCCGGCGCCCACCTGCCGCCGCTGGCGCGCACGCACCGCGAGCGCCTCGCCGCAGCACCCAACGTGCGCGTGCTCACCGGCACGCGCGTGGTGGGCCTGGGCGGCGGCGCACAGCCGGGCGACGCGCCCGCGCTGCTGCTGGAAGACGGCGAGCACGGCTGGACCCAGCACTGCGGCCGCCTCATCCTGTGCACCGGCGCGCGCGAACTGCTGCTGCCCTTCCCCGGCTGGACGCTGCCCGGCGTCACCGGCGCGGGCGGCCTGCAGGCGCTCATCAAGGCCGGGCTACCCGTGCGCGGCCAGCGCATCGTCATCGCGGGCACCGGCCCGCTGCTGCTGGCCGCCGCGCACACCGCGCGCGAAGCCGGCGCCCAGGTGCTGCGCATCGCCGAGCAAGCGCCCTGGAGCCAGCTTGCGGCCTTCGGCCTGCAGCTACCGCGCTGGCCCGCCAAGGCCGTGCAGGCCCTGCCGCTGCTGCACCCGGCCCTGCGCGCCGCCAGCCATGTGCTGGAGGCCACGGGCACGCAGCAGGTGCAGTCGGTGCGGCTGCAACGCGGCGCGGGCGAAGAGGTGCTGGCATGCGACCGCCTGGCCTGTGGCTTTGGCCTGGTGCCCCACACCCACCTGGGCCAGATGCTGGGCTGCCTGCTCAATGACCGGCTGGGCCTGGCTGTGGACGCCGTGCAGGCCACCGCCGTGCCCGGCGTGTTCGCCGCTGGCGAATGCACCGGCTTTGGCGGCAGCGAGAAAGCACTCGTCGAAGGCGCCATGGCGGGCCACGCCGCCGTGGGCGACACCACCGCCGCGCTGGCCCTGGCCCCGCAGCGGGCACGCTGGCAGGGCTTTGCCGATGCGCTGCACCACCACTTTGCGCTCTCACCCCGGCTGCGCGACCTGCCCCGCCCCGACACCCTGGTCTGCCGCTGCGAGGATGTGCGCCACGCCGACCTGAGCGAACGCGGCGGCTGGATCGACGCCAAGCTGCACACGCGCTGCGGCATGGGCCCCTGCCAGGGCCGCGTGTGCGGCGCCGCCACACAATTCCTTTTCGGCTGGACGCCCGCACCCGCGCGCCATCTGCTGGCCCCCGCGCGCGTCGCCACCCTGGCAGGGTGCGGCACCCGCAACGACGAAAGCACCCCATGAGCACCACCGCCTCCAACGACACGGTTCGCATCCCTCTGCCGGAGCTGCACGACCTCGCCTGCCGCGTGCTGCGGCGCCAGGGCCTGTCGCAGGCGCACGCCGAAGCCATGGCCCGCACCATCGTGGCCGGGCAGCGCGACGACTGCCAGTCGCACGGCGTCTACCGCCTCATCACCTGCGCGCACACCATCCGCGCGGGCAAGGTAGACCTGCAGGCCGAGCCCGTGCTCGCGCCCGCCAGCGGCGCCGTGGTGCGCGTGGACGCGCGCTACGCCTTCTCGCCGCTGGCCTTCGAGCGCGGCCTGCCCGCCCTGGTGGAAGCCGCGCGCACGCACGGCCTGGGCGCACTGGTCATCCAGCACTGCTTCCATTTCTCGGCGCTGTGGCCCGAGATCGAGGCCATCACCGCGCACGGCCTGGCCGCGCTGGCGCTCACGCCCAGCCACGCCTGGGTGGCGCCCGCAGGCGGCCACCAGCCGGTGTTTGGCACCAACCCCATCGCCTTCGGCTGGCCGCGCCCGGGGCCCACGCCCTTTGTCTTCGACTTCGCCACCAGCGCCATCGCGCGCGGCGACCTGGAGCTGCACCGCCGCGCGGGCAAGCCGCTGCCGCCGGGCTGCGGCGTCGATGCCCAGGGCCAGCCCAGCACCGACCCCGTGGCCATCGCCCAGGGCGCCATGCTGGCCTTTGGCGGGCACAAGGGCTCGGCCTTGTCGGCCATGGTGGAGCTGATGGCCGGCGCCCTGATCGGCGACTGGATGAGCCGCGAGTCGCTGGCCTTCGACGCGGGCGACGGTGCCGCGCCCTGCCATGGCGAGCTGATCCTGGCCTTCGACCCGGCACGCCTGAGCGGCGGCGACCCCGCCGCGCACCAGCAGCGGGCCGAGGAAATGTTCGCCGCCATCACCGGCCAGGGCGCGCGCCTGCCCTCGCAGCGCCGCTACGAGGCCCGCGCACGCAGCCTGGCCGAGGGCGTGGCCGTGCCGCGCGCGCTGTATGCGGAAATCCAGGCCCTGGCAGGCTGACAGCCCCCCGGGTCCGGCCATGCACCATGGCATGCATCAAGAATGACAGACCGGCCTGGCACTAAGATGCGCGTCACCACAAGGCCAAACGCCATGCCCCCCGATCTGACCACCGAAACGCACCGCCCTGCCGCCGCGCCCAAGCGGCGCGCGGCCGACATCGCCTACGACGCCATCGAGACGCTGATCTCCACGCTGGAGATGCGCCCCGGCAGCCCCGTGTCCGAGGCCGAGATCGTCGAGCGCACCGGCCTGGGCCGCACGCCCGTGCGCGAGGCGCTGTTGCGCATGGTCTCCATCGGCCTGATCGTGCAGCAGCCGCGCCGGGGCCTGCTGGTTTCGACCATCGACCTGGCCGACCACCTCGACGTGATCCAGACCCGGCGCGTGCTCGAATGCCTGATCGCCGCCTGCTCCGCCCGCCGCGCCACCGCGCCCCAGCGCGCCGACATCCTGCGCTGCGCCGAGCACATGGTGCAGACCGCGCACAGCGGCGACCTCGACGCCTACATGCGCGCCGACCACGAGCTGGACCTCGTGAACCACCTGGCCAGCCAGAACCATTCCGCCGTCAAATGCGTGGTGCCGCTCATCGTGCAATGCCGCCGCTTCTGGTACGCCTACCAGCACGAGGGCGAGATCGCCGAGGGCGCCCGCGCCCACATGGCCCTGGCCCAGGGCATCGCCACCGGCAACGAGGCCGCCGCCGTGGCTGGTGCAAACCAGCTCATGGACTACCTGGAGCGCTTTGCCCGGCGTGTCATCGACAACTGAGTGCGTGTTTCGGTGGAACGGACCAACTGCGCCGGTTCGGGCTGGACGCTCCGCTGGCTCTGACCGGTTGAGATCTGCCACAAGCAGCTAGTGGAGGGGATGACGAGCGGTCGCTCAACGTAAAGATGACCGGCTGGCTCTCCATAGACACGCGGAAGCGTGCGGCGAAAGCGGCCGTGTCGATAGGCCTGTTATACCTTCGTGGGCATTGCCTCCGGAAACCCATTGGGCACCCCGTCTGGGAGCTCAGGAAAATCGGCTAGAAAGATCTCGTCCAGGTGTTTATCAGCCATCCCGAACGCAGACAAGAACAGTTCCGCACCAAGTGCCGAAGGTTGGCACACGATCCCTCCGTCGGGAGCAGCAGCAAAAACCTTGACCATGGCTTCCTTGTCGCCGTACTGAAAATGTCCCTCAATAAGGTTTTCACCGTGCAAACCAAAGAAAATGTGGTTCAGCAACTGGACGAACTGCTTCTTCTCATTTGCATCGAATACCATGGAATTCGCGAAGTCATCTAAGCTCACGAAGAATTGCATCTTCGGACGACCTTCCATGTTGAAGGGCAGATTTTTGCCGATAAAAAGGCGCCGCACAGTCGCGTAAATAAGGAAGTGGGCACGCAGTTGGTATGTAGACAGTGAATCAACGATCTTCGCCAGCCTTGCGCTTCGGTCGTCCCGGCCACCCTCAGTACGGGCGGAAGCCAGGATGCCTCCAAAATATTCCACGGCAAGCGGATCGCTCGCGTACGAACCTTCGTTTATGACGTTTTTGAGCACCTTTGGAGGTACTTCGCCTGGCGTGTCGGCCTTGGCGCCCAGCTTGCCCTGAGCCGACACAAAGATGCGTCCAACGGCCTCAGCACGCTTTTGGGTGAAGTCCTTTAGTCCGCTTCCGAGGTAATCCGCCGTTGGGCCAAGGAGCTTCTCCAAACCGTCTTTCCCTAGGTATGCGGCCAGTGCGCCGAGACCAACTGTTGTTATTGGATCTGCCATAAAATTTTCCCAAAGGTATAACGTAACTCAGACCGCACTAGACTGCACTAGACCGCAGGCCATATGATCATCCAGAATGCGGCACCTAGAAAGCTAGTTCAATGAATTCTTTACCTTGCTTATCTTTGCGTCGAATCGCGACATTGAAGCCGAGCTCAAGAATTAACGATGAGTACTTAGAGCGAAGTTCGCGCAAGGTACTCTCGATCATTGATAACTCGACCTTTTTACCTTTCTGAGTGTTGTAGATTTGGAATATCTTCCAAAAAGCCAGATCTAATGCTGAAGAATCGATCCAATCAACAGAATTTTTATATCCAGCGCACCAGGTTAATTCAGAGTCTTTAAGAAATTTTGTTAATATTTCAGGGCGACCAAACAAGCAAGTACCAAGATATAGTCCGTGCAAATTGTTGATTCTATTTTTGATGAGTGTGTAAGTCAGCGGGTTGGCAGCATTGGCACCATAGATTCCGTCCAAATAGCCATGAGAGCCGATGTACAGGTACTTGTGCGTTTTATTCTGTAGCTGCTTGATACATGAAGCAAATGCGTTCGGATCCGCAAACTGTGCGTATTTGTATGAGTGTTGATTCGATTTGAGCAAGTCGGATAGAAGGTCGAAAAGCCCCTTTACAGTGTGATTGCTGTAATTACTCCAGTGCCCTTCTGCAACAATTAAACTGAATGTACCCATTGGTTCCCTCCTATGTGCTGCACGCAACACCGAGACTTGACCAGTTCCGGGAGCGCATTCGTTCCAAACACTATAGCGTTGCGTACAGGGCTGGGCCATGCAATGGCTCTATACATCATCAAATGACGGCTTTGTGGCTGCTGACCGGCTGCTCCGGGTCGTTTGCCTCCCGTGGCCAGCACCAGCACCCTGGCACGCTTCCATCGGTACCGTGGTCAACCATGCCAAGGTTCACACGGAGCCCATGGCGCCGCATGCCGACGCCTAACGCTATGTTTTCAGTAGCTTGCAGCGCTTGATCCATGTGCTCTGCAAGCCAAAATGGCTTGAAACCCTGAAATATCCCGCGCCACGCCGGCCGGCGTGGCATGGTTGCCTATAATCCATGGCTTCGCGGGTGTCGTTCAATGGTAGGACTCTTGCTTCCCAAGCAAATAACGTGGGTTCGATTCCCATCACCCGCTCCACACAAAAGCAAAAGCCTGGCGCACGCACCGTGCGCCAGGCTTTTTTTTTCGTGGGTACTCGCTTCAGTCCAGCGTCACACCCGCGTTCTTGATCACCTTGCCCCATTTCACCGTCTCGGCCTCGATGAAGGTGTCGCAGGCTTCGGGCGTGGTGCCTTCGGCGAAGGTGCCCATGGCTTCGAGCTTGGCGCGGGTCTCATCGCTGCGGATGATGGCGTTGACGGCGTCGGACATGCGCTTGACGATGTCGCGCGGCGTGCCGGCCGGGGCGATCATGCTGGCCCAGGTGCTGCCGATCAGGCCGGGGATGCCCTGCTCGATGAAGGTGGGCACGTCGGGCACGGCGGGCAGGCGCTTTTCGCCCGAGACGCCGATCAGGCGCACGCGGCCTGACTTGCCGGCCTGGATCAGGCCCGTGGGGGCATCAAAGAACAACTGGATCTGGCCGCCGAGCAGGTCGGTGAAGGCGGGCGACGCGCCCCGGTAGGGGATGTGCAGCATGAAGGTGTTGGTCAGCGCCTTCATCAGCTCGCTGGTGAGGTGCGCGGCCGAGCCCGTGCCGGATGAACCGAAGCTGATCTTGCCCGGGTTGGCCTTGGCATAGGCCACGAGTTCTTTGGTGTTCTTGAACGGCGCGTTGTTGGGCACGGCCGCCAGCAGTGGCGACACGCCCATGAGCGACACGCCCACGAGGTCCTTGCGCGGGTTGTAGGGCAGCTTGGGGTACAGGCTGGTGTTGGCCGCATAGGCCGCGATCACCACGCCGAAGGTGTGCCCGTCGGGCGCCGACTTGGCCACCGCGTCCACGCCGATGATGCTGTTGGCGCCCGCCTTGTTCTCGATCACGATGGGCTGGCCCAATGCCTTTTGCAGGCCCACCTGCAGCAGGCGCGCCATCTGGTCGGTGAAACCGCCCGCCGTGTAGGGCACGATGATCTTGATCGGCTTGCTGGGCCAGGCCGTCTGCGCCAGCGAGGGCAAGGCCGCGCTGGCCAGTGCGGCGGTGCCAGCGTGTACGAAGGTGCGGCGGGAGAGGTTCGTGCTCATGGGGGGGTTGTCTCTGGTTGATTTTTGGGTGTTTCATGGCACAAAGCCTTGCCAGGCAAGCGCCATAAGCTCTTGTTTCAATAGCACCAGGGCAAGTGCCCCGGTGCCTGATCGGTGGGGCTAGAGGGCCTTGACCAGTTCCGGCACGGCCGTGAACAGATCCGCCTCCAGGCCGTAGTCGGCCACGCTGAAGATCGGCGCCTCGGGGTCCTTGTTGATCGCCACGATCACCTTGGAGTCCTTCATGCCCGCCAGGTGCTGGATGGCGCCCGAGATGCCGGCGGCGATGTAGAGCTGCGGCGCCACGATCTTGCCGGTCTGGCCCACCTGCAGGTCGTTGGGGGCGTAGCCCGCGTCCACGGCGGCGCGGCTCGCGCCGATGGCCGCGCCCAGCTTGTCGGCCAGGGGGGTCATCACTTCGTTGAATTTCTCGGCGCTGCCCAGGGCACGGCCACCGGAGACGATGATCTTGGCTGCCGTCAGTTCGGGGCGGTCGCTCTTGGTCACTTCGCGGCCCACGAAGCTGCTCTTGCCGCTGGCGGCGGCAGCAGCCACGGTTTCCACGGCGGCGCTGCCGCCGGTGGCGGCTGCGGCGTCAAAGCCGGTGGTGCGCACGGTGATGACCTTGACAGCGTCGGCGGACTGCACGGTGGCGATGGCGTTACCGGCGTAGATGGGGCGCTCGAAGGTGTCGGCACCGGCCACCTTGGTGATTTCGCTGATCTGCGCGACGTCGAGCTTGGCGGCGACGCGCGGGGCGATGTTCTTGCCGCCGGCGGTGGCGGGGAACAGGATGTGGCTGTAGTTGCCGGCGATCTGGAGCACCTGGGCGGCGACGTTCTCGGCCAGGCCTTGTTCCAGGGCGGCGCCGTCGGCGTGGATCACCTTGGACACGCCCGCGATCTGGGCGGCGGCAGCGGCTGCGGCGCCGGCGTTGTGGCCGGCGACGAGCACGTGCACGTCACCACCGCACTGGGCGGCTGCGGTGACGGTGTTGAGGGTGGCGCCCTTGAGGCTGGCGTTGTCGTGTTCTGCAATAACGAGAGAGGTCATGTCCGTCGTCTTTCTCTTGAATCTTGGAGGGTGTCGGCATCAGCCACGGTCTTCGATCACCCGGGGCCGATGCGAGGGACACCGAGGAAGGGCCGCCCCGCACCGAGGGTGTCGTCCCCCTGGGGGGAAGGCGCGAAGCGACTCAGGGGGGTCAAATGACCTTCGCTTCGTTCTTGAGCTTGTCGACCAGGGTGGCGATGTCGGGCACCTTGATGCCGGCGCCGCGCTTGGCGGGCTCGGCCACCTTGAGGGTCTTGAGGCGCGGGGCCACGTCGACGCCGAGGTCTTCGGGGCGGGCGGTGTCGAGCTGCTTCTTCTTGGCCTTCATGATGTTGGGCAGCGTGACGTAGCGCGGTTCGTTCAGGCGCAGGTCGGTGGTGACGACTGCGGGCAACGTGAGGCTCAGGGTTTCCAGGCCGCCGTCCACTTCGCGGGTGACGTTGACCTTGTCGCCGGCGATTTCGACCTTGGAGGCGAAGGTGGCCTGGGGCAGGTCGGCCAGGGCGGCGAGCATCTGGCCGGTCTGGTTGGCGTCGTCGTCGATGGCTTGCTTGCCCAAGATGATGAGGCCCGGTTGTTCTTTGTCCACCAGGGCCTTGAGCAGCTTGGCCACGGCCAGGGGCTGCAGTTCGGCGTCGGTCTC
>NZ_QXGR01000019.1 GCF_003604195.1 Simplicispira lacusdiani
TCGACGGCGATTTCGTCAAAGGGGTTCATGCTCATCTTCACGTTGGCGATGTCCACGCCCGTGCCGTCCGACTTCACGCGGACCTTCACGTTGTAGTCCACCACGCGCTTCACGGGGACAAGAATCTTCATGGTTGTCTTTCGGGAATTCAGGTTGAAAGTTGCTGGTGCAGCTCGCGCAGCTCGCGCTTGAGCACCTTGCCGATCGCGCTGCGCGGCAGTTCATCGACCAGGTGCAGCGCGGCCAGGCGCTGCGTCTTGCCCGCGCGGGCGTTGAACCAGGCCATGATCTGGGCCGCCTCGTCGGTGGCGCCGGGTTGGCGCCGCACGAAGGCCACCGGCGTCTCGCCCCACTGTTCGGAGGGGACGCCCGTCACGGCCACGTCCTCGACGGCCGGGTGCTTGCGCAGCTCGGCTTCGAGGTCGCTGGGATAGATGTTGAAGCCGCCGCTGATGATCATGTCCTTGCGGCGGTCCAGCAGGGTCAGAAAGCCCTGTTCGTCGAACCGGCCCACATCGCCGGTGCGGATGAAACGCTTGCCCGTGGCATCGAACCATTCGGCCTCGCGCGTCTTCTCGGGCTGATGGTGGTAGCCGGTCATCATGCCGGGTGAATGCCCCACCACCTCGCCCGTGGCGCCGGGGGGCAGTTCGTTGCCGTCTTCGTCGATGAGGCGGATGTCGCTGGTGGCGGCGGGCTGGCCCACGGTGTGCAGCTTGCCGGGGTGCTCGTGCGCGGCCAGGATGCAGGTGCCGCCGCCTTCGGTCATGCCATAGAACTCATACAGCGCGCCCGGCCAGCGCGCCAGGATGTCGGCCTTGAGCTCGGCGCGGAAGGGCGCGCTGGTGCAGAACTTGGCGCGGAACGACGACAGGTCAAACTCACCGAACTGCGGCAGCGCCATGATGCGCTGGTACTGCACCGGCACCAGCATGCTGTGGGTGGCGCGGATCTGCTGCGCGATCTGCAGGTAGCGCAGCGCATCGAACTTCGGCATGAGCCGCACGCTGCCGCCCGCGCACAGGCCGGGAAAGAACGACACCAGCGTGGTGTTGGAATACAGCGGCGTGGCCAGCAGCGTCACGCTCTCCGGCCCATAGCCCTGCGCCAGACCGCGCACGATGTGCGCCCAGCGCATGCCGTGCGACTGCACGATGCCCTTGGGCGTGCCCGTGGTGCCCGACGAGTAGATGATGTTGAAGGGGTGCTCCGGCGCCACTTCCACGGGCTGCGGGGTGGCGCCCTCGGGCGCCAGCCACGCGTGCCAGCGGGGCGCGGGGCCGTCGTCGTCCAGCGCCACCAGCGCGGGCGCATCCGGCGTGGCGGGCGGCAGCACCGCCCTGCCCTGCGCGTCGACGAACAGCAGGCGGGCCTCGGCATCGCGCAGCATGGACTGCATGGCGTCGGGCGTGACCGAAGGCGCCAGCGGTGCCACCACCACACCACAGCGCAAGGCGCCCAGGTACACGGCGGCGTAACGCACCGATGCGGCAGCGCACACGGCCACCACATCGCCTTTGTGCAGGCCCGCGCGCTGCAGCGAGGCCGCCACGCGGTCCACCAACGCATCGAGCTGGGCCCAACTCAAAGCGGTGTCGTCATCGGCCAGCGCGCTGGCCTGGGGCCGCAGCCGCGCGCTCTCGCGCAGCAGGTCAGACACGGTGCGGAACGGCGGCTGGGCGGAAGTGGCGGCGGTGCTCATGGGCGCGTCACTCGAACGAGATGCCCTTGTCGCGGATCACCTGGCCCCACTTGGTGTAGTCGCCGGTCACGCGCTTGGCCATCTGGTCCGGCGCCTGGTAGTTGGCGATGGCGCCCGCATTCAGCAGCTTGTCCTGCACTTCCTTCTCGGCCAGGATGGCCTTGACCTCGGTGGTGATGCGCTGCACCACGTCCTTGGGCGTGCCGGGCGGGGCCATCAGGCCGCCCCAGGACACGGCATCAAAGCCCTTGAAGCCCTGCTCGGCAATGGTGGGCACGTTCGGGATCACGCCCACGCGCTGGGGCGAGCCCACGGCGATGGCGCGCAGCCGGCCGGTCTGGATGTGCGGCAGCGCCGCCACGAGGTCGGCATACATCATGGGCACCTGGCCGCCCAGGGTGTCGGTGATGGCGGGCACGCCGCCCTTGTAGGGCACATGCTCCATCTCGAATTTGCCCAGCTGCTTGAGCAGTTCCATGCTCAGGTGGCCGAAGCTGCCCACGCCCGAGCTGGTGTAGTTGAGCTGGCCCGGCCGCGCCTTGGCGTGCGTGATGAGGCGCTGCAGGTCGGTCACCGTGGGCATGAGCGTGGGGTTGACCACCACCACGATGGGCAGGTCGTACACGGTGGCGACCGGCACGAAATCCTTGCTGGTGTCGTAACCCGCCTTCTTGTAGAGGTGCGGCGCCAGCAGCGTGGGCGTGGCCAGCATCATCAGGGTGTAGCCGTCGCCCGGCGTCTTGAGCAACTGCTGCGCGGCAATGGAGCCGGAGGCACCGGCCTTGTTCTCCACCACCACGGGCTGCTTGAGCCGCTCGGCCAGCTTCTGGCCGACGATGCGCGAGGCCGTGTCGGTGGGGCCGCCCGGCGGGAAGGGCACAACCAGCTTCAGGGGCTTGGCGGGCCAGGCCTGGGCGAAGGCGCTGCCGATCAGCAGGGGCGCGGCGGCCAGGGCCAGCAGGGTACGGCGGGTCACTTGCGAGAATTTCATGGTGATGTCCTTTGGTATGAAAAATGGCTCCAGCGCTTACACAGCAAGCGCGAGTAGCTATTGTTTTTGAGTGGCTTCATCCTGCGGCAGCGTCAGCACGCCCTTGTCGCGCAGGGCCTGCAGATCCGCGTCCGACAGCTGCAGCAACTGCTGCAGCACCTCGCGCGTGCCCTCGCCCAGCGTGGGCGGCGCATTGCGGATGGGCAGGCGCTGGCCGTCCAGGCGGTAGGGCGGCGCGAACACATGCGTGCTGCCCGCCACCGGGTGGGGCATTTCCTGCAGCAGGCCGCCCCGGCGCGTGCGCTCGCTGGTCAGGGCCTCGTGCAGGCCGGCCACCCGGCCGCAGGGGATGCCGGCGGCGCCCAGGCGCTCCAGCAGCACATCGCGCGGGAAGCTGGCGATCAGCTCCTTCATCACGGGCAGCAGGGTCAGGCGGTTCTTGGCGCGCTCGACGTTGGTGGCAAAGCGCGGGTCTTCCACGATGTCGGGGCGCATCACCACCTGGCGGCAGAACTTGTCGAACTGGCTGTTGTTGCCCACGGCGATGATGAGCGGGCCATCCTGCGCCTCGAACATGCCGTAGGGCACGATGGACGGGTGGGCGTTGCCGTAGCGCTGCGGGTCGTGGCCCAGCAGCATGGCGTCCAGCCCGTAGTAGCCGGTGATCATCAGGCCACAGTCGTACAGCGCCATCTCGATGTGGCGGCCCTGGCCGGTGCGGCTGCGCTGGAACAGGGCCGCCAGCACGGCCTGGGCGGCATACATGCCGGTCATCATGTCCACGGCGGCCACGCCGAACTTGAGCGGCGGCTGGCTGGCCTCGCCGTTCAGCGCCATCAGCCCCGCCTCGCCCTGGATCACCAGGTCGTAGCCCGGTCGCTTGGCCTCGGGGCCGGAGCTGTCGTAACCGGCCACCGAGCAGTAGATCAGGTCCGGCTTGATCGCCTTGAGCTGCTCGTAGCCCAGGCCCAGCTTCTCGGCGCCGCCGGTCTTGAAGTTCTGGATCACCACGTCGCACTGGGGCAGCAGGCCGTGGATGATCTTCACGCCCTCGGGCGTCTGCAGATCGACCGTAACGGACCGCTTGTTGCGGTTCATGCTGTTGTAGTAGGTGGTTTCGGTCTTGCCGATGCGCATGCCCCAGTCGCGCGTGTCGTCGCCCCGGCCGGGGTGCTCCACCTTGATGACCTCGGCGCCGAAGTCGGCCAGCACCTGGCCGCACAGCGGCCCGGCGAACACGCGCGAGAGGTCGAGCACGCGCACGCCTTCGAGCGGAAAGTCCATGCCGCCCGGAGCGGCCGTGGTGGGGGTGGGGGTCATGTGTTTGTGTCTCCTTGCCAGGGTTCACGCTGGCGCAATGGCGCGAAATCCGCCGGGCGTTTTTCCAGGAAGGCGCCCATGCCTTCGCGGGATTCTTCCGTTTCCTGCGACTGGACCATGAACCGGGCCTCCATGTCCAACTGGTCTTCCAGCGTATTCGCGTGGGCGTGGCGGCACAGGGTCTTGATGCGGGCCATGGCCCGCTCGGGCCCCGCCGCCACCTGGGCCGCCAGGGCCAGCGCCTGCGCCAGGGCCTGGCCGGGCTCGGCCAGGCGGTTGACGGCGCCCAGCGCATGCAGGCGTTCGCCAGCAATGCGCTCGCCCGTGAGGCACAGCTCGGTCAGCACCTGGCGCGAAACGAACTCGGCCAGGAAGGCCGTGGCGCCGCCGTCGGGCGTGAGGCCCACCTTCACGTAGGCCACCGAGAACACGGCATTTTTCGCCGCCACCAGCATGTCGCAGGCCAGGGCCAGCGACAGGCCCGCGCCGGCGGCCGCGCCTTCGACGGCGGCGATCACCGGCTTGCGGCAGTCGCGCACGGTGCGGATGACGTCGTGCAAGCCTTCAAGCTTGGCGCGGCGCTCTTCGATCGGCAATTCACGGCGCTTGGCGAGCTGGCGCAGGTCGCCGCCCGCGCAGAAGTGCCCGCCCTCGCCCGTCAGCACGATGGCGCCCACGGTGGGGTCGGCCTCGGCCTGCGCGAGCGCCTCGGTCAGCGCGGCATAAAACGCCGGCGACAGCGCGTTGCGCGCCGCCGGGTTGTTGTTGGACAGCACCAGCACCGCGCCTTCGCGGCGCTGCAGCAGGGGGGGCTGCTCCATGGCGTCAGTTCCGCCCTAGCGCGATGAAGCGCGCCAGGTGGTGGTCCTCGTCGCCGAACTGGTGGTCCACCATGACCAGGCGCTTGGCGTAGTGCGACAGGGGCAGCTCCCAGGTCATGCCAATGCCGCCGTGCAACTGGATGCTCTCCTCGGCCACCAGGGCGCCGATGCGGCCGATGCTGACCTTGGCCGCCGACAGCGCGCGTTCGCGCTCGGTGCGGTCGTTGCTGTCGATGGCCGCCGCCGCGTTGATGACCGCCGAGCGCGCCTGTTCCACTTCCAGTAGCAGGTCGGCCATGCGGTGCTGCAGGGCCTGGAAGCTGCCGATCGGCACGCCGAACTGCTTGCGCGTCTGGAGGTATTCGAGCGTGTTCTTCTTGGCCACCTCCATGGCGCCCAGGGCCTCGGCGCACACGGCCAGGATGCCGTAGCCCACGGCCGCCTCCAGCGTGGCGTAGCCCTGGCCTTCCGCGCCCAGCAGGGCCTGCGGCCCCACCTGCACATTGGTCAGCGTGATCTCGGCGGCACGGCCGCCATCGATGCGGCCGTAGCCGCGGCGCTTCAGGCGCGCACAATCGCCAGGCACGAGGAACAGCGAGATACCCTCCTCGCTGTCCGCCTCCCCCGAGGTCCGGGCGCTGACCAGCAGCAGTTGTGCCTGTTCACCGTGCACCACCACGGCCTTCTGGCCCGTCAGCAGCCAGCCGTCGCCATTGCGCACGGCCCGGGTCTCCACACGCGAAAGCGCGTAGTGCGAGCCCGGCTCCTCATGTGCCAGCGCGGCCACGGTGCTGCCGTCGATCAGGCCGGCCATGTGCGCCTTCTGCGCGGCAGTGCCCGCCAGACCCAGCGCGCGGCCCACGACCAGTGCGCCCAGGAAGGGCTCGGCCACCAGGCCGCCGCCCAGCGCCTCGAAAACGACGGCAATGTCGAAACCCGCGCCGCCAAAGCCGCCATCGGCTTCGGGGAACAGCGCGCCAATCGCGCCCAGCTCGGCGAACTGCGCCCACAGCCCGGCGTCCATGCCGGCGTCGCCATAGGCGATGCGGTTGCGGGTTTCGATGCCGTACTGCTCGGCCACGAAGCGGTTCAGGGTGTCCGCCAGCATGCGGCGGTCTTCGGTGTGTTCAAAGTTCATCGCTGCGACCTCACAGACCCAAAATCATCTTGGAGATGATGTTTTTCTGGATTTCATTGGAGCCGCCGAAAATCGACAGCTTGCGGTAGTTGAAGTAATTGGCCGCGGCCGTGGCAGCCTCCTTGGGGCCCACGGGCGCCTCGGCATAGCCGGCGTACTGCGCTTCCTCGATGAAGGGCAGCGCATACGGCCCCATGGCACGGCGGATCAGCGAAAGGATCTCCTGGCGGATCTCGGTGCCACGGATCTTGAGCATGGAGCTTTCCGCGCCCGGCACGCCGCCACCGGCCACGGCGGCGATCACGCGCAGGTTGGTGGTCTTCATGTTTTCCAGATCGATCTCGACCTGGGCCATGCGCGCGGCGAACAGCGGGTCCTGGTCCAGCGGCTTGCCGTTCTTGTGCACCTTGGCGGCGATCACCTTGAGCTTGGCCAGAGCCGCCACGCAGAAGCCCACGCCGGCGATGCCGGTGCGCTCATAGGTCAGCAGGTACTTGGCGTAGGTCCAGCCCTTGTTCTCCTCGCCCACCAGGTTCTCCACGGGCACCTTCACGTCGGTGAAGAACACCTCGTTGACTTCCTTGTCGCCGTCCAGCGTGCGGATGGGGCGCAGCTCCACGCCGGGCGTGTTCATGTCCACCAGCAGGAAGCTGATGCCCGACTGCGCCTTGGCCTCGCGGTCGGTGCGCACCAGGCAGAAGATCATGTTGGCGTGCTGGCCCTGGGTGGTCCAGGTCTTCTGGCCGTTGACGATGTAGTGGTCGCCCTGGCGCACCGCCGTGGTCTTGACCGAGGCCAGGTCCGAGCCCGCGCCGGGCTCGGAATAGCCCTGGCACCACCAGTCCTCGCCCTTGAGGATGCGCGGCAGCCAGTAGCTCTTTTGCGCCGCGTTGCCGAACTTGATGAGCACCGGGCCGAGCATGTTCACGCCAAAGGGCACGATGCGCGGGCCGCCGGCCAGGGCGCACTCGTTGTCGAAGATGAATTTCTGCACGGCGCCCCAGCCCGGGCCGCCGTATTCCTGGGGCCAGTGGTTGGCGAGCCAGCCGCGCTCGTTGAGGATGGCGTGCCATTCCTCCTGGTCGGCTTTGGACAGGCGTTGCCCGGCCTTGACCTTGTCGGAAATGTGCTTGGGCAGCTTGTCTTTCAGGAAAGCCTGGACTTCCTCGCGGAAGGCCTGCTCTTCGGGGGTGAATTGGAGATCCATGCGTTGGTGCCTCGTGTCAATGCTTTATTTTTGATAGCTGGTTGCGCTTGATTTCATTGGGTTTCAGCCTCTTTTCATGCTGAAATCCTTATAGATAAAGCGCTGCCAGCTCCTGTTTTTGAATCAGGCGGTCTTATTCAGGCTGTCGAAGTTGCGCCCCTCGGCCACCAGCTTTTCCAGCAGCGGCGCGGGCTTCCAGAACAGCGGGTCTTCCTGGGCGAACTCCCGCAGGTCGGCCAGCACCTGGGGCAGGCCCACCATGTCGGCATGCTTCATCGGGCCGCCCCGGTGGCGCGGGAAGCCATAGCCCGACAGGAAGGTCACGTCCACGTCGAGCGGGCGCAGGGCGATGCCCTCTTCCACCACCTTGGCGCCTTCATTGATCATGGCGGCCATGTAGCGGCGCATGATTTCCTCGGGCGTGAACTTGCGCGGCGTGACGCCCTTCTTCGCGCGCTCAGCCTGAACGATGGCCAGCACCTCGGGGTCGGGCATGCCGGTGCGCGCGCCGTTGGCGTACAGGTAGAAGCCCCGTCCGGTCTTCTGGCCGAACCAGCCGCGCTCGCAAATGCGGTCGGCCACCTCGACATAGCGCGCCTTCGGGTCGCGCGTGGCGGCACGGCGCTTGCGCGTGGCCCAGCCGATGTCGCCACCGGCCAGGTCGGTCACCTGGAACGGCCCCATGGGGTAGCCGAAACCGCGCACGGCCTCGTCGATCTCGTAGGGGCTGGCGCCGTCTTCCATGATGTAGTCGGCGGCCTGCTTGTACACGGCCAGGATGCGGTTGCCGATGAAGCCGTCGCACACGCCGGCGCGCACGGGGACCTTCTTCATGCGCTTGGCCAGCTCGAAGGCCGTGGCCACCACGTCGGCACTGACCTTGGCGGGCACCACGATCTCCAGCAGCTTCATGATGTTGGCCGGGCTGAAGAAGTGCAGGCCGATCACGTCCTGCGGGCGGCCCGTGACGGCGGCGATGGCGTCGATGTCGAGGTAGGAGGTGTTGGTGGCCAGCACCGCGCCCGGCTTGCACACGCGGTCCAGCTCCTTGAACACGGCCTTCTTGACCTCGATGTCCTCGAACACGGCCTCGATCACCAGGTCCACGTGGGCGATGTCGTCGTACGAGGTGCTGGGGGTGTAGCGCGCCATCGTGGCGGCCTTGGCCTCGGGGGTCATGCGGCCCTTGGCGATCAGGCCGTCATAGACCTTCTCGACATTCTTCTGGCCGCGCGCGATGGACTCCGCATCGCGCTCGATCATGGTCACCTGCAGGCCTGCATCCAGCGCCGACACGGTGATGCCCGCGCCCATGGTGCCGCCGCCGATCACGGCGATGGCGGCAAAGGGGCGCGGCGCGGCGGCCTTGGCCTCGGGGATCTTCGCGGTTTCGCGCTCGGCAAAGAAGGCGTGGATCAGGCCCTGGCGCTGCGGGCTTTCCAGGCATTGCACGAACAGCGCGCGCTCGCGGGCCAGGCCTTCGTCGAACGGCAGCTCCACGGCGGCGCGCACGCATTCGACGATCTTGCCGGGCGAGAACAGGCCGCGCGTTTTCTTGGCCGTTTCCAGTGCCAGCGCATCCAGCTCGGCCAGGGCGGCCGCCTTGTCGGCGATGGCGAGGTCGCGCGTGCGGCGCACGGGGGCGTTCGCGGCGAGCAGTTCCTCGGCGTACTGCAGGCCCGCTGCCACGGGGTCGGCGCCTTGCGCCACACGGTCCACCAGACCGGCGTCGAACGCGGCATGGGCGCCCAGGTGCTGGCCGCTGAGCATCAGACCGGCGGCGGCGCGCACGCCCATCAGGCGCGGCGCGCGCTGCGTGCCCCCAGCGCCGGGCAGCAGGCCCAGGTTCACCTCGGGCAGGCCCAGCTTGGCGGCGGGCAGGGCCACGCGGTAATGCGCGGCCATGGCCACTTCCAGCCCGCCACCGAGCGCGGGGCCGTGGATGGCGGCGACGACGGTCTTGCCGCAGGCTTCGATGCGGTTGCACACCTCGGGCAGCGAGGGCGGCTGCGCGGGCTGGCCGAATTCGCGGATGTCGGCGCCAGCGATGAAGGCCTTGCCTTCACCAACAATCAACACCGCCTGGACGGCTGCGTCGGCCTCGGCCTGCTCCACGGCGGCCAGCAGGCCCTGGCGCACGGCCACGCCCAGGGCGTTGACGGGGGGGTTGGCGATGGTCACCACCAGCACGCGCCCTTGGCGTGCGGCGCGGACCACGGAAGCCTTGGCTTCGTTGCTCATGCAGGGTTCTCCGGTCACTGTTAGATGACCGATTGTTGTACCGACAAACAATCTTGACAATTACATGAACCATTGACAGACTGTCAAATACCTTTAGACAAACACCATGGACCTCACCTCCCTGACGCTGCTGGTGGAAATCATTGACGCTGGCAACCTGAGCCAGGCCGCGCGCAAGCTCAAGATGACGCGCGCCAACGTCAGCTACCACCTGAACCAGCTGGAAAAGTCGGTGGGCGTGCAGCTGGTGCGCCGCACCACGCGCCAGGTGGAGCCCACCGAGGTGGGCCTGCGCCTGTACGAGCATGGCCGCAACATCCAGAACGAGATGCTCGCCGCGCGCGAAACCATCACCACGCTGGGCCAGGGCCTGCAGGGCCGCGTGGGGCTGAGCGTGCCCAGCGGCTATGGGCAGATAGTGATGTCGGACTGGCTGATCGAGTTCAAGCGGCTCTACCCCGGCATCGTGCTCGACGTGCTGTTCGAGAACCGCGCCGACAACCTGCGCGACGAAGTGGACATCGCCATCCGCGTCATGCCCGAGCCGCCGCCCGCGTTAGTGGCGCGCGAGCTGGGCCCCGTGCGCTACCTGGCCTGCGCCTCGCGGGGGTTCGTGGAACAACATGGCCTGCCGCAGTCGCTGGAGCAGCTGCGCAGCACGCCGCTGATCACCTCGGGCGTGGTGGGCAAGCAGCTGCGCCTGCGCGCCTACCGGGGCGAGGAGCGGCAGGAGGTGATGCTGGAGCCTACGCTGATCTCCGAGCACTTCCCGTTCCTGCGCCAGGGCATCCTCGCCGGGCTGGGCCTGGGGCTGGTGCCCGACTACGTGGTGATGGACGCCATTGCCTCGGGCGAGGTGCTGACCACGCTGGACGACTGGCGCCTGAGCATCTTCGGCACGCGCATGTACCTGCTCTACATGCCCAACCGCTACCAGACGCACGCCGTGCGCACCTGCATCGATTTTTTGCTCGACAAGGCCCGCGCACCCGGCCTGGCTACGCCCATCTGAGCACGTCCCGGTGCAGCACGCGGGCCCGCCGCACCGCGCCCGGTGGGGCTGGCAGCGCTGTAAGGCAAATTCCTACAAGCCCGGCCGCAAAACCAGACGCCGCGCACAGCCAGCGCCCGACTTAATTTTTGATTGGGGCGAATTCACAATCCATTTCAACGGATCGCGAAAACATGCATGAGGCATACAACGCACGAACCGGGACTGGATAAGGATGCCGCCATGACCAACGAACAACTCCTCGCCGAAATCCGCGAAGCCAACCTCACCTACCTGATGCTGGCCCAGACGCTGATCCGCCAGGACAAGGCCGAGGCCGTGTTCCGCCTGGGTCTGAACGAAGACGCCGCCGACATCCTGGCCTCCCTCTCGGCCGCCCAGGTCATGAAGCTGGCGTCCCGCAACACCCTGCTGTGCTCGTTCCGCGTGGACGACAACCTGGTCTGGAGCCTGCTGACCAACCACAACGTCGCCAAGAAGGTGGGCAACGAGGCCACCAATGCGCTGCACGCCAACATCCTGATGGCCAGCCGCGTGTCTGAAGTGCTCTGATCCGCCTCCGCTCTCCCGTCCTCTTCCACCGTTTCCTGAAAGCCTCCACCATGACCGCCACCACCACCGCTGCCAAGTCCACCGCCAAGGCCCCCGCCAAGAGCGTGCTGGGCGAGTCC
>NZ_QXGR01000002.1 GCF_003604195.1 Simplicispira lacusdiani
GGCGCGTTCGCGCTGGCTGCTGGTGAGGTTGCCGTTGGGGTCGTATTGGTAGGTGGTGGTGTCCTTTGCATGGCCGCTGCCGCTGGTTTTGGTGAGGGCGCTCAGGCGCCCGGCGCGGTCGTAGCTGACGCTCCAGGTGGTGGGGCTTTGGGCGAGGGTGCTGTGGCCGCTGTCGGTGTCTGCGGGGTGCCACAGATGTTGGGTGAGGCTTTGGATGCGCCCTGCCCCATCGTACTGCTGGCTGGTGGTTTCTGTCGCGGTGGCCTGGCCTGCGCTGTTGTAGCTGCGGCTGGCGCTCAGGCTGGTGGCTGCGCCGGGCAGGGTCCAGTTCCAGCCCTGGGGCTGGCCCAGGGGGCTCCAGGTGATGGCTTGCACCAGGCTTTGGCCGGCCCAGGCCAGCGCGGTGATCTGGCCGGTGGCATCGCGCTGATATTGCAGTACCTGCCCGCCGGGGTAGATGGTGCTGGCCAGTAGGCCGCTGGCGTCGTATTGGTAGCCGATGCTACGGGTGTTGCCGCTGGCCAGGGTTTGGGTTTTGCGGGTGATGCGGCCCTGGGGGTCGCGCTCGTAGGTGGTGGTACCGCTGGTATCGGTGATGCTGCTCAGGTACCCCACGGTGCCCTGGTCGTACTGCAGGGTGGTGCTGGCGCCATCGGGGTGGGTGATGCGCGTGGGGCGGCCCAGCAGGTCGCGCTCATAGGTGGTGATGCGGCCCAGGGCGTCGGTCACTTGCTGGGGCAGGCCCAGGGCGTCGTACTGGGTGCGCTGCTGGCCGCTGTCGGGGCTGGTCTCCTGGGTGGGGTTGCCTTGTGCGTCGCGCTGGTAGGTGGTGCTGACGCCTTTGTAGTCTTTGGCCTGGATGATGGCGTCCTGGGCGTTGTAGGCCAGGGCGGCGCTGGCGTTGGCGGCGTTGGTGAGGGTTTGCACGCGGCGCAGGGCGTCGAGGCCGTAGTAGGTGGTTTCGCCCAGACCGTTGGTGGTGCTGGTGAGGTCGCCGTTGGCGTCATAGCCGTAGCGGGTGGTTTGCCCAGCCTGGATGATGCTTTCCACGCGGTTGAGGCTGTTGATGCTGCGCGCCAGTTGCCATACCTGGTGGCCCTGGGCATTGCGGATTTCTTCGCTGGTGCGGTTGCCCATGGGGTCGAGCTGGTAGCTGGCGCTGGCGCCGCGGTTGTCGCTCCAGCCCAACAGGCGCTGGGCGGCGTCGTATTGGTAGCTGATGCGGTGGCCGTGCGCAAAATGGGCGCTGGCCAGTTGGCCGCTGGGTGTGTAGGTGTAGTGGCTGGTGATGCCGCCCACGCTGGCGCTGAGCATGCGCCCGCGCAGGTCGTAGGTGTAGGTGCTGAGCACGCCGTTGGGGTCGGTCTGCGTGAGCACGCGGCCTGCACCGTCGTGGGTGTAGCGCTGGGTGTGGCCCAGGGCGTTGGTGCTTTGGGTGAGGTTGCCCAGGCTGTCGTACTGGTAGCTGGTCACCGCGCCGTTGGGGGCGGTTTCTGTGGCGACCAGGCTTTGGGGGGTGTAGGTCCAGCGCGTGGTGCGGGCGGTGGTGCCGTCGGTCACGGTTTGCGACAGGCGATTACCGCGTTCGTCATAGGTGTATTCGGTGGTGCGGCCTACTTCGGTGATTTTGGTGGGCAAGCTCCATTGGGGGTGCCATTGGTATTGAGTATTGCGGGATTCGGGCAGGCCTACAGCCTGTGTAACAGCAATGGGTAGGCGACGAGCGGTATCCCACTGGCGGGTTTGTCTGACCCCAAGGAAATCCACTTCTTGCTCGACCAAACCAAGGTCGCTGAGCTCGCGACTGGCGGCGCTGTCTTTGGCTGGATCATTTCCTGGCAGATTCCCCCCCTTGACAACCAACTGTCCCATCTTGCCTGCGTATTGGTAAGTGCGCTGCGTGCCCAAAGGGTCAACCACGGTTGCGCTGCCAGCGGCCGGACTTTCCATCCGGTAGGCATTGGCGCCACCTGCAAGACTGGTACTGACAGCCCGCCCTTGCCCATCGTAAGCAATCGTTGCCCAGCGCTGGCCGCTCTCATCCACGATGCCGGTCAAGGCATGGGGATAGCCGGCGTTTTCATACAGATAGTTGCGACTTGTACCGTTCGGGAAAACAACGGCGCTTAATCGACCCTTTTCATCGTAGGAATATCCGATCCGACTGCCATCTGGCGTGATCAGCGACGTGATCTTGTCATTGGTGTAAATAAAATCCAGCTTGCGACCGAAGGAGTTTTGCACAGAAGACAAACGCCCCATTCTGTCGTAGCTATAAGTTTTTCTCCATTGGTTGCGCTCAGTCTCTGATTGCAGCTTTCCATTGGCCGAGAAAATAATCGTTTTCCCGGAATCCCCGCCAAGGGCCAGACCCTGCCCCATATATACATACTTCCAACTGCCATCCGTCTCGCGATGCAGCATGTCGGCACTATTCAACGGCCGCCAAATGTCGCCCCCCGCCTTTGCAAAGGACCGCAGATTACCATCGGCAAAAATGATGCCTACAGATTCTGGAGCCATCACCGGCGCAAATGCCAATACGGGCGCATGGATATGACTCCATGCCAGCCCCAGGCCATTACCCATGCGGGAGGAATCCTTGGCTCGCAAACTACTGTAAATACGGACAAAGGAAAGAGCACCAGGCCCTTGCTCTGCCCAATCTGTTTCAACCAAAAACTCTTCGCCATACAGCGGAATGATGGGCTTCCCTCCGCTCTGCCCATCGGCACCACACATAGGCCTTAAAGGTCGACATTGATTGGTTGCCAGATCTTCCTGGTAATCATTATTGCAGTTGCACTTGCCGTCTATCAGTGTGCTGTTTTCTGGGCAGTCAGACCTTATGCGACTGTTCAATGATGTCTTGTGTGAGTTTTCGCCGCTCCATGGATTAACAGTCACCCAGACACATTCACCGACCCATGTACCATGCCATGGCCCTGTATTTTGCGGACCAACATATATCCAAGACAATAAGCCAGGATTATATCTCTCGCTCTGACTTCGCCAGTATTCATATTCATCCCGGCACGCAGCATCTCTGCTGTAAAACCATTTATTTCCATTATGGATATTTGAATTGTACTCCTTCAACAATCCCAAACCAGACCATGCCGACTGCATGAACAAGCACAAAATCGCCATGGCACCAGCCCATTTCAAGGAGAGAAGTAGCGCCATACAATTTCTCAGCCCCCGAAGCCACCTGGGATAATTTTTCATATTTTTCATATTTTTCATGCTTGCCCATGGATAATTTCTTCTGACGCCAACCATTCACTGTCTCCTATCGAGCGATGCGGCAGGTCTGCACTTCATAATATTGAACAACAAAGATACCTATGGGTCAGTGACCCGTATTGATATTTAGCAAAATTGAGCACAATGCCAATAAAAACCAACAGCAACGAAACAATGTGTAATTCAAGAGAATTTCTGAACCCGTCGCCCCAGGCACCTCACTTTCAAAGACGAGACCATCACGCGTCTATCATTCACGCCAAGCACTCTTTCGGAATCTCAGGACGATCACCGCCATGAACTCACGCTTCTTCCGCTCCTCACGTGTTCGCCGATATGCGACGACCGGCTTCACCCTGATCGAGCTGATGGTGGTGCTGGTCATCATCGGCGTGCTGGCAGCGCTCATCGTGCCCAACGTGCTCGACCGCGCCGACGACGCGCGCACCACGGCGGCGCGCACCGATGTCACCAACCTCATGCAGGCGCTCAAGCTCTACCGCCTGGACAACCAGCGCTATCCCACTTCGGAGCAAGGTCTGCAGGCACTGATCGCCAAGCCGACCTCGGGCCCACAGCCGCTGAACTGGAAGCCCTACCTCGAAAAGCTTCCCAACGACCCCTGGGGCCGCCCCTACCAGTACCTGAGCCCCGGCGTGAAGGGCGAGGTGGACGTGATGTCGTTCGGTGCCGATGGGCAGTCCGGCGGCGAGGGCAAGGACGCCGATATCGGCAGTTGGCAATAAACCGCTCGCCTTTTTCGGTCATCTCCAGCGCATGAAACGGGCTTCGTCCCCTGTCAGCGGACGCCGCGCAAGGGCCGCCGGGAGCGGTGCGGCGGCACGGGGCTTCACCCTGCTGGAGCTGCTGGTGGTCGTCGCCATCATGGCGCTGGCCACGGCCGGCGTGGGACTGGCGCTGCGCGACGGCGGGCAGGCGCAGCTCGAACGCGAGGCCGAACGGCTGGCGGCGCTGCTAGAAGCAGGCCGCGCCCAATCGCGCGCCAGCGGCACGCCGGTGCGATGGCGCGCCGTGCCCGGCGGGTTCCGCTTCGATGGCCTGCCCGCCACCGCGCTGCCCACGCAATGGCTGGTTCCCGAAACCCAGGTGCTCGGCCCGGCCGCGCTGGTGCTGGGCCCCGAGCCGCTGATTGCCTCCCAACAGGTGCTGCTGTCCCACCCCTCTCTTCCCGGGCGCATGCTGCGGGTGTCCACCGACGGGCTGCGGCCCTTCGCCGTGGAGGCCCAGCCATGACACGGCCTCAGCGCGGCTTCACGCTGGTCGAGGTGCTGGTGGCCCTGGGCATCGTGGCCATCGCGCTGATGGCCGGCTCCCAGGCCACCGCGGCGCTCACGCGCAACGCGCAGCGCCAGTCCGACGTGCTGCTGGCCCAGGTCTGTGCCGAAAACGAACTCATCAAGGCCCGCCTGTCGCGCCAGATGCCCGACGTGGGCGACAGCAGCCAGCCCTGCGAGCAGGCCGGGCGCGTGTTCAGCGTGGCCGTGATCGTGCGGCCCACGCCCAACCCGAGCTTCCGGCGCGTGGATGCGCAGGTGCTCGATGAAGCGGCCAGCCCGGTGCTGCGCCTCTCCACCATCATCGGGAGGCGCTGAACATGCGTCCAGGCGCCCGCTCCCGCGGCTTCACGCTGGTGGAACTGCTCGTGGCCATCGCGGCCATGGGCCTCATGGCCCTGCTGAGCTGGCGCGGGCTCGATGGCATGGTGCGCGCGCAGGAACAGACGCGCGCGCGCGGCGACCAGCTCCTGACCCTGCAGACCGCGCTGGCGCAGTGGAGCGCGGACCTCGACGCACTGCAACCCCTACCCCATGCCATGCCACTGGACTGGGATGGCCAGGTGCTGCGCCTGACACGGCGCGGCAGCGCCTTGGTGGACGAGGGCGCGATCGTGGTGGCCTGGACGCGGCGCAATGTGCAGGGCCAGGACCTGTGGCTGCGCTGGCAGTCGCCGCCGCTGCGCACCCGCGCGCAATGGCAGCAGGCCTGGCTGCAGGCCGCGACCTGGGCCCGCAACCCCGGCGAGGCCGAGCGGCGCGGCGAGGTGGCGCTGTTCCCGCTAGCGGGCTGGCGCGTGTATTACTACCGGGGCGATGCCTGGACCAACCCCATGTCCAGCGGCGACACTCCGGCCGACAGCGCCGTCGCCGCCAGCGCGCTCATCCCGGACGGCGTGCGCCTGCAGATCGAGCTGCCGCCCGGCCAGGCGCTTGCCGGGCAGATCACGCGCGACTGGATCAACCCGCGCAAGGGCGGAGGCAAGACGTGAGAACGCACCTCCCATCGCCCGAGCGCACGCGCGGCGCGGCGCTGCTCGCCGCCATGCTCACCGTGACGCTGGTCGCCACCTTCGCCGCCGCGGCCTTGTGGCGGCAGTGGCGCGCCATCGAGGTGGAGACCGCCGAGCGCGCCCGCGTGCAGTCGGCCTGGATCCTGCTGGGCGCGCTCGACTGGTCGCGCCTGATCCTTGTCGAGGATGGGCGCGCCGGCGGCGCCGACCACCTGGCAGAGCCCTGGGCCGTGCCGCTGGAGGAAGCCCGCCTGTCCACCTTCCTGGCGGCCGACCGCAACGTGGCACAGCAGGACGATGCCGCATCCGGCGTGCAGGACGCCTTTCTCTCGGGCCGGATCATCGACCTCCAGTCGCGCCTGAACCTGGCCAACCTCGTCAACGGCACCACGGTACACGAGGCCACGCTGGCCCAGTTCACGCGCCTTTTCACGCAACTGGGCCTGCCCGGGCAGGAACTGACCGTGCTGGTGCAGGGACTGCGCCAGGCACAGGAGCCCGCCGCCGGCAGCGCGAGCGCGCCACTGATGCCGCAGACCCTGGAACAGCTCACCTGGCTGGGACTGTCGGCAGCCACCATCGCGGCCCTGGCGCCGCACGTCACGCTGCTGCCCGAGCGCAAGCCACTGAACCTCAACACCGCCGGGGTCGAGGCGCTGCTGGCCGGCATCGAGGGGCTGGACCTGGCGGGCGCCAACAAGATCATGGCGGTGCGGCAGATGCAGCCTTTCAAATCCCTCGACGAAGTCACCGCGCTGCTCAATCCCACCGCGAGGGTGGACAGCAATGCCCACGCGGTGGCATCGTCCTTCTTCGAGGTCCATGGCCGCCTGCGCCTGGGCGACGCCGTGGTGCAGGAGCGCTCCCTGGTGCGCCGCCAGGGCCTGGAAGTGGCCACGGTCTGGCGCGAGCGAGGCGCACAGCTCCAGGCCGGCATGCCCCCTACAATGGCCCGCGAAAACCGTCCATGAGCACCCTGATCCTCACCCTGCCCCTGGCGCGCTCCGGCCCCGCCACCGAATACCGCTACACGCTGAGCGCCGACGGCCACGGCGCCACGCGCCATGCCAGCGCCCCGGCCGCCCTGCTGCCCGCCCCCGGCCGCGCGGGAGAAGTGGTGGCCGTGGTGCCGGCGCAGGCCCTGTCGTGGCAGCGCGTGCAGCTGCCGCCCGGCGTCGGTCTGCAGGCCCCACGCCTGCGTCCGGTGCTCGAAGGCCTGCTGGAAGAGCGCCTGCTCGATGAGCCCGCGCAGCTGCATTTCGCGCTGGAACCCGGTGCCAAGTCCGGCGCCCTGGCCTGGGTCGCCATCTGCGACCGTGCCTGGCTGCGCGAGTCGCTGCAGGCGCTCGAAGCCTCCGGCCGGCCAGTGGCGCGCGTGGTGCCCGAATTCGCGCCCGGCCCCACGGCGAGCGGCCAGTGCGAGCTGCACGCCCTGGGCACGCCCGAGGATGCGCTGCTGGTTCTCACCGGCCAGGGCGAGGCCCAGGCAGTGGCCGTGCTGCCACTCTCGGCCGCCGCGCTGGCGCTGGCAGGGCCCACGCCACCTGGGGAGGACCCGCTTCCCGTGCTGGCCGAGCCTGCCGTGGCCGCGCTGGCGGAGAAAACCCTGGGCCGCCCGGTGCACCTGCTGACCGACAGCGAGCGCGTCCTGCGCGCGGCGCGCGGCGGCTGGGACCTGGCGCAGTTCGACCTCGCCAATTCCGGCCATGCGCGCGCGCTGCGCAAGGCTGGCGGACTGGCCGGCGCCCTGCTGCGCGCGCCGCAATGGCGCGCAGCGCGCTGGGGCGCGCTGGTGCTGGCCCTCGCCCACCTGGCCGGCCTCAATGCCTGGGCCTGGCAAGAGCGCCAGGCGCTCGCCGCCAAGCAGGCCGGCGTGCACAGCACCCTCACGCAAACCTTCCCGCAGGTCAAGGTGGTGGTCGATGCCCCGGTGCAGATGGAGCGCGAGCTGGTCCAGTTGCGCCAGGCCGCCGGCACACTCTCGCCCCGCGACCTCGAACCCCTGCTCGCCGCGGCCGCCCAGGCCCTGCCGCCAGGGCAGCCCCCCACGGCCCTCGACTACGCCAGCGGCGAACTGCGCCTGCGCGGCATCACGCTCGACCCGCAGGCACTGGCCACGGCCGAGAGCACCGCGCACGCCAGCGGCCACCAGCTGCGCACCGAGGGCGACAGCCTGGTGCTGCGCACCACACCCACCCCATGACCCCCGGCATGCACCGCACCGACAGCCCCTCCTCCGCCCTGCAGGCCCGCTGGCAGGCCCTGGCGCCGCGCGAACAGAACCTGCTGCTTGCCGCTGGCGCGCTCGTGGCCGCCGCGCTGCTGTGGTGGCTGGCGCTGGCCCCGGCGCTGCAGACGCTGCGCGGCGCGGGCCCGCGCCATGCCGCCCTCGACGCACAGCTGCAGCGCATGCAGGCCCTGCAGGCCGAGGCCGTGCAGTTGCAGGCCCTGCCACGCGCCAACCCCGACGAGGCCCAGCGTGCCCTGCAAGCCTCGGTGACCGAAACCCTGGGCGCCAGTGCCCGCCTTGCCCTGGCAGGCGACCGCGCCACACTGACCCTCCGGGGCACGCCCGCCGATGCCCTGGCCGCCTGGCTGGCACAGGCGCGCGCCAACGCACGGGCCGTGCCCCAGGAAATGCACCTGGTCCGCGCCCAGCCCGCCGAAAGCCGTGCCGCGCGGACGGCCCCACAGCCCGAGCGCCCCCAGGCCACCGCCCCGGTGCGCTGGGACGGCACCATCGTGCTGGCCCTGCCGCAACGCTGAGAACGCGTGAACGACTACGCCGTGAGCCGCCCCCGCCGCCACACCCCGCCACCCGGAGCGCAGGCCCCGTGGGGCTGGGCCGTGGCGGGCTTGCTCGCTGGCGCCACCTGCGCGGTGCTCGCCTTCATGCCCGCGCGGTGGCTGGCCGCCGGCGTGGCCCAGGCCAGCGGCGAACGCGTGCTGCTGGCCGAACCGAGGGGCACGGCCTGGAACGGCTCGGCGCGGCTGGTGCTGACCGGCGGCGCCGCCAGCCAGGACCGCGCCGCCCTGCCCGGCCGCCTGCACTGGCGGCTGCGCCCCGGCTGGAGCGGGCTGCGGGCAGAGGTCCGCGCCGAATGCTGCACCCCGGCGCCGCTGCACCTGGCGCTGCGGCCACGCTGGAACGGCGCCCACGTCACCGTCGCCGATGGCCAGAGCCAGTGGCCCGCCGCCGTGCTGACCGGCCTGGGCACGCCCTGGAACACGCTGCAGCCCCAGGGCCAGCTCGCGCTGCAGACCCAGGGCCTGCAGGCCGACTGGGCCGCCGGGCGCCTGGTGCTGGCGGGCCAGGCGCGGCTCGATGCGCTGGAGATCTCCTCGCGCCTGTCCACGCTGCGCCCCATGGGCAGCTACCGCCTCACGCTGGCGGGCGGCGCCGCGCCCACGCTCGCGCTGCAGACCCTGCGGGGCGACCTGCAGCTCTCGGGCAACGGCCAATGGGTGGGCCAGCGCCTGCGCTTCACGGGTGAGGCCAGCGCCGCGCCCGAGCGCGAGGGCGCGCTGTCCAACCTGCTCAACATCATCGGGCGGCGCAATGGCGCGCGCTCCCTCATTTCGCTGGGTTGAACCTGGAAACCGTATGACCTCCCTGACCAAGCATCGCCTGCCATTCGCTATCACAACAATAGCTACCAGCGCTTTACTGGCAAGCTTTAGCGGCATAATCCATGCCCAAACCGCTGTGGGCACGGGCACGGCCAGCGTGCGCGCGGGCGAGCCCGTGACACTGAACTTCGCGGGCGCCGAGATCGAGGCCGTGGCACGCACCATGGCCACCATCACCGGCCGCAACGTGGTGGTGGACCCGCGCGTCAAGGGCCAGCTCAACCTGGTCACCGAGCGCCCGGTGCCGCCCGCTGCCGCGTTCCAGCAGTTCCTGGCGGCGCTGCGGCTGCAGGGCTTCACGGTGGTCGAGTCCGCCGGGCTCTACAAGGTGGTGCCCGAGGCCGACGCCAAGCTGCAGGGCGGCAGCGTGAGCGTGGCGCAAAGCGGCGGCAGCGGCCCGGCGGGCGGGCAGATCGTGACGCAGATCTTCAAGCTCAACTACGAGAGCGCCAGCAACCTCGTGCCGGTGCTGCGCCCGCTCATCAGCCCGAACAACACCATCAACGTGAGCCCCGGCACGAACGCGCTGGTGATCACCGACTACGCCGACAACCTGCAGCGCCTGGGCAAGATCATCGCGGCCATGGATGTGTCGAGCGCCAGCGACGTGGAGATCATCCCGCTCAAGCACGCCATCGCCACCGACCTCGCGCCGCTGGTCTCGCGCCTGATCGACGCGGGCTCCGCCACCGGCGCGCCCAGCGCGGCGGCGGCCGCGCCAGGCCAGGCCGACACCTCGTTCAAGACCACGCTGCTGGCCGAGCCGCGCAGCAACGCTCTGGTGCTGCGCGCCGCCAACCCGGCGCGCGTGGCCCAGGTGCGCGCCCTGGTGGAGAAGCTCGACCAGCCGCCGGCGCCCGGCAGCAGCGCCGCCAGCGGCAATATCCACGTGGTCTACCTGAAGAACGCCGATGCCACCAAGCTCGCCACCACGCTGCGCGCCGCCATGGCCGCCGGCACCGGCAACGCGGCCAGCGGCGGCGGCGCCAGCACCACCAGCCCGGCGGCCACATCCACCAGCATGGCACCGCAGACCAATACCGGCCTGGGCGGCTCCAGCAGCGGCGGCGGCCTGGGTACCTCCAGCACGGGCACCAGCAGCGCCAGCAGCAACCAGCCCTCGACGGGCGGGCAGATCCAGGCCGACCCGACCACCAACTCGCTCATCATCACCGCACCCGAGCCGCAGTACCGCCAGCTGCGCGCCGTCATCGACAAGCTCGACGGCCGGCGCGCGCAGGTGCTGGTGGAGAGCCTGATCGTCGAGATCACGGCCAACAAGCTGGCCGAGTTCGGCATCCAGTGGCAGGGCGTGATGGGCAAGCAGGGCGACGGCACGCTGGGCGTGATCGGCACCAACTCGGGCGCCTCGGGCGCCAACATCCTGGGCCTGACGACGGCGCTGGCCTCGGGCAGCGCCAGCAGCATCGGCACGGCCGTGAACTCGCTCGGCGGCGGGCTCAACCTGGCGCTGGCGCCGCGCGTAGGCGGCCAGTACTACCTGGGCGCGCTGGCCAACTTCCTGCAGAACAGCGGCGACGCCAACGTGCTCTCCACGCCCAACCTGATGACGCTGGACAACGAAGAGGCCAAGATTGTCATCGGCAACAACGTACCCTTCCCCACGGGCTCGTATGCCAACACCGGCGGCAACAGCGGCGCCGTGAACCCCTTCACCACCGTGGAGCGCAAGGACGTGGGCCTGATGCTCAAGGTGCGCCCGCAGATCAACGAGAACGGCACCGTCAAGCTCGCGATCTACCAGGAGATCTCGAAGGTGGACACGGCCACGCTCAAGGACACCAACGGCCCGACCACGAGCAAGCGTTCCGTCGAATCCAATGTGCTGGTGGAAGACGGCAGCATCATCGTCATCGGCGGCCTGCTGGAAGACAGCTATGCCCAGGGCGAGGACAAGGTGCCCTTCATGGGCGACATCCCGGTGCTGGGCAACCTGTTCCGCAGCGAGAACCGCTCGCGCCGCAAGACCAACCTGATGATCTTCCTGCGCCCCGTGGTGGTGCGCGACGCGGCCTCCAGCGATGCGCTCATGATCGACCGCTACGAGGCCATCCGCGCGCAGCAGCAGGTGGTGCAGCCCGCGCGCAGTTCGGTGCTGGGCTCGGTGTCGGGCGCGCCCGTGCTGCCGCCGCTGCGCCCCGCGCCCGCGCCCGAGACAGCAGCGCCCGCACCGGCCCCTACCGCCCCGCAGTGAGGCCGCCGCCCATGCGCCACCCCCTGCCTTACGCCTTCGCCCGCGCCGCCCAGCTGCTGCTGGAGGACGACGGCCAGCGGCTCGTGCTCTGGCACGGCCCCACGCCCGACACCGCGCTGCTGGGCGAGGTGCTGCGCAAGCATCCGGTGCGCCAGTTGCTGCCGCTGGATGCCCATGCGCTGGCCCAGCGCATCAGCGCCGCCTACGCCCAGGGCGAATCGAGCGCCGCCACGGTGGTGAGCGAGGTCGAGTCCGACGCCGACCTCTCGCGCATGATGCAGGAGCTGCCCGCCGTGGAGGACCTGCTGGAGGCCGCCGACGACGCGCCCATCATCCGCATGCTCAACGCCCTGCTCACGCAGGCCGCGCGCGACGGCGCGAGCGACATCCACATCGAGCCCTACGAGCGCCACAGCAGCGTGCGCTTCCGCGTGGACGGCACGCTGCGCGAGGTGGTGCAGCCCAACCGCGCGCTGCATGCCGCGCTGATCTCGCGCCTGAAGATCATGGCTGAGCTGGACATCTCGGAAAAGCGCCTGCCGCAGGACGGTCGCATCAGCCTGCGCCTGGGCACGCGCGCCATCGACGTGCGCGTCTCCACCCTGCCCAGCGCCCACGGCGAGCGCGCGGTGCTGCGCCTCTTGGACAAGAGCGAGAGCAAGCTGAGCCTGGAGGCCGTGGGCATGCAGGGCGACACGCTGCGCCGCTTCGAAGGCCTGATCGCGCAGCCGCACGGCATCGTGCTCGTCACCGGCCCCACGGGCTCGGGCAAGACGACCACGCTGTACGCCGCGCTGTCGCGCCTGGACGCCACGCGCAACAACATCATGACGGTGGAGGACCCGATCGAGTACGAGCTGCCCGGCGTCGGCCAAACGCAGGTCAACGGCAAGATCGACCTGAGCTTCGCCAAGGCCCTGCGCGCCATCCTGCGCCAGGACCCGGACATCATCATGATCGGCGAGATCCGCGACTTCGAGACCGCGCAGATCGCCATCCAGGCCTCGCTCACCGGCCACCTGGTGCTGGCCACGCTGCACACCAACGACGCCGCCAGCGCCGTCACCCGCCTGACCGACATGGGCGTGGAGCCCTTCCTGCTGAGCAGCTCCCTGCTCGGCGTGCTGGCCCAGCGGCTGGTGCGCAAGGTCTGCCACACCTGCGCCGGCAAGGGCTGCGAGGCCTGCGGCCACACGGGTTATGCGGGGCGCACGGGGGTGTTCGAGCTGCTGGTGACCAACGACGCCATCCGCGCGCAGATCCACAACCAGGCATCCGAGGCGGACATCCGGGCGGCTGCGCTGGCCAATGGCATGACGCTGATGCGGGACGATGGCGAGCGGCTGGTGGCGGCGGGCGTGACCACGCGCGAAGAAGTGTTGCGGGTGACGCGGGATTGAGTTCTTTGATCTCCAGCGCTTATGGGTTGTGCGCTGGCAGCTATCATTTTTGACAGTGCGCTTCGTTGAAGGGGAGAGGCCGGGATGTGCCCCCGGCGGGGCACCTTCTTTTCTTGTCTCGCCAAGAAAAGAAGGCAAAAGAAGGCGACCCCAAGTCTGCGACCCCTTCGCGTTGCGAAGGGGCAAACCTGCGCCGGGGCGCTTGCGGGGTGCGCCGTGAAACTCGCTACGCGCTGGCGCGCTGCGCTCGAACAACCACGGCGAGTCAGTCTACGCAAGCATGCGCGCTCCGACGCGCATGCCACCCCGCAAGCACCCCGCCGCAGGCGCAGCCACAAGGGGTTTGAAGTCCGCACGGGCCATCGCTGCGCTCGGCCCCCAAGGGCGCCGGCGCTTTGCGCCGCGCAAGCCAGGCCGAGCGCAGCGATGGCCCGTATGGATGTTGGATGTCTGGGTTCCCTTCTGGCCGTGCCGAGAAGCGCAGCGCAGGGAGTGGGCATGCGTGCCGAAGGACACGCATGCTTCGTGCTCTGGCTTGCCGTGGTTGTCCGAACGGAGCGCGCCAGCGCGCAGTGAGTTCCACGGCGCACCCCCTGCGCGAGCATCGCAGGTTGCCCCGGAGCGAAGCGCAGGGGTCACGGACAGTAGGGTCGCCTTTCTTTTGCTTACTTTTCTTTGGCGAAGCAAAGAAAAGTGAGTCGCCCGCCGGGGCGACATCCCGGCCTCTACCCTTAGCAAAAGCACCGCCGCAAACTATCAAAAAGATAGCTAGCACCGCAACGCCAATAAGGCCAAAAGCCTCACAGTCGCACCGGAATCCCCCGCTCCCGCATATGCCGCTTGGCCTGCTCCACCGTGTACTCGCCGTAGTGGAAGATGCTCGCCGCCAGCACCGCATCCGCACCGCCGATCTGGATGCCGTCGGCCAGGTGGTCCAGGTCGCCCACGCCGCCCGAGGCGATCACGGGCACGTCCACCGCGTCGCTCACGGCGCGCGTGAGGGCGAGGTCGAAGCCGGCCTTGGTGCCGTCGCGGTCCATGCTGGTGAGCAGGATCTCGCCCGCGCCGCGCCGTGCCATCTCGGTGGCCCACTGCACGGCATCCAGGCCGGTGTTCTTGCGGCCGCCGTGGCTGAACACGTCCCAGCCGGCGCCCACGGGCTGGCCGTCGGCACCGATGCGCGTCTGCTCCTCGGCGTTGCGGCGCTTGGCGTCGATGGCGACGACGATGCACTGCGCGCCGTATTTGTCGCTCGCCGCATTGATCACGTCGGGGTTGGCGATGGCGGCGGAGTTGAAGCTGGTCTTGTCGGCGCCCGCGTTGAGCAGGCGGCGCACATCGTCCACGGTGCGCACGCCGCCACCCACGGTCAGCGGAATGAAGACCTGGCTGGCCACGGCCTCGATGATGTGCAGGATCAGGTCGCGCCCGTCGCTGGTGGCGGTGATGTCGAGGAAGGTGAGTTCGTCGGCGCCTTGCGCGTTGTAGCGCGCGGCGATCTCGACAGGATCGCCCGCGTCGCGCAGTTCAACGAAATTGACACCCTTGACGACCCGGCCGCCGGTCACGTCGAGGCAGGGGATGATGCGTTTGGCAAGCATGCGCGGGGAATGTGGCTGTTGAAGACAAGGCCCGCAAGATACCACGCAGGCGGCCCCGGGCCGGAGAGCCGGTTTTCATGCTATTAAAAAAAGAGCTTATGGCGCTTTTATTCATTGAGTTTCAAGCATATTCCGCATTGAAACCCTTGAAAAACAAGCGCTAGCAGCTCCAAATTAAATAGCATCATTCCAGGCTGCATGCCTCGCCAGCCTGCCAGCGCCAGGCATCCTGGCACATGCGCTCCACACCGTGGCGGGCACGCCAGCCCAGCAGGCGCCCGGCCAGGGAGGGGTCGGCCCAGCACTGGGCCACGTCGCCCGGGCGGCGCGCCACCACCTGGTACGGGACGGCGCGGCCGCTCGCCTGCTCGAAGGCCCGCACCATCTCCAGCACCGAAATCGGGGTACCCGTGCCGAGGTTGACCGTCAGCAGGCCCGGGTGCCGCTCCAGGTAGCGCAGCGCGGCCACATGGCCCTCGGCCAGGTCACAGACGTGGATGTAGTCGCGCACCCCGGTGCCGTCGGGCGTGGGGTAGTCGTTGCCATAGACGCTCAGGCGCTCGCGTCGACCGGCCGCCACCTGCGCCACGTAGGGCAGCAGGTTGTTGGGCGGCCCCTGCGGGTCTTCGCCGATGAGGCCGCTCTCGTGCGCGCCCACGGGGTTGAAATAGCGCAGGCGCGCCAGCCGCCACAGGCCTGGCTCGGCGGCGTCGGCGTCGGCCAGCACCTGCTCCACCATGAGCTTGCTCCAGCCATAGGGGTTGGCGGCAGAGAGCGCGAAGTCCTCGCGGATGGGCAAGGCCGCGGGCTCGCCATACACCGTGGCCGACGAAGAGAACACCAGGGTGCGCACCCCGGCGCGCCGCATGGCATGCAAGAGCGTGACCGTCCCCGCCACGTTGTTGTCGTAATAGTGCAACGGCTCGCGCACCGATTCGCCCACGGCCTTGAGCGCGGCGAAATGGATCACGGCGCGAATCCGGTGCTGCGCCAGCACCCGGTTCAGGAACGCGGCGTCGCGCACATCGCCCTCGACATGCATCGGCCGGTGCCCGGTGATGCGCCCGATGCGCTCCAGCACGGACGGCTTGCTGTTACAAAAATTGTCCAACACGAGGTAGGGCATGCCCGCCTCCGCCAGGGCCACGCAGGTGTGCGAACCGATGAAGCCGGCTCCGCCAGTGACAAGAATCAAGCTGCTGCTCCTCGCCGGACAACCCCGGCTTCCCAATACAAGCACATGGTGAAAACCATCAAATTCTATTTAGAATCCACAACCCATACACTGAATCAATCAATCCAATCCTAGAATCCGCGGTCACATTTCGACACTTTCCCGGATACATCACGATGCATCTTGCAACGATTGTCCATGGAGACAAGCGTGCAAGACCGTGGCGATCCACCCTCCCGTTCCGGTCCGTGCCGTCCTCCTGGCACACGAACTTCATCGGCATGCCCACTCGATCCCTGGTTTCCGCCGCGCGCCGCGTCCACTGGCTGCTGGCCTGCCTGCTGGCCTGCCTGCTGGCCTGCCTGCTGGCTCCATCCATGGCACGGGCCGCCCCTGCCGTGGCGCTGTACTACGGGAACGCCCTTCCACTGGCGGAATTCAGGGCCTTCGATACCGTCGTGGTCGAACCCGGCCACGGCCATGACCCCGTGCGGCACCGCGCCAGCGGCAGCGAGCTCTATGCCTATGTATCGGTCGCCGAGGTCCAGCCCTCGCGCCCCTATTTCGCGGACATTCCCGCCGCCTGGAAGTTGGCCCGCAACGGCCACTGGGACTCGGTGGTGCTCGACCAGACCCCCGGGGCCTGGCCGGATTTCTTCGCCAGCCGGGTCGTGGGGCCGCTGTGGGAGCGGGGCTACCGGGGCTTCTTTCTGGACACCCTGGACTCCTACCGCCTCGCGGAGCGCTTCGACGAGAAGGCGCAGCAGGAGGGCCTGGTGCGCGTCATCGAGACCCTGCACCGCCGCTTTCCCGGCATCCGCCTGATCCTCAACCGGGGCTTCGAGATCGTTCCGCACGTGCGCGACAAGATCGAGATGGTGGCGGCCGAATCGTTGTACCGGGGCTGGAACGCGGGCACCCGGCGCTACGAGGAAGTGAAGGCGGAGGACCGCGCGTGGCTCCTGGAGCAGCTGCGCGCCATCCAGGAACGCGACCGCCTGCCCGTGCTGGCCATCGACTATGCGCCGCCGCACGACCGCGCCCTGGCGCGCGAGACCGCCCGGCGCATCGAGGCCCACGGGTTCATCCCCTGGGTGGGCGACAGCCAGTTGCACACGCTGGGCGTGGGCAGCATCGAGGTCGTGCCCCGGCGCATCCTGGTGCTCTACAACGGTGCCGAGGCGGTCACGCTGAACTACACCAACGCGCACCGCTTCCTGCAGATGCCGCTAAACCACATGGGCTATGTCGTGGACTACGCGGACACGCGCGAGCCGCTGCCCGAAGGCATCCACCGCGACCGCTACGCCGGCGTCGCCACCTGGTTCTCGGGCTTTGTTCCGGCGCACAAGAGCAAGGAGCTGAGCCGCTGGCTGCTGGCCCGGGTGGCCGAGGGCATGCCCCTGGCCATCCTCGACGACTTCGGCTTCCAGCCCGACCGCGACTGGGCCGCGCAACTGGGCCTCCAGGCCACCCACGTGGAGCCCCAGGGCGCGCTGCTCACCGTGCGCCAGCACGCCATGATGGGTTTCGAGGCCGCCACGCCCGCGCCCCAGCGCGACTACGCCCCGGTGCGCCTGGCCGGCGCCATGGCCGCGCGGTCGACCCCCCTGGTGGAGCTGCAGGACGCGCGCGGCCAGGTGTTCGTGGGGGGCGCCCTCATGCCCTGGGGCGGGTTCGCGCTGGACCCCTTCGTCATGACCGAACTGCCCGGCGTGGAGCAGCAGCGCTGGGTGCTCGACCCCTTCGCCTTCCTCACCCAGGCGCTGCGCCTGCAGCCCATGCCGGTGCCCGACGTGACGACCGAAAATGGCCGGCGCCTGCTGATGGCCCATGTGGACGGGGACGGCTTCCCCTCGCGCGCCGAAATGGCCGGCAGCCCCTTCGCCGCCGAAGTGCTGCTCACGGAAGTCTTCGAGAAATACCGCATTCCCCAGACCATGTCGGTCATCGAGGCCGAAGTCGCGCCGCATGGCCTGTATCCGCAAAAGAGCGCGCAGCTCGAAGCCATCGCCCGGCGCATGTTCCGCCTGCCCCACATCGAGATCGCCAGCCACAGCTATTCCCATCCCTATCTCTGGGACCAGGGCGCCAAGCACGGCATGTTCCTGGAAGAAACGCAGAAGGACTACCACCTCGACCTGCCCGGCTACACCTTCGATCTGGAACGTGAAATCGTGGGCTCGGTGGACTACATCCGCCAGCGCCTGGCCCCCGCGGGCAAACCGGTCGGCATCATGCTGTGGACGGGCGACACGGCCCCCAGCGCCGAGGCCCTGGCCATCGCCAGCCGCGCCGGGCTGCTCAACATGAACGGGGGCGATACCTTCATCTCGCGCAGCCATCCCTCGCTCACGCTGGTGCGCAGCCATGGCATCCACAAGAACGGCCACCTGCAGGTCTACGCGCCCATCACCAACGAGAACATCTACACCAACCTCTGGCAGGGGCCTTTCTACGGGTTCGAACGCGTCATCGAGACCTTCGAGATGACGGACAGCCCCCGCCGCATCAAGGCGGTGGACATTTACTACCACACCTACTCGGCCAGCAAGCGTGCCGGCTTGAACGCGCTGCACAAGGTCTACCGCTGGGCACTGTCACAGCCCCTGCACCCGGTGTTCACCTCCGAGTACATCCGCAAGGTGCAGGATTTCTATGGCTATACGATCGCGCGCGACCGGCAGGGCTGGCGCGTGCGCGGCACGGGCGAGCTGCGCACCCTGCGGCTGCCGCCGCAATGGGGCGCCCCGGCCCTGGCGGACAGCCAGAACGTGGCCGGCTACCGTGCGGGCGTGGAAGGCACCTACCTGCACCTGACCGGCGGCAGCGCCTGGTTCAGGGCACAGGAATCCGCCGCGCCCCCCGCGCCTGCGCGCACCTACCTGCACGATGCCAACGCCCGCGTCCAGGACTGGCGCGTCAGCGCCGATGGCGCGCGCACCGAATTCACGCTCCAGGGGCATGTGCCGCTGCAATTTGGCCTGGCCCCGGCCTCCAGCGCCTGCCAGATCCGCGCCAACGGGCGCGCGCTCTCGCCCACGCGCACGGCGCCGCCCGCACACGCCGATATCCAGACCTTCCAACTGCCCGATGCTTCCGCGCACATCCAGATCCTCTGCCCAGCCCGTTGAGCGCCCCGTCCTGGCCCCCCACTGGCTGACGCTCCTGCTGGCCGGCATGGTCGGCGGCGCGCTCTGGCTGCTGTACCCGCGCCAGGACCTGGAGCGGCGTCTGGCGGGGGCCCGGGATGACTCCGCCCTCTCCACCGCCTACCTGCACAACCTGCTGCGCAGCGATCCGGACAATCCGCAGCTGCGCCTGCTGCTGGCCCAGCGCCAAGCCACCGAGGGAGAACTGGAGCAGGCGCGCGAGACGCTGCGGCCGGCCGCCGACTCCACCGATCCGCAACTGCACCGCGACGCCGTCTGGACGCTTTGGGAGGCCACGTACAACAAGTACCAGAAAACACCGTCCCAGGAAAAGGCCGCGCGCGATGCCTTGCGCCAGGACCTCGGCCACCAGCTCGGCGCGCTGGCACGGGAAGACTGGCCCCTGGCGCAGCACCAGCAGCTCACGCGCCAGGCCTTCCTGCTGGGCGCGCGCAGCGAAGGCATCTTGCTGCTGCGTGGCCTGGCCTCGCGCGAAAAACAGCCCGGCATGGCGGCCTCGCTCTACGAAAGCGCCGCGCGCGAAGCCCTCGCGGCCTCGAACCACCCGCTCAGCGCGGAGCTGTATCTGCTGGCCCGCCGGTCCGCGCCCGACGCCCAGGCCGCCAAGCAGTATTACCTCTCGGCTGTGGCGGCCATGCAGTCGAGCGGCCAGGCCATGGCGGCGCTCGAACTGGCGGAGCACGAGCTGGGCGAGCTCCACGACGACCCCGACACCCTCCACCGGCTGGTTCAGTTGGCACGCTCCGCGGGCCGGCCCGACATCGCGGAACGCTATGTGAAGCAGTTGCTGCGCCTGGCGCTGCTGCTGCAATGGCAGAACAGCGTGCTGGCGCAGGCCGCGCCCCCCCCGGCCTTGCCACTGCAGCCCGCCGTGGCAAGGCCTGCGGGGATCGCGTCGGCGTTGCTGCACGACGGCCAGGAACACCCCGGCGCACCGCGCTACCACCTCGCGGTGCAAAAAACAGCCCCGGACGCCAAGGCCGGTCCCGGCCTGCCGTTCGACGACAAGACCTATGCCCTGGGGTACAGCGTGTTCCTGGAGAACCGGAACCTGGAAGACGCCTGGCTGGTGGCGCGCGCCGCCGTGCAGCAATCGCCCCGCGACATGGTCTGGCGCGAACGCCTGGCCCAGGTTTCCGAATGGACCCTGCGCCTCGGACCGGCCCTGGAGCACTGGCTCGTGCTGGCACGGCAAACCCAGAAGAACGCGGCCTGGCAGGCCGTTCTGCGGCTGGCGCCAGGGCAGTTCGACGATACCGCGCTCATCGAGGCCCTGCGCTTTGAACTCCAGCGCCAGCCCGGCGATCCCCGGCTGCTGCAAGAGCTGGTGGCCGCCCATGAGCGCATCGGCACCCCCGAGCCCGCCATCGATGTCCTGCGCCAGCAGCCGCGCACGCCCGGCACGCTCGAAATGCTGGCCGGCCTGGCCAAGCGGGCCGGCGACCTGGACACGGCCTTCGAAAGCTGGCGCCTGCTGTTCCAGGACCCCTCCCAGATCACCCCGGAACGCGCCATGCGCGCCGCCGTCCTGGCGTTGCTGCGCGGGCAGGGGGCACAAGGTCTCGCGTGGCTGGAGGCCGCCCAGGGCCAGGTCACGCCGCGCACCGAGAATGCCCCGGGCTTCTGGCGCTTCACCGCGCAACTCGCGGAAAGACAGCAGAAGGACACCCTGGCGACGCAGGCCTACCGCCAGCTGCTGGACACGGAGGATGCCGATGTCGGGGATTTCGACGCCCTGGTCCGCCTCCTCCAGACCGATCAGCCGCTGGAAGCCGCCACCATCGCCACCCTGGCCTGGGAGCGCTACGACGAGCCACGCCATCTGGTGCAAGCCCTGACGCTGTATGTCAGCCGCAGCCAGTGGCCCGACATCCGGCGCCTGCTGGGCCGGATCGATCCGGCGCCACAGGCCGGCCGCCATGCGCTGGCGCGCCTGCTCAGGGAGCCCGAGTTCCTGCGGCTGGCCGGCACCTATTACCAGAACACGGGCCAGCACGCGCAGGCGCGCCAGTACTACGAAGCGGGGCTGCGGGCGGCGCCCCAGTCCTCGGCCATGCGCCATGCGCTGCTGTGGCTCTTCATCGACAGCAACGACACCGTGGCCTTGCGCGAGCTGCTGGCGCTGCACGAGCCCGAATGGAGCCGGGACGAGGAGGTCCACGACGCCCTCGCCTCCGCCTACCAGGCCCTCTCGCTGCCCACGGTGGCGCTGGAGCGCTACCTCCAGCCACGGATCGCCTCGCACCAGACCGACCTGCTGTGGCTCATGAACTATGCCGACGCCCTGGACCAAAACCAGCAATCCGACCGCGCCTGGCGGCTGCGCCGGCACCTGCTGTCCGCCGAATGGCAGAAGGCCCGGCAGAACGACGGCGGCCCGCGCCTGGACCATGCGCAGGCCCGCGCCCGCTGGCTCACCGAAGAGGGGCTGGATGAAGTGCGGCGTCTGGCCCGCACCCGCCTGCAGCTCATGCAGCGCCCGGGGGACGAGGGGCTGGAGACGCTGCGCGAACTGCTGCGTCTGGACCGTGACGCACGCGGCGGCTTCTCGAACGCGGCCGCCGAAACGGCCATCGGCTGGCTGCAAGATGCCGGCGAATACACGGCCGAACGCGGCTTCCTGTGGCACCAGTACGCACGCAGCCACAGCCTGCGGTCCAACCGGCCCCTCTGGGCCGAGATCACCGTGGCCCTGGCGGAAAAGGACAAGGCCGCGACGGGCCAGCTGCTGGAAACCTTCGATGAGCGCCTGCCACGCTACGACCGTGTCAACGCCGCAGCGGCCGTGGGAGACATCCGGCGGGCGCAGACCGCCGCCTTCGAGACCCAGGGCGACCAGCCCGACGACAACCCCATCCACCTGCAGCTGACGGAAAACCTGCTGGCGTTCAGCGACCATGCGGGCGCCGAGATCACCTCGCGCCAGCTCGACAGCATCGACGAACGCGAAGCCGGCGCGCAACTGCATCTGGCGCTCACCCCCCGGCTGTTCCTGGATCTGCGGCTCCTGCACATCGACCGGCGCGCGCGGCTGCCCCAAACCGTGTACGACCCCTCGCCCGAGGATGCGCTGCAGGCCGAACTGCGCTGGCTGCACGCCCACGGCAGCACCGTGCTGCGCATCGCGCGCAGGGAAAGCCTGGCCGGCTACAACTCCTTGCAGGCCGAACAGGAATGGCGCCTGGACAACCGGTTGACGCTGCGCCTGGACCTGGGCAAGCAATTGCCAACCCAGGAAAGCCTGGTCCTGCGCATGGGCGGCATGAAAGACCGCCTGGGCGCCAGCCTGCGCTACCAGCCCACGCGGCTGGACCAGTTCGCCGTCGAGCATTGGCGCGACAAATACCAGCTGCAGACGGGCGGCCAGCTCGGCAGTGGCCGCCACACCGCGCTCAGCTACACGCACACCTACCGGCTCGACGCACCCACGGTGGACGTCGGCGCCTTCTGGTCCGGCCATGCCTACCGCCGCAACGACCCGGCGGGGCTCGCCGGCGCCGATCTGGCCTTCCTGCGCTACCTGCCCCCGCAAGCCTTTCCAGTGGGAGCGGGCTATTTCCTGCCGGAGAACTTCAGCTTCTACGGCATCCAGCTGAGCACCAACACGCGCTTCGAGCGCGACTACACACGCGCGCTGCGCCCCTTCGCCGCCATCGCGCGCACCTGGCACAGCCGGCAAGGCCCCGGCTACAGCCTGCGGCTGGGATTCGCGGGCAGCCTGCTGGGCACCGACCACCTGAGCCTGGTCTGGAGCCTGGGCAAATCCGGTGCGCAGTCGCCCGGCCGGACCCGCGAAATCCAGCTGAACTACCGCAACCATTACTGACCATCCTCCAAGGTAAACCACCATGCGCCATCCGTCCCGCCTCCTGCCCCGCCTGAAGACCCTGGCCTGCACCGCGTTGCTGGCCCTGCTGGCGGCCTGCTCCACCATGGACCGCGGCAAGCCCCCCGCATTGGAGCGCGATGCCACCTGGGCCGTCCTGCCCTTCGCCAACCACACGGAAACCCCCCTGGCGGGCAACCGCGCCGAGACGATCGCCGAGGCCCTCCTGCACGCCCAGGGCGTGGGGCGCGTCAAACGCTACCAAGGCAACACGCAGCAGGAGGCCCTGTTCGACGCGGGCGCACCGCGGCGCCTGGAGGAAGCCCTGGCCTGGGCCCGCGAACAGAAAGTGCGCTACGCCCTCGCCGGCGCCGTGGATGAGTGGCGCTACAAGGTGGGCGTGGACGGCGAGCCCGCGGCGGGCGTCACCCTGCAGATCATCGACGTGGCCAGCGGCGAGACCGTCTGGAGCGGCGCGGGCGGCAAGAGCGGCTGGAGCCGCGAGGCCCTGTCGGCCGTGGCACAAAAGCTCATCCGTGAACTGCTGCAGGCCGGCCTGGCCGGCGCGCGCTGAAACACCCCGCCCCCGCCATGCACACCGCCACCGCCGCTGGCCAGCAGCCCCCCGCGCAACCCCAGCCCCTGCCCCGGGCCACGTACAGCACGGATTTCGCCGGCTCGCCCCTGGGCAAGCTGGCCGCCACCGGCGTGCCGTCGTGGATCGTCCTGCTCGAAACCCTGCTGGTCCCGCTGACGGCCCTGGGCATCGGCCTCATGGTCAACCCGGAAGATCCGCTGTGGGTCCATGCGGATTTCCATTGGGCCTGGCTGGCGCCGGTGATCGTGGCGCTGCGCTATGGGCCCTTGACGGGCCTGGGCGCGGCCGGCGTGCTGCTGCTGGGCTGGCTGGCATTGAACCGGGGGCATTACGACCAGTTTCCCCAGGTGTTCTTCCTGGGGGGCCTGATCATCGTCATGCTGGTCGGCGAGTTCTCCAGCCTGTGGATGGCCCGCACCCGGCGCGCGGAAACCGTGCAGCATTACCTGAACCAGCGCATGGAGCACCTGATCCGCCAGTACTACCTGCTGCGCCTGTCCCATGACCGGCTGGAACAGGAGTTGATCGGGCGCCCCATGTCGATGCGCGACGCGCTCAAGACCCTGCGCGGGCTGGGCAGCGTACAGGCCGACTCGCAGACCTTGCTGCGCCTGCTGGCGCAATACTGCCAGATCAGCGCCGCGGCGCTCTACCGCGCGGATGGCGAGCGGCTGGCCGCCGACCCCCTGGCCCGCATCGGCTCTCCCATCCCCCTGCACGCCGACGACCCGCTCGTGCGCCAGGCCCTGGAGACGGGGAAGCTCTGCCATGTGGTCCAGGCGACCGCCATGCAGCAGACCAGCCGCTATCTCGTGGCCGCCCCCCTGCTCGACCTGGGCGGCGAGGTGTACGGCATGCTGCTGGTTGATGACATGCCGTTCTTCTCCGTGCAGGAAGAGAACCTGCAGACCATCAACCTGCTGCTGGGCTACTACACCGACGGCCTGTCCACCCAGGCCCTGGCGCAGCCGCTGCAGCAGGCGCAGCCCGAATGCCCGTCGGAATTCGCCTTCGAGATGCAGCGCCTGTGGCGCATGCACCAGAAGGCCGGCGTGCCCAGCGTCATCGTGGCGCTGGAGTTCGCCCCCGCCGCCATCGAACGCGACCTGCCGCAGCAGCTGTTGCGCCTGCGCCGGCTGATGGATGAAACCTGGCTGATCCAGGGCCCCGGCCGCCAGGTGCTGGCCGTGCTGATGCCGCTGGGCGATGCCTCCACCGCCGAGGGTTTCCTGGCCCGGCTGGAACGCTGGATGCACCAGAAGGAAGGCATTTCACTGGCCGATGCCGGCGTATACCCGCACCATTTGCCGCTGGGCCATGCCACGCCCCTGGCCACGCTGCAGCGCCTGCACGGGATCGCGCATGCTTAGCACCAAACTCGGCCTGTCGGCCGTGCTGATGGAACTGGCCGCCTGGAGCAGTCCCTTGCTGCTGCGCGGTCATTCCGACGCGGCCCTGGCCAGCTACCTGCTGGCCCATGCCCTCGCCAGCGCCCTGCTGGCCCTGTTCATCCTGCCGCTGCTGCGTGGCGCGCAGACACGGCCGCGCGCCCCCATCCTCGCCCTGCTGGCGCTGTGCAGCTACGCCGTGCCGATCGCGGGTTTCCTGGGCGTGCTGGCGGGCGCGCTGGTGCTGCGCTACTACCGCTCGCCCCCCCCGCGCGGCACCTTCGAGTCGCTGCAGCTGCCGGAATTCGACCTGCACCAGCGCATCAAGGGCGGGTTTCGCCAGACCGGCCTGCGCTCCTTCCTCGGCAATGCGGAAGTCCCCATGAACTCCCGCATGCGCGCCATGGTGTCCTTGCAGCATGTATCCGGCCGCGTGGCCTCCCCCTTGCTGCGCAATGTCCTGAACGACCCCAGCGAAGACCTGCGCCTGCTGGCCTACGGCATGCTGGACACGCTGGAGCAGCGCATCAGCCGCTCGGTGGACCATGAGCTCCAGGCCTGGCGCGTGGCCCAGGCCACCGAGGGAACGGAGCGCCCGGGGCCGCTGACGCTGAAAGCCGCGCACAACCTGTCGGACCTCTACTGGGAATTCATCTACCAGGACCTGGCCCAGGGCGATCTGCGCGACTACGCCAGCCACGAGTCCCTGCGCTACTGCGAACAGGCGCTGGCGCTCCAGCCCGACAACGCCCCGCTGCGCTTGCGCCAGGGCCTGCTGCTGCATGCGCTCGGCCGCCTCGACGAAGCGGCCCAGGCCTATGACAAGGCACATGCGCTGGGCTTGCCCGCCACGCGCGTGCTGCCCTACCAGGCCGAGCTGAGCTTCGAACGCCGGGATTTCGCCCGCACGCGCGAACTGATGCGGCGGCTGGACCAATGGAGCGCGCTGCCCCGGCTGCGCCCGGTGATCGACTACTGGAGCGCGCGATGAGTCCCGCCGTTCAGCACCCCCAGGCCCAGGAAGCGGACATCGCGCTGATCCTAGAGGGCACCTTCCCCTATGTCAGCGGCGGCGTTTCCAGCTGGATCAACCAGGTCATCCGCGCCTACCCCGGCTACCGCTACGCCATCGTCTTTCTCGGCAGCCGCCGTTCCGACTACAGCGGCTTCAAGTACGAACTGCCCCCCAACGTGGTGCATTTCGAGGAGCACTACCTCTACGACCATCTGTCCAGCCACGGCATGCCCGAGCCGCGCCGTGGCGATGACTTCGCCTTCGAGATGGCGCAAACGCTGATGGAGTCCCTGCGCCACGGCGATGCCGACCGGGCGAAAACCTTGCAGTCCCTGCGCGGCCTCACGCGCGAGATGATGCCGGGCGGACGCCTGCGGATCGAAGATTTCCTCTACAGCGAGCGCGCCTGGGAACTGTTGTGCGACACCTACCGGCGCTACTGCACCGACCCCTCCTTCGTGGACTACTTCTGGACCGTGCGCATCATGTTCCAGCCCCTGTGGCTGCTGGCGCGCGTGGCGCACCAGCTGCTGCCGGTGCGCGCGCTGCACAGCGCCTCGACCGGCTATGCCGGCTTCCTGGGCGCGCTGCTGCACGAGACCCGCGGCCTGCCCCTGGTGCTGTCGGAGCATGGCATCTACACCAAGGAGCGCCAGATCGACCTGCTCAAGAGCGAATGGATCCGGGACAACCGCAACGTCTTCCAGCGCGACCCCACGGAGCTGTCGTACTTCCGCCAGATGTGGATCCGCTTCTTCGAATGGATGGGGCGCTACTGCTACGACGCCGCCGACCCCATCATCGCGCTCTACGAGGCCAATCGCCTGCGCCAGATCCATGACGGCGCCGAGGCCTCGCGCACCTTCAACATCCCCAACGGCATCAACCTCGCCCGCTTCGCGCCGCTGCGCCAGCAGCGCCAGCAGCGCCCCGCCACGCCCCCGCAGGTGCTGTGCCTGATCGGCCGCGTGGTGCCCATCAAGGACGTCAAGACCTTCATCCGCGCCATGCGCCGCGTGGTCAACCAGATGCCCGCCGCCGAGGGCTGGATCGCCGGCCCGGCCGAGGAAGATCCGCAGTACGCCCAGGAATGCCAGAACCTGGTGCAGAGCCTGGGCCTGCAGGAACACGTCAAGTTCCTCGGGTTCCAGCGCGTGGAAAACCTCATGCCCCAAATCGGCCTGGTGGTGCTCTCTTCGATCAGCGAGGCCCTGCCCCTGGTGATCCTGGAAGGCTACGCGGCCGGCGTGCCAACGGTCTCCACCGACGTGGGCTCGTGCCGGCAACTGATCGAAGGGCTGGACGACGAGGACCGCGCCCTGGGCCACAGCGGCGCCGTGGTCCCCATCGCCGACCCGCAGGCGCTGGCGGACGCCTCCATCGCGCTGCTTTCGGACACGGCCGCCTGGAACAGCGCCAGCGCCGCCGCCGTCGCCCGCGTGGAACGCTACTACACCGACACGATGATGTTCGACCGCTACCGCAAGGTGTACGAAAAGGCCCTGCGGGGCCAGAAGGAGTCCGGCTGATGGCGGGCATTGGTTTCGAGTTGCGCCGCCTGTTGCGCAAGAACACCCTGGTGGGCCTCATGGAGGCCTACGCCTACGCGGGCGTGATCGGCTCCGGGCCCTGGGTGTTCTCCATCATCGGCATCCTGCTGGTGGGTATCTTCAGCGCCACCGTGGTGGTGCCGTCCCACCTGGTCACGCAGTTCCAGACCTCGGTGACCTACCTCGTGGCCTGCAGCCTGATCCTGACCGGGTTCGTGCAACTGGCCTTCACGCGCTTCGTCTCCGACCGGCTGTTCGAGAAACGCAAGGACACCATCCTGCCCAACCTGCACGGCCTGCTGCTGATCGTGGTGGCGGCCGCGGGCGGGCTCGGCACGCTGGCGCTGTTCCTGCTGCTGCCAGGCGAGGCGCTGGTGTACCGCCTGCTGATGCTGGCGGGGTTCACGGTCATGTGCGGCGTCTGGGTGCTGACCATCCTGCTGTCGGGCATGAAGCGCTACAAGGCCATCACGGTGCTGTTCGGTGCGGCCTATGCGCTCATCGTGGCCGCCTCGCTGCTGATGCGCCCCTGGGGCCTGGAGGGGCTGCTCGGGGGCTTCGTGCTCGGCAACCTGGTGCTGCTCATGGGCATGTGGCTGCTCATCGTGCGCGAGTTCAACCCCGAGGGCCGCCTGATCGCCTTTGATTTCGCGCGGCGCGGCATGCTCTACCCCTCCCTCGTCGCCGTGGGTTTTCTCTACAACTTCGGCATCTGGGTGGACAAGTTCATGTTCTGGTACTTCGCGCCCACCTCGGAGGCCATCATCGGTGGACTGCGCGCATCGCTGATCTACGACCTGCCGGTCTTCCTTTCCTACCTGTCCATCATTCCCGGCATGGCCGTGTTCCTGGTCCGCATCGAGACCGACTTCGTCGAGTTCTACGACAAGTTCTACGACGCGGTGCGCAGCGGCGGTTCGCTCGAATACATCGAATCCATGCGCGATGAAATGGTCTACTCGACCCAGCAAGGCCTGGGCGAGATCGCCAAGATCCAGACCCTGGCCGTGCTCATGACCTTCGTCGCGGGCCCATCGCTGCTCAACGCGCTGGGCATCTCCCAGCTGTACCTGCCCCTGCTCCAGGTACAGGTGGTGGGCGCGGGCCTGCAGGTGGGCCTGATGGCCGTGCTGAACGTGTTCTTCTACCTGGACCAGCGCCGCATCGTGCTGTTCCTGTGCGCGCAGGCCGTGGTGCTCAACATCGTCCTCACCGCCTTCACCCAGTATTTCGGGGCCGCGCTGTATGGCTATGGCTTCGCTCTGGCCATGCTGATCACGCTGTGCACCGGCCTGGCCCTGCTCACGCGCCAGTTCAACCGTCTCGAATACGAGACCTTCATGCTTCAGTAAGATCGGACTCCAACCTCGCACCGAGTCTGCCGCCATGCCCCACCCGATCTCCCCCCGCCTCCCTGCCGGCGTGCTCTGCCTGGCCGCCTTTCTCTCGGCCTGCGGCGGGGGGGCCGAAACGCCGGCCCCCACGCTCGGCGTCAGCCTGACCGCGCCGGCCAGCGCCAACCAGGTTTTCACCCTCCAGCAGCCCATCGCGGTGAGCGCCCGCATCACCGTGGACGGTGCATCGGCCCCCGATGGCACGGCGGTGAACTTCTCCACCCCGGCCGGCAGCTTCGCCCCCGCCAGCGCCTTGACGCGCTCCGGCACGGCCAGCACCACGCTGACCGGCGCCACGGCGGGCCGGCAGACGCTCACGGCCAGCGCCACGCTGTCGGGTGTCACCGGCTCCGCGACGCAAACGCTGTACCTGCGCCAGCCCCCGGCCCCGCTGGAGATCCTGGTGCCGGCCTATTTCTATCCCTCGGCAGGGGGCTCCGACTGGGACCGTCTGAGCGCCAGCGCGCTCGCCCATCCCGGATTGAAGCTCACCGCCATCCTCAACCCCGCCAACGGCATCTTCAGCAGCACCGAACCCCGCTACCTGCAAGCCGCGCAGGACTTTGTCGGAGCGGGCGGCCGCTTGCTGGGCTATGTCTACACCCGCTATGGCACGGGCGCGCGTTCCGTCTCCGACATCAAGGCCAACATCGACCGCTACCTGGATCTGTACGGGCGTGGCCTGATCAGCGGCATCTTCCTGGACGAAATGGCGGCCAATGCCGCCAGCCTCGGCTTCTACCAGGAGATCTACAACCACATCAAATCCCGCGATGCCAGCCTGCGCGTGCTGGGCAACCCCGGCACGGTTCCCACCGAAGGGTACGCGGGTGTCGCCGACGCCCTCGTCACCTTCGAGGGCACGGGCGCCGACTATGCCGGCTACGACCCCCGCCAGACGGGGGATTGGCTGTATGCGCGGGCCAACAGCACCCAGGCCATGCTGGTCCACAACGCCATGACATGCCAGGCCATGCAAGCCGCCGTGGCCACGGCCGCCACGCCATTGGCCAATGCGGGCCTGGTGTACGCGACCGACCGCGTCTTCGACTACGCCACGCAAACGGGCAACCCCTGGGCCACCCTGCCCAGCTACTGGACACAGTTGCTGGCCACCGTGGCCGCCGTCAACCAGGGGCAGGCGCTTCCCGCGTGTCCATGACCCGCAGCATTTGCCAGCCCTGCCACTGCGCGCCCGGCGCCAGGGGCACGGGCTCATCGATCTGCGCCGCCTCCACGCACAGCATGGAGCGGTAGCCATCGGCAGGCAGATCCGCCAGGCGTGAACACAGATGGGCGCCCGGGTTCCACACCACGGTGCTGCCCAGGCCCTCGCTCTGGCTGATCCGCAGGCCCCAAGGGCCATCGCGCAGGAGCATGGGCTGCCTGGGCGCGCGGAAGACGCTGTCGTACTCGCCTGCAATGGTCACCACGCCGGACTGAAGGCCATGCCTGTCCCGCACGGCATCCCAGCGCGCGCAGCCTTCCAGTCCTTCCAGGCGGACGTTTTCCACCGCATCGACCGCCAGGTAGGTGTGCAAGGCCGTGGTGAATTCCCACGGCGCCTGGCCGGTATTGCCGACATCCAGGTGGACACGCATCCACCCCGCGCCCAGCGACAGGGTGAGCCGCACCTCGAAGTCCTGCGGCCAGAGCGCCCGGGTGCCATCACTGCTGCACAGCCGCAGGCACTGCACGGTGGCGGCTTCTTCGGCGTTCCACCAGGGCGCCTGCGCGGTCCACGCCAGGTTGCGCGCGAAGCCATGCTTGGGCAGCAGGCCGCGCTGGTTGAATTGGGGAAAGCACAGCGGAATGCCGCCCCGGATGGCGGCCTGGCCGTCGAACACGGCCCGGGGACTCAGGTAGAGGCGCTCGCGCCCGTCCGCCACCCAGGACAGCATCTGGGCGCCGTGCAGCGCCACCAGGGCGGTGTCGCCATTGCCGGCCCGCAGGCGGATGCAGGGCTGGCCGTGGAAGGTTTCAGCCACGCCGCTGGGTTTCCGCAACATGCACTGCGTTGGGGACGGATGCCATGCAGGCAATGGGCGCTGCCCGGACCAGCGGCCACCGCGCAAGGGCCGCCCCGCCGCGCTGGTGGCGTCCCCCTGCCCGCAGCGCACAGCGCTGCGAGAGCGGGGGAAAGGCCCGCAGGGCCTCAGGGGGGTGTTTCACACCTCACGCGAGTTCATCGGCGCGCGCCTGCGCAGCGGCGAAATCGAGGTCGCCCGAATAGATGGCCCGGCCGCAGATCACGCCTTCGACGCCCTCGTCCTCCACGGCGCAGAGCTGCTCGATGTCTTTCATGCTGCCCAGGCCGCCCGAGGCGATGACGGGGATGGTGAGGGCCTGCGCCAGCTTGACCGTGGCGTCGATGTTGATGCCCGAGAGCATGCCGTCGCGGCCGATGTCGGTGTAGATGATGGACTCGACGCCCCAGTCCTCGAACTTCTTCGCCAGGTCCACGACCTCGTGGCCGGTGAGCTTGCTCCAGCCGTCGGTGGCGACCTTGCCGTCCTTGGCGTCCAGGCCCACGATGATGTGGCCGCCGAACGCGGTGCAGGCGTCCTTGAGGAAACCGGGGTTCTTCACGGCGGCCGTGCCGATGATGACGTAGCGCAGGCCGCCGTCGATGTATTTCTCGATGGTGTCGAGGTCGCGGATGCCGCCGCCCAGCTGCACCGGGATGTCGTCACCGACCTCCTTGAGGATGGACTTGATGGCGGCGTAGTTCTTGGGCTTGCCCGCGAAGGCGCCATTGAGGTCCACCAGGTGCAGGCGGCGCGCGCCCGCGTCCACCCACTTGCGCGCCATCGCGGCCGGGTCTTCGCCAAAGGTGGTCGATTGGTCCATGTCGCCTTGCTTGAGGCGAACGCAGTGGCCGTCCTTGAGGTCGATGGCGGGGATCAGAAGCATGGTGGGTTCGGGGATAAATGGGCTTCGACAGGCTCAGCCCGAACGGGGTGGAAAAACGTTGTTACCGGGAAAAGTGTAACCGGCTGCTCACGGGTTCCAATGCAGGAAGTTGCGGTAGAGCTGCAAGCCATGCTCCGCGCTCTTCTCCGGGTGGAACTGCGTGGCGAAAATATTATCGCGTGCAACCGCGGCGGCAAACACGCCGCCGTAGTCGGCCTCGCCCGCGCAATGGCGCGGGTCCCGAGGCCGGGCATAGAAGCTGTGCACGAAATAGAAATAGCTGTTGTCGGGCACGCCGGCCCAGACCGGGTGCACGGCGCCGCCGTGCGGCACCTGGCGCACGGTGTTCCAGCCCATCTGCGGCACCTTGTAGCGGCTGCCGTCCTGCTGCGTGCGGCCGGCCAGGTCGAACTTGACGACCTCGCCCGGGATCAGGTTGAGGCCCGGCGTGTCGCCCTCGGCGCTGTGCGTGAGCAGCATCTGCATGCCCACGCAGACGCCGAACATCGGCTTGGCGGCGGCGGCTTCGAGCACGGATTCGCGCAGGCCCGAGTCGCGCAGCTCGCGCATGCAGTCGGGCATGGCGCCCTGGCCCGGCAGCACGATGCGCTGGGCCGCGCGCACTTCTTCGGGGCGCGAGGTGACCACCACTGTCCAACCCGTGTCATGCGCGGCGGCCTGCACAGCCTGCGACACGGAGCGCAGGTTGCCCATGCCATAGTCCACCACCGCCACGGTTTTTACTACTGAATTCATAGCTGTTAGCGCAATCTGGATAAGCGCCGGAGGCCTGTTTTGCTTGAAATTTAGAGAGAACCCTTGGTCGAGGGGATGGTGCCGGCGCTGCGCGGGTCGCGCTCGACGGCGGCGCGCAGGGCGCGGGCGAAGGCCTTGAACGCCGTTTCGCACTGGTGGTGCGCGTTCACGCCGCGCAGGTTGTCGATGTGCAGCGTGGCGCCGGCGTGGTTCACGAAGCCCTGGAAGAACTCGTGCGTGAGCTGGGTGTCGAAGGCGCCGATCATGCCGCTGGTGAACGGAATGTTCATCACCAGCCCCGGGCGGCCCGAGAGATCGATGACCACGCGCGAAAGCGCCTCGTCGAGCGGCACGTAGGCGTGGCCGTAGCGGCGAATGCCCTTCTTGTCGCCCACGGCGCGCGCGAAGGCCTGGCCGATGGTGATGCCCACGTCCTCCACGGTGTGGTGGCCGTCGATGTGCAGGTCGCCATCGGCGTGCACTTCGAGGTCGATCAGGCCGTGGCGCGCGATCTGCTCCAGCATGTGGTCGAAAAAGCCGATGCCGGTGCGCAGGCTGGACTGGCCCGTGCCGTCGAGGTTCAGGCGCACGGTGATGCGCGTCTCGGCGGTGTTGCGGCTGACTTCGGCCGTGCGGTCGGTGGAGGCGGAAGGAACGAGTGCGGAAGAGGTCATAACGAGGCCTGGAGTGCTTGCAGCATGATCGCATTGTCGGCGGCGGAGCCCACGGTCAGGCGCAGGCAGTTCGCCAGCAATGGATGCATTGTAGAAACGTTCTTGACGAGCACCTTGCGCTCGCGCATGGCGGCGAAGGTGCGGGCGGCGTCGGGCACGCGCACGAGCACCATGTTGGCTTCGCTGTCCCAGCATTTCTCAACACCGGGCAGGGCGCGCAGCGCCGCGATCAGCGCCGTGCGCTGGGCGCGCAGTTCGGCGGCCTGCGCGGCGAAGACCTCGGCATGCTCCAGCGCGAACAGCGCCGCCTCGCAGTTGAGCACGCTCACGTTGTAGGGCGGGCGCACCTTGTCGATCTCGCCCACCAGGGCGGTGGCGCCGATCAGGTAGCCCAGGCGCACGCCGGCCAGGCCGAACTTGCTGAGCGTGCGCATGAGCAGCACATGGCCGTTGCGCGCCGGCTCGGCGCGCATGCGGTCCAGCCAGGTGCGGCTGGCGAAGGGCTGGTAGGCCTCGTCCACGACGACGATCCCGCCCACGGCGGCCACGGCGTCGATGACGCGCTGCACCACGCCCTCGTCCCACAACGTGGCCGTGGGGTTGTTGGGGTAGGCAATGTAGGTGATGGCGGGGCGGTGCCGGGCGATGGCCGCCAGCATGGCAGCCTCGTCGAGTTCGAAGTCTGGCGTGAGCGGCACGCCGACGAAGTCCAGCCCCTGCAGCTGCGCGCTCATGCCGTACATGACGAAGCCCGGCACGGGTGCGAGGGCCACCGGACGCCGGCCGTCGGCGGCCGGTGGCAGGGCACAGGCCAGTGAGACCAGGCTGATGAGCTCGTCCGAGCCGTTGCCCAGGATCAGCGTGCAACCCTCGGGCATGCCGGCATGGCGCGCCAGCGCGGCGCGCAGGTCGTCGGTGCGCGGGCCGGGATAGCGGTTGAGCGCCAACGCGCCCAGGCGCTGGCCTAGCGCGGCCTGCAGCGCGGGCGGCAGGCTGAAGGGGTTCTCCATCGCGTCCATCTTGAGCAGGCCCTCGGCGCCCTGCACGGCGTAGGCATGCATGGCGCGCACGTCGGGGCGGATGCGATCAAGGGCAGCGGCCAGCGCAGAGGTCATTCGAGCGATTCCAGTTCGGCGGGAGCCAGGACAAAGGGGTTCACGGCACGCACGGCGTCGTACTGCCGGCCATGGGGCAGCACGTCGCCCAGCACATAGCGGCAGCCCTGCTGGTGGGCCGAGGCGAGAATGAGCGCGTCCCAGTAGCCCAGGCCGTAGCGGTCCTGCAGGTCCCAGGCGCCGTCCACGGTGTAGGCGTCGAGGTGCGGCGGCTGCCACACGCGCAGGCGCCGCACCTGGGCGCGCACGAGGTGCAGAGTCTGCGGGCCGGGGAAGCAGACGATGGCGTTGTGGTACAGCTCGTTGAGCACCTGCGAGCTGATGCGCCCGCAGCGCTCCTGCCAGCACAGCGCCAGCCACTCGCGGGCGCGGGCCTGGCGCGCGCCATCACGCTCGTCCACGCTGGCAAGCAACACCGAGGTGTCGACGAAAAGCAGCGGCTGGGCCATAGCGTCAACGCTCCAGCAGCTCGGGGCGCGCCAGGTAGGGCCGCGTGGAAGCGCCCCAGGATTCAAACCCCAGGGCTTCACGCATGGCCTGCGCGTAGGCGTCTTCCTGGCGCATCTTGTCCGCCAGCCATTCGCCCAGCAGGCGCGACACGCTGCTGCCGCGCTTGGCGGCCTCGACGCGGACCCATTCGGCGACCGCGTCGTCCATGGTGATGGTGACGTTCTTCACGGCGGAAAGTTTACACGAACTTCGTGCAACACGAAGTTCGTGTACCTACTCATGCCACCCGCCGCGCGGGCGCCGCCGCCATCGCACACGCCAGTTCGCCCACACGGCGCAGGGCGCTGACGTGGTGGGGCGTCCAATCGCCGCCCACGCCAATGCGCAGACAGTTGCGAAAACGCCCGCCAGTGCCAAAGATGGTGCCGGGCGGCACCAGAATGCGCTCTGACAAAAAGGCCTGGTGCAACTGCACGGTGTCCACGCCGCGGGGCAATTCCAGCCAGAACAGCAAGCCGCCAGGGGGATCGCTGACCCGTGTGCCGGGCGGAAAGGACGACGCGATCACCCGGCGCACCTCGTCCACGCGCGCGGCGATGGCCGTGCGCAGCTGGCGCATCGCGGCCGCGTGGCCCGTCTGCAGGATCAGGTCCGCCAGGGCCAGCTCCAGCACCGGCGACTGACCACCGGCCTGCAGGTCCTTGATGCGGCGCAGCGGCTCGGTCCAGCGCCCGGCCTCGACCCAGCCCAGGCGCAGGCCTGGGGCCAGCGTCTTGGAGAACGAGTCGCACAGCATCACATGGCCCGTCGTGTCGTAGGACTTGATGGCGCGCCGATGCTCGTCCTGCTCCGCCAGGTCGCTGTAGACAGCGTCCTCGATCACGGCCAGGCCGTGGCGCGCGGCCATCTGCGCCAGGCGGCGGCGCTCGGCCTGCGGCATGCAGGCTCCCAGCGGATTGCTGAGCGTGGGCACGACGAGCAGCGCCTTCACGGGCTGCGTCTCCAGCGCGAGCTGCAGCGCGTCGAGCGAAATGCCATGGCGCGGGTGCGTGGGAATTTCCAGCGCCTTGAGGTGCAGGCCCTGCAGCACCTCCAGAAAGGAGAAATGCGTGGGTGATTCCAGCGCCACCACGTCGCCGGGCTGCGTCACCGTGCGCAGGCACAGGCTGATGCTGTCCATGCAGCCGCCGGTGACGAGGATACGCCCGGGGTCCAGGCTGCATCCCAGCCCCACGGCGTAGCGCGCGATGGCGCGGCGTGCGTCCTCATGCCCGCTGGACGAGGGATAGGTGCACAGCAACTGCCGGTGGCGCTGGGCAGACCGGGTGACGGCACGGCGCACCCGGTCCACGTCGAGCAGGTCCGGCCCCGGCGTGCCGCTGCTGAACGACACCACGTCGGCGGAATGCGCCGTTCCCAGGATGCGCTGGCCCAGCCAGTCCACCGAGACATCGCGCGGCCGGCGCAGGCTGCGCGACACCGAGGGCTCGGGCAGCGCCGCCGGGCGCGGCGCGACGAAGTAGCCCGAGCGCGGCCGCGCCGCGATCAGGCGCGCATCCTCCAGCCAGTGGTAGGCCTGCACCACGGTGCTCTGCGCCACGCCGCGCTGGCGCGCCAGTTCGCGCACCGAGGGCATGCGCGCGCTGCGCGCGAGCGTGCCGTTGCGGATGAGTTCGGCCATCTGCGTGGCGATCTGCAGGTACAGCGGAGGGGAGTCGTCATTGGCCATGCCCCATTCTGTATCGCCCCGGTCCATGGCAACCCATACAGATGGGCACCAGACCGGGCAGCACAGTTGCACTGCGACAGGGTTCTGTACTGCCCCGTCTGGCCGCCGCCTGCGGCTGTTGCGAGTCCGGCCCGGCGCGCACAGTGGAGCCATGAACCTGCTCAACCTCTCCCCCTCCTCCCAGGTGCTCCAGATCACGCTGGAGCCCGGCCAACCCGTGCTGCCGCTGCAATGCCGGCCGGGCCAGCGCGCGCTGCTCGAAGTGCTGGCCGGGCGCGCATGGATCACCCAGCCGGGGCGCCCCAGCGACCTGTTCCTGGACGCGGGCCAGGGCCTGACCCTGCAAGGCCCGGCCCTGGTCTATGCCAGCGCCGAGGGTACGGTGCCGCTGCGCCTGCGCTGGGCGCAGGAGGCCGTTGCGACGGTGCTGGCACCGGCGCGGCGCGCGCCGCTCACCGCGTGAGGCGCAATTCGGCGGCCTGGGCGTGGGCCTGCAGGCCCTCGCCGTAGGCGAGCGTGGCGGCGATGGGGCCGAGCTTCTGGGCGCCGGCCTGGCTCACCTCGATGATGCTGCTGCGCTTCTGGAAGTCGTACACGCCCAGCGGCGAGGAAAAGCGCGCCGTGCCGCTGGTGGGCAGCACATGGTTGGGGCCAGCGCAGTAGTCGCCCAGCGATTCGCTGGTGTAGGCCCCGAGGAAGATGGCGCCCGCGTGCCTGAGCAGCGGCTCCCAGCGGTGCGGCTCGCTGCTGCTCACCTCCAGGTGCTCGGGAGCAATGCGGTTGGAGATTTCGCAGGCCTCTTCCATGCTGCGCGTGTGGATCAGCGCGCCGCGCCCGGTGAGGCTCTTGGCGATGATCTCGGCGCGCGGCATGGTGGGCAGCAGGCGGTCGATGGCGGCCTGCACCGCGTCGATGTAGGCGGCGTCGGGGCACAGCAGGATGCTCTGCGCCAGTTCGTCGTGCTCGGCCTGCGAGAACAGGTCCATGGCCACCCAGTCGGGCGGCGTGCTGCCGTCGGCCAGCACGAGGATCTCGCTCGGGCCGGCGATCATGTCGATGCCCACGGTGCCGAACACATGCTTCTTGGCGCTGGCGACGTAGGCATTGCCGGGGCCGGTGATCTTGTCCACCTTGGGCACCGTCTGCGTGCCGTAGGCCAGCGCGGCCACGGCTTGCGCGCCGCCGATGGTGAAGGCGCGCGTGACGCCCGCCACGTAGGCCGCCGCCAGCACCAGCGGGTTCTTCTCGCCGCGCGGCGTGGGCACGACCATGATGATCTCGCCCACCCCGGCCACGTGCGCAGGGATGGCGTTCATGAGCACGCTGCTCGGGTAGGCGGCCTTGCCGCCGGGCACGTAGATGCCCACGCGGTCGAGCGGCGTGACCTTCTGGCCCAGCAGGGAGCCGTCGGCGTCGCGGTAGCTCCAGCTCTCGCCGCAGGCCTTCTTCTGCGCCTCGTGGTAGCCGCGCACGCGCGCCGCAGCGGCCTGCAGCGCGCCGCGCTGGTCGGCGGGCAGGGCGTCGAAGGCGGCCTTGAGCTCGGCCTGCGTGAGTTCGAGGGCCTGCAGCGTGGTCGCCGGCAGCGCGTCGAAGCGCGCGGTGTATTCCAGCACGGCGGCGTCGCCGCGCGCGCGCACGTCGGCCAGGATGTCGGCCACGCGCTGCTCGATCGCGGCGTCCGTGTCGGCCGACCAGTGCAGGCGGGCCGCGAAATCAGCCTCAAAAGTGCTGGAAACGCTGGACAGACGGGCGGGAGCAGCTACGAAATTCATAGTGGATTCTCAGTCCTGGGTAACAGCGGAGGCAAACGCATCGATGATGCGGCGCAGCGGCGCCTGCTTGAGTTTGAGCATGGCCTGGTTGACCACGAGGTGCGAGCTGATGTCCATGATGCGCTCGACCTCCACCAGGTGGTTGGCCTTGAGCGTGTTGCCGGTGGACACCAGATCGACGATGGCGTCGGCCAAGCCGGTCAGCGGCGCCAGCTCCATGCTGCCGTAGAGCTTGACCATGTCCACATGCACGCCCTTCGCGGCGAAGAATTCGCGCGCGATGGCCGGGTACTTGGTGGCGACCTTCAGGCGCGAGCCCTGGCGCACGGCCTGCTGGTAATCGAAGTCGGCGCGCACGGCCACGCTGACGCGGCAGCGCGCGATGCGCAGGTCCAGCGGCAGGAACAGGCCCGAGCGCGCGGCCCCGCCCCATTCGGCGCCATGCTCGATCAACGTGTCCTTGCCGCACACGCCCATGTCGGCGCCGCCGTACTGCACGTAGGTGGGCACGTCGGAGGCACGCACCAGCACCACGCGCACGTCGGCCTGGTTGGTGGGCAGGATGAGCTTGCGCGACTTCTCGGGGTCTTCCAGCACCTCGATGCCGGCGGCGGCCAGCAGCGGCATGACTTCGTCGAAGATGCGGCCTTTGGAGAGAGCAAGGGTGATCATTGGATTCTTTCGATGTCTGCGCCCAGGCCGCGCAGCTTGGCTTCCATGCGGTCGTAGCCCCGGTCGAGGTGGTAGATGCGGTCCACCACGGTCTCGCCCTCGGCCACCAGGCCGGCGATGACCAGGCTGGCCGAGGCGCGCAGGTCGGTGGCCATGACGGTGGCGCCCGACAGGCGCTGCACGCCTTCCGAGATGGCCACCCGGCCGTCGACCTGGATGCGCGCGCCCAGGCGCAGCAGCTCGTTGACGTGCATGTAGCGGTTCTCGAAGATGGTCTCGGTGACCGTGGCCGTGCCCTGCGCCACCGTGTTGAGCGCCATGAACTGCGCCTGCATGTCGGTGGGAAAGCCGGGGTACTCGGTGGTGCGGAAGGCCTGCGCCTTGAGCTGCGCGGCGCCCGGGCTGCGCACGCGCATGCCGCCCTCGACGGCCTCCACCTGCACACCGGCCTCGCGCAGCTTCTCGGTGACGGCGTCGAGGTGGTCGGCGCGGGCATGGCGCAGGAAGGCATCGCCGCCGGTGGCGGCCACGGCGCACAGGAAGGTGCCGGCCTCGATGCGGTCGGCCACCACGGCGTGCTCGCAGCCGTGCAGCCGGTCAACGCCCTGGATGCGGATGCGGCTGGTGCCGTGGCCCTCGATCTGGGCGCCCATCTTGATCAGCATCTCGGCCAGGTCGGTGATCTCGGGTTCCTGGGCGGCGTTCTCCAGCACCGTCTCGCCCTCGGCCAGCGCGGCGGCCATGAGGAAGTTCTCGGTGCCGGTGACGGTGACCATGTCGGTCGTGATGCGCGCGCCCTTGAGGCGCTTCCAGCCGGCCGGCAGGCGGGCGATGATGTAGCCGTGCTCGACCACGATCTCGGCGCCCATGGCCTGCATGCCCTTGATGTGCTGGTCCACCGGGCGCGAACCGATGGCGCAGCCGCCGGGCAGCGACACCGTGGCCTCGCCGAAGCGCGCCAGCAGCGGGCCCAGCGCCAGCACCGAGGCGCGCATGGTCTTGACCAGCTCGTATGGCGCCTCGGGCGTGTTCAGGCGGCCCGCGTCGATGCGCACGCAGCCGTCGTCTTCGCGCTCGGCCACGACGCCCATGTTGCGGATGAGCTTGAGCATGGTGCTCACGTCCTGCAGCTGGGGCACGTTGCGCAGCACGACGGGTTCGGCCGTCAGCAGCGCGGCGCACAGCTCGGGCAGCGCGGCGTTCTTGGCGCCGGAAACCAGCACCTCGCCCTGCAAGGAGCGGCCGCCGCGAATGAGGAGCTTGTCCATGGTCGGAAATTCAGATTTCAAATAAAAATGGGCTCAATGGCATATGGGTGCTGCGGTATAAGCTATGTTTTTAATAGCATCTGCAGCCCCCCCCCCCGGCTCACTGGCCGCTCTGCGCCGCCCATTCGGCGGGCGTGAAGGTCTTCATCGACAGGGCGTGCACCTCGTCGCTCTGCATCTTGCTGCCCAGCGTGGCGTACACGCGCTGGTGGCGCGCAATGGCGCGCTTGCCCTCGAACTCGGGCGAGACGATGGTGGCGTACCAGTGGCGGCCATCGCCTTCGAGCGTAATGTAGTCGCAGGCCAGGCCGGCGGCGATAAGGTCTTTGATTTGGTCGGCGGTCATGTCATGGATCCAATCAGTTCCGGATTTTGTAGCCGGTGCGCAGCAGGTGCACGGCCAGCAGGCTCACGCCCAGCCAGGCGCTGCCCACGATGCCCAGGCTGAGCCAGGGCGAGACGTCGCCCTGGCCGAAGAAGCCGTAGCGGAAGCCGTCGATCATGTAGAAGAACGGGTTGAGGTGGCTCACCGCCTGCCAGAACGGCGGCAGCGAACCGATGGAATAGAACACGCCCGAGAGGAAGGTCATGGGCAGGATGATGAAGTTCTGGAACGACGCCATCTGGTCGAATTTGTCGGCCCACAGCCCGGCGATCACGCCCAGCGTGGCCAGCAGCGCTGCGCCCAGCAGCGCGAACACAAGAATCCAGCCCGGCGCGGCGAACTGCGGCGTGGCGAAGGCCAGCGTGACGATGAACACGCCCAGCCCCACGACCAGGCCGCGCACCACGGACGAGCCCACGTAGGCCGCGAACCAGGCCCAGTGCGACAGCGGCGTGAGCAGCTGGAACACCAGGCTGCCCATGATCTTGCTCTGGATCAGGCTGGACGAGCTGTTGGCGAAGGCGTTCTGCAGCACGCTCATCATCACCAGGCCCGGCACCAGGAAGGCGGTGTAGCCGATGCTGCCGTACACCTTCACATGGTCTTCGAGCACGTGGCCGAAGATCAGCAGGTACAGCACGGCGGTGAGCACCGGCGCGGCCACGGTCTGGAAGCTGACCTTCCAGAAACGCAGCACCTCCTTGTAGAACAGCATCCGCCAGCCGGTCATGCCACCTGCCCTCCGCTGGCCGAGGCCATGACACTGAGGAACACGTCCTCCAGGTCGGCCCGGCGGATCTCGACGTCCTGCACGTCCACGCCGGCCTGGCGCAGCGCGGCCAGGTGCTGCTCGATGTCCTGCGCGTCGTGCGCCGCCATCTGCACCACGCGCCCGGTGACGCGCGCCTGCGCGGCCAGCGCGGGCGGCAGGGCGCTGTCGGTCTTGAACACGAGCACATTGCCCGAGGCGGCCTTGAGCAGCTCGGAGGTGCGGTCGAGCGCCACCACGCGGCCGCTCTTGAGCATGGCGATGCGGTTGCACAGCGCCTCGGCCTCTTCCAGGTAGTGCGTGGTCAGCAGCACCGTGTGGCCTTCCTTGTTCAGGCGCGCGATGAAATGCCAGAGCGTCTGGCGCAGCTCCACGTCCACGCCGGCCGTGGGCTCGTCGAGCACGATGATGGGCGGCTTGTGCACCAGCGCCTGCGCCACCAGCACGCGGCGCTTCATGCCGCCCGAGAGCTGGCGCATGTTGGCGTTGGCCTTGTCGGCCAGGCCCAGGCTGGCGAGCAGCTCGTCGATCCAGTCGTCGTTGTGGCGCACGCCGAAATAGCCGGACTGCAGGCGCAGCGCCTCGCGCACGTTGAAGAAGGGGTCGAACACCAGCTCCTGCGGCACCACGCCGAGCTTACGGCGGGCATTGGCGTAGTCCTGCTGCACGTCGTGGCCCAGCACGGTCACCCGGCCCTGCGTGGCACGCGCCAGGCCGGCCAGGATGCTGATGAGGGTGGTCTTGCCCGCGCCGTTGGGGCCCAGCAGGCCGAAGAATTCACCTTCCTCGATGTCCAGGCTCACGCCGCTGAGCGCATGGAACGGTCCGCGGGGCGTGGTGTAGGTCTTGGAGACGGATTGGAAGGAGACGGCGGGCATGAAGCCGGTGATTTTACGGCCTCAGCGCCGCAGGGCCGCCACGGCGCTCCCGGCACCGGACGGGGCATGGGGACATCGGCGGACCGGCTCAGGCGATGACCGGCAACAGGGCTTCGACGCCGTAGAGCCCGGCCATGCCGGCCAGCGCGGCCGGCAGGCCTTTCACGGCGAAGGCCTTGCGCTCGGCCAGCGCCTCGCGCCGGCATTCGAGCAACACGGCCAGCGCCGAGGAATCGAACACCTGCAACGCGCCCGCATCCACCACGATCTGCGGCCCCTGGTCGGCGCGCAGGCCCTGCAGCAGCATGGCCAGCGCTCCGCTGGCCTGGCGGTGCGTGAGTTCGGCGGGCAGGACCAACATTTCAAATTTCCTCTGCTTCAAGCGCAACGCCTGACCGTTGCAACCGGCGCGGCCACGCCAGCGCCCCCGTGGAACTGGCTTTGCCAGGCCACCGGGTGCGCCCCCTTCCCGAAGGAGAGGGGGAAGGCACGAAGCGACTCAGGGGGAACATCACTTCGCCGCGTTGCCCTTGTTGCGCGCGGCCAGGGCCTCGATCAGGCCGTCGATGCCCTTGGCGTTGATTTCCTGGGCGAACTGGCTGCGGTAGGTCTCAACCAGCCAGGCACCGAGCACATTGAGGTTGTAGATCTTCCAGCCCGCGCCCTGGCCCGGCGTCTTTTCCAGGCGGTAGTCGAGCTGCACCGGGTCGCCCCGGCCGCGCACCTCGGTGCGCACCAGCACGTCCTTGTCGTCGGCCGCCGCGCGCAGCGGCTTGACGACGATGCTCTGGTCGCTCACCTGGGCCAGCGCGCCCGCGTAGGTGCGCACCAGGAGCTGCTTGAACTCGTCCTGCAGGCGCCTTTGCTGCTCGGGGCTGGCCTGGCGCCAGCCGGGTCCCACGGCGGCGGCGGTCATGCGGCGGAAGTTCACGTTCGGCATGATGGTCTTGTCCACCAGCACGATGATCTTGTCGATGTCACCGGCCTTGATGGCCTTGTCGGCGCGCAGCGCGTCGAGCACCTCGGTGGACAGGCGCTGGACGAGCGCATCGGGCGCCTCGTCGGCCGCATGCGCCGGCAGGCCCAGTCCGAGCGCCAGCACGGTGGCCAGGCCGGCCGCCAGCCGGCCCAGAAAACGTCGGTTCATTGCAATGTCCTCATGGTTCAAGGGAAATCCTGCCTAGGGCCTGTTCACACTATTTTTGTCAGTGCGAACGGGGTGGAAACCGCGCCAATCTAGGCGCGTGACGACGCCAAGGCCGGGGCCTTGGCTAGGAGGGCAACGACGGGTGGCGCGGTTTCCACCCCGTTCCCTGCGGGTTGCGACCAAAAAGGGCCATTCGCGGCGTTGCCAAGCCTCGCTGGGGCCGCACCCCAGCTTCGTTTGGCGCCTAACGCCTGGCCCTTTTTGATCACAACGCATCTGGCAAAAATAGTGTGAACAGGCCCTAGTCGGGTTCCGGAGGAAGCCGGCCATCGTCGGCGCCACGCGGGACATCCCGGCCGGCGGCGGCATCGGCGCGCTGCTGGCGCACCTGCAGGAAAACGTCGCGCGTGAAGCTGTATTTGTCGAGCGCCGCATCGTCGAGCACCTCGCCGGCGCGCAGCAGGTTGGCGCGCGCATCCACGGCGCGCAGGACGTACAGGCCGTTGCGCGCGGAGACCGGATCGACATACCGCAGAGCGTTGCCGCGCAGGTCCACCGGCAAGGCCAGCGTGTCGCGCACGGTGGACGGCCCGAGGATGGGCAGCACCAGGTAAGGGCCGGGCTGCATGCCCCAGCGGCCCAGCGTGAGGCCGAAGTCCTGCTTGTGGCGGTCTATGCCCATCTCGCTGGCCACGTCGAGCACGCCGCCCAGGCCCATCACGGTGTTGATGTTGAAGCGGAAGAAGCTCGCCAGCGCGCCTTCGGCGTGCAGCTGCAGCGTGTTGTTCACGAAGGACCAGGCATCGCCCAGGTTGGCGAAGAAGTTGCTCACCCCGGTGCGCACGGGCGCTGGCGTGGCCTGCTGGTAGGCCGTGGCCACGGGCTTGAGCAGCGCGGCATCGACCGCGTCGTTGAAGCGCGTCATGCCACGGTTGTACGGTTCGAGCGGGTCGTCGGGGTGCGCGCGGGGACCGCTGGCGCAGCCGGCCAGCACCAGCACGCCCAGCGCCAGGGCTGCGGCCCGCAAGCGCGTGGCAGCGGGCTGTTCGGAACGGGAGCGGTCCAGGAGGGAGGGATGGGTCATTTTTTGCTGTCCACGGCCGGCGCGCCTTCGGCGGCCTTGCTGAAAAGGAACTGGCTGATGAGGTTTTCCAGCACGATGGCCGATTGCGTGGCCGCGATGGTGTCCCCCGCGGCCAGGTTCTTCTCGTCCGCCCCGGCCTCGATGCCGATGTACTGCTCGCCGAGCAGGCCGCTGGTGAGGATCTTGAGCGAACTGTCCTTCGGGAAAGCATAGCGCTCCTGCAGCAGCAGCGTGACGCGGGCCTGGTAAGTCTTGTCATCGAATGTGATCGATTCCACGCGCCCGACCACCACGCCAGCGCTGCGCACGGCGGCCTGGGGCTTGAGCCCGCCGATGTTGTCGAACTTGGCCGTCACGCGGTAGCCCGACTCGAAATTGAGGCCCAGCAGGTTGGCCGCCTGCAGGGACAGGAACAGCAGCGCCGCCGCCCCCAGCAGGACGAACAGGCCGACCCAGACATCGTTCTTGGACTGTTGCATAGATTCTTCCTCAGGCCCTCAGAGGCCGAACATCAGGGCCGTGAGGACGAAGTCCAGGCCCAGCACCGCGAGCGATGCCATCACCACGGTGCGCGTGGTCGCGCGCGACACCCCTTCGGGCGTGGGCCGGGCCGTGTAGCCCTGCAGCAGCGCCACGAAGGTGACCGTGAAACCGAACACCAGGCTCTTGAGGACGCTGTTGCCGACATCGCTGAAGACCTCGACCCCCCCTTGCATCTGGCTCCAGAAGGCGCCGTTGTCCAGGCCGATCATGCCGACCGCGACCACCCAGCCGCCCATCACGCCCACGGCGCTGAACACCGCCGCCAGCACGGGCATGGCGATCACGCCGCCCCAGAAGCGCGGCACGAGGATGCGGCGCACCGGGTCCACGGCCATCATCTCCATGGCGCTGAGCTGCTCGCCCGCGCGCATCAGGCCGATCTCGGCCGTGAGCGAGGTGCCCGCGCGCCCGGCGAACAGCAGCGCCGCCACCACCGGCCCCAGCTCGCGCAGCAGGCTCAGCGCCACGAGCTGGCCCAGCGCCTCGGTGGAGCCGAAGTCCTGCAGCGTGTAGTAGCCCTGCAGCGCCATCACGAAACCGACGAACAGCCCCGACACCGCGATGATGGCCAGCGAGTAGTTGCCCAGGAAGTGCACCTGGTCGCGCACCAGCCCGGGGCGCTGGAAGGCCGCCGGAAGCAGCCGCAGCAGCTTGGCGAACAAGCGCGCGCCCAGGCCGATGTCGGCCAGCTTGCAGCGCACGGCGAAGCCCACGTCGGAAGGCCGCCACCAGCTCATGCCACCCCCCCGCCCGGCGGGCCGAAATCCTGGGCCACCTCGGGGCCGGGATAGTGGAAGGGCACGGGCCCCGTGGGCAGCGCGTGCACGAACTGGTGCACCAGCGGGTCTTCGCTGTGGCGCACCTCGTCGGGCGTGCCCTGCGCGGCGATGGTGCCCGGCCCCAGGATGACCACGTGGTCGGCCAGCTCGAACGTCACCTCCAGGTCGTGCGAGACGATGATGGTGGTGAGCCCCATGGCATCGTTGAGCTGGCGGATGAGCTGGGCCGCCGTGCCCAGGGAGATCGGGTCGAGTCCGGCGAAGGGCTCGTCGTACATGATGAGCTCGGGGTCCAGCGCGATCGCGCGGGCCAGCGCCACGCGCCGCGCCATACCACCGGACACCTGCGCCGGCATGAGGTCGCGCGCGCCACGCAGGCCCACGGCATGCAGCTTCATGAGCACGATGTCGCGCACCAGCGCCTCGGGCAGATCGGTGTGCTCGCGCAGCGGAAACGCCACGTTCTCGAACACGCTCATGTCGGTGAACAGCGCGCCGAACTGGAACAGCATGCCCATGCGCCGGCGGGCGGCGTAGAGCTGGTCCGGGTCCATGCGGCCCACGTCCTGGCCATCGAACAGTACCTCGCCCTGCTGCGCGCGCTGCTGGCCACCGATGAGGCGCAGCACCGTGGTCTTGCCGCCGCCCGAGGCGCCCATGATGGCCGTGACCTTGCCGCGCGGCACCGTCAGCGACAGGTCGCGCAGCACCGTGCGCTCGCCGTACCCGAAGGTGACGTTGCGCAGTTCCACGAGGGCGCCGGAAGGCGGTGGTGTGTTGGTGGACATGGGTGGGGGACAAGGCGCCGCCAGGGCGCGCGCCCTGGCGGGAAACCCGTCATCATAGGGGAAACCCTTTGACCGCGCCCTTCCGGGTTCCATCCCCACGCCCGGCCCGCCCCCCGCCCTTGGCTATGATCATGGCTTCCGGCCCAGCCCCGCCCGCCGCGCCGGGTGCCGCGATGCCGGGGCGCTCCGGGCATGCCACGGAGCCACCACCCCCTGAGAAAAGGCCTCCCGCTCCATGAAGCATGTCCCGCCCGCCGCCTCCCTCCCGGCCGTCCAGCGGCAGGCCGCCGGCCTGCACCTGATGGGCGACCTGCATGGCTGCCGGTGCGACAGCCGTCTGATGCGCGATGCGGCACACCTGGAATCCTTCTGCACCGAGCGCGTGACGGCCGCCGGACTGACGTCCGTGGGCAGCCTGTTCCATGGCTTCGGCGCGGGCGGCGGCGTGACGGGCGTGGTGGTGCTGGCCGAGTCGCACCTGTCGGTACACACCTGGCCCGAGTCGGGCTACGTGACGCTCGACGTGTTCGTCTGCAACCACTCCGCCGACAACGGCCCCAAGGCGCAACGCCTGTTCGACGCGCTGCAGGCCGCGTTCAACCCGCGCGAGCCGCACCTGCGGCGCGTCGAGCGGGCCTGAAACGCCGCAGAGCGCCAACAATTGCTATTCATTTAATAGCCAATAGCGCTTATTTGTAGAGCGCAAAAGCCCGATTCATCTTGGAATCACAGCATGTGTTCCAGGAACGCCCGCGCCCGCTCGTGCCCTGGGTCGGCAAAGAACTCCGCCGCCGGCCGCGCGGCGATGAGTTCGCCCTGGTCCATGAAGGCCACGGTGTGGGCCACCTCGCGCGCGAAGCCCATCTCGTGCGTGACCACCAGCATGGTCATGTGCTCGTCGGCCAGCTCGCGCATGGTGCGCAGCACCTCGCCAGTGAGTTCGGGATCGAGCGCCGAGGTGGGCTCGTCGAACAGCATGATGTCGGGCTGCATGCACAGCGCCCGCGCGATGGCCACGCGCTGCTTCTGCCCGCCCGACAGGCGCGCCGGGTAGTTGTCGCGCTTCGGCAGCAGGCCCACCTTGGCCAGCAGCGCCTCGGCGCGGGCGATGGCCGCGTCGCGCGCCAGGCCCTGCACCACCAGGGGCGCCTCGATGAGGTTTTCCAGCACCGTGAGGTGCGGGAACAGGTTGAAGTGCTGGAACACCATGCCCGTCTTGGCGCCGATGCGGCGCACCTCGGCATCGGGTACGTAGGCGCAGCGGCCCTGCGCGTCGGTCGTGGCCAAGGTTTCGCCCTCGATGGCGATGTGGCCGCTGTCGATGGTTTCCAGATGGTTCAGGCAGCGCAGGAAGGTGCTCTTACCCGAGCCCGAGGGGCCGATCACCGCCACCACCTCGCCCTTGCGGACTTGCAGCGACACGCCGCGCAGCACCTCGTTGGGGCCGAAGCGCTTGCGCACGTCGCGCGCCTCGATCATCAGCGCGGCATCACTGGTCGTATCTGGCATAGCGTTTCTCCAGGCGCTGGAAGCCCCAGGTGAGCAACAGGGTCATGAGCAGGTAGAAGGCCGCCGCGACGATGAAGGGCGTGGTCGTGAAGTCGCGCTGCACGATGCCGCGCGCGGCGCGCAGCAGATCGTTGAGCGCCAGCACGTAGATGAGCGAGGTGTCCTTCACCAGGGTGATGGTCTCGTTGCTCATGGGCGGCAGGATGCTGCGCACCATCTGCGGCAGCACGATGCGGCGCATGGTCTGGCCATAGCTCATGCCCAGCACCTTGGCGGCCTCGTACTGGCCCCGGTCCACCGACTGGATGCCGGCGCGGAAGATCTCGGCGAAGTAGGCCGCGTAGTTCAGCGCGAACGCCACTACAGCGGCCGGAAAGTCCGGCAGACGCACGCCCACCACCGGCACGAAGGGCAGCGCGAAGTAGATGAACAGCATCTGCAGCATCAGCGGCGTGCCGCGCATGAGCCAGATGTAGCCGTTGACCGCTGCCGACAGCGCCTTCCAGTGCGACACCCGCGCCAGCGCCAGCACCAGGCCCAGCGGCACCGCCAGCGCCAGCGTGATGACGAACAGCTTGAGGGTGACGGTGGCGCCCTGCGCCAACGGCCCCAGGAGGGAGAGAACGTAGTCCATAGCGCAACGGTTCAGAGTTTTGTACAGCCTGCTGCCGTCTCAACGGGCGCGCCCCCAACCAGCGACCGCCGCGCAAGGGCCGCCCCGCCGCGCTGGCGGTGTCCCCCTTCCCGAATTGCGTAGCAATTCGAGAGAAGGGGGGAAGGCGCGCAGCGCCTCAGGGGGTTGCACTTTATTTAATGATGTTCTTGCCAAACCACTGCTCGGCAATTTTCGCGGCAGCGCCGTCCGCCTTCATGTCGGCCAGGACCTTGTCCAGCTGGCCCTGCAGCGCGCTGTCTTCCTTGCGCACACCCACGCCATAGTCTTCGGTGCCGAAGTGGTCCTGCAGCACGGCGTACTGGTCCGGCTTCTTGGCCACGTAGTAGCGGCCCACCACCTCGTCCACCACCACGGCTTCGAGGCGGCCGGTGGAGAGGTCCATCAGGGCGGTCACGTTGTCGCCGAAGGTCTTGAATTCCTTGAACGACTTGAAGACGGCGTCGTCCTTCTTCACGGCGTCCACAGCGCTGCTGCCTTCCTGGGCGCCGACCACCTTGCCGGCCAGATCGGCCTTGGTCTTGATGGCGGAGTTGGCGGGCACCACGATGATCTGGTGGTTTTCCATGTAGGGCGCGGTGAAGGCGATGTTCTGCTTGCGCTCTTCGGTGATGGTCAGGCCGTTCCACAGCGCGTCCACGCGCTTGCCCGACAGTTCGGCTTCCTTGGCACTCCAGTCGATAGGCTTGAATTCCACTTCCACGCCCAGGCGCTTGGCCGCTTCCTTCGCCATGTCGATGTCGAAGCCAACGAGTTCGTTCTTGTCGTCGCGAAAGCCCATGGGCGGGAAGTTGTCGTCCAGGCCGACGACGATCTTGGCCACGGCGGCCGGCGCGGGCGCGGCGGCAGGTTGTGCGTTTTCGTTCTTGCTGCATCCAACCAGCGCGGCGCCCAGGGCCAGCAGCGCGACAGCGGCGATCTTCTTCATGGTGTAGTGGCTCTCGATAAAGACAGGGGAGGAACCGGACGGAACCCGCCGCCTGCTCGTGGCGGCGGCGCGGCGCTCCCTCCGGGAAAACCCTGCATTGTCCACCATCCGCGCTTTCCGGCCGAGCGCCAGGCCTTCTATTTCAAGCAAAATCCGCCTCCAGAGCCCATCCATCAAGCGCTGGCAGCTATTAAATACAGAGCATAAAAAACGGCGCCCAAGGGCGCCGTTCTCTTGGACCGGGCCGAAATATCAGCGCGGCAGTTCGCTCGAACCCATCAGGAACTCATCCACCGCGCGCGCGGCCTGCCGGCCCTCGCGGATCGCCCAGACGACCAGCGACTGGCCCCGGCGCATGTCGCCCGCGGCGAACACCTTGGGCACGCTGGTGGCGTAGCCGCCGGTGAAGTCGGTCGTTGCACGGGCGTTGCCGCGTGCATCCTTCTCGATGCCAAAGGCGTCGAGCACGGCGGCCACGGGTGCCGTGAAGCCCATGGCCAGCAGCACCAGGTCGGCCTGGTAGTGCTTCTCGGTGCCGGGGATCTCGACCAGCTTGCCGTCCTTGAACTCCACCTGCACCGTGGTCAGGCCCTTGACCTTGCCCTTTTCGCCCGTGAACTCCTTGGTGGAGATGGCGAATTCGCGCACGCAGCCTTCCTCGTGGCTGGAGCTGGTGCGCAGCTTGAGCGGCCAGTAGGGCCAGGTCAGCGGGCGGTTCTCGACCTCGGGCGGCATGGGCATGACCTCGAACTGGGTCACGCTGGCGGCGCCATGGCGGTTGCTGGTGCCCACGCAGTCGGAGCCGGTGTCGCCACCGCCGATGACGATGACATGCTTGCCGTCGGCGCGGATCTGGCCCTTGAGCTTGTCGCCGGCGTTGACCTTGTTCTGCTGCGGCAGGAACTCCATGGCGAAGTGGATGCCGTCGAGGTCGCGGCCGGGCACGGGCAGGTCGCGGCTCTGCTCGGCGCCGCCGGTCAGCAGCACGGCGTCGAATTGGGCCTGCAGCTGCGCGGGCGTGATGGTCTCCTTGGACCAGTTGGTCACCTTGGAACCCTTGCCCAGGCCGTCCTTTTCAGCGCCCACGAACACGCCGGTGCGGATGACCACGCCTTCGGCCTCCAGCTGCTTGACGCGGCGGTCGATGTGCGTCTTCTCCATCTTGAAGTCGGGGATGCCGTAGCGCAGCAGGCCGCCGACACGGTCGTTCTTCTCGAACAGCGTCACATCGTGGCCAGCGCGCGCGAGTTGCTGCGCGGCCGCCAGGCCCGCCGGGCCGGCGCCGACCACGGCCACCTTCTTGCCGGTCTTGCGCTGGGGCAGGCGCGGCTGCACCCAGCCGTGCTCCCAGGCGCGGTCGATGATGGCGTGCTCGATGCTCTTGATGCCGACGGCGTCGTTGTTCACGTTGAGCACGCAGGCGGCCTCGCAGGGCGCGGGGCAGATGCGGCCGGTGAACTCGGGGAAGTTGTTCGTCGAGTCCAGCACGGCGAACGCGCTCTTCCAGTCGCTCTGGTACACAAGATCGTTGAAGTCCGGAATGATGTTGTTCACCGGGCAGCCGTTGTTGCAGAACGGCGTGCCGCAGTCCATGCAGCGCGCGGCCTGCACGCGGGCCTGCGCGTCATCGAGGCCGATGACGAATTCGCGGTAGTTCTTCAGGCGCTCGGGCACGCTTTTGTAGCCCTCTTCGATGCGCCCGTATTCCATGAAGCCTGTGGTCTTTCCCATGTCTGTTTCCTCGTGGATGCTGTGCTTTACGTGCGGGGCCTTACTTGGCCGCCGCCGCTACTTTTTCAGGAGCTGCCACCGCAGGCGTGGCGGCCTCTTCAAGCACTTTTCGTTCATACATTTCAGACAGGGCACGCTTGTATTCGGTCGGGAACACCTTCACGAACTTGCTGCGCGACGCGGCCCAGTTGTCCAGCAGCTCGCGCGCGCGCTTGCTGCCGGTCCAGCGGTTGTGGTCTTCCAGCAGCTTCTTGAGCTGGGCCTCGTCGGTCTGGTCGCGGTGCCAGGTGGCGCGCGGCATGGTCGTCATCTGCTCGTCGCTCGGCAGGATGCGTTCGAGCGTGACCATCGACAGGTTGCAGCGCGAATCGAACTGGCCGTCCTCGTCGTAGACATAGGCCACGCCGCCGCTCATGCCGGCGGCGAAGTTGCGGCCGGTCTTGCCGAGCACGACCACGGTGCCGCCGGTCATGTATTCACAGCCATGGTCGCCCGTGCCTTCCACCACCGCCGTGGCGCCCGACAGGCGCACGGCGAAGCGCTCGCCAGCCACGCCGCTGAAATAGGCCTCGCCGCTGGTGGCGCCGTACATCACGGTGTTGCCCACGATGGTGTTGCGCACGGCCTCGCCCCGGAAGTCCAGGCTGGGACGCACCACCACGCGGCCGCCCGAGAGGCCCTTGCCGGTGTAGTCGTTGGCGTCGCCGATCAGGTACAGCGTGATGCCGTTGGTCAGGAACGCGCCGAACGACTGGCCGCCCGTGCCTTCGAGCTGGATGCGGATGGTGTCGTCGGGCAGGCCGTCGGGGTGCACGCGGGTGACCGCGCCGGACAGCATGGCGCCGACCGAGCGGTTGACGTTGCGCGCCACCTCGATGAACTGCACGCGCTCGCCCTTCTCGATGGCGGGACGCGAGCGCTCGATGAGCTTGCGGTCCAGCGTGTTCTCGATGTTGTGGTCCTGCACATCCACATGGAAGCGCGGCACATCGGCGGGGACATTGGGCTGGGCGAACAGGCGGCCGAAGTCCAGGCCACGGGCCTTCCAGTGCTCCAGGCCCTGGCGCATGTCGAGCAGGTCGGTGCGGCCAATCAGCTCGTCGAACTTGCGGATACCCAACTGGGCCATGATCTGGCGCACTTCCTCGGCGACGAAGAAGAAGTAGTTCACCACGTGCTCGGGCTTGCCCGAGAACTTCTGGCGCAGCACCGGGTCCTGCGTGGCCACGCCCACCGGGCAGGTGTTCAGGTGGCACTTGCGCATCATGATGCAGCCCTCGACGACCAGCGGCGCCGTGGCGAAGCCGAACTCGTCGGCGCCCAGCAGCGCGCCGATGGCGACGTCGCGGCCGGTCTTCATCTGGCCGTCGGCCTGCACGCGGATACGGCCGCGCAGGCGGTTGAGCACCAGGGTCTGCTGGGTCTCGGCCAGGCCGATTTCCCAGGGGCCGCCGGCATGCTTGATGGAGGACCAGGGCGAGGCGCCCGTGCCGCCGTCATGGCCGGCGATCACGACGTGGTCGCTCTTGCACTTGGCCACGCCGGCCGCGATGGTGCCCACGCCCACTTCGGACACGAGCTTGACCGAGATGTCGGCGTGCGGCGCGACGTTCTTCAGGTCATGGATGAGCTGCGCCAGGTCCTCGATGGAGTAGATGTCGTGGTGCGGCGGGGGCGAGATCAGGCCCACGCCAGGCACGCTGTGGCGCAGCTTGCCGATGTAGTTCGAGACCTTGCCGCCGGGCAGCTGGCCGCCTTCGCCGGGCTTGGCGCCCTGGGCCATCTTGATCTGGATCTGGTCGGCGCTGGACAGGTATTCGGCGGTGACACCGAAGCGGCCCGAGGCCACCTGCTTGATCTTGGAGCGCAGGGAGTCGCCATCGGCCAGCGGCAGATCGACCTCGACGTTCTCCTCGCCGATCACGCTCTTGAGGCTGTCGCCCTGCTTGATCGGGATGCCCTTGAGCTCGTTGCGGTAGCGGCGCTGGTCTTCGCCGCCCTCACCGGTGTTGCTCTTGCCGCCGATGCGGTTCATGGCCACGGCCAGCGTGGCATGGGCCTCGGTGGAGATGGAGCCGAGCGACATGGCGCCGGTGGCGAAGCGCTTGACGATGTCCTTGGCGGGCTCGACCTCTTCCACGGGGATGGCCTTGGCGGGATCGAACTTGAACTCGAACAGACCGCGCAGCGTCATGTGGCGCTTGCTCTGGTCGTTGACCAGCTGGGCGTATTCCTTGTAGGTGCTCCAGTTGTTGGCGCGTGTGGCGTGCTGCAGCTTGGCAATGGTGTCGGGCGTCCACATGTGCTCTTCGCCGCGCGCGCGCCAGGCGTATTCACCGCCCGTGTCGAGCATGGTGGCCAGCACCGGGTCGTCGCCAAAGGCCGCCTTGTGCATGCGGATGGCTTCCTCGGCGATTTCGAACACGCCGATGCCTTCCACGCGGCTGGCGGTGCCCGTGAAGTACTTGCCCACGGTGTCGGTGTTCAGGCCGATGGCCTCGAACAACTGTGCACCGCAGTAGCTCATGTAGGTGCTCACGCCCATCTTGGACATGATCTTCGACAAGCCCTTGCCGATGGCCTTGACGTAGTTGTAGATGGCCTTGTCGGCCGAGAGGTCGCCGGCCAGGTCCTTGTGCATGTCGGCCAGGGTTTCCATGGCCAGGTAGGGATGCACGGCCTCGGCGCCGTAGCCCGCGAGCACGGCGAAGTGGTGCACTTCGCGCGCGGTGCCGGTTTCCACCACCAGGCCGGCCGTGGTGCGCAGGCCCTCGCGCACCAGGTGCTGGTGGATGGCCGACAGAGCGAGCAGCGCGGGGATGGCCACCTGCGTGGCGCTCACGCCACGGTCGCTGATGATGAGGATGTTGGAGCCGCCCTTGATGGCGTCCACGGCCTGCGCGCACAGCGAAGCCAGCTTGGCCTCAACACCCTCGCGGCCCCAGGCCAGCGGGTAGGTGATGTCGATGGTGGCGCTGTGGAACTTGCCCTGCGTGTGGCGGGCGATGTCGCGCAGCTTGGCCATGTCGTCGAAGTCGAGCACGGGCTGGCTCACCTCCAGGCGCATGGGCGGGTTGACCTGGTTGATGTCCAGCAGGTTCGGCTTGGGGCCGATGAAGCTGTTGAGCGACATCACGATGGCCTCGCGGATCGGGTCGATCGGCGGGTTGGTCACCTGGGCGAACAACTGCTTGAAGTAGTTGTACAGCGGCTTGTTGCGGCCCGAGAGCACGGCCAGCGGGCTGTCGTTGCCCATGGAGCCGATGCCTTCCTCGCCGTTGCGCGCCATGGGCGCCATCAGGAACTTGATGTCTTCCTGCGTGTAACCGAAGGCCTGCTGGCGGTCGAGCAGCGGCAGGCTGGCAGCGGCGGGCGTGGCGGCGGCCTCACCCGTCTCGATGCTGTCGAGCTTGATGCGCAGGTTCTCGATCCACTGCTTGTAGGGCTTGGTGTTGACGATGTTGGCCTTGAGCTCGTCGTCCTCGATCAGGCGGCCCTGCTCCAGGTCGATCAGGAACATCTTGCCGGGCTGCAGGCGCCACTTGCGCACGATCTTGTTCTCGGGCACGGGCAGCACGCCCGACTCGGAGCCCATGATGACCAGGTCATCGTCGGTGATGCAGTAGCGCGAGGGGCGCAGGCCGTTGCGGTCCAGCGTGGCGCCGATCTGGCGGCCGTCGGTGAACACGATGGAGGCCGGGCCGTCCCAGGGCTCCAGCATGGCGGCGTGGTATTCATAGAACGCGCGGCGGCGCGGGTCCATGGTGGTGTGCTGTTCCCAGGGCTCGGGGATCATCATCATCACGGCCTGGCTGATGGGGTAGCCGGCCATGGTCAGCAGTTCGAGGCAGTTGTCGAACGTGGCGGTGTCGGACTGGTCGGCGAAGCTGATGGGGTAGAGCTTCTGCAGGTCGGCCGCGAGCACGGGCGAGGACATCACGCCCTCGCGTGCCTTCATCCAGTTGTAGTTGCCCTTGACGGTGTTGATCTCACCGTTGTGCGCCACGTAGCGGTAGGGGTGGGCCAGCGGCCACTCGGGGAAGGTGTTGGTGGAGAAGCGCTGGTGCACCAGGCCCACGGCCGAGACGCAGCGCTCGTCCTGCAGATCGAGGTAATAGGTGCCCACTTGGTCGGCCAGCAGCAGGCCCTTGTAGACCACGGTGCGGCTGCTCATGCTGGGAACGTAGTATTCCTTGCTGTGCTTGAGCTTGAGGTTCTGGATGGCGGCGCTGGCCGTCTTGCGGATCACGTAGAGCTTGCGTTCCAGCGCGTCCTGCACGATCACGTCGTTGCCACGGCCGATGAACACCTGGCGCAGGATGGGCTCCTTGGCGCGCACGGTGGGCGACATGGGCATGTCGCGGTTCACCGGCACGTCGCGCCAGCCCAGCAGCACCTGGCCCTCGGTCTTGATGGCGCGCTCCATCTCCTGCTCGCAGGCCAGGCGCGAAGCGTGTTCCTTGGGCAGGAAGATCATGCCCACGCCGTATTCGCCCGCGGGCGGCAGCGTCACGCCCTGCTTCGCCATCTCTTCACGGTACAGGGCATCGGGAATCTGAATCAGGATGCCCGCGCCGTCGCCCATCAGCTTGTCGGCACCGACGGCGCCGCGGTGGTCGATGTTCTCCAGGATCTTAAGCGCCTGCGTCACGATGTCGTGCCGCTTCACGCCCTTGATGTGCGCCACGAAACCCAGCCCGCAGGCGTCATGTTCGTTGGCGGTCGAATACAAACCGTGTTGCTTCAGATGCTCTATCTCGGCGGCCGTGGTCATGGCACTTTCCTCATTCATTTCGCAGGGACTGCTAGGTTAGTGCATTGCAACATGAACAGGCAAGTAAAATAATTGGGGTCAGAGACTAATTTTTTGCCACAAAAAGAATAAAAAATTTAATTGGGGACACATCAAATTTGATAGCATTTAGCCGTTGTTTAAAAACAATTTCCAGGGAATCAGCCGCTGTTCTTAGGGGTGGAAGCAGGCCGACCGGCCTTGGCCCGCGAGACGCGCCGCTCTATTTTTTTTTGCAACGCCTCCAAAAACGCGGGCTCGCCCAGGGCCCAGCCGCGAAGAGCGGCGTCAGTCAGGCGGCCCTGCTCCTCCGCCGGCACGCCCCGCTGCACCAGCTCCGCATAGGCGGCTTCGCGCGCGAAAGGCGTATTGCCCATGGCCCAGAAAAGCGCATGGGGGGTGACAAGACGATCGTTGCGCAAACCCAGGTAGTGCGCATGGCTGGACCAGGGCCAGTCCGCCGCCCGCGCCACCAGACCGGCACGCACCGGATTCAGGTCGATATAGGCCATGCAGGCCAGGAGATGGCTTTCCGCCTGGATCAGCGTGGACCGGTATCTCCCCTCCCACAGGGTGCCCGTGCGGCCATGGCGCTGGTTGAAGTAGCGTACATAGCTGCGCCCCACCGCCTGCATCATGCCAGGGAGAGCATCGCTCCCGGCGGGCGTGACCAGCAGATGGAAGTGGTTGTCCATGAGCACGTAGGCATGCACGGCCACACCGAACTTCTGCGCGGCATCCCCCAGAAAATCCAGCATGGTCTCGAAATCCTGCGGATCGGCGAAGATCGGCTGGCGGTTGTTGCCGCGCTGGATGACGTGGTGTGGATAGCCGGGCAAGGTCAGGCGGGGAAGGCGGGCCATGGTTCGCGTGAAAAAACAAAAATGGCGCCAGCGTGTGTTGGCGCGTATGCCCTTGTTATATGCCAGCGCCGAGGCTGGCTGCGATTTATTGCGGGCAGGCGTACCGATTCCAGTGATAGTCGTTTATCCTCCACAATCAACCCTCGGGCACCAAGCCTTCCGTCTTTTCACCGCACAGAGAAGATTCCCATGAACAACCTGCGCCTCGCCTCCCTGGCCACGCTGCTTGCCGCAGCGAGCCTTGCCGCTTGCACGACGAACGGCACCTACGCGACCACCAACCACCAGCACCATCGCGCGGCCGCCATGGATGCCGACACCGCGGCCCGCGTCAGAGCCATGATCCTGGTGGATGAGCGCATCACGCTGCGCAAGACCGTTACAGTGAACTTCAGGAACGGGACCGCCGAACTGCTGGGCGAAGCCCGCAACAGCGAAGAACGCGCATTGGCACAGGAAGTCGCGCTCCGCACGCCTGGCGTGCGGCAGGTGAGCAATCTTCTGACCATTCGCTAAAAATCAAGACCCGCCCGCAGGATGCTGCGCGCTGGCGGCGACTGGCTCCAGGCCGAAACGACTTGCCAGTGCCAACTCCAAGCCGAACTCTTTCAGGATGGCCTGCAGCCGCTCCGCAGCGCTGCGCTTCCTGTGCCCCGTGTAACGCGCGACGATGAGTTCGTTCTTCATGCTGTGCTCCCAACCGACCAGTTCCGTCACCGTGACCTGGTAGCCACTGGCCTCCAGGTGCAGGCAGCGCAGCACGTTGGTGATCTGGCTGCCCAGTTCGCGCGTATGGAGCGGGTGGCGCCATAGCTCTGCCAGTGGCGTGCGCGCCAGTTGCAGTGCCTTGCCTTGGCGCAGACAGGCGGCCACCTCGGCCTGACAGCAAGGCACGATGACCATTGCCCGGGCTTTCTTCTGCAGGCCAAAGGCAATGGCATCGTCCGTGGCCGTGTCGCAGGCATGCAGCGCGGTCACCACATCCACGGATGCGGGCATTTCACGTGCGTCCGTGGACTCCGCGACCGACAGGTTCAGGAAGGACATGCGCTCGAATCCCAGGCGCACGGCCAGTGCGCGGGATTTCTCGACGAGGTCGGGCCGGGTTTCTATGCCATAAATATGGCCCCGGCCCAGTGCCTTGAAATAGAGGTCGTACAGAATGAAGCCCAGGTAGGACTTGCCGGCACCGTGGTCGGCGAGCGTGGGCGCATGTGCATCGACGGACAACTCCTGCAACAGGGGTTCGATGAACCGGAAAAGGTGGTAGACCTGCTTGAGCTTGCGACGCGAGTCCTGGTTCAACCGTCCTTCGCGCGTCAGGATGTGAAGTTCCTTGAGCAGCTCGATCGACTGCCCAGGGCGCAGCTCTAGACCCTCCATGGCCTGCGGCACAGCCTCACCCCGTTTTTTGGCCCCCGGGTGCTTCATGGCTCACTCCGCACGGTTTCGTCGCGCTCCATCTTGCCATGCGCACCCACATCCAATGCCCGCCAGCCAGCCATGCCCATCCCCTGCAATATTTGCATGTTGCGCTCGTAAATGCTTTCGGCCTCCGGGAACGCCTCCACCGCCCGATCGATGCTGGTTTCGCGCAGCAAGTGCAGCGTTGGGTATGGCGCCTGGTTGGTGCAGTTGGTCACATCGTCCGCTTCTGTTCCGGCGAACTGGAAACGCGGATGAAACGATGCCACCTGCAAGATCCCGCTCAGTTCCAGCGAATCCAGCAACCCATCCACTGAGGCAAGGAAATCATTGAAATCCAGAAAGTCTTCCATGCAGCCAGGGAGTATGAACAGCGTGGTGTCCCGCTCTTCAGGCAAACTGCCCACCAGATCGGTCAATTCACGCTCCAGCTCCTGCAGCAGCACATCGCTGTCAGCGGCCTCGCTCACCACATAATGAATCTGCCCCTTGGCATGCACGCCCTTGGCAAACGGGCACAGATTCAAGCCGATCACGGCACGCTCCAACCAGCGCACGGTGTCTTGGATTACTACATCGGTGTCTGGCATGCTGTTCTCATAAATGGCTCGGGGATGGATGCGCACGACGCAGCGGGCAAAGGTGCAGGATTCTAGCGGCGACGGTGCCCATGGCCTCATGCGCGCGCGTTGCGCCGCTACCCGGCGCTTAGCTCAACCCAACAGTCGCTGGCCTGTCAAACGCTCGTGCTCCCGCATCGCATAGCGATCTGTCATGCCAGCAATGAAATCTGCCACGACGCGTGCTGCAGCACTGCGGTCTGCCGCCGCCAGATTGCGCTCCGCATACGCTGGCTTCATTTCTCGCGGGCTCGACAGGTAAAGCTCAAACAGGTCGCGCACTACCCGACGCGCCTGATCTGTTGTCTGCGTCACCCTGGCATGGCGGTAGAGGTTATGAAAAAGGAAACGCTTAAGAGCCTGCGATTGCTCGCGCATCACGTCGCCAAATACCACCAACGGCGGAAGTTGGCGCACATCCTCTACGCTGGCTGGCATTGCCCGGGCCAGCGCCAGATTGGTGGCTTCGATCACATCATAGACCTGGGCGCTCAGCATGCGCCGAATGGCATCGTAAAGCAGTCGCCGCTGCCCCGAGGGAGCGCCCAACCCAGGAAACTCAGCCTGCGCCTGGGCCCGATAGCGATCGAACAGCGGCACCTCGCGCAGTTGCTCCAGCGTGATGAGTCCCGACCGAACACCATCATCGATGTCATGCGCGTTGTAGGCGATTTCATCCGCCAGATTGCATAGCTGCGCCTCCAGGCTCGGCTGCTGGCGCAACAGAAAACGCTGCCCCACACCTCCAGGCTCTCCCAGCTCCAGCGCCTGGGCATGGGCGCGCGAGCAATGCTTGAGAATGCCCTCCCGCGTCTCGAAAGTCAGGTTGAGCCCGTCGTACTGGGGATAGCGCAGTTCGAGTGAATCCACCACGCGCAGACTTTGGAGGTTGTGCTCGAACCCCCCATGGCCTGACATGCAAGCATGCAACGCGTCCTGCCCCGCATGGCCGAAGGGCGTATGGCCCAGATCGTGCGCCAAGGAAATTGCTTCGACCAGATCTTCGTTGAGACCGAGCGTACGCGCGATGGAGCGCCCGAGCTGCGCCACCTCCAGCGAATGCGTCAGGCGGGTGCGAAACAAGTCCCCTTCATGGTTAAGGAAGACCTGCGTCTTGTAGACCAGCCTGCGAAAGGCCGTGGAATGCACGATCCGATCACGATCACGCTGGTATTCGGAGCGCGTGGGCGCGGGCTCTTCTGCGTACCTGCGGCCACGTGTAGACGCAGGATGGCAGGCACTGGGCAACAACTGATTCTCATGCATCAATAAGGCCTTGGGCACCCGACAGCACGGCGTCTACTGCTATCAATCTAATCGCGCATCAACTGCAGCATGCATCAATCACTTCCCGCACCAAGGCATCCGGCGCGGCACGCACGACAGCACGCCCAGGTCCGTCGATCACGACGAACCGGATTTCCCCTGCTTCAGCCTTTTTGTCAACACGCATGAGCTGGAGATAACGGCCCGCATTGTCCACCACATCAAGCACCGGTCCATTGAGCGGCAAACCGGCCCGCTGAACCAAGGCCCGCAGGCGCGCGACAAATCCAGCATCCACAAGCCCCAGACGCTGCGACAACTCTGCCGCCATGACCATCCCGGCCCCTACCCCTTCGCCATGCAGCCAGGCGCCATAGCCCATACCTGCCTCGATCGCATGACCAAAGGTATGACCAAAGTTCAAAATGGCGCGCAAGCCGGACTCACGCTCGTCCTGCCCTACTACCCATGCCTTGATTTCACAGCAACGCCGCACGGCATATGCCAAGGCCGTTCGGTCACGCGCCAACAAGGCATCCATGGAGGATTCCAGCCACTCCATGAAGGCCATATCGGCAATGGGCCCATATTTGATGACTTCTGCAAGGCCAGCGGACAACTCTCTTGCCGGCAACGTATCCAGCGTGGCTAGATCGCAGACCACCAGTTGCGGCTGGTAGAACGCGCCGATCATGTTCTTGCCCATTGGATGGTTGATGGCCGTCTTGCCCCCCACCGATGAATCCACTTGCGCCAGCAAGGTTGTGGGAACCTGAACGAATGGCACCCCGCGCATATAACACGCTGCAGCAAAACCCGTCATATCGCCAATGACGCCGCCACCTAGTGCAAACAGCACTGTTTTGCGGTCGCATTGATTTTGCAGTAGTGCGTCAAAAATCTTGTTGAGTGTTTGCCAGTTCTTATGCTCTTCGCCATCCGGCAAAACCAAACATTCGATCTGCTGATAGCTATTTTTCAATGCCTTTCTTAAGCAATCCGCATACAACGGCGCCACAGTGTCATTGGTAATAATCAATGCACTCGACGCTTTGGGAAGGTCCGATACATTCGCAACATTGCCTAGAAGATCTGTGCCAATCTCTATTGCATAGCTACGGTCACTCAGATCAATCTTAATGGATTGCTGTTGCATACAGCCACCTGAAAGAGAATACATATATTAATACCGCCCATAGCACCCCAAAAACCCCATCGCTTTAAATCAAAGTTTTAGCAAGAAATTAACTTGAATTACTTCTTAAACATCTACTAATTCTGCGCCTTGATTTCCTATCAAGCATTCTGGCAATCGATAAGCTCGCCATTAAGAACCTGACACCCGCTCCACAAGAAATACCACAAAATCATGCAACCATTTTTGAAGCATCAGTGAAGTCGCCCAAAATGTGAATGTTCTAGTGGGACCCACACACACTACTGCTAACCGCAATAGATTTGCCTCAACTAGGATGGACGGATCAAAGTGCCTACCTTGAGCACGAGCATTGCTAAACGTCATCAAGCTAGATGACGACTTTAGCCCATTTCCCAGGGACACGAATCGAGTGATGAAGCAAAAAAACAGCCCCTTGGAGTTCATCCAAGGGGCTGACATCGCTTACATCAGGTCAGAGCTCGGCCCCCTCACAGGGCCTGACCAACCCGCTTTTGCGTAGTCGGTTAGCTCCAGATCAGCTAACAACAATCCTGACTTGACGGCTCACTGTCAAGCTGCCTCGCTTGGCTGTCACAACAAAAGTATAGGTTCCAGGGGGCGCGAGTGGCGTACCAGAGATCGTCCCATCGGCCGCCAAAGTGAGTCCTGGCGGCAACGTACCGGTAACCGTCCAGACGACAGGAATCGTAGGATCGCCAATAGAGAGGGACAGAGTATAGGAATAGCCCTGCCCCACAGTCGCCGCAGGCAACACACAGGGGGCACTGACATCGCTGCTGCAGCCATCAATTGCAAGCTCACCTTCAACCTTGATCGTCAGGTTCTTGTTCAATGATGCGCCAGTTTCGTCGGTTACGGTCACGACAACCTTGTATGTACCCTTTTTCGCCATAGGCGTGCCGCTGATAACCCCATCAGAACTCAGGGTCAGTCCACTAGGCAACGCATCACTCGACCACAGGTACGGAGGCACGCCCCCTTGTGCAGTCAGCGCATACGAGAAAGGCAACCCCACCGTGACAGTGATTTCCGAATCAGTGATGGCAAGCGGCTCGGAAGCCAAGGCTTTGTGCACACTGACGGCCATCAACTGAGTCACAGCGTCTTGAATACCATTACTAACATTGTTGTCTTGGCGGTCGGTCGTCAACTCAAGCAGGATCACCCCTGCACTCGGCCCACTGGACAAGGAGAATTGACCTTCTCCCCCAATGGTTTTCACTTGAATCAAGCTACCAGACTGACTGCCAGCCAGCAAACGCGCCCCTGCAGAGGCACCAAATGGCCGAATGCTCACTTGCAAATTAGCCGCCACTGGCGCCGGAATCGGCTGATTTGCATCATCCATGATCAATGCGCTGATTGCCACATTATTCCGGATATTTTGCGTATTATCCCTTGAACCAAGGTACCCAGGTGCTTGAGCCGAGGCAATCACGTTGGCAGGCTGACCCGTTTGCGCACCAACAACGACATCAACGCTCGCACTCGATACTTGCTTATCAACGGGATTTGTTACCGAGCAAGTAATCCGTGCTGTTCCAGCTTTGCTTCCAGCATGGAAGTGGAAAGATGCTGATCCCGAATTGGCATCCAGTACGATCGATCGATATGCCAAGGCATTGCCGTCATCATCCTCGTGATCTTCATCACCATCAAGATAGTACAGTGATCCAGAGTCAAGTCCCTGAACAATGGCGCACGCAAAGATATCCTCTCCTCCCTGAATAGGGGCATCTCCCTCTCGCGCCTCTACATAAAGCGTAGTCGTATATCTTGCATACGCTCCAATACTTGCACCTTCTCCTTGAAGATTGATTGGCAGCTGATTTTTGTCCACCCGAACAGTAATTTTATAGGGCAGATTTGTATCGCCTGGACTTCCTCCTCCACCACCACAAGCCGCCATTGCCGTCACAACTGACAGCGCCAGAAATCTAAATAGTTTCCGCATTTTTCTTCCTATCACAGTTGAATTGTTAGCGAACGGATACGCGATCCGTAATCACCTTTGGAGTAATAAAAATCAGCATCTCGCGCTTCTTATTTTCATTATTCCGAGTTTTGAAAAGATTGCCAACCACTGGCACATCCCCGAGGAAAGGAACCTTTGTCTCGGAATCCGTTTCCTCCATTTCAAAGATCCCACCAATTACAACCGTGCCTCCATTTTCAACCAGCACCTGCGTCTTGACCCTCTTAGTATTAATTGCTCGAACATTAAGCAACAACTCGCCTGGGCTATCTTTATTCACATCCAAGTCAAGAATAATATTACCTTCCGGCGTAATTTGCGGAAGAACCTCCAAACGGAGAACCGCCTTCTTAAAGGCAATAATAGTCCCCCCATTTGGAGCCGTTACAGGGTACGGATATTCGGTTCCTTGCTCAATAGACGCCTTCGTTTGATCCGCCGTTACCACACGCGGGCTTGAAACAACCTTTCCCTTGCCATCAGCCTCAAGCGCAGATATTTCCAAATTCAGAAATCTATTCGCAGCAGAATTGAAGATAGAAATCGCAAAACTAGTTGGATCATAGCCTCCAAGCGGCTGAGCCGGTAAATTAACAAAGCTACCCAGAGTATTTGTCACTCCACCAGCTCCAGTGCTCGATACTACATTGCTATAACTAGAACCGATTGCGACGCGATTACCGCCACCAAGAGCATAACCACCATCCCCTCCTCGGTTCGCCCGAAGATCGGTCCCCCCCAAACGAACTCCCAAGGAGCGGCCAAATGTATCTGTCGCTTCCACAATACGGGCCTCGATCATCACTTGACGGACAGCGACATCCAATGTCGCCAGCAACTGACGCACCTCTTCAAGCTTACTCGGCGTATCAGTCACAAAAAGTTGATTTGTCCGCGGCTCAGCAATAGCACTCCCGCGCTCAGATAAAAATCTGTTATTGATACCACTCGTATTATTACCCTGACTTGTAGTTGTCAACTGAATTACCATATCTACCGCCTTTGCGTAATTCATCTGAAAAGCCTGCGTCCGAAGAGGCTCCAGTTTCTGAATCGCCAATGCAGCTTCGTAATCCTTCTTGGTGCGATCATCAATCTCGTCCTTGGGTGCAATCCAGAGCACGCTCCCTGACTTGCGCATCCCCAAACCTTTGGCATCCATGATGATCTGCAGCGCCTGATCCCAGGGTACATCCTTCAGCCGCAATGTCAGCGCGCCCGTTACAGTATCAGAGGTCACGATATTGAAATTCGTGAAATCAGCAATCACCTGGAGTAGTGAACGCACTTCGATGTTCTGAAAGTTCAGTGAGAGCTTCTCACCGCTGTAGCCAGGTCCTTGCGTCAGCTTGCTCAGATCAATTTTTTTCTGGCGAACTTCGATCACGAATTGATTGTCGCTCTGATAGGCACTGTGCTCCCATTCCCCCACGGGTTCAATCACCATGCGAACACGATCCCCTTGCTGTGTCGTGGTCACCAATTGCACAGGTGTACCGAAATCCGCGACATCGAGCCTTCGGCGAAGCCCCTCGGGCAGAGAAGTACGGATGAACTCCACCGTCAGACCCTTACCCTGCTGACGCAAATCAACACCAACCTCGCTGCTAGCAAGCCCCACGACCACTCGGCCAGAACCATCAGGCCCGCGGCGAAAATCAACATCCTTCAGAGGCAAAATACCGGTATTACCACTTTCAGCAAATACCGTTGTCTGTGGAGGCTGCGTCGCAGCGACCGTCGCGACGGGCTCCAACTGCACCAACAGTGCCTTTCCTTGAATCTCCGCCCGATACGACGTCGCCTGCTTCAGATTGAGCACCACACGCGAACGTCCTGCAGCCTGGACAACATTGGCTGATTTGAGATTGCCTTGGTTGATCTCCACGAGCGAGCGCCCCATGGCATTGGTTGCTCCCGGGAAATCGAGCGCAATCCGTGCTGGAGACTGGGTGGAAAAACCTGTAGGCACAGTCGCCAAGGGTTCGGATAACTCGATCCTCACCACTTCCACACCTGCTTGCAGAGTGCTGCTCACGCCCTCGATAGCGATCTCAGCCCATGCCATATGAGTGACAAATGTTGTAACCGCAACAACCGCCACACGATGGAATATCTTGATAATCGAAATATTCTTTTGCTTCATTTCTTAGCCTCCTCCTGCAACTCCAGCGAAGTAGCGCGCTCAATCCAATCACCCGTGGCATCTTGGACAATTTCACGCAGCTGGATAGCAGTTTCCGTTATGGCAGTGATTCGCCCGTAGTTCGGCCCTAAATAGTTGCCAATCTGCACTTGATACAAAAGTTTGTCCACTTTCAACAATGCTGTGGGCTTCCCGGTTTTGTTCAAACTACCTACCATAGCCATTGCATCCAATGGATATGCTTCCAACGGCTCCTTGCGGCGCGCCATCTCGGGTGCGATCAACGCTGCATTGGACGCCATTTGTGCTGACTCTCGCCGCAAAGCCTGCGTCAACTTGAGCGGATTGAAGGGCTCCATACCCGAGTCAGCACCATATGGCTGAGGATTGAACTGCTTGGGTTCCGCGATCGGCGTGATATTGGGCTTGGCCTGCGCACGCTCAGATGCCATCCATTGACGCAACTCATCCTCGCCTGGGGCGCCACACCCCATTAGTGTTGCAGTAAATACTGCTATCAATGCAATCTGCAGGGCTTTCATTTCTTGGCTCCTGAAGTTGCCTTACGCTGTGCTTGAACTTCCTCAGTATCCAGATAGCGAAATGTCCGCGCTGTCGCATCCATCGTCAGAGAACTGCCCGTCTTATCCTTAGTGGAAACCGCAATATCATTCAGCGTGACGATACGCGAGAGATGGGCAATATCAGCTGCAAACGACCCCATATCGTGGTATTTTCCCGTGACACGAACCGCGATAGGCAATTCGGCGTAGTACTCTCGTACAACAATTTGCCCCGGGCGGAACAGCTCAAACTGCAAGCTGCGACCCAATCCAGCCTGATTAATATCGGAAAGCAGTGCTGCCATTTCCGCCTTGCTGGGCAGTTGCTTTTCAAGCTGGATCACATACTGCTGAATTTGCTCGCGCTGCTTCTTCAAGAGATCAAGACTAACTGCTTTGAGCAATTTCTTCTTGTAATCATCACGCAGTGCCAATTCCTTAGAGCGTTCAGCTTGCAACTCGGCCTCGTAATCCGTGAGCTTCACGAACCATAACGCAACGGCCACGCCAACGGCAATAAAAATGCACAGCAAATAACGTGGCAGCGGTGGCCAGAGAGAAGGGTCCTTGGTATCAAGGTTCCTGAACTGGCGCTGCAACTTCTCCAGCAATACAGCGGCATCGATTTTGGGGGCTTGTTTCTTTGCCATTGCCTACTTCCCCGCCACGCTCGCGGCGTCCTTGGCCTTCTGCACCTCACTGGAGCGCACCAGTTGGAAACGCAAATTGAAAGCAGAAACCCTACGCTGGTCACGCTGAGTCAGCGTAATATTGTTGGCAACGATTTCAACAAGTTCAGGCTTGGAAAGCCAAGGCGTGTTGTTGGACAGATTCCGGAGCATTTCCGACACCCGCTCGTTGGACTGAGCCATGCCCTGCATAACCACCGTTTGGTTGGTCTGCTTCAATGAGGTGATATAGACACCATCCGGTAGCTGCTGTACCAGCTCAGACAACAAGTGGACAGGAAGATTGCGATCCGACTGCAGATCTTCCACCGCCTTTTGGCGTGCTCGCAGTGCAGCAATTTCCTCTTCAATTGTCGCGATTTCCTTGATCTGACTCTCCAGCACTTTGATTTCACCTTGCAAGAAAGCATTCCGCCCCTGCTGCCCCTCGATCATCATCTGGAACCACCAATAGATGGCGCCAGCAATCAACAACCCCACCAAGGCAGATGCCAGCATGGTTGCTTGGAATGTTTCGCGCCGGCGCTTGCGCGCGGCCTCGCGGTGCGGGAGAAGGTTGATGAGAATCACTGCAGGAACCTCCGCATCGCAAGTCCGCACGAAGTGAGGTAGGACGGCGCCTCTCGGACCATCTTTTTCATGCGGACTGAACTTCCGATCTCCATGCCATCAAATGGATTGAGCACGCTGCAGGGAAAGCCGGTGTGTTGGGTCACAGCATCCGTCAAACCTTGCAATGGCGCCGAGCCCCCGGCCAGCATGATGTGATCCACCCGGTTATGCGGGGTACTCGTGAAGAAGAACTGCAGCGCTCGGCCAATCTCCTGGGAGAGACTTTCTACAAAAGGACGCAGGACTGTCGATGAATAATCGTCTGGAAGATCGCCATTGCGCTTCTTGCTTTCGGCCTCCTCGGCCGAAAACCCATACTGCCGCACGATGAGCTGGGTCAACTGCGCGCCACCGAAAGCCTGGTCCCGGTCGTACAGCACTTCATCATTCCGGATGACCTGCATGCTGGTGGTCAATGCACCCACCTCGAAAAGCGCCACCATGGTGTCCACACCCTTGCTGGGCAAGGCCTCGATCAAGCGACTGGCAGCCAGCCGGGAAGCGTGCGACTCGATATCCACGATGGCCGCCTTGAGCCCAGCAGCCTCTGCCAACCCCTGGCGGTCCTGCACCTTCTCCTTGCGCGAGGCCGCAATCAGCACCTCCACGTCGCCGGGGGAATTCTTGCTTGGCCCGATGACACAAAAATCTAGGCTCACCTCATCGAGCGAGAACGGGATGTACTGGTTGGCCTCGGACTCCACCTGCACTTCCAACTCCTGGTCGGTCATGCCAGCAGGCAGAGTGATCTTCTTGGTGATCACGGCGGATGGCGGCAGCGCCAGCGCGACATTCTTCGTGCGGGTGCCACTCTTCTTCACCAAACGGCGCAGAGCCTCGGCGACCTCATCAAATTTCTCGATGTTGCCATCCATGATCCAGCCACGCTCCAGCGGCTCGATCGCACAACGCTCGAGCACCAGGCTACCCGCCTTGTCGCGCCCTAGCTCCACCAGCTTGACACTGGAGGAACTGATGTCGATGCCCAGCAGCGGCGCGGACTGGCGACTGAACAAGGATCCCGCAGAGATCAAGATAGTCCCCCTGAAAATTGTCAACCTGACACAACAAAACTTAACATTTCACATGAATGCTATCAGTAAGCTAGTTCTCCGGCAAAGAGTTTTCCTGGATCATCTCTTCTCAACCGTTGCCAAAAGCAGACGCTCCCGCCTGCATCTCGAAGAGAGCGATCTAAGCGCCCCAAGCGCAGCATAGTCTGTTTCAGTTTGATTTTCCGAACCGCCCAATAAGGCCCAATCCCATTTTTTATAATGGCGGGCCATTTCAATTCGGAGCGATATGCCGCCCCCCGCCTCGCAGAAGCCCCCCAACGCCGCCTCCCGACACTCCTCGCCACCGCGCCCCACGTGGCTGCGCTGGCTCTTGCGCATCATGGCCTGGATGCTGGGCCTTGCCGCGGCTGGCGCGCTCGCGCTGGCATTGGTCATTGCCGTGGCCCTGGCCATGGCCTACCCGAACCTGCCCGACATCTCTGATCTGGCCGACTACCGCCCCAAGCTTCCTCTGCGGGTCTATTCCGCGGAAGGCGCGCTGCTCGGTGAATTTGGAGAAGAGCGGCGCAATCTGACACCGATTGCAGACATTCCCAAGGTGATGAAGGATGCCGTGCTGGCCATTGAAGACACGCGCTTCTTCCAGCACGGCGGCGTCGACTACAAGGGCATGCTGCGCGCTGGCCTGGCCAATCTGGGACGCATGAAAAGCCAAGGCGCATCCACCATCACCATGCAGGTGGCCCGGAATGTTTATCTCTCCTCCGAGAAGACATTCACTCGCAAAATTTACGAAATATTACTGACATTCAAGCTCGAACACTTTCTGACGAAGGACCAGATTCTTGAAATCTACATGAATCAGATTTTTCTCGGAAATCGCGCTTACGGTTTTGCCGCAGCCTCCGAAGTCTATTTTGGCAAGCCGCTTAAATCGGTATCGATCGCAGAGGCCGCCATGCTTGCGGGGCTCCCCAAGGCTCCATCGGCCTATAACCCGATCAGCAACCCCAAGCGCGCACGCGCCCGCCAGCTCCACATCATCGACCGGATGGAGGAGAACCGGTTCATCACCACCGAGCAAGCCGAGACCGCGCGCAAGGAACAACTCAAGATCCGCTCGGGAAGCGACAACACCCGCATCCATGCCGAATACGTGGCGGAAATGGCCCGCCAGCTGATCTTCGCCCAGTATGGCAACGAGGCCTACACCCGGGGACTGAACGTCTACACCACGCTCAATGCCGGTGAGCAGGAGGCCGCCTACCGCGCCCTGCGCCGCGGCATCATGGACTACGAGCGCCGCCAGCACTACCGGGGGCCGGAGAAATTCGTCACGCTGCCCACCAAGCCGCAGGAACTGGAAGAAGCCATCGACGACATCCTTGCCGACCACCCTGACAACGGCGATGTGCTCTCCGCCATGGTGCTCGAAGCCTCGGCGCGCAAGATCGTCGCCATGCGCCCCAGCGGCGACACCATCGAGATCACGGGCGATGGCCTCAAGCCCGTGCAGTCGGGACTGAGCGACAAGGCGCCGCCGAACATCAAGATCCGCCGGGGCGCCGTGATCCGCGTCGCCAAGACCACGAAGAATGGCTGGGAAGCCACCCAGTTGCCGGAAGTGGAAGGCGCCTTCGTGGCCATCGACCCGCGCAGCGGCGCCATCAAGGCGCTGGTGGGCGGCTTCGACTTCGACAAGAACAAGTTCAACCACGCGACCCAAGCCTGGCGCCAGCCTGGTTCGAGCTTCAAGCCCTTCATCTATTCAGCCGCCCTGGAAAAAGGCTTCACGCCCGCCACGGTGATCAACGACGGGCCGCTCTTCTTCGATGCTGGCGTCACCGGCGGCAAACCATGGGAACCCAAGAACTACGACGGCAAGTTCGACGGTCCGATGACCATGCGCTCGGCGCTCGCCAAGTCCAAGAACATGGTATCGATCCGCGTCCTGCAGGCCGTGGGGCCCCGCAATGGCCAGGAATGGGCCACCAAATTCGGCTTCGAGGCGGAAAAGCATCCCGCCTATCTCACCATGGCGCTGGGCGCCGGATCGGTCACCCCCATCCAGTTGGCGGTGGGCTATTCGGTGTTCGCCAATGGCGGCTACCGTGTCAATCCCTGGCTGATCACGCGCGTGACCGACCAGAAGGGGCGGGTTCTCACCGAGATACAACCCACGCCCACGGAAAACCACGAGCGCGTCATCGATGCGCGCAATGCCTTCGTCATGAACAGCCTGTTGCAGGAAATCACGCGCTCGGGCACGGCCGCCCGCGCACAGGCCACGCTCAAGCGTCCGGACCTGTACGGCAAGACCGGCACGACCAACGACGCCTGGGATGCCTGGTTCGCCGGCTTCCAGCCCACCATCGCGGCCGTGACCTGGATTGGCTACGACACGCCGCGCAACCTGGGCAGCCGTGAAACCGGCGGCGGCCTGAGCCTGCCGGTCTGGATCAGCTTCATGGAACAGGCCCTCAAGGGCGTACCCGTGATGGAGCCGACCGTCCCGGCGGGAGTGGTCAACGTCAGCGGCGAATGGTTCTACGAGGAATATGCCCGCAACGCGGGCGTGGCAAGCCTGGGCCTGGACGGCCAGGGCGCCACGGCGCAGGCACCAGGCCCCGCGCCCAATGCCCCGCCCCCCGAGGAGCGCAACCGCATCCTGGACCTGTTCCGGAACTGAAGCGCCCCGCGCATCCGCGCGGGCTGCACTTTCGCGCCGGGTGGCTTGGTGCTCAGGCCGAAAACCGCAGCGCCAGCCCCGATTGCGCCGAGGCATCGCGGCTGAGGCAGGCGAAGAACTCACCGCTGCCCTTGGTGTCCTGCCATGCCCCGGCATCCCACCGGTAGTGGTACCCCCCCGACCGCGCCGCCATCCACACTTCATGCAAGGGTTTCTGCAGGTTGATGATGATCTGGCTCCGGTTCCTGAACGTCAGCGTGACCATGCCGCCAGTACGCTGGCTGTCGATATCCGCGTCCGTCTCGTCGTTGATGCGATCGCAGGATTGTTCGATGGCCAGCAGCAATTGCTCGGCGCGGTCCATGAATTCAAGGTCGGTCATTACAATTTCAGCATGTTGAGAGCATCCCAAATTCTAGTCAGGAGCGTTGCCCTTGCTGCCGCCATGGCAAGCCTGGGCGCCTGCGGCCAGCGCGGCCCCCTGTACCTTCCGACCACGCCCGCCGCCAGCCAGCGCGCCACCCTGCCGCAGACCCTCACCCCCGGCCAGGCGGAGACCGCCCCGGCCCCACGAACCGCCCCTGCATCCTCCACCACGCCATGAACTCCACTGAACTGCCCGGCCATCCCCATATCGCCTACCGCGACAACGCCCTCTTCGTGGAGGATGTGCGCGTGAGCGACCTGGCGCGCGACCACGGCACGCCCCTGTTCGTCTATTCAACCGCGTCCATGCGCGAGGCGCTGGCGGCCTACCAGCGTGGCTTCGCCGGGCGCAAGCTGCATATCTGCTACGCCATGAAGGCCAACTCCTCGCTGGCCATGCTGCAGTTCTTCGCGCGCCAGGGCTGCGGCTTCGACATCGTCTCGGGAGGCGAGCTCGAACGCGTGCTGGCCGCCGGCGGCGAGGCTGGCAAGGTGATCTTCTCGGGCGTCGGCAAGACCCGCGCCGAGATGCGCCAGGCCCTGCAGGCCGGCATCCTGTGCTTCAACGTCGAGAGCGAGGCCGAACTGGAGGTGCTCAGCGAAGTGGCCACGGCCCTGGGCAAGCGCGCGCCGGTCAGCATCCGCGTGAACCCCAACGTGGACCCCAAGACCCACCCCTACATCTCCACCGGGCTCAAGGGCAACAAGTTCGGCGTGGCGCACGAGCGCACGCTGGCCACCTACCAGCGCGCCGCCGCGCTGCCGGGCCTGCAGGTCGTGGGCATCGACTTCCATATCGGGTCGCAGATCACCGAGGTGTCGCCCTACCTGGACGCCACCGACCGCCTGCTGGACCTGATCGAACTCATCGAAGCCGCCGGCATTCCCATCCACCACATCGACTTCGGCGGCGGCCTGGGCATCAACTACAACGGCGACACCCCGCCTGCCGCCGATGCGCTATGGCAGCAGCTGTTCGCCAAGCTCGATGCGCGCGGCTTTGGCGACCGCCAGTTCATGATCGAGCCCGGCCGCTCGCTGGTCGGCAATGCCGGCCTGTGCGCCACCGAGGTGCTCTACCTCAAGCCCGGCGAGGAAAAGAACTTCTGCATCGTCGATGCCGCCATGAACGACCTGCCCCGCCCCGCCATGTACCAGGCCTACCATGCCATCGTGCCGTTGCAGCCGCGCACCGGCAGCCCCGCCCAGGAATACGACGTGGTGGGCCCGGTGTGCGAGAGCGGCGACTGGATCGGCCGCGACCGCAGCCTGGCCGTGCAGCAGGGCGACCAGTTGGCCGTGCTGTCGGCTGGCGCCTACTGCATGGCGATGTCGAGCAACTACAACACGCGCGGACGCGCCGCCGAGGTGCTGGTCGATGGCGGCCAGGCCCACCTGATCCGCACCCGCGAAACCGCCGCGGACACCTTCCGCAACGAGCACTTGTTGCCATAACGGCACCTGGCGCCCATGGAACGGGCGCCGCAAGCTATTACTTTGATAGCAATCAACGGGCCTTGAGGGCGCCTTCCCGCGCTGCGTCGCCCTGGCGCCGCAGCGCGTGGTGCCAAACGCGCCAGCCCAGCAGGGCCGCGAGGATGGCGCCATAGACCAGCACCTCGGCGAAGTCGTTCTTGCCCGCGCGCATCCAGTAGAAATGCAGCACCGCCAGCACCGCCACGGCATACACGGAGCGGTGCAAGGCGCGCCAGCGCTTGCCGCCCAGCCAGCGGATAGCCCGGTCGAGCGAGGTGGCCGCCAGCAGCACCAGCAACGCGAACGCCAGCATGCCCACCAGGATGAACGGGCGCTTGGCAATGTCGCGCGCAATCTCGGCGGCGTCGAGCCCCATGTCGAACCCCGCGTAGCTCAGCAAATGCAGCAGCGCATAGAAGAACACGAAAAGACCCAGCATGCGCCGGAACCGGGCCAGCGCGGGCGTGCCGGTCTGCACGCGCAGCGGCGTCACGGCCAGCACCAGACACAGCATGCGCAGCGTCCAGTCCCCCAGGGAGCGGATCAGCGCCTCGGCCGGGTTGGCGCCCAACTGATCGGTCGCGGCGGCCAGCACGAGCCAGGCCAGCGGCAGCAGCGCCAGCACGAACACCACGGGCTTGGCGGCACGGTGCAGCAAGAGCTTGTTCATGGCCGTGCGCATCGGGGAGGTCAGAAGAACTTGCGCAGGTCCATGCCCGCATAGAGCTGCCCCACCTGCGCCTCGTAGCCGTTGAACATCAGCGTCTTGCGCTTCTTGGCGAACAGCCCGTCCTCGCCGATGCGCCGCTCGGTGGCCTGGCTCCAGCGCGGGTGGTCCACCTGCGGGTTCACGTTGGAATAGAAGCCATACTCCCGCGGCGCCGCCTTGTGCCAGGCGGTGAGGGGCTCCTTCTCGGTAAAACGGATCTTCACGATGCTCTTGGCGCTCTTGAAGCCGTACTTCCACGGCACCACCAGGCGCACCGGCGCGCCGTTCTGGTTGGGCAGCACCTCGCCATACATGCCGAAGGCCAACAGCGCCAGCGGGTGCAGCGCCTCGTCGAGCCGCAGGCCCTCCACATAGGGCCAGTCGAGCACGCGCGAGCCCACGCCCGGCATGCGCGCCTTGTCGGCCAGGGTCACGAACTCCACGTACTTCGCGCTGCCCAGCGGCTCCACGCGCCGGATCAGTTCGGCCAGCGAATAGCCCACCCACGGAATCACCATGGACCAGCCCTCCACGCAGCGCAGGCGGTAGATGCGCTCCTCCTGCGCGCTGAGCCGCAGCAGATCCTCGATGGCGTACTTGCCCGGCTTTTTCACCAGCCCTTCGACCTCCACCGACCAGGGATCGGGCTTGAGCGTGTGGGCGTTGCGCGCCGGGTCGGCCTTGTCGGTGCCGAACTCGTAGAAGTTGTTGTAGGTGCTGGCGTCCTGGTAGCTGGTGTGCTTCTCCATGGTGACCGCGCCCGCCACGGCCGATGCGGCCCCCGGCAAGGCCGCCAGCCTGCCGGGGCGCTGCTGCGCCTGGGCCAGTGCCTCGCGCCCGGCCCACGCGGCCAGCGTGGCACCCGCCGCCCCGGCCGCCATCAGGCGCAGCAAGGCACGGCGCTCCTCATAGACCGCGCGGGGGGTGATCTCGGAAGGAATGGGGTGCAGAAACCCCCGGTGGCGGGAAGGGATGGGCATGGCGGGTCTCCTGTGGCGCGGCGCTGTGGCTGCAGTTCGGTAGAGCAGAACAACCGCTAGTTCGTTCCGAACCCGCCGCAGGTTACACCGGCGGGAAAAAGACCGCCGCCGCGCCCGCAAGAAGCCACGCCGGGCTACAGATTGCCGTAGCTGTGCAGGCCGCTCAGGAACATGTTGACCCCGAGGAAGGCAAAGGTGGTCACCACCAGCCCCACCAGCGCCCACCAGGCCGACACCGTGCCGCGCAGCCCCTTCATCAGGCGCATGTGCAGCCAGGCGGCGTAGTTGAGCCAGACGATCAGCGCCCAGGTCTCCTTCGGGTCCCAGCTCCAGTAGCCACCCCAGGCCTCGGCGGCCCAGAGCGCACCCAGCACCGTGGCGATGGTGAAGAAGGCAAAGCCCACGGCGATCGACTTGTACATCACGTCGTCGAGCACCTCGAAGGACGGCAGGCGTTCGCCAATGCGTCGGCGGCCCATCAGGATGGCGCCGACGATGAGCGCGGAAATGCCGAAATACACCATCCAGTAGCTGCTGCCCGCCTCGGTGGAGCCCTGGCGGAACACGAGAGGCTCGAAGCACAGCACCACGCCCAGCAGCCACAGCGGTGCCAGCTTGTACCAGCGCGTCTCGCCCGCCTGCTGCTTGATGAGGTAGGCGAAGGCCACCATGGCCGACAGCGCGAAGGTGCCATAGCCGATGAAGTTGGCCGGCACGTGCAGCTTCATCCACCAGCTCTTGAGCGCGGGCACCAGCGGCTGGATCTCATGCGCCTCGCGCACCACGGTGTACCAGAGCAGGAAGCCCACGGCCGCGCTCACCACCAGCATCACGAAGGCGCCGAGCGCGCGCGTCTGGTACTGCGCCTCGTAGTACAGGTAGAACAGCGCCGTCATCCAGCAGAACATCACGAACACTTCGTAGAGGTTGCTCACCGGGATGTGGCCCACGTCAGGGCCCAGCAGGTAGCTTTCGTACCAGCGCACCATGGTGCCGATCAACGCCATGGCCACCGCCACCCAGGCCAGCCGCGAGCCCAGCAGCGACATGGTGGTGCCTTCGCCGCGCGAGAACATGCCGATCCAGTAGAACAGCGTGCTCATGAAGAAAACCATGCTCATCCACAGGATGGCGGACTGGCTGGAGAGGAAATACTTGAGACCGAACACCGCCTCGGCGCGCTCCAGGCTGCCCACGCCGTCCTGCTGGTAGAGCCCGATGGCCATCAGCGACAGTGCCGCCACCGCCAGCATGAGGGTGCGCAGCGGGCGCCAGAACCAGCCCAGCCAGATCGCGCCAGGGATGGAGCCAAGCAGGATGCCTTTCTCATACACATCCATGTAGGCCGCGTAGCGCTGCAGGGCGAACAGCCCGCCCGCCACCATGATGGCGGCGAACAGCCAGTCCATCCAGTTCCTGCGGGCGAAGAACCCTTCGTTGAGGGTCACCGTGGTGGTGGTTGCGGTGTTCATGTGGAGCCTCCATGGCGGGCCGTCGGTGCGACCCCGATGAGTTTCTCTGTCAGCTGGGCGAACTCACGGTCGCCGTCCAGCGTCTTGCGGTTGGTCGACAGCGCCATGGTGGCGCGCGTGGCACCGTCATGCGGCTTGACCCACACCCAGACGCGGCGTTCGCGGATATAGAGCATGGCGAAGATGCCGATGATCAGCAGGGCACAGCCGAGGTACACGATGTTCTTGCCGGGCGCGCGCGCCACCTCGAACACGCTGGCCTGCACCTGCGTGAAGTCCTTGAGCGCCAACACCACGGGCGCAGGATAGATCTGCGCGTCGCTCAGCGCCAGCACGGATTGCGTCATGAAGGCCAGGGTCTGGGCGCTGGCTTCGAGCGGCTTGAGCCCGGCGCGCTCGCGCGTGAGCTGGGCCAATTCGTACAGCGTGCCGTTGAGGATGCGCACCAGCACCTCGCTGGCGCGCTCGCGCTCGGCCTCGGGCACGTTCTTCTCCATGAAGCGCGAGATCGCCGGCAGGCCGCCGATGTACTGGCCGTTCTCGTCCGGCCCCCCCGCATAGAGCGTCAGCGCGCGCGCGGCGGACTGGGCGAGCTGCCCGGCCAGCTCCTTGCGGCTGCCGTCCACGGCCTGGGCCACGTAGCGGCGCACGGCCTGCTCGCGCGCCGCCGGGTCCTGCAGCGCCAGGCGCATGCGCTGGAAGCCCTCGATGCCGCCCTGGTCGTCGGCCGGCACGCGCAGGTAGCGGAAGGGCTCGGCCGGGCTGCGGCGCACGCCGAGCAGGAACACCGCCGGCCCGCCGTCGCCCATGTCCACCGGCAGCATGTAGTTGTGGTACTCGGTGGCCTGGCCGGCCGCATCGCGCAGCTTGTAACCAATGCTCGGGCCGACGTTGCGCAGGTCCTTGTTCTTCACCGTCTTGTTGGCCGCGCCCATGCGCGCGCCGATGGATTCACCCAGGTCCACCTTGCGCACATCGGCGCCGGACGAGGACTTCTCGGCGCCCTCGTTGAAGTTCTCGACGTTGATGGTGCGCAGCGACACCAGCTCCAGCGACAGCGGCTCGCCACCCGTGTTCTGCACCGGCTGCGCCTTGGCGCCGATCACGCCCTGCACCTCGAAGGGCGCCGCGCCCGGCACCATGGGCAGCGCCTGCAGCGTGACCGCCGAGCCGCCGTCGTCGAAGCCGGACTGGTAGATCTCGATGCCCCGGAAGCTGGCGGGGTGGTTGACCTCGATGCGCTGCTCGGTCTTCTCGCCCGTGGCCTTGTCGTGGATGACCACGTCGCTGGCGAACAGCTTGGGCATGCCCGATTCATAGTGCTCGATGATGAACTTCTTGAGCTCCAACGAGAACGGCAGCTCCTGCACCAGGATGCCGTCGGACTGGCTCAGGATGGCCGTGCTCGACTGGGTGCCCTCGGTCACCAGCAGGTTCCCCCGGAAGGTGGGGTTGCCTGCGCCCAGGCGGTGCTCGGCGGGCACGTCGGAGATCATGCCGCCGCCCGCGAAGGTGGATTTGCCTCCCAGCCACATCTGGGCGCGCACGATGAGGTCGCCATCGAGCAGTCCCCCCACGCAGATCAGCACGATGGCACTGTGCGCGGCGATGTAGCCGATCTTGTTGGCCGCGCCCGCCTTGGCCGCCACCATCCAGCCCGTGCCCGGGCCTGCGGCGGTGTCGCGCTGCTGGAGCTTGACCTTCCAGCCCCCGCCCGCGAGCATCTGGCCAATGCGCCGCGCCTCGGTGGCGGCGTCCTGCGCCAGCGTGGCCTCGGCCTTGTGGTGGAAGGCCCGCAGGTTCTGCTCGCGGATGTTTTCTTTGTAGGTGCGCAGGTCCACCAGGATCTTGGGGGTGTTGCGCACGATGCACAGCGAGGTGCTGATGACCAGGAACGCCAGGATCACCAGGAACCACCAGGCGCTGTAGACCGCATTGAGTTGCAGCGTGGCGAACAACTCGGCCCAGAACGGCCCGAACTGGTTCACGTAATTGATGTTCGGCTCGTGCTGCTTGAGCACGGTACCGATCACCGAGGCGATGCAGATCACCGTCAGCAGCGCGATGGCGAAGCGCATCGACGACAGCAACTCGATGCCCGAACGCAGCGCCTGCGAGCCGGTGCGAATGCGCACGCCTTGGGTGGTTTCAGACATGGAGAGGGAGTATGCAGCGCGGAAAGAAAAAGGGCGGGGCCATCTGGAGGATGGGCCCGCCCGCTTTGGGGTTAGTTATCGGCGATTGGTTCCGCACGGCGGTGGTCCGGCCACCGCGCGCAGCGCGAAAAACTCAGCGCAGGCCGGCGATGTAATCCGCCACGGCACGGATCTCGCGGTCGTTGAGCTTGGCCGCGACGCCCGCCATCTGCGCGTTGTTGGTGCGCGCGCCATCGCGGAAGGCCTTGAGCTGGCCTTCGGTGTAGCCAGCATGCTGGCCGGCCAGGCGGGGGTACTGCGCGGGAATGCCGGCGCCGTTGGGGCTGTGGCAGGCCGCGCAGGCGGCGATATTGCGGTCGGCGATGCCGCCACGGTAGATGCGCTCGCCCAGGGCGACCAGGGCCTTGTCCTTGGCGGCGCCCTCCACGGCGGGCTTGGAGGCCAGCCAGGCGGCCACGTTCTTCATGTCATCGTCCGACAGCATGGAGGCAAAGCCCTGCATGATGGGGCTGGCGCGCTTGCCGGACTTGAACTCCTGCAGTTGCTTGACCAGGTACGCGGGGTGCTGCTGCGCCAGCTTGGGGTTCTCGGCGATGCTCGAATTGCCGTCGGCCGCATGGCAGGCGACGCAGACCGTGGAATAGCTGGCCTCGCCCTTGGCGAGGTCGGCCTTGGCCGGAGCGACGGCGCCGGCAGCGAAGGCCGGGAAAGCGGGAGCTGCCAGCACGGCAGCCATGAGCAAGGAGGCGAGCAACTTCATATCGAGGGACTTATTGATGGTGGCGCAAAACCGTGCGATTCTACAATGAGGCTCCAACGCCTCCAATCGACCCATGAATCCCTCCGTTTCCGCGCCAGCTGCTGGCCCCGTTCCCCCCGTGGCCGACGCCCGGGCCGCCATGGGCTGGATGCACACCGCGCGCTTTCTCACCACGGCGGCGCAGCTGCACCAGCTGCCCGAGGTGGACGTGCCCGAAATCGCCTTCGTGGGCCGCTCCAACGCTGGCAAATCCACCTGCATCAACACGCTGACGCAACAGAAGCAACTGGCCTTCGCGTCCAAGAAACCTGGCCGCACGCAGCACATCAACCTGTTCTCGCTTGGCCGCCAGGGCCAGACGGACGCCGTGCTGGCCGACCTGCCCGGCTACGGCTACGCCGCCGTCTCGCGCTCGGACAAGGTGCGCTGGCAGCAGGTGATGGTGAACTACCTCGTCAGCCGCAAGAGCCTGACCGGCATCGTGCTGCTGTGCGATCCCCGCCTGGGCCTGACCGAGCTGGACGAGGCCCTGCTCGAAGTAGTGCGCCCGCGTGTCGAGGAGGGGCTGAAGTTCCTGGTGCTGTTGACCAAGGCCGACAAGCTCACCCGCGCCGAGCAGGCCAAGGCGCTGTCCATTGGGCGACTGCAGGCCGGCGGCGGCGAGGTGAAGATGTTCTCCGCGCTCAAGAAACAGGGCGTGGACGAAACCGCGCTGCTGCTGTGGCAATGGGCGCATCCGGCAACACAAGCCGCCGCCCCTGCCGAACCCCAGGGCGCCGACACTCCCGACCACGAGGACTGACGGCCGGCGCCGGGCAACGGCGGTTTCATTTTGAGCAAAAACAGCCTCCAGCGCTTACGCAGAAAGCGCTGACAGCTATCACTTTTGATAGAAAATGATCACCACCACCGACGTTGCCCTGCCCCACGGCACCACCCTGCACTGCCGCGTGAGCGGCGAACGCGGCCGGCCCGTGCTGCTGTTCCTGCACGGCTTTCCCGAGGGCGCCTTCATCTGGGACGGCCTGCTGGAGCATTTCTCCCAGCCCGCCCACGGCGGCTACCGCTGCGTGGCGCCCTACCTGCGCGGCTTCGGCGCCTCCAGCAGCCCCACCGAGGTGGCGGCCTACCGCCCGAAATTCCTCGTGCAGGACCTGGCCGCGCTGATCGCCCTTGAGGCCGGCGGCGCGCCCCTGGCCTGCCTGGTGGCGCACGACTGGGGCGGCGCCGTGGCCTGGAACCTCGCCAACCAGCACCCCGCGCTGCTGCAGCGCCTGGCCATCGTCAATTCGCCACACCCCGGCGCCTTCCTGCGCGAGCTGCAGCACAGCCCGGCGCAGCAGGCCGCCAGCCAGTACATGCACTTCCTGTGCCGCCCCGACGCCGAGGCGCTGCTCGCCGAGAACGATTTCCGCCGCCTGTTCGCCTTCTTCGACGCTCCAGACGGCACGCCGCCCGCCTGGCTGACCGAGGACGTGCGCCAGCAATACCGCGCGCTGTGGCGGCAGGGTTTGACGGGCGCCTGCAACTACTACCGCGCCAGCCCGCTGCGCCCGCCGCGCGACGGCGACCCCGGCGCGGCCGCGGTGACGATGCCGGAATCCATGCTCAGCGTGGCCGTGCCCACGCTGGTGCTCTGGGGGCTGGACGACCCCGCCCTGCTGCCCGGCCTGCTCGACGGCCTGCCGGGCTGGGTTCCGCGCCTGCAGTTGCAGCGCGTGGAGGGCGCCTCGCACTGGCTGGTGCACGAGATGCCCGAGCGGCTGGTGCAAGCGCTGGCGCCTTTTTTGCTACCAAATTAATAGCTCATGGCGCTTATGAAATAAGCGCCAAAGACCAATTTCACTGATAGACAGAGGGCTCACCCTCGGGCCGTGTCTTGAAGCGCTTGTGCACCCAGTAGTACTGGCCGGGCATGGTGTCGATGGCGGCCTGCAGTTCACGGTTCATGCGTGCCGTGTCGGCTTCCACGTCCTCGGTGGGGAAATGCTCCCATGCCGGGGTGATCTCGGCCACGTAGCCCGTGGGCGTCATGCGCGTGTACATGCCCACCACCTTGGCGCGGCCCAGCCGCGCGAAGCGCGACAGCGAAGGCACCGTGGCCGCCTGCACGCCGTAGAACGGCACGAAGATCGACTCCCCCGCGCCGAAGTCCATGTCGGGCAGCAGGTACAGCAGCCCGCCCTTGCGCAGGTTGGAGATGATGGGCTTGACCCCATCGGCCCGGTTGAGCATGCGCACATCGCCAAAGCGCTGGCGCCCCGCCATGAACCAGGCGTCCACGGCCGGGTCGGGATGGGTGGAAAAAATCGAGGTGAACGCGCGCGTGGTGCGCAAGGGCAGTGCCAGCCCCCCGGCGTCCATGCCATAGAAGTGCGGCGCGAAGATGATGGTGGGCGTGTCCCCCTCCAGCTCCTGCAGCGCGCCCTGCAGTTGCACCCGCCGCAGCACCACCTCGCGCGGCGCGGCCCACAGCCAGCCGCGGTCCAGCCAGGCCTGGCAGAAGCGCACGAAGGTCTCGCGCGCCCAGGCCTGGTGCTGCGCGGGCGTGGCCCGCGGAAAGCACCGCTCCAAATTGCGCAGCGCGATCCTGCGGCGCGGCACGGCCAGCACGAACAGCACGCGGCCGATCAGCCAGCCCATGGCGCGCAACACCGGCAGCGGCAGGCGCGCCAGCACCTGCCGCATGAACCAGACCCCCAGGCGCCCGGTCATGCGGCGCCTCCGCCAAGCGCCTCGGCGCGCGGCTGCTTGTAGCGCGCATAACCCCACAGGTACTGCTGCGGGCACTGGCGGATGACATGCTCCATGGCCTGGTTGATCTGCGGCACGGCGGCCTCCAAGGTATCGGCAAGGGGAACAGGCAAGGGCTCCAGGCGGACCACGTAGCCCCGCCCCCACGGCAGGCGCTCGGCATGCACCAGCAGCACCGTGGCCCCGGTCTGCTGCGCCAGGCGCGCGGCCAGGGTCATGGTGTAGGCGGTGCGGCCGAAGAACGGCGCCCACAGGCCCTGCCCCTCGGGCGGCACCTGGTCGGGCAGCAGCCCCACGGCCTCCCCCCGGCGCAGCGCCTTGATCATCTGGCGCACACCGGCCAGCGTGGTCGGCACGGCCTGCATGCCGGGGCGGTTGCGCGCGGTCTCCATCACCTTGGCCAGCCAGGGCTGGCGCGCCGGGCGATAGAGCACGGTGATCGGGCCGTGCGTGGCGCCCCAGCGCTGGGCCACGGCCTGCGCCGTGAGCTCGAAGCAGCCCAGGTGCGGAGTGAGCAGAATGATGCCGCGCCCGGCCGCATGGGCCTGCTCCACGCAGGCCTCGCCCACCAGCCGGTAGGACGGCGTCGCGCCCAGCCACAGGCGTGGCAGCTCGGCCACCATGCGCCCGGCGTGGGCCACGGCGGCGCGCACCTGCGCGAAGCGGTAGCCCGCCAGCGCAGCGTTCTCGACGAAGCGGCGCCGGTAGGTGGGCGAGCCCAGGAAGGCCACCCAGCCCATGGCAAAGCCCAGTGCGTGCAGCAACCACAGCGGAAGAATGGAGAAAAACCGGAACACAATAGGCATTAAAATGGACGGGTCGCTGAGTTAAATGAGCAACTTGCAGGGCGACGGTAAATAAATCTGCTAAAGCGTTCGCCAAAGCTCCCAAGGCTTCGGGCAACGCCCAAAAATGCCGGAACACAGGAGTTTATTCAAATGGCGAACGACTTTCTCTTCACATCGGAATCCGTCTCTGAAGGCCACCCCGACAAGGTGGCCGACCAGATCTCCGATGCGATCCTCGACGCGATCTTCACCCAGGACCCGCGCTCCCGCGTCGCCGCCGAAACGCTGTGCAACACCGGCCTGGTGGTGCTGGCCGGTGAAATCACCACCAACGCCCATGTCGACTACATCCAGGTGGCGCGCGACACCATCAAGCGCATCGGCTACGACAACACCGAATACGGCATCGACTACAAGGGCTGCGCCGTGCTCGTGGCCTACGACAAGCAGAGCAACGACATCGCCCAGGGCGTGGACCATGCCTCCGACGACCACCTCAACACCGGCGCCGGCGACCAGGGCCTGATGTTCGGCTACGCCTGCGACGAGACGCCCGAGCTGATGCCCGCGCCCATCTACTACGCCCACCGCCTGGTGGAGCGCCAGGCCCAGCTGCGCAAGGACGGCCGCATGCCCTTCCTGCGCCCCGACGCCAAGAGCCAGGTGACCATGCGCTACGTGGACGGTAAGCCCCACAGCATCGACACCGTGGTGCTCTCCAGCCAGCACAGCCCCGAGATGAGCGACGGCCACCACATGAAGCCCGCCTTCATCGAGGCGGTCATCGAGGACATCATCAAGCCGGTGCTGCCCAAGGACTGGATCACGGCCGACACCAAGTACCTCATCAACCCCACCGGCCGTTTCGTCATCGGCGGCCCGCAGGGCGACTGCGGCCTCACCGGCCGCAAGATCATCGTGGACACCTACGGCGGCGCCTGCCCCCACGGCGGCGGCGCGTTCTCGGGCAAGGACCCGACCAAGGTGGACCGCTCGGCCGCCTACGCCGCGCGCTACGTGGCCAAGAACATCGTGGCCGCCGGCCTGGCGCGCCAGTGCCAGATCCAGGTGGCCTACGCCATCGGCGTGGCCCGGCCCATGAACGTGACGGTCTACACCGAAGGCACGGGCGTGATCCCCGACGCGCAGCTCGCCCAACTGGTGCAGGAGCACTTCGACCTGCGCCCCAAGGGCATCATCCAGATGCTCGACCTGCTGCGCCCGATCTACAGCAAGACCGCCGCCTACGGCCACTTCGGCCGCGAGGAGCCCGAGTTCACCTGGGAGCGCACGGACAAGGCGGCGGCGCTGCGCGCAGCGGCGGGGCTGTAAGCCCGGCGTTTGCCGCAAGGCAAACCTTGGGTTTTGGGGCGGAGTTCATATCGCGCAGCGGTGTGAACGCAGACCACAAGGCCACATGCACCCACCGCGCCCGACAAGGCAACCGAGCATGTACGACACCGCCCTCCTCATCGGCCGCTTCGAGCCCGTGCACCAAGGCCATCTGGCCCTGCTGCGGCATGGCCTGGCCCGGGCGCGCGAGGTCATCGTGGTCCTGGGCTCGGCCTGGCAGGCGCGCTCGCCCAAGAACCCCTTCACCTGGCAGGAGCGCGCCGACATGGTGCGCGGCGCACTGACAGAGGCCGACCGTGCCCGCGTCCGTTTCCTGCCGGTGCGCGACTGCTACAACGAACCCGTCTGGGTCCAGGCCGTGCGCCAGGGCGTGGACGGGCTGCTCGCCACGCCACCGGGGACGCCCGCGCCACGCATCGGCCTGGTCGGGCATTTCAAGGACGCCTCCAGCGGCTATCTGCGCAGCTTCCCCGGCTGGGACCTCATGGACCTGGAGCGCCAGGGCGGCATGGACGCCACCGCCATCCGAGACGCCTATTTCGGTGCGCCGGCCGACCCCGCCGCCGCGCTGGCGCCCCTGGCGCATGCCATGCCCGCCAACGTCCTGGACTTCCTGCACGGCTTCGCGCGACACCCCGACTACGCCCGCCTGCGGGAGGAATGGCACATGCTGCGCGGCTACCGCGCCGCCTGGGCCGCCGCGCCCTACCCGCCCGTGTTCGTGACGGTGGACGCCCTGCTGCGCTGCCAGGGCCACGTGCTGCTGATCCGCCGCGCCCATGCCCCCGGCAAGGGCTTGTGGGCCCTGCCCGGCGGTTTCCTGGAACCACGCGACACGCTGTGGCGGTCCTGCCTGCGCGAACTGGCCGAGGAAACCGGCTGCGCCCTGCCCGAGGCCCGTTTGCGCGCCGCCCTGCGCCAAGTGGCCGTGTTCGACCACCCGGACCGCAGCCAGCGTGGCCGCACCATCACGCACACGCACTTCTTCGACCTGGAAGACACCCCTCTGCCAGCCGTTCAGGGCGGCGACGACGCCCTGCACGCCCAATGGATCGCGCAGGACCGCCTGGCCGCGATGGAGGACCAGTTCTTCGAAGACCACTTCCACATGCTGGACCAGTTCCTGCGGATTTCCGGCCCGGCGCCGGTGGCGCCAGACCCGCGCTCCTGAAACGGCGCGATTCCCCCCGCCTGCGGGCCGGAATACCCGGCGGCCCCTTGAAAGGCCGGCAAAAGCCCTTATGATTAGCACTCGCCCAAGATGAGTGCTAACAACCCGTCCCAAGGCTGAATTCCACGGCGCCTGGCCCCCAGGCGCGTTGAGATGATCCCGTTTTTTTGAACCCAGGAGATTTGCACATGAAACTTCGCCCCCTGCACGACCGCGTGATCGTCAAGCGCATCGAGAGCGAGACCAAGACCGCTTCGGGCATCTTCATCCCCGACAACGCCGCCGAGAAGCCCGACCAGGGTGAAGTGCTGGCCGTGGGCCCGGGCAAGAAGAACGACAAGGGCGAGCTGGGCGCGATGAGCGTCAAGGTGGGCGACCGCGTTCTGTTCGGCAAGTACAGCGGCCAGACCGTCAAGGTCGATGGCGACGAGCTGCTGGTCATGAAGGAAGACGACCTGTTCGCGGTCGTCGAGAAGTAAGCCCTTCCGCTTCACTCACTTTTTCATAGCTGCTGGCGCTTGATAAACCTGCGTTAGCGGCCTATTTGATTCAAATTCTGTAGGAGCCAAACATGGCAGCAAAAGACGTAGTTTTCGGCGGCGAAGCCCGCGCTCGCATGGTTGAAGGCGTGAACATCCTGGCCAACGCGGTCAAGACCACCCTGGGCCCCAAGGGCCGCAACGTGGTGCTGGAGCGCTCATTCGGCGCCCCCACCGTGACCAAGGACGGCGTGTCCGTGGCCAAGGAAATCGAACTGAAGGACAAGCTGCAGAACATGGGCGCCCAGATGGTCAAGGAAGTCGCTTCCAAGACGTCTGACAACGCTGGCGACGGCACCACCACCGCCACCGTGCTGGCCCAGGCCATCGTGCGCGAAGGCATGAAGTACGTGGCCGCCGGCATGAACCCCATGGACCTGAAGCGCGGCATCGACAAGGCCGTCGCCGCCCTGATCGAAGAGCTGAAGAAGGCTTCCAAGGCCACCACCACGTCCAAGGAAATCGCCCAAGTGGGTTCCATTTCCGCCAACTCTGACACCAGCATCGGCGAGATCATCGCCAACGCCATGGACAAGGTCGGCAAGGAAGGCGTGATCACCGTGGAAGACGGCAAGAGCCTGCAGAACGAACTGGATGTCGTCGAAGGCATGCAGTTCGACCGTGGCTACCTGTCGCCCTACTTCATCAACAACCCCGAAAAGCAAGCCGCGATTCTGGACAACCCCTTCGTGCTGCTGTTCGACAAGAAGATCAGCAACATCCGTGACCTGCTGCCCACGCTGGAGCAAGTCGCCAAGGCCGGCCGTCCGCTGCTGATCATCGCCGAAGAAGTCGAAGGCGAAGCCCTGGCGACGCTGGTGGTCAACACCATCCGTGGCATCCTGAAGGTCGTGGCCGTCAAGGCCCCTGGCTTCGGCGACCGCCGCAAGGCCATGCTGGAAGACATCGCCATCCTGACGGGCGGCAAGGTCATCGCTGAAGAAGTGGGCCTGACGCTGGAGAAGGTCACGCTGGCCGACCTGGGCCAGGCCAAGCGCGTCGAAGTGGGCAAGGAAAACACCATCATCATCGACGGCGAAGGCCAGGCTGCCGACATCGAGGCGCGCGTCAAGCAGATCCGCATCCAGATCGAAGAAGCCACCTCCGACTACGACCGCGAGAAGCTGCAAGAGCGCGTGGCCAAGCTGGCCGGCGGTGTGGCCGTGATCAAGGTCGGCGCTGCCACCGAAGTCGAAATGAAGGAAAAGAAGGCCCGCGTGGAAGACGCCCTGCACGCTACCCGCGCTGCCGTGGAAGAAGGCATCGTGGCCGGTGGTGGCGTGGCCCTGCTGCGCGCACGTCAGGCCGCTGGCGAAATCAAGGGTGACAACGCCGACCAGGACGCCGGCATCAAGCTGGTCCTGAAGGCCATCGAAGCGCCCCTGCGCGAAATCGTGGCCAACGCCGGTGGCGAGCCCAGCGTGGTCGTCAACGCCGTGCTGAACGGCAAGGGCAACTTCGGCTTCAACGCCGCCAACGACACCTACGGCGACATGATCGAGATGGGCATTCTGGACCCCACCAAGGTGACCCGCACCGCGCTGCAGAACGCCGCTTCGGTGTCCGCGCTGATGCTGACCACCGAATGCATGGTGGCCGAATCGCCGAAGGACGACGCTCCCGCCGGCGGCATGCCCGACATGGGCGGCATGGGTGGCATGGGCGGCATGGGCATGTAATTGCCCGGCCCGCGCCCCGCGCGCAAGCCACAAAGAAAGCCCGCAGGCCTTACGGCCTGCGGGCTTTTTTCCTTTCAGATCCAGGGCTCAGGCCACCGAGGGCTCGCCATGGGCGTTGCCCTGCCCGTCACCGGGCTGCACCCACCAGAACAGCAGCAGCAGGACACCGATCCCGGTCAGCAGCAGCAACTGCCACCAGCCCGAGCGGCCGATGTCGTGCAGGCGGCGTGCACCCACCGCCAGTGAAGGCAGCAGCAGCGCCAGCGAGGCCAGCGCGTAGAGCAGGTCGCTCACGACGCCCGTGCCGATCAGCACCAGCACCTGGAACAGGAAGAACCACCAGAATTCGGAGCGCGCGGCGCGGCCCGAGAACGTTGCGTACTGCTTCAGGCACGACTGGATGGCCGGAACAAAATCCATGGAAGGGTCCCTCTCTTGAATGGTGTGGATGGCGGTGGAGCACAGGCTCCGCACCCATCATAGGAACGCATGGCGACAGCGGCGAGACGCCAAGCTGTAAGCAAATGCACGCAACAAAGGCCATGCCACTCAGGTGCTATGTTTTTCATAGCTTCAAGCGCTTTACCGGCGCCAGCCAAATGCCAAAAACAGGGCGCTGATACACCCTTAAGCCAACCTTCATGCCTGCCCTGCACCATGGCGGCATGAATCCCACAACTCGACGCTTCCGGACTGCCGCGCCACCTGCCCTGGTGGCGCTGGCCTGTGCCTTGACCCTACCGCCCGCCCACGCGGCCGACACCTCCGCGGCGCAACAGCTGCAGCGCTGGAGCAGTGCCGCGGGCGCGCCCGGCAACGCCGAACGCGGGCGCGCGTTCTTCACCAGCCGCCACGGCGGCGAATGGTCGTGCGCCACCTGCCATGGCAATCCACCCACCGCCCCCGCGCGCCACACGACCACGGGCAAGGCCATCGCCCCCCTCGCGCCCGCGGCCCACGCCGCACGCTTCACCGACACCGCCAAGGCCGACAAATGGTTTCGCCGCAACTGCAACGACGTGCTCAAGCGCGAGTGCAGTGCCGGCGAGAAGGCCGACATGCTGGCCTGGCTGCTGCAACTCGACGCCAAGGACAAACCATGAACCTCCGCCCCCTTCCCGCCATCGCCCTGCTGGCCCTGGCCGCTGTGCCCATGTGGGTCCACGCCGACAGCCGTGAAATGCCGGCGAGCGCCATGCCGCCCGCCTACGTGCAGGAATGCGGCTCGTGCCACATGGCCTTCCCGCCCGGCATGCTGCCCGCACGCTCCTGGACCCGCCTGATGGCGGGGCTCGACAAGCACTACGGCACCGATGCCGCGCTCGACGAGCCCACGCGCCGCGCCATCGACGCCTGGCTGCAAGCGCACGCCGGCACCTCCAAGCGCGTGCGCGAAGAGCCGCCGCAGGACCGCATCACCCGCTCGGCCTGGTTCGAGCGCAAGCACCGCGAGGTGGCGCCCGAGGTCTGGAAGCGCCCGGCCGTGAACAGCCGCGCCCATTGCTCGGCCTGCCACACCCGCGCCGACCAGGGCGACTTCGACGACGACCGCGTCCGCATTCCCAAGTGAGCACCCCATGACCTCCGACACCCTCGCCTCCGCAACGCCGACCCCGGCACCCGCCGCCACGCGCCGCGTGGTCGATGCGCCCACGCGCATGCTGCACTGGCTCATGGCGCTGAGCTTTGTCGGCGCCTACCTCACCGCCGACGGCGAGCGCTGGCGCCTAGTGCATGTCACGCTGGGCTACACGCTGGCGGGCCTGGTGACCACGCGCCTGCTGTGGGGCCTGTGGGGCCCGCGCCAGGTGCGGCTGTCGGCCCTGTGGCGCAGGCTGCAGGGGCTGCCGGCGTGGACGCGGACCCTGGCGGCGGCACGCAGGCCGCAAGCACTGCAGGCCTCTTGGCGCACGGGACAGAGCCTGTTGATGGCGCTGGCCGTGGCGCTTATCCTGGCGCTGGTCGCGCCCCTCACCCTCAGCGGCTACGCCGTGTGGGACGAATGGGGCGGCGAATGGCTCGAAGAAGTGCATGAGTTCTTTGGCAACGCCTTGCTGTTCGTGGCGCTGGCGCACATCGGCCTGATCGCGCTGCTGAGCGTGCTGCGCCGCAAGAACCAGGCCTTGCCCATGCTGACGGGCCGCATCCCTGGCACCGGCTCCGATGTGGCGAAGCACAACCATGGCTTTCTGGCCGCCTTGGTGCTCGCCGGCGTGCTGGCCTTCTGGGGTTGGCAATGGCACTCTGCGCCGCAGGCGGCGGATCAGGGCGCCGCCCAATCGAGCGAGAATCGTCCCCACGACGATGACTGAAGGAGGGATTCCCCGCCATGCGCATCCTGCTTGCTGAAGACGATGAGCTGCTGGGCTCGGGCCTGCGCGCCGGGCTGGCGCAGAACGGCTTCCAGGTGGACTGGGTGCGTGACGGCGTGGCCGCCGAACGCGAACTGGCTACCGGCGCCTACCAAGCCATGGTGCTCGACCTGGGCCTGCCACGCCAGGACGGCATGGACGTGCTGCGCAGTGCCCGGGCGCGCCGCGTCACCACCCCGGTGCTGGTGCTGACGGCGCGCGATGCCGTGCCCGCGCGCATCGCCGGGCTCGACGCCGGCGCCGACGACTACCTGGTGAAACCCGTGGACCTGCACGAGCTCGCCGCCCGCCTGCGCGCCCTGGTGCGGCGCGCCCACGGCCAGAGCGAGACACGCCTGGCCGCCGGCGCCGTGGTGCTGGACCCTGCCGCCCACCAAGTGCTGCGCGAGGGCCAGCCCGTGGAGCTGTCGAACCGCGAGTACGACCTGCTGCACGCGCTGCTGCTCAACGCCGGGCGCGTGCTCTCACGCGAGCAGCTGGAGCAGCGCCTGTACCAATGGGGCAGCGAAATCAACAGCAACGCGGTCGAGGTGCACATCTACCACCTGCGGCGCAAGCTGGGCACCGCGCTGATCGAAACCGTGCGTGGGGTGGGCTACCGCATCGCGCGCGACCCGGCATGAGCACGTCCCCCGCGCCCAAGACACCCCGCTCCCTGCAGGCGCGGCTGCTGTGGGCCGTGCTCGGCCTGGTGCTGGTGGCCTGGGCCAGCGCGGCCGCGCTGGCCTGGCACGAGGCCCAGGACGAGGTCGGCGACCTGCTCGACGCCCACCTCGCCCAGACCGCGGCGCTGCTGCGCCTGCAGCCCCTGGACGAACTCGACGAGGACAAGCTCAACGAAGCCCCCGAGCTGGACAAGCACCAACCCCGCGTGGTGTTCCAGCTGTGGCATGAAGGCCAGCTGCTGGCACGTTCGGCCAACGCACCGCAGCAGCCCCTGACCGAGCGGCGCAAGCGCGGCTTCGCCGACAGCCAGGTGGAGAACAAGGCCTGGCGGGTGTTCGTGACCCAGGGGCGCGAGAAGGATGTGCTGATCCTCGTGGGCGAACGCCAGTCCGTGCGCGACGAGATCGTGCTCGCCAGCCTTACCAGCATGCTCAAGCCCATGGCCTGGGCCCTGCCGCTATTGGCGCTCGGCATCTGGTGGGCCGTGCGCGGCTCGGTGCGGCCGCTGCGGCAGCTGGGCCGCACGGTGGCCGCGCGCCAGCCGCAGGCGCTTGAACCATTGCCGACCGCAGGCGTTCCACCGGAGGTCTTGCCCCTGGTGGCGGCGCTCAACGGCCTGTTCGAACGCACGGCCCAACTGCTGGCGGCCGAACAGCAATTCACGGCCGATGCCGCGCACGAGCTGCGCACGCCCATCGCCGGCATCCGCATGCAGGCCCAGGTGGCCCAGGGTGCCACCCAGAACGCCGAGCGCGCCCAGGCGCTGGCGGCCACGGTGCAGGGTTGCGACCGCGCCACGCGGCTGGTGGAGCAGCTGCTGCAGCTGGCCCGCCTCGACGCCGAGGCGGCCGGCCCGGGCCACGCCCAAACCGACCTGGCCGAGGTGGCGCGCGCGGTGGCCGCCGACCTGCGCTCCATCGCTGCGGCGCGCGGGCAAGGCGTGGAACTCGACATTCCAGGCCCCGTGCCCATGCCACTGGCCGAGCCGCTGGCGCGGGTGCTGCTGCGCAACCTGCTCGACAACGCGCTGCGCTACAGCCCGGACGGCGCGCGGGTGCGCATGCAGCTCACACCCGCCACCCCGGGGCACGCCGCCACACTGTGCGTGGAAGACAGCGGGCCGGGCATGGCGGACGCCGAGATCGCACGGCTGGGCGAGCGCTTCTTCCGCGTCCTGGGTACCGGCCAGAGCGGCAGCGGCCTGGGATGGTCCATCGTGCAGCGCATCGCGCGCCTGCACGGCCTGCCGGTGCGGATCGATCGCAGCCCCACCCTGGGGGGCTTGCGCGTGCGAATCGGTGGGTAGTCGGCTCAGCCGCGCAGGCGGCTGAGCAGGCCCGCCGTCGAGGCGTCCAGCCCCGACAGGTCGCCGCTGGCCAGGCGCTGCTGCAGATCGCAGGCCAGCACCTTGCCCAGCTCCACCCCCCACTGGTCGAAGCTGTTGATGCCCCACAGGCTGCCGCTGGCGAAGACGCGGTGTTCCTGCAGCGCGATCAGCGCCCCCAGCGACGCGGGCGTGAGGGCGTCGAGCAGCAGGAAGCTGCTGGGCCGGTTGCCCGGGAAATGGCGGTGCCCATCCTCGGACGCACGGCCCACCATGAGCGCCTGGGTCTGCGCCAAGGCATTGGCCAGCAGCATCTCATGGTGCCCGGGCAGCGGGTGCGCGCACTGGCGCACCGCCACGATCTCCAGCGGCAGCACGTCGCTGCCCTGGTGCAGCATCTGGAAGAAGGCATGTTGGCCATTGCTGCCCGGCTCGCCCCAGAGCACGGGCGAGGTGGCCATGGGCAGTGGACGGCCGGCAAGGTCCACGCGCTTGCCGTTGCTCTCCATTTCCAGTTGCTGGAGGTAGGCCGGCAGGCGCGCCAGTCCGGCGTGGTAGGGCGCCAGGCAGCGGCTGGTGAAGCCGTGGAAGTTGCGGTACCAGAGATCGAGCAGGGCCAGGCGCACGGGCAGGTTCTGCGCCAGCGGCGCGGTGCGGAAATGCTCGTCCATGGCATGGGCGCCCGCGAGCAGACCGCGAAAACCCGCCGATCCGATGGCGATGGCCAGCGGCAGGCCGATGGCCGACCACAGCGAATAGCGCCCGCCGACCCAGTCCCAGAAGCCGAACGTCCGCGTGATGCCCAGGGCACGCGCCGCCTCCACGTTGACCGTGAGCGCGGTGAAATGGCGCGCCACATCGCGGCCGCCCTGGTCGGCGAACCACGCCAGCGCGGAGCGCGCGTTGGTCATGGTCTCGATGGTGGTGAAGGTCTTGGAAGCAACGAGGAACAGCGTGCGTTCGGGCCGCAGGCCGCGCAGCACGCCGTGCAGTTCGTGCCCGTCGATGTTGGAGACGAAATGGAAGCGCTTGCCCGGCGCGCGGTAGGCGTCGAGCGCCAGCACGGCCATGTGCGGACCCAGGTCCGAGCCGCCGATGCCGATGTTCACCACATCGGTGATGCCATCATCCGCGCGCACCGCGTCGGCATGGTCCAGCATGGCATCGAGCGTGGCATGCACCTGCTCCAGGGCCGGGGCCACGAAGGGCAGGTCGCCGGGCAGCGCCAGTCCGGCGGGCCGGCGCAGCAGGGTGTGCAGCACCGCGCGGCCTTCGGTGCAGTTCACGGGCTGGCCGACGAACATGGCGTCACGCCGCTGCTCCAGGCCGCAGGCGCGCGCCATGTCCAGCAGCAAGGCCTCGGCCTGGCGGTCCCAGAGATTCTTGGACAGGTCGGCGAACACATGGGGCGCAGGCTGGCTGAAATGCGCGAAGCGCTGCGTGTCGCCAGCGAAGGCCTGGCGCAGGTCGAGGTCGCGCCCAGCGGCCTCGAAATGGGCACGCAGCAGCGGCCACTGCGGCGTGGCGTCGCAACGGACAGGCATGCTCATGGGCGGGGACGCTTCAGCGCTTGCACACCACCACGCTACCGACCGAGTAGCCCGCTCCAAAGGAGCAGATCACGCCCATGTCGCCCGAAACCAGGCCGTCGCGGTGCTTGTGGAAGGCGATGATGGAACCGGCCGAGGCGGTGTTGGCGAACTCGTCGAGGATCAGCGGCGCCACATCGGTGCTGGCGTCACCGACCAGCTTCTTGATGACGAGCTGGTTCATGCCCTGGTTGGCCTGGTGCAGCCAGAAGCGGCGCACGGCCGTGGGCGCGTGGCCCAGATCGGCCAGGTGGCCCTCGATGTGGGCCGCCGCGATCGGCACCACTTCCTTGAACACCTTGCGGCCCTCCTGGCGGAAGGTCTTGTCGCGGGCGTTCGGGTCGCTGTCCTCGCTGCGGTTGAGGAAGCCGAAGTTGTTGCGGATGTTGTTGGAGAACTGCGTGACCAGGCGCGTGCCCAGCACGTCCCACTGCTCGGCGGCGGTCGCGCCCTCGGCGCGCTCGACGACGATCGCCGTGCAGACGTCGCCGAAGATGAAATGGCAGTCGCGGTCGTTCCAGGCCTGGTGGCCCGAGGTGATCTCGGGGTTGACCACGAGCACGCATTTGGCGCTGCCCGTGCGCACGGCGTTGACCGCCTGCTCGATGGCGAAGGTGGCCGACGAGCAGGCCACGTTCATGTCGAAGCCGTAGCCGCCCGCGCCCAGCGCCTGCTGGATCTCGATGGCCATGGCCGGGTAGGCGCGCTGCATGTTGGCGGCGGCGCAGAGCACGGCGTCCACGTCGGCGCCGGTCTTGCCGGCGTTCTTCAGCGCCTCCTGGCCCGCCGCCACGGCGATCTCGGCCATCAGCGAGAGCTGGTCGTCCGGGCGCTCGGTGAAACGCGGGTACATGCGCGCGGGATCGAGGATACCGCTCTTCTCCAGCACGTAGCGTTGCTTGATGCCCGACGCCTTCTCGATGAATTCGACGCTGGAGTGGGTCAGTGGCTCGCGCGTGCCAGCCGCGATCTCGGCCGCGTGGCGTTCGTTTTCGAGGTCCGCGTAGCGGTTGAAGGATTCCACCAGCTCGGCGTTGCTGATGGTGTGCGCGGGCTGGAAGAGGCCCGTGCCGCTGATGACGACTGAGTACATATCGGTATCCTGTGGCCCGTTTGCGGGCGCGATGCGCAAGTGTAACGAGCCGGGTGGCATGCCAGCCGCCCGGCGGGGCCGTGTCAGGCGGTCTGGATGAGCTGCTCTAGCTTGACCGTATCGACAGCGAAGGCGCGGATGCCCTCGGCCAGCTTCTCGGTGGCCATGGCGTCCTCGTTCAGGGCGTAGCGGAAGCCGGCCTCGTCGTACTGCACGGCGGGCAGGTCCAGGGCGCGCGCGGCCTCGGCGTCGAGCGCGCGCCGCACCGGAGCCTCGGACTGGGCCAGCTGCGCCAGCAGGTCGGGCGCGATAGTGAGCAGGTCGCAGCCCGCCAGCGCGACGATCTGGCCCACGTTGCGGAAGCTCGCGCCCATGACCTCGGTGGCGATGCCGAAGCGCTTGTAGTGGTTGAAGATGCGCTGCACCGAGCGCACGCCCGGGTCGTTGGCGCCGGCCATGGCGGCTTCGTCCCAGTTCGCGCCCGCCTGCTTCTTGTACCAGTCGTAGATACGGCCGACGAAGGGCGAGATCAGCTGCACCTTGGCCTGGCCGCAGGCCACGGCCTGACTGAACGAGAACAGCAGGGTGAGGTTGGTGTGGATGCCCTTGCTTTCGAGCTTGCGCGCCGCCTCGATGCCCTCCCAGGTGGCGGCGATCTTGATGAGCACGCGGTCGATGTGGATGCCTTCGGCCTGGTACAGCTCGATGATGCGCTCGGCGCGCGAGACCGTGGCGCTGGTGTCGAAGCTCAGGCGCGCGTCCACCTCGGTGGAGACACGGCCCGGGATGATGGAGAGGATCTCGCCGCCGAAACGCACCAGCAGGCGGTCGATGATCTCGTCCATGGGGCGGTCCTTCCAGCGGGCCACGGTGGCCTGCAGCAGCGGCGCGTATTCGGGCTTCTGCACCGCCTTGAGGATCAGCGAGGGGTTGGTGGTCGCGTCGCGCGGCTGGAACTGCGCCAGTTGCTTGAAGTCGCCGGTGTCGGCCACCACGGTGGTGAACTGTCTGAGTGCGTCGAGCTGGTTCATGCAAATCCTCGTTGGTCGTTCTGCGGCGCCGTGGGCGCCGCGCAACCCTCAAGTGTATGCCTGCGGCTGGTTACGGCGCCGCATGAAACCGCGTTACATTCTGGGCCAGCACCAACCACCTTCCACGCCATGCTGGACCGCATCACCGCCTCCCTGCCTTCGCTCGCCCCGGCCGAGCAGCGCGTCGCCAAGCTCGTGCTGCAGGACGCGCGCGCCTTCGCCCGCCTGCCCGTGCGCGAACTCGCCGAGCGCGCCCATGTGAGCAAGCCCACGGTGGTGCGCTTTTGCCGCAGCATGGGCTACGACGGCCTGGCCGACTTCAAGCTCAAGCTCGCGGGCAGCGTGAGCGAGGGCGTGCCCTTCATCCACCGCAGCGTGGATGCCGACGACAAGACCGGCGACGTGCTGGTGAAGGTGGTGGACAACGCCGTGGCCGCCTTCCTGCAGTACCGCAACGCGGCGAGCACGGTGGCCATCGAACGCGCGGCCGTGGCGCTGGCCAGCACCTGGAAGACCGGTCAGCGCATCGAGTTCTACGGCGTGGGCAACTCCGGCATCGTGGCGCAGGACGCGCAACACAAGTTCTTCCGCCTGGGCGTGACCTCGATCGCCACCAGTGACGGCCACATGCAGGTGATGAGCGCCACGCTGCTGGGCCCGGGCGACTGCCTGGTGATCATCTCGAATTCGGGCCGCACCCGCGACCTGATGGACGCGGCCGACATCGCGCGCAAGAACGGCGCGACCACCATCGCCATCACGGCCAGCGGCTCGCCGCTGGCCAACACCTGCCACATCCACCTCGCGGCCGACCACCCCGAGGGCTACGACCGCTACAGCCCCATGGTGTCGCGCCTGCTGCACCTGCTCATCATCGACGTGCTGGTGACCTGCGTGGCATTGCGCATCGGCAGCTCGCTGCAGCCCATCCTGCAGCAGATGAAGGAAAACCTGCGCAACAAGCGCTACACCTGAGATTTGAGCAAAAATGGCCTGCAGCGCTCATGCAGAAAGCGCCGCACGCTATTGATTTGATAGCAATCAGGACCGACCGTAGGTGGCGCTGAAACTGGCCTTGGCCACGGTGTTCGCATTCACCATGAAGCCCGCGAGCGCGGCCGTGGCGTCGTCGGGGATGTCCAGCCGCGCCACGCCCAGCGCGTGCACCGTGAAGATGTAGCGGTGCGGCTTGTCGCCGGGCGGCGGGCACATGCCGCCCCAGGCCTGCACGCCGTAGTCGTTGCGGATCTGGCGCGCGCCTTGCGGCAGGCCGGCGCCACCCTGAGCGCCGGCGTTCGGTGCCAGCGCGGCCGTGCTGTTCGGAAGGTCCACCACGAACCAGTGCCACCAGCCCGAGCCCGTGGGCGCGTCGGGGTCGTACACGGTGAGCGCGAAGCTTTTCGCCTCGGCGGGCGCGCCGCTCCACCGCAGCGCGGGCGATTCGTTGCGGCCCGTGCAGCCGAAGCCGTCGAACTCGAAGTGCGGCGGCACCGTGCCGTCGCTGGGGATGTCGGGGCTGGAAAGGGTGAATGCGGTCATGCGGCGTCTCCTCGTAGAAGGTGGAGCCGCATTTATAGCAAAACCGGGCCTTGAGGCCCATGGAGCAAGCGCGAATAGCTACTTTTTTAGTAGCAATTACGCTAGATCCGGCCTTCCTCCACGGCATGGCAGGCGATGCGGATACCGCCCAGCGTCAGGAGCTGCGGGCGCTCGGCGCGGCAGCGCTCGTTGGCGTGCGGGCAGCGCGGGTTGAAGGCGCAGCCCGGCGGCGGGTTGAGCGGGTTGGGCACCTCGCCCTGCACCGGGGTGCGCGCCTTGCCGGTGTCGTGCATCTTCGGGATGGCGTCGAGCAGCATGCGCGTGTAGGGGTGGCGCGGGGCCTCGAACAGCGTCTTCTTGTCGGCCAGCTCCACCAGGCGGCCGAGGTACATCACGCCCACCTGGTCGCTGACGTGGCGCACCACGGCGAGGTTGTGGCTGATGAACAGGTAGGTGAGCCGCCGCTGGCGCTGCAGGTCCTTCATGATGTTGAGCACCTGGGCCTGCACCGAGACGTCGAGCGCGCTGGTGGGCTCGTCGCACACCAGGAACTCGGGCTCGGTGGCCAGGGCGCGCGCGATGGAGATGCGCTGGCGCTGCCCGCCCGAAAACTGGTGCGGGTACTTCGCCATGTCCAGCGGCGAGAGGCCCACGGACTGCAGCAGTTCGCCCACGCGCGCCTTGAGCTGCGCCTTGTCGGTGATGAGCCCGTGCTCGCGCAGCGGCTCGCCAATGATGTCCTCGACCAGCCAGCGCGGGTTCAGGCTGGCATACGGGTCCTGGAAGATCATCTGGATGCGCCGGCGCATGGCCTTGGCGTTGCCGCCCTTGAAGGCGGCGTGCGCGTCCTGGCCGTCGAAGGTGAGGCCGCCGCGCGTGGGCTCGTACAGGCCCACGAGCAGGCGCGCCACGGTGCTCTTGCCGCAGCCCGACTCGCCCACCAGGGCCAGGGTCTGGCCCTTCTCGATCTCGAAGCTCACGCCATCGACCGCGTGCAGCAGCGTGCGCGGCTTGCCTTCGAGCACGCGGTTGAGCCAGGGCGGCGAGACGTCGAAGGTGCGCGCCAGGTCGTGCGCCTGCACCAGGGGCTGGCGGGCGGTGTCCATGGTCGTCGTGCTCATGCGGCCACCTCGCTGCGGGCGTCGTGCAGCCAGCAGGCGGCGCGCGTGGCGCCGGCCTGCAGCAGGTCCGGGCGCTCCTTCAGGCAGCGGTCGAAGGCGCGGGTGCAGCGCGGGTTGAAGGCGCAGCCCGGGGGAATGGCGTTGAGGCGGGGCATGGCTCCGTCGATCTGGTTGAGGCGCTCGCGGTCCTGCTCCATGTCGGGAATGGACGCCATGAGGCCCACGGTGTAGGGATGGGCGGGGTGGTTGATGACTTCGTGCACCGGCCCGATCTCGGCGATGCGGCCGGCATACAGCACGGCCACGCGGTCGCAGGTCTCGGCGATCACGCCCATGTCGTGCGTGATCAGCATCACGGCGGCGCCGCGCGTCTTGCAGATGTTCTTGAGCAGCTGGATGATCTGCGCCTGGATGGACACATCGAGCGCCGTCGTGGGCTCGTCCGCCACGATGAGCTGTGGCTCGGCCGCCAGCGCCAGGGCGATCACCACGCGCTGGCGCATGCCGCCCGAGAACTGGTGCGGGTAGTGGTCGATGCGCTGCTCGGCCGCCGGGATGCCGGTGTCCTTGAGCAGCTGGATGGCGCGCACGCGCGCCTCGGCGGCCGAGACGGGCAGGTGGGTGAGGATGGTTTCGGTGAGCTGCTTGCCCACGGTGTAGAGCGGGTTCAGCGAGGTCAGCGGGTCCTGGAAGATGGCGCCGATGCGCCGCCCCCGGATGTGGCGCATCTGCTCGTGGCCGAGGTTGTCGATGCGCTGGCCTTCGAGCAGGATCTGGCCCGAGGCCACATGGCCCGGCGGCTCCAGCAGGCCGATGATGGCCGCGCCCGTGAGCGACTTGCCAGCGCCCGATTCACCCACCACGCCGAGGATCTCGCCCGGCGCGATGGAAAAGGAAATGTCATTCAGGGCCCGCAGGGTGCCGCGGCGGCCCGGAAATTCAACAACGAGGTTTTTGACTTCGAGGAGGGACATGGGTACTTCGGGGAAATGGGTGCGTGGTCAGCGCAGACGGGGGTTGAGAGCGTCGCGCAGCCAGTCGCCGAGCAGGTTCACCGACAAGGCGATCAGCACCAGCATGGCACCAGGGAAGACGGTGATCCACCACTCGCCCGAGAACAGGTAGTCGTTGCCGACGCGGATCAGCGTGCCCAGCGAGGGCGAGGTGGGCGGCGCGCCCACGCCCAGGAAGGACAGCGTGGCCTCGGTGATGATGGCCGTGGCCACCTGGATGGTGGCCAGCACCAGCACCGGGCCCAGCACGTTAGGCAACACATGCTTGCGCATGATGCGCAGCGAGGACACGCCGGTGACGCGCGCGGCCTGCACGTATTCCTTGTTGCGCTCGACCAGCGTGGAGCCGCGCACGGTGCGTGCGTACTGCACCCAGCCCGTGAGCGAGATGGAGATGATCAGCACGCCGAAGGCCAGCGACTCGTGCGCGTTGGGGAACAGCGCGCGGCCCACGCCCGCGATCAGCAGGGCCACGAGGATGGCTGGAAAGGACAGCATCACGTCGCACAGGCGCATGAGCAGGCCGTCGATCCAGCCGCCACGGAAGCCCGCCAGCAAGCCCAGAGCCACGCCCACGAGCACCGACAGCAGCACCGAGGCCAGGCCCACGACCAGCGAGATGCGCGCGCCGTAGACCAGCGCCGAGAGGATGTCACGCCCCTGGTCGTCGGTACCCAGCAGGTACTTGCGGCTCCCTTCGGCGCTCCAGGCCGGGGGCAGGCGCGAGTCGCTGAGCTCCAGCGTGGCCAGGTCGAAGGGGTTGTGCGGTGCCACCCATCCGGCGAACACCGAACAGAACACGCACACGAAGGCAATGGCGGCCGCGGCCATCGCCACGGGCGAGGTACGGAAGCTGTAGCCGATATCGCTGTCGAACCAGCGGGCAAGGGTCGTTTTCATCGCAAAGGTCTCTTGGGGTCACGGGCTGGCCAAGGGCATGGCCTGCTCGATCAGGCTGGCGTGCAACGCCGAGCCCAGGGGAAGGATTTCGTCATTGAAGTCGTAGCGGCTGTTGTGCAGGGCGCTGCCGCTCGCGCCCGCGCCCTGCCCGAGGCGCAGATAGGCTCCGGGCTTGGTCTGCAGCATGAAGGAGAAGTCCTCGGCGCCCATGCTGGGCTCCAGGTCGCGCACCACATGGTCGGCCCCCACCAGGGATTCGGCCACGTCGCCCGCGAACTGCGCCTCGGCCTCGGAGTTGATGGTGGCGGGATAGATGCGCTCGTAGTGCACCGTGGCGCTGGCGCCAAAGCCCAGCGCCACGGCATTGCACAGATCCTTGAGGCGTTTCTCCACCATCTCCTGTACCTGTGGGTCGAAGGTGCGCACCGTGCCCACGATGCGGGCCGTGCCCGGCAGCACGCTGAAGGCGCCGAGGTCGCCCGCCTGCACCGCGCACAGGCTGAGCACGGCGCTTTCGATGGCGCGGACGTTGCGCGCGACGATGCTCTGCGCCGCCGTGATGATGTGCGCCGCCACGAGCACCACGTCCACCGTCTGGTAGGCATGCGCGCCATGGCCGCCGCGTCCGGTGATCTCGATGGTGATGCGGTCGGCCGCTGCCATCATGGGACCGGGGTTGATGCCGACCACGCCGGGCTTGAGCGCCGGCCAGTTGTGCATGGCATAGATGGACTGGACCGGAAAACGCTCGAAAAGGCCGTCCTCCATCATCACGCGGGCACCGCCGTAGCCCTCCTCGCCCGGCTGGAAGATGAGCACGGCCGTGCCATCGAAGTTGCGCGTCTCGGCCAGGTAGCGCGCGGCGCCCACCAGCATCGCGGTATGCCCGTCATGGCCGCAGCCATGCATCAGCCCCGGCTTGCAGGACTTCCAGGAGAACTCGTTGTCCTCGGCGATGGGCAGGGCGTCCATGTCGGCGCGCAGGCCCACCATGGCGCCGCTGGACCGGCCACGCCCCCGGATGACGGCGACCACGCCGGTGCGTCCGATGCCGTCGTGGATCTCGTCCACGCCGCACAGCTTGAGCGCCTCCTTGACGCGCGCGCTGGTGTAGACCTCCTCGAACCCGAGCTCGGGGTGCGCGTGCAGGTCGCGGCGCAGCGCGGTCAGTTCGGGGTGGTACTGCGCGATGTGCGCGAAGGCGCGGCCGCCAGCCTTGAGGCGGTGCGGCTGCATGTCAGTGCCCTCCGCCCTTGCCCACATGCAGGCGGGGATCGACCACGAAATACAGCAGGTCCACCACGAGGTTGATGACCACGAAGATCAGCGCGATCAAACACAGGTAGGCCGCCATCACCGGGATGTCGGCGAAGGTCACGGCCTGGATGAACAGCAGGCCCATGCCGGGCCACTGGAACACGGTCTCGGTGATGATGGCGAAGGCGATCAGGCCGCCCAGTTGCAGGCCGGTGATCGTCATCACGGGCACCAGGGTGTTCTTGAGCGCATGGCCGAAATGGATGGCGCGCGTGGTCAGGCCGCGGGCGCGGGCGAACTTGATGTAGTCGGTGCGCAGCACCTCCAGCATCTCGGCGCGCACCAGGCGCATGATCAGCGTGAGCTGGAAAATGGCCAGCGTGATGGCTGGCAGCGTGATGTGGTGCCAGCCCTTGGCCGTCAGCAACCCCGTGCTCCACCAGCCCAGTTGCGTCACCTGCCCCCGGCCGAAGCTCGGGAACCAGCCCAGCGTGACCGAGAACACCAGGATCAGCAGGATGCCGATGAGGAAGGTCGGCAGCGAGACGCCCAGCAGCGACAGCGTCATGAACACCTGGCTGGTGAAGCTGCCGCGCTTGAGGGCCGCATAGACCCCCATGGGCACGCCCACGAGCAGCGCCAGGAAAGCGGCCACCAGGGCCAGCTCCAGCGTGGCCGGGAAGCGCTCGGCGATCAGGCGCGAGACCTTGGCGCCCTGGCGCAGGCTCAGGCCGAACTCCCCTTGGGCGGCATTGGCCAGGAAATGCCAGAACTGCACGATGAAGGGCTGGTCCAGGCCCAGGCTGGCGCGCAGCTCGCGGACCTGCTCGGGCGTCGCATCCTGGCCCAGCATGAAGACAACGGGATCGCCGACATACTGGAACAGCATGAAGGAGATGAAAGCCACCGTCACCATGACGATCACGGCCTGGATCAGGCGGCGCAGGATGAATGCAAGCATCGGCGAAAAATCGAGTCTGTGTTCGATGGCGCGCCCGGGCCACTTGTGGTGGGCCGGGCGCAGGGATCAAGCCCACGGGCTGGATGGCGGCGCGGTAGCCCCGCCATCCCTGGGGCAGGAACTATATCAGTTCACCTTCACGAGGCGCATGTCCACGCGGTTGTCGGCACGGTGCACCAGTTCGATGTTCTTCTTCATGGCCCAGGGAATGACCTGGTCGTGCAGCGGAATGTGCGAAACGGTGTCGTTGGACAGCTGCAGCGCCTCGGTCAGCATGCGGGCACGCACGGGAGCGTCGGTTTCGGCCTTGATGCGGTCCACCAGGTAGTCCATGCGCTGGTTGCTGTAGCGGCCCACGTTGTAGTTGCCGTCGCCGCCCTGGCCCACGGTGCGCACCAGCGACTGCAGGCTGTAGAGCGCGTCGAAGGTCGGCACGCCCCAGCCCAGCATGTAGATGCTGGCCTCGTAGCGCTGGATCATGGGGAAGTAGGTCGCCACGGGCTGGGTGCGCAGCTTGGCCTTGACGCCGATGCGCGACCACATGGCCGTCACGGCTTGGCAGATCGCCTCGTCGTTGATGTAACGGTTGTTCGGGCAGGCAAAGTCCACCTCGAAGCCATCGGCATAGCCGGCTTCGGCCAGCAATTTCTTGGCGGCTTCCACATCGTAGGGGAAGCGCTTGCCCACGGTCTCGGTCCAGCCCGCCACCTGGGGCGCCACGAGGGCGCCCGTCGGCTTGCCCAGGCCGCGCATGATGTTGCGCGAGATGGTGTTGACGTCGATGGCCTGGTAGAGGGCCTTGCGCACGCGCTGGTCCTTGAGCGGATTCTTGCCCTTGATGTTCGAGCCCGGCAACTCGTCGCGGAACTGGTCCATGCCCAGGAAGATCGTGCGGTTCTCAACCCCGTCCACCACCTTCAGATCGGGGCTGGAGCGCAGGCGACCCAGATCCTGGGGCGTGGGGTCCAGCACCATGTCCACCTCGCCCGACAGCAGCGCGGCAATGCGCGTGGCGGCCGACTTGATGGGGGTGTAGACGATCTCGGTCACGTTGCCGTCCATCTTGCCCCACCAGTTCGGGTTGCGCTTGAAGACCATCTTCACGTCGGGTTGCCAGGATTCGAGCGTGTAGGGGCCCGTGCCCATGGCATTGCGGTGGGCGAAGTTCTCGTCCGAGGCCTTCATGTCCTTGGGCTCGACCGATTTGTTCTTCTCGGCCCAGGCCTTGCTCATCATGCGCAGTTCCGTCATCTGGCGGACCAGCACGGGATTGGGCGCCGCGAGGAACACGTCGATGGTGTTCGCATCCACCTTGGCGACCTTGGTGATGCCCTGCACGAAGGGCGTGAAGTTGGAGGTCTTGGCCATCGCGCGGTTGAGCGAATACACCGCGTCGTCGGCCGTGAAGCTGGAGCCGTCATGGAACTTCACGCCCGTGCGCAGGGTGAAACGGACCTGCGTGGGGCTGACTTCCTTCCACGAGGTCGCGAGCACGGGTTCGACCTCGAAGGTCTTGCTGTTGTAGTACACCAGGCTTTCGTACACGTTCGCATGCAGGCCGCTTTGCAGGGCGTTGTTCTGCGAATGGATGTCCCAGGTGGAGATTTCCCCCTGGCTGGACCATTTGAACGGCTTGGCTTGCGCGGCAGGCGCGGCCAGAACCGCCACGGCAGCGGCAATCGACAGCAGGCTGAAATTGAGTTTCATGAAACCCTCTTGAATTTAAAAAGGCGACTATGCAATAAGCCGTGCAAGGTGACCAATGGGTTATCCCTGAATTCCGGGCGTTCCCGAGGGTTTTGCAACATCCGCGCTGCGCGTGGCATCCGTCGCTCCACGCATTGGCCGCAAAAAAAAACCGCCAACCCGAAGGTTGGCGGTTTGATCCGCTAACGGTAACTGGCTTACGCCAGCCAACCATTAGAAGTTGTGGCGAACGCCCAGGCCGAAGTGGCTCTTGGCGCCGGTGACCAGCTTCTTGTCGCCGTCCTTGTAGTAGGCAGCGTAAGCGAAGGTGCGCTTGGACAGAGCGTACTTGGCTTCCAGCAGCAGGTCGGTGTCCTTGAAGCCGGTGTCGCGGGCGATGTCCAGGGTCAGAGCGAAAGCACCGACGGGCACGGTACCACCGATGGTGAAGCCCTTGGCGACGCCAGCGGGATCTTGCCACGAACCGGCCAGCTTGAAGCTGCCGAAGTCGTAAGCAGCGCCCAGGGCGAAGTTACCCTTGGCACCGTTGGTCTTGTTGTAGGACAGGGCTGCAGCCAGAGGGCCTTGAGCGTAGATGGCGTTCAGGTCGTACTTGGCATTGCCACCGTTGTCGGGCTTCATGATGTAGCCCAGGGTGCCGCTGAAACCGCCCATGTTGGGGGTGGTGTACTGGAACACGCTGTTGTTACGGGGGCCAACGCCAGCGAAGCCGAACTGGTTGCCCACGGCGGAGTAGTTGGCGGTACCGGTCAGTTCCCAGGCAGCAACGCCGAAGAAGCTGGGGGTCAGGGTACGACCCATTTGGAAGCGGCCGAAACCACCCGACAGAGCCAGCCAAGCAGCGCGCTGGAAGGTAGCAGCGTCGGTGTTGCCGGATTCAGCGTTGATGCCTTGCTCGAAGTTGAAGGAAGCCTTCAGGCCGCCACCCAGGTCTTCCACGCCGCGCACGCCCAGACGGCTGTTGCCGTTGTTCATCACGCCATTGCCGCTCATTTGAGCGGAAACGCCGGAGGCCTTAGCCAGGGACAGGTCGGCCACGCCGTACAGGGTGACGGAAGATTGCGCCATGGCGACGCCGGAAGCAGCCAGCACGGCCAGGGCGATCAGGGATTTTTTCATTGCGAGTTACTCCAAGGTTAAACATAGGGCGCCGGTACGGGGGGTCTTGGGTGTTGTGGCACCTGCACAGTCCCGCCGGTTCCCCGGGCCAACCTCCTGGTGGGGAAGTTGTTGCTATTGCACCAGACGTCGGGCGGTTTCGCAAAGGAATTCACCCTGAACGCGCCCCAAAAAGGTTTTTCGTTGTCGTGTTGCAACACTCCCAAACACCGGGGAAGAATGCCCCCCGGAAAGCGCGCCCGCCGCGCTGCACCCGCACTCTTTTGTATCCATGTGCAATTTCTGTGGCAAAACCCGGTTTCTCTGCGGCAAATGCATGCAAATCAGCTTTCCACGATCTCGAAGCCCGTGGTGATCTCCGCCGTCTTGCCCAGCATGATGCTGGCGGAGCAGTATTTTTCGTGGCTCATGGCGATGGCGCGCTCCACGGCCGCCGCGGGCAGCCCCTTGCCCGTCACGGTGAACTGCATGTGGATGCGCGTGAAGACCTTGGGGTCGGTGGCCGCGCGCTCGGAGGTGAGCTTCACGCTGCAGCCACGCACATCGTGGCGCCCGCGCTTGAGGATCAGCACCACGTCGTAGGCCGTGCAGCCGCCCGTGCCCGCGAGCACCGTCTCCATGGGCCGGGGGGCCAGGTTCTGTCCGCCGTTGGCGGGGTTGGCGGCATCGGGCGCGCCATCCATGGCCAGGACATGGCCGCTGCCGGTTTCGGCGATGAATCCCATTCCGGACCGCGTTCCGGCGGCGCCAGTCCAGCTCACTGTGCATTCCATGCGTTTCTCCTGGTGCGTGGTTTTTTTCGGACAGACTGTATCGTACAAATACGTATCCATGCTGCGACGCAACAAGGCTTGCGCTAAACTTGCGCCATGCATGGCCCGATCCCTCCGGAACGGGCTGATGGCAGGAAGACCCAGCGTCACTGCCCTGCGCCAGTTGTCTCCTCCACCTCCCCTGGTGGATTACGCCCCAGGCCCCCGCGGCCCGGGGCTTTTTTTTGTCCGGCGTGGCGGGTCGGCGGCGGCTTGGCGCCACCCCCTATGATGTGTGCCCCGCCACCCCCGTTGCGGCGGCGCAGCATTTGCCCCATGACCCAGCACCTCACCCCCGCCGACTACCTCAAGAAGATCCTGACCGCCCGCGTCTACGACGTGGCCGTCGAGTCCGATCTGGAGCCCGCCAAGAACCTCAGCCGCCGCCTGCACAACAAGGTGCTGCTCAAGCGTGAGGACCAGCAGCCCGTGTTCAGCTTCAAGCTGCGCGGCGCCTACAACAAGATGGCGCACCTCACGCAGGAGCAGCTGCAGCGCGGCGTGATCTGCGCCTCGGCCGGCAACCACGCCCAGGGCGTGGCCATGAGCGCGCACAAGCTCGGCACGCGCGCCGTCATCGTCATGCCGACCACCACGCCGCAGCTCAAGGTGGACGCGGTGCGCACGCTCGGCGGCGAGGTGGTGCTGCACGGCGACAGCTATTCCGACGCCTACGGCCATGCCGTGTTGCTGGAGAAGGAACAGGGCCTGACCTTCGTGCACCCGTTCGACGACCCCGACGTGATCGCCGGCCAGGGCACCATCGCCATGGAGATCCTGCGCCAGTTGCAAAGCCTGGGCAGCAACCGGCTCGACGCGGTGTTCGTGGCCATCGGCGGCGGCGGCCTGGTGTCGGGCGTGGCCAACTACATCAAGGCCGTGCGGCCCGAGATCAAGGTGATCGGCGTGCAGATGAACGACTCGGACGCGATGATCCAGTCGGTCAAGGCGAACGAGCGCGTCACGCTGCCGGACGTGGGCCTGTTCTCCGATGGCACGGCCGTGAAGCTGGTGGGCGAGGAAACCTTCCGCGTGGCCAGCGGCCTGGTGGACGAGTTCATCAGCGTGGACACCGACGCCGTCTGCGCCGCCATCAAGGACATCTTCGTCGACACGCGCAGCATCGTCGAGCCCGCCGGCGCCCTGGCCGTGGCGGCCATCAAGCAATACGTGGCCACGCACAAGGCCAAGGGCGAGACCTACGCCGCCATCCTCTGCGGCGCCAACATGAACTTCGACCGCCTGCGCTTCGTCGCCGAGCGCGCCGAGGTGGGCGAGGAGCGCGAGGCGCTGCTGGCCGTCACCATCCCCGAGGAGCGGGGGAGCTTCCGGCGCTTCTGCGAGGTCATCGGCGGCCTGCCCGGCGGTCCGCGCAACGTGACCGAGTTCAACTACCGCATCAGCGACGCGGCCCGGGCCCATGTGTTCGTCGGCCTGACCACCAGCGGCAAGGGCGAGTCGGAGAAGATCGCCCGCAATTTCGGCCGCCATGGCTTCGAGGCGCTGGACCTCACGCACGATGAACTCGCCAAGGAGCACCTGCGCCACCTGGTCGGCGGCCATTCGGCGCTGGCACGGGACGAGCGCCTGCTGCGCTTCACCTTCCCCGAGCGCCCCGGCGCGCTGCTCAAGTTCCTGAGCCTGATGCAGCCCACCTGGAACATCTCGCTGTTCCACTACCGCAACCAGGGCGCGGACTACGGCCGCATCCTCGTGGGCATGCAGGTGCCGCCCGGGGACCACGCCACCTTCGACGCCTTCCTCGCCACGCTGGGCTACCCCTGGGTGGAGGAAACCCTGAACCCGGCCTACCGGCTGTTCCTGCAGGCCCATCCCGCAGGCGCCGCCAGCGATTCAAAAAAGTGAGCACGCCGCGCTTTTCTGTCAATGACTTCAGAGATAAATGATCATGAAAGCAAGACAGCACAAGCGCCAGAAGCTATTGATTGAATAGCATTCCATGCAAGCCCTGCGCCACTACCTGCTGGCCGTGCAGTTCTTCACGCGCATCCCCGTCACCGGCCGGCTGGCCGCGTGGGTGGGCTACAGCCCGGCCATGCTGCGCGCCAGCAACGCGCACTTTCCCGGCGTGGGCTGGCTGGTGGCGGGGGTGGCCGTCGGCGTGCAGGGCATGCTGCAGTGGGCGCTGGCGCCCACCCCCCTGGCGCCGCTGGTGGCGGCGGTGCTCGGCACCGTGGCCACGGTGCTGCTGACCGGCGGTTTCCATGAAGACGGCCTGGCCGACGTGGCCGACGGCCTGGGCGGCAGCCTGGACCGCGAGCGCGCGCTCGACATCATGAAGGACTCGCGCATCGGCGCCTTCGGCGCCATGGCCCTGGTGCTGGCGCTGCTGGCCAAGCTGAGCCTGCTGGCCCTGCTGGGCGCGCACAGCCTGACCGCCGTGCTGGCGGCACTGGGGGGCGCGCATGTGCTGTCGCGCTTCTGGCCGCTGCTGCTGGTGCGCTCCATGGCGCATGTGGGGGACACGGCGCGCTCCAAAAGCAAGCCGCTGGCCGACCAGATCACGGGGCGCGCGCTGGCTGCGGCGTTCTTGTGGTGCTTTCTGCCTCTGGCCCTTGTATGGCAAGCGCAGGGCGCTCTGTTTTCAGGAGCAGCCATCACCTGCAGCGCCCTCGCCGCCGGGTGGATGGGCCGCTGGTTCGCGCGGCGCCTGCAGGGCTTCACGGGCGACTGCCTGGGCGCCACGCAGCAGATCAGCGAAATCGGCTTCTACCTCGGCGCCGCGCTGTCGCTGGGCGCCCTCGGACCCGGGGCATGAGCACCCGCCGGCTCTGGCTGGTGCGCCACGCCCGTCCCCTGATCGCTCCGGGCATTTGCTATGGCGCGCTCGACGTGCCCGCCGATCCGGCCGCCACGGCCGACTGCGCCCGGCGCATGGCACAGGCGCTGCCCGCCGGGCTGCCCGCCCACCATTCACCGCTACAAAGATGCGAGCATCTAGCGCTGGCACTGCAAGCCCTGCGGCCTGATTTGACACCCAAACCCGACCCCCGACTGGTGGAGATGGATTTTGGCGCCTGGGAAGGCCTCGCCTGGAACACCATCGCCCGGGAGGACATCGACACCTGGACCGCCCGCTTCGCCGAACACCGCCCGGGCGGCGGCGACTGCCTGGCGGCCATGCTGGACCGCGTGGCGGCGGCGCTGCACGAGGCGCGCACCGGGCCGCCAGGCGACGTGCTGTGGATCAGCCACGCCGGCGTGGCGCGCTGCGTGCAATGGCTGCTGGAGGCACCGGGGCGCGCGGGCGCCCTGCCGCGCTCGGACGAATGGCCGCACGCGGCGCCCGATCCCGGGCAATGGGCCTGCTACCCGCTGGACTGAGCCGGCGGGCGGGGTTATTTCAGCCGCAGCGACGAGCGGCCCAGCGCCTTCGCCTCGCCCACGCGCGCTGGCGCCGCCACGGCGGCGGGCATGGCGGACATGCCGCCCTTGAGCTTGAACTGGCTCACCGCGCGCGTCAGGCCGCTGGCCTGCTCGCGCAGCGACTCCGAGGCCGCCGTGGACTGTTCCACCAGCGCGGCGTTCTGCTGCGTCATCTGGTCGAGCTGGCGCACGGCCTGACTGATCTGGGCGATGTTGTCGCGCTGTTCGGCCGACGAGGCCGTGATCTCGCCAATGATGTCGGAAACGCGGCGCACGCTGCCCACGATCTCGGTCATGGTCTCGCCGGCCTGGCCCACCAGGCGCGCGCCGTCTTCCACCCGGTCCACCGAGGCGCCGATGAGCGCCTTGATCTCGCGCGCGGCCTCGGCGCTGCGCTGCGCCAGGCTGCGCACCTCGGAGGCCACCACGGCGAAGCCCCGGCCCTGCTCGCCCGCGCGGGCCGCCTCGACGGCGGCGTTGAGCGCCAGGATGTTGGTCTGGAAAGCAATGCTGTCGATGACGCCGGTGATGTCGCCGATCTTGCGCGAGCTGGCGGTGATCTGGTCCATGGTGCTGACCACCTGGGACACCACCTCGCCGCCGCGCCCGGCCACGGCCGCAGCGGAGGTGGCGAAATCGCTGGCATGGCGCGAGGACTCGGCGCTGTGCTGCACCGTGCTGGTGAGCAGGTCCATGGATGAGGCGGTTTCCTGCAGGCTGGCCGCCGTCTGCTCGGTGCGGTGGCTCAGGTCGTGGTTGCCGCTGGCGATCTCGGAGCTGGCGGTGGAGATGTTGCCCGCCGCCTCCTGCACCTGGTGCACCAGGCCGCGCAGCGCCTCCTGCATACGCCCCATGGCGGCCACGAGCTGGCCTACCTCGTCCTGCTGCTGCACCTGCACATCGTGCGACAGGTCACCGCCGGCGATGCGCTCGGCCAGTTCACTGGCCTGGGCCAGCGAGCGGGTGATGGAACGCACGCTGAAGAAGGTCAGCGGAATGAGCACCCCCAGGCCCAGCAGCAGCGCCACGCCGATCAGCACGGACATGGAGGCGGTGCGCGACTCCACGCCCTGGCGGGCCTCGTCCATCTGGGCGCGCGCCGTGGTGGCGAGGTCGGCGAACAGCTTGTCCGTCGCCTCCATGTGCTGGCGCAGCCGGCTCGCATAGGCGCCGCCGCCCGCGCCATCGAGCTGCGCGCCCTCGATCTGCTCGAAGATCGGCACGATGCCGGTCTCGTACTGCTTGAGTTCTGCCAGCGATTTGTCGATGCTCGCCACGAACGCCGCATCGGCCGCCTGGACCTGGCGCACGGCGGCCACGCTCTTGCGCAGATCGGCCAGCGTGGCGGCCCAGCGCTCGCGCAGCGACGAGACCTCGACGCTGTTGTTGAAGTTGATGATGATGTCCTTCTCGATGCGGCGCACGTCACCCAGCACGGTGCGCAGCTCGGCCATGTCGGTGAGGGTCTGCACGCGCTGCGAGAACAGCTCCTGCAGCGTGCCGCGCGTGCGGTCCAGGGCCACATAGCCCATGGCGCCGATCACGACGATCAGGACCAAAGAAAAAATCGTGCCGAAATACAGGCGCGCTCGGATCGACAGACGGCCCAGAACATTCATGGCTCACCTTCCTCAAATTGATTCCACAGGCATCAGCCATTTTTTGCCCTGCCCAGACCGCACCCTTGTGGGATGCATTTGGATACGAATATAAACGAGCCAACCGCACCCTCCCACAGGGTATTCACCGCCCACCGGGCGGGGTTTTCATGCGTGAGGGGACGGAGCCGCCCGTCAGGACTGCCCGGATACCGGGTGCAGGGGCACATAGAAGCTGCCGCCGGCGCGCTGGAACTCCTCGGCCTTGCTCGCCATGCCTTGCTGCAGTGCAGCATCCTCGGCCAGCCCCTTTTGTGCGGCGAAGTCGCGCACTTCCTGCGTGATCTTCATGGAGCAGAACTTCGGCCCGCACATGGAGCAGAAATGCGCCACCTTGGCGCTGTCCTTCGGGAGCGTCTCGTCGTGGTATTCCTGCGCCGTCTCCGGGTCCAGGCCCAGGTTGAACTGGTCCTGCCAGCGGAAGTCGAAGCGCGCCTGGCTGAGCGCGTCGTCGCGCGCCCGGGCACCGGGGTGGCCCTTCGCCACGTCGGCAGCGTGCGCGGCGATCTTGTAGGCAATGATGCCCTGCTTCACGTCGTCGCGGTCGGGCAGGCCCAGGTGCTCCTTGGGCGTGACGTAGCACAGCATGGCCGTGCCCATCCAGCCGATCATGGCGGCGCCGATGGCGCTGGCGATGTGGTCGTAGCCCGGCGCGATGTCGATGGTCAGCGGGCCCAGGGTGTAGAACGGCGCCTCGTGGCAGGTCTTGAGCTGCTCGGTCATGTTGGCCTGGATCATGTGCATGGGCACATGGCCGGGGCCTTCGATCATGGTCTGCACGTCGTGCTTCCAGGCGATCTGCGTCAGTTCGCCCAGCGTGTGCAGTTCGGCGAACTGGGCTTCATCGTTGGCGTCGGACGCGCAGCCTGGGCGCAGGCCGTCGCCCAGGCTGAAGGCCACGTCGTAGCTCTTCATGATGTCGCAGATGTCCTCGAAGTGCTCGTACAGGAAGCTCTCGCGGTGGTGCGCCATGCACCACTTGGCCATGATGGAGCCGCCGCGCGAGACGATGCCGGTGCGCCGCTGCGCCGTGAGGTGGATGTAGGCCAGACGCACGCCGGCGTGGATGGTGAAGTAGTCCACGCCCTGCTCTGCCTGCTCGATCAGCGTGTCGCGGAAGATTTCCCAGGTCAGGTCCTCGGCGATGCCGCCCACTTTTTCCAACGCCTGGTAGATCGGCACCGTGCCGATGGGCACGGGCGAGTTGCGCACGATCCAGTCGCGCGTGGTGTGGATGTTCTTGCCGGTGGACAGGTCCATCACGTTGTCGGCGCCCCAGCGGATGGCCCAGACCAGCTTCTCCACCTCTTCCTCGATGCTCGACGTGACGGCCGAGTTGCCGATGTTGGCGTTGATCTTGACCAGGAAGTTGCGCCCGATGGCCATGGGCTCGACCTCGGGGTGGTTGATGTTGGCCGGGATTATGGCGCGGCCGCGCGCCACTTCGTCGCGCACGAACTCGGGCGTGATGATCTTCGGGATGCTCGCGCCCAGCGGGTTGCCCATCAGGCGCTGCTCGCGCGCGGCGTCCTGCTGGTACTGCGCCATCCACTCGCGGCGGCCGTTCTCGCGGATCGCCACGTACTCCATCTCGGGCGTGATGATGCCTTTGCGGGCGTAGTGCATCTGCGTGACGTTGGCACCGCTCTTGGCGCGCAGGGGCTTGCGCTGCAAGGCGGCGGCCTCCAGGCGCAGCTGCGCCAGGCGGGCGGCGTCCTCGCTCTTCTGGCCGTCGTCCAGCGCCACCGGCGGGCGTCCTGCGTAGCTTTCGGTGTCGCCGCGCGCGCCGATCCAGGCGCCGCGCACGCTGGGCAGGCCGCGCCGCACATCGATCACGGCCTGCGGGTCGGTGTAGGGACCCGAGGTGTCGTAGACGCTGACCACCTCGCCGTTGGTGAGCTGGATGTCGCGCACCGGCACCTGCAGGCCCGGGTGCAGCTGGCCCGGCAGATAGGCCTTGCGCGAGGCCGGGAAGGGCTCGCGGGCGCGCGCCAGGTGGGCGGCGAAGGATTCACGGGCGAGGGGGTCGGGGGCGTTCATGGTCAGGTCTCCTGGGTCCGAATGGTGGGGTGCTCCGGACTGGACCTGCGCCCGCCGCGGACACGGGTGGTGCCTGCGGTGCGGCGTGCCTGCCGGATGGGCAGCCACGCAAACTGGGAGGGTCGGCTCTTCTTCCGCCGGTATGAACCGGATCAAGTTCGTCGGGTTCGCAGCAGGCCTGTATCACAGGCCGTTTGCATCTCAGCGCATCAGCACACCCCGGAGCAGGCGCGAGTATAGGTCAGATGCCGCGTTCGAGGATCAGCACGGCGAAGAAGACCCCCGCCGCGATCAGCGTCCACTTGAGGACGATGAAACCCAGCCGCTTGTAGCGCGCCTTGCCCGTGCCGGCGTAGAACGCGAAGCACAGCGCCGCCACGAACAGCAGCAGCATGACGAGCCAGCGGAACAGCAACATGGGCAGGCTACCAGGCGCGCGCGGGTTGCGCGAAACCGGCGGGCGCGAGGCGCTCGTTGTCGAAGGTCACGATCTCCCAGGCCTCGGGCCGGGCTTCGAGTTCGCGCAGCAGCAGGTTGTTGAGGGCATGGCCCGAGCGGAAGGCGCTGTAGGCCGCCAGCAGCGGCTTGCCCACGAGGTACAGGTCGCCCATGGCGTCGAGGATCTTGTGCTTGACGAATTCGTCGTCGTAGCGCAGGCCATCGGCGTTGAGCACCTTGTAGTCGTCCATGACGATGGCGTTGTCCAGCCCGCCGCCCAGCGCCAGGCCGCTCGAACGCATCATCTCCACGTCCTTGGTAAAACCGAAGGTGCGGGCACGCGCGATGTCGCGGCTGTAGCTGCCCGTGCCCAGGTCGAACTCGACGCATTGCCCCGTGGAGTCGACCGCCGGGTGGGCGAAATCGATCTCGAAGCGCAACTTGAAGCCATGGTAGGGATCGAGCCGCGCCCACTTGGCCTGCGCGCCCTCGCCCTGGCGCACCGCCACCGGCTGCTTGACGCGAATGAAGCGCCGGGGTGCGTTCTGCAGCACGATGCCTGCGCTCTGCAGCAGAAAGACGAACGAGGCCGAGGAGCCGTCGAGGATGGGCACTTCCTCGGCCGTGATGTCCACGTACAGGTTGTCCACCCCCAGACCGGCGCAGGCCGACATGAGGTGCTCGACCGTGTGCACGCGGGCGTTGCCCGTGGAAATGGTCGATGCCATGCGGGTGTCCGTCACCGCCAGGGTGGAGACCGGAATGTCCACCGGCTCGGGCAGGTCCACGCGCCGGAACACGATGCCGGTGTCGGGCTGCGCCGGCCGCAGGGTCAGCTCCACGCGCTGACCGCTGTGCAGGCCCACGCCCACCGCGCGGGTGAGGGACTTGAGGGTACGTTGCGCAAGCATCCTGCGATTTTAGTCGGCCAACCCCCAGGCCGCAGCACTAACGTCGCTATGGCCTTGATAGAAACAGCGACGTATGCACCGACGCGGCCCAGGCCAGCGACCGCCGCGCAAGGGCCGCCCCGCCGCGCTGGCGGTGCCCCCTTCCCGCGCTGCACAGCAGCGCGAGAGAAGGGGGGAGCGGCAAAGCCGCTCGGGGGGTTGTTCCCTATCAATCCGCCTGCTTGCGCAGGAAGGCAGGGATCTCCAGGTCGTCCATGCCGCCCGAGGACAGCGCGTCGACGCGCGCAGCCGCCTGCGTGCGGTTGGTGCGCCAGACGCTGGGCACGGCCATGTTGCCGTAGTCGGCCGCCGGGGCGGTCGTGGAACCCATCGCCGTGGCCACGCCCGTGCCGGCGCCCACCATGGGGTAGGCCATGTTGTCGGTGCCGGTGCGCAGGCCGCCCTGCACCACCGAGATGGGCTGGCGGCGCGCGTTGGCGCGCGACAGGCCGGTGGCCACCACGGTCACGCGGATTTCGTCACCCAGGGTGTCATCGTATGCAGCGCCGTAGATCACATGCGCGTCGGGCGAGGCATAGGCGTTGATGGTGCTCATGGCCAGGCGCGATTCGGACAGCTTCAGGCTGCCCTTGGCGGCCGTCACCAGCACCAGCACGCCCTTGGCGCCCGACAGGTCGATGCCTTCGAGCAGCGGGCAGGCCACGGCCTGCTCGGCGGCGATGCGCGCGCGGTCGGGGCCGCTGGCCGTGGCCGTTCCCATCATGGCCTTGCCGGGCTCGCCCATCACGGTGCGCACGTCCTCGAAGTCGACGTTCACGTGGCCGTACTCGTTGATGATCTCGGCGATGCCGCCCACGGCGTTCTTCAGCACGTCGTTGGCGTGCGCGAAGGCCTCGTCCTGGGTGATGTCGTCGCCCAGCACTTCGAGCAGCTTCTCGTTGAGCACCACGATCAGCGAATCGACGTTGGCTTCGAGCTCGGCCAGGCCGTTGTCGGCGTTCTGCATGCGGCGGCCGCCCTCCCAGTCGAAGGGCTTGGTGACCACGCCCACGGTGAGGATGCCCATTTCCTTGGCCACGCGCGCGATCACGGGCGCGGCGCCCGTGCCCGTGCCGCCGCCCATGCCGGCGGTGATGAACAGCATGTGCGCGCCGGCGATGGCTTCGCGGATGTCGTCCACGGCGGCCTCGGCGGCCTCGCGCGCCTTCTCGGGCTTGCTGCCGGCGCCCAGGCCGCTCTGGCCGAGCTGGATCACGCGGTGCGCCGCGCTGCGGGTGAGGGCCTGCGCATCGGTGTTGGCGCTGACGAACTCCACGCCCTGCACGTTGCGGGCAATCATGTGTTCGACGGCATTGCCGCCGCCGCCGCCCACACCGATCACCTTGATCTGGGTGCCCTGGTTGAATTCTTCGGCTTCGATCATTTCGATGGTCATGTTGGAGCTCCTCTTGCTAATTTGTCTGCGATGAATGGCGATGAATGGAAACGTGAATGGCGCCGGGCCATCGGTGCACGCGGGGTGGGCCGGTGCACCGCCATCGTTTTCGGGGCGGCGGGTGGGGAAGGACCAGGCTGAACATGGTCAGAAGTTCCCCACGATGAAATCCTTGAGGCGGCCGAAGGCGGACTGCACCGAGCCGCTCTTGTGCGCCACCTTGAAGCCGCGCATGCGCGCCAGGCGGGCTTCTTCGAGCAGGCCCATGACGGTGGCCGCGCGCGGCTGGGCCACCATGTCGGCCAGCGCGCTGGAATACTTCGGGATGCCGCGGCGCACGGGCTTGAGGAAGATGTCCTCGCCCAGTTCCACCATGCCCGGCATGACCACGCTGCCGCCCGTGAGCACGATGCCGGACGACAGCACTTCCTCGTAGCCCGACTCGCGGATGACCTGCTGCACGAGCGAGAAGATTTCCTCCACGCGCGGCTCGATCACGCCGGCCAGCGCCTGCTTGCTCAGCAGGCGCGGCCCGCGGTCGCCCAGGCCCGGCACTTCCACCTGGGCCTCGGGGTCGGCCAGCAGCTGCTTGGCATAGCCGCTCTCGACCTTGATGTCCTCGGCGTCCTTGGTGGGCGTGCGCAGCGCCATGGCGATGTCGCTGGTGATCAGGTCGCCGGCGATCGGAATCACGGCCGTGTGGCGGATCGCGCCGCCGGTGAAGATGGCCACGTCGGTGGTGCCCGCGCCGATGTCCACCACCACCACGCCCAGCTCGCGCTCGTCGTCGGTCAGCACGGCCTGGCTGCTGGCCAGCGGATTCAGCAGCAGTTGCTCCACTTCCAGCCCGCAGCGGCGCACGCACTTGATGATGTTCTCGGCCGCGCTCTGCGCGCCGGTCACGATGTGCACCTTGGCCTCCAGGCGGATGCCGCTCATGCCGATGGGCTCCTTCACGTCCTGCCCGTCGATCACGAATTCCTGCGGCTCCACGAGCAGCAGGCGCTGGTCGCTGGAGATGTTGATGGCCTTGGCCGTCTCGACCACGCGCGCCACGTCGGCGGCGGTGACTTCCTTGTCCTTCACGGCCACCATGCCGCTGGAGTTGAGGCCCCGGATGTGGCTGCCGGTGATGCCGGTGTAGACGCGCTGGATCTTGCAGTCGGCCATCAGCTCGGCCTCTTTCAGCGCCTGCTGGATGCTCTGCACCGTGGCGTCGATGTTCACCACCACGCCGCGCTTGAGGCCGTTGCTCGGCGCCACGCCCAGGCCGGCCAGCTTGAGTTCGCCGCCGGGCAGCACCTCGGCCACCACGGCCATGATCTTGGCCGTGCCGATGTCCAGCCCCACCACCACGTCTTTGTATTCTCTTGCCATATGCCAGTCCGTCCCTCGTATCTCTGAATGCCGCTCACCGGCGCGCGGGCGTGTCCGGGCCCGCCACCACCGTCGTCACGCCGCGCAGGCGCAGGGCATAGCCCCCGCTGTGGCGCAGATCGGCCGATTCCAGCGCGTCGGCGCGTCGCCCGTAATTCGCCGCCACCCTGGTGAGCGTGCGCACGAAGCGCTGCGTGCGCTGCAGCACCTCATCGGCCGTGCCGCCGCCCAGCTCCAGCCCGGCGCCGCTGTCGAGCGTCAGGCGCCAGCCGCCCCGCCCCGTCAGCTCCAGCTCCTGGGCCACCATGCCCAGCGGCTCGATCACCTCCTGCAGCTGCCGGTGCATCCGCAGCACCTGCGCCGACTGGCCCTCGGGCCCACCCAGCCGGGGCATGCCCTCGTATTCAGGCTCGTCGGCGTTGGCGTCGAACACCTCGCCCTCGCTGTTGACCATGGCCGTGCCCGATTCGGGACCCCAGTGCGCCACGGCGCGGTGCTCCTGCAGCACCACGCGCAGCGTGGCTGGGAACTCCCGCCGCACTTGAGCGCTGCGCACCCAGGGCACCTGCTCGAAGGCAGCCTGGGCCGCACGCAGGTTGATGGTGAAGAAATTGCCCGACAGGCGCGGCGCCACATTGGCGCGCAGCGTGACCGCGTTGTTGTGCACCAGATCGCCCTGCACCACGATGCGCCCGATGGCCAGCGCCGGATGGCGCAGTGCCCACCAGGCGCCCGCCGCCAGCACCAGCGCGACGCAGCCCACGAACAGGACCGACGCGGTCAGGTTCATGAGCTTGACGTCCAGCGGCGCGGGCAGCGTGGGGTTCATGCAGCCACTCCTCCCACGGCGCCCGGCGGCGTGTCCAGCGTGGCGCTGGCGAGCAGGCGCAGGCACAGGTCTTCGTAGCTGATGCCGGCCGCGCGCGCGGACATGGGCACCAGCGAGTGCCCGGTCATGCCGGGCGAGGTGTTGATCTCCAGCAGGAAAGGCTGGCGGTCGCTGGCGCGCACCATGATGTCGGCGCGCGACCAGCCCCGGCAGCCCAGCGTGCGGAAGGCCTGCACCACGAGACGCTGGATGGCCTCTTCCTCGGCCTGCGGCAAACCGCTCGGGCAGTGGTACTTGGTGTCGTCGGTGAAGTACTTGTGCTGGTAGTCGTAGTTGCCCTGCGGCGCCACGATGCGGATCACCGGCAATGCATGCGCGCCAGCACCCTCGCCCAGGATGGGGCAGGTGGTTTCGTCGCCCTCGATGAACTGCTCGCACAGCACCTCGAGGTCGTAGCGCGAGGCCAGCAGGTAGGCCTGGGCGCACTGCGCGGGGTCGGTCACCTTGGTCAGGCCGATGGTGGAGCCCTCGCGCGCGGGCTTGACGATCATGGGCGCGCCCAGCGCGGCCAGGGCGGCCTCGGTTTCCTCGCTGCTGGCCACCTGGCGCCAGTCGGGCGTGGGCAGGCCCTCGGCGCGCCAGATGCGCTTGGTCATGGTCTTGTCCATGGCGATGCTCGACGCCAGCACGCCCGGGCCGGTGTAGGGAATGCCCAGCAGCTCCAGCGCGCCCTGCACCGTGCCGTCCTCGCCATGGCGGCCGTGCAGCGCGATGAAGCAGCGCGCATAGCCGGCGCGCTTGAGTTCGCACAGCTCGCTCTGCGACGGGTCGAACGCATGGGCGTCGACACCGCGCGCGCGCAGCGCCTGCAGCACGCCGGCGCCCGACATCAGCGACACCTCGCGTTCGGCCGAAGAGCCGCCCATGAGCACCGCCACCTTGCCCAGCGCGCGCACATCGATGTTTTGATCTTTTTGGCCCATTACGCCCGCCCTCCTTGCGCTGCAAGCTCTTCTTTTTGTAGCATTTCAACCAATTTTCCAGGCACCGCGCCGATCGATCCGGCGCCCATGCACAGCACCACGTCGCCGTCCCGAGCGAGGTCGGCGATGGCCTGCGGCAGCGCGGCCACGTCGTCGACGAACACCGGCTCGACGCGGCCGGCCACGCGCAGCGCGCGCGCCAGCGAGCGGCCGTCGGCCGCCACCACGGGGGCCTCGCCAGCGGCATAGACCTCGGTCAGCAGCACGGCGTCGGCGCCGCCGATGACCTTGACGAAATCCTCGAAGCAGTCGCGCGTGCGGGTGTAGCGGTGTGGCTGGAAGGCCAGCACCAGGCGCCGCCCGGCGAACGCGCCGCGCGCCGCGGCCAGCGTGGCGGCCATCTCCACGGGGTGGTGGCCGTAGTCGTCGATCACGGTGAAGTGGCCACCGCCCTGGGCGGGCAGATCGCCATAGCCCTGGAAGCGCCGGCCCACGCCCTTGAACTGGGCCAGCGCGCGCAGCACGGCTGCGTCGGGGATGTTCAGCTCCACCGCCACGGCGATGGCCGAGAGCGCGTTGAGCACGTTGTGCTCGCCCGCCAGGTTCAGCACCACGTCGAGGTCGGGCAGCGTGACGCCGTTGCGCCGCTGCACGGTGAAGTGCATTTGCGCCCCCACGGCCCGCACGTTGACGGCGCGCACCTGCGCGTCTTCCGAAAAGCCGTAGCTGGTGATGGGGCAGGACACCTCGGGCACGATCTCGCGCACGGCCGGGTTGTCGATGCACAGGATCGCCGTGCCGTAGAACGGCATGCGGTGCAGAAAATCGATAAACGCCTTCTTGAGCCGGCCGAAGTCGTGGCCGTAGGTCTCCATGTGGTCGGCGTCGATGTTGGTGACGACGGCCATCACGGGCAGCAGGTTCAGGAAGGAGGCGTCGGACTCGTCGGCCTCGACCACGATGTAGTCGCCGCTGCCGAGCTTGGCGTTGGCGCCCGCGCTGTTGAGGCGCCCGCCGATCACGAAGGTCGGGTCCAGCGCGCCCTCGGCGAGCACGCTGGTGACCAGGCTGGTGGTGGTGGTCTTGCCGTGCGTGCCGGCGATGGCGATGCCCTGCTTGAGGCGCATCAGCTCGGCCAGCATGAGGGCGCGCGGCACCACGGGAATCTTCTTCGCGCGAGCGGCCAACACCTCGGGGTTGTCGGGCGTGACGGCCGTGGACGTGACCACAGCGTCGGCGCCGTCGATGTGCGCCGGGGCGTGGCCGGTGAAGGTCTGGATGCCCAGGCCCTGCAGGCGGCGCAGCGTGGCGCTGTCGCTGAGGTCCGAGCCGGAGATGCGGTAGCCCAGGTTGAACAGCACCTCGGCGATGCCGCTCATGCCCGCGCCCCCGATGCCGACGAAATGGATGTGGCGAATAGCGTGTTTCATGCGGCCAGCTCCTCGCACGCGGTCACCACCTCGCGGGTGGCGTTGATTTTTTGCATGTTTTTGGCCTTCAGCGCCCGTTCCATGAGCGCTGTACGCTCCGTATTTTGTAGCATTTCCGCCAGCGACTGCGGCGAAAGGTCACGTTGCTGCACCAGCCAGCCGCCCCCGGACTGCACCAGGAACCGCGCGTTGTGCGTCTGGTGGTCGTCCACGGCGGCCGGGAACGGCACGAAGACCGCGGCCGCGCCCACGGCGGCGATCTCGGTGACCGTGCTCGCCCCCGCGCGGCAGACGATGATGTCGGCCTGCGCGAAGGCGCTGGCCGTGTCCTCGATGAAGGGCGTCAGTTCGGCCTGCACGCCGGCGGCCTGGTAATTGGCGCGCAACTGTTCAATCTGCGCCGCGCCGCTCTGGTGCGTGACCACGGGACGCCGCTCCGGCGGGATCAGCGCCAGCGCCTGCGGCACGATCTCGTTGAGCGCGCGCGCGCCCAGGCTGCCCCCCACCACCAGCAGGCGCAGCGGCCCGACGCGGCCGGCGAACCGTTCGGCCGGGCCTTCCTGGCGCGTGAACGCAGCGCGCAGCGGATTGCCCACCCACTGTGCCTTCTTGAGCACATCGGGGAACGCGGTGAACACCCGGTCGGCCACGCCAGCCAGCACTTTGTTGGCCATGCCGGCAACCGAGTTCTGCTCGTGCAGCACCAGCGGGCAGCCGGCCAGAACGGCCATCATGCCGCCCGGGAAACTGATGTAGCCGCCCAGGCCCACCACCACGTCGGGCCGCACGCGGCGCACCACGCGCCAGGCCTGCCAGAAGGCGCGCAGCAGGCGCAGCGGCAGCAGGGCCAGCGTGGCCAGGCCCTTGCCGCGCACGCCCGAGAAATCAATGGTCTCCAGCGCGAAGCCCTGCGCCGGCACGATGCGCGACTCCATGCTGCCCGGCGCGCCCAGCCAATGCACGCGCCAGCCGCGCGCGCGCAGCTCCTCGGCCACGGCCAGGCCCGGGAAGATGTGGCCGCCGGTGCCGCCGGCCATGATGAGGGCGACCTTGTCGCGCGCGGTGCTCATGCCGCCCCTCCCCGCTGGCGCGTGGCCGGCATGCGGCCGCTGCCGCGCATCAGCAGCTTGTTCTCGTAATCCACGCGCAGCACCACGGCGATGGCGACCAGGTTCATGAGGATGGCCGAGCCGCCGTAGCTCATGAGCGGCAGCGTCAGGCCCTTGGTGGGCAGCGCCCCTAGGTTCACGCCCATGTTGATGAAGGCCTGGAAGCCCATCCAGATGGCCACGCCCTGCGCCACGAGGCCGGAGAACACGCGGTCGAGCGCGATGGCCTGGCGGCCGATGTGCATGATGCGGCGTGTCATCCACAGGAACAGCACGATCAGCACGAGCACGCCCACCAGGCCGAACTCCTCGCCGATCACGGCGAGCAGGAAGTCGGTGTGCGCCTCGGGCAGCCAGTGGAGCTTTTCCACGCTGCCGCCCAGGCCCACGCCGAAGATCTCGCCGCGCCCAAAGGCGATGAGCGAGTGCGAGAGCTGGTAGCCCTTGCCCAGCGCATGCTCTTCGCTGAACGGGTCGAGGTACGCGAACACCCGCTCGCGCCGCCACGGCGAGCTGGCGATCATCAGCGCGAACGCGGCCACCAGGATGCCGGTGATCAGGAAGAACATGCGGGCGTTCACGCCGCCCAGGAACAGGATGCCCATAGCGATCACGGCCACGACCATGAAGGCGCCCATGTCCGGCTCGGCCAGCAGCAGCACCCCCACGATGGCCACGGCGGCGCCCATGGGGATCACGGCGCGGAAGAAGTGCTCCTTCACGTCCATCTTGCGGCACATGTAGTCGGCCGCGTAGATCAGCACGGCGAACTTGGCCAGCTCGGACGGCTGGAAGTTCATCAGACCGAGCGACAGCCAGCGGCGCGCGCCGTTGACGGCCGTGCCCACATGCGGCACCAGCACCAGCACCAGCAGCACCAGTGCGAGCACGAACAGCGCGCGCGCCGAGCGCTCCCAGGTCGCCATGGACACCTGGAACGCCAGCAGCGCGCCGACGAAGGCCACCACCAGCGCGAACAGGTGGCGCACCAGGAAATGGGTCTGCGTGATCTTGCCGAAGCGCGGGTTGTCGGGCATGGCGATCGAGGCCGAATAGACCATCACCAGCCCCCAGGCCAGCAAGGCCACCACCACCCACAGCAGCGCCTGGTCGAAGCCCAGCACGCTGGCGGGCGTGGCCGTGGTCTGGCGGTACTCGGTACCACCCACGCGCACGGGCAGCACATCGGCGGCCTTGCCCGGCAGGCCGCCGAACCAGCCGGCCATGCGCTGCAGCACGCTGCTGGAAGAGGTGGCGCCGCTCATGCCGAGCCCTCCAGGTCCTGGCCCGCGTCCTGCGCGATCTGGCGCACGGTATCGACGAACACCTGCGCGCGGTGCGCATAGTCGCGGAACATGTCCAGGCTCGCGCAGGCGGGCGACATCAGCACCGCGTCGCCCTGCGAGGCGCGCTGCGCGGCCCACTGCACGGCCTCGGGCAGCGTGGCGGCGTCGTGCAGGGGCACGCCGGTGTCCTGCAGCGCGGCGCGGATCTGCGGCGCGTCGCGCCCGATCAGCACCACGGCGCGCGCATGGCGCGCGATCGGCGCCGCCAGCGGCGCAAAGTCCTGGCCCTTGCCATCGCCGCCGAGGATGACCACGAGGCGGCGGTCGGCCCCCAGGCCGGCCAGCGCGGCCACGGTGGCGCCCACGTTGGTGCCCTTGCTGTCGTCGAAATATTCGACCTCGTTGACGATGCCCACCGGCTCCACGCGGTGCGGTTCGCCCCGGTATTCGCGCAGGCCGTAGAGCATGGCGCCGAGCGGACAACCCGCCGCCGTGGCCAGCGCCAGCGCGGCCAGGGCGTTCACGGCGTTGTGGCGGCCCCGGATGCGCAAGGCATCGGCCGGCATGAGGCGCTGGATGTGCAGCTCTTCTTCGTGCAGCTTGGAGCGCTTGACGGTTTCGTCGGCCTCCTGCGCGCGCACCAACCAGGCCATGCCGTTGACGACCTCGATGCCGAAGTCGCCCGGGCGCTGCGGCAGGTCGCCGCCGAAGGTGGCGTGGGCGCGCAGTTGCGGCCTCTGCAGCTTCACGCGCACCGGCTCGGGCAGCATGCCCATCACGGCGCCGTCCTCGCGGTTGAGCACCATGAGGCCCTTGGCACCGAAGATACGCGCCTTGGCGGCTGCGTAGGCACGCATGTCGCCATGCCAGTCCAGGTGGTCCTGCGTGACGTTGAGCACCGCGGCCGCCGTGGGCTCGAAGCCCGCCACGCCGTCAAGCTGGAAGCTCGACAGCTCCAGCACCCAGACTTCGGGCAGCTCGCCCGCGTCGATGCGCGCCGACAGCGTGTCGAGCAGCGTGGGGCCGATGTTGCCAGCCACGGCCACCGTCTTGCCAGCCTGCTCCACCAGCCGGCCGGTGAGCGAGGTGACCGTGGTCTTGCCGTTGGTGCCCGTGATGGCCAGCACCGCAGGGGCATAGCCGTGCGCCTCGCGCAGCATGCGCAATGCCGTGGAATACAGATCCAATTCACCGCCAACGCTGATCTGGTGTGCGCTGGCAGCTTCGAAAACAGGAGCAACCACGGCCGGGCTCAGGCCCGGCGAGCGGTACACCGCCGCAAGACCCTGGCCCTCCACCAGCGCGGCACCAAAGGCGCCCGCCACGAAGCGCACCAGGGGCAGTTCCTGTCGCAGCAAGTCCAGTTGCGGCGGCGCCGTGCGCGTGTCGGCCACGGTGACCTGCGCGCCGCAGCGCACGCACCAGCGCGCCATGGCCAGGCCCGAAGCGCCCAGGCCCAGGATGAGGATGTGCTGGCCCTGCAGCGGCTGCGCGCCCTCCAGCGGCCAGCCGGCCGGCACGGGGGTGGGTGCGGCGGCCTCGTGCGCCGCCTCGGGCGCGGCTGCGGCCTGCGCTTCTGCGGCGGGCTCGGCCGGGCCGGCATCGGCGAAGATTTTCGCCACGAAGGCGGCCGCGTCCTGCGCGGCCGTGAGGTTGTGCGGTACCTCCGGCAGCGCCCGGGGCGCGGCCGTCTCCTGCGGCGCCGCTGGCTGCTGCGCCGCCGGCTCCGGGGGAAGGGGATGGAGGTCGTCGTCCGGTGTCATCGCAGCTTCAGGGTGGACAGACCGATGAGGCACAGCAGCATGGTGATGATCCAGAAACGCACGACCACCTGCGTCTCCTTCCAGCCGCTCTTCTCGAAATGGTGGTGCAGCGGCGCCATCTTCAGCAGGCGCCGGCCTTCGCCGTACTTGCGCTTGGTGTACTTGAACCAGGTCACCTGCAGCATCACCGACAGCGCCTCGACGACGAAGATGCCGCCCATGATGGCCAGCACGATCTCCTGACGCACGATCACGGCGATGGTGCCCAGGGCACCGCCGAGCGCCAGCGCGCCCACGTCGCCCATGAACACCTGGGCCGGATGCGTGTTGAACCACAGGAAGGCCAGGCCCGCGCCGGCCATGGCGGCGCAGAAGATCAGCAGCTCGCCCGCGCCCGGGATGTGCGGGAAGAACAGGTACTTGGAGTACACCGAGCTGCCCGCCACGTAGGCGAAGATGCCCAGCGCCGAGCCCACCATCACCACCGGCATGATGGCCAGGCCGTCGAGGCCGTCGGTCAGGTTCACCGCGTTGCTCGAACCGACGATGACGAGGTAGGTCAGGATGACGAAGCCGAGCACGCCCAGCGGGTAGCTCACCTCCTTGAAGAACGGCAGCAGCAGGCCGGCCTTCGGGGGCAGGTTCACGTCGAAGCCCGAGCGCACCCAGGAGATGAACAGCTCCAGCACCTTGAGGTTGGAGCTTTCCGAGATGCTGAACACCAGGTAGAGCGCCGCCACCAGGCCAATGACCGACTGCCACAGGTACTTCTCGCGCGAGGGCATGCCGTTGGGATCCTTGTAGACCACCTTGCGCCAGTCATCGGCCCAGCCGATGGCGCCAAAGCCCAGCGTGACGATGAGCACGATCCAGACGAAGCGGTTGGACAGGTCGGCCCACAGCAGGGTCGAGAGCGCAATGGCCAGCAGGATCAGCACGCCGCCCATGGTCGGCGTACCGCTCTTGACGTGGTGCGTCTCCATGCCGTTGGTGCGGATGGGCTGGCCGATCTTGAGTTCGGTCAGGCGCCGGATCACGCGCGGCCCGGCGAACAGGCCGATGAGCAGCGCCGTCATGGCGCCCAGCACCGCGCGCAGCGTGAGGTACTGGAACACGCGCAGGAAGCCGAGGTCCGGCGACAGGCCTTGCAGCCATTGGGCGAGCCACATCAGCATGGCGCACCCCCAGAAATGTTGCGGTCAACGCGTCGTGCCATGGCCTGCCTTCTGCGCTGCTGCGGTTTGCTCCGCGGTGGCGGCAATCGCCTCCACCACCTGTTCCATCTTCATGAACCTCGATCCCTTCACCAGCACGCTGCCCACGGCGGGCAGCGCCTCGCGCACCGCTGCCTGCAGCGATGCCATGTCATTGAAATGCCGGGCGCCACCGAAGGCCGCCACGGCGTGGGCCGCCTGCGCGCCCAGCGCGTACAGCTGCTCGATGCCGCGTGCCCGCGCATGGGCACCCGCCTCGGCATGGAACTGCGGCCCCTGGTCGCCCACCTCGCCCATGTCGCCCAGCACCAGCAGGCGCGGCGCGGGCAGCTCGGCCAGCACGTCGATGGCGGCGCGCATGGAATCGGGGTTGGCGTTGTAGCTGTCGTCCACCACGGTGATGGCGCGCGCGCCGCTGGGCACGCTGAAGGCGCGCGAGCGCCCCTTGACCGGCGTGAACGCCGACAGGCCGCGTGCGATGGCTTCCAGCGGCACGCCCGCCGCGAGCGCGCAGGCCGTGGCGGCCAGCGCGTTGGTCACGTTGTGGCGGCCGGCGATGTGGAGCAGGCATTCCAGCGCGCCCTGGGGCGTGGCGATCCGCACCTGCCAGGCGCCCTCGCCCCAGTCGGCCTGGGTGCAGCGCACATCGCCCCCCTCGCCACCGAAGGTCAGGCCGCGGCGCGCGCCGGCCAGGCCCCGCCACAGCGGCGTGTAGGCATCGCCCGCCGGGAAGACGGCCACGCCGTCCTGCGGCAGCGCCGCGAAGACACTGCCGTTTTCCTCGGCCACGGCCTGCACCGTGTGCATGAATTCCAGGTGCTCGCGCTGCGCGTTGTTCACCAGGGCCACGGTGGGCCGGGTAATGCCGGCGAGGTAGGCGATCTCGCCGGGGTGGTTCATGCCCAACTCGACCACGCCGACGCGGTGCGCGGCGGTCAGGCGCAGCAAGGTTTGCGGCACGCCGATGGCGTTGTTCAGGTTGCCCTGGGTCGAGAAGGCGGCCTCCCGCGCATGGGCGAGCAGGATGGCGGCGATCATTTGCGTCACCGTGGTCTTGCCGTTGCTGCCGGTCACGGCGATCAACGGCAGCGCGAACTGCGCGCGCCAGCCGGCGGCAAGCAGGCCCAGGGCCTGCAGGCTGTCGGGCACCTCGATGCCAGGCAGGCCGGCCTCGGCCAATCCGCCGTGGGCGATGGCGGCCACGGCGCCAGCGGCGCGCGCCTGCGCGAGGAACTGGTTGGCGTCGTAACGCTCGCCCTTGAGGGCCACGAACAGGTCGCCGGCCGCCAGCGTGCGGGTGTCGGTGTGCACGCGCCCGGCGGCCACGGCGCCGTCGCCCACGAGCCGGGCCCGGGGTTCGTGCGGCGCGATCCAGGCCAAGGCCTGCTGCAGGCTCATCATTGCCATGTGCTGGCCCCCCGGCGCTGCAGCGCTTCGCGCGCCTGCGCCATGTCGGAGAACGGCCGGCGCACGCCGGCGGTTTCCTGGTAGTCCTCGTGGCCCTTGCCGGCGATCAGCACCACGTCCCGTGCATCGGCCTCCTGCAGCGCCAGCGCGATGGCGGCGGCGCGGTCGGGCTCGGCGCGCACGGTTTCGCCCGCGATGGTGCCCAGCAGGATCTGATGGATGATGTCCGCCGGCTGCTCGCTGCGCGGGTTGTCGCTGGTGACCACCACCCAGTCGGCATGGCGCTGCGCGCTGGCGCCCATGAGCGGACGCTTGCCCGCGTCGCGGTCGCCGCCGCAGCCGAACACGCACCAGAGCTGGCCGCCGCGCGCGCGCGCCAACGGCAGCAGGGCCAGCAGGGCCTTGTCGAGCGCGTCGGGCGTGTGGGCGTAGTCCACGGCCACCAGCGGCTGCCCGGGCGCCACCAGGCGCTCCATGCGACCGGGCACGGGCGCGAGCTGCGCGCAGGCCTGCACGGCCTCCGGCAGCGGCACGCCCAAGGCGCGCAGCCCGGCGATCACGCCGAGTAGGTTGGACACGTTGTAATCGCCGATCATGGCCGTCTGCAGCACCTGCTGCTGCGCGCCCTCGGCCACGGTGAAGCGCAGGCCGCCCTCGCCCCAGCCCACATCACGGGCACGCAGGCGCGCGTCCTGCTGCATGGAAACGCTCCACAGGTCCAGCCCGCGCCCCCGCAACGACTGGTGCAGTTGAGCGCCGTGCGGGTCGTCGATGTTGACCACGGCGGCCCGCAGGCCCGGCCAGTCGAACAACGCCAGCTTGGCCTGCCAGTAGGCATCCATGCTGGCGTGGTAGTCCAGGTGGTCCTGGGTGAAGTTGGTGAACAGGGCCACGCGGATGCGCGTGCCCGCCAGACGGTGCTCGGCCAGGCCGATCGACGAGGCCTCGATGGCACAGGTGCGCACGCCCGCATCGGCGAACTGGCGGAACGCGCGCTGCAGCCGCACCGGGTCGGGCGTGGTCATGCCGGTGGCCTCCAGCGCGTCCGGCATGCCCATGCCCAAAGTGCCCACCAGGGCGCACGGGGAAAGCGCCTCATGCTTCAAATTCGATAGCGCATGCGCGAACCACCAGGCGGTGCTGGTCTTGCCGTTGGTGCCGGTCACGGCAATCACGTCGAGCGCGTCGGTGGGCGCGCCAAACCACTCGGCGGCGATCAGGCCCGTGGCGGCCTTGAGCCGGGGCAGCGCTGCGATTTCGTCGCCACCGAAGCCGAAAGGCTGCACGCCCTCGTGCTCGACCAGGCAGGCGGTGGCGCCGCGCACCAGGGCGTCGCGCACATGGGCGCGGCCGTCGACGGCCGCTCCGGGCCAGGCGATGAAGGCGTCGCCCGGTTCGACCTGGCGGCTGTCGGTGCGCAGCGTGCCGGTGACGCGCGCGCGCAGCCACTGCACGGCCTGGGGAGCGTTCTGCAGGATCTGCATCACAGCGGCTCCTCCGCGGCGTTGGCCACGATCTGCGGCTTGACGGCCATGTCGGGCTGCGCGCCCATCATGCGCAGCGTCTGCTGCACCACCTCGCTGAAAACGGGTGCCGCCACGGCACCGCCGTAGTAAACGCCGTTGCTCGGCTCATCGACCATCACGGCGACGATGATGCGCGGCTTGTCGATGGGGGCCATGCCGGTGAACCAGGCGCGGTACTTGCCGCTGGAATAGCTCTTGCCCACCTGCTTGCGCGCCGTGCCGGACTTGCCGCCGACCGAGTAGCCCAGCGTCTGCGCCTTCTGGCCCGTGCCGCCGGGGCCGGCGGCCATCTGCAGCATCTTGCGCACTGCGTCGGCGGTCTGCGGCGAAAAGACCGGCACGCCCACGGCCGGCTCGCTGCTCTTGAGCATGGTGGCCGGAATGATCTGGCCGTTGTGCGCGAACACGGTGTACGAGCGCGCCATCTGGAACAGGCTGGCCGACAGGCCGTAGCCGTAGGACATGGTGGCCTGCTCGATCGGGCGCCAGGTCTTGTAGGGCCGCAGACGGCCACCCACGGCGCCGGGGAAACCGATCTGCGGCTTCTGGCCGAAGCCGGCGGCCGAGAACGTTTCCCACATCTCTCGCGCGGGCATCTGCATGGCCAGCTTGGTGGTTCCGACGTTGCTGGACTTCTGGATCACGCCCTCGACCGTGAGCACGCCGTAGTTGTGCGTGTCGGAAATGGTGGAGCCGGTGATGGTCAGGCGCCCCGGCGTGGTGTCCACCATGGTGCCCGGGCGCACGCGGCCGGATTCGAGCGCCAAGCCGATGGTGAACGGCTTCATGGTCGAGCCTGGCTCGAAGGTGTCGGTGATGGCGCGGTTGCGCAGCTGCTCGCCGGTCAGGTTCTGGCGCTTGTCGGGCACATAGCTGGGGTAGTTGGCCAGCGCCAGCACCTCGCCGGTGATGGCGTCGAGCACCACCACGCTGCCGCCCTTGGCCTTGTGCGCCTGCACCTGGTCGCGCAGCTTCTGGTAGGCGAAGAACTGCACCTTGCTGTCGATGGACAGCTGCATGTCGCGCCCGTCCACCGGCGGGATCACCTCGCCCACGCCCTCGACGACGCGGCCCAGGCGGTCCTTGATGACGCGGCGCGAGCCGCTCTTGCCCGCGAGCAGATCGTTGAAGGCCAGCTCCATGCCCTCCTGGCCCTTGTCCTCGACGTTGGTGAAGCCCACCACATGCGCGGCCGCCTCGCCCTCGGGATACTGGCGCTTGTACTCCTTGCGCAGGTAGATGCCCTTGACCCCGAGCGCGACGATCTGCTGGCCCACGTCCCAGTCGAGCTGGCGCTTGATCCAGACGAAGGTCTTGTCCTCGTCGGCCAGCTTGGCGTTCAGCGCCGCCAGCGGCATGTCCATGAGGCGCGCCAGTTCCTTGAGCTTGGCGCGCACCTCGGGCTTGTCCTGCTCCACATCCTCGGGAATGGCCCAGATGCTGGCCGCCGGCACGCTGGAGGCCAGGATCAGGCCGTTGCGGTCGAGGATCTTGCCGCGGTTGGCCGGCAGCTCCAGCGTGCGCGCGAAGCGCACCTCGCCCTGGCGCTGGAAAAAGTCGTTGCCAAACACCTGCACATAGGCCGCGCGCACCCCCAGGCCGATGAAGCCCAGCGCGATCACGGCCACGATGAACTTGCTGCGCCACACCGGCGTCTTGCTCGCCAGCAGGGGGCTCATGGTGTAGAGCACGCTGCGCGTCATGGCTTGCCCTCCGAGGCGGGCAGCGGGTCGGACACGTACTGCGTGATGGCGGGCGTGGCCGTGCGCATCTGCAACCGCGCGCGCGCCAGCTGCTCCACGCGCAGCGGAGTGGCCTGGGCGCGCTTCTCCACCTGCAGGCGCTCGTGCTCGGTCTCCAGGCGGCGCGCCTCGGCCACCGCGCGGTCCAGCTCGGTATAGAGCAGGCGCGATTCGTACTGCGTGCGCACCAGGTACATGGCGCTGGCCACCACGGCCAGCAGCAGCACGATGTTGAGGCGCGTCATGCGGGCACCTCGGTGCGTTCGGCCACGCGCATGACGGCGCTGCGCGCGCGCGGGTTGGCGGCCACTTCGGCGGCACCGGGCTTGACACGATCGAGCGCCTTGAGCCGCATGGGCTGGGGCGCCGCGAAGGGCGCGCGGCGGTCGTAGACCTCCTTGGAGTGCTGCGCGATGAACTGCTTGACGATGCGGTCCTCCAGCGAGTGGAAGCTGATGACCACCAGCCGCCCGCCGGGCCGCAGCACCGACAGGCTGGCCTCTAGCGCCTGTTGCAGCTCTTCAAGCTCGGCGTTGATGAAAATCCGAAGAGCCTGAAATGTGCGCGTTGCAGGGTTCTGGCCCGGCTCGCGGGTCTTGACCGCGCCAGCCACGAGATCGGCCAGCTCTGCGGTGGTTGCGAGAGGGCTGCCTTCCTGCCGCCGAGCAACAATCGCCTTTGCAATGGGGCCAGCAAACCGTTCTTCACCGTATTCACGTATCACCTCCGCAATCTGCCCGACATCGGCACTGGCCAGCCATTCGGCCACGCTCTGGCCGCGCGTGGTGTCCATGCGCATGTCCAGCGGGCCGTCGAAACGGAAACTGAACCCCCGTTCGGGGGTGTCGATCTGGGGCGAGCTCACGCCCAGGTCCATCAGCACGCCGGCCGCGCTGCCGGGCGGCAGGTCGGCCAGGTGGCGGAAACCTTCGTGTCGGATGGAAAAACGCGCATCCTGGATGCGCGCTGCTTCTTGAATGGCCTCGGGGTCCTTGTCGAACGCCAGCAGGCGCCCCTGCGGCGAGAGCCGTGAGAGGATGCGCCGCGCATGCCCTCCCCGGCCGAAGGTGCCGTCGATCCAGGTGCCCGACGGCGCCTCCCCGGCGCCCGCGAGCAGCGCATCGACCGCCTCGTCGAGCAGCACGGTGGTATGGGGTGTGGTGGGTTCCGTCACGCCGCGCCTCAGAAGGAGAAATCCTTGAACGCCTCGGGCATCTCGCCCTGCATGGCGGCGGCCTCCTGGGCCTCGTAGGCGGCCTTGTCCCACAGTTCAAGGTGGTTGCCCATGCCCAGCAGGATGGCGTCCTTGGTCAGGCCAGCGGCCTCGCGCAGCTCGGGCGAGACCAGCACGCGGCCGGTGGCGTCCATCTCGACGTCCATGGCATAGCCCATGAAGATGCGCTTCCAGCCCTGGGCCGACATGGGCAGTTGGGCGATGCGCTCGCGGAACTTCTCCCATTCGGGGCGCGGGAAGACCATCAGGCAGCCGTGCGGATGGCGGGTGATGGTGAGCTGGCCGGCGGCTTGCGCGCTCAGGGCGTCACGGTGCCGGGTCGGCACGGAAAGCCGACCCTTCGCATCCAGACTGAGCGAAGAAGCCCCTTGAAACACTGACCCACCCCTTGCTGTTGGTTGGCGCCGCACCTTCTCGGACAGGAAGGTTTTGGCACTTTTCACCACTTAATTGCACTTTTTTGCACTGTAGCAGGAAAAGCACCGCCAGCAAGGGGGGCTGCAACATCTTCTTGCAATGAAATCAAGGACTTAGGCGCGATTTCGCACCCAGCCGACACGCAAAAACCGTTACAGGGGAAGCAGTTAGAAAGCCCTGTGAAAGTAACACCTGAGGCTTGATCCATGGCAAAAAAATCCCCGCCGGAGCGGGGTCCCGGCCGAGCGCAGGGGCTCAGAGGATGAAGCGCGAGAGGTCTTCGTCCTGGCTCAGGGCCTGCAGGCGTTCGTCCACATAGGCGGCGTCCACGGTCACGGTCTGGCCGGCGCGGTGCGCGGCATCGAAGCTGACTTCGTCGAGGAGGCGCTCCATCACGGTGGACAGGCGGCGCGCGCCGATGTTCTCGGTGCGCTCGTTGACCTCGTAGGCGATGCGCGCCAGCCGCGTGATGCCCTCGGGCGTGAACTCCAGCGCCACGCCCTCGGTGGCCAGCAGGGCCTGGTACTGGCGCACGAGCGAAGCGTGCGTCTGCGTGAGGATGGCCTCGAAGTCCTGCACGGACAGCGAGCCCAGTTCCACGCGGATCGGGAAGCGCCCCTGCAGTTCGGGGATCAGGTCGCTGGGCTTGGCGAGGTGGAAGGCGCCCGAGGCGATGAACAGGATGTGGTCGGTCTTGACCATGCCGTACTTGGTGGACACGGTGGTGCCCTCCACCAGCGGCAGCAGGTCGCGCTGCACGCCCTGGCGCGAAACGTCGGCGCCGCTGGTTTCCTGGCGCGCCGCCACCTTGTCGATCTCGTCGATGAAGACAATGCCGTTCTGCTCGGCGTTCTGAATGGCGCGCAGCTTGATCTCTTCCTCGTTCACCAGCTTGCCCGCCTCTTCCTCGACAAGCTGCTTGCGCGCCTCGGCGATGGTCAGCTTGCGCGTCTTGCGCCGCTCCTGGCCCATCTGGCTGAACACGCCACGCAACTGCTCGGCCATGTCCTCCATGCCTGCGGGGCCCATGATCTCCAGCTGGGGGCGGCTTTCGGCCAGGTCGATCTCGATCTCCTTGGCGTCGAGCTGGCCCTCGCGCAGCTTCTTGCGGAACACCTGGCGCGCCGTGCTGTCGGCGGGCGCCTCGCCCGTGCGCGCGCTGGGAATCAGCACATCGAGGATGCGCTCCTCGGCCGCGTCCTCGGCGCGGGTGCGCATCTTCCTCATCTCGGCCTCGCGCGTCTGCTTGACGGCCATCTCGGCCAGGTCGCGGATGATGGCATCCACGTCCTTGCCCACGTAGCCCACCTCGGTGAACTTGGTGGCCTCGACCTTGATGAAGGGCGCATCGGCCAGGCGCGCCAGGCGGCGCGCGATCTCGGTCTTGCCCACGCCGGTGGGGCCGATCATGAGGATGTTCTTGGGCGTGATCTCGTGGCGCAGCGCCTCGGGCACCTGCTGGCGGCGCCAGCGGTTGCGCAGTGCGATGGCCACGGCACGCTTGGCGCCGGCCTGGCCGACGATGTGGCGGTCGAGTTCGGAAACGATTTCCTGGGGGGTCATGGACGACATGGGAAATTCCAATAAAAACAGCCTGCAGCGCCCATTCAACAAGCGCTATTAGCTATAAAACAAATAGCATTCGAGGCCGCTCAGAGCGTCTCGATGGTGTGGTGCATATTGGTGTAAATGCACAGCTCGCCCGCGATCGCCAGTGACTTGCGCACGATCTCCTCGGCCGACAGCTCGGTGTGGTTCAGCAGCGCCTTGGCCGCCGAATGGGCGTAGGCGCCACCCGATCCGATGGCGACGATCCCCTGTTCCGGCTCCAGCACATCGCCATTGCCGGTGATGATGAGCGAGGTTTCGTGGTCGGCGACGGCCAGCATGGCTTCGAGGCGGCGCAGCACGCGGTCGGTGCGCCAGTCCTTGGTCAGCTCGATGGCGGCGCGCGCCAGATGGCCCTGGTGCTTTTCCAGCTTGGCCTCGAAGCGCTCGAACAGCGTGAAGGCGTCGGCCGTGGCGCCGGCGAAGCCGGCCAGCACCTTGCCGTGGTGGAGCTTGCGCACCTTGCGCGCCGAGCCCTTGACGACGATGTTGCCCAGGGTGACCTGGCCATCGCCGCCGATGGCGACCTGCACGCCGTCGGCCGTCTGGCGGCGCACGCTGAGGATGGTGGTTCCATGGAACACCGGTGTGTCGTGTGAGGAGGAGTTCATAGCAGCGGCAGATGGGGGCGAGCCCCTGGTTTTGCAAGCACGCGCCCGAACTGGCGCGGCCCAGGCCAGCGACCGCCGCGCAAGGGCCGCCCCGCCGCGCTGGCGGCGTCTCCCTTCCCGCGTCGCGCGGCGAGGCGAGAGAAGGGGGAAGCGGCGCAGCCGCTCAGGGGGTTGTCCTAATTCTTGCGCGGCACCACCCAGGCGTGCTCGTTGATGCCGACCACGTTGAAGAACACCGCCACCAGGCGGTGCAGGTTCTGGAACTGGATCACGCGGCCATGGGCCTGCTGCTCGGCCGCCCAGTTGAGCACCGAGCCGGCGGCGGAAAAATCGATGCGGACCAGCAGGTCGCAGGGGATCAGCAGCGGCTGCCCCGCCGGTACATGGCCCTCCAGGGCGGTCAGCATGGGGGTGGCGTCGCCCTCGATATGGCCCGACAGCCCGGAGGCCGCCAAGGAGGCCGGCGCGCTCGGTTCCAGGGGGGCGGGCGTGGTCGAATCCTTCCAGTGCGGCCGCGCCACCAGGTCCTGCACCGGCGCGGGCGCGGAAACGGGCTCGGCGTTGACCGAGCCATCGCTGTAGCCGCAGCGCGGCTGCGCCCACGATGGCGGCGACACCTCGTAGGTCACGCAGTAGTCCAGCGCCACCATCTCGAATTCGTCCGGCCGGCCCATGAAGCGCAGGGCCGCCATGCGCAGGCGCCACCACTCGGGGTTCACGCCCCGGTCCCCGGACGGGGCACTCGCCTCCATCAGCGCCTGCAGGGTGTCGGCCCCGACGAAGACGATCTGGGTGTCCAAATCGGCCCAGCGCGTGAATTCGTTGGCCAGCGCCGTCAGGGCCGCGTCGTCGATGCTGGTGATACGCGACCAGGTCAGCGTCCAGGGCGAGGACGCCCGCGCCAGGGAGGCCTGCAGTGCCGCCACCGACTGCAGGGTGAGCGCCGGGGGCGCGTTCCAGCTGAAATCGCGCCGTGCAGGCACGGGGGTGTCCTGCACCACGGTGGCCAGCCCCAGCTGCTCGGGCATGGAGAACCACAGCGGCGCGGAGCGCGAGAAACGGGCGGCGAAATCGATGGCCAGGGCGTCGAAACGGTCTTGCTGGCCGGTGGCCCGGTACAGGTCGAACAGCGTCATCCAGATGTCGAACTGCTGGTCCGGGTCGTCCTGTGCATGCCGCGTCAGCACGTCGAGCAGGCCGGCCTCGGCCCCGGCATGGTCGCCGTTGGCGAAGCGGATGGCTGCCTCTTCGAGGTCGGGTTCGTGCACGAATTCCTCCATTACGGGTGCGGGCTCGGCCGCCGGCCGCGGCGCACCCGCCGCGGATGGCTGCGCGGACCGTCCTGTCAGCGCCTGCGACGCCGTCGCGCCGAAACCCTCGATGGGCATGCTGTCGTCCGCGAACAGGGGCTCGGCCGCGGGCTGCGGCGCCAGTGGCATGTGCAACGGCAGCGGCGCCGTGGGCGCATAGGCGCGCGCGGCCGTCTGGGCATCGTCCGCCGCGCCCTCGGCGCCCGGCGGCTCGCCCTGCACGGTGGCATCGCCATTCTGCTTGCTCTTCCACCACTGCATCGACATCTGCGCCTCGATCTCGTCGATCTTCTTGATCGTCCCGGCGCGGTCATCGGGCGAGGTGAGGCTGCTCTGGAAGAACGAGGGGCGGGCCGCGGGGTCTTCGGTACGCTGGCCCGTCAGGGCGTCGCGCTGCCGCAGCTTGCGCAACTGGTCGAACTCCCGGCGGCGCACGAAGTCGTTGCGCCGCTTGCGCTCGATCATCTCCTTGAGCATCTGCTTGCTGTACTGGCTCTCCCGGTCCTCCTGGATGGAGTCGAGATCGGACCAGTTGACGGTGGGGTTGCGCACGAACCGCACCATCTTGGACAGGAGGCCGCCGTCGGAGGAGGGGGAGTCTTCCTTGCTCATGAGGGTGCTTCGTCAGGGGTGCCGCAGCTGCACGGATGCCGGAAGGAGATCAGTCGCCGAACATCTTCTGCTTGAGTTCGCGGCGCTGCTGCGCTTCGAGCGACAGGGTGGCCGTGGGGCGCGCCAGCAGGCGGCCGACGCCGATGGGCTCGCCGGTTTCGTCGCAGTAGCCGTAGTCGCCCGCGTCGATGCGCGCGATGGACTGCTCGATCTTCTTGAGCAGCTTGCGCTCACGGTCGCGCGTGCGCAGTTCCAGGGCGTGCTCTTCCTCGATGGTGGCGCGGTCGGCCGGATCGGGCACGACCACGGTGTCCTCGCGCAGGTGCTCGGTGGTCTCGCCAGCGTTGTTGTGCATGTCCTGCTTGAGCAGCACCAGCTTGTGGCGGAAGAACGCCATCTGCTTGTCGTTCATGTACTCGCTGTCGGGCATGGCCAGCACCTCGGCGTCGGTCAGCTCTTCAACGGACTTGGTCTTCCAGTTGTTCGCCAGCTTGGCGTCTTTCTTGGGGGAGGCGATGGGGGGCGACACTTGCAGGGTGGTGGGCATGGTATTGGTATAGCTCGCTTTGGCAGCGGTCGAGGCAACCGACTGCGCCATGGATGGTACGGTCAATTGGGTCAGGCGGGAAGAAGGCCGAGTGCTGCGCACCGGTACCTGCTGGGTGACCGCTGGCGACGCGGGGGCGGCCGTCTTGGCAGTCGCCTTGGCGGCGCCTGCTTTCGTGGCGGCCGAAGGGGCCTTGGTGGCCGCCTTGGGTTTGCTGGTTTCGGCTTTCACTTCCTGTCTCCTCGCGGTTCGGGCGGACCCGCGCAGCGGGTGGGGGACGCTGGCGGGAGGGTGAATGAATAGTATGCCCTTGTCTTCACCGGGGCGCGATTGTATCGACACCCGCTGACAGGGACGGAAGCGTTGCGAATTGCCCACAACCCCGCCGTTCCACGCGCGGTCCCGGGGTCAGGCCAGGCACTGGTCCAGTCCCTGCATCAGGATGTCGCGCGGCAGTTCGATGCCGATGAACACCATCTTGCTCTGGCGCGTCTCGCCCGCGGCCCACTCGGGACCCAGGTCGCTGCCCATGAGCTGGTGCACCCCCTGGAAGATGACCTTGCGCTCGGTGCCCTTCATGTGCAGCACGCCCTTGTAGCGCAGCATGCGCGGGCCATAGATATTGACGATGGCACCCAGGAAATCCTCCAGCTTGGCCGGATCGAAGGGGCGCTCGGCGCGGTAGACGAAGCTCTTGACGTCGTCGTCATGGTGGTGGTGGCGGCCATGCTGGTGCGAGGGATGGTCGCAATGCTCGCCATGCGCATGGCCGTGGTGGTGGTGCCCGTGGTCATGGTCGTGGTCGCAGTGGCCGTGCGCATGGTCACAGTGGCTGTGGTCGTCCGCGCCCTCCTCCTTGAGGAAATCGGGATCGATGTCGAGTTTGGTGTTGAGGTTGAAGCCGCGCAGGTCCAGCACCTCGTTCAGCGGCACCTCGCCGAAATGCACGGCCTTGATCGGCGCGCGCGGGTTCATGTGCTTGAGGCGGTGGACCAGGGCGTCCTGCTCGTCGGGCGTCACCAGGTCGGCCTTGGACAGGAAGATCTGGTCGGCGAAGCCCACCTGGCGGCGCGCCTCCTGGCGGTCGTCGAGCTGCTGGTGCGCGTGCTTGGCATCCACCAGCGTGATGATGGAGTCGATGAGGTAGGTCTCGGCGATCTCCTCGTCCATGAAGAAGGTCTGCGCCACCGGGCCGGGGTCGGCCAGGCCGGTGGTCTCGATGACCACGCGGTCGAAGGCCAGCAGGCCCTTGCGGCGCTTGGCGGCCAGCAGCTGCAGCGTCTCGCGCAGGTCTTCGCGGATGGTGCAGCAGATGCAGCCGTTGCTCATCTGGATGATCTGCTCCTTCGTGTCGGCCACGAGGATGTCGTTGTCGATGTTCTCTTCGCCGAATTCGTTCTCGATGACGGCGATCTTCTGGCCGTGGGCCTCGGAGAGCAGGCGCTTGAGCAGCGTGGTCTTGCCCGAGCCCAGGAAGCCGGTCAGGATGGTGGCGGGAATGAGGGACATGGAGAGCCTTGGGAAATGCGGTGGCGCCGGCACCGTGGGGCGTCGGCGGGGTATCGGGTTCAGGGATGGGAGCAGTTTAGCGGGGCTGTCAAGCTGCGCTGGCGGTGCGGCCTTCTGGTATTCAAAGCTTTTTCATGCCGTGGTACGCATGGTTATTGCGCTACAAGCTATATTTTCAATAGCAAACCAACCTGCACTTCACGGCTTGCGCATGACGGCCAGCCCCTTGAGGTACTCGCCCTCGGGGAATTCCAGCGTCATGGGGTGGTCGGGCGCGCCGCCCAGGCGCTCCAGGATGTAGCCGTCCACGCCCGCGTCGGCGCCGGCCGAGGCCACGATCTTGTGGAACAGGTCGGCGCTGATGCCGCCCGAGCACGAGAAGGTGTAGAGCACCCCGCCCGGCTCCAGCAGCTGCAGCGCCAGGCGGTTGATGTCCTTGTAGGCGCGCGCGGCGCGCTCGGCGTGCGCGGCCGTGGGGGCGAACTTCGGCGGGTCGAGCACGATGGCGTCGAAGCGGCGCCCGTCCTTGAGAAACTGGCGCAGCGAGGCGTTCACGTCGGCGTCCAGGAAGGTGGCGCGCGCCGCGTCGAAGCCGTTGAGAGCCACATGCGCCCGGGCGCGTTCCAGCGCCGGGCCCGACGAATCGATGGAGGTCACCTCGCCGTCCAGCACCCCGGCCGCGCGCTGGCCCGCCAGCGCCGCCACCGAGAAGCCCCCGGTGTAGCAATAGCAGTTGAGCACGCGGCGCAGGCCCAGGCGCTGCACGCTGTCGGCGAAGCGCTTGCGGCTGTCGCGCTGGTCGAGGTAGAAGCCGGTCTTGTGGCCCTCGGCGATGTTGAGCGTCAGGCGCCACTGGTGCTCGTGGATCTCCAGCTCCAGCGGCGGCGCCTCGCCGCCGTCCGCCGGGCCGCCGCGCAGCCAGCCGGTGCTGCTCTCCAGCCCTTCGAGCTGGCGCACGCTGGCGTCCGAGCGTTCGTACAGGCGCGTGAGGCCCGTTTCCTTGAGCAGCGCGTCGGCCAGCACGGCCTTCCAGCGCTCGGTGCCGGCGCTGGTGAACTGCGCCACCAGCGTGTCGCCGTAGCGGTCCACGATGAGCCCGGGCAGGCCGTCGGATTCGCCGTGCACCAGGCGCACGCCGTTGCTTTTGATATCAAATCGGGCTCTAGCCCTTATGGCGCGAGCGCAAGCAGCTTCGAAAAACGGAGCATCGATGCGCTGCTTTTCGTCGAAGCTCCACACCCGCGCGCGGATGCGCGACTGCGGGCTGAACGCCGCCCAGGCCAGGAACTGGCCCTCGTGCGATTCCACGCGCACCGTCTCGCCGCTGTCGCCGCCGCCCTTGGCGATGGCGCTGTCAAAGATCCAGGGGTGGCGGCGCTGCAGCGAGCGCTCCTTGCCGGGTCGAAGTCGAATCGTTTTCATGCCCGGGATTGTCGCCTGCCCGGGCCCGTGGCTACTTCTTCCGGGCGCGCGGGTGGGCCTGGTCGTACACCTGGGCCAGGTGCTGGTAATCGAGCCGGGTGTAGACCTGCGTGGTGGTGATGTTGGCGTGGCCCAGCAGCTCCTGCACGGCGCGCAGGTCGCCGCTGGACTGCAGCAGGTGGCTGGCGAACGAGTGGCGCAGCATGTGCGGGTGCACCGGCGTGGTCAGCCCGGCCAGTTGGCTGCGCTGGCGCAGGCGCAGCCAGATGGACTGCGCCGTGAGCCGCGCGCCACGCTGGCCGACGAACAGCGCCCCATCCAGCCTGCCGGGCGCGAACGGCGTGGCGCGCAGCTGCAGCCAGGCCTGCAGCGCCTGCAGCGCGGCCGCGCCCACGGGCAGGCTGCGGCGCTTGCTGCCCTTGCCCAGCACATGGGCCTCGGCGGCCTGCAGGTCGATCCAGCCCCGGCCCAGGCGCTCGGTATCGGGGCCAGGCGCCACGTCCAGGCCGGCCAGTTCGCCCACGCGCAGGCCGCAGCCGTAGAGCAGTTCGACCATGGCGGCGTCGCGCGCCTCCAGCCAGGGGTCGGCCCCGTCGTGGCTGAATTCGGCCAGGCGCACCGCGTCGTCCACGCCCAGCGCCTTGGGCAGCGGCTTGGGCGCGCGCGGCGCGCGCACGCCCTGCACCGGATTGCTGGGCACCAGGCCCTGCGCCGCCGCCCAGGCAAAGAAGCCGCGCCAGCCCGAGAGAATGAGCGCGATGCCGCGCCCGCCCCGCCCGCTGCCGTGCATCAGCGCCACGAAGCGGCGGATGTGCGCCGTCTGCAGACGCAGCAAGGGCACCTCCACCTGCGCGGAGAAACGGGCGAGCTTTTCCAGGTCGAGCGTGTAGAGGGTGACGGTGCGCGCGGCCAGCCGCTTTTCCACGCGCACATGCTCCAGGTAGCGCAGGGCTTCGGGCGGCAGTGGCGCAGGCGTGGTCATGCGTGGGCCGCTTTGCGCACCACCCACAGCCCATGAAACCGGCGCGGCCCAGGCCAGCGGCCACCGCGCAAGGGCCGCCCCGCCGCGCTGGTGGCGTCCCCCTGCCCGCATCGCCCAGCGATGCGAGAGCGGGGGGAAGGCGCAAAGCGCCACAGGGGGGTGGTCACATCACCTCAAGCGCATCAGCGCGGCGCTGGCGAGTTCCGCCATGCGCGCCAGGAAGTCGGTGCCCATGGTGGCATCGAAGCGCTGCGGGTCGGGCGAGCCCAGCACCAGCAGGCCGAAGGCCGGCGTGGCGCTGTCGATGGCGCCCACGCGCAGCGGCAGCAGGGCGATGGACTGCGCCTGCGCGCCCTCGGGCGCGGACTCCAGCCAGCCGGCCGGCTCGAAGCCCAGGTTGGGGCCGCAGAACGGCATGGTGAGCGAACTGGCGAAGGCCTGGGCGTCCTCGCTGGCGCCCAGGGCGAAGTCGCAGTCGATGTAGGCGCCCGAGACGCCCCACACGCGCACGGCGGCCTGCGGCACGTCGAACAGCGCGCGCACGCCCTCGGCCACCGCCGAGGGCAGGTCGATCGGGTCGCGCACCTGCAGCAGCGAGCCCGTCCAGTGGTGCACCTTCTGCGCGATGGCCTCGTTTTCGTGGCTGTTGCGCACCATCTCCATCACGCGCTGCTCCAGGCCCTTGATCTTCTCGCGCAGCATCTCGGCCTGGCGCTCCTGCAGGCTCACGGCGCGCTGGCCGTGCGGGCTGGTGAGCTGCACGCCGGCCAGCACCTCGGCGTGGCGCTCGAAGAAGCCGGGGGTGCGCAGCAGGAATTCGGCGATGTCGTCTTCGGTGATGGGAGGGATGGTGTTGCTGGAGTTCATGGTGCGTCGGGGAGGTCGATCTGGCCTTCGAAAACGGTGGTGGCCGGGCCGGTCATGAAAACGGAGTCGGCCTCCTGGCCGCTCCAGGCGATGGTGAGCAGGCCGCCACGGGTGCGCACATCCACGCGCGCATCGAGCAGCCCGAGGCGGATGCCGGCCGCCACGGCCGCGCAGGCGCCCGTGCCGCAGGCCAGCGTCTCGCCCGCGCCGCGCTCGTACACGCGCAGGCGCACCTGGCCACGGTCCACGATCTGCAGGAAGCCGGCGTTCACGCGCTGCGGAAAGCGCGCGTGGCGCTCGACCAGCGCGCCCACCTGGGCCACGGGAGCGGTGTCCACGTCATCGACCAATTGCACGGCGTGCGGGTTTCCCATGGACACGACCGCTACCAAAACCGTAGCTACTGGCGCTTTATCCTCCAGTGCCAGAGGCCATTTTTGCCCTGAACCCTGGGGCACGGGAGTCAGGCCCGAGGCGTCGAAGGGCACGCGCGCCGGGTCGAACCACGGCCGGCCCATGTCCACGGTGACGCGGCCGTCGGGCGTGAGCTGGGGCGCGATCACGCCCGCGAGCGTCTGCACCCGGATGGTGTCTTTCTGCGTGAGGCCCTTGTCGCGCACATAGCGCGCGAAGCAGCGCGCGCCGTTGCCGCACTGCTCCACCTCGCCGCCGTCGGCGTTGTGGATCACGTATTCGAAGTCCAGGCCCGGCGCCGGCGCGGGGCGCACGGTGAGGATCTGGTCGGCCCCCACGCCGAAATGGCGGTCGGCCAGGAAGCGGTACTGCGCCGCCGTGAGCCCCAGGCGGCCCTGGGTCTCGTCGAGCACGACGAAGTCGTTGCCCGCGCCCTGCATCTTGGTGAAACGGATCTGCATGCCGCAGATTATCGCAATGCCCCCGGCCTGCGGCGGTTATGCCGACGCATTAGGCTCCGGTTTTTTTGGGGCCGCATGCCCTGCTTGAAGGATTTCCATGGCCGATCTCTCCGACTTTCCCATCACCCGCAAATGGCCAGCGCGCCACCCCGAACGCCTCCAGCTCTACTCCCTGCCCACGCCCAACGGCGTGAAGGCGGCGATCCTGCTGGAGGAAACCGGCCTGCCTTACGAGCCGCACCTGGTGAGCTTCGACACCAACGACCAGTTCACGCCCGAATTCCTCTCGCTCAACCCCAACAACAAGATCCCCGCCATCATCGACCCGCAGGGCCCGGGCGGCCAGCCGCTGGCGCTGTTCGAGTCGGGCGCCATCCTCTGGTACCTGGCCGAGAAGACCGGGCGCTTCCTGCCACAGGATGCCGCCGCGCGCTACGAGACGCTGCAGTGGCTGATGTGGCAGGTGGGCGGCGTGGGGCCGATGTTCGGCCAGGTCGGCTTCTTCTACAAGTTCGCCGGCAAGGACTACGAGGACAAGCGCCCGCGCGACCGCTACGTGGCCGAATCCAAGCGCCTGCTCGGCGTGCTGGAGCAGCGCCTGACGGGCCGCCGCTGGGTCATGGGCGAGGACTACACCATCGCCGACATCGCCATCTTCCCCTGGGTGCGCAACCTCGTGGGCTATTACGCTGCGGGCGACCTGGTGGAGTTCAGCCGGTTCCCGCAGGTGCAGCGCGCGCTGGCGGCCTTCGTGGAGCGCCCGGCAGTGCAGCGCGGGCTGGCCATTCCTGCGCGCGACTGATTCGTCATCCGCTGCGCCGACGCACCATCAGCGGCCTGTGGCACAGGCGCGCCCCCAGACCAGGGCTCCCGCGCAAGGGCCGCCCCGCCGCGCCGGGAGCGTCCCCCTGCCCGCAGCGCTGCGAGAGCGGGGGGAAGCGGCGCAGCCGCTCAGGGGGGTGCTCATATCTTGGGGTGCTCATAATGCAGCCATGACTCGCCCCAGCCAGCTCCTGCACCCGCCCCGCCCGCCCGTCCCCACCTTGAACGCCGCCACCGTGCTGCTGCTGCGCGATGGCGCACAGGGGCTGGAGGTGCTGATGACGCGCCGCTCGACGAAAGCCAGCTTCGCGCCCGGTGCTTACGTGTTCCCCGGCGGCGGCATCGACGCGCTGGACGCGCAATCCCACGGCGCCGCCGCGCGCCGCAGCGCGCAAGGCGACGAACAGCTCACCCAGGCCATCGCCGCCATCCGCGAGAGCTTCGAGGAGCTGGGCGTGCTGCTGGCACGCCATGCCGACGGCCGCTGGGCCGGCGCCGACGACATCGCTGCGCTGGACCGCCACGCCCCCTTCGCCGCGCAGTGCCAGGCGCTGGGCCTGCGGCTGGCGGCCGACGGCGTGTTCACCCTGGCGCGCTGGATCACCGACCGCGACCTGCCCAAGCGCTTCGACGTGCCCTTCCTCGTGGCGCGCATGCCCGAGGGCCAGACCCCCGTGGCCGACGAGGCCGAGCAGTTCGAGCCCCAGTGGGTACGCCCGCAAGACGCCCTGGAGCGCTACGCCGCCGGCGGCTTCTTCATGATCTTCCCGACCATCCGCACGCTGCAGCGCCTGGCGCAGTTTGCGCGCGTGGACGATGTGCTGGCCGCCTGCGCCGTGAGCGAAGCCCCGCTGTGGACGAGCTGCCCGCGCGCCGGCCTGCTGGCCGGCAAGGAAGCGCGCTACATGGAGGACGAAATGCCCTTCGGCGAGCTGGCCCTGGTCTGCCCCGACGGGCAGATCGCCCACCCGCTCGATTGGCAGAGCGAGCGCGCCGTGCCGCTGCTGAAGAACGTGCAGCGCCTGACCGCCCCCAACCCCGGCGTGATGACCGGCCCTGGCACCAACAGCTACCTCGTGGGCGACCCGGCCACGGGCTACATCGCCATCGACCCCGGCCCGGCGGACACCGAGCACCTGGAACGCCTGTGGCGCGCGGCGGGCGGCGACCTGCGCATGATCGTGTGCACACATTCGCACCCCGACCACTCCCCCGGCGCTCTGCCGCTGCAGCAGATGTGCCAGCGCGCGGGCCGCGCCACGCCGCCCATCCTGGGCCTGCCCTCGGCCCCCACGGCACGCGCCGACAGTGCGTTCACGCCCGACCGGACGCTATCGAATGATGAGCTGCTCACGCTCACCGGCAAAGGGCTGGATGGCGAAATCACCCATACCCTGCGGGTGGTGCACACGCCCGGCCATGCGGCCAACCATGTGTGCCTGCTGCTGGTGGAAGACGGCCTGCTGTTCTCCGGCGACCACATCCTCAACGGCAGCACCACCATCATCAACCCGCCCGACGGCAACATGGCCGACTACCTTGATGCGCTCGACCGGCTCGATGCGCTCTGCGCCGAACACGGCGTGGAGTTCATCCTGCCCGCGCACGGCCATGTGCTGGGCGAGGCACGCGCCGCCATCGCCCAGCTCAAGGGCCACCGCCTGGCACGCGAGGCCAAGGTCATCGCCGCCATGCGGCAACTGCCCGAGGGCACGGTGGAACAGTGGGTGGAACTGGCCTACGCCGACGTGCCGCCGCGCATGTGGCCGCTGGCCCAGCGCTCGCTGATCGCGCATGTGGAGCGCATCCGCGCCATGGAGCCTGGCAATGACTGAGCCCCGCGACAACACCGTGCGCCTGGCCAAGCGCCTGGCGGTCGAGCTGGGCCTCTCGCGCGGCACCGCCGAGCAGTACATCGAGGGCGGCTGGGTCAGCGTCGACGGCCGCGTCGTCGAGCTGCCTGGCGCGCGCGTCGCGCCGCAGCAGCGCGTGGAACTGGCGCCGGACGCCAGCCTGCTGGAACTGACCCCCGTCACCCTGCTGCTGCACAAGCCGCCGGGCTTTGAAGCCGGGCTGGGGCTGGAGGCGGGCGCGGCCGCGCATGGCAGCCGCAGCCAGGGCGCGCCGTCCGCCCTGACGCTGCTGAACGCGCAGAGCCACCTGCCCGAGGACGCCGCCGGCATCCGCGTGCTGCTGCGCCATTTCAAGCAGCTGGAATGCTTCACGCCGCTGCCCACGCCGGCCAGCGGTCTCGTGGTCTACACGCAGGACAAACGCATCGCGCGCAAGCTGCAGGAAGACATCGAGACGCTGGAGCAGGAATGCATCGTCGAGGTGGCGGGCCAGATCGCTGAGAACGGCCTGAAGAAGCTCTGCCATGGCCTGAGCTTCAACGGCCGGCCGCTGCCGCCCATCAAGGTGAGCTGGCAGAACGAAACGCGCCTGCGCTTCGCGCTCAAGGGCATCCGGCCTGGCCAGATCCCGGCCATGTGCGAGGCCGTGGGCCTGCAGGTGCGGGCCATCAAGCGCATCCGCATCGGCCGCGTGCCGCTGGCCAAGGTGCCCGAGGGGCAGTGGCGCTATCTGCAACCCTGGGAGAAGTTCTGACACCCCCCTGAGTCGCCTTCGGCGCCTTCCCCCCGCTCTCGCTGCGCTGCGCGCTGCGGGCAGGGGGACGCTCCCAGCGCGGCGGGGCGGCCCTTGCGCGGGAGCCCTGGTCTGGGCCGCGCCCGTGTCATGCGATTCGGGTGATGCACGGCTCCATGGATAACGGGCATCAAAAACCATAGCTGCCTGCGCAGCATGTATGCGCCGCGAAGGCATTTTTGACTTAAAAACCTGCCCTCCACTGCTACACTGCCCAGCCACCCTGGAGGGAGACCATGGACCAACGCAACAGCAGCAGCAGCGCCCCGGCGAATGCCGCACCGATGATCGACGCCCACCCTCTGGCATTCACCGGCAGCGGCGGCGAGTATTTCCGGGTCTGGATCGTCAACGTGCTGCTGAGCATCGTCACCCTGGGCCTGTACACCCCCTGGGCGCGGCGGCGCACGGCGCAGTATTTCTACGGCCACACGCAGGTGGCCGGCAGCCCGCTCGAATTCACCGCGCCGCAGGGCAAGATGGTCAAGGGCTTCGTGCTGCTGGTGCTGATCACGCTAGCCTACAACATCGCCGCCAACACCGGGCAGGACACGGCCGTGGCCCTGTTCCTGCTCGCGGGCGCGGTGCTCGCTCCCTACATCTGGGCCAGCGCCATGCGCTTTCGCCTGTCGGCCACGCGCTGGCGGGGTCTGCGCCTGCAGTTCGCCGCGAGCTGGCGCGAGGTCTACACCGCGAGCTGGCCGGTGTTCGCCCTGGCCCTGGTGTGGATGGGGGTGGTGTTCGGCCTGCAGGCCCTGGCACCGGAAACAGCGGCCGCTGCGCAGGAGCTGGCGGGCGACGAAGCTTCTCCACGCATGCCACACATCACGGCGCCCATGGTGGGGCTGGTGTTGCTGGGCCTGGTGCTGTCCGTGCTGTGCTTCATCCGCCTCGAATACAACTACAAGAGCCTGCTGGTGCTGCGCACCCATCTGGGCGCCGAGCCGGGCCGTTGGAAGCCGGTGTACCTGGATTTCGTCAAGGTCTGGCTGGCCACGGTGGCGGTGTTCCTGCTGTGCGTGCTGGGCATCGGGGTGCTGGTGGCGGTGCTGGCGGGCGGCTCGGCCGCGCTGCTGAAGGGCCAGGGCGAGCGTGCGGGCCTGTGGATCTTCTTCGCCATCCTGGCCGGGCTGTTCACGCTGTTCTTCCTGCTGCTCCTGGCCTCGGCCCCGGCCCGCGCCTACCGCGAGGCGCGCATGTTCCAACTGCTGTGGAACAACATCGGCCTGAGCCAGGTGGCGCGCTTCAAGTGCGGCCTGGGCACGCGCGGCTATGTGGGGCTGCGCATCCGCAACCTGCTGTTCACGCTGCTCACGCTGGGCCTGTACCGGCCGTTCGCCCGCGTCAGCGAATACCGCATGAAGCTCGAATCGGTCACGCTGCACGTCAAGGGCGGCGCGGACCAGGTGGCCGGTACCCTGGCACGCCAGCAGGAAGGCGGCCTGGGCGACGCGCTGGCCGATGCGGCCGGGTTGGATCTGATCGGGTGATGAGGAACACCCCCCTGAGCGGCTACGCCGCTTCCCCCCGCTCTCGCATCGCTGCGCGATGCGGGCAGGGGGACGCCCCCAGCGCGGCGGGGCGGCCCTTGCGCGGGGGCCGCTGGGCTGGGCCTCGCCAGTTTTGGCATCCCGTGCGCCTCGGCTTTGTTGAGGAGGCAACCCGGTGAACACCTCTCCAGAAACCACTGGCGCACCCGGCGATCTGCTGCCGGGGCGCTGGTTCGACGGGCGCAGCAGCCAGGCGCGGCCGGTGCTGGTGGGGCTGCGACCCACGGCGCGGGGGCCGTCGCTGCACCTGCATCCGCTGTCGGCGCCGGGCACGGCGCCGGTGGTGTTTGCCCACCAGGACGTGGGCTGGCCCGAGGCCTGGAACGCGCGCCGCCCCCAGGCGCGGGTGGTGGTGGACCTGCGCGGGCATGGCAGCCTGGAGATCGACGCCGTGCCCGCCTGGCACGCGGCCCTGGCCGCCGCCGGCGCGCGCCCCGGCCTGGCCCAGCACATGCAAACGCGCTGGAGCGTGCTGCTGGCCGTGCTGCTGGCCGCCGCCATCGGCCTGACGCTGTTCTACCGCCACGGCACGCCGTGGATGGCCACGCAGCTCACGCGCTGGGTGCCCCTGGCCTGGGAGAGCACGATGGCCGAACAGGGCCTGCAGCAGATGGACGATGGCCTGCTCAAACCCAGCAAACTGCCGCCCGAACGCCAGGACCAGTTGCGCGCGCGTTTTGATGCGCTCGCAGCGCAGATCCCGCCCGCGCTGCAGCGCTACCCCGGCTACGCGCCGCGGCTGCGGCTGGAGTTCCGCGCCGGCCTGGGCGCCAACGCCTTCGCCCTCCCAGGCGGGCAGGTGGTGATGACCGATGGCCTGGTGCAGGCGGCCGCCAAGCAGGGCCTCGCCGACGACGCGCTGGTGGGCGTGCTGGCGCACGAAATCGGCCATGTGGTGCACCGCCACACCACGCGCATGCTGGTGGAACAGGGTGTGCTGCAAATGGGCCTGGGGCTGGCGCTGGGCGATGTGTCGGGCGTGCTCTCCACGGGCGGCGCGCTGCTCACCGGGCTGCACTACCGGCGCAACCATGAGCGCGAGGCCGACTGCTTCGCCATCGGCCTGATGCGCCACGCCGCCCTGCCCACGGCGCCCATGGGCACGCTGCTGCTGGCGATCGCGCGCGACGAGGACGAGGCAGAAGATGGCAAGAAACCCGGCGCCAGCCAACCCGCGCCCCGAAAACAGGGCCACGCCGAGGCCGCTCACCCGGTCTGGTCGCTGCTGAGCAGCCACCCCGACACGGTGGAGCGCGCCAGCGCGCTGCAGCAGGGGCAGGCAGCGCACTGCGCCACGCCGTGAGACATCAAAAATGAGAGCTGCTCGCGCTTTCCCCAAGCGCCTTGGGGCCATTTTTGACCTGAAAAAGTGTGAAGCGCGCCGATAAGCCGGATTCTGTGCGCCCGGTTGCCCGGGCGTGACCGCCATTACTCTGGGCCGGGGGTCGCCCACCCGGCTCGGTGCTACCTACCCGCCAGCTCTGCGGAACCACATCAACGCTGGCCTACTTGGTATTGCTGCGCGTAGAGATTGCCCGTTTCACCCCCAGTGGTTTACCTTGCGGTACGCCCCCGGGACTCGTCTCTGTTGCTCTGATCCTCACCTCACGGTGGGCAGCCGTTAGCTGCTACGCTGTCCTGTGCAGTCCGGACGTTCCTCCAGTGCCTGGTTTCCCAGATTGCACCAGCGGCGGTCTGGCGTGCTTCACGGGCGTGATTATCCCAGACCGGCAGGGCTCCACGGCACCTGGCAGATACTTGCACCATGACCGCAGGCCCCGCACCCTCCCACTTCGACACCGCCGCCCGCGACTGGGACCAGCGCCCCATGTCCCAGCAACTGGCCGCCGTGCCTCCGCGCCTGCTGGCGCAACTGCCCCTGGCGCCCACCGACCAGGTGCTGGACTTCGGCGCCGGCACCGGCCTGCTGGCCACGCAGATCGCGCCGCGGGTGGCGCAGGTCACGGCGCTGGACATGTCCGGCGCCATGCTGCAGGTGCTGGCCGACAAGGGCTTCGCCAACATCACACCGCACCAGGGCAACATCTTCGATGGCCTGCCCGGGCGCTACCACGCCATCGTCAGCTGCATGGCCCTGCACCACGTGGCCGACACCGCCGCGCTGATGCAGGCCTTTGCCAGCGCCCTGCACCCCGGCGGGCGCGTGGCCCTGGTCGATCTGTACGAAGAAGACGGCAGCTTTCACGGCGACAACGAAGCCAAGGGCGTACACCACTTCGGCTTTGCACCCCAAGCCCTGCAGGCACAGGCCGAGCGCGCGGGCCTGCAAGGCGTGGCGTTCACCGAAATCCTGCGCATGCAGCACCGCAATGGGCGGTCTTATCCGCTGTTCCTGATGATCGCCCACCACCCGTGAAACCATCTCGATCGCACAAAGCGCTTGCAGGATCAGCATTGCAAGCATGTTGCCGTCCAAGAATGGCGGTGTGCCGGCCACGCCGCAGGCGATGCCCCTGCGCAGGGCATATCCATATGGCCAGGGCGCAGAACAACTGGTTCAGAATGTGCGCCATCCCGCCTTTTTCCCCATCCACTGAGGAGACGCCATGAAAGTCGACAACATCCTGCAAACCATCGGCAACACCCCGCACGTGCGCATCAACCGGCTGTTCGGCCCGGCCGCCAACGTGTGGGTGAAGTCCGAGCGCGGCAACCCCGGCGGCTCCATCAAGGACCGCATCGCGCTGTCGATGGTGGAGGACGCCGAGAAGTCCGGCGCCCTGCAGCCCGGCGGCACCATCATCGAGCCCACCTCGGGCAACACGGGCATCGGCCTGGCGCTGGTGGCGGCCGTCAAGGGCTACAAGCTCGTCCTCGTGATGCCCGACAGCATGAGCATCGAGCGCCGCCGCCTCATGCTGGCCTACGGCGCGCAGTTCGACCTGACGCCACGCGAGAAGGGCATGAAGGGCGCCATCGCGCGCGCCGAGGAGCTGCGCCAGCAGACGCCCGGCGCCTGGATTCCGCAGCAGTTCGAGAACCCGGCCAACGTGGACGTGCATGTGCGCACCACGGCGCAGGAAATCCTGGCCGACTTTCCCGACGGCCTGGACGTGCTCATCACCGGCGTGGGCACGGGGGGCCACCTCACGGGCGTCTCGCGCGTGCTCAAGGCCAAGTATCCGCAACTCAAAGTGTTCGCGGTGGAGCCCTCGCAATCGCCCGTGATCTCGGGCGGCCAGCCCGCGCCCCACCCGATCCAGGGCATCGGTGCCGGCTTCATCCCGAAGAACCTCGACACCAGCCTGCTCGACGGCGTGATCCAGATCGACGCCGAGCCCGCGCGCGAATACGCCCGCCGCTGCGCGCGCGAGGAAGGCATGCTCGTCGGCATTTCCTCCGGCGCCACGCTGGCCGCCATCGCCCTGAAGCTACCCGAGCTGCCCGCGGGCGCGAAGGTGCTGGGCTTCAACTACGACACGGGCGAACGCTACCTGTCGGTGGAAGGCTTCTTGCCCGCTTGAGAGCCCCCTTTGGCGCGGCGGCCCTTGCGCGGGGGGCCGCCGGCCTGGGCCGCGCCGGCTGCATGCCGCGCACCCACGGAATGCCCTGGCCGGTAAAATCCGTTCCCCCTGCATTGCCCTGCCCGATCACCACGGGCCCGCATGACCATGATCCGCATCTCCGAAATCCGGCTGCCGCTGGCCTCGCTGCCGTCCGACCCCGACACCCACCCCGAGGCCGCGCTGCACGCCGCCGCCGCCCAGGCCCTGGGCATCGCACTTGCCGACATCGCGCGCGTCCACGTCTTCAAGCGCAGCTTCGACGCGCGCAAGGCCGATCTGCTGGCCGTCTACATCGTCGACACCACCCTCGCCGAGCCGGCCGGGGAAGCCGCTCTGCTGGCGCGGCACGCGGGCAACCCCCACATCCAGCCCACCCCCGACATGACCTGGCGCCCGGTGGGGCAGGCCCCAGCCAGTTTGCGCGAGCGCCCGGTGGTGGTGGGCTTCGGGCCCTGCGGCATCTTCGCGGCGCTGGTGCTGGCGCAGATGGGGCTGCGGCCCATCGTGCTGGAGCGCGGCAAGACGGTGCGCGAGCGCACCAAGGACACCTGGGGCCTGTGGCGCAAGCGCGAGCTGAACCCCGAGAGCAATGTGCAGTTCGGCGAAGGCGGCGCGGGCACCTTCTCCGACGGCAAGCTCTACAGCCAGATCAAGGACCCGCGCCACCTGGGCCGCAAGGTGATGGAGGAGTTCGTGCAGGCCGGCGCGCCGCCCGAGATCCTGTACGTGGCGCACCCGCACATCGGCACCTTCAAGCTCGTCAAGGTGGTCGAGACGCTGCGCGAACAGATCATCGCGCTGGGCGGTGAGGTGCGCTTCCAGCAGCGCGTGACCGACGTGCTCATCGAGCAGGACAGCGCCGGCCAGCGCCAGCTGCGCGGCCTGCGCGTGCTCGACCAGGCCACGGGCCAGACCCACGAGCTGGAGGCGCGCCATGTGGTCATGGCGCTGGGCCACAGCTCGCGCGACACCTTCGCCATGCTGCATGAGCGCGGCGTGCACATGCAGGCCAAGCCGTTCTCGGTGGGTTTCCGCATCGAGCACCCGCAGGGCGTGATCGACCGCGCGCGCTGGGGCCGCCACGCCGGCCACCCGCTGCTGGGCGCGGCCGACTACAAGCTGGTGCACCACGCCAGCAACGGCCGCGCGGCCTACAGCTTCTGCATGTGCCCCGGCGGCACCGTGGTGGCAGCGACCAGCGAGCCCGGCCGCGTGGTGACCAACGGCATGAGCCAGTATTCGCGCAACGAGCGCAATGCCAACGCCGGCATGGTGGTGGGCATCGATCCTCGGGACTATCCCACCGACCCGGCCGCGTTCGAGGCCCAGCTTGGCGCCACGCACGGCGTGGAGGCCTTGAAGGACGGTGAGCACCACCCGCTCGCGGGCATCGTGCTGCAACGCCAGCTGGAATCGAATGCGTATGTGCTGGGCGGCGGCAACTACAACGCGCCGGGCCAGCTCGTGGGCGACTTCATCGCGGGTCGCGCCTCCAAGGCGCTGGGCAGCGTGGAGCCCTCGTACAAGCCCGGCGTGACGCCCTGCGACCTGCGCGAGGCCCTGCCCGGCTACGCCACCGAGGCGCTGCGCGAGGCGCTGCCGGCGTTCGGCCGCAAGATCAAGGGCTTCGACATGCACGACGCCGTGCTCACCGGCGTGGAGACGCGCACCTCGTCGCCGCTCAAGATCGGCCGGGGCGAGGACTTCCAGAGCCTCAACACCGCCGGCCTGTACCCGGCGGGCGAAGGCGCCAGCTACGCCGGCGGCATTCTCTCGGCGGGCGTGGATGGCATCAAGGTGGGCGAAGCGGTGGCCCGGAGTATTCTGACAACCCCCTGAGGCGCTGTGCGCCTTCCCCCTTGCGCGGCGCCGCTGGCCTGGGCGGTGCACATTGCATGCGGTGCGGGTCGTGCGCGGCGCCATGCAAACGGCCACCGGGCTACTGGCGCCGCAGGAAGTCCACCGCCAGCGCGGCCAGGCTGCGCGCGCCCGTGGGAAGCTGGTCCTCGTCGATGTCGAACAGCGGCGAGTGGTTGGGCGGGGCCTTGTTGAAATCCACGCCCTTGGGCGGCGCGCCCAGGAAGTAGAAGAAGCCGGGCACCACCTTCTGGAACTCCGAGAAGTCCTCCGAGCCGCTGACCTTCGGGATCACCATGGCCTTGCCGCCCATGGCCAGCTTGAGCGCGGGCAGCGAGGCCTCGGTGAGCGCGGCCGGGTTGGTGGTGACCGGGTAGGCCACGGGCCCGAAGCGCACCTTGGCCTTGGCGCCGCTGGAGGCGGCGATGGATTCGGCCGTGGTGGCGATGCGCTTGAGCGCGTCCTGGCGCATGTCCTCGTCGAAGGTGCGCAGCGTGCCCAGCAACTCCACGTTGTCGGGGATGATGTTGTAGCGCGTGCCGCCCTGGATGGAGCCGATGGTGATGACCGCGGGCTCCTTGCTGATGTTGAGCTGGCGGCTCACCACCGTCTGCAGGCCCAGCACCACCTGGCTGGCGGCCACCACCGGGTCGATGGCGCTCCAGGGCGAGGAGCCGTGGCCGCCCTTGCCCTCCACGTGGATGGTGATGCTGTCCGAGCCCGCCATCAGCGGCCCGCTGCGGTAACCCACCATGCCCGAAGGCAGGTTGGCCGTGATGTGCAGGCCGTAGAGGGCCTGCACATCCTTGAGCACGCCCGCCTCCACCATGGCCTTGGCACCGAAGCTCGGCACCTTGCCGTGCTCGTCGGCCTCCACGGGCGCGCCCTCCTCGGCCGGCTGGAAGATGAACTTGACGGTGCCGGGCAGTTGCGCGCGCAGGCCCGCCAGCGCCTCGGCCGCGCCCATCAGCATGGCCACATGGGCATCGTGGCCGCAGGAATGCGCCACCGGCACCTCCTTGCCCAGGTAGCTGGCCTTGGCCTTGGAGGCGAATGGCAGACCCGTCTTCTCGGGCATGGGCAGGGCATCCATGTCGGCGCGCAGCGCCACCACCTTGCCCGGCAATCCGCCACGCAGCGTGCCGACGACGCCCGTGCCGCCCACGCCGGTCTGCACCTCCATCCCCAGGCGGCGCAGGTGCTCGGCCACCAGTTGCGCGGTGCGCACCTCCTGGCCCGACAGTTCCGGATGGGCATGGATATCGCGGCGCCACTGCACCATCTTCGGCGCGACGGCGGACACGGCGGCATCGATGGCCTGCAGGCCAGTGGCATCGAGCGCCTGTGCGTGGGCACCAGAGACACCGGCCGCGAGGCCGGCGGCGAGCGAGAGAGCGGTCAGGGAATTACGCATGGCAAGGCGGAAAGAAAGTGGACGAAGGCCCCATGCTAAGAGCGGCATCCCGCAGACAAAGAGGTCAAAATGGCCATTCAAAAAGCCACTATCGCCATGCCTCCCTGCCTCGCCATCGACATCCCCGTGTTGCCCGAAACCGCCCTGGGCCACGCGCTGCAGTTCGTGGAGCTGCTGCGCACGGCCAACCTGCTGGCCGGTCTGCGCCATGGCGCGCAGGCGCCGCGCATCGGCTGGCGCCTGACCGATGCCCAGGGCCTGCCCCTGCGCATCGCCGACGGCCCCTTGCTGCCCTGCCTCCGCGCGGGGGCCTTCGAGGGGCCGGCCACGGACCTGTTCATCGCGCCGCTGCACTGCCCCGACATCCCGGCCGTGCGCCTCGCCGTGGACCAATACCCCGCGCTGGCACGCCGGATCGGCGTGGCCGTGGACCAGGGCCTGCGCATCTGCACGCAGGGCAGCGGCGCCTGGCTGGCGGCGCGCAGCGGGCGGCTGGACGGCCGCCGCGTGGCGCTGCCGTGGTACTACATCGGCGGTTTCGGGCGCGACTTTCCGGGCATCTCCATCGCCACGGAGCAAGACTTCCACGAAGACGGCCCCTGGCTCAGCGCGGCCCTGTCCACGGGCATGGTGGACATGGCCGCCGCGCTGGCGCAGCGGGCCATGGGCCCCGAGCTGGCCCAGGCACTGCGCTCGGTGCTGCGCCCCGACCCGGAGCGCGGCCGCGCCGCGCTGGAAGCGCTGCAGGCCCGGCACATTCCGAGCACCCGCGACAGCACCCTGGCGCGCGCCATCGCGTGGATGGAGCAGCACCTGGACCAGCCCTACCAGCTCGGCGCCGTGGCCGCCGCCGCGTCGGTGAGCCCGCGCACGCTGCTGCGGCATTTCCGTGAGGAGCTGGGACATTCGCCGCTCGACCACCTGCACGGGCTGCGCTGCGCCCGCGCGCGCGTGCTGCTGGAGATCACGCTGGAGAGCATCCCCACCATCGCCCAGGCCTGCGGCTATGCCGACCCGGCGGCCTTCCGGCGGGTGTTCGCGCGGCACACCGGTCTCTCGCCCACGGCCTATCGCCAGCGCCACACCCTGCGCGCGCCCCGGCGGCGCTGGCGCGTTGGGGAGGCCCCCAGCGTGGACGCGGTGATCGGCGCGCTGCGTTCGGCGGCGAAGATGTAAAAAAAAACCGCCAGGGGCCTGCGCGCCCTGGCGGTTGACGGAAGGACGCGCGGTGCGTGCTCAGCCGTTGTTCTGCGCGTTCTGCAGCGCGGCGATGCGCTGTTCGATCGGCGGGTGGGTGCTGAACAGCTGGCCGATGCCGCCGGCGATGCCCATGGCGGCCATGCTCTTGGGCAGCTCCTGCGTGTGCACGCCGCCCAGGCGGGCCAGGGCGTTGATCATGGGCTGGCGGCGGCCCATGAGCTGGGCGGCGCCGGCGTCGGCGCGGAATTCGCGCTGGCGCGAGAACCAGGCCACGATGATGGCGGCCAGGAAGCCCAGGACGATGTCGAGCACGATGGTGGTGACCATGTAGCCGATGCCGGGGCCGGAGCTTTCCTCGTCGTTCCTGCGCAGGAAGCTGTCCACGGCATAGCCGATGGCGCGCGAGAGGAAGACCACGAAGGTGTTCATCACGCCCTGGATCAGCGTCATGGTGACCATGTCGCCGTTGGCGATGTGCGCCACCTCGTGGCCGATCACGGCCTCGACCTCTTCGTGCGTCATGCTCTGCAGCAGGCCGGTGGAGACGGCCACCAGGGCCGAGTTCTTGAAGGCGCCGGTGGCGAAGGCGTTGGGCTCGCCCTCGAAGATGCCGACCTCGGGCATGCCAATGCCGGCCTTGTCGGCGAACTTGCGCACGGTCTCGACGATCCAGGCCTCATCCTGGTTGCGCGGCTGCTCGATGATCTGCACGCCCGCGCTCCACTTGGCCATGGGCTTGCTGATGAGCAACGAGATGATGGCGCCGCCAAAGCCCATGACGAAGGCGAAACCCAGCAGCGCGCCCAGGTTCAGCCCGTTGGCGGTGAGGAAGCGGTTCACGCCGAGCAGGCTGGCCACGACGCCGAGCACGGCCACGACGGCGATGTTGGTCAACAGGAACAGGACGATGCGTTTCATGGCTCTCCACGGAAAGGTGGTTGGTCAGGATGGGGACGGATTACATGGGGCTACCCACGCACTCCTTCAAGCCGCCCGCCCCTGCAAACCCGGGCGCGCGGCGGTATACGAAAGAGTCATCATAGAAGGAAAAGTTCGTCCAGCAGGCCTGCGGGCAACAAGCCCGGCGCCGGCACATGCTATTTATTCAATAGCTTGAAGCGCTTGCTGTAAGCGCTCTTCAACGGGTTTTTCCTTCAAACTTCCGACGACCTAGACCAGCCGCCACGGCAGCGCCTCGCCGGCCCGCAGGGGCTTGAGCTCGGCCTCGCCGAAGGCAAAGCTGTCGGGCGGCGTCCAGGCCTCGCGGCGCAGGGTGATGGTGCCGCCGTTGCGCGGCAGGCCGTAGAAGGCCGGGCCGTGGAAGCTGGCGAAGGCTTCGAGCTTGTCGAGCGCGCCCGCGTTGTCGAAGGCCTCGGCATACAGCTCCATGGCCGCGTGGGCGGTGTAGCAGCCGGCGCAGCCCGTGGCGTGCTCCTTGAGGTGGGCCGGGTGCGGCGCGCTGTCGGTGCCGAGGAAGAACTTGGGGCTGCCGCTGGTGGCCGCCTGCACCAGCGCCTGGCGGTGCGTCTCGCGCTTGAGCACGGGCAGGCAGTAGTAATGCGTGCGGATGCCGCCGGTGAAGATGGCGTTGCGGTTGTAGAGCAGGTGGTGCGCGGTGATGGTGGCGGCCGTGTGGGCGTCGGCCTCCTGCACGTACTGCGCGGCTTCCTGGGTGGTGATGTGCTCGAACACGATCTTCAGTTCGGGGAAGTCGCGGCGCAGCGGGATGAGCTGCTGCTCGATGAACACGGCCTCGCGGTCGAACAGGTCGATGTCGGGGCTGGTCACCTCGCCATGCACCAGCAGCAGCAGGCCGGCCTTCTGCATGGCCTCCAGGGTCTTGTAGGTCTTGCGCAGGTCGGTCACGCCCGCGTCGCTGTTCGTCGTGGCGCCGGCCGGGTAGAGCTTGGCGGCCACCACGCCGGCCTCCTTGGCGCGCGCGATTTCCTCGGGCGGCAGGTTGTCGGTGAGGTACAGCGTCATCAGCGGCTCGAACGCCACGCCGGCCGGCACGGCGGCGAGGATGCGCTGCTTGTAGGCCAGGGCCTGGGCCGCCGTGGTCACGGGCGGGCGCAGGTTGGGCATGATGATGGCGCGGCCGAACTGGGCGGCGGTGTGCGGCACGACGGTGTGCAGCGGGTCGCCGTCGCGCACATGCAAGTGCCAGTCGTCGGGGCGGGTGATCGTGAGGGTGTCTTGGGCGGCGGTCATGGCCGCCATTGTCCCATCACTCCCCAGGGAGGGGTCGCAGGCTTACTGGGGATCGAAGCCCGCCAGATCCAGGGCTTCGCGCAACGAATCGAGCGCATCGCGCACGAGGAAGGTTTCCGCATCGTCACGGGAGCATGCGCGGATCGCCTCATGGCTGATGTGCTTGACGAACTGTGCCAGCGCCTGGGCATTCTCGGGCGTGAGTTCGGCAGTGATAACCACGGGTTGTTTCATGTTCAAGGTCTCGTGCGTAAGATGCGTGCCATGCCGGGGGATTCCGGCCAGGGCATCTTACCGGCGGGAAGGAACGCCTGGCACGGGCGCCCTGCCCGGAAAGCACAACGGCACCCGCAGGTGCCGCTGTGTACCCGTGCCAAGCGATCAGTGCTGCAGGATCTTGTTGAGGAAGTCCTTGGTGCGCGGCTGGCGGGCATCGGGGTTGCCGAAGAACTCGTCGCGCGAGCAGTCTTCCAGGATCTTGCCGCCCACGTCCATGAAGATCACGCGGTTGCTGACCTTCTTGGCGAAGCCCATTTCGTGCGTCACGCACATCATGGTCATGCCCTCGTTGGCCAGGCCCACCATCACGTCGAGCACCTCGCCCACCATCTCGGGGTCGAGCGCCGAGGTGGGTTCGTCGAACAGCATGACGATGGGGTCCATGGACAGCGCGCGCGCGATGGCCACGCGCTGCTGCTGGCCACCCGAGAGCTGGCCGGGGAACTTGTCCTTGTGCGCGGTCAGGCCCACGCGTTCGAGCATCTTCAGGCCGCGCTTCTTGGCGTCTTCGGGGTTGCGCCCCAGCACCTTGATCTGCGCGATGGTGAGGTTTTCCGTCACCGACAGGTGCGGGAACAGCTCGAAGTGCTGGAACACCATGCCGACATGGCTGCGCAGCTTGGGCAGGTCGGTCTTGGGATCGTGCACGGGCACGCCATCGACCCAGATCTCGCCCTTCTGGATGGGTTCGAGCGCGTTGATGGTCTTGATGAGCGTGGACTTGCCCGAGCCCGACGGGCCGCACACCACCACCACTTCGCCCTTGTTGATGCTGGTGGAGCAATCGTTGAGCACCTGGAAGGTGCCGTACCACTTGGAAACGTTTTTGAGTTCGATCATTTCTGGTTCCTCTGTCTCTGTGCTTCAGCGGATGATGGCGATCTTCTGGTGCAGGCGCTTGACCATCCAGGAGAGGGCGTAGCACATGACGAAATAGAGCACCGCCGCGGCCAGGTAGGCCTCGATGGGGCGGCCGAAGTTCTTGCCCGCGACCTCGAAGCCCTTGAGCATGTCGTAGGCGCCGATGGCGTAGACCAGCGAGGTGTCCTGGAACAGGATGATGGTCTGCGTGAGCAGCACCGGCAGCATGTTGCGGAAGGCCTGCGGCAGGATCACATAGCGCATGTTCTGGCCATACGTCATGCCCACGGCCTGGCCGGCGAAGACCTGGCCGCGTGGAATGGACTGGATGCCCGCGCGCATGATTTCGCTGAAGTAGGCCGCCTCGAAGGCGATGAAGGTGACCACGGCCGACACCTCGGCGCCGATGGGGCGGCCGATGATGGCGGGCACGAGCAGGAAGAACCACAGGATCACCATCACCAGCGGAATGCTGCGCATGCCGTTGACGTAGATGGTGGCGGGCACGTCCAGCCATTTCCGGCCCGACAGGCGCATGAGCGCCAGCAGCGTTCCGAACAGGATGCCGCCGATCGTGGCCACCACCGTGAGCATGAGGCTGAAGTACAGCCCCTTGAGCACGAAGTTGGAGATCAGGTCCCAGTTGTAAAACGAGAAATCGAGTGCGATGTTCATGTCAGTGCCCTCCCGATCCGCCGGCCACGATGAGGCCCGGCACGCGCGCGCGCTTCTCGATGAAGGCCATGATGCGGTTGATGGCGAAGGCCGAGACGATGTAGCAGGCCGTCACGGCCAGGTACACCTCGATGCCGCGCGAGGTCTCTTCCTGCGCCTGCATGGCGAACATGGTCAGCTCGGCCACCGACACGGCGAAGGCCACCGACGAGTTCTTGAAGATGTTCATGGTCTCGCTGGTCAGCGGCGGGATGATGATGCGGAACGCCATGGGCAGCAGCACATAGCGGTAGGTCTGGAAGGTGGTGAATCCCACGGCCAGACCCGCGTAGCGCTGGCCTCTCGGCAACGCCTGGATGCCCGAGCGCACCTGCTCGGCGATACGTGCCGAGGTGAAGAAGCCCAGCGCCAGCACCACCAGCACGAAACCGGGCACGCTCTTCATGGCCGGGAAGATGGTGGGCACCACGTGGTACCACAGAAAAATTTGCACCAGCAGCGGAATGTTGCGGAACAGCTCGACCCAGGCATTGCCCAGGCGCACGATGCCCGGGCGGTCCTGCAGGGTGCGCAGCGTGCCGATGAACGAACCGAGCGCCAACGCCAGCAGCAGCGCCAGCAACGCGACAGACACCGTCCAGCCCCAGGCCGACAGCATCCAGTCCAGATAGGTGATGTCGCCGCCCTTGCCAAAGCAGCCCTGCACCACCTGCCGTTCCATGGTGTCCTCGCAGAACACCTGCCAATCCCAGCTCATAGGATTGCTCCTTCTTCAAACGGAGGGGTTGGACGCCGCCGCCGGCGGTGCCCAACAAAAAAGCCCCTTCAAACCCGCGGTCCGAAGGGGCGGTTCATGCCTGTGAATTACTTCTTGGCGTAGTCTTCCATGGGCTTGTCGTTGGGGTTGGCCCAAGCGGCCTTGGTGGCTTCCGACAGCGGCAGGCCGATCTTGGTGTTGGTCGGCGGCACGGGCTGCATGAACCACTTGTCGTACAGCTTGGCCAGCGAGCCGTCGGCGATCTGGCGCTTGATGCTGTCGTCCACGGCCTTCTTGAACGCCGTGTCGTCCTTGCGCAGCATGCAGGCGATGGGCTCCACGCTCAGCACTTCACCGACGATCTTGTAGTCGGCGGGGTTCTTGGACTTGGAGATGTTCGCGGCCAGGATGGAACCGTCCATCACGAAGGCGTCGGCACGGCCGGTTTCGAGCATCAGGAAGCTGTCGGCGTGGTCCTTGCCATAGACTTCCTTGAAGTCGATGCCGCCAGCGCGCTCGTTCTTGCGCAGGGTCTGCACCGAGGTCGTGCCCGTGGTGGTGGCCACGCTCTTGCCGTTGAGGTCCTTGATGGAGTTGATGCCGGAGTTGGCCTTGACGGCGATGCGCACTTCTTCCACGTAGGTGGTGACGGCGAAGGCCACGTCCTTCTGGCGCGCGGCGTTGTTGGTGGTGGAGCCGCACTCCAGGTCCACGGTACCGTTGGTCACCAGCGGGATGCGGTTCTGCGAGGTGACGGGCTGGTACTTGGTTTCCAGCGCGCTCATGCCCAGCTGCTTGCGGATGTCAGCGATGATGATCTCGGCCATCTCGGTGTGGAAACCCACGTACTTGCCGCCACCCAGGGTATAGGACAGGCCCGAGGACTCGCGCACGCCCAGCGTGATGCTGCCCGAGGACTTGATCTTGGCCAGCGTGTCGCCGGCCTGCGCGAAAGCGCTGCCCGCGGCCAGAACGGTAATGGCGGCTGCCAGCAATTGTTTTTTCATGGTCATCTCCTTGTGGGTGAAACGGCAAAAGGGTGGATTCTAGGGATTCGCGCGCCCAACGCTGACGCCTGGCTGAAACCCCTGGAACCCTGGCATTGTGCAGCGGATGGCTCCGCCACTCAAAACGGCACCTGGTCGGTGGGGTACTTCCAGAAGTCCCGCAGCAGGTAACTGACCGGCAGATTGAGCACCGTGTTGCCCGGCGGTATGGGCCGGGCGAACCACTTGTCGTAGATCGGGTAGATCTCGCGGCTGGTGATGAGCCGGCGCATCTCCTCGTCGACCAGTTTCTTGAACCCAGGGTCATTCTTGGGCAGCATGATGGCCAGGGGCTCGGTGGTCATGAAACGCCCCACGACCTTGAGGGCCTTGGGGTCGGGGCGGCCGGCCGCCAGGCCGTAGAGCAGCACGTCGTCCATCACGAAGGCGTCGGCCTCGCCCTTCTCCACCATCTCCAGGGCGCGCGCATGGTCGGGCGCCTCGACGAGGGTGATGCCCAGCAGCCGCTCGCGGTTGGCCTGCTCCGCCGCCTTGAGCGGCGTGGTGCCCTTGGTGGAGACCAGCGTCTTGCCCACCAGGTCTTCCACGCGGTCGATGGGGCTCGCTGCCTTGACCAGCAGGCGTGCGCCGGTGATGAAGTGCGGGACGGTGAACGCCACCTTCTGGCGGCGCTCGGCGTTGTTGGTGGTGGAGCCACATTCCAGGTCGGCCTTGCCCTGCTCGATCACGGTGATGCGGTTGGCCGGCGTGACCTGCAGGAATTCGACCGGCATGTCCTTCATGCCGGTCTTCTTGCGCACCACCTCGGCCAGGCGCAGGCACAGGTCCACGGCGTAGCCCACGGGCTTGCCGGTCTGCGGGTCCACATAGGAAAAAGGCACCGAGGATTCGCGGTGCGCGATGACCAGCTTGCCGCCCGCCGCGACGCGTTCGAGCACCGTCTCGGCACTGGCCAGGCCGGCATGGCAGGCCACGGCGATGCAGCAGGCTAGTCTCCAAAGTGTTGTCATGCGGGTTCTCGGCAAGTCCACGGGAGGGATGAATCGGGTGCGGCCGGCGGTGGCGGCACGCTGCGGACGCCTGTTCCATATGCCGGAAAACAGGCTTCAAGGCGCGGAATGGTACGTTTCGAGTCCCGGCATTTCCAATGCCGAATGCGCGCAGGGTTATGCGGAATATTTATGACCCAGCGCGGCCGCCGCCGCGACCCAGGGCAAACCCTGAGAGGGTTTCAGACCAGCATTCCGTCGGGGTGCGCGCCGGCCTGCGCCAGCAGGTAGTCCCACAGCGCCTGCGCCGTCCCCTTGGCGGCATCCTTGGCCGTGGGCTTCTCGCGGTAGACGCGCACATCCATCACCATCTGCAGGTCTTCCGAGCCCGGCGGCGCGGCGCTGACCAGGCGGCGCGCGCGCAGGTCCTTCTTCACGGCGCTGTGCGGCAGGAAGGCCACGCCCTGGCCCTCCAGCGCCATGGCCTTGAGGCCCTCGGCCATGTCGGTCTCGTACACACGCTCCAGGTGGATGGGCGTGCCCGACTGCTTGAGGATCAGCTCGGTCACGCGCCCCAGGTACGCGCCTGGCGCGTAGCCCAGATAAGGCAGCGGCTGGCCCGGCTTGCCCGGCAGGCAGTGCAGGGGCTGGCCCGAGGCGTCGGGCTTGCTGTAGGGCGAGAGCACCTCCTTGCCCAGGCTGACCATCTCGTAGCGGTCGGCGTCGATCTGGAACGGCTGGGAGTCGTGGTGGTAGGTGATGAGCAGGTCGCAGCTGCCCTCCACCAGGCGCATCAGCGCATCGTGCACGTTGAGCGCGATGAGACGGCTCTTGAACGGGCCGAACTTGGTGCGCAGGCTCGACACCCAGGCGGGAAAGAAGGTGAAGGCCAGCGTGTGCGGCACGGCGAACTCGATCATGTCCTGGCTCGACGTGCTGTGCGCGCGCAGCATGGCGCGCGTGTTCTGCAGCGCCTGCAGCACCTCCAGCGACTGGTCGTAGAGCGTCTTGCCGGCCGTGGTCAGGCGCGTGGGGTAGGAGCTGCGGTCCACCAGGTCGGTGCCCGCCCAGGCCTCCAGCGCCTGGATGCGGCGCGAGAACGCGGGCTGCGTGACGTGGCGCAGCTGCGCCGACCGGCTGAAGCTGCGCGTTTCGGCCAGGCTGACAAAATCTTCGAGCCACTTGGTTTCCATGGCGCGATTATCCGCGCGCCCAAACCCGACAGGCCCGCCCGCCCATGCGCAGCGATGCTGTGCGTGCATATCAACCCGCCGCATAATGCAACGCTGCGCCCACCGCGCGCACCCAGCGCACCCCACGCCGCCGAAACATGGCCGGTCGCGGCTGCGCCCTCTCGCCGTGCTCTCCCCGACCTTCCAACACCATGTCCACCACACCCTCTTCCGGGCCTGATAACGCCGCGCCGACCACGGACACCCCCGGGTGCAGCGAGCCCCGCTCGCTGCGCATCGAGGACTGGCTCACCGTCATCGTGATGGCGCTGCTGGCCCTCATCACCTTCGCCAACGTGCTGGTGCGCTACTTCACCAATTCCTCGTTCGCCTGGACGGAGGAGATTTCCGTCTTCCTGATGATCGTGCTGGCCCTGGTGGCCGGCTCGGCCGCCGTGGCGCGCGACATGCACATCCGCATCGAATGGTTCGCCGAGGGCGGTTCGTTCGCGCGCCGCCGTGCCCTGGCGCGCTTTGGCGCGCTGATGGTGGCGCTGCTGTTCGGCGCCATCGCCGTGCTGAGCGTGCGCGTGGTGTGGGACGACTACCGCTTCGAGGAGACCTCCCCCGGCATCGGCGTGCCGCAATGGTGGTACTCGGCCTGGCTGCCGGTGTTCTCGGCGCTCATCACCTGGCGCGCCCTCGGCCTGTTCTGGCGGCGCGGCAAGGTGCCGGACGTGGAATTCCTGGACACCTCCCGCCCTGCCGGGCCAGAGGAGCGCCAGCCATGATTGCCACCCTGCTGTTCGTGGCCTTCCTGGCCATGATGTTCGTGGGCGTGCCCATCGGCGCCGCCCTGGGCCTGGCGGGCGCGGCCGCCATCGCGCTGGCCAATGCCGAGACGCAGTGGTTCGGCCTGCTGGCCGTGCCGCAGAACTTCTACGCCGGCCTGGGCAAATACCCGCTGCTGGCCATCCCCATGTTCGTGCTCGTGGGCTCCATCTTCGACCGCTCGGGCGTGGCGCTGCGCCTGGTGAACTTCGCCGTGGCCCTGGTCGGACGCGGCCCGGGCATGCTGCCGCTGGTGGCGATCGCCGTCGCCATGTTCCTGGGCGGCATCTCGGGCTCGGGGCCGGCCAACGCGGCCGCCGTGGGCGGGGTGATGATCGCCGCCATGTCGCGCGCGGGCTACCCCGGCAGCTTCTCGGCCAGCGTGGTGGGCGCGGCGGCGGCCACCGACATCCTGATCCCGCCCTCGGTGGCCTTCATCATCTACTCGGTGCTGGTGCCGGGCGCCTCGGTGCCCGCGCTGTTCGCCGCCGGCATGGTGCCGGGCGTGCTGGCCGGCGTGGCGCTGATCGTGCCCGCCGTGTGGATGGCGCGCAAGCACGGCATGGGCGCGCTGGAGGCCGACATGCCGCGCCCGCCGTTCTGGAAGAGCCTGCGCGAGGCGCTGTGGGGCCTGGCCGCGCCGGTGCTGATCCTCGGCGGCATGCGCGCGGGCTGGTTCACGCCCACCGAGGCCGCCGTGGTGGCCGTGTTCTACGGCCTGTTCGTGGGCATGGTGATCCACCGCACGATCACGCTGCGCGACCTGTTCCCCATCCTGCGCGAATCGGGCGAGCTTTCGGCGGTGATCCTCATCGTGGTGTCGCTCGCGGGCATCTTCGCGTTCTCGCTGTCCACGCTGGGCGTGATCGATCCGGTGGCCGCAGCCATCGTGAACTCGGGCCTGGGCGAATACGGCGTGCTGGCGCTGCTGATCTTGCTGCTCATCACCGTGGGCATGTTCCTCGACGGCATTTCCATCTTCCTGATCTTCGTGCCGCTCTTGCTGCCCATCATGCAGCACTACCAGTGGGACCCGGTGTGGTTCGGCGTGATCCTCACGCTCAAGGTGGCGCTGGGCCAGTTCACGCCGCCGCTGGCCGTGAACCTGATGGTGTCGTGCCGCATCGCCGGCGTGCGCATGGAGTCCACCGTGCGCTGGGTCGGGCCCATGCTGCTGGCCATGTTCCTCGTGATGGTGGCCGTGATCGCCTTCCCGCAGCTCGCGCTGTGGCTGCCCGCCCGACTGGGCTACTGATTTTTTCCAAGGAGACTGACCGATGAAACTGCGCACCTTCCTGACCTCCGCCGTGGCCGCCGCCGCCACCCTGGCCTTCACCGCCCCCGCCGCCCTGGCGCAGACGGCGTACAAGAGCGAGTACCGCATGTCGCTCGTGCTGGGCACGGCCTTCCCCTGGGGCAAGGGCGGCGAGCTGTGGGCCCACAAGGTCCGCGAAAAGACCCAGGGCCGCATCAACATCAAGCTCTACCCCGGCGTGTCGCTGATCCAGGGCGACCAGACGCGCGAGTTCTCGGCGCTGCGCCAGGGCGTGATCGACATGGCCATCGGCTCGACCATCAACTGGTCGCCGCAGGTCAAGCAGCTCAACCTGTTCTCGCTGCCCTTCCTGTTCCCCGACTACGCCGCCGTGGACGCCGTGACCCAGGGCGAGGTGGGCAAGAGCATCTTCCAGACGCTGGAGAAGGCCGGCGTGGTGCCCCTGGCCTGGGGCGAGAACGGCTACCGCGAGATCTCCAACTCCAAGAAGCAGATCAAGAGCCCCGCCGACCTCAAGGGCCTGAAGATCCGCGTCGTCGGCTCGCCGCTGTTCCTCGACACCTTCACCGCGCTGGGCGCCAACCCCACGCAGATGAGCTGGGCCGATGCGCAGCCGGCCTTCGCCAGCGGCGCCGTGGACGGCCAGGAGAACCCCATCGCCGTCTACCAGGCCGCCAAGCTGCACACGGTGGCGCAGAAGCACGTCACCATGTGGGGCTACGTGAACGATCCGCTGGTCTTCGTGGTGAACAAGGAGATCTGGAACAGCTGGACGCCGGCCGACCGCGAAGCCGTGCGCCAGGCTGCCATCGAGGCCGGCAAGGAAGAGATCGCCATCGCGCGCAAGGGCATGGTCGAGGCCGACAAGCCACTGCTCAAGGACATCGCCGCCAATGGCGTGACCGTGACCCAGCTCAGCCCCGCCGAGCGCGAGGAGTTCGTCAAGGCCACGCGCCCGGTGTACGCCAAGTGGAAGGGCCAGATCGGCGCCGACCTCGTGAATGCCGCCGAGAAGGCCATCGCCGCGCGCAAGCCCTGAGCCCCGCGCTTCGGCAAAAAGCCCCGCACAGCGGGGCTTTTTTATTCGCTACATTTTCGATAGCTAGCAGCGCTTACCAGTCGGGCGCCAGAGGCCAAAAACACTTCAAGCCTCCACCGCCTCGCCCGACTGCTGCAGCGCCCACATGCGCGCATAGCGCCCGCCCGCGGCAAGCAGCTCGGCGTGCGTGCCGCGCTCGGCGATGCGGCCGGCGTCCATGACCAGGATCTCGTGCGCGTCGACCACGGTGGACAGCCGGTGCGCGATCACCAGCGTGGTCTTGCCCTGGGCCACCTGGCGCAGCTCGGCCTGGATGGCGCGTTCGTTGGCCGAATCCAGCGCCGAGGTGGCCTCGTCGAAGATCAGGATGGGCGGGTTCTTGAGCAGCGTGCGCGCGATGGCCACGCGCTGCTTCTCGCCGCCCGAGAGCTTGAGCCCGCGCTCGCCCACCATGGTGGCGTAGCCCTTGGGCGTGGCGGCGATGAAGCCGTGGATGTGCGCCGCGCGCGCCGCCTGCTCCACCTCGCCCTGCGTGGCGCCGGGACGCCCGTAGGCGATGTTGTAGGCCACGGTGTCGTTGAACAGCACGGTGTCCTGCGGCACGATACCGATGGCCTGGCGCACGCTGGCCTGCGTCACCTCGCGCAGCTCCTGCCCGGCGATGGTGATGCGGCCCTGCTGGATGTCGTAGAAGCGGTAGAGCAGGCGCGAAAGCGTGCTCTTGCCCGCGCCCGAGGGGCCGACCACGGCCACCGTCTTGCCGGCCGGGATCTCGAAGCTCACGCCCTGCAGGATGGGGCGGCCGCTCTCGTAGGCGAAGTGCACGTCCTCGAAGCGCACCGTGGGCCGGTCCAGCCCCAGCAGCGGCACGGCGTCCGGCGCGTCGGCCACCTCGCGTTCGCGGTCCATGAGCGTGAACATCTTGTCCAGGTCGGTCAGGCTCTGCTTGATCTCGCGGTAGATCACGCCGAGGAAGTTCAGCGGGATGTAGATCTGGATCATGAAGGCATTGACCATGACCAGGTCGCCCAGCGTCATGCGCCCGTCGGCCACGCCCTGGGTGGCGCGCCAGAGCATGGCCACCAGCCCGGCGGCAATGATGAGCTGCTGTCCCGTGTTGAGCATGGACAGCGTGCTCTGGCTCTTGAGCCGCGCGCGGCGCAGGCGCTCCAGGCTCTCGTCGTAGCGCCGCGCCTCGAACTGCTCGTTGTTGAAGTACTTGACGGTCTCGTAGTTGAGCAGCGAGTCCACCGCCTTGGTGTGCGCGGCCGAGTCGAACTCGTTGGCCTCGCGCCGGAACTGCGTGCGCCATTCGGTCACCAGCACGGTGTAGGTGATGTAGAGCGCCAGCGCGGCCAGCGTGATGCCGGCGAACCAGGCGTCGAACTTCGTCGCCAGGATGACGAGCACCAGCGCCACCTCGATCAGCGTGGCGAAGATGTTGAACAGCGTGAACGACACCAGAGACTCGATGCCGCGCACGCCGCGCTCGATGTCGCGCGTCATGCCGCCGGTCTGGCGCTCCAGGTGAAAGCGCAGGCTCAGCGAGTGCAGGTGCTCGAAGGTCTGCAGCGCGATGCTGCGCGCCGCGCCGTGCGTGGCCTTGGCGAACACCAGCTCGCGCAGCTCGGTGAACAGCGAGGTCGAGAGGCGCAGCATCCCGTAGGCCACCAGCAGGCCCACCGGCACCACCAGCAGCGCGGTGGTGCCGCCGGGCGGCACATCCATGGTGTCCACGAGCTGCTTGAGCAGCAGCGGCACGCTGACGTTGGCGAGTTTCGCGCCCACCATGAAGGAGATGGCCGCGACCACGCGCCATTTGTACTGCCACAGGTAGGGCAGGAGGCGGCCGAGCGTGGCCCAGTCGGAATGCGTGCGCGCGTTGGCGCCGGGGGAATTGGAGGGGGCGGTTTCGCCGTGGCGGCGCATGGAGCAGAATCCCGGTTGCTGTACCACTACCGATTGTGCCTATGTCCCAGGAATCAAGCCGCCCCGCCACCACATTGCCCGACGGCAAGGAGCTGGTGCTCAAGGTCATTCCCATGCCGGCGGACACCAATGGCAACGGCGACATCTTCGGCGGCTGGGTCATGGCCCAGGTCGACCTGGCCGGTTCGGTGCTGCCCGCGCGCTATGTGCAGGGCCGCATGGCCACGGTGGCGGTGAACGAGTTCGTGTTCAAGCAGCCCGTGCGCGTGGGCGACATCCTGTCGTTCTACTCCAGCGTGACGCGCGTCGGCCGCACCTCCATCACGGTGGACGTGGAGGTGTTCGCCGAACGCTTCACCGACCAGGGTCGCTACGTGAAGGTGACCGAGGCGCTGCTGACCTACGTGGCCATCGATGCCGAGGGGCGGCCGCGCCCACTGCCGGTGAAGGAGGGGACACCCCCCTGAGTGGCTGCGCCACTTCCGCGCGTGCTGCGTCAGAACCGCGAAAAGTCCGGCGCGCGCTTTTCGATGAACGCGGTCACCGCCTCGGCCAGTTCCGGCGATTGCAGGCTCTCCTGCAGCGCCTGGCCCTCGGCGGCCAGCGCGGCCGCCAGCGCGGCCTGGTGGCCCTGGCGCAGCAGCAGCTTGGCGCGGCGCAGGGGGCCGGGCGCCGTCTGTGCCAGGACATCGGCGGTCCGCCGTGCGCGCGCCAGCAGCTCGGCCCCGGGCACCACGGCATTGACCAGGCCCGCGCGCAGCGCGGTTTCGGGATCGAAGGGCTCGCCCAGCAGCACCAGCTCGCTGGCCAGGCGCATGCCCGCATTCAGGGGCAGCAGATAGCTGGAACCGAACTCGGGCACCAGGCCCAGCTTGGCGAACGGCATCTGGAAGCGCGTGCCCTCGGCCGCGTAGACGAAGTCGCAGTGCAGCAGCAGCGTGGTGCCGCCGCCGATGGCCAGGCCGTGCACCGCCGCCACGAGCGGCTTGTCGAACGTGGTCAGGCGCCGCAGCAGGCGCGCCAGCGCCGATTGCTCGTAGCCCTGGGACAGCAGGCCGTGCTGCACCCCCTTGAGGTTGGCGCCCGAGCAGAAGGCATCCCCCTCGGCGCTGAGCAGCACCACGCGCACGCCGGGGTCGCGGCCGGCCTCGGCCAGATGCGCCTCCAGGGCGTCGAACCAGGCGTCATCCATGAGGTTGCGCACGCCGGGCTGGCCGAAGCGCAGGTGCAGCACTTTCTGTTCGGTGGTGGCGGTGAAATGGGGCTCCATGGTGTCTCCAGTCGATGTCGGAAGGGTCAGTCGCCGCCGATGAACAGGCCCAGCGCCTGTTCGGCCAAGGCATCGAGCGACAGACGCCCGCCGGGCTGGTACCACTGCACCGCCCAGTTGAGCGCCCCGAGGATGAGCAGGCGCGCCACGGCGGGCTCGGCGCGCAGCCGGCCGGCCGCGTGCAGCGCCTCCAGCACAGGCATCCATTGCGCCTCGTAGACGGCCTTGGTGCGCGCGATGGAAGCGCGCTGCGGCGGTGTGAGCGAGCGCCACTCGTACAACATCACGGGGATGAAGTCGCCCTCGGGCCCGAACAGGATCTCGAAGTGGTGGCGCACCAGCGCCGCCAGGCGCGCGCGCGGCGGCGCGTCCGGGGGCAGGCGCGCCAGGGCCTGCTGCTGGCTTTGCACGGCGCGCTCCAGGCCCTCCTGCATGACGGCGTGCAGGAGCGCGTTCTTGCTCTCGAAATGGTAGAACGGCGAGCCGCTGCGCATGCCGGCGGCGGCCGCGATGTCGCGCGTGCTGGCCCCCTCGAAGCCCTTGGCGCGGAACAGCCGCGCCGCGCCGTCGATGATGAGGCGGCGCCGGTTGCCTTCGTCGCGCTCGTCCTGCGTCTTGGGCGGCCGGCCCCGGGGCCGGGCCGGGCCGCCGGTGCCGGACGGTGGAGGGGCGGTAGGGGATGCGGGCATGCCCGGGACGATAGCCCGGATCGATTATTGAAGCAATCGTTTGCTTGGGTGAATTCCTCCGGGAAAGCCCCGAGCCGCCCCGATCAAGCCGCCTGCGCCGCCGCGACCGCCGGGCGCGCGGCCGGCGGCTGCGGCGCCATGCCCACGCCGATCTCTCCCGAAAGCTGGCCGCCCTCCTCGATCACCAGCTTGCCATAGCGGATCTTGCCGCTGACCTTGCCGGTGTTGAAGATCACGAGCTTCTGGCGCACGGTCAACGTGCCGTCGAACGCGCCCCGGATCTCGGCGATGTCGATCTCGGCCGAGCCCCGGAAGGCGCCCTGCTCGGCGATCTGGATCACGCGCGAATCCATGGTGGCCTCCACCGTGCCCTCGACCACGAGGGTGTCGCAGTCGGTGATCTCCACGCCCTTGAGCTTGATGTTGGGGCCCACGGTGAGCTTGCTGCCGGCGCTCTCCGGCACCGGGGCCTTGGCGGCGCTGGCCACGGCGGCGGCCGGGGCCGCGGGGACGGCAGCGGCCGAAGGGGTGGTCGGCTGGCGCATCGGGAAGGCTTCGGCTTCACGCTTGCCAAAGAACGGGTTTTGCACGGCCATCGGATCTCCTTGAAAAAAAGGCATCGTAGGCAGCGCATGCCGCGCCATCTCCGCACATCGCGCAAGTTCGGTAACGAGGTGGTTCAGTGGTTGCATGCGCTTGCACCACTTGCAGCGGCACACGGCCGCGCAACATCAGGAAACGATGTAGGCCGCCGCGCCGGCCGACATGAGCTTGCCGTCCGGGCCGAGGAATTCCATGCGCGTGGTGGCCACGCGCGAGCCCAGGCGCAGCACCTCGGCGCGCAGTTCAAAGTGCGTGCCGATGCCGGGGCGCAGGTAGTCGATGCGCAGGTCGATGGTGCCCAGCTTGGCGAAGCGGTGCAGGCGCTGCAGCGGCGCCTCGTCCATGTGGCGCGCGCCGATGGCCGCCATCACGGCCAGGCCGCCCATGGCGTCCAGCCCGGCGCTGATGACGCCGCCGTGGATGCGGTTGTGCGCGAAATGCCCGATCAGCTCGGGCTTCATCTCGATGCGGCCCACCACGCGCTCGGCCTCCATGCTGACGATCTTGAGCCCCAGCACCTGGTTGAACACGATGCGTTCCTCGAAGATCGTCTTGAGCCCGGCGATGAACTCGGGCTCGAAGGGCGGGGTCGGTGCGGCGGCTTTGCTCATGGGCTTCCCTCGGAGCGTGCCTGCCTGCAGGACGCTATTGTTTTCATAGCTACTTGCGCTTTATGGTAAAGCGCTGGGGGCCTATTTTGCTTCAAACTCAGCACTGGCTGAAATCAGGCTTTCTCTTTGAACGAAAGCGGCTGATGCCCGGAAATCCGGGCACCCCCCTGCGTGGGCCTGACTTCAGCAGTTGCTGAAGTCAGGGCGCCGCTTTTGACGAAAGATTAACCCCGCTTCGCAGGGATTCCTCCTTCGGAGGAGCCTGATTTCAGCACTGGCTGAAATCAGGCTTTCTCTTTTCCATGAACGCCGTGAAGGCTTCGCGGGCGGCGGGTTCGCGCAGCATGCGGCCGAAGCTCTCGCCCTCCTCGGCCATGCGTTCGAGCACGGTGGCGGTCTGGCCCTTCTTCAAGAGGCGCTTGGTCTCGACCAGCGCCGACAGCGGCTTGGCTGCGAGCTTCTTCGCCTGGGCCTGCGCCACGGCGTTGCACTCGGTCGGGGGCACCACGCGGTTGACCAGGCCCACCTCCAGCGCGGCCTCGGCCAGGAAGGGCTCGCCCAGCAGCAGGGCCTCGGCGGCGCGGTGGTAGCCCAGCATCTGCGGCACCAGCAGGCTGGACGCGGCCTCGGGGCACAGGCCCAGGTTCACGAAGGGCATGGAGAACGCGGCGTTGTCACCGGCGTAGACCAGGTCGCAGTGCAGCAGCATGGTGGTGCCGATGCCCACCGCCGGGCCGCACACGGCCGCCACCACGGGCTTGGGGAAGGTGGCGATGGCGCGCAGGAAGCGGAACACCGGCGAATCCTGCGAGGCCGGGGGCTGCTGCAGGAAATCGCCGATGTCGTTGCCGGCGCTGAAGATGGCCAGGTCGCCCTGCAGCACCACCACGCGCACATCGGTGCCCTGGGCGGCGGCCTCGAAGGCGTCGGCCAGGGCCGAGTACATGGCGCGGGTCAGGGAGTTCTTCTTGTCCACCCGGTTGAAGGTGATGGTGGTGACACCGGCTTCGGTGTGCACCAGGATGTCGTTCGCGTTGTCGCTCATGGCAGGCTTTCTGGAAATGGGGGGTGACGCGTGTGCTTCACTCTTTGTAATAAACGATCTGGTGGCTGGTGGCGAGCATGGTGCCTGCCTCGTTCCAGAGCTGCACGGTCTGGTCGAAGAAGCCGTTGCGGAACTCCTGGCCCCGCGCCTGGCCGAGCAGGAAGCCGGTGCCGGTCTCCTGCAGCTGCGCCATGCCGGCATGGAAATACACGGTGATCGACACCGTGCCTGCGGGCACGGGCAGCGCGCGGCGCAGCCAGACGCGCGGGAAGAACACGTCCGCCAGCGCGGCCAGCGAACAGAAGTCGAGCGGCCGCTCGGGATCGTCACGCATCCACAGCTGCGTCAGGCTGCTGTCGCCCTGGCCGTTCCACTGCCGGGGCATGGCGCCGGTGACGGGGCGGATGTCGTAGCGGCTGAACCACTCGACACCGCTGACCGAGCCAATGCGTTCGAGCGTGCCAGGGCGCGGCACCTCGGGCATGGGCGTGTCGGCCATGCTCCAGGTCTCGCGCCGCGCCGCCGTCACGGCCGTGGCCGTGGTGGTGACCACCTGCGCGCCCTCGGCGTCGGTCTGCAGGATGGTGACGCTCCAGTGCTGCGTGGAGCGGTTGGTGCGCACCGGCGTGGCCTGGACCGTGAACGGGCCGGTGGACAGCGCCCCGGCGTAGTTGACGGTGAGCGACAGCGGTTCGCCCAGCCGGTCGGGGTGCAGCAGGATGGCGCGCAGCACCGTGGCGGCGGTGATGCCGCCGAAGGGCCCGACCATGTTCCAGAACGCTGGACTGGTGTGCCCGCGGTAGTGGCCCGGTGCCGAGCCTTCCAGCACGAGGGCTTGATCGAAGGGGTGGTGTGTCGTCATGGGGTGGACTGGCTCACGCTCCGTGTGCCAGTGTGCAAATAGCGGGAACAGCCCCTAGTGTGCCGCGAAACCAGCCCTCAGGCCGTCGTGCCCGCGACTGGCCTTTCGACCTCGGCCAGCCCCAGCAGTTGCGCCACGGCGCGCGGCCACAGGCTTTGGCGGAATTGCTCGCGGAAGAAGCCGAAATGCCCGATGCGCAGCGCCTTCACGTCCTGCGGCGCGATGCGCTCGACACGCGTGGGCGCGTTGGCGTAGAGGTTGACGAGGTTGTGCGTGCCGCGCAGCGTCATGAGTTCGTCGTCGCTCATCGACAGCGCCAGCACCGGAAAGCGCACCGCCGCGTAGCTCTGCGCCACGGCCGGCCCCTCGGCGCCCACGCTGTAGGTGGGGCTGAGACACCAGCGGCGCCACTGCAGGATCACCCCCGCCGGGAGGTCGCCCACCTTCTTGAGCGTGCGGCCCGGGAAGTAGCCCCACAGGCGCGTGGCCAGCGGCACCAGCACCCACCAGAAGTAGGGCACCATGCGCTTGAGGCGCGGCGCGTTGTCGCGCCAGTAGCCGCTGCCGGCCGCCACGCTGAGCAGGCCATCGACCTGGCCGGGGTCGCGCAGCAGGCCGGGCAGCTGCGCGCCCAGGCTGTGGCCCAGCAGGTACAGCGGCCGCCCGGGCAGCGCCGCGCGCGCGGCCGCGATCACGGCCTCGTAGTCGCGCGCCCAGTCGAACAGGTTGGCGCGCACCTCGCGCATCGGGCCCACGAGCGAATCGCCATGGCCCCGGTAATCGAACGTGGTGACGCGAAAGCCCTGCCCCGCGAGCCACTGGGCGAACGAGGCGTAGTAGTCCTGCCGCACCCCCATGGCCCCGCCGATGACCACGCTGGCGCGCGCCGCGCCCTCGGGCTCGAAGGTGCACAGCGCCACGCTGGCGCCTTCATCGACCCGCAAGGTCTGCTTGTTCATGCTTGTCTCCTGTCCATCATGCCGATCTGCGTCGACTTGAGTTTCAGAACACTCCGCCCTCAAGAAAGGGCGTACACCCTGCCCTCAAGGGCGTAGCGAGCGGGTGTCAGGCTAGGCAGACGGAGCGCAGCAACCGGAACGTACTTGCCTAGTACGTGAGGATTGCGAGCCCCGCCCAACGACGCATGACGCCCGCGCAGTAGCCAGTTACAGCGCTTCAAAGATGCCTGCTGCGCCTTGGCCCGTGCCCACGCACATCGTCACCATGCCGTACTTCAGCTTGTGGCGGCGCAGCGCGTGCACCACCGTGGCGGCGCGGATGGCGCCGGTGGCGCCCAGCGGGTGGCCCAGGGCGATGGCGCCGCCCATGGGGTTGACCTTGGCCGGGTCCAGGCCCAGGGTGTTGACCACGGCGAGCGACTGGGCGGCGAAGGCCTCGTTCAGCTCGAACCAGCCGATGTCCTCGTGCTTGAGGCCGGCGTAGCGCAGCGCGGCGGGAATGGCCTCGATGGGGCCGATGCCCATGATTTCGGGCGGGACGCCGCGCGCGGCGTAGCTCACGAAGCGCGCCAGCGGCGTCAGGCCGAACTGCTTGACGGCCTTCTCGCTGGCCAGGATCAGCGCGCCCGCGCCGTCGCTGGTCTGCGAGCTGTTGCCGGCCGTCACGCTGCCGCGCGCGGCGAACACGGGCTTGAGCTTGGCCAGGCCTTCGAGCGAGGTGTCGGGACGCGGGCCCTCGTCCAGGCTCACGGTGCGGGTCTTGACGGTGACCTCGCCGGTCGCCAGGTTGGGCGTGCGCTCGACCACTTCGATCGGGGTGATTTCGTCGGTGAATTCGCCCGCCTGCTGTGCCTTGAGGGCGCGCAGGTGCGATTCCAGCGCGAAGGCGTCCTGCATTTCGCGGGTCACCTTCCACTGCTGGGCCACCTTCTCGGCCGTCAGGCCCATGCCGTAGGCGATGCCCACGTTCTCGTCCTTGGCAAACACCTCGGGGTTGAACGAGGGCTTGCCGCCGCCCATGGGCACCATGCTCATGGATTCGGCGCCACCGGCGATCATCACGTCGGCCTCGCCCACGCGGATGCGGTCGGCGGCCATCTGGATGGCCGTGACGCCCGAGGCGCAGAAGCGGTTGACGGTGACGCCGCCCACCGGGTGGCTGAACGCCAGGCCGGTGGCGATACGGGCCATGTTCATGCCCTGCTCGCCTTCGGGGAAGGAGCAGCCGATGATGGCGTCTTCAATCGCCTTGGGGTCCAGCGTGGGCACCTGCAGCATGGCGCTCTTGATGGCGGCCACCAGCAGCTCGTCGGGGCGGGTGTTGCGGAAATAGCCGCGGCCCGAGCGCCCGATGGGCGTGCGCGTGGCGGCAACGATGTAGGCGTCTTGGACTTGTTTCATGATGGGATCCTTACCTTGAGGGGTTGGGGCCTAGGCCCGCTGCTTGGTTGCGGCGTTTGGTCCCGCATCGGCACTGGGGGTTTTCTTGGCCGAGGGCACCCAAGCCCAGATGAATTCACACTCGACCGGCTGCGCGCCGGATTCGTCGCTCACCTGCACGGCCACGGTGACTTCGCCCTTGTCGCTTTGCTGCATCAGCGCGCGCTGCTCGTCGGTCAGGGTGGCCACGGCGCGCAGGGCGCCCTGGGCGCGCCGCTTGAAAGCGACACGCAGTTCCTTGGCCAGCGGCAGGCAGTCGTCGCGCACGTTCATGCCCACCACCATGCCGGTGGCCGTCTCGGCCAGCAGCGTCATGGCGGCGGCGTGGACGCCGTGGATATGGTTCTGCACGCGGCGCTGGTTGGCCACGGCGATCTCCACGCGCTGCGGCGTCAGCGCCACGTACTGCAACCCGGCCGTGCCGGTGAACGGCACGGCACGGCGCAGCACCAGGTTGCGCGCCCAAGGGCGGGCGAACGCGGGCACCCGGTCGAGCTGGCCCAGGGTGCGGGCCAGCCGGTTGGGGCGCGCGGACGCGCTGGCGACGGCGTGGGCCATGTCAGTTGCGGACCGGCTTGCCGGTGCTGAGCATGCCCATGATGCGTTCCTGCGTCTTGGGATGGGTGATGAGGCTGCAGAAGGCCTTGCGCTCCAGGGTCATGAGGTATTCCTCGCTCACCAGGGAGCCGGCCTCCACGTCGCCGCCACAGACCACGCCGGCGATCAGGCTGGCGATGTGGAAGTCGTGCGCGCTGATGAAGCCGCCGTCGCGCATGTTGACCAGCTGCGCCTTGATGGTGGCGACGCCGCTGCGGCCCGCCACGGGGAACAGGCGCTTGTGCGGCGCGCGCCAGCCGCCGTTGGCCAGGGCCTTGGCTTCGTTGAGCGCGACGAACAGCAGCTCGTCCTTGTGCGGCACGATGACATCGCTGTCGAGCAGGTAGCCCAGCTTGCGCGATTCCAGCGCGCTGGTGCCCACCTTGGCCATGGCGGCGGCGGTGAAGCCTTCGGTCAGGAAGGGCAGCACGTCCTTGGAGGTGGACATGGCCATGTTCTCGGCGGCACGGCGCGCGATGTAAGTCAGGCCGCCGGCGCCGGGCACCAGGCCCACGCCCACTTCGACCAGGCCGATGTAGCTTTCCATGTGCACCACGCGGCGGGCCGAGTGCACGGCGAGTTCGCAGCCGCCGCCCAGCGCCAGGCCCCGGATGGCCGAGACCACGGGCACGTTGGCGTAGCGCAGGCGCAGCATGGTGTCCTGCAGTTCCTTCTCGGCGCCCTCGATGGCGCTCGCGCCGGCGATCATGAAGGCCGGCAGCATGGCCTGCAGGTCGGCACCGGCGCTGAAGGGCTCGTCGCCCGACCACACCACCACGGCCTTGTAGTCCTTCTCGGCGATGTCCACCGCCATCGCCAGGCCTTCGGCCACATCGGGGCTGATGGCGTGCATCTTGGTCTTGATGCTGGCGATGACGACCTCGTCGTCCAGCGTCCAGAGGCGGATGGCGTCGTTCTCGTGCAGCGTCTTGCCGGCGGTGCGGAAGTCGGGCAGCGTCTCGCCCAGCAGGGCCTCGGGGAAATGCTGGCGCTGGTACACGGGCAGGTCGCGGCGCGGCACGAACTTGCCTTGCGAGGCGCTCCACGAGCCCTGGGCGGTATGCACGCCGCCGGCCTCGGCCACGGGGCCCTTGAACACCCACTCGGGCAGCGGCGCCTTGCACAGCGTCTTGCCGGCGTCGATGTCTTCCTGGACCATCTTGGCGACTTCGAGCCAGCCGGCCTCTTGCCACAGCTCGAACGGGCCCTGCTTCATGCCGAAGCCCCAGCGCATGGCCTGGTCCACGTCGCGCGCGTTGTCGGCGATGGTGGCCAGGTGCACGGCGGCGTAGTGGAAGCTGTTGCGCAGAATGGCCCACAGGAACTGGCCCTGCGCGCCCTCGGCATTGCGCAGGAGCTTGAGGCGCTCGGCGGCGGGCTTCTTGAGCATGCGGCCGTACACCTCGTCGGCCTTCTGGCCGCCGGGCACGTAGTCACCGCTGGCCAGGTCGAAACGCAGCACGTCGCGGCCGACCTTCTTGTAGAAACCGGCCTTGGCCTTCTGGCCCAGGTTGCCCATCTCGATGAGTTTCTTGAGCACCTCGGGCGTGCCGAAGCTGCCGTAGAACGGGTCGGTGGCTTCGCTCAGGTTGTCCTGCAGCGTCTTGACGACATGGGCCATGGTGTCCAGGCCCACCACATCGGCGGTGCGGAAGGTGCCGCTGCTGGCGCGGCCGAGCTTCTTGCCCGTGAGGTCGTCCACCACGTCGAAGCTCAGGCCGAAGTTCTCGACCTCCTTCATCGTGGACAGCATGCCGGCGATGCCGACGCGGTTGGCCACGAAGTTGGGCGTGTCGTGCGCGCGCACCACGCCCTTGCCCAGGCCGCTGGTGACGAAGGCTTCGAGCTGGTCGAGCACCTCGGGGGCGGTGGTGGGCGTGTTGATCAGTTCCACCAGCGTCATGTAGCGCGGCGGGTTGAAGAAGTGGATGCCGCAGAAGCGCGGCTTGATGCTCTCGGGCAGTGCCTCGGAGAGCTTGGTGATCGACAGGCCCGAGGTGTTGGACGCCACGATGGCGTGCGGTGCCACGAACGGGGCGATCTTGGTGTACAGGTCCAGCTTCCAGTCCATGCGCTCGGCGATGGCCTCGATGATGAGGTCGCAGCCGCGCAGCTGTTCCAGATGCTCTTCGTAGTTGGCCTGGCCGATCAGCGCGGCGTCGTCGGCCACGCCCAGCGGCGAGGGCTTGAGCTTCTTGAGGTTGTCGATGGCACGGGTCACGATGCCGTTCTTGGCGCCTTCCTTGGCGGGCAGGTCGAACAGCACCACGGGCACCTTGACGTTGACCAGGTGCGCGGCGATCTGCGCGCCCATCACGCCAGCGCCGAGGACGGCGACTTTCTTCACTTGAAATCGGGACATGTCTTTTGTTCCTTGTTGGTGGCCTTGCCGCGCCCTGCACGGGCAAGGCCGTGGCCGTTACTGGACCCGGACCCAGGTCTGCGTGCGGCCGAAGGGGCCGATGGAGCCGCGCACTTCGAGCTTCTTGCCGCCCTCGACGGGCGTCATGCGCAGCGTGTAGTTGCGGCCGTTCTCGGGATCGAGGATCTTGCCGCCCTCCCACACGTCCTTGCCCTCGGCCTTCTTGGCGTTGCGGATGATCTCCAGGCCCAGCAGCGGCTTGTCCTTGCGGTCGTCGCTGCATTCCTTGCAGACGTCCTCGGGCTTGGCATCCTTGGCCAGGCGCTTTTCCAGCACACCGGTCAGCACGCCCGCGCCGTTGGCCTGGATACGGATCTCGGCCTTGGCCTCGCCGGTCTTGTCGTCGATGTTGCGCCACAGGCCCTCGGGCGTCATCTGGGCCCACGAAGGGGCTGCAATCACTGCAAAAACAATAGCTGCCAGCGCTTTATTCATGGGCTCTCCAGTGCCAAAAGGCTTTAAATCCGCTGCGAAAGGGACTCAGGCCAGGGCCAGGTCGGTGTCCATGAGCACCTTGGAGCCGGTGCGGGCGGTGCGCATCAGCGTCGCCGTCTCGGGGAAGAGCTTGGCGAAGTAGAAGCGCGCGGTCTGCAGCTTGGCGGGGTAGAACGGGTCGGTGTTGCCGGCGGCGATCTCGCGCAGGGCCACCTGGGCCATGCGGGCGAAGAAGTAGCCGAACACCAGGTGGCCGGCGACGCGCAGGTAGTCCACGGCGGCGGCGCCCACTTCGTCGGGGTTCTGGAAGCCCTTGAAGCCGATCTCGGTGGTGAACTTGGTCATCTGGTCGCCCAGGTAGGCCACGGGGTTGATGAACTCGGCCATCTTCTCGTTCACGCCTTCCTCGGCCACGAGCTGGCCCACGAGCTTGCCGAACTTCTTCAGCGTGGCGCCGTTGTTCGACAGCACCTTGCGGCCCAGCAGGTCGAGCGACTGGATGGTGTTCGTGCCTTCATAGATCATGTTGATGCGGTTGTCGCGCACGAACTGCTCCATGCCCCATTCCTTGATGAAGCCGTGGCCGCCGAAGACCTGCATGCAGGCGTTGGTGGCGATGTGGCCGTTGTCGGTCAGGAAGGCCTTGGCGATGGGCGTGAGCAGGGCGAGCATCTCGCCGCTGTCCTTGCGCACCTTCTCGTCGGGGTGGTTGTGCTCTTTTTCGAGCAGCATGGCGCAGTAAGCTTCCAGGGCGCGGCCGCCCTCGGCGTAGGCCTTGGCGGTCATCAGCATCTTGCGCACGTCGGGGTGCACGATGATGGGGTCGGCGGGCTGGTCCTTGGCCTTGGGGCCGGTCAGCGAGCGCATCTGGATGCGGTCCTTGGCGTAGGCCAGGGCGTTCTGGAAGGCCACTTCGGTCAGGCCCAGGGACTGGTTGCCCACGCCCAGGCGCGCGGCGTTCATCATCACGAACATGCCCTGCATGCCCTTGTTGGGCTGGCCGACCATGGTGCCCACGGCGCCTTCGAGCGTCATCTGGCAGGTGGCGCTGGCCTTGATGCCCATCTTGTGCTCCAGGCCGGAACAGAAGATGCCGTTGCGCTCGCCCAGGGAGCCGTCCTTGTTCACATGGAACTTGGGCACGATGAACAGGCTGATGCCCTTGATGCCGGGGGGCGCGTCGGGCAGGCGGGCCAGCACCAGGTGGATGATGTTGCCGGCCATGTCGTGTTCACCGGCGCTGATGAAGATCTTGTTGCCGGTGATCTTGTAGGTGCCGTCGGCCTGGGGCTCGGCCTTGGTGCGCATCAGGCCCAGGTCGGTGCCGCAGTGGGGTTCGGTCAGGCACATGGTGCCGGTCCATTCGCCGCTGGTCATCTTGGGCAGGTAGGTGGCCTTCTGCTCGGGCGTGCCGTGGGTTTCCAGGGCGGCGTAGGCGCCATGGGTCAGGCCGGGGTACATGGTCCAGGCCTGGTTGGCGCTGTTGAGCATCTCGTAGAACAGGGTGTTGACCACGTAGGGCAGGCCCTGGCCGCCGTATTCGGGGTCGCAGCCCAGCGCCGCCCAGCCGCCCTCGATGTACTGGGCATAGGCTTCCTTGAAGCCCTTGGGCGTGGTCACCTCGTGGGTGGCCTGGTTGATCGTGCAACCCTCGGCGTCGCCGCTGATGTTCAGCGGGAACGCCACCTCGGCCGCGAACTTGCCGCCTTCTTCGAGCACGGCGTTGATGGTGTCGGCGTCGATGTCGGCATGCTTGGGGATCTGCTGGAGATCCGCCGTGACGTTGAACACTTCGTGCATCACGAACTGCATGTCGCGCAGGGGCGGCGTGTAAGTAGGCATGGATGTCTCCTTGGAAAGAAAGTGGAGTTGGGACAGAGAATTAGCCAGCGGCCGGCGGTTGCGCGGCGAAGCGGGCGAGGATGTTGTCGAAACCGGTGAGCGCGCGCTCGATGGAGCCGGGGTTCTTCAGGAAACGCGCTTCGTAGTGCAGCGCGAGGATGAGGCCGTGGACCTCGAACAGCATCTGGTCCTCGACCACGTCGGAACGCAGCTGCCCCAGTTCCTTGGCCTGCTTGATGGCGCGCTTCATGGCGGCGTGCCAGGTCAGGACGGAATGGGCCAGCGCATCGCGCACCGGGCCGGTGCGGTCGTCGAACTCGATGGCGCCGCTGATGTAGATGCAGCCCGAATCGATCTCGATCGAGGTGCGCTTCATCCAGTTGTCGAACAGCGCGCGCAGGCGCTGCACGCCGCGCGGCGCCGACATGGCGGGGTAGAACACCTCCTGCTCGAAGCAGTGGTGGTATTCGCGGATGACCGAGACCTGCAGCTCTTCGCGCGAACCGAAATGCGCGAAGACGCCGGACTTGCTCATGCCCATCACGTCGGCGAGCGCGCCGATCGACAGGCCCTCCAGGCCGATGTGCGTGGCCAGGCCGAGCGCGGCCTCGATGATGGCCTGCTTGGTCTGCTGCCCTTTTTGCAGCGCCCGGGCGCTGCCGGCACGGCCGCGGCTGGCGCGGGGCGTCGGGCTGGAAGAAGTGGTTGCGGGCATGGGCGAATAAAAACGAACGATCGTTCTATTCTGCAGCAAATTCCTTCCAGCGCCAGCCATGCCCCCAAAAATAGAGAGCCGTCTCCAACCCTGCGTTGCACGCATGCCACCGGCCGGCCATGCCCGCCGTACCGGAAGAGATGACGCATTTCCCGCGCGCGTCACCCTGGTGCCGCGCACCCCGGGAAGGTCATGGAGAAAAGCGCGGCGCGCACGCCGCGAAGGGTCAGAGCATCAGCGCCAGGCTGGCTTCGAGCTGTTCCGTGGGCAGGCGCCGGAAGCCCGAGCGCGCGAAGCGCTGCAGCCGCCCCTGGGCGAAGGCCGTGAGCACACCGGCGGCCACCTGGGCATCGACCGTGGGCGCGGCCGAACCGGCAGCACCCGCCGCCGGGCGCAGGCACTGGCGCAGGGTGGACTCGATGCGGTCGAAGAACTGGTTCATGCGCTGCTGCAGGCGCTCGTGCTCCAGCACCAGGGCATCGCCGACCATCACGCGCACCATGCCGGGGTTGCGCTCGCCGAACTGCAGCAGCAGGGCCACCACGCGCAGCGCCTGGCGCGCGCCATCGTCGCTGGCTTCGGGCAGACCTTGCCCGGTGATCTGCGCCACGCGCGTGAACACGGCCTGCTCGATGAAGTCGATCAGCGCCTCGAACATCTGGGCCTTGCTGGCGAAATGACGGTACAGCGCGGCCTCGCTCACGCCCAGGCGCGCGGCCAGCGCGGCCGTGGTGATGCGCTCGGCCCCGGGTTGCTCCAGCATGGCAGCCAGGGCCTGCAGGATCTGCTCGCGCCGCTCGCCAGGGCGCGGCCGCTTGCGCTGCGGGGCGACGGGCTCCGCCCCGGCTTCCAATGCACCGGAGGGGTTGGGGGCGTCAAGAGGTTGCGCGGGCTCTGGCATGGTGTTTCAAATGTGTGCAAACGATTCTCGCACAGCGCAAGTGGCGGGCTTTCAGGCTGGAAACACCAGGGTGACCCGCAGGCCCCGGCCGCTGGCGCCCTGCTCCAGCGTGAGCGTGGCACCATGCGCGCGGGCGATCTCGTCGGCGATTGGCAGACCCAGCCCCGTGCCCTCGCCCTCGGTGCCCGGCACGCGGTAGAAGCGCTGCAGCACGCGCGCGCATTCCTCCGGCGGCACGCCGGGGCCGTCGTCCTCGACCTGCAGGAAGGCGCACTCCGCGCCCCCGGGCCCGGCCTGGGTGCCGCAGCGGATGGTGACGCTGCCGCCCGCCGGGGTGTACTTGATGGCGTTGTCCACCAGGTTCGACAGCAGCTCGCGCAGCAACCAGCCATGGCCCGAGACATGCACGGGCCGGGCATCGAGCCCGAGGTCGATGCCCTTGCCCGTGGCCGCGTCGAGGTACAGCTCCAGCAGGGTTTCGCACAGGTCCTTGATGTCCACGCGCTGCATGGCCTGCGCATCGATGCTGCGCGCGTCGGCCCGCGACAGGGCCAGCAACTGGTGCGCGAGCTGGGAGGTCCGGCGCGTGGCATCGCGCAGCTTCTCGATTTCAACCGCTCCCAAAGTGATAGCTGCCACCGCTTTACCAGATTGCCCTGGAGTGCTTTTTTGCTGTGAAACTGGCGTGCTGCCGGCTGTCTTCACGCCCGAGCGCGCCAGCAAGGCCCAGGCCTCCACCTGGGCCTGCAGGCCCGCCAGCGGCGTGCGCAACTGGTGCGCCGCATCGGCCACGAAGCGGCGCTGGCCCTCGGCCTGCGCGTTGACAAGCACGAACAGCCGGTTCAGCGAATGCACCAGGGGCCGCACCTCGGCGGGCGATGCCGCCTCGTCGATGGGGCTGAGATCGCGGGGTGAACGCCGCTCCACGGCGGCGGCCAGATCGACCAGGGGCTTGAAGGCGCGGCCCACGGCCCAGTGGATGGCCAGCGCGGCGGCCGCCACGAGGATGAGGTTGGGCAGAAGCACGCGCAGCAGCAGGTGCCGGGCCCAGCGCTGGCGCGGGTCCGAGCCATCGGCCAGGGCCACCACCATCTCGCCCGCGCCCGTGCGCCCGCGCTGCACGGCCACGCGGTAGGTGATGCCGCCCTCCTCGACGCTGTGGAATTCGGGCTCATGGGTCGCGGGGATGGCGCCATGCACCCATTCATCCCCCAGCACCAGCCGGCCCGACAGATCCCGCACGCTGAACCCCGTGTAGCCCGGGTTGGAGCGCAGGAAGTCCTCCACGGGCGGCGCCAGCAGCCACACCGGCAGGTCATTCTCGTCCCCTCCCGGCGCCAGCACCGAATCGGCCAGCGCGGGCAGCAGGCGCAGCAGGCGCTGGTCGTGGCGCGTCGCTGCCTCGTCGGCCGAGCGGTAATCCAGCCACACTCCGATCAGCGCCAGCACGCACAGGGGCAACACCAGCAACAACAGCAGGCGGTTGCGCAGATCGGAGGTCATGGCGTGCAGACGGGGGCGCTGCATGGCCGGCGGGGCGTTCAAGCTTGGGGCCTGTTCACACTCTTGTTCCAGTGCGAGCAGACCTTAGTGCAGTTCCAGTCGGTAGCCGAATCCCCGGATGGAGCGCAGCGCCACGCCATGGGGTTCGAGCTTGCCGCGCAGGCGCGAGACATAGACCTCGACCGCGTTGGGCGTGATCTCCTTGTCCCATCCAGTGAGCGCCTGCAGCAGCTTGTCCTTGCTGGCCGGCTTGGGCGCGTGGATCAGCAGGTATTCGAGCACCGTCCACTCGCGCGGCCCCAGCTCGATGGGGAGCAGGGAACCGTCCGCGTCGTGGCGGATGCCGACGCGGCGGTTGGCGGTGTCGAGCTCCAGCGGACCGAAGGTCAGCACCGCCGTGGTGGCGGCCTGCGAGCGCCGCAGCAGTGCCCGCAGGCGCGCCAGCAGCTCGGGCAGCTCGAAGGGCTTGACCATGTAGTCGTCCGCGCCCAGGTCCAGCCCCTGCACCCGGTCATGCAGCGCGTCGCGCGCGGTGAGGATCAGCACCGGCATGTCGTGGCTGGCCATCTCCGGCCGGCGCAGGCGGCGCGTGAGCTCCAGTCCGTCCATGCCGGGCAGGCCGATGTCCACGACGGCGACGTCGAAGGTCTCGCGCTGCAGCACCTCCTCGGCACGCTCGCCACTGCCCACCCAATCCACTGCATAACCCGCTTCGGCCAGACCCAGCTTGATGCCGCTGGCCACCATGATGTCGTCTTCAACCAACAGCAAGCGCATATATCACCCTCGGCGTTCAATCAGGTATCGGCGCATGCCTCGGGCGCGACCCAGGCCAGCGCCCCCGCGCAAGGGCCGCCCCGCCGCGCTGGGGGCGTTCCCCCTCCGCATTGCGCAGCAATGCAAGAGAAGAGGGAAGGCGCGCAGCGACTCAGGGGGGTGTTCATCTCAATGGCTACGGATCATGGTGCCATAGGCCTGCTCGGTCAGGATCTCCAGCAGCATGGCGTGGGGCACGCGCCCGTCGATGATATGCACGGCATTCACGCCGGCCTTGGCGGCATCGAGCGCGCCAGCGATCTTGGGCAGCATGCCGCCCGAGATCGTGCCGTCGGCGAACAACTCGTCGATGCGGCGCGCGGTCAGGTCGGTCAGCAGGTTGCCCGCCTTGTCCAGCACGCCGGGGGTGTTGGTCAGCAGCATGAGTTTCTCGGCCCGCAGCACCTCGGCCAGCTTGCTGGCCACGACATCGGCGTTGATGTTGTAGCTTTCGTTGTTCTCGCCGAAGCCGATGGGGCTGATGACGGGAATGAAGGCGTCGTCCTGCAGCGCCTTGACCACGCTGGGGTCGATGGCGACGATGTCGCCCACCTGGCCCACGTCGTGCTCGACCGAGGGGTCCTTGTTATCGAGCATCTTGAGCTTGCGCGCGCGGATCATGCCGCCGTCGCGCCCCGTCAGGCCCACGGCCTTGCCGCCGGCCTGGTTGATCAGGCCCACGATGTCCTGCTGCACCTCGCCGGCCAGCACCCATTCGACCACCTCCATGGTCTCGGCGTCGGTGACGCGCATGCCCTGGATGAACTCACCCTTCTTGCCCAGCCGGCCCAGCGCCGCCTCGATCTGCGGGCCGCCGCCATGCACCACCACGGGGTTCATGCCCACGAGCTTGAGCAGGACCACGTCCTCGGCGAAATCCTGCTGCAGCGCAGGGTCGGTCATGGCGTTGCCGCCGTATTTGATGACCATGGTCTTGCCATGGAACTTGCGGATGTAGGGCAGCGCCTGGGCCAGGATCTCGGCCTTGTCGCGCGGTGCAATCGAAAGTAGGTGGTCGGTGGTCATGGAAACAGGCACTCGGTCAGGAACGGGAATGCGCAAATTGTGCCGCATTCAGTGGCGCAGCCAGGACGGCACCTTGAAGCGCACGATGGCCATGTAGGCAGCCACGTAGGTCACCATGAACAACACGCAGAAGGCCATCAGAACGGGCGTGTTGTTCCAGAACAGCAAAGCCGGCACCACGGTGAGCAGGGTGAACCCCCACAAATAGGGCGAAGTGCGGTTGTTGCGCATCAGCATGCGGCGCGATTCGTCGTCGTGGAACACACTGCGCACGATACGCCGGTAGATGAGCTGGTGGAAATGCAGTGCATCGGCCACGCCGGGCGAGATACCCCGCGCCAGCTTGCGGTAGATGGAAAACACCGTCTCCCACACCGGGTAAATCAGCAGCAGCAACGGAAACCAGGGCGACACCCCCACATTGCGCTGCACCAGCGACACGCTGGCCAGGGCGATCACCACGCCCCAGATATAGGCACCGCCATCCCCCGCGAACAGCATGCCGCGCGGGTAGTTCCACAACAGGAAGCCCGCGGTGGCCGCCGCCGTGGACACCAGCAGGGCCGCCAGTGCCCGGTCGCCCACCTGCAGCGCCACATGCGCCAGGGCCAGGCACACGATGAGCGCCACCATGCCGGCCAGGCCGTTGTAGCCGTCGATGATATTGAAGGCGTGGGGCAGCCCCGTCACCGCCAGCAGGGCGAGGCCAAACCCCAGCCAGGGTGCTGCAGAGAGAAGCATGTCCAGCCAGGGCAGATCCAAGCGCGGCACCGACAGCCCCAGCAGCAGCACGGCGAGCATGCCTGAAACCGCGGTAAATCCCAGCCGGTAGCGCACCGTCAAGCGCTGGGTCATGTCTTCGGCGATTCCACCCACGGCCGAAGGCAGCAGCACCAATAGCCAGACGATCACCCAGCCCCCAAGGCGCAAGGAAGCCGGGTCCCCGAACCAGGCCAGGACGATCCCCAGGCACCAACTGGCCGCCATCCCCAAGAGTACGGCAGCGCCCCCTAAACGGGGGACATCCCCCAGGTGAAAGCGCTGGGGCATGCCGTTGCCATACACCGCCGCGTGGCTGTGCATCCATCGCACGATGAACCCTGCAGCCAGCGCCGCCACGACAAATGCCACCACAGACAACCAGATCATGTGCCGCCGATGTTACCCGTATAGTGAAAGGCGATACGCCTTCGATGGCAGTTTGCCAGAGGAGTGACGTGCGGGCCGCGCCACGCTGAACCAGGGACTAAACAATAGGCCCGTCAATCCGCATGAGAGGCTGCTGAAATTGCGTCGCATGCACGTGGCTTTGTCGTTTCATATTACCGGATCAATGCACGGTAAAAACCCATGACCCTGGCCACGTATTGCTGCGTCTCAGGATACGGTGGGATGCGTCGTCCATGCTTGATTACCGCGCCCTCGCCAGCGTTGTAGGCGGCCAAGGCCAATTCTTTATCTCCATCAAACATGCGCAGCAAATCTGCCAAATAGCGGCTGCCAATTTGCGCATTCACTTTGGGCTCCATGACAGCCTTGCGCCCTTCGACGGTTGGGTGGGCAGCGACGCCGTAGCGCTCGGCAGTCGCAGGCATGACCTGCATCAACCCCAACGCGCCCTTGCGTGAAATAGCTTCCGCATTGAATGCAGACTCAGCCGCCGCCACTGCGATTACCAGAGCAGGGTCAATCGCTTCTGACCGTGCTGCTGCTTCCAGATGCGGCTTGGCCGCTTCATACCCCGGCGACTTCAGCGGAGCAACTGTGCGTGCCGTACCCCGGCCATCTTTGGCCCACAGTGGTTGGCTCAGCCAAACCAACCCGCGTGAAGAAGGCGGGGCGACATTACCCATATGGACCACCCCATCGCGGTCCACGAACTCCCAAATCTGGTCTGCGAATACAGGTTGCAGCCCCAAAGCCATCAAGGCTCCGAGCATGAGAGCGCGCCAACGCGCAACCCACTGCGGCGCCCCCCATGGACATTGCTTGCGCTCAAGCACTGGTTTCAGCATCTTCGGTTCATGGCTGACGCAGGCTGCGCCATGCCTCCTGGAATCTCACCCGCCAGCTTCTCCGCTGTACCGAGGGCTCCCCATTCTTTTCGCCATAACGTCGCGCGCGGATCAACCGTGCCGGCATGCCGGCGGCCACCATGCCTTCCGGCACATCCTGGCGCACCACCGCACCGGCAGCTACTACCGCACCACGCCCGATACGCACTCCCTCCAGCACGATGGCCCCCGCACCGATCCAGGCGCCATCCTCCACCACGATCCTGGCCCGGGTAATGGCATTGCGGGCGATGACAGGGTCTCCACCATCGATGGCGTGCCCCGCCGACAACAACTTGGCGTGCGCCCCGATCAGCACATCCTCGCCAATACACAGTCCGCCTTCACCCGACAGGTAGGACCCCACATTGATGATGGTGCGAGAACCAATCTGGATGCCGACACACGGATCGGCAACCACGTCGCCCAACACCAAACGTGTGTGCCCATAAATACTGACCTCGTCACCCAGGCACAGAAGTTCGGCCGGTGGACCAAACCGCATCACGGAAACGGTCGGATCTACCCGGCACCGCGCGCCAAGGCGATCAATCCCCTCATGCGAGGGCGTGAAATCGGGAACTCCTAGCAGCATGGGAAGCAACGCGGCTCCAAGCTATCGCAGCCACCGACGCAGCCTGCCCAACCAGGACACCCGAGGTGATGGCTGCTGCGTGACGGGCAGCTGCGCCGACTGCATCTGCTGTATCGGCTGCATGTGCTGCATTTGTTGCAACTGCTGCAACTGCTGCAACTGCTGCAACTGCTGCATTTGTATCTGCTGCTTCTCCAGCCCCGAGCGCAACGTTTCCAACTCTTGCTGCTGCGTAGCGATTATCACTTTGGCTTCCGCGAACGCTTTCTGGTGCTCCAACAACGACGCATGTTCCTGTGCATGCTGCAGCTTCATTGCCAGCATCTCATCGCGCAGCTTTTCGGCTGTGGCGCGCGCCTCCTTGATCACCCACGTGGGCGTATCCACCGACAGGGTCGCCACCACCATCCATTCGTAGACATCAAAATCCGTGCAAGCACTGGCAAGGTTCTGGCGCTGTGCGTCTGGCAAAGCACTCCAGCACCAGGCGAACTCGCTGCGCTCCACGGGCAGCCTGTAGGGTTCCCAGGCACGTGGGGTCCACCCATACTCCAGCAGCGCCTTCTCCATGCTTCGCCGCGTGAAGAAACGGATGTGGGTCTGATCCAGCAAACCCGTCTGGGTGTAATCGAAGGTGCCGTGCATCAGCCCCGCCACGATCCCGGCATAGGAGACGTTCGGGATGGAGATAATCAATTGCCCCATGGGCTGCATGAGGCTGGTCAGCGCCTTCAACACATGGTCTGGCCATCTCAGATGCTCCAGCACATCGCATGCGAGGATGGCGTCGAAGCGCCGGCCTTCGAGTTGCTTGACCCAATCATCCGTCTCCAGATTCCCGGCGATGACCTCCACCCCCATGGCGGTGAGACTCTCCAAGGCGCCCGGGTCATATTCAACCACCGTGACGCTGTAGCCCCGGTCCACCATGACCCGCGTCATGGCACCCGGACCTGGCCCCAATTCCAGCACCGAGCCTTGGGGCGGCAGGCGGCGCAACAGGCGCGCGGCCCATTCGTCACCATCCGGGTCAAATGCGTAGTTGTATCTTTCGATATCGCTCAAGACTGCTCCTCCGTGGTCTGTTGCCACATGTGGTCCCAGACGCCCCACTGCCACCAAGCCCAGGGGCGCTCCCGAACATCGTTCTGCAAGCGCTGAATCACCGCATCTATAGCGCGCTGAGGATCTTCCGGCAGTGGCTCAACGACCACGGAAAGCCGATCCGGCCCCTGCGAATAAGTGATTGCATGCAAGAGCGGAACACCTGCGGATTGGGCCAGACGCTCGATCCCGGTGGGCAGGCTGATTTCCCCACCCAAAAAGGGGTGTTTGCGCAAACGGCTGAATTCCGGACGCCAGACGTCGGCCAGAATGATCCAGACCTGCCCCGCCCGCAAGCTCTCGTGCACCGGGCGAAGGCTGTCACTCGAACTGCGGTACTGGCCGCGAATCACCTCGGTGAAAGTGTCGATCTTGCGGGTCAGGAACTGCCGGTGTGCAGGGCTGAGTTCCGGGTTGTCCAGCACCGGCATTGTCAGTGCATTCATTGCCAGACCCTTGCGCGCCAGCGCGATCGGCCCGGTCAGGAGCCGGTCAAAGTGCGTGAGCACCACTAGAAAGCCTTTACCTCGCTCTGCCAGCGCTTGCGCATGTTCCCAACCGGTAAGCGTGATCGAAGGGCCATTGGTCGATCCCACACGCGGCACGGCTGCGGCATCCATGAGCTCCAAGGCCACCATGTCCATGTGCGCGGTAGCCCATTGGCGCCGCTGGCGCTCATCCGCCTCGGGGAACACCTGACCGAAACGCATGGTCAGAAAATCCTCTGTGGCCACACGCGCGGCCGCAGGGTCCCGGCCCAGGCGGGGAGCCAGCCGCCACGGCAGCGTCCCCGGAAGCCTCGCCAGAGCTGGGTAGCCGTACTGCAAACGCCAGTCGCTGTTCATGTCACTGAGAGCCATTCATGGTTCAAGGCCACCAGGCCGAAGCCCTGCCCCTTGGGATTGAGCACCGTGAACGGCTGGATCAACTCCGCCATGTCGAGCACCTGAATCCCCGAATCGTCCAGGGTATAGACACTCCACAGGTACTCACCCGACAGCAAGGGCAGACGCGGGAACTTCACGCGCAGGCGATGCTGACCCGCACCCGACAGCGGCGGCATTCCGTCCCGCAGCTGGGAGCTTGTGCCAAACACGTTGTCCCTGTCTGGCCGCACGATGAAGAAGCCCACATGGAATTTCGCATCCGTGTAGGCCTCCAGCTCGATCTCGACGGTGAGATCCTGGAACGAATCGACCTGGGCTGGATTGATGCCATCGGCGGTTTCGGTCGTGAGCCGCACGATTTTCACGAGCGGCGTTCCAGCCGAGGCACCGGTATCAGCACCGGCCGACACCGTGGCTTGCGCAGACTGCACCGGGTCAGACCGCAGGTGCGCATAACGGCGGCGCTCATGCGCCTCGTAGGCCGTCACCACATCCTCGGTATTTCCGATGGCCGCAATGCGCCCGCCGTGGATCCAGGCCGCGCGTTGGCACAGACTGCGCACCTGGTAGAGATTGTGTGAACAAAACAGTATCGTGGCGCCACGCTCGCGCAAACCCAGGATGCGGTCCAGGCTCTTTTTCTGGAAATGCAGGTCTCCCACCGACAGCGCCTCATCCACGATCAGCACATCTGGATCGATGGCGGTGGCCGAGGCAAACGCCAGACGCATGAACATGCCGGAAGAATAGGTTTTCACTGGTCGCGCCAGAGTCTCGGAAGACAACTCCGAAAACTCTACTGTTCGGGCGACAAATTCCTCCATCGCATCGCCTTGCACTCCATGCAATGCGGCCATGAAACGGATATTGTCCTGCCCGGATTCCTCTGGGTGAAAGCCTGCGCCCAATTCCAGCAGCGCCGCCACTCGCCCCTGTCGCTGCACCCGGCCCTGGGTTGGCCGGATGGTCCCTGCCGCGATCTTCAGCAGCGTGCTTTTACCCGCACCGTTTTCCCCAATCAGGCCAAAGGTCTCACCCGAGCGGACCTCAAAATCCACGCCGGTCAGCGCAACATGCACGCGATGGCGCTGCCTGCGTGCCAGCCACTCCCACAGCCGATCCTGCGGCCGTGCATACACCATGTAGGTTTTCTCGATGCCTTCAAAATGGATCGTCATGGCCTACAACGCCTCGCCCAAAGCGGACTTCATTGAACGGAAAAACCACCAGCCACCGCCACCCAGCACCACCACCCAGAGCACCAGCGCCGGAACGGCCCCAGTCATCATGGGCATGCCCAATGCACAACCTTGCACCACCATGACAAGACAAGCCACCGGATTCAGCAGATACCAGCCATGGAAACGCTCTGGCACCTGGGATAACGGATACACCACAGGCGTAAGGTAAAACCACAACTGCATGGCAAACGCCACGGCTGAACCTACATCGCGCCACAAAAAATGCGCCATGCTCAAGAAGAGCGCCAAGCCAAGCGTAAGGATCAACTGCGCCAGCACGAGTACAGGGAGCCAAAGCCATGCGGCCATGGGCCCCACGCCTTGCATTACCGACAGAACCAGAAGCAGCGTATATGCAACACCCAGGACTGGCAGGCTCCCTCCGACAGAAATCGCCGGAAGGATTTCAGCCGGCATTGGCTGCTTGCGCAGGAAATCCTCATAGGCCGCCAGACTCCCCACTCCCCGCCCGATCGCATCGGTAAAAGGCAGCCATACCGCCAGTCCCGCCAACAGATGCAACAGATACCCCTGGTCTGTCTCCAGACCAGGCACACGAACCGCCAACAATTTGCCAAACAGCACATAAAAAATGGCGAGGGTCGCCACCGGCTGCACGAATGCCCAGGCCAATCCCAGCACCGATCCTGCATAGCGCGTCTTGAACTCACGCACCATCCAGTAGCGCCACAGCACCAACCATTGGCGAGCCCCTTGACGCGAGGCTATCGATTCTTCTTGGATCATGGAATGCCGCGCAGCCATTCCAGCGCCTTGGCTACGCCCTCCTCGAAAGCCATGGTGGGCTTCCAACGCAGCTCATCCCAAGCGCGCTGGATGTCCAGCACATTGACAGGCGGATCAAAAGGGCGCGCCGGAAATATGCGCCGCTCGATCTCGCGCCCAAGCAGTTGCTCCAACGTGCTGATGATGTGGTTAACGCTGTGCCCTTCGCCACCGCCGACATTGAACACCCGGGCTGAGCCTTCGTACCGCGCAGCCGCGACAAACGCACGCCCCACATCGGCGGCATGGACGAAATCACGCACCACGGTTCCATCGCCCCACACATCCAGCGCATGTCCGTGCAATGCCCTGTATGCAAATACGGCGATCACCCCTTGAATGCCATGCGGCCGCTGCCATTCGCCATAGGGGTTGCTAAGACGCAGCACACGGTACGACTGACCGTGTGTGGCCTCCTCGATACGCAAGTGGTGCTCGATGGCCAGCTTGGTCACCCCATAGGCCCCCATGGGCAGCGTAGGATGGTTTTCGGCCAGCGGTACGGCCTGCGGTCGCCCATAGACGGCGCCGCCCGAAGACGCGAACAGCAGGCGCGTCTTGCCGCCCTTGCCACGCAACGCCTGCAAAAGCCCCAAGGTACCGGCCAGATTTGTCTGCACATCCAGCACAGGGTCCGCGCTCGCCGTGGCGGGCACAGTGGATGACGCTAGATGCACCACCACATCAATACCCCCGCCGCAACGGTCCCACCATGCAGGCAGGTCAAAGCAATTTGCTTGCACCTCCCCCGCGAGCCAAGGCGCACTGCCCGCAGGCTCGATCATCGTCTGATCGATCGACCAGACCTCGTAGCCAGCCGCCGCCATGGCACGTCCCGCATGCCGGCCCAAAAACCCCGCTCCACCCAAAATCACGCAACGCATGAAGTCTCCTCCGCTGCGGCTTGGGTACGCGCCCTCTGCAAGCCTGCCTCAAACGCCTGCGCCACGGCCTCCCACGTCTGCCCTTTTGCATAGGCTTCCGCGCGCGCACTCAAGGCATGGCGGCGCTCGTCATCCTGGAGCAATGCACACACTGCATCCGTCAATGCCTCCGGAGAGGGCGTTGCCAGGCTGGCCACCGTGTCGTCCAGCAGCCATTCCACATTAGCACCACTGTTGGACACCACCGTGCAGCCGCACGCCATCAGCTCCAGCGGAAGCAGCGAGGCATTGGTCAGCGACAGCACCAGGGCGACATCGCATTGGCTGTAGAGATCGGGCAAATCGTCGAGCGCGACAGTGCCACAGGCCAGGTGTGGAAAAGGAATCTGGTAACCCGAAGTGTCCCAGCCCGCCAGCACGAATTGAGTCTCCGGCAAGCGCTCCCACACCGCATTGAGCACCAGCATGCCCAACTCAAATGCGCGCCTCGGCGTGGGCGGCCGCGCATAGAAAAATACCCGTCGCACCTGCGGCTCACGCCTCGGCAGCCTGCGGTAGCGGTCCTGCTCGACACCAAAACCCACCGGATGGGTGGCCATGCCGAATTCCTGCTGCAGCTTCTGCGCCAGCCATTGGCCCGCAGTGATGCCAAAGAAACCGAAACGGTATGTGTTCTCCGCCAGCATCCATTCGGAGCCCAGCGCATAAAAATACGGCTCGTAGTCCTGCACGAAATACAGCTTGTGCCGGGCGCCCTGGAAGGCACGCACTGCATACGCCGTGTCCCAACCCGTGGCCACCGCGAACTCACAGGGCGGCAATGCATCGAGGCCCACCAGCACCTCGGCCTGCAAAGGGAAAAAATGTTTCCGGATGGCATCGCGCGCCACCGTGGCATCGTGATGCAATGAGGGCGAGCCGATCACGATGGTGGAGCGATAACCCTTTTGCTCCAAATGCCAGATCGTGCGGAAAATGTTCAAGTGCCCACCGGAGCCCACATTAAAATCCGGGATAAACCACAGCAGACTGCCAGCCTCTGGCTGTCCAGGCTGGTGCGGCAACCCATAGGGCATGGCAAACGCGTAGTGGCCCAGCACATCGATGCGCTGCCAGCGTGACGGCCCATGGCGCAAACGGCGCAAAACCATGCGTGCCGTCGTTGCCATTCCCTCTTGCCGCAGGAGCGCGCGGACACGGCCCACTTTCTGCCAAAAAGTCAAAGTCATGCTCAATGGGCTCCAGCACGCTGCAAACGCTCGTCGCGCGACACCGAGCGCAGCACAAACCGAGGCAGGCGCTCATGCCACGTTCCTAGGTACTGTCCGATCACCCTGGCATATTCGATCAGGCCCATGGCAAAGGCCTGCCTCAAATAGGCCAGGCCTTTCAGGCCCGGCTGCTCGCGCAGCCAGGCAGCATCGCGACGCGCCAGCAACGCGCCCGAGGCCAGCGCCCGCAACATGCCGGGCTGCACCCGGTAGCCGAAATAGCGCTGAAACGAGCGCGCCTCGTCAAAATTACGCTGCAGTGTTTCCCATACGCCAAAATCGTGCGAATGGAACACGGTGGCCTGTGGCGCGAAGGCCTTGCCGTAGCCCGCCTCGATGATGCGCAAGGCCCAGGTCTGGTCTTCCGCGAAAGCCACCTCGGGCAACGGAATGCGCTCCCACACGCTGCGGCGAATGCAGGCATTGTTGCTGGAAAAGAAATGCAACCACTGGCGGTAGCCAGGATCGCGTGCGAAGCGCTCACGGTCTTCCAGCCGCACCACGGATTGATCGCTGCCAAAACCTGCGAAATGCTGGTCCAGCTCGCGCTGCGTGACCCAGCGCGCCTCGGGGTGTGCACGGTGCGGCCCGAATGCCCCCGCCACGTCGGGCGCGGCATCGCAGGCTTGCACCAGGTGGCGCAGCCAGTCCGGGCTGGCGGGCCGCGCATCCTGCGTGATAAAAACCAGAAACTCCCCACGCGCCATGGAAGCCAGCAGATTGCGCGTGCGGCCATGGCCGAATTCGGCGGGGGTAATAGTCTCGACACGGACGCCACGCTGGCGCGCCAACTCCACGGAGCCATCCGAAGAACCGGAATCCACCACGATGACCTCGAACGCCCAGGGCGCCTGCTGCGCAAGTACCGCATCCAGCACATCGCCCAGCAGGGCGCCGCCGTTTTTCACGGGAATGAGGATGGAGGCACGTAGGGGATTCATCGTCGGGGAGTTGCTGCCCATGCGTTCGCTCGGATCAATGTCACATGCCCGAGCGCCACAGAGCTACTCACGTCGACAGGCTTCAGCGATGCACGTAAACGGGCATTGTAATGCGCGCGCATGCGCAAACAAGGCGCGCCAGGGCGCGCCTGTGTGTCACGGTGTGACTTACTGCTTGACTTTCTTATTCTTGAACAGCTCGCGGATCGCGGGTTGATTGATCACGACGCCATACTTCTTAAACATCTGTTCCTGCAATTGCTTGTTCGACTGCTCGCGGCAGAAGATGACGGCGCGCTTGGAGGCTGACGCCGCCACTTCATCCCATGCAAGAGTCCGACCCTCCCGCTTGGCGGCCAGATAGAAGAGATAGACAAAATCCCCTTCCGGCACGGGCCCCACCAGTTCACCCTGCTGGGCACCCGCCAAGGCACGCAGGATCGGGATTTCTTCGACCATGGTGACCCAACCCAGGTCGCCCTGCGGATCGAGCTTATACACCGCCTCGGCCTGGCGCACCACCTCGTCCAGCTTCTTGGCGCCCGATGCAATGGCTTGCGCCTGCATCAGCAGCCATCCGCCTGCCGGCTCGCCTTCCAGCACCATATCCTTGGGCAGCATGACGCGGCTCAGGCGCGCCATCGGCGGCACCTGGAATGCCTCGGGGTGCTCGTCGTAGTACTTACGGGCCGCCACCACATCGGCGGGAGCCTCGCACGCCGGGCTCATTTTCTTGAGGATGGTGAGTGCATAGGCATCGTCGAACCGCAGGTGCTTCCGGTCTTCCTGGCGGGCCTCGCCCATTTTTTCACCCTCGTGCATCAGCGTGCGCGTCATGGCCATTTCACGCAGCACATTCTCCACACCCCAACTGTTGCGCGCGCTGCCCCGCAGATCCACGCGCCGCGCCAACTGCTCCGACAGATCCTCTTCGGTGATCTTCTCGCCATTGGCCAGAGTGGCCAGAGTGGCCGGGCCCTCCGTAGCAGATGCCATCGAAACGCCAGCGACAAAAGCCAGCCCCGCAAGCGCGGCCCTCAGGTATTGTGTTTGCTTTGCCCAAATCATGTTCATGCTTCTGTGTTGATTGATGCTCACTGCCGCCTCTTCGCCTGCTCCCACAAGGGGCCAAACAGGATGTCCACCGTGTCACCCGACGAGTTGTAGACCACCAGATCACGCTCTCCGTCGGCATCGACGTCGATCCACTGCAACCCTGTTGAATACCCGCTGGTCTGGTGATCCCGGGTTTCCAGCACCTCCCCCTGAGGGCCCAGGCGCTGCAAGTAGAGGTGCTTGTCGTCCGCCCACACCACGAGATCGTCCGACAGTGGCGCCACGGCGACGGCCCCGGTCTGAGGCGCATTGATCCATTGAAGTTCCCCGGTGTCCATGTGGATGCGCGCGTTGCGCCCCCCAGTCTCCAGCGCCACATACAGCCACTGCCCCGACGGCGAGGGCCGGGCTTGCCGTGCCACCACATTAAAGGTAGCCAGCACCTTGGGCACCCCCGTCAGATTCGAGTCCGGGACCGCCACCACGCGGCGGTCGTCCAGGCAGGCCGCGGCATACCCCGGTCCCGCAGATCCCGGCAGACGCGCTACGCGCGCAGGGTGCCATGGTGCTTCGCACCAGTGTGTCTTCACCACCTTCGCCGCCTCGGCATTGTCCTCGCGCCAGTCGACCCAGGCCACCTCCTTGCCACTATAAGGAGTCACCAGCATCCTGTAGCGGCCTTGCATCGCCTCCACCAGCACCACATCGCGCGGCGCGAACCCCACATGGGCCTGGTGCACGCGCACCAGACGCTCGCCCTCGATGCGGAAGATATCAATGCTGGAAGAGGCCTCCACGGCCGCGCCCACCAAGTGGTCCGACAGCCAGACCGCCGAATCCGGGTGGTAGGCCACCGGCTGCTTGTCCAGCCGTCTTGAGGTCCTGCCATTCAACTGGTGCAGAACCACGGCATTGTTTTCATGCTCGACCACCACCATGCGACAGCCCATGCTGACGCACCTGACCTGACCACCCCAGGCCACTGGCGCTTCAATCTGAAGACGTGCAGGAGCTTCAATAGATTGCCCACTTCCACTTCCTCCCGGGAGGCTGGACATGGAACACCCCGAGGCCAGCACGGCAATTACCAAGGAGCACCACCAATAACCCACACCATTCCGCATTGAACAACTCCATTGTCTCTACCAAAAAAAATAGCGCCGTGAGGCGCTATTTTTTACTGCTGATTTAACCGCAGCTAGTTTTTCATAGAAATAGGTGACGCAAGCACCACCTACTTCAAGAAAAATTAACGATGTGCACCCAGCACGGTCTGCACAGCGCCAAAAGCAGGAGCGCTGATCAGGCTGTAGGTGAAGATTGCGCCGCCGAGCGTGAAGAGGCTCTGACCAGCTGCACCGGAGTAGTCAGCGGGGATTTCCAGACCGGGGTTCCACTCGATGAAGCCGTCCTTGTGACCAGCGGGCATACCGGGAATGGTTTCGGGATCGAACCAGTCCAGCTCAGCAAAGCTCAGCTTGAAGTTCACCGACTTGCGGTTCTGTGCGTCGTCATAGGCGTTCACGGTGTGCGTGCCGCGCTGGTCGCCGGTGGACCACACCACGATACGGGTGTCGTTGCCGCTGTTCACGACGCCGTCGATGAAGTAGCGCATGCTGAACACGGGAGTCGCGGTAAGACCAGCAGCCTTGGTGGCAGCACCGGCCACACCGGTCAGGCTGGAGGCGCCCATGGTGGTCAGCTCGGTGGTAGCTGCAGCCAGCGTCAGGTCGCCGTCGATCACGGGCACGAAGGCCACGTCTTGAGCCGTCACGTTCACTTGGAAAGCGTTGGCGGAGAAATCAACCAGCTAACCAGCCACGCCAGAAGGCATCAGCTCAGCAGCGCCAGCGCAAGCCGTTTGGGCCACGACTGGAGGGCCAGCAGGAACGCCACCAGCAGCGAACACCAGGTAGCCGCGCTTGCCTTCCAGGCCAGCACCCGACATAGAGGACCAAACGAAGCCTTGGTAGTCCTTGTCGGTCATCGTGAAGCAGCCGTCGGTGATGTGCTGCGAGTTCTGATCAAAGAACACCCAGTACAGGGCACGGGTGCCACCGCTTTGGTTGATGATACCAACCGCCGTGGTGTCGGTAGCGCCGTTGTGGATCACGTTGGGAACCACGAAACCATTGGTGAACGTACCGACAGTGTAGGCTTGTGCCACGCCTGCGGTCATTGCTGCTGCCGCGACGGCTGCCATTGCAAACTTTTTCATCTTCTCAGTCCTTAAAAATTGAAGGAAGCTTCCCCTTACGGGATATGCAACCCATCCGCCACTTCGTTTGGGTTGCTGCTATCTTAGCTTGAGAGTTTCACGTTTTCAATCAAACACCTCCAGAAAACAACATCCATCACGTTTGTTGCAGACAAACAACGCAAATCACTGCTTGGCTTCGGGAAACATGACACTCCGGCGCAACACATGGTGCCACACCCCGTCGATGCGGCGCCATTGGTCTTGCGACACGGCCTCCTGATCCTTGATGCGCAGCAAGGGCAGGCTATAGCGCATCCACACATCCACCACGGCATCGTCGCCCTCCAGGCTGCGCACGCCCCGCACTTCCACGGCGTCATAAACAATACCGCCCCGCTTGAGGTAAGCCTCCAGCGTCAGGCTCTGGTCCTTGGAGGCGGCTTCGTATTTCCAGGCCTCCAGGCGGTCGTTGGCCTGCACCAGCTTCCAGTAGGCTTGCGCGCGCTGCGCCAGGTCTGCGTTGCCGCCGGCGGACGGAGCGCCCGCTCCCGTGGCGCAACCCGCCAGCACGGCGAGCATGGCAGGCGCCGCCAGGCGAGCCAGCAGTTGGCGGCGCGTCGATTGCATGGTCATGGTTTGTTCTCCTGTCAAAAATCCGGATAGATATATTCTGGGCACACCAAGTTCACCGCTGCTGCGCCGGGGCGTCTTCGCGCAACGGCGGGGGCGATTGCAGCGACATGGCGCGCATGCGCTGGCGCAGTTCGGCGCTGGCGGCGCGCAGCTGGTCGTCGTCCTCTAGTGCGCGCGGCGTCATGAGCACCAGCAGTTCGGTGCGTTCGCGCTTGTTGCTGTTGGTGGAAAACAACGCGCCCAGCACAGGGATGTCGGCCAGCACGGGCACGCCGCTGTTGCCGGTGGTGTCGTTCTCGCGGATCATGCCGCCCAGCACGATGGGCTCGCCGGAGCGGACGGCCACGCGGCTCTGGATCTGCCGGGTGAGGAAGTTGCGCTGCCCGGTGGCTGCGTCGATTTCGCCCACATCCGTGACTTGCTGCACGATATCCATGGTGATGAGCCCGCCCGCGTTGACCGAAGGCGTGACGGAAAGCATCACGCCCGTGTCTTTGTAAGTGATGGACTCGGTCACGATCGTGCCCGTGGACGAGGTGGAGTTCTTGACGGGCTGCTGCTTGCCGATCTGGATGGTGGCATTGTGGTTGTCCAGCACCAGCACCGAGGGGTTGGACAACACGCGCAATTGCGATTTTTCGGCCAGCGCGTTGAGCGTGGCACGGATCACGCCCGCCTTATTGAGTATGGTGTACGAGAACCCAGGCTGTTTGGCGCCAATACCGCCGCTCTCACGCATGTTGAGCAGGGCCTGGCCTTCGCGCCCGCCGCCAATACTGTTCTGCACGAACCACTCCACGCCGTATTCCAGGTTGCCCGTGAGGCTGACCTCGACGATGCTGGCCTCGATCAGCACCTGCATGGGGGCCTTGTCGAGTTCGCGCAATGCCTGTTCGATGCGGCGGTATTCGGTGCGTGGCGCACGGATGAGCAGCGCATTGCGTTTTTCGTCGGCCACCACGCGCACATTGCCGTCGAGCTGATTGACGGACGTCAATGGCGCATTGCTGGCATTGCCCGTGACGGGCGCGGCCATGGGCGCGCCGCTGGCGGTTCCTGTGCCGGTGGTGGTTTTCGCGGCGCTGGTGGTGGCTGCCGTACCGCCCCCCACCGCACCCGCCGCCTGGGCAAATTGCGTGGGCGCCGCGCCGGACGCCACGCCGGCCTTGGCGCGGGAGGTGTCGTTGCCGAACAGTCCATTGAGCATTTCAGCCAGGTGGGTGGCCGAGCCGTTTTGCACGGGATAGACGAAAAGGTTGGCCTCCAGGGCATCCATGGGGCGGTCGAGGCGGCGGATCCAGGTTTCAACCTGCGTCAGAAGCTGGCTGCGTGGCGTGACCACCACCAGGGCGTTGAGCCGCTCGACCGGAAACACACGGATGAGGCCATGCAGCGGGTTGGCCTGCATGGCCTGCGCCGCCGCTCCGGTGGAGCCGCCACCCAGCATGGCGCCCGCAGCACCGGGCATGGCAGCGGCCGCGCCCGGCACGCCGCCTGCCGTAGAGGTGGCGCCGGCGGAGCCGCCATAGGGGTCGGCCGCCCGGTCGGAGCCCAGCATGGCCTGCAGCGCGTCGCGCACGACGTTGACACTGGCGTTCTCCAGCACGAACACGCCCAGCGACATGCCGGAGAGGAAGTCCACGTCGAAGGCCTCGACCATTTCGAGCCAGCCCCCCAGTTGCGCCTTGCTGCCTTGCAGCACCAGCAGGTTGCGCAGGGTGTCCACATAGACAATGGCTTCGCGCGGCGCGATGGGCGCCAGGATCTTGGCCATTTCGCCTGCGGCGATGTAATTGAGCGGCACGATCACGGTGCCCGCGCCAGCCAGGTCCTTGAAGCGCGAGGCGCCCACCACGGGACGCGATCCCACGGTGATGGTGCGCTTGGTCACGTGGTACACGCCCGCGTTGTCACGCACGATGGCCAGGTCGTGCGGCAGAAGCACGGCATCGAGCACATCGAGCACCTGGCCGCGTGGCAGGGGCTGGCGGGTGTGCAGGCTGACGACCACATCGCCCCCCGCGTCGATGGTGTAGTTGAGCTTGAGCAGGTCTCCCAGCAGCGCCGAGGCCAGGCTGCCCACGCTGATGTTCTCGAAATTGAGCGAAACCCTGTCCCCCGAAGCCAGAACGGGGTCGACCTTGGGCGCCACATCGCGCTTGAAGAGCTTGTCGTCACCGGGGAACAGGCGCGTGTTGGTGGACGGGCGCTTGTCCGGCATTTTTTCTTGCGCGGTCGCGGGCGATCGCGGGACGCCAGCCGCTGTCTCGGCGGCCGCCTGCGGCTGGGCCAATGCCACCGATGCCGACTCCTGGGGCGCGGGCGCCACCACGGGGCGCGCCTCATCGGCCACGGCGGACCCGGATGCGGGAGACGCCGCAGGCGCTTGCAGACTGGCACAGCCAGAAGTCAGCAGCGCCAACAGGAGGAGGGAGGGCCGAATATTCATGTCAAGTAGCTCCGGTGTTTGCTGTGTGTCGCCAGGCAGGTGGCGTCAGGGGGTTCCCGGGAGGGTGCGCGGGCGAGCAGGCCCGCCCGGAGCCGGCGGGGGATTACCCGGCTCCAGAGGACGCTCCACCCGCTGTTCGTCGGCTGATAAAAAAACCGCCTTGCGACCATCGAAGGATTCGAGGCGCCAGGGTTTGGTTTCCGCAGTGATCTTCATCGTTCCGCCCTCCTTGCGCTGCAGAACGGCCACACGCTCCTTGCCCGACTCCAGGACAGCCATCAGGCGGGCCTGGGCCAATTCCTGCGCCATGCCCGACTTTTTGTCACCGGTTTCGGCCAGGCGGCGCGAGGACCACAACAAAGGACGCTCCAGAGCCTGCTTCGCGATCGCGGGCATGGGACCAGGCATGGCCTCGACCTTTGGCAGGTCAGGCAGGCGGGCGGGCGGGGGAGTCCACGCATCCTTTTGGGTGTGCCACCAGTAGGCACTGCCCGCCAGGGCGGCGGTAGCCAGCAAGGGACCAAGATGCCAGGGTCTGATCATGGCTGGGCCTTCTGCGGCGCCAGGGGCGCATCGAGCTGCAAGGCCAGCCGTGCATTCTGGGGGCCTGCGCCAGCGCTCGCTCCCTCACGGGAGATGGTGACGGTGCGAACCCAGTAGGGCGGCCGGCTTGATTGCAGGTTTTCCATGAAACGCACCAGCTTGGCCCACTCGCCTGTCACGGTGGCGGTCAAACGGATACGGTCGAGCTTGCCATCGGTACCGGGCTCCAGCACGGCTTGCGACGACACAAGCGTGCCGCCAGAACGGGTGATCAGCTCACGCAACCGTTGCTGTACGTCATTTTGGGCGTTCTCACCCGCCGCATGGAGCATGGGGGTGATGGCGCTGCGTGCGACTCCCAGGCGCTCCTGGATTTCGGCACCGGCCTGAACCACGCCATCCAGCCGCTCGCTGCGGGATTCGAACTGCCCGAGCGCACCGTCATAGCGCAACCAGAGCGAGCGGTAGGCCAGTCCGGCCCCAGCAAGCGCGCACAGCAGCAGGACAAGCGCGGCGGTGGCCGCATTTCGGGTCCAGGTGTTCATGGCTTGCCTCCTTCTCCGCGCCAGCGCATCTCGAAGGTGAACCGCTCCTTGTTCGCTGTGTTGTCACGAACGCTGGCCACCGAGGCGCGGGCCTCGGCAAAGGCGGGCTGGCGCCCAAGGTGCGCCGCCAGCTCGGTCGCATTGCCTGTCAGTCCGCTGATGCGGATCTCACTGCCATTGACTTCAATCCGGTCGAGCCATGTATCGTCTGGCAGAGCCTGCGAGAGCGCATCGATCACGCTGGCCAGAGGCAGATCCTTGCCCAGGTTCTGCTGCAGTTCCTGCGCCAGTACGGCCTGCTGCCGTAATTCGTCGAGCTGCTGGCGCAAAGGCACGGCCTTGGGTTCGACGCCACCAATATGCTGCACGGCGCGCAACACGGCCTCCCGCTTGAGCACCAGCGGCATGAGCGCCGGCAGCGCCACGGCACCCAAGACCAGCAATGCCAGAGCCAGAACCACCGCATTCATCCAGCGCTGGCGCCTTTGCTGCGTCTGCCAACGCGGACCCCGAACCGCAAAAGCCCGGCCCTGGCGCGCAAGATATACCGGCGCGTCCACCGCCAGCCCCTGGGCAGCCCGCCATGCGTCGCAGTCACTGCGCCGGCAAACACCCCACTCCACGCTCCAGCCCCCTTGCGAGTCAGGCGTGGCCTGCCATGCCGCAACGATCTGCTCGCGCGGCAGAGGAGAGACGCGCCAGAGCATTTCCTCCACGGCGGACTCCAGCGCCTGGCACGGCATGTCCGGAATTTGTGCGGTTCCCCAGAGGCATTCGGACTCAGGCACCAGCAGGGCTGCGGCCTTGGAAGCGCCTGATCTGGCGCGTAACCGGGTTTCAGCGACGGCCCAGCGCCTCCCATCGGTCGAAACGGCCACCCGCCCCAAAGAAGGCCAGACTCCGTATTCGATCAGAATGCGCCTCAGGTCACCGAACCCCCAGGCGAGCCGATCCTGGGCGACCTGCACACGGCGATATAGCTGCCCCTTTGCTGTCATGGACTCCATTCCTGTTCCGGCTTGTTGATGCGGCGCGTAGGCTCCAGCGAGAGCGTTGTCCAGGGTGTCAGCGCGTCCGGGCGCTCGCGGGGATCAATCCAGGCTTCGCGCAGCCACCAGCGCCCGTTTTCCACCTGCACGAAGGCCCGTAGCCTGACAATCTGCGCCCTGGCAGCCGGAGCCGCCGAGAAATAATCAGCCGTGGCTCCCGTGAGGAGCACACCTGCACGCGTTTCGGGTGGTGAGCGATGGATTCGAGCCCCAAGACCTGCCTGGCCCGAAAGGGCGTCTATCAGTGCAGGAGGCGCCGAATCGATCTCGATGCGCTGCTGCCCGTTGATGCCCAGATGGGGCGCGATTATGTCATACAGATCCGGCGTCATTCCGAGTACCGCCTTGAGCTCGGACAAGTCCTCCAGGGCCGAATTGCGAGGCATGGCAGGCCATCCTGCCGCCCTGTACTGTGGCGCCTCGGCGCCGCCAATGCCCCCGGGCGTATCGTCTGGATCAATGAAGTCGCGCACGCGCGAAACCAGTATCGCGGCCTCGTCGGGAGTGACACCCCCCACTCTGTGAAACAGTGCCTGCAACAAGGCGTCGCTGGCGACATTGATATCCACCAAGCCACCCGAAGGAGTGATTTCCAGCCAGATTTCATGCGCCCCCAGCACCATGCGCTCACGCTGGTAATGGCTGACGGCATCTTTTTCCACCTGCAGCCGCTGTGCAGCCAATTGCAATGCGGCATCCAGCACCGATTCGGCCCGCAGACGCTCCAAACCCAGCCCCACATGCTGGGTTTGCTGGCGCATGCCCTGGGCCGCTGCCAAAACGGTGAGCGACAGCGCTGCCACCAGCCAGAGTACCAGCACCAGCGCCGCCCCGGTCTCCCGCACCCTCCGCCATTTGCACACCCCGTTCATCGCGCCCTCGCCAAGGTGAAGACAAGGGGCGGCCAATCGCCACGGGCATCGGCCAATTCCAGCCGAATGCGTGCGGGATACTGTTTATTGGTGGAATCCCATTGCTGGGTCCAGTTACCCGTGAGACCATCCTGATAATGCCACTGCAGGGTGCGCACATCGGCCAGCAGTGTTTCCCGCAGAGCCCTGCTCCAATCCAGGGCCATGGCAGAACCGTCGTATGGCAAAGCCTCCACCGACAGGTCGACCCGGCCATCATCATGCCGCCACGGGCCAATGCGAAAGACATGCAGCCCCCCGGCATGGCCACGCTCTGGCAAAGGGGCCACCCACATGGCTCCAGCGGCATTGCCACTGAAGAAGTTCACGAAGCCGCCTCCCTCCCGGCGGCTCAGCAAGCGCAACGTATCGAACTTGCGCCCCAGCCATTGGCTAACGGTCAGCATGTGCTCCGCTCGATCCATAAGGCGCTGATTGCGCTCCTCGGTCCGCCCGATCACTCCGAATCCCGCAAACATCAGGCCCACGACCGCCGCAGTGACCGCCAGGCCAATGAGCAGTTCGATCAGGGTAAAACCACGCTCAAAGGATCGCTTGAAGCCGGTCATGGCGCGGCCCGGTAGGGTTTCCAAGTGATCCAACTCAAGACGGCTGGCCCATCCTGAGTACGCATGACTTCCACGGTCACCCGCGCAGCAGGCAGTGCCGCAGGCGCTCTCCGTCCCGCTGTATCGCTGACTTGCGCCGGATCAGGCTGCACGCCCAGACGCCAATGCCAGGTCCCGGCCTGGCCTGCGGACTGACGCATCACATCTTCCGCATAGATGGCGCCCGCCAGCACCGATCGCGCCACCAGCGCCGCCTCGACTCTCTCTTCGACTGCCACGGCATTTTTCGAACTCTGGCCCACGGTCCGGTACAAGGTGCCCAATGCGATCGAGGCAATGGCCATGGCCACGAGCGCTTCCAGCAGACTGAAGCCCAGGCTGTTCTTCCTACGCCGTGCCCGAGCGACACAGGCATGACCCATCTGGGGCATTAGCGCAGTCATGACGGCGTATGGACCACGGTCTGTTCAATGCTGCCCAGCAGCCAGTTGACCCTGAAGCCCACCCCGCTCCCTGCGCGGAGCACGCTCAGCCCTCCGCCCAGGGCGCCACCTTCGGTGTTGAAGATGAAAAGAGGCTCTCCTTGCGCGGGCTCCATACCGGAACGGCGCTCCAACGCATCCCAGCGAATCTGGAGCGACTCGTGCAGGCCAAGGCGCACCCGCCCATCAACAATGAGCTGGCGGGCGCCTGGGTCGTAGGCCACAACGACGGCACGGCCCTCACGCTGACTCAACGTCCTGGCCTGCACAAGGTGGCTGGCGACATCCCGCACCGTCTGGTGGTAGCGCGCCCGATCCATGAACGACTGCGCGCCTCCACCCACCACGGCCACCGTGATAGCGGCCAACACGAGCACCACCAGCAACTCCAACAAAGTGAAGCCGGTCTGCCGCAACGGGATCACCGCGCGATGGCGAATCATGCAGTTTCCGTCAGCGGTTCAGCAAATAGCAAGACACACTGGGCTGGTATCAGTTGTAAACATCCGCGCCTTCGCCATCGCCCCCGGGTTTGGCGTCGGCACCGAGCGAGAAGATGTCCGGGGCGTTGTTGCGCCCGGGATTCTTGTATTGGTAAGCCGCCCCCCAAGGGTCGGTGGGCAGGCCCTTCTTCAGATAAGGGCCATTCCAGCCCTGGGCCGTGGCTGGGCGTTCGACCAAGGCGCGCAGGCCTTCCGCATCATTGGGGTAACGGCCCACATCGAGCTTGAAAAGATCAATGCTTTGCTCGATTTCGGCGATCTGCACACGGGCCGTCTTGGACTTGGCGCCGCCGAGCTGGTCGAGCACCCGTGGACCCACCAAGCCTGCGAGCAGAGTCAGGATGACCAGCACCACGAGCAGCTCAATGAGGGTGAAACCCGAGGCATGTCGCAGAGACAGGAGATTCGGGGAGGCGTTTTTCTTTCGCAGGATTTGCATGGATGGGTTTCCAGGAACGACAAGGGTCAGATGGTATCGTTGATGGCCAGCACGCCACCAAGGATGGAGATGATGATGAAGGCCACCACCAGGCCCAGGAGGATGATGATCAGGGGCTCCATGGCCGCCAGCACACGTGTCATGGTGCGGCGCCCCTCTTCCTCATGGCGGTCCGCCAAGGCGAGCAGGGTGGCATCGAGCTGACCGGTTTCTTCCGCCACGCGGATCAGCTGCGGCGTGCTGGTCTTGTGAAAGTAGCGCACGTCAAAACCCGATGACAGCCGCTTGCCTGTCTTGACCGTATCGACGAGCGGCTCCAGGTCTTTGCGCAATACCGTATTGGTCAGAGTGTCGATGGCAATCTTCAGCGCATCGACCATGGGAATACCGCGCTGCAGCAAGATACCGAAAGTGCGGAAATACATCGCAAATTGAAGATTCTTGAGCACCGGCCCCAGCAGCGGAATACCTAGCAACAACTGGTCGATGTGCATGCGTCCGGCCGGGGTAGCCGCCCAGCGCGAGAACAGGAAGAGCACGGTGGTCAGCCCCAGCAGCAGCTCCATCCAGCGAGCGCGTATCAGATCGCTGAACCGCACGACAAGTTGGGTCGAATAGGGCAGCGCTTCGCCCATGGAATCAAAGATCTCCCGGAACTGCGGAACCACGAAGGCCAGAAGCAGCACCACGGACAACACCGCCACCACCAGCAGGATGACGGGGTAGGTCATCGAGGAGATAACGTAGCTGCGCAGCTTGTCCTCGGCTTCGAGCTGCACTGTCAGCTCCTTGAGAACCACGTGCAGCGCTCCGGAGGTTTCACCGGCACGCACCAGCACGAGGTATTGCCGGCCCAGATCCGACTCGAAGGGAGCCAAGGACTGGTAGAGGGATTTACCGCCACGCACACCCTCTTCCACGCGAGCGATGAACGATTTGAGGCGCTCATTGTCGGCCGTTTCCTTGAGCATGGCCAAGGCCCTGTCAAGCGGCATGTTGGCCTGCTTGAGGTGCGCCATTTCGCGGCTGAACAACAGAATGTCCTTGCGCTTGAGCTCGGTGCTGCGTGAGGCCTCCGGGTTGCGTTCCACGTCACCCACGCCACCCGATATCCTCACGGGGGTGATTCCCTGGCCGATCAGGCGCAATCGCGCGGAGTCGGCATTGGGCGCACGAACACTGCCCTGGCATGGTTTGCCGTCGGAAGTGACTCCGGCATATTGAAAATCAATCATTTTGGCGAGCGACCCGCAACACTTCCTCGGCCGTGGTCAGTCCTTCAAAGACCTTGGTTGCTCCATCCTGCAGCAAGTTCCCCCCCGCGTAGGCGCCTTCGTCGCCATGCAAGGACGAACCGCGCTCCAGCACCGCGCGCTTGACTTCGTCATTGAGCACCAGCAACTCGTGGATGGCCAGCCGCCCCCGGTAGCCCGTGGAGCGGCAATGGCTGCAGCCCACCGGCCGGTAGAGCACCGCGCCAGGCTGCACTTGCATGCCCAGCGTGGCCGCGGCCAGCCGCGCTTGCTCCGCTGGCAACGGTTCCTTGCATTCAGCGCAGAGTTTCCTGACCAGGCGCTGCGCCAGCACCCCCACCACGGAAGCCGTGATGAGATAAGGCTCGACACCCATGTTGATGAGACGGATGATCGCACCCAAGGCACTGTTGGTATGCAGCGTGGAAAGCACCAGATGCCCGGTCAGCGCGGCCTGGACCGCGATTTCCGCCGTTTCGCCGTCCCGCATTTCCCCGATCATGATGACGTCGGGGTCTTGCCGCAGGAAGGAACGGAGCACGGCGGCAAAGGTGAGCCCGATTTGCGGTTGCACCTGCACCTGGTTGAGCCATTGCAGCCGGTATTCGACGGGGTCCTCGACGGTAAGGATCTTGAGATTTTCCCCTTCAAGCTCTTGCAGGGATGCGTACAGCGTGGTGGATTTCCCCGAGCCCGTGGGGCCAGTGACCAGCAGGATCCCATGGGGAATGCTCAGCAACTGGCGGAACATCTGCAGCGTCGGGGGTGTGAAATGCAGGCTTTCGAGCGACAGCAGGTCGAAATTCTTCTCCAACAGACGCATGACCACCGACTCGCCAAACATGGTGGGGACCGTGGATACGCGTGCATCCATTTCCTTGCCATGCACGCGCAGCTTGGTCCGACCGTCCTGGGGCATCCGGCGCTCGGCGATGTCCAGTTGCGAGAGTATCTTGATGCGCGAAACGACAGCGGGTGCGTCCTTGTTATCGATTTCATCGATGGGGAAGATCTCGCCATCCACCCGGATGCGCACGACCGATTTTTCTTCGTAGGTTTCGATGTGGATGTCGGATGCCTGCGCAGCAACTGCCTGCGCCAGGATCTGGTTCACGCGCTGGATGATGGGCGCTTCCGAGGCCATGTCGCGCAAATGCTCGATGAATTCAGAGGCCTCCGGCACCCCCCATCCATCTTCCTCGCCTTCCGATGCGCTCTGGACGTACCACTCGTTGAGTTGACTGGAAATCTCGGATTCCAGGCCAAATACGATTTTCGGCACCTCGCCGAAGACCAGGCGGAGTGCGTTGCGCAGCGCATCGTTACGGGGATCGGCCGAAGCGAAGGCTGGTATGACCTCACCCTCCTGAACGGCACCGAGGGGCAGCAGGTTATGGGCCAGCAGAAAGCCCGTGTTGAGCCGTGATGTCTCGGGCTGCTCCGAAGGAAATGCCTCCGTGCGCACGAGAGGCAGTCCCGCCTGCTGGGCCAGGGCCGTATACACATCGACTTCGGACACCAGCCCCAGACTGATCAATAGACGGCCCAGCCGCCCCCCCATTGAGCGCTGGACTTCCAGCGCTCGATCGAGATCATGGCGAGAGATCTTCTGCAAGCCCAGAAGGATTTCTCCCAGACGGCTGGCAGGCACTTCCACGCCCGGTTCGGTCTGTTCTTCTAACGGGAAACTCATTCTTCAGCCTTGTTCTGTCTTGCGCACATCCAGTGCCACGCTGTCTTGCTGCGCCGGATATCCTTCAGCCCCCGGCCACAGCATGCAACGCAAGAGCCGATCCACCTCGGATCCTGGATAGTATTTCCTATAGCTGCGGATTCTCTGCCACAGCGGCCTGTTTCTCCAAGCCAGGTACTCCGTGACATAGCTTGCATCCCGTTGCAGCATGCGCAAGCGAGCCTCCAGTGCATGGGCTTGGCGATAGCTGTTGCAGCCCGCTTCGCGTGCCTGGCGAAGCACGCCTGCGCCATCTTTCAAAAGCCGCGCCGCACGGCTCGGCCAACTGCGGCTCCGGGCACCAATCTGATTGACGGCATGCTGCCGGTACAGGAGCGAGGGTGAATCAATGAAAGAGCGCTGACCGCTGCCGCTGATCACAGCGCACCACCAGTCATGCACCACCACCTCCGCAGGAATGGGCAACGCTATCTCCAACAAAGAGCGGTTCACCATGGTGGCGCAGCCGGTAACCTGGTTCATGCTCAAGAGCCACAATGCAGCGCAGTTGGCGGGGCTCATCGATTGATAGCGCACAAAAGACGGCGCAATCAGCTCCAGATTCTGGTCCACGACAGACAGATCGGTATGAACCAGGCAGGGCGTACGCGCACCACTGCGGCCTTCGATACGTCGCATTTCCGCCAGGGAATTTCCCACCTTGTGGGGCAGCCAGACATCGTCCTGGTCGCAAAACATTGACCAGTTGGCCCGCCCATCGTCCAGGCTGGCTTGCATCAGGTATTCAAAATTGCGCAAACCGCCATCGGCACGGGTCCGCGGCCGCAGCAGCATAAGACGCCCCCCAAACTGCAGTCGGTATCGCTCCAGAATGGCCTGCGTTCCATCGGTCGAGCCATCGTCGCTCACCAGCACACGGAAATGAGGATACGTCTGTGCCAGGAGCGAATCGAGCAGGTCCGGGAGGTACCTGGCACCGTTCCAGGTAGCCAGCAGCACGTCAACCAGAGTGTTGCTCATGGCGATCCCGGTACTGGCGGTAAGCAGGCGAATGCCAGAGACGCAAGAGGCTGCGCAGATGCCATCCGAGATGGCGGAGATGGCGTCGGCTGGCCCTGCTGGCCTCATGCACCACAGACGCGCCGGGAGCCTCTACCAGCCGATACCCGGCCAACTGCAGTCGAAGACAGATATCCACATCCTCGCAATACATGTGGTACGACTCATCAAAACCCTGCAATTGTTGGTACGCAGCCCTGCGAAACAACAGCAGCGCCGCATTGGCCCAGTCGGGAGTAGCCGACGGCATGTGGCGATCCGACGCACGGCCGAGGTAGCGGCACAGCAGCGCCTTCGGGGTGGGGACACGGCGCGCATGGTCTTGCGGCTTCCCGTGCGGATCGAACTGGCGAGGATAGACACCACCCACACCGTCCTGCAAGGCTGCCTGAACCATGGCCCGCCAAGGCTCCTGGTGCCAGGAGATATCCGGATTCATCACCGCAAAATAAGGCGCTGGGATTGGCTGCAATTGATCCTGCAGAAAGGCGTGGTTATGGTTGGCGCCAAACCCCTGGGGTTTGTTATTGCATATCAACCGGACATCCAGCTTGCCCTGCCAGGCACCATCGCTGCGGGCGAGCGCCTGCGTCAGGTCAGGCTCGGCGATATTGAGTGTGATCCACACCCTGGAAATCCAGCCCCCCGATGACCGGGACAGCAAGGTCAGCAATTGCAGCACCTGCGCGCCATGCCCATGGCTAACGATGGAGAGTGCAATGGACACGGGGCCGCCGATCCCCAGATCAAGCGAACAGTTCTTCCGGGCTCAGCCCGGCCAGCAAGGGGGCCGCGCGGTCCTTGGCTGAAAGCAGAGGCTGCTCTCCATGCACAACCGGCCAAACGACACCGATCTGCGGATCGTTCCACGCGATAGAGCGCTCATGCTGCGGTGCATAGTAGTCGGTGGTCTTATAGAGAAAATCAGCACTCTCGCTCAGCACCAGGAAACCATGGGCGAACCCCGGAGGCACCCACAACTGGCGATGGTTCTCGGCACTCAATTCCACGCCCACCCATTGCCCAAAGGTGGGTGAACTGCGGCGCACATCCACCGCCACATCGAACACGGCACCCTGCACCACGCGCACCAGCTTGCCCTGGGGTTGCTGGATCTGGTAGTGCAGGCCACGCAGCACGCCCTTGCTGCTGCGGCTGTGGTTGTCCTGCACGAATTCGTGGTTCGTGCCCGTGGCCTCATTGAAGGCGCGCTGGTTGAAGCTCTCGAAGAAAAACCCGCGCGCATCGCCGAACACCTTGGGTTCGATCAACACAACGTCAGGAATGGACAGACGGCTGGCTTGCATGGCGGGCTCAGTAGATTTTTTCTTGAAGCAAACGCAGCAGGTACTGGCCATAGCCATTCTTCGCCAATGGCTGCGCCAGGCGCTGCAACTGCTCGCTGTCGATCCATCGGCCGCGCCAGGCGATTTCCTCGGGGCAGGCGATCTTGAGCCCCTGGCGGTGCTCCAGCGTGGCGATGAACTGGCTGGCCTCCAGCAGGCTCTCGTGCGTGCCGGTGTCCAGCCAGGCATAGCCCCGGCCCATGATCTCGACATTGAGCTCGCCCTGCTCCAGGTACAGGCGATTCAGGTCGGTGATCTCCAATTCGCCACGGGCCGATGGCTTGAGGCCTTTGGCGAGTCGGACCACCTGGTTGTCGTAGAAATACAGACCCGTCACCGCATAGCTGGACTTGGGAGCCTTGGGCTTTTCTTCCAGCGACAGCACCTTGCCCTGGGCATCGAACTCAGCCACGCCGTAGCGCTCGGGATCGTGCACATGGTAAGCGAACACGCTGGCCCCCTCGACCCGCTGGGTGGCGTTGCCCAGCAGTTCATGGAAATCGTGGCCATGGAAGATGTTGTCGCCCAGCACCAGCGCGCTGGGCGAGTCGCCGACGAACTGCTCGCCGATGATGAAGGCCTGCGCCAAGCCGTCCGGGCTGGGTTGCACGGCGTACTGCAGGTGGATGCCCCACTGGCTTCCATCGCCGAGCAGCTGCTCGAAGCGCGGCGTGTCCTGCGGCGTGCTGATGACCAGGATGTCGCGGATGCCCGCCAGCATCAGGGTGCTGAGCGGGTAGTAGATCATGGGCTTGTCGTACACCGGCAGCAGTTGCTTGCTGATGGCGAGCGTGGCGGGGTGGAGCCGGGTGCCGGAACCGCCGGCGAGGATGATGCCTTTGCGTGCTGTCATGGTCGGTGTGCGTCAGAGGATCTCGGTGAGCATGCGCGCCACACCCGCTTGCCAATGCGGGAGCTGGAGGCCGAAGATGGTTTGCAATTTGCAGGTGTCCAGGCGCGAATTGTGCGGGCGCCGGGCCGGCGTGGGGAAGGCACTGGTCGGCACGGGCGCAATGTCATTCACCATGAATTTCATAGCATCTTGCGCTTGCCTGGCGTGATCAATAGCGAATTTTGCATAGGCATGCCAAGTTGTTTCGCCAGCGGCCACGCAATGGTAGAGCCCGCCGTCTTCGGGATGCCGCCGGACATGCCTGACGGCATGGGCCGTCACGTCGGCGAGCAGATCCGCGCCCGTGGGCGCTCCCCACTGGTCGTCGATGACCGTCAGGCGCTCGCGCTCCTGCGCCAAGCGCAGCATGGTCTTGGCGAAGTTGCCGCCACGCGCTGCATAGACCCAGCTCGTGCGCAGGATCAGGTGCCGGCAGCCCGATTGCTGGATGAGCTGCTCGCCCTCCCATTTGGTGCGGCCGTAGACGCTGAGGGGCGCGGGGACATCGGCCTCGACCCAGGGCCGGCTGCCGCTGCCATCGAACACGTAGTCGGTGCTGTAATGCACCAGCCAGGCGCCCAGGCGTGCGGCCTCTTCAGCCAAAACTCCAGGGCTGGTGGCGTTGAGCAAGCGCGCGAACTCGGGCTCGCTCTCGGCCTTGTCCACGGCGGTGTGGGCGGCGGCGTTGACGATGACATCGGGACGCAAGGCCCGGACGGTATCGCGGATACCTTCCGGCTGGCTGAAATCGCCGCAGTGTGCCTGGCTATCGAAATCGAGCGCGGTCACCGTCCCCAGCACGGACAGGCTGCGCTGCAGTTCCCAGCCGACCTGCCCGCCCTTGCCCAGCAGCAGGATGTTCATGCGGCCGCGCCTTCGTACTGCTTGGCGACCCACTCGCGGTAGGCGCCGCTTTGCACCTGCGCCACCCAGTCGGGATGGTCCAGGTACCACTGCACCGTCTTGCGGATACCGGTGTCGAAGGTCTCGAACGGCTTCCAGCCCAGTTCGCGCTCGATCTTGCGGGCGTCGATGGCATAGCGCCGGTCGTGGCCGGGGCGATCCTTCACATAGGTGATCTGCGTGCGGTAGCTCTGGCCGTCGGCGCGCGGGCGCAACTCGTCCAGCAGGGCGCAAACCGTGTTCACGATGTCGATGTTGGGCTTCTCGTTCCAGCCGCCGACGTTGTAGGTCTCCCCCACCTTGCCCGCTTCGAGCACGCGGCGGATGGCGCTGCAATGGTCCTTGACGTAGAGCCAGTCACGGATCTGCATGCCGTCGCCATACACGGGCAGGCTCTTACCGGCCAGCGCGTTGACGATCATCAGCGGGATGAGCTTTTCCGGGAAGTGGTAGGGTCCATAGTTATTGCTGCAGTTGGTGGTGAGCACCGGCAGGCCGTAGGTATGGTGCCAGGCACGCACGAGGTGGTCGCTGGCGGCCTTGCTGGCGCTGTACGGGCTGTTGGGCTCGCAGTTGTGCGTTTCGGTGAACGCGGGAGCATCGGGCGCCAAGGTGCCGTAGACCTCGTCGGTGCTCACGTGCAGGAAGCGGAATGCTTCTTTCTCGATCGCTGGAAGCGCTTGCCAGTAGTGTCTCGCAGCCTCCAAGAGCCTGAAACTGCCGACGACGTTGGTCTGGATGAAGTCCTCGGGACCGTGGATGGAGCGGTCAACGTGCGATTCGGCCGCGAAATTCACGATGGCGCGGGGCCGGTGTTCGGCCAGGAGACGGTCCAGCAGCGCCCGGTCACCGATGTCACCCTGCACGAAAACATGGCGCGCATCGCCTCGCACGCTGGCCAGGTTGTGCAGATTGCCCGCGTAGGTCAGCTTGTCGAGGTTGACGACGCCCTCGCTGGAGCCGCCGAGCCAGTCGAGAACGAAATTGGCGCCGATGAAGCCGGCGCCGCCGGTGACGAGGATCATGGGATAGACCGTTGTTAGAGCCTGCAGGCAAAGCTTGCGATTATCCCACCACCCCGGCCCCGACCTGTAACCATTTACCCTGGGGGCGCGCAGCCCTCAGAAATGGATGCCGCGCATCATCTGCTGCAGCGCGATGGCCTCGGCCGACAGCTGCGGCTTACCGCTCTTGTCGCCCTTGGCCGCCGTCGAGTCGGGGAACATGCGGAAGCTGGCGTTCATGCCGATCTGCGCCACGCGCGGCACCAGGGCGTGCAGCACCTGCCCCAGGATGCCCAGGCGCGTGGCGATGCGCACGGGCTTGAAGATGCAGGCCTGGGCAATCATGTCGGCGGCCTCCTCGGGACTGAGCGTGGGCACGTTGTTGTAGATCTGCGTGGGCGCGATCATGGGCGTGCGCACCAGCGGCATGTTGATGGTGGTGAAGGTGATGCCCTGGTCGGCGAACTCGCTCGATGCGCAGCGCGTCCAGGCATCGAGCGCCGCCTTGCTGGCCACGTAGGCGGAGAAACGAGGCGCGTTCGTCAGCACGCCGATGGAGCTGATGTTCACCACATGGCCCTTGCGCTTTTCCACCATGCCGGGCAAAAAGCCCATGGTGACGCGCAGGCAGCCGAAGTAGTTGAGCTGCATGGTGCGCTCGTAATCGTGGAAACGGTCGTAGCTCGACTCGATGGCGCGGCGGATGGAGCGGCCCGCGTTGTTGATGAGGAAATCCACACCGCCATGGTCGGCGATGAGCTGCCGCACGAAGCGGTCGCAGTCGGGCATGTCGGCGATGTCGGCCGCATAGGCGATGAACTGGTAGCCCTTGGCCTTGGCTTCCTGGCAAGCGGCGTCGAGCTTGTCCTGGTCGCGTCCGCAGATGATGGTGGTGGCGCCCGCCTCGGCGAACTTGTGCGCCGCCGCCAGGCCGATGCCCGACGACCCGCCCGTCACCAGCACCACCTTGCCGCCCACCGTGCCCTTGAGCGTGCGGTCGATGAACAGCTCGGGGTCGAGGTGGCGCTCCCAGTAGTCCCACAGCCGCCAGGCATAGTCCTTGAGGTTGGGGCATTCCACCCCGGAGCCCTTGAGCGCCGCCAGCGTTTCGCGGCAGTCGAAGCGCGTGGGGTAGTTCACGAAGGTGAGCATGTCCTCGGGCAGACCCAGGTCCTTGAGCACGGCATTGCGCACGCGGCGCACCGGCGCGATGGCCATCAGGCTTTTCTTCACGCCCTTGGGGATGAAACCCAGCAGGGCCGCGTTGACGAACAGGTTCATGCGCGGCGCATGCGCGGCGCGCGAGAAGATGTCGAGCACGTCGCCCACGCGGTAGCCCACCGGATCGACCAGATGGAAGCATTTTTTGCCGATCGACGGCTGGTGGCTGATCACGTTGATCGCATTGACCACGAAGTCCACCGGCACGATGTTCACGCGCCCGCCCTCCAGGCCCACGGCGGGCATCCACGGCGGCAGCAGCTGGCGCATGCGCTGGATGAGCTTGAAGAAGTAGTACGGGCCGTCGATCTTGTCCATCTCGCCGGTCGTGCTGTCACCCACCACCATGGCCGGGCGGTACACCGTCCAGGGCATCTTGCAGTCCTGGCGCACGATCTTTTCGCTCTCGTGCTTGGTCATGAAATACGGGTGTTCCAGGCCCTCGGCCTCCTCGAACATGTCCTCGCGGAACACGCCCTCGTACAGGCCGGCCGCGGCGATGGACGAGACGAGATGGAAATGGCCGGCGTCGATGGCCCGTGCGAAATCGACCGTGTTGCGCGTGCCCTCGATGTTCACGGCCACCTGGCTCTCGGTGTCGGCCGAAAGGTCGTAGACGGCGGCCAGGTGGTGAAAGTGGTCGATCTGGCCCTTGAGCTTCTTCACATCCTCGGACGACACCCCGAGCTTCTTCGCCGTGAGGTCGCCGAACACCGGCACAGCGCGCGTGGCACTCACGCCCCAGTAGCGGCGCAGTTCGGCCACCTTGTCCGCGCTCTCCTTGCGCAGCAGGAAATACACCACGCTGCCCTTGCGCTCCAGGAGCTTTTTGACCAGCCGCTTGCCAATGAACCCTGTCGCCCCTGTCACGAAATACTGCATGGGAATACTCCTGTTGATCGCTGCATTCATTCTTGCCCAGCCGCATGGCCGCAGGCTTCAGCAAAAACCCGTGCCGATGCTACCCAAACCGCATATCCTAGACGGCAGGCTCTACGCTTTTAGGAGCGCGCACCTACACGGCACAGGGCACAGCGCGTACAGTCCGGCCTATGCCAAAAGCAGATCGCCGCGGCACCCATTTCATCCCTTCCTTGGAGGCCACATGGTCAAGAAACTGCAAAAACTCAGCAACGACAAGAAAAAGACTGGCGCTCAGTTGTCCAGCACCGTCAAGGACTCGGCACAGCAGATCTGGCTGGCCGGCCTGGGCGCTTTCTCCAAGGCCCAGGAAGAAGGCGGCAAGGTGTTCGAGGCCCTGGTGAAGGAAGGCCTGTCCATCCAGCGCAAGACCCAGGCCGTGGCCGAGGAAAAGATCTCGGAAGCCACCAGCCGCGTGACCAGCATGGCCAGCGACATCGGCTCGCGCGCCGCCGGTCAGTGGGACAAATTGGAAAACATCTTCGAAGACCGCGTGGCCACCGCCCTGTCCAAGCTGGGCGTGCCCTCTGCCCGCGACCTGGACGTGCTCAACGCCCGCATCGACGCCCTGGCCAAGAGCCTGGGCAAGGCCCCGCCAGCCAAGGAGGCCGCCAAGCCCGCCGCCAAGAAGGCTGCGGCAAAGCCCGCGACGAAGAAGGCCGTGGCCAAGCCCGCAGCCAAGAAGGTCGCCGCCAAGCCGGCCGCCAAACCCGCCGTGAAGGCCGCGCCCAAGGCCGCCGTCAAGAAGACCACCGCCAAGGCACGCGCCCCCTTCCCCAAGGTGGCTCCGCGTGGCACCGACACCGCGCAGGCAGCGGACGGCGCGGCCAGCGCCGCCTGATCGCCCCATGGCATGCCGCAGGGACCCCGGTTCCTGCACGCAGCGGCTGTCACGCCCAAGGTGTGACAGCCGCTGTGCATTCATACCCCCAGAATGCCGCAGTGCAGCATTCCGGGCGCCTGAAAACGTCGGTTAGAGTAGTCCCAGAAAAGCATTCCATCCGAGGCATGAGGGCCAGTACACATGGTGAAAAAAGCGCCGCGCCGCACCGCTGAACGCATACTGGAAGTCACGCTCGAACTGTTCAACCGGTTTGGCGAGCCCAACGTCTCGACCACCCTCATCTCCGCCGAGCTGCGCATCAGCCCCGGCAACCTCTACTACCACTACCCGGCCAAGGACGAGCTCATCAACGCGCTGTTCGACCGCTACGAGCGCTCGCTGACCGAACTGCTCGGCGCCAGCGGCGGCGTGCGCAACGTCGAGGACGCATGGTTCTTCATGCACACGCTGTTCGAGCTGATCTGGCAGTACCGCTTCCTCTACCGCGACCTCAACGACCTGCTGTCGAAGAACCGCCGGCTCGAAAAGCACTTCCAGGTCGTGCTGCACAACAAGACCCACGCCGTGCGCAACCTGCTCGACGGCATGGCGCGCGCCGGTGCCCTGCAGATCGATGCGCGCGAGCTCGAACCCACCGCCACCAGCATGGTGGTGGTGCTGACCTACTGGCTCAGCTTCGAGTACGTGCGCGACCCGCGCCGCGCCCTCGAACCCGAGAGCGCCCAGGCCGCGCTGCTGCGCGGCGCGCACCACGTCCTCAACCTGCTCATGCCCTACCTCGAACCCGGCCAGCGCGCCCACCTATTACAGCTGGCCAGCGCCTACTCGCAGTGAACAACCCCCTATGTCGCTTCGCTCCTTCCCCCTTCTCTGGCATCGCTGCGCGATGCGGAAGGGGAACGCCCCCAGCGCGGCGGGGCGGCCCTTGCGCGGGGGCCACCAGCCTGGGCAGCGCCATTCGCGCACCATGAAGAGCTAAAGCAAAGATTCTCTTTCCCTTCCGGCCCCGCCCCCGCCTTCTTAAAAAAACCAACCAGACCACGGAGACACACATGGCGAAATGGACCCCCTTCCCCCACGCTGGCGACTACCAGTTCGACGCCGCCAGCCTGAAGAAACAATGGGCCCGCCTGCACGCCGGCGACGCCGAACCCCTGCCCAAGGACGCCGCCGTGCTCCAGGCCTGGGCCCACTTCCACAACGGTGATTTCCAGCGGGCCGCCGAGGCCGGCATGGAAGCCGGAGGCGCCGGCCTCACGGTGGCCAACAAGGCCACGGCCATCTACGCCACCTACCTCGAAAAGAAGGAAAAGGCGCGCCTGGACCTGTTCCTGCAAGTGGCCGAACAGGCCGAGGCGCAGGCCGCCGAAGACCCCCAGAACGCCAACGCCTGGTACTGGCATGCCTACGCGCTGGGACGCTACAGCCAGGGCATCAGCGTGGCCAAGGCGCTGGCCCAGGGTCTGGGCGGCAAGATCAAGGAATCGCTGGAAAAAGCCATCGCCCTGGCGCCCAAGCATGCCGACGCGCGCATCGCGCTGGGCGCCTTCCACGCCGAGGTGATCGACAAGGTGGGCTCGTTGATCGGCGGCATGACCTATGGCGCCAAGAAGGACACCGGACTCAAGCTGTTCCAGGAGGCGCTCAAGCTCAACCCGGGCTCGGCCATCGCCATGATCGAATACGCCAACGCCCTCGTCATGCTCGACGGCGACAAGAAGATGAAGGAAGCCACCGCGCTCTACGAGCAAGCCGCCGCGAGCGAACCGCTGGACGCCATGGAACGCCTGGACGTGGAAATGGCACGCGCAGAGTTGGAAGAGTAACCCCCCGCGCGCTGCGGGAAGGGGAACGCCGCCAGCGCGGCGAAACGGCCCGCGCCCGCCTCATGGGGCTGCGCGCCAGGCCGTGGATGCGTGCTCCCTTCGCTAGGCTCCGGTGAATCGCCGGGCCGCGATCTCCAACAGGCCGTCGAAGATCAGGTTGTCCACCAGCTCGAACGGCCGCGTCATGCTCGGCGCCATCTTCCAGCCGGCGCCACCCGTCATCAGGCAGGCGGGCTCCTCGCCGCAGTGTTGCAGCAGGTGCTGGTACACGCGCTCGACCGCGCCCGCGATGGCATAGGTGCCGCCACTGGTGAGCGCGTCGCTGGTGTTGGTGGGGAACAGGCGCACCTCGCCCGTGGGCACGTGCAGGCCGGCCGTGCCCGATTCGAGCGCGCGCAGCATGATGCCGTGGCCCGGCAGGATGAGCCCGCCGAGAAAGCGCCCGTCGGCGTCGATGGCCTCCACCGTCACCGCCGTGCCCACCATCACCACCACCAGGGGGCGTGCCCGGCCCTGCGCCAGGATGCGCTGGCGCGCGCCGATCATGGCCACCCAGCGGTCGCAACCCAGGCGCGTGGGGTGGTCGTAGCCATTGGTCAGGCCCGCCTCCTGCGCGGACGACACCACCCATTGCGGCGCCACGTCCCACAGCTCCATCTGCTCCTCGATGCGGCGCTTGACCGCATCCCCCGCCACCACGCAGCCCAGCATGCGCGTGGGCGCGGGCAGCCGGGCCCAGGCCGTCTCGGACAGGCGATCGATGTGGTCGAGGAATTCGGCGCCCTGCGCCAGCAGCGCGGCCCCGGGATGCGGCGCCTCGTACAGCGCCCACTTCAGGCGGGTGTTGCCCACGTCGATGGCCAGAAATGTCATGCGGCGGATTATCCCGGGTTTTCAAGGGCCCTCTTGCACGGCCGTGACACCAGCCGGCCCATGGTGCTTATGCACCGCCAGCAGTCCATGCCTCAGGTGCTGCCCGGGCCAGCGGCCACCGCGCAAGGGCCGCCCCGCCGCGCTGGTGGCGTCCCCCTTCCCGGCCCGCGCAGCGGGGCGAGAGAAGGGGGAAGGCGCGCAGCGCCACAGGGGGTTGTCGTCCTTCAGCCCTGGCGCCACGGCAGGCCGTGGAAGCGCCAGCCCCCGCGCAGGCCACGGTGCGCCTGCTGGTCGGGGTCCCCCTCGAAACCTTCCAACACATTCCAGGCCTCCAGCCCGAGAGCCGTGGCGCGCTGCGCCGCGGCGATGGAGCGCACGCCGCTGCGGCACAGCAGCAGGGCCTTGCGGCCCGGCGGCACGGCGGCGCGGATCTGGGCGTCGAAATCCGGGTTCAGGGCCATGCCAGGCCACTGCTTCCAAGCCACGGCCACGGCGCCCGGCACCTCGCCCACCCAGGCGCGCTCGGCGTCGGTGCGCACATCCACCAGCACGGCGTCGCCCGCCTGCACCCATTGCCAGGCCACGAGCGGCGGCACATCGCCGGCGTAGCCCTGGGCGGCACGCGGCTGAGCGTGGCCGGTGGCGCCGGCGTCGTGGCGCAGGCCCGAATGCTGGTTGGCGGGCACGGCCTCGCCCATGCGCGCGGGCGGGGGCAGGTGCAGGCCCTCCATCAGCGCGACGAATTCCGCCTCGCCGCGCCCGGCGACGCGGGCGTTGCCCGCCTTCTCGGCGCCGATGGTCGAATGGCTGCGCCCGTGGTAGTCGTGACCGGGCCACACCATGGTTTCGGGCGGCAGGGCGAACAGCACCTCGGTGAGGCTGCGGTAGAGCTGGCGCGCGCTGCCCGACTGGAAATCCGTGCGGCCGCAGCCGTTGATGAGCAACGCGTCGCCGGTGAACACGTGGCTGCGCCACAGGTAGGACATGCTGCCCGCCGTGTGCCCCGGCGTGGCCAGGGCGCGCAGGCTCTCGCCACCGAAGACCAGCGTGTCGCCGCTCGCGAGCTGCCGGCTCGCGGTGCCGATGCCACAGCCCGCTGGCGCCGCCGTGCGCGCGCCGGTGTGCTCGGCCAGCAGGCCGGCGCTGGTGATGTGGTCGGCGTGGTTGTGCGTTTCCACGGCCCAGCGCAGCGTGAGGCCCCGGGCCTGCAGCACCGCGAGGTCGCGGTCCACCTGCGCGTCCACCGGGTCGATGATGAGCGCCTCGCGCGTGGCGCTGTCGTGCAGGATGTAGGTGTAGCTGCACGAGGCGGGATCGAAGAGTTGCAGGGGGATCATGGTTGCGGGTTCATGCGGTACGGGGCGCTCCATTCTGGCCCAGGACGGCGGCCCGCGCAAAAACCGGCGTGCGCGCGCGAGGTTTCAAGAAAAGAGCCACCAACGCGCGTATTCATTACGCCAAAAGCTATGTTTTTAGGAGCAATCAGTCCCACAAAGGCGCGGGCTCGTCGTGCAGGTGGCGGCGCAGCGCCGCGTAGTCGGGCACCACGGTGCGCACGGTGTCCCAGAAGCGCGGGCTGTGGTCCATCACGCGCAGATGGGCCAGTTCGTGCGCCACCACGTAGTCGATGACGGTGCCTGGGTAGTGCAGCAGGCGCCAGTTGAGGTTGATCGAGCCGTCGGCACGCGCGCTGCCCCAGCGCGTCTGCGCGCTGGACAGGCGCAGACGCGTCCAGCGCACCCCGAGCAGCGGCGCGAAATGCTCCAGCCGCGCGGTGAAATGCCGCCGCGCGCTGCGCATCAGCCAAGCCTGCACGGCATCGCGGATCTGCTCCGGTTGGGCCGAGGCCGGCAGGCCGATGTGCAATTGGCGCGCGCCGCCCTCGCCTGCCTCGCGCAACTGGCCGGCGGCGCTCTGCGCCGGGTCGAGCACGATGCGCAGCGGCGCGCCCAGGTAGGGCAGCAAGGCGCCGTCGCGCCAGACGATGCGCGCATGCTCCAGGCGCTGCTGGCGCTCGCGCGCCTCGCCCAGCTTGCGCAGGATCCAGCCCGACTTCCCGCGCAACGCGGCGTCCACGGCCGTCAGCGTGGCCCAGGCGGGCGCCCGCACCGACAGCCCGTCGGCCCCCACGGTGAAGCCGATGCTGCGCCGCCGCGCGCGCTGCAGCGCGTAGGCCACCACCGCGCCGTCCAGCAGCACCTCGCGGTTGGCGCGGGGGTGGCGAAAGCTCGCGGGCGCCAGCATGTCCGGCAGCCTGGCGGCCTCGGGGGGCGCGCCATTTGCTATATTTTCAGGAGCTACTGACGATTGCTCCTTGGGCTCTTGAGGCTTTTTTTGCCTTGAATCCGCTTGCCCCACGGAAGCAGCGGCCGGCGGATCGAACAGGTCCAGCGCCAGTTGCACGAAACGCTGCATCATGGCGGTGGATCAGGACGGTGCGGCGCCAGCCTTTTGCAGCAGGTGATCGGCAAAGGCCGCCAGGTCCGCATGCACGCGCGTGCCTTCGGGCCAGCCGGGCGGCAGGGGCTCGGCGGGCGAGAAATGCTCCGACTCGCCAGTGCACACCAGGTGCAGCTGGGCGCCGATGGCGGCGCCCGCCTGCAGGTGCACCAGGCAGTTGCCCGCCACCTGGATGTCCTCGCAGTCGACGCCGTAGCGCTCGCAGATCTGCTCCATGAGCCCGGGCGCGGGCTTGCGGCAGGTGCATTCCTCGTCGGGGGCGTGCGGGCAATAGAACACCGCGTCGATGCGCCCGCCCACGGCGGCCAGCAGGCGGTGCATCTTGGCGTGGATGGCGTTGAGCGTGGCCACGTCGAACATGCCGCGCCCCAGGCCGGGCTGGTTGGAGGCCACCACCACGTGCCAGCCCGAGCGGTTGAGCCGCGCGATGGCTTCGAGCGCGCCGGGCAGGGGAACCCAGTCCTCGGGCGAGGCCACGAACTCGTCGCTGCCCAGGGCATTGATGGTGCCGTCGCGGTTCAGGATGACGATTTTCATGGGGCCATTATCGAAGATCCGGCATGGACAGCGTGGATGGCTCCCCGGCCTGCCAGCGCGTGACGAAAAGCCCGTGGAAACGGCCGTGCGCCCAGTGCAGCAGCAGGGGCTGGCCCGGCCGCCACTGCGCGGCCCGCGGATCGTCGAGCACCAATTGGCGCGGCGCGGACAGCCCGGCCACGCGCAGCACGAGTTCGGTGCCGCCCACGGCGTGCAAGCTGGGCGGACGCGGCCGGCTGCCCAGCACCTCGGCGCGCACGGGCGATAGCGGCTGCAGCCCCCGCAGGTTCAGGTGGCGCTCCAGCAGCGCGCCGCTGCCCGCCAGCCAAAGCAGCGCCCAGGCCCAGGCCAGCACCGCGCGCACGCGCGCCCCGCCCCAGCGGCGCACGGCCCAGAACACCGCCAGGCCCAGCAGAAGAAGCGCGCCCATCGCCCAGAGAGCGGGCAGGAACAGGTCCAGCGCCGTGGCGGAGGGCGGCGCCATGGGCACGAGCGGCAGCGCCGGCAGTTGCGGCCGGCGCCCATCCTGCCATTGCAGGAACCAGCGCAGCCCCGCCAGCAGCGCGGGCGGCGCGAACAGCAGCCAGGCGGTGCGCCGCACGGCGGCAGGCTGGGACTCGGGCACCTCAGGCCGCCAGGCGCGAGAGGTCGGCCACGCGGTTCATGGCGTCGTGCAGGGTCTTGAGCAGGCCCTGGCGGTTCAGGCGCAGGTCGAGCTGCTCGGCGTTGACCATCACGTCATCGAAGAACGCATCGACCGGCGCGCGCAGCACGGCCAGGGTTTGCAGGCTGGCGGTGTAATCGCCCGCGTCGAACTGCGCGTTGGCCTCGGGCACGAAGCGCTGCAGCGCGGCATACAGGTCCTGTTCGGCCTGCTCCCGCAGCAGTTCGGGGTTGACATGGGCATCCACCGGGCCTTCGACCTCGGCCTTCTTCAGGATGTTGCCCACGCGCTTGTTCGCCGCCGCCAAGGCCGGGCTCTCGGGGAGCTGAGCAAACGCGCGCACGGCGGCGAGCTGCTGGCCGACCAGCGCCAGGCGCTGCGGGCGCAGGGCCAGCACGGCATCGACTTCCTGGGCGCGGTAGCCCTGCTCGCGCAGGCTGCCGGCGAGGCGGTCGTAGATGAAATCGGCCAGCGACGCCGTGGCGTCCTGGATCTTGTCGCCGAACGCGGGCACGGCGCTCTGCAGCAGCGCCTGCAGGTCCAGCGGCAGGTTCTTCTCGACCAGCATGCGGATCACGCCCAGCGCGTGGCGGCGCAGCGCGAACGGGTCGCGGTCGCCCGTGGGCAGGTTGCCGATGCCGAACATGCCCACCAGGGTTTCGAGCTTGTCGGCCAGCGCCACCACCACGCCGGCCAGGTTGCGCGGCAGCTCGTCGCCAGCGAAGCGGGGCTTGTAGTGGTCCTCGATGGCGTCGGCCACCTCGGTGGCCAGGCCGTCGTTGAGCGCGTAGTAGCGGCCCATGATGCCCTGCAGCTCGGGGAACTCGCCCACCATGTCGGTCACGAGGTCGGTCTTGGCCAGCAACGCGGCCTGGTCGGCCTGCTGCACGAGTTGCGCATCGCCCAGCTGCGTTGCGATGGCCTGGGCGATGGCGCGCACGCGCTCCACGCGCTCGCCCTGCGTGCCCAGCTTGTTGTGGTAGACCACCTTGGCCAGGCTGTCCACGCGCGAGGCCAGCGTCTTCTTGCGGTCCTGGTCGAAGAAGAACTTGGCGTCGGCCAGACGCGGGCGCACCACGCGCTCGTTGCCGCCGATGACGAAACTGGCGTCCTCGGGGCTGATGTTGCTCACCACCAGGAACTTGTTCGTCAGCTTGCCGGCCGCGTCGAGCAGCGGGAAGTATTTCTGGTTGGCCTTCATCGTGAGGATCAGGCATTCCTGCGGCACGCCGAGGAACTGCTCCTCGAACTCGCAAACCAGCACGTTGGGGCGCTCGACCAGCGCCGTCACCTCGTCGAGCAGGGCATCGTCCTCGATGGGACGCGCGCCGCCGCCCACGCGCGCGGCCGCCGCGGCCAATTGGCGCGCGATCTCGGCCTTGCGCTCGGCGAAGCTGGCGATCACGGCGCCGTCACGCGCCAGGGTGTCGGCGTACTGGTCGGCATGGGCCAGCACCACCTGGGCCTTGGCCGCCTCGAAGCGGTGGCCGGTGGTGGTGTTGCCTGCGCTCAGGCCCAGGGCCTTGACGGGCACCACGGTGCTGCCGTGCAGGGCCACGAGACCGTGCGCGGGGCGCACGAAATGCACGCTGCTCCAGCCGGGCAGCTCGCAGTCGGTCTCCAGCTGGTAGCTCATCACCTTGGGGATGGGCAGCTTGGCAATGGCCTCGTCCAGCGCTTTTTGCAGGCCGGTGTCGAGCGTGGCGCCGCTCACCAGGCTGTCATAGAACAGCACCTCGGCCTTGCCGTCGCTGGCGCGCTTGAGCGCTGCCACGGCGGCGGCCGGGTCGGACAGGTCGGCGCCCAGCGCCTGCAGCTTCTTGAGCAGGGCCGGCGTGGGAAGGCCCTCGGCGTTCAGGCCCACGCTCACAGGCATGAGCTTCTGCTGCACGGCCTTGTCCTCGGCCTTGAGCCAGACATGGCTCACATGGGCCGCCAGGCGGCGCGGCGAGGCAAAGGCGGTCACGCCCGAATCGGCGCCGACCAGGCCCAGCGACTTGAGCTGATCGAACAGCACGCCGGCGAAGGCATCGCCCAGCTTCTTGAGCGCCTTCGGGGGCAGCTCTTCCACAAACAGTTCAACGAGAAGGTTTTGGGTCGTCATGGTGTCGTGTTCCTGCGCTCAAGCGGCCTTCTTGGCGATCTGCTGCACCCACTCACGCGGTGCCATGGGGAAGCCCAGGCGCTCGCGGCTGTCGTAGTAGCTCTGCGCCACGGCGCGCGCCAGGTTGCGGATGCGGCCGATGTAGGCGGCGCGCTCGGTCACGCTGATGGCGCCACGCGCATCCAGCAGGTTGAAGCTGTGCGCGGCCTTGAGCACCTGCTCGTAGGCCGGCAGCGCGAGCTGCTGCTCCATCAGGTACTTGGCCTGCTTTTCGTGCGCATTGAAGGCAGTGAACAGGAAGTCGGCGTCGCTGTGCTCGAAGTTGTAGGTGGACTGCTCCACCTCGTTCTGCTTGTACACGTCGCCATAGGTGAGGCGAGAGCCGTCCGCGCCTTCCGTCCAGACCAGGTTGTAGACGTTGTCCACGCCCTGCAGGTACATGGCCAGGCGCTCCAGGCCGTAGGTGATCTCGCCCGTGGCGGGCTTGCAGTCGATGCCGCCGACCTGCTGGAAGTAGGTGAACTGCGTCACCTCCATGCCGTTGAGCCAGACTTCCCAGCCCAGGCCCCAGGCGCCCAGCGTGGGGTTCTCCCAGTCGTCCTCGACGAAGCGGATGTCGTTCTTCTTGAGGTCGAAGCCTAGCGCTTCGAGCGAGCCCAGGTACAGCTCCAGGATGTTGCTGGGCGCGGGCTTGAGGACCACCTGGTACTGGTAGTAGTGCTGCAGGCGGTTGGGGTTCTCGCCGTAGCGGCCGTCCTTGGGGCGGCGGCTGGGCTGCACGTAAGCGGCCTTCCAGGGCTCGGGGCCGATGGCGCGCAGGAAGGTGGCGGTGTGCGAGGTGCCCGCGCCCACTTCCATGTCGTAGGGCTGCAGGAGGGCGCAGCCCTGGGCGTCCCAGTAGGTCTGCAGCTTCAGGATGATTTGTTGGAATGTCAGCATGGCTGGGGATTCGGAGGGAGGGGCGCGGCGACTGCGCGCAAGCCCGTCATTTTACGGGGCGCGCCACACGCCGCAATTGATAAGCAAAAAGAGCTGCCAGCGCTTATTCAGCAAGCGCTGGCAGCTCTCTTTTTTGGAGCAACAAACCCGCCTTACGGCTTCCAGCGGCGCAGTACCAGGCTGGCGTTGGTGCCGCCGAAGCCGAAGCTGTTGGAGAGCACGGTGGCGAGCTGGGCGTCGCGCGTCTGCGTGACCAGGGGCATGCCGTCCAGCGCCGGGTCCGGCGTCTCGACGTTCACCGAGCCGGCGATGAAGCCCTTGTTCAGCATGATCAGGCAGTAGATCGCCTCCTGCACGCCCGTGGCACCCAGCGAGTGGCCAGTGAGCGACTTGGTGGACGAGAACGGCGGCACCTGGTCGCCGAACACCGCCTGCATGGCGCGCACTTCCTGCATGTCGCCCACGGGCGTGGAGGTGCCGTGCGTGTTGATGTAGTCGATGGGGCCGTCCAGCCCTTCCATGGCCTGCCGCATGCAGGCCATCGCTCCGTCGCCCGAGGGGGCCACCATGTCCTCGCCGTCGCTGGTGGCGCCAAAACCGACCACTTCGGCCAGGATGGTGGCGCCACGTGCCTGGGCGTGCTCCAGGCTCTCCAGCACCACGGCGCCGCCGCCGCCGGCGATGACGAAACCATCGCGGTTGGCGTCATAGGCGCGCGCGGCCTTCTCGGGCGTGGCGTTGTACTTGCTGGACATCGCGCCCATGCCGTCGAACAGCAGGGCCATGCCCCAGGACAGTTCCTCGCCGCCGCCGGCGAACATCACGTCCTGCATGCCCCAGGCGATCTGCTGCGCGGCCGCGCCGATGCAGTGCGCGGACGTGGAGCAGGCCGAGGTGATGGAGTAGTTGATGCCCTTGACCTTGAAGTTGGTCGCCAGGCAGGCCGAGACAGTGGAGCTCATGCAGCGCGTGACCTGGTAGGGCCCGACACGGCGGATACCCTTTTCGCGCAGCGTATCGGCCGCCTCGATCTGGTTGGCCGGCGAGCCGCCGCCCGAACCCATGATGAGGCCGGTGCGCGGATGGCTGACCTGCTCGGGGCTCAATCCTGCTTGCGCGATGGCGTCTTCGAGCGCGATCTGGGCGTAGGCCGCCGCGTCGCCCATGAAGCGCAGTTGCTTGCGGTCGATGCGCGATTCAAGGTCGATCTCGGGCACGCCCGCCACCTGGCTGCGCAGACCCAGCTCGGTGAACTTCTCCACGGCCTTGATGCCGCTCTTGCCCGCGCGCAGCGAGGCCTCGACGGTGGCCAGATCGTTGCCAATGCACGAGACGATCCCCGCGCCCGTGATGACGACACGCTTTTTCATGCTGCGGCTCCCGGAACGCCTTCCTCGCGCAGGAACAGGCCCACGCGCAGATCGTTGGCGACGTAGATTTCCTTGCCATCGGCCAGCAGGCGCGCATCGCCGATGGCCATGTTGAGCTTGCGCTTGATGACGCGCTTGATGTCGATCTCGTAGGTTACGAGCTTGACGTCGGGGCCGACCTCGCCGGTGAACTTGACCTCGCCCGCGCCCAGCGCGCGGCCCCGGCCCGGCAGGCGCAGCCAGGTGAGGTAGAAGCCGATGAGCTGCCACATGGCGTCGAGCCCCAGGCAGCCGGGCATGACCGGGTCACCCTGGAAATGGCAGGCGAAAAACCACAGATCGGGCTTGACGTCGAGTTCGGCGACGATCTTTCCCAGGCCATGCGCGCCGCCATCGCCGTCGATGTGCGTGATGCGGTCGAACATCAGCATGGGCGGCAGCGGCAGACGTCCGCTGTCAGGATTGAACAGCCGGCCTTCGCCCGAGGCGATCAGTTGTTCATAGGAAAAGGAATCTGCCATTTTCAGTCGTGCTCCAGATCGGCGGTCGTGCCGCCTTGATTGCCCATCGCGCCATCGCTTGTGTGGAATTGTAGGGACGCATTATCCCGCACGGCCCCCGGCCTCACGGCGCCGCAGCAGCAGCGCCGCCAGCACCACGAGCCCGCCCAGGCTCCACAGCGGCCACAGGCCCCAGCGCGCGGCCCAGGCGGCATAGGGCGTGGGCTCGCCCCCCCGGCCCTGCACCTGGCCGCGCAGGATGCCGCGCACATGGCGCTCGAGCTGGTGCGTGACCACGCCCCGGTGGTCGATGATGGCCGTGGCGCCGGTGTTGGTGGCGCGCACCATGGGGCGCTCGAATTCCAGCGTGCGCATGCGGCTGATTTGCAGGTGCTGGTCGATGGCCAGCGTGTTGCCAAACCAGCCGATGTTGCTCAGGTTGACGAACACCGTGGGCGCGCTGGCGGGGTCCCGAAAATGCGCCGCCAGCTCCTCGCCGAACAGGTCCTCGTAGCAGATGTTGGGTGCCAGGCGCTCGCCGCGCCACACGAACGGCGGCTGCGCCAGGCCGCCCCGGCCGAAGTCGCCCAGCGGGATCTCCATCAGCTCGGTGAACCAGCGGAACAACGGCGGGATGAATTCGCCGAACGGCACGAGGTGGTGCTTGTCGTAGCGGTAAGGCTCGGCCTGGCCGGCCTGCAGGCCCACGACCGAGTTGGTGTAGCCCGTCTCCAGGCTGCCCAGCGGCATGCCGAGCAGCGCGGCCTGGTCGCCACCGGCCACATGCTGCGCGATGGCGTCGAGGTAGCCCTGCGGGAGCTGCTGGGGCAGCAGCGGCACGGCCGTCTCGGGCGCCACCACCAGGGCGCCAGCCAGCGTGGTGAGCCGGTCGCCATACCACTGCAGCGCCATGGGCACGCCGCTGCCGGGCTGGAATTTCTCGTCCTGCGGAATGTTGCCCTGCAGCAGCGCCAGGGGCAGTGGCGGCGCGGGTTGCGCGATGGGCGTTTGGCACAGTTCCACGGCGCAATGGCGCTGCAGCGCGGCGCCCGCGCCCAGCGCGGCCAGCGCCAGGGCCAGCGCCCAGGCGCGCGCGCTGCGCAGGTCCTCCCCGCGCACCTGCACCAGCAGCATGGCGAGCAGGGCCGCCACGCCGCTGATGCCGTACACGCCAATCGCGCGCGCCAGCGCGGCCAGCGGGCCCTCGACATGCGCATAGCCGCCCGCGCCCCAGGGGAAGCCGGTCCACCAGACGCCGCGCGCCAGCTCGGCCAGCATCCACAGCGCTCCGAAAAAAATAGCTGCCAGCACTCGCCCATTGGGCGCCAGGGCCTTAAAAAGCCCTGAAATCACCGCGTAGTAGCTACCCAGGAAAGCCGCCAGCGCCAGCACGGCCGCTGCGGCCAGCGGCGCGGCCAGGCCGCCATAGGTGTGCATGGAAATGAACAGCCACCAGAAGGTGCCCGCCAGCCAGGCGGTGGCGAACAGCCAGCCCAGGCCGGCGGCGCGGCGCCAGGACGCGCTGCGGCGCAGCAGACCGGCCAGCACCGCCAGCGAGGCCAGTTGCAGCCACCAGGCGGGCTGTCCGTTGCCGGGCAGCGCCAGCGACGCCGCCTGCGCCAGACCGGCGCACAGCGCCAGCGGCCACTGCCACGCCGCCGCGCGCGGCGTTTGCGGGAAGGGCGCGGGCATCAGGGGGACTGCGTGTTGTCCTGCGCCACGGGTGCCACCTTGAACCAGCGCACCGCGCCACCCTTGGTGTGCAGCACGACGAATTGCAGGCCGGCCAGTACGGTCTGTTCGCCGCGCTTGGGCACATGGCCCATCTCGTGCGCGATCAGGCCGCCGATGGTCTCGAAGCTTTCCTCGGGGTCCGAGCCCGCGATGGCCACGCCGAAGGCTTCGGCCACGCGCTCGATGGGCGTGTCGCCGCTCACGCGGAAGGTGTGGTCGGCCAGGCCGAAGATGTCGCCCTCGTCCTCGGCGATGTCGAACTCGTCCTCGATTTCGCCGACGATCTGCTCCAACACGTCCTCGATGGTGACCAGGCCTGCGACGCGGCCGAATTCGTCGATCACCACGGCCAGGTGGTTGCGGTTGCCTCGGAACTCGCGCAGCAGGTCGTTCAGGCCCTTGCTCTCGGGCACGAAGACGGCCGGGCGCAGCAGGGCGCGGATGTTCAGCTCCGGGGCCCGCTGCAGCTTGAGCAGGTCCTTGGCCATGAGGATGCCGATGATGTTCTCGCGCTCGCCCTGGTACACCGGAAAGCGCGAGTGCGCCGTGCTGATCACGACGCGCAGCAGTTCTTCGAACGGCGCATCGATGTCGAGGAGATCCATGCGCGGAGCGGCGACCATCACGTCGCCGGCTGTCATGTCGGCCATGCGGATCACGCGTTCGAGCATCACGCGCGAGTCGGCGCCGATGACGTCGTTGCTCTCGGCCTCGGCCAGGGTTTCGATCAGCTCTTCCGGCGAATCGGGGCCGGGGTGGATGAACTCCACCACTTTTTGCAGGAATGTGCGCTTGTCTTCCTTTTCAAGCGCTCGCGCGGGGTGCGGGTCTGACACAGCCTTGGGGTGCAGGACGTGCGGTAGTGAAACAACCTCCTAGGATAACGGATTGTCGTGACACCCCGTCACGCGTCCGCCGCAGCCCGCCGCTGGCGGGCTGCGCTCACTCGGCGGACTGGTGGCGCGCGTTGCGCACGCCCTCGCGCACTTCCTGCACGCCGGCCAGGAAATCCCAGAACTGCTTGGCCTGGCGCTTGATCTGGTAGTCCACCTCGGCGAACTGCTGCTCGACCATCTCGGTCATGCGCGTGTCCAGGCTCGCGGGCGGCAGCTCCAGGAAGGCCTCGGACTCGGAGCCATCGCGGCGCACCACGGCGCCCGCGTTGCGCGCGATCTTGAGCATGGCGGTGTTTTCCGTCAGCGCATGGATGAACACCATGCTCACGCCCTCGTTGCGCGCATGCATCACGGCACGCTCGAACAGGCGCGCGCCATAGCCCCGGCCGCGCGCCGACTTGAGCACGGACACGCCGAACTCGGCGCAGTTCTTGTGCTCGGGCAGCGCGGTGTAGGCCAGGTGGGCCATGGCGATGAGCTCCAGGCGCCGGTTGTAGATGCCGAAGATGTCATCGTGCTCGAAATCGAGCTGGCTGGCATAGCGCCGCACCTGCTCGTCCGTGGCCGGGTAGCCGAAGCGCAGATAGCGGTCGGCCGGCTCCAGCGCCAGCAGGTGCGCGGTGATGCGCTCGCGGTACGTGGGGCCCAGGGAGCGGATCGGCACCATCAGCGGCGTGCTGACTTGGCCGGGCTTGGGCTCGCCGACCCCCACGGGGCGCAGCAGGTCCGTGCCCGCGTCCCAGGATGCCTTGAGCCAGTCTTTGGTAGCGATCATGCGACCAATGTAAGGGTTTTCCCTGAGACCTCCAAGTCTTTTTTGCTGCGTTGCAACAAATTAGAACCAAATGCCAAATCCTCCAATGGAATCAAGCATTTGTCTGCGCTCACCGGGTGCTTCCAGCAGATTCTGCTGTCGGCGGCGCGACAGGCGGGATCACACGGGAACCGCGGTCGTGGCCTTGACCCGGTCGAGCACGAAGCTGGTCTTGCAGTCCTGCACGCTGGGGTGCTTGAGCAGTGTGTCCATGATGAAACGGCTGTAGTGCGCCATGTCGGCCACCACCACGCGCAGCAGGTAGTCCATCTCGCCGGTGAGCGACGCGCACTCCACCACCTCGGGCCAGGTCTGCACGCTGGCACGGAACAGGTCCATGGGGTTGCGCTTGTGGCTTTCGGTGTGCTTTTCCAGCCGCACGTTGAGGTAGGCGGTGAGGCCCAGGCCCACGGCCTCGGGCTTGACCAGGGCCACGTAGCGATCGATCACGCCGCTGTCTTCCAGCCGCTTGACGCGGCGAAGCACGGCGCTGGGCGACAGGCCCACCTGCTCGCCGATGACATCGTAGGTTTCGCGGCCGTTTACCTGTAAACAGCGCAAGATGGCCCGATCAAGCTTGTCCAATGCGTCATTTGCACTCATGGCGCACGATTTTACAGACGCATCCGCCTTCTGTGGAACCTGTGGCACCGGCCCAGGGTATGTCCCGATGGTGACACCGGGCCACATGGCAAAAAATTTCCTCTGCAAAAACGCACGGTCGTTCGTTTTTGCAGCACCCATAAAAACCATTCCAGGAGACATCCATGACCGGTTTCTTCGGCCGCCTGCTGCGCGGCCTGGCCTTCGCCTCGGCCGCCTTCGCCCTGCTGCCCCTGCACAGCGCCCATGCCCAGAGCGGCTACACCCAGACGCGCTACCCCGTCGTGCTGGTGCACGGCCTGTTCGGCTTCGACAACGCCCTCGGGGTCGACTATTTCTACGGCATCCCCGATGCGCTGCGCCGCGATGGCGCCAAGGTGTACGTGGCCCAGGTGTCCGCCGCCAACAGCACCGAGGTGCGCGGCGAGCAACTGCTCGCGCAGGTGAAGAACATCCTGGCGCTCAGCGGCGCCAGCAAGGTCAACCTGGTCGGCCATTCGCACGGCGGCCCGACCACGCGCTACGTGGCCGGCGTGGCACCGCAGCTCGTGGCCTCGGTCACATCGATTGGCGGCGTGAACCGCGGCTCGCGCGTGGCCGACATCGTGCGCGGCGTGGCACCCGCCGGCAGCGTGAGCGAAACCCTGGCCAACGGTGCCGCCACGGCCCTGGTCACGCTCATCAACCTGGCCTCGGGCGGCTCCAGCCTGCCACAGCTGCCCACCGCGGCGCTCGACTCGCTGACCACCGCCGGCTCTGCCCAATTCAACCAGCGCTTCGCCGCCGGCGTGCCCACCAGCGGCTGCGGCAACGGCGCCGAGCTGGTGAACGGCGTGCGCTACTACTCGTGGACCGGCACCAAGACCCTGACCAATGTGTTCGATGTCAGCGACGGCGCGCTCGGCGTGCTGGGCCTGGTGTTCGGCGAAGCCAACGACGGCCTGGTGTCGGCCTGCTCCTCGCGACTGGGCAAGCACCTGGGCGACTACCGCCAGAACCACCTGGACGAGGTCAACCAGCTGCTGGGCCTGCGCGACTGGTTCTCCACCGACCCCGTCACGCTGTACCGCCAGCATGCCAACCGCCTGAAGGTGGCCGGACTGTGAAGCCCGCCACCGGCGTCCTGGCGCTGGCGGCCTGCGCGCTGCTGGCGGCGGGCGCCTTGTGGTGGACCCAGGCGGGCGAGCCCTCCGGCGGCACGGACGCCCTCGGCGCTGGCGCGGCCCGCCTCGCGCCAGGCGCCACGGTGCCGCACAGCGGCGGCCCGGCGGACGCACCTGCAGAGCCCTGGCGCGCCAGCCCCCGCGCCCCCCAGGGCCAGGCCCACAGCGACCCGCTGCTGGCCCCGGGCCTGCGCGATGCGCTCGAAGCACTGCTACACGCCGCGGGCGACGCCCCTGATCCGGAAACCCTCAAGCAGCGCCTGGAGGCCCTCGCCGGCCAGCACTTCCCGGCCGAACTCTCGACCCGCGCCCTGGCCCTGGCCCGCCGCTACGTGGACTACCGCGTGGCCCTGGGCCAGCTCAAGGCACCGGCCGACCTCACAGACCCCCGGGGCCTGCGCGAAGCCATGGAGGCGCGCCAGAAGGTGCGCCGGCAGTATTTCGACGCCGACGAATACGACGCCCTGTTCGCGCACGAAGCGGAACTGGACCAGTACATGCTGGCCCGCCTGGAGATCGAGCGCAACACCGCGCTGACCCCTGCGCAAAAACGCAGCGCCCTGCAGGATGCCGAGGCCGGGCTCGGCGCCGAACAGCGTGCCCAGCGCGCCGAGGCGGTGGCCCATGTGGGCGCGGCCCAGCAAACCGCCGCCTTCAATGCCCGAGGCACGGACGACCGCACGCGCCACGCCGAGCGCAGCGCCCAGTATGGCGAGGAGGCCGCCCAGCGCCTGGCGCAGCTCGACCAGCAGGAAAACGACTGGCAGTCGCGCCTGGACCAGTACCAGCAGGCGCGCGAGGCCACGCAGGACCCAGCGCGGCTGCAGCAACTGCGCAACCAGCTGTTCAGCCCGCAGGAACAATTGCGCATCGACGCGGCACTGGCCCTGCGCGCCCAACCCGCCGCCGCATCGCACTGATTTGCACAAGCACCGCGAAAGCACCAAAATTTCACCGCGCACTGCCTTGATTTCACGCAAATTTCCTGCAAATAGACCATATCGGGAGGCGCATTACGCCTGAATGCTGAGCACCCCCATCCCTACAGTGCATGACATACATCAATTCACTGACGGAGACACCATGAACGCAGCACTGCCCGGGCAGGCCCTGAACGACACCGCCGCCTGGGACAACCCCATGGGCACCGATGGCTTCGAGTTCATCGAATACGCCGCGCCCGACCCGGTGGCCATGGGCCGGGTGTTCGAAGGCATGGGCTTCAAGCCCGTGGCACGGCACCGGCACAAGAACGTGCTGCTGTACCGCCAGGGCGGTATCAACTTCATCATCAACGCCGAGCCCGACAGCTTCGCCCAGCGCTTCGCACGCCTGCACGGGCCCAGCGTCTGCGCCATTGCCTTCCGCGTGCACGACGCCAAGGCCGCCTACGAGCGCGCCGTGTCGCTGGGCGCCTGGGGCTATGCCGGCAAGGCCGGCCCGGGCGAGCTGAACATCCCGGCCATCAAGGGCATCGGCGACAGCCTGATCTACTTCGTGGACCGCTGGCGCGGCAAGGGCGGCGCGCAGCCCGGCGACATCGGCAACATCGGGTTTTTCGACGTGGACTTCGAGGCCCTGCCGGGCGTGAGCGCGGAGGAGGCGCTGCACCCCTTCGGCCACGGCCTGACCTACATCGACCACCTCACGCACAACGTGCACCGGGGCCGCATGGCCGAGTGGGCCGACTTCTACGAGCGCCTGTTCAACTTCCGCGAGATCAAGTACTTCGACATCGAGGGCCAGGTCACGGGCGTCAAGAGCAAGGCCATGACCAGCCCCTGCGGCAAGATCCGCATCCCGATCAACGAGGAAGGCAAGGACAAGCCCGGCCAGATCCAGGAGTACCTGGACATGTACAAGGGCGAGGGCATCCAGCACATCGCCATGGGCTCGGACGACCTCTACGCCACGGTGGACAAGCTGCGCGCCAGCGGCGTGCGCCTGCTCGACACGCCCGACACCTACTACGAACTGGTGGAGAAGCGCATCCCCGGCCATGGCGAGCCGCTCGAAGCCCTGCGCGAGCGCAAGATCCTCATCGACGGCAAGAAGGACGCGCTGCTGCTGCAGATCTTCAGCGAGAACCAGCTCGGCCCGATCTTCTTCGAGTTCATCCAGCGCAAGGGCGACGACGGCTTCGGCAACGGGAATTTCAAGGCGCTGTTCGAGTCCATCGAACTGGACCAGATCCGCCGTGGCGTGCTGCAGGCGCCCACGAAGTAAGGCAGCACCCCCCTGAGGTGCTGCGCACCTTCCCCCCGCTCTCGCAGCGCTGCGGGCAGGGGGACGCTCCCGGCGCGGCGGGGCGGCCCTTGCACGGGAGCCCTGGCCTGGGGCGCGCCCATTGCATGCGCCGTGGGTGGCGCGTGCACCATACAAAACCAGAAAGGAGACACCATGGCCGTCGAACCTGTCGTCTATGGCGCCAGTGAGCGCCCGCCGCGCGGCGACTATGCGCGCGCCAACGCGGACTACACCTGCGCCCAGGACTGGGCCGCCTACACCGCCCAGGACCACGATACCTACCGGCGCCTCTACGAGCGCCAGAGCGCCCAGCTGCCGGGTCTGGCGAGCGAGGCCTTCATCGCCGCCCTGCCCTTGCTCGGCATCAAGGACCATATCCCGCGCATCGACGAGATCAACGAGCGCCTGTACCGCGCCACGCGTTGGGAGATCGTGGCCGTGCCCGGGCTGATCCCGGAACTGCCGTTCTTCACGCTGCTGGCCAACCGCAAGTTCCCGGTGACGGACTGGATCCGCACGCCCCAGGAGTTCGACTACATCGTCGAGCCCGACATCTTCCACGACCTGTTCGGCCATGTGCCGTTGCTGTTCAACCCGGTGTTCGCCGACTACGTACAGCGCTACGGCCAGGGCGGCCTCAAGGCGCATGCCCTGGGCGCCTGCGAGATGCTGGCGCGCCTGTACTGGTACACCATCGAGTTCGGGCTGATCCGCGAGCCCGGCGGCCTGCGCGCCTACGGCGCCGGCATCCTCAGCTCGTCGGGCGAGCTGCCTTATGCCGTGCACAGCCCCGAGCCGCAGCGCCTGCCGCTGCAAATCGAACGCACCATGCGCACGCGCTACAAGATCGACAGCTACCAGCAGACCTATTTCGTGATCGACAGCTTCGAGCAGCTGTTCCAGCTGACCGAGCCCGACTTCACGCCGGTCTACGAGCGCCTGCGCGGCCTGCCCGAGTTCGCGCCCCATGGCCCGCTGGCCCAGGCCGCTTGAGAAGCATATTGCTACCAAATCAATAGCTAATGACGCTTGTACTGCAAGCGCCAGAGGCGATTTTTGCTCAAACCTTCAGTCCGCCCACCGAGCCCGCCAATGCCTCCAGGCTGGTCTGCACCACCCGTGGGTGGCAGGCCATGTCCACATGCGGCACGCCCTCGATGAAGCGGTGCGCCGCCCCGGGCAGGGCCGCCGTGCCCGCCGGGAAGACGATGTTGTCGCAGTTCGAGTACCAGCAGGTGAACAGGCCGGCACGCGCGCGCGGCTCGTCCGCCTGCAACTGGCGCACCCAGCCGCTGCCCAGCCGCATCTGCCGGCCGTTGGCGGTATGGCTGTAGCGGCCCAGCCAGGTGCCGCCGTGCGGCGTGCCCAGGGTGATGACGTGCTGCACGCGCGCATCGGCCTCGTAGGCGCGCAGCCAGGCGCGCGCGGCCAGTCCGCCCATGCTGTGGCCGATGATCACCGGCGCCATGCCGGTGGCCAGGGTCACGCGGCGCACCGCGTCCTCGATGAGGGCGGGGTAGTCGTCGATGGAACCGAACACCGGCTCCAGGTTCACCGCCACATAGGCATGGCCGCCCGCGCGCAGCCGCTCCATCCACGGCAGCCACAGCCCCCGGTTGCACAAGAAGCCGTGCACCAGCACCACGCCGCGCTGGCCCGTGGGGGCGCCCGGCAGCCAGTCGGGCACGGAGCGGCTGCGAAACGGCTGGCGCCAGCAGAACACCACCAGCGCCACTCCCATCTCGCGCCACCAGGCGCGCAGCACCAGCGGCAGGCCGGCGCGCGGCGCGGGGTCGGCACGGTTGGCGCGGTGCATCAGCACGAACTGCAGCCCCATCACCGCCGCGAAAATCACCCAGCCCAGCGCCACGCCGGCCAGCGCCCAGGCACGCGAATGCGGCCATAGCGCGAGCAGCCAGGCGAGGGGGCCCAGCACCAGGGCCAGGGTCCAGAGGGTTTGCATGCGGGCGATCATGGTGGGCGCGGGGGGAGGTCGGAACGGAACTCGGCGCAGGGTAACCGAAAGCGCGGGCGCCGCATTCGAGTGAACTGTCGAAAACGCATGCGCTGCACAGGGCCGTTTTTGGGTCTAATGGGCTCTTCTAGCGCCAACCCCCGGGAGCCCATGGACGCCGCCGACACCATCCGCAACAGCATCGCCGACGTGACGGCCCTGCGCAGGCACCGCATGGGCGACCCGTCCCTGGCCCAGGCGGTGCAAGAGGTCAAGGAACTGCAGTCGCGCCGCTTCACCGGCACCTATGCCGACCTCATGGCCGACCCGATGGTCCAGCCGGCCACGCATTTCTTCCTTGAAGAGCTCTACAGCCCGGGCGACTTCTCCGACCGCGACGACCAGTTCGGCCGCATCGCCGGCACGCTGCAGACCGTGTTCCCCAAGCCCGTGGTGCAGACCGCCGTGTCGCTGGCGCTGCTGCACGCCCAGACGGAGGAGCTGGACCATGCCATGGGCCATGCCTGGCGAGACCTGGCCGCCACCCCCGGCGAGGCCGCGCGCTACGCCCGCGCCTGGCGCGCCGTGGGCGAGCGTCCGGCGCGCCACCAGCAACTCGCCAGCGTCATCGCCATCGGCGAGGACCTCACGCGGCTCACGCGCATGCCCGGCCTGCGCACCCTGTTGCACATGATGCGCCGCCCCGCGCGCGCGGCGGGCCTGGGCGCGCTGCAACGCTTCCTGGAGTCGGGCTTCGACACCTTCGGCGAACTGGCGCGCCAGCGCGGCGCGGTGGAACGCTTCCTGGCCACGGTGCAGGAGCGCGAGTCGCGCCTGATGCAGACCCTGTTCGAGGCCCCCGCTGTCGCCTGCGAGACCGAATTGACGACCACCCTAGGACAAGCCCGATAACACCAAGCACCCGCTTGCTTGGAAAATCGTGGCCCACCCTTTCCACCTTTTTGACCACAGAACATCGCATGGACAAGATCTGGCTGAAGAACTACCCCGCTGGCGTGCCGCACGACGTGGACCCTGAGCAGTACCGCTCGGCAGCGCACCTGCTGGAAGAAGCGATGCGCAAGCACGCATCCAGCCCCTTCTCTGTGTGCATGGAACGCTGGATGACCTACGGCGAGCTGGACCGCCATTCCGCCGCCCTGGGGGCCTGGCTGCAGGGCCAGGGGCTGGAGCCCGGCGCGCGCGTGGCCATCATGCTGCCCAACGTGCCGCAGTTCGCCGTGACCATGGCCGCCGTGCTGCGCGCGGGCTACACCTGCGTGAACGTGAATCCGCTCTACACCGCGCGCGAGCTGGAGCACCAGCTCAAGGACTCGGGCGCCACCGCCATCGTCATCCTGGAGAACTTCGCCCACACGCTGGCCGAGGTCATCGACCACACCAGCGTCAAGCACGTCGTCATGGCCTCCATGGGCGACCTGCTGGGCTTCTGGTACGGCCAGTGGATCACCTTCGCCGTGCGCCACCTGGCCAAGATGGTGCCGGCCTACGACCTGCCGCTCACCGGCGGCCGCCAGGTGACCGGCTTCAAGAAGGCGCTGGCCCTGGGCGCGCGCCGCACGCTGCAGCCCAGCCAGGCCAACCACGACTCCATCGCCTTCCTGCAGTACACAGGCGGCACCACGGGCCTGTCCAAGGGCGCGGTGCTCACCCACCGCAACATCATCGCCGCCACGCTGCAGGCCGAGGCCTGGTTCACGCCGGCGCTGGCCAAGATCGGCGACCTGAGCAAGGCCAACAGCATCGCCGCGCTGCCGCTGTACCACATCTTCGCGCTCACGCTGTGCCTGCTGGCCATCCGCCAGGGCTCGCGCCTGACGCTGATCCCGAACCCGCGCGACATTCCCAAGTTCGTCGAGGTGCTGAAAAAACGCCCCTTCCACATGCTGCCGGCGGTGAACACGCTGTTCAACGCGCTCTTGCAGAACCCGCAGTTCCGCGCGCTCGACTTCTCGCACCTGTGCGTTTCGCAGGCCGGCGGCATGGCGGCGTCCGAGGGCACGGCCAAGCAGTGGCAGAAGGTTACGGGCAGCACCATGATCGAAGGCTGGGGCATGAGCGAGACCTGCGCCATCGGCACCAACAACCCGGTCAACAACACCACCTTCACCGGCAGCATCGGCCTGCCGCTGCCGGGCATCGAGATCGCCATCAAGGACGATGACGGCAACAGCGTGCCGCAAGGCGAATCGGGCGAGATCTGCATCCGCGGCCCCAACGTCATGCCCGGCTACTACAACCAGCCCGAGGAAAACGCCAAGGCCTTCACGCCCGACGGCTTCATGCGCACGGGCGACATCGGCATCATGGACGCCGAGGGCTACACGCGCATCATCGACCGCAAGAAGGACATGATCCTGGTCAGCGGCTTCAACGTCTTCCCCAACGAGATCGAGAACGTCATCTCCACCTGCCCCGGCGTGCTCGAATGCGCCGCCGTCGGCATCCCCGATGAAAAATCGGGCGAGGCCGTCAAGGTGTTCGTGGTGCGCAGCGACCCCTCGCTCGAAGAGGACGACGTGGTGCGCTTCTGCCACGACAACCTCACCGGCTACAAGCGGCCCAAGTACATCGAGTTCCGCGACGACCTGCCCAAGACCAACGTGGGCAAGATCCTGCGGCGCGAGCTGAGAACCACCAAGGCGTGACGCTATTTTTGTCATAGCTTATGACGCAGCATCCATCGGCCCTGCCGCCAGAAATCACGGTATTTGAACGCGGCTGGCTGTCGTCCAACAACGTCCTGTTCACGGGGAAGCATTCGGGGGCGGCGCTGGTGGACACGGGCTACTGCACCCACGGCGCGCAGACCCTGGCGCTGGTGCAGTCGGCGCTGGACGGGCGGCCACTCGACCGCATTCTCAACACCCACCTGCACAGCGACCACTGCGGCGGCAACGCCGCGCTGCAGCAGGCCTGGCCAGCAGTGCAAACCGCCATTCCGCCCGGCCAGGCCGCGCATGTGCGCGACTGGGACCCGTATGCGCTGAGCTACACGCCCACCGGGCAGGAATGCCCGCGCTTCCGCTGCGACGCGCTGCTGCAGCCCGGCACCGAGGAGCTGCTGGGCGACCGCCCCTGGCAGGTGCACGCCGCGCCGGGGCACGACCCGCACTCCATCGTGCTGTTCGAGCCCCGGGACCGCATCCTCATTTCGGCCGACGCGCTGTGGGAGAACGGCTTTGGCGTGGTCTTTCCCGAACTCGACGGCGAAGGCGCCTTCGCCGAGGTGGCCGCCACGCTCGACCTGATCGAGCGCCTGGCCCCGCGCACCGTGATCCCCGGCCACGGCCCGGTGTTCCACGACGCCCCCCGCGCCCTGGGCGTGGCGCGCAAGCGGCTCGATGGCTTCGCCAGCCACCCCGGCAAGCACGCGCTCTATGCCGCCAAGGTGCTGCTCAAGTACAAGCTGCTGGAGTGGCAGCGCATCAGCCTGGCCGACCTGCGCGCCTGGACCGACGCCACGCCCTACTTTGGCGCCATGCATGCGCGCCATTTCAGCGACCGCGGCCAGGGCGAATGGCTGGAGGGGCTGATGGACGAGCTGGTGCGCTCGGGCGCGGCGCGGCGCGAGGGCGAGTGGCTGGTGAACCTGTGAGACAGCAGGCGTGTAAGCTATTAAAAATATAGCTGATGACGCTTGATGCGTAAGCCCAGAGGCCCAAAAACACTCAAGGAAGATCCTTGTTCGACTCCGGCTCCGCGCTGCCCCGGGGGCCCACGGTGCCCAGGCGGCTCTTGAGCGACTGCGGCTGACCGGTGATGAGCGCCGCGTAGTTGGTGGTGTTGGCCAGCACCTTCTTCACGTAGTCGCGCGTTTCGGCGAAGGGCACGTTCTCGGCCCAGATGGCGGCGTCCAGCACCGGGCCGTTGCGCCAGTTGCGCGGGCGGCCCGGGCCGGCGTTGTAGGCGGCGGCGGCCATGGGCATGGAGCCGGCGAAATCGTCCAGCGCCAGCTTGAGGTAGGCCGTGCCGATGGCGATGTTGGTGTCGCGCTGGGTGATGTGCTCGGGGCGGAAGTCGGTCAGGCCGATCTTCTTGGCCGTCCAGCGCGCCGTGGCGGGCATGACCTGCATGAGGCCCGAGGCGCCCACGTGCGAGCGGGCGTCCATGATGAAACGGCTTTCCTGGCGGATGAGCCCGTACACATAGGCCGGGTCCAGTCCGATGGCGCGCGAGCGCTCCAGCACCGCGTCGCGGAACGGCATGGGAAAGCGCTGTGCCATGTCGATCACGCCGCGCGTGCGCTCGCTGGTGTTGATGCAGCGGTCCCACACTTCCTGCGCACAGGCAAAGTCGGCGGCGGCCAGCAGCTCGCGGTCGTTCATGCCGCCGTTCTGGTGGCGGTTGGTGGTGTAGTTCCATTCGCGCACGCCTTCGCCGCGCAGGCCCAGCAGGATGGCGTAGAGGCCCCGGTTCAGCCCCAGGTTGGCGCGCGCGGCGGCTTTTTCCTCGGCCGTCAGCGGCGCGGGCGGGGGCGGCAGCGGCACGCGCTGGCCCAGTTCCTCCAGCGCCAGCTGCTCGTAGAAGCCCCGCGTGCCAGCGATGCTCTCGAACAGACGCTGCGCCTCGGCGCGCTCGGCGTCGTGGGGCCGGCCCTCCAGCAGGGCACGCGCCTTCCAGTACACCCAGGTGCTGTCCTGGCGGGCTTCGTCGCTCATGGCGTCCACGGCCTTGCGCACCACCTTCCACTGGCCGGAGCGCAGCGCGGCGCGCACCTTCCAACCCAGCAGCTCGTCGTTCAGGTCCGTGTCGCGCGTGACGTTGGCGAAATACGCCGACGCCTCGGGCGCAAGCTTTTGCGCCGCCGTCTTGCCCACCACGCCCCAGGCCCAGTTGCGCTCCTCGGGCGAGAGATGCACGCCCCACTTGCCGTCAAGCTGCGCTGCGGCGGCATCGACGTCGCTGGTGGCCAGCTTGATGAGCGCCAGCAGCACCAGCTCCTGGCGCGCCTTGCCGCGCGCCGTGGCGTGCGCCTTGAGGTACTTGGTCGGGGAATCGAGCAGCTCGCGCAGCGCGGGCAGCGCATCGGGCGCGACGATCTCCACGGCGCTGCGCGCCACGCGCGGCCGGTTGGCCTCGACGGCCAGGCGGGCCTTGCGCCAGATGTCGAGCGCGCCAAGCTTCTTGCTGGCATGCAGCTCGCTGGCCGCATGGGTGCAGCCATCGTCGGCGTCGCGCAGCGCATGCCAGGCACGGCGCACCTCCTCGCCCACGTTGGCGGGGGCGGCGCCCTTGATCTCGTCGATCAGCAGCGCATAGCAACGCACCTCGCGGTCGTCCTGCATGCGGTACTGCGGGTGCAGCTCGGCGAACTGCGCCCAATCGCGGCGCTGGCCCAGCAGCAGCAGCCAGTCGTTGCGCAGGCGGTCTTCCTGGTAGGTGCCGGCGTAGCGCTGCAGGAAGGACTGCACCTCCTGTGCCGAGGCCTCGCCCAGGCGGGCTTTCAGCTCCCAATAGGCCGCCCAGGGTTCGAGCGCGTGACCGCGCGCCGAGGGCAGGAGCTGCTCCAGCTTCTTGCGGTCGCCCTTGCGGAACGCCTGGTGCATGTCCAGCAGCACCTGGTCGCCCTTGGACTGCGCCAGCGCGGGCAGCGCAGAAGTCGCCAGCAGCACACAGGCCACCAGCGGTGTCAGAATCTTCGGTAAATGCATGAGGGAATTATGTGATGGACAAAACAGCCCTGCGGCGCACTCTGGTGGAACAACGCCTGAACCTGCGCGATCGCCTACTGCGCGCCGACCTGCTGCAGCAGGTGATGCGCATCTGGCTCATCAACCGTCCCGACACCATCATCGGCGCCTACTGGCCCATCAAGGGCGAATTCGACCCCCTGCCCGCCCTGCACCGCTGGAAGGAGGACGGCGAACTGCTCGACGAACCGCAGCTGCGTCGCATCGGCCTGCCGGTGGTGAACAAGCAGCACAAGACCCTCACCTTCCACGCCTGGTACCCCGGCTGCCCCATGGAGGAAGACGCCTACGGCATCCCCAAGCCCAAGGACACCGAGGTCATCGTGCCCACGCTGCTCTTCGTGCCCTGCGTGGGCTACGGGCCGGGCGGCTACCGCCTGGGCTACGGCGGTGGCTTCTACGACCGCACCCTGGCCACGCTGCAGCCCCGGCCCTTCACCGTGGGCCTGGGCTACACCCAGGGCTACCTCGACGACTTCGAGCCCGAGGCGCACGACATGCCGCTGGATGCCATCCTGAATGACAACGGGGTGGTGTGGCCTGTATGAGGCACTTCCCCCTGAGGCGCTTCGCGCCTTCCCCCTTCTCTGGCATCGCTGCGCGATGCGGAAGGGGGACGACACCAGCGCGGCGGGGCGGCCCTTGCGCGGTGCCTGCTGGCCCACGCCGCTGAGGCCGTCACGTCAGCGCGCAATACGCCCACCGCATCCTTGAGAAAGACGGACGAAACCACAGAGGCTTCGTACGCGTCATTTCATTACATTTATTTTCTTTTATTAGATATTTATGTAATATTTGAGGCATGTCCTCTTCCCCCAGTACCAAAGTCCAGCCCAAACACCTGCTGCTGGAGCTGTTGCTCGCCAGCGGCGACGACCCGCTGCCTGTCAGCCACGCGGTGGCGGCGGGCGCCGTGTTCGGCATCAGCGAGAACCATGTGCGCGTGACGCTGGCGCGGCTGGCCGCGCAGGACATGGCGCAGGCCACCGAGCGCGGTGCCTGGCGCCTGGGGCCCGCCGCGCAGAGCCTGGCGCAGGACGTGTCCCACTGGCGCAGCACCGCCGAGCGCCTGCGCCCCTGGAACGGACAGTACGTGGCGGTGCACTGCGGCGCCCTGGCGCGCGGCGACCGCGCCGCCACGCGGCAGCGCGAGCGCGCGCTGCACCTGCTGGGCTTTGCCGAACTGCAGCGCGACTTCTGGCTGCGCCCTGACAACATCGAGGCCGACATTGCCGCCATCCGTGCGCGCCTGCACACGCTGGGCCTGGAGGCGCAGGCCGTGGTCTGCGGTTGCACTTCGCTCGATGCCGCCACCGAGGCCGCCGTGGACGCGCTGTGGGATGGCGTGGCTCTCAACCAAGGCTACCGCGCCACGCAGGAGCGCCTGCAACGCTGGCTGGACGGCGCGGCACGCCTGCCGATCGACCAGGCGGCGCGCGAGTCGTTCTTCCTCGGTGGCGCCGCGATCCGCCAGCTGGTGTACGACCCGCTGCTGCCCGAACCCATGGTGGACGGCGCACTGCGCGCGGCCTTCATCGACAGCGTGCACGCCTTCGATGCGGCGGGCCGCGCCATCTGGGACCGCTTCTACGAGGCCCTGTCCACCCCCGACACCGCTGCGCGCAAGGCCCGCCTGCGCATTGCCTGACCCCCTTCCCCCGCCCCCCGGAGACACCGCCATGAACGCCCTGACCGACACCACCGCCCTGCCCTCGCATTACCTGGCCGACACCCACCGGGTCGAGAACGTGTCCTGCGAACTCGCCGACTACAACATGTACGCGCAGGACACCGCGCTGCGCGAGGCCGTGCAGCGCGAGGGCGCGGCCTGGGCCGAGGCCGATCTGCTGCGCTTCGGCCAGCTCACCGGCTCGGCCGAATACCTGGAACAGGGCCATCTCGCCAACAAGCACCAGCCCGAGCTGGAGACGCACGACCGCTTCGGCAACCGCATCGATCTGGTCAAGTTTCACCCGGCCTACCACCGCTTCATGGGCACGGCCATCGAGCACGGCCTGCATTCCTCGCCCTGGACCGACCCGCGCCCTGGCGCCCATGTGGCGCGCGCCGCCGGCAACTACCTGCAGACCCAGGTGGAGGCCGGCCACGGCTGCCCCATCACCATGACCTTTGCCGCCATCCCCGCGCTGCGCCTGCAGCCCGACCTGGCGCGGCTGTGGGAACCCAAGATCACGGCGCGCGTGTACGACCCGCGCAACGTGCCCGTGGAGCAGAAAACCGGCGTGACCATCGGCATGGCGATGACCGAGAAACAGGGCGGCTCCGACGTGCAGGCCAACAGCACGCGCGCCTACCCCGTGGGCCAGGGCGGCCCCGGCCAGGCGTATGAACTGGTGGGCCACAAATACTTTGTGTCGGCGCCCATGTGCGACGCCTTCCTGGTGCTGGCGCACACCGACAAGGGCCTTTCGTGCTTTCTGCTGCCGCGCTGGCGCCCGGACGGCACGAAGAACCCGTTCCAGGTGCTGCGCCTGAAGAAGAAGATGGGCAACGCCTCGAACGCGTCGAGCGAGACCGAGCTGCGCGGCGCGCTGGCCTGGATGGTGGGCGAGGAAGGGCGCGGCGTGCGCAACATCATCGAAATGGTGGCCATGACGCGCTTTGACTGCATGGTGGGTTCCAGCGCGGGCATGCGCATGGCGCTGTCGCAGGCGCTGCACCACTGCGCGCACCGCAGTGCCTTTGGCGCGCGCCTGAACCAGCAGCCGCTGATGCAGAACGTGCTGGCCGACCTGGCGCTGGAGAGCGAGGCCGCCATGACGCTCTCCATGCGCATGGCCCGCGCCCTGGACCACCGCGACAACCGCCACGAGGACCTGCTCGTGCGCCTGGTGACCGCCGTGGGCAAATACTGGATCTGCAAGCGCACCCCCGGCCACGCCTACGAGGCCATGGAGTGCATCGGCGGCAGCGGCGTGATGGAGGACAGCATGTTCCCGCGCCTGTTCCGCGAATCGCCGGTCAACGCCATCTGGGAAGGCAGCGGCAACATCCAGTGCCTGGACGTGCTGCGCGCCATGGCCAAGACGCCCGAGGTGGTGGACGCCTTCTTCGCCGAGCTGCGCCATACCCAGGGCCAGAACACCCTGCTCGACCAGCATGTGCGCGACCTTGGCAAGGAGTTCGCCGACCCCACCGACCTGCAATACCGCGCCCGCCACGTGGTCGAGCGCATGGCGCTGGCGCTGCAGGCCTCGCTGCTGGTGCGCGGCGCGCCCGCCTTCGTGGCCGACGCCTTCTGCGCCTCGCGCCTCGCGCCCGAAGGCAGCTTCAACTACGGCGCGCTGCCACGCGGCGTGGACGTGCAGGCCATCATCGAGCGTGCCACGCCCCGCGTGGGCTGATAACCCTGGCCGGGGCAGCGGCATGGGATTGCCGCCTTTCGCGCCCTTCACACCTTGCCGCACAATGGGCCGCTCTTTTGCGGCCCCTTTTCTTCAGCAGGTGAACCATGCTCCAGCTCTACATCGGCAACAAGAACTACTCCTCCTGGTCCATGCGCCCCTGGGTGCTGCTGCGCCAGGCCGGCATTCCGTTCGAGGAAGTGCTCGCGCGCTTCGACAGCTTCGACCACGATTCGAAGTTCAAGGCCACGATCGCCGGCATCTCGCCCACCGGCAAGGTGCCGGTGCTGGTCGATGGCGACCTGAGCATCTGGGACACCCTGGCCATCGCCGAATACCTGGCCGAGACCTACCCCGAAAAAAACCTTTGGCCCCGTGACAAGGCCGCCCGCGCCCGCGCACGCAGCGTGTGCGCCGAGATGCACAGCGGCTTCACCGCCCTGCGCGGCGCCTGCCCCATGAACATCGAGGCCCACCTGCCCGACATCGGCGCGCTGCTCTGGCGCGACAAGCCGACCGTGCGCGCTGACGTGCAGCGCCTGGTGGAGATGTGGAGCGGCCTGCTGGAGCAGCACGGCGGCCCCCTGCTGTTCGGCGAATTCAGCATCGCCGACGCCTTCTACGCGCCGGTCTGCATGCGCCTGCACAGCTACGGCCTGCCGGTGCCCGCGCACATCCAGGCCTATGTCCAGCGCGTGCGCGCGCTGCCGGGCGTCAAGGCCTGGATCGACGGCGCGCTGGCCGAGCAGGACTTCCGGGAGTTCGAGGAGCCGTACCGGCTGCGGCGCTGACCATCAGCACGACGGCGAGGGGTACTCCCACTGGCTGTTCAGTGGATTAAATTTCGGGCTGACCTGCGCGCGCATGCGGCAGCCATTGGCATAGGTCACCACGCAATTGCCATTGGTGCAAGCCGAGCGACAGGTCAGGCTGGCCGTCTTGGGGCGGCAGTCGGTGCTGCTAACCTGTGGCTCGGCAGGCGCGGCGGCGCGCGGCTCCGCCTTCGGCTTGGACTGGACAGCGGGCTTGGAGGTCGGCTGCTTCCAGGTGGCTGTTTTGGTGGGCAGCGGCGTATTCACTCGCCACGCGCTTGAAACGGCCTGCGCTTCTTCCAATTGCTTGGGTGACAGCTGCTCGGCGACACGCGCACGGTTGTTGGGCGCTTTGCTATTGCCACCAGCCGCAGCCAGGTTGAACAGGGCATAGGCGATCACAGGATTCTGGGCAACGCCATTGCCGTTTTCGTACATGACGCCCAAATTGTTCTGGGCATTGATATGCCCTTGTTCAGCCGCCAAACGGTACCAGCGCTCCGCCTCGGTAGCGTCCTGAGGAACCCCCTGTCCGTTGGCGTAATTCACCCCCAGGTTGTACTGCGCCATGGCACTCCCTTGCGCAGCCGCCTTGCGATACCAAGTGACTGCCTCGCTGTGGTTTTGCAGCACGCCACGGCCTTCGCCATACATGAAACCAAGGTCGTTCTGGGCTTGGGCATGGCCTTGCTCTGCTGCCTTGCGGTACCAGTTCGCGGCCTCTCTATCATCCTGCGGCACACCCGTCCCTAAAAAGTACGAGTCAGCCAGATTCGCTTGCGCCCGTGCCAGTCCCTGGTCGGCGGCCTTGCGGTACCACTGCACCGCCTGAAGCGCATCCTTCTTCACGCCCCGACCTTGATCATGCATCCAGCCCAGCATGTTCTGCGCCAACGCGTAGCCCCGCATGGCGCCCTGGTGGTACAAATTGAACGCATCCTGATCACTTTGCGCGACCCCTTTGCCATCCAAGTACATGCGCCCCAGGCTGAACTGCGCCTCCATGTCACCCAGGTCGGTTGCCTTGCGGTACAGCTCCACGGCGAGCCGATGGTCTTGCTGCACACCCAGCCCCTCCTCATGCATTTCACCGAGCCGGTTTAGTGCCGGCGGATAGTTCTGGTCTGCCGCCTGACGGTACCAAGCCAGGGCGTCGGCGTATTCCTTCCCTCGCTCATGCAATCTGCCCAACTGCATCATGGCCTGGAAGTAGTTTTGCTCCGCCGCTTTGCGGTACCAATTGATGGCCTCGGCACGGCTTTGCGGCACGCCTGTGCCGTTCAGGTACATGCCGGCCAAGTTGGCTTGCGCATCCTCCAAACCCGCATCTGCTGCCTTGCGAAACCAGGATGCGGCTTCACGATCGTCCTTGGGAACCCCTCGTCCATTGGAGTAGGCCAAGCCCAGGTTGTTTTGCGCCCTGGTATTGCCCTGGTCAGCGGCTTTCCTGTACCACTGCACGGCTTCGCGTGCATCTTGCGAGACGCCCTGCCCCTGTTCATACAGCACGCCCAACAGGTTTTGCCCCCAGGAGTCGCCTTGATCCGCCGCCTTGCGGGCAAGAACAACCGCTTGCGAAACGTCGCGCGCCACCCCCCGGCCCATGAAGTAAAAATTGGCGAGTGATGCCTGTGCGGAGGCAAACCCCTGATCCGCCGCCTTGCGATACCAAGCTGCGGCCTCCTTGTCGTCGCGCGCTACGCCTTGGCCATTCGCGTACATGAAGCCCAGCGCACTTTGAGATTTTGCCTCGTGCTGTTCTGCTGCTGTCTTGAACTCTGCCAAAGCAGTGGCGTAGTCTTTCTGCTGGTACGCTGCCAAGCCTTTGTCAAAATCGGCATGCACTGATGGCGCATAGACGAAGGCCGCCAAGGAGACCGCCAGGGCAGAAATGAAGCGGTGTTTCATTTGCATATCAACGAGGTTTCAAGGTTTGGATGCAGGCTGGCTGGCATCTGTCGCTGCTGGCTGTGCGGGAGCTGGCTGAATGGGGCTGTAGATGCAAGTCACCGCCCCCTCCGTAAGCGCCACGGCATAGCGCAGATCGCAATTGACCGCCGCAAAAAGGATGGGCAGTTGCGCATTGCCGAAGGAGCGAGGCAAAAACACCACCTTTTGCCCAGGCTTGCAGACACTGGCGACCAAGTCATGCTGCCAGGCGTTGACCTCGCACAGCTGAGCCTGATCAATGACCATCTGTGGTGCGGGTGCCGCGCTCGTAGCGGGAGATTGTGCTTGTGGGCTGCAGCCAGCCATCGAAGCCGCAACAACAGTGGCAATAACCAGTGACGAACACCGTACCGCCGAGGCGGCAAAGACATGGCTCTGCTCGCCTTTGCCAAGGCACAAAACAGATGAACTACGCATATTCCCTCTCCGCTGGTTTGTGTTTTTTGCGATTCTGGTCGATGGCCGCTCTAAAGTTACAAAAAGCCTTTATTAAATACGGCTTCTTACAAATTGCCATGGATCGCTCCCGATACCCTCTGGCCATGCGCCCGCCGATATGTAGCATGAATGTGCTACATTGAGCCAAGCACAGGAGCCGCCATGTCCACCACCACCATCCGCCTGGAAGATGAGCTAAAAACCCGCATCAACGCCGCTGCGGCGCAGGCGGGCAAGACAGCCCATGCCTTCATCCTGGACGCGATTGCCCAGAGGGTGGAGCAGGTGGAGCAGGACAACGCCTTCCAGGCCCTGGCGGACGAGCGCTGGACTCGCATCCGCACCACGGGCCAGACCGTGGCCTGGGACGACGCCAAGGCCTACCTCGCCGCACGTGCGGAGGGTGGCCGCCCCCGTAAGCCTGCAGCGCGCATCCAGAGCAAGTAAGCGTCAGCGCCCATCGCCACATGACCCGCATTGAGCTGGCTCCGGAAGTCCTGGACGACTTCGACCGCTTCTTTGACCATGTCGCCCAATACGACCCCGGCTCCGCGCCCGAGCGCATCGGCGGCATTCTGGAAGCCCTGCAGATCCTCACGCACAGCCCGCAGATCGGGCGGCCCGTGCAGGGTGGCAAACGCGAATTGGTGATAGGCCGCGCATCGCGGGGCTATGTCGCTCTGTACCACTACGTGGCGACCATCGACACCGTGTTCGTGCTGGCGCTGCGCAGCCAGCGGGAGGCTGGCTTCAAGCGCTGAGCCGCAGCATCACCGGAACTGCTTGCGCAAAAATGCCTTGTGCCGCCCGATGTGCGCCAGCTGCGCCGGGGCGATGGAGCCGCCCAGGGTCTCGTCCTCGGTGTTGAGCACTGCGTTGGCGTAGCGCATGGCGCGCGCCACCACCTCGGCCTCGCTCACCCCCTGCTGCGCGGCCAGGTCCATGGCCACGCGGCGCATGGCGCGCTGCGACAGCACCCACATGGCGCCGAAGGCGTCCCAGGCGCCAGCGGCCTCCAGGGCTTTTTCACGGTCGGCCAGTATTTCGTTCAGGGGCTTGGCCAGCACCTCCTGCAGGGCGTCGAGCTGCTGTTGCAATGCCTCGGCGCGCTCCTGCAGCTGCGCGGCGGCAGCCTCGGCGGCGCTGGGCGCGGCCGGCGCCGGAATGGGCAGGCTGCCGTCGGGGTTGGGCTGGACGATGGTGATGGCGGGGGGTGTGGACATGGGCGAACTCCTGGCGCGAACAGGGGCGTGAATAGTAACTACACTGCCCGCATGCAAATCTACATGGTGGGGGGCGCCGTGCGCGACCGGCTGCTGGGCCGCCCCGTGAACGACCACGACTGGGTGGTGGTGGGCGCCACGCCCGAGCAGATGGTGGCCCAGGGCTACCTGCCCGTGGGACGCGACTTTCCGGTCTTTTTGCACCCGCAGACGCGCGAGGAATACGCGCTGGCCCGCACCGAGCGCAAGAGCGGACGCGGCTACCGTGGCTTCGTGGTGCAGACCTCGCCCGACGTGACGCTGGAGGAGGATCTCTCGCGGCGCGACCTCACTATCAATGCCATAGCACTTGGCGCAGATTCCACGGGCGCTGAGGCCATTTTTGACCCCCATGGCGGCGCGCGTGACCTGCGCGACAAGGTGTTGCGCCACGTGACCCACGCCTTCCACGACGACCCGGTGCGCATCCTGCGCGTGGCGCGCTTTGCTGCGCGCTTCACCGACTTCAGCGTGGCGCCCGAGACCCTGGCGCTGATGCGCTCCATGGTGGCGCACGGCGAGGCCGACCACCTGGTGGCCGAGCGCGTGTGGCAGGAGCTGGCGCGCGGCCTGATGGAGGAAAAGCCCTCGCGCATGTTCGAGGTGCTGCGCCAGTGCGGCGCGCTCCAGGTGGTGCTGCCCGAGGTGGACCGCCTCTGGGGCGTGCCCCAGCGCGCCGACTACCACCCCGAAATCGACACCGGCGTGCACCTGATGATGGTGCTGGACATGGCCGCGCGCCTGCAGGCGCCGCTGTCCGTGCGCTTTGCGTGCCTCACGCACGACCTGGGCAAGGGCACCACGCCCGAGGACGTGCTGCCGCGCCACATCGGCCACGAGCAGCGCAGCGCCCAACTGCTCAAGGGCCTGTGCGAGCGCCTGCGCGTGCCCACGGACTGCCGCGAGCTGGCCGACGTGGTGGCGCGCGAGCACGGCAATATCCACCGCAGCGGCGACCTGGGCGCGGCGGCGCTGGTGCGGCTGCTGGAACGCTGCGACGCGATCCGCAAACCGGCGCGGCTGGACGAGATTCTGCTGGCCTGCGAGTGCGACGCACGCGGGCGCCTGCACTTCGAGGAATCGCCCTACCCGCAGCGCGCGCGCATCAACGCCGCGCTCACTGCCGTGCAATCGGTTGCTACCAGTGTGATAGCTGCCCACGCAGCATCCAAGGGCGTTACAGGCCAAAAAGTGGGTGAACTGATCCACGCCGCACGCGTGGAGGCCGTGGCCCAGTGGCTGGCCCAGCCCGCGCCGTAACCGCCAGGCCCATTCACCAGCGCAGCACGCGCGGCCCCAGCCAGGCACCCGCCAGCGTGGGCAAGGCCATGCCCGCCAGGTACCACACGGCCAGGAAGGGCGCGGCCATCTCGGGGCAATGCAGCGCGTAGGCCAGCGACCCCAGCGCGCCCGCCAGCAACCCGGCCCCGGCCCCCGCCCAGGCCAGGCGCGTGGGCGCCGCACCGCGCAGCGCCCACAGGCTGGCCACCAGGGCCGGCAGCGACAGCGCCGCAATGTTGAAGGCGCAGCTGCGCCAGGTGCTGCCCAGCACCAGGGGCAGGCGCTCGGCAGGCCCGGCCTGGCCCAGCGCCACGGCGGCTAGGCCCCACAGCACCAGCGGCGGCAGTGCCAGCAGCACCAGGCTGTGGCCCAGCCCCATGCCGGGCCGCGCCAGGCGGCGCAGCACGGCCAGGCAGCCGGCGGCCAGCAGGGCGGCGAACACCAGCTTGCCCCAGAACATGGGCAACGCCATGTCCTGCGCCAGCCCGGGCCGCACGCCAAAAAGCACCAGCATCAGCACCAGCGCGCCCAGCCAGCCCCCGGCCGCCGCGAGGGCAAAGCGCCGCTCGATGGCATACGGCGCCACCGGCTCGGCATCCTGCGCCAACAGGCCAATCAGTTCCTCGGTTCTCATGACGTTCCCCTGATACGGGCGGCCAGGGCCTTGAGCCCCCGATGCACGCCGACCTTGACCGCCGACTCCGACAGCCCCGTGATACGCGCCGTTTCCACCACCGACAGGCCTTCGAGCTTGACGTGCACGATGGGCAGGCGCTGGCGGTCAGGCAGTGTTTGCAGCAGTTGGCCCAGGTCACGCCGCGCCTGCGCGGCCTCGCTGTCGCTGCTGGAAAACAGCTCCTGCACATCGTCCAGCGGCACGTTGAGTGCGCCCTTGGCCGCGTGCGCGCGCAGCCAGTCGATGAGCTTGTAGCGCGCGATCGCATGCGCCCAGGCCGTCACCGGCAGATCGTGCCGGTAGGTGTGGCGCTGGTTGTGCACGGCGAGCAGGGTCTCCTGCACGAGGTCCTCCACTTCATCGGGCCGCTGGGCCAGGCGGCGGCGCAAAAAGGCCCGCAGGTGCGCGCTCAGCTCCTTCAGAAAGCGCTGGTAGGCGTTGCTGTCGCCCTCCAGGCCCTGCAGCAGCAGCGGGCGCAGCCGCTGTTCTATCTCCATGGCGTCTCCCTCGCTGGTATTCGGGGCCGGTGCGCGGCCGGTTACACGGGGGCCGAAAAATAAATTTTCGACCACAGCGTAACCCGCTGAGCAATGCCTGCGAATTACAGCGCAGACCGGCCGGATGCGTGGGCATTGCAGGCAGAGGTCTCTTTCATCACCCAAGGAGCAATCAACATGACCACCCGTTCCCTCACCCTCGGCGCACTGGCCTTTGCCGCCCTCGCCTCCGGCGCCGCCCTGGCGCAGTCCGACAGCATGAACAAGTCCGGCGACATGGCCAAGCCCGCCATGGAAAAATGCTACGGCGTCTCCATGGTCGGCAAGAACGACTGCGCCGCCGGCCCCGGCACGACCTGCGCGGGCACCGCCAAGGTGGACTACCAGGGCAACGCCTGGAAGTACGTGCCCGCAGGCACCTGCACCACCATCAAGACGCCCAAGGGCATGGGTTCGCTGGAAGCCATGAAGAGCTGACCGGAAGCCGCGCCATGACATCCCCTCTCACCGCAGGCCTGGGCCTCAAGCCCCAGCACTATGACGAGGCCCTGCACTGCACCGCCAGCGGTCTGTGGTGGGAGGTGCACCCCGAAAACTACCTGGCCGATGGCGGCCCGCGCCTGACCTGGCTTGAAGCCATCCGGGCGCGGCACCCGGTGTCGCTGCATGGCGTTTCGCTCTCGCTCGCGGCCGACGCGCCGCCCGATGCGAGCCACCTGCGGCGCCTGGCGCAACTGGTGCGGCGCATCGAGCCCGTGCTGGTGTCCGAGCACCTGGCCTGGTCGGCCTGGCGCGGGCGCTACCACCCGGACCTGCTGCCCTTTCCGCGCACGCACGAGGCGCTGGCGCGCATCGCGGCCAACATCGCCGCCACGCAGGAGGCCCTGGGCCGCGCCATCGCCATCGAGAACCCCACGCACTACCTGCACATCGACGGGCACGACTGGGCTGAAACCGATTTCCTGGCCGAGTTGGCGCGCCGAACCGGCTGCGGCCTGCTGCTGGACGTGAACAACGTGTACCTCAGCGCCCACAACCTGGGCACCCGCGCCAGCGACTACCTGGACGCCTTTCCGGTGCAAGCCATCACCGAGATCCACCTCGCGGGCCACCACGCCGACCCGCGCCTGGGCGACGCGCTGCTGATCGACAGCCACGACGCGCCCGTGGCCGAGCCCGTGTGGGCGCTGTACCAGCGCCTGATCGCGCGCACCGGCCCCCGGCCCACGCTGATCGAGCGCGACGATGCCATTCCGCCCCTGCCCGAGCTGCTGGCCGAGCGCGAGCGCGCGCACCGCGTGCTCACCACCCCGGAGGCCCTGCCATGCGCCTGAGCGACTTCCAGGACGGCCTGGCCAGCGCCCTGCTGCCCTCGCCCGGCGCCAGCGCACCACCGCCCGCCTGGCTGGACGCGCTGCTGGCCCAGCCGGGCTTTGCCGTGTACCGCAACACCGTGGCCCAGGGCTGCATTGACGCGCTGCAAGCCAACTACCCCGCCGTGCACGCTCTGGTGGGCACCGACTGGCTGCGCGCGGCGGCACACGCCTTTGTGCACCGGCACCCGCCCAGCGACGGGCGGCTGATGGGCTATGGCGCGGGCTTTGCTGAATTTCTGGAAGGCTTCGGCCCGGCTGCCAGCCTGCCCTACCTGGGCGCCGTGGCGCGGCTGGACCGCTGCTGGACCGAAGCCCACCTCGCTGCCGACGCCCCCACGCTGCAAGCTGCCTGGCTGGCCCAGCAACCGCCCGAAGCATTGGCGCTGCTGCGCCTGCGGCCCCACCCGGCCGCGCGCTGGCAGTGGTGCGCAGCGCACCCGGCCTACCAGCTGTGGCAGCGCCAGCGTGCCGGTCTGCCCTGGGATGACCAACTGCCCTGGCAGGGCGAAGGCGCCCTGCTGACGCGCCCACACGACGCCGTGCAATGGGCGCCCCTGCCCCGCGCGGGCTGCGCGCTGCTGGACGCCTGCGCTGCGGGCGCCCCCTTTGAAGACGCCGCCGTCCAGGCGCTGCAGGCCGACCCCGGCGCCGACCTGCCCGCGCTCGTGGCGCTGCTGCTGCGCACCGGCGCCCTGCGCGCGCCCGAAACCCCTTTGCCCTAGGAGGCCCCCATGCACACCACCCATTCCCCGATCGACCTTGCACCAGCATCCCACCCCGGCCTGCGCGGGCTGTGGAACGGCCTGGCCCAGCGGCTGGAGCAGCTCACGCCACACGGCCTGATCGCGCTGGCCGCGCGCCTGGCGCTGGCGGGCATTTTCTGGACGTCGGGCCGCACCAAGGTGGAGGGCTGGTTCACCATCACCGACACCACCTACCTGCTGTTCCGCGAGGAATACCAGCTGCCGCTGATCTCCCCGGAATGGGCAGCGCCCATGGCCACCGTGGCCGAGCATCTGTTCCCGGTGCTGCTGGTCCTGGGGCTGGCCACGCGCCTGTCGGCCCTGGCGCTGCTGGGCATGACGCTGGTGATCCAGGTCTTCGTCTACCCCGACGCCTGGCCCACGCACCTGTCGTGGGCCGCGCTGATGCTGTACCTGGCCGGACGCGGCGCGGGTGCGGCTTCGCTCGACCGAGCTCTCGGATTGCGCTGAGGTCTTCCGATCAGAGCACGCTGCGCACCCAGCGCTCAATGTCCGCCACACCCAGCGCGCCCGAAATGCGCGCCACCTCACGCCCGCCTTTGAACAGCACCATGGTGGGGATGCTGCGGATGTTGTAGGGCGCTGCCACCTGGGGGTGCGCCTCAGTATCCAGCTTGGCCAGGCGCACGCGGGGCTCCAGCGCGCGCGCTGCCTGGGCAAAGGCCGGGGCCATCTGGCGGCAGGGCCCGCACCAGGGCGCCCAAAAGTCCACCAGCACCGGGATATGGCTGCGCTGCACATGCTTGGCAAAGCTGGCGGCATCCAGCGCCAGCGGCGCGCCGGTGAACAAGGGCTGGTGGCAACTGCCGCAGTCGGGCTGGCTGCCGAGCTGCTCCGCCTGGACGCGGTTGGTGGTGTGGCAGTGGGGGCAGACGATGTGCAGGGATTCGGTCATGCCCCAGACATCGGGCCGCACCAAGAAAAAATCAAGTCGATGGCTCCACGGCGCATCGCACGACCCTCAGCGCAAAATGCCGACGCGGACCAGGCCAGGGCTCCCGCGCAAGGGCCGCCCCGCCGCGCCGGGAGCGTCCCCCTGCCCGCAGCGCGCGGCGCTGCGAGAGCGGGGGGAAGGAGCGAAGCGACACAGGGGGGTGCCTCTCCCTAGAGCCATTTCACGACGAGGCTCAGCAGAAAGCTCAGCAGCACGGTGCTTGCCAGCGGGATGTACCACTCACGCCCGAACAGCCGGAAATGGAAATCCCCCGGCAGCTTGCCCAACCCCAGGCGCCGCAGCCAAGGCGTGAGCCCGTTGATGAGCACCAGCGCAAGAAAGACGACGATGAGCCAGCGGATCATGGTCAGAGCCTGTGCGTGCGGTCACCGTGTGCGAAGCCCACGGCGTCCCAGAACTCGCCCTTGGCGAGCAGCAGCACCTTGAACAGCTCGCCCATCTCGTGTTCCATGATCAATTTGGCCGCGATGGTCCGCTGCTCCAGCGTCTGCCGCTCCATTTTTGGGAGCAATCCGCAGTTGATGAGGAAGTGCGCCTGCGTGGTGTAGCCCAGCACGTTCCAGCCCTGGCCTTCGGCTAGGGGCTGGTCCTGCGCGGCGAGCGCCATGGCGGTGAAGTTGACGTGGGCGGTGATGTCCTTGAGGCCCACGTCCGCCAGCGGATCGTCGTCGGAGCGGTGCGCGCGGTGGCACATCACCGTACCCATGTGGCGCTGCGGGTGGTAGTACTCACTCTCGCCGAAACCATAGTCCAGCAACAGGACGGCACCGCGCGTGAGCCGGTCACCCAGGGTGTGGATGAAGGCCTCGGCCTGGGGGTGGATTTCGGTCAGGTAGTCGTGCGGACCCTCGATCTCGACGGGCGGGCGCAGGCCGGTGGGCCGGTCTTCCCAGGCGAAAGCCTCGCCCTGCACCACCACGCCGCGCTCGTGCCACACGCCGCCCTGCGCACCGCCGTGGCGCGCCAGCAGCTTGACGGGCATGGCGTCGAGCACCTCGTTGCCCACCACCACGCCTTCCATGCGCTCGGGCAGCGCGTCCACCCAGCGCACCTTGTCCGCGTGTGCTGTCAGCAGCGCCTGCTGGCGCGCGCGCAGGCTGCCCGAAAGGTCGACGATGGTGTAGCGGCGCACGCTGTCGCCCAGGGTGTCGAGCAGTTGCAGCGCCAGCGCGCCCGAGCCGGCGCCGAACTCCCAGACCTCGTCGGTGCCGGTCTGCTCCAGCGCCTGCGCCACCTGCACGGCCAGGGTCTGGCCGAACAGCGGCGTCATCTCGGGGGCGGTCACGAAGTCGCTGCCCGAACTGGGCAGCGCGCCGAACTTGGGCAGGTCGCCCGCGTAGTAGCCCAGGCCCGGCGTGTACAGCGCCAGCTCCATGAAGCGGTCAAAACCGATCCAGCCACCGGCGGCGCCAATGGCCTGCGCGATGTGGGCTTGCAGGGCGGTCGTTAAACTTGAGGGTTCTTTCGTCACGGCCTGCATTGTCCCTGAATGTCCACCGCTCCCCGTCCGCGCACCGTCCTGGTCACCGGCGCCGCCCGGCGCCTGGGGCGCGCGTTCGCCCTGGCTTTTGCCCGCGCTGGCTGGGACGTGGCCTGCCATTACCAGCACTCGCGCGATGAGGCCCTGGGCACCTGCGCCGAGGTGCAGGCGCTGGGCCGGCAGGCCTGGGCCCTGGCAGGCGACCTGGCCGACACGGCGGCGCTGGAGCGCCTGTTTGCCGACACGGTGCAGGCCACCGGCGGCGCGCCCGACGCCATCGTCAACAACGCCTCGCTGTTCGAGCCCGACACCGGCCTGGACTTCTCGCCCGAGCTGCTGCAGCGCCAGTTGCAGGTGAACCTGGTGGCGCCGCTGCAGCTGGGCACGCTGCTGGCGCGCACGGCGCCGCCCGCCGGGAGGCCTCTGCCCGCCGTGGTCCACGTGCTGGACCAGAAGGTGTTCAACCTGAACCCCGACTACTTTTCCTACACGCTGTCCAAACTGGCGCTGGAACGCGCCGTAGCCCTGCAGGCGCAGGCGCTGGCGCCGCGCGTGCGCGTCAACGGCATCGCTCCGGGCCTGGTCTATGTGAGCGGCCCGCAGAGCGGCGACAACTTCCAGCGCGCGCGCAGCGTGAACCTGCTGCGCAGCCCCACCGACCCCGACGACGTGGCGCGCACGGCGGTGTTCCTGGCCGAGAACGCGTCCATCACGGGCGTCACCCTCGCTGTGGACAAGGGCCAGCACCTGGTGCCGCTGGAGCGCGACATCATGTTCGTGGCCGAACAACTGGCGCGCCCGCAACCATGACCGCCACCATCGATCCCCTGCTGGCCGACTGCCGCCGCATCTTCCTGCGCGGACTCACGCGCCATGTGCGCATCGGCGTGCACGATTTCGAGCGCGCGGCCGCCCAGCGCATCGTCTTCGACATCGACCTCTGGGTGCCGCTGGCCCAGGCCACGCCGCGCAACGACCATATCGACGAAGTGGTGGACTACGATTTCGTGCGCGACGAGGTCACGCGCATCGTCACGCAGGGCCACATCGACCTGCAGGAAACACTGGGCGACGCCGTGCTCGACGCGCTGCTGGCCCACCCCCGGGTGATGGCCGCGCGCGTGTCCACGCGCAAACCCGACGTGTACGACGACTGCGACGCCGTGGGCGTCGAAACCTTCCGGCGCAAGCCCCCGCAAGCATGAACACGACCGCGCCGGCCACGGGCCTGCAGACTCTCACCCTCACCGGGCTGCGCTTCAACGCCAACCTGGGCATCCTCGCGCACGAGAAGAACGCGCCCCAACCCATCCAGGTCGATGCCGAGCTGAGCCTGGGCGCACAGCCGCTGCAGCCGCACGACGACGACATCGAGCATGTGCTCGACTACCGCAAGGTGCGCCAGATCATCATCGACGAGTGCACGGCCGAGCATGTGAACCTGCTGGAAAGCCTGATCGGCAAGCTCGCGCACCGGCTCATGCTGCTGCCCGGCGTGCGCGGCGTGCGCGTGAAAATCGCCAAACTGGAAATCTTCGACGACTGTGAAGTCGCCATCCGCATGGAAACCGGGCAGTGGTGACACCCCTGCCAACCGCTATGAACACCTGGACCGACGAAACCGAAACCGCCGCCCCCGCCGCGCCGCAGGGCCGCCCTGACTTCAAGATCGAGCGCGAGGCGCACAAGCTCGAAAAACGCCTGTGCCGCGAGGTCGGCAAGGCCATCGTGCAGTACAACATGATCGAGGAAGGCGACAAGGTCATGGTCTGCATGTCGGGCGGCAAGGACAGCTACGCCCTGCTCGACATCCTGCTCAAGCTGCAAAAGCGCGCGCCCATCCATTTCGACCTGGTGGCCGTCAACCTCGACCAGAAGCAGCCGGGCTTTCCCGAGCATGTGCTGCCCGATTACCTGCGCGCGCAGGGCATTCCGTTCCACATCGAGAACGAGGACACCTACAGCATCGTCAAGCGCCTCATCCCCGAGGGCAAGACCACCTGCAGCCTGTGCTCGCGCCTGCGCCGGGGCATCCTCTACCGCGTGGCCGACGAGCTGGGCGCCACCAAGATCGCCCTGGGCCACCACCGCGACGACATCCTGCAGACGCTGATGCTCAACATGTTCTTCGGCGGCAAGTTGAAGAGCATGCCGCCGAAGCTGGTGAGCGACGACGGCCGCCACGTGGTCATCCGCCCGCTGGCCTTCGTGCCCGAGAAGGACACCACGCGCTGGGCGGCGCAGCGTAACTTCCCCATCATCCCGTGCAACCTCTGCGGCAGCCAGGAGAACCTGCAACGCAAGCAGGTGGGCGAGATGCTGCGCGAATGGGAGAAAAAATACCCCGGCCGCGTGGAGAACATGTTCAACGCGCTGCAGAACGTGGTGCCCAGCCACCTGCTCGATGGCCAGCTCTACGACTTCCAGAACGCCAAGGCCACGGGCATCGCCAGCGAGGATGGCGACAAAGCTTTCGACGAAGAGGAATTTCCCGCGCCGCCCGGCCTGCCGGGCATGCAGGTAGTACGCATCGGATGACAATAGCGGTGTCTGCACCGCCCGCTCCTTTTCCTACCAGGAGACATGAACCATGACCCCGCTCTGGCTCCGACGCTCTTTCCTCTGCGCCAGCGCCGCCGCGCTGCTGTCGGGCTGCGCCTCGGTGCGCGTGGTCGACAGCCAGGTGCAGAGCTGGTCCACGCTCACGGCCGTGCCGGCGCCGCCGACCTACCGGCTCGCAAAACTCCCCTCGCAACAGGCCTCCGATCAGGCCTTCGCGCCCATCGAGGCGCTGGCGCACCAGGCCCTGCAACGCGCGGGCCTGCGCCGCGACGATGCCAGCGCGCGCCTGATGGCAGAGGTGGGCGTGCGCTCCAGCACCGCCCTACCCGACTGGCCGCACTACCCGCCCATGTGGGGCTGGGGGGCCGGCTGGGGCTGGCGCCCGGGCCTGCGCGCGGGCGTGATGCTGCGCGAGATGCCGCCCACGCTGCACCGGCGCGAGGCCAGCCTGGTGCTGCGCGATGCAGCCACGCAGCAGGTGGTCTATGAAACCTCGGCCCTGCACGAAGACGTGTGGACCGACGACCCCGCCATCTTCGGCGTGCTGTTCGATGCCGCGCTCCGTGGCTTCCCGCAACCGCCCACCGGGGTGCGCCAGGTGCACACCACGGTTCCCCGCTGACCCCATGCAAGCCACCCGCCTCATCGCCATCCGCCACGGCGAAACCGCCTGGAACGTGGACACACGCATCCAGGGCCACCTCGACATTCCGCTCAACGACACCGGCCTGTGGCAGGCGCGCCAGGTGGCGCGCGCGCTGGCCAGCGAGCCGCTCAGCGCCATCTACGCCAGCGACCTGCAGCGCGCCCACACTACGGCGCGCGCCATCGCCGAGGCCACGGGCGCGCCGCTGGTGGCCGAACGCGGCCTGCGCGAGCGCAGCTTCGGCCAGCTCGAAGGCCGCACCTTCGCCGAGATCGAGGCCGAGCTGCCCGAACAGGCGCGCCGCTGGCGCCAGCGCGACCCGCATTTCGCGCCCGAGGGCGGCGAGACGCTGGTGCAGCTGCGCGAGCGCATCGCCGCCACCACGCACCGCTTGGCTGCCCAGCACACCGGCGGCCTGGTGGTGCTCGTTGCCCACGGCGGCGTGCTCGACGTGCTCTACCGCCTGGCCACGGGCCAGGAACTGCAGGCGCCGCGCACCTGGCAACTGTCCAACGCCGCCATCAACCGCCTGCTCTGGACGCCCGAGGGCCTGACCCTGGTCGGCTGGGCCGACACCCAGCACCTCGACACGGCCACGCGCGATGAAACCACTGCCTGACTACGTGAACGCCTGCTTCGGCCAGCGCACCAGCGCGATCGACACGCCCGCGCTGGTGGTCGATCTCGACGCCATGGAACGCAACATCACGCGCATGGCCGAGTTCGCGCGCAAGCACCAGGTGCTCTGGCGCCCGCACGCCAAGCTGCACAAGAGCGCCGAGATCGCGCTGATGCTGCAGCGCGCCGGTGCCGTGGGCGCCTGCGTGCAGAAGACGGCCGAGGCCGAGGCGCTGGCGGCCGGTGGCGTGCGCGACATCACCATCACCAACCAGGTCATCGCCCACCCCAAGCTGCTGCGCGTGGCGCGCCTGGCGGCCTCGCTGCAGGCCCAGGGCGGGCGCCTGGCGCTGGCCGTGGACAGCGCCGAGGGCATCCAGCGGCTGGCCGAAGCCATGGCCCAGGCGGCGCCGCAGGCGCGCATCGACGTGCTGGTCGAGATCGATGTCGGCCAGGGCCGCTGCGGCGTGCCGCCGGGCGAGCCGGCCCTGGCGCTGGCCCAGGCCGTGGCACGGCTCACGCAGCTGCGCTTCGCCGGCCTGCACGCCTACCACGGCCGCGCGCAGCACCTGCGCGGCGCGGCCGAGCGACGCGCAGCCATTGGCGCGGCCGTGCAGGCCGCGCGCCACACGCGCGACCTCATCGCCGCAGCCGGGCTGCCCGTGCCGCTGGTCACCGGCTCGGGCACGGGCACGCTGGTGCACGAGGCGGCCAGCGGCGTCTATGGCGAGCTGCAGGCGGGCTCCTTCCTGTTCATGGACGCCGACTATGCGCAGAACGAACGCGAACCGGCGCAGCCCGCGTTCGAGCATGCGCTCTACGTCAAGACCCAGGTCATCTCGGTCCAGGGCGATCACGCCGTGTGCGACGCCGGCCACAAGAGCCACGCCATCGACTCCGGCCTGCCGCGCGTGGCGCTGCTGCCACCCGAGCGCGCGCTGCACTACGCCAACGGCGGCGACGAGCACGGCATCCTCACGGCGCAGGGCGCCCAGGCCAAGCTGCCGGCCATCGGCCGCATGCTCTGGCTGATCCCCGGCCACTGCGATCCCACGGTGAACCTGCACGATGCCCTGATCGGCGTGCGCGGCGGTCTGGAGACCGGGGTGGTGGAGCGCGTCATCCGGGTTGATGCCAGAGGCGCGCTGAGCTGATCGGCGCCAGAATCGGTGGCTTCGCGCGGCCCGGCCGCGCCCTGCCCTGTTGTGGAACGCCCTGCCCATGCATGCCTTGCCCGCCCCACCCCACCCGCTCCTGCGCCCCTTCGCCGCTGTGCAGGCGGTGCTGCTGCTCGCCGCGCTGACCGCGCTCGCCGTCCAGCCCCCCGCCGCCCTGCCGCTGTGGGTGGCCGCCTGGCTCACCGCCGCCTGGGCCCTGTGGGCACTGCTGCGCGGGCGCATAGCCATGCTGCTGGCGCTGGTGGTGCAGTGCGGCGCGCTGGCCACGGTCACCAGCGCCACGGGGCTGCTGCACTGGCACTGGCTGTTCAAGCCGCTGACCATGGTGATTGCTATTGTTTTGGTAGCTTATAGCGCTCGCCAATCAAGCGCCGGAGTCCGATTTGATTCAAAGTCCTGGTGGCTGCTTGGCGCGGCGCTGGCGGGCTCGCTCGCGGGCGACGCCTTCCTCATGGTCGAGGGCTTCTTCATCCCCGGGCTGGTGAGCTTTCTGCTGGCACACATTGCCTACATCGTGCTGTTCCGCCAGGGCGTGGCCTGGCTGCCCCGGCCTGGCGCCTTGGCCGCCACGCTGGGCGTGGGCGGCGCCATGTACGCCTATCTGTGGCAAGGCGGGCTGCCCGCCGAGCTGCGCATTCCGGTGGCGGTGTATGTCACCGCGATCGCGCTCATGGCAGCACAGGCCCTGGGCCGCGCCAGCGTGCTGGGCGACCGCGCGGCGCGCCAGGTGGCGTGGGGCGCCTGCTTCTTCATGCTCAGCGATTCGCTGCTGGCCACCAACCGCTTCGTGCAGCCGCTGCCGCTGGCGCAGGTGGGCGTGTTGGCCACCTACTACGCGGCGCAGGCGTTCATCGTGCACGGCATGGTCGTGGGCCTGCGCCAGCGCTGACTATTCAGCGTCGGGCTGCCGCGCCGGGTGCGCGGCCTGGAAAGGTGCGAGGCCCTCGCAGTGCTCCGCGATGCGCTGCACCGTGGGGTACGGCGCCAGGTCCAGCGCGAAGCGCCGCGCGTTGAACACCTGGGGCACCAGGCAGCAATCGGCCAGGGTGGGCGTGTCGCCATGGCAGCACAGGCCGGTCTGCGGGTCGCGCGCGAGCTGCGCCTCGATGGCCTGCAGGCCCAGCGCCATCCAGTGGTGTATCCAGGCGGTGCGCTGCGCGTCGCTGGCCCCGAGCGTGCCAGTGAGGTAGTTGAGCACGCGCAGGTTGTTCAGCGGGTGGATGTCGCAGGCCACGCTGAGCGCCAGCGCGCGCACGCGGGCGCGGCCCGCCGCATCGGACGGCAGCAGCGCGGGCGCGGGGTGCGTCTCTTCCAGGTATTCGAGGAGGGCGATCGACTGCGTGAGCGTGGCGCCCTCATCTTCCAGCGCGGGCACGAGCGCGGCCGGGTTCACCGCGCGGTAGGCGGCCTGGAGCTGCTCGCCGCCGCCGCGCAGCAGGTGCACGGGCACGCTCTCGTACGCCAGCTCCTTGAGCGCGAGCGCGATGCGCACGCGGTACGCGGCCGAGCTGCGGAAGTAGGTGTAGAGGCGCAGCATGGTCACTCGGGCGCTGGCACGCGGCGCACGGTCTGGTCGATGGCGCCGAAGATGCTCTGGCCGGCGGCGTCGAACATCTCGATGCGCACGCGATCGCCAAAGCGCAGAAAGGGCGTGACGGGCGCGCCACCCTCGATGGTCTCGACCATGCGCAGCTCGGCCAGGCAGGCGTAGCCCACGCCGCCGTGGGCGATGCGGGAGCCATGCAGGCTGCCGTGCTTGTTCGACACCGTGCCCGAGCCGACGATGGAACCCGCCACCATGGCGCGCGTCTTGGTCACATGCGCCACGAGCTGGGCGAAGCTGAAGGCCATGTCCTGGCCCGCGTCGGGGCAGCCGAAGGGCTGGCCGTTGAGCTGCACGTTCAGCGGCCGGTGCAGCTTGCAGTCTTGCCAGGCATCGCCCAGCTCGTCGGGTGTGACGGCCACGGGCGCGAAGCTGCTCGCGGGCTTGGACTGGAAGAAGCCGAAGCCCTTGGCCAGCTCGGCCGGGATGAGATGGCGCAGGCTCACGTCGTTCACCAGCATGACGAGGCGGATCGCCTGCGCGCACCGCGCCACGCCCGCGCCCAGCGGCAGGTCGCCCGTGACCACGGCCACCTCGGCCTCGAAGTCGATGCCCCAGTCCTCGGTGAGCGCGTCGATGGGGGCCAGCGGCGGCACAAAGCTGTCCGAGCCGCCCTGGTACATCAGCGGGTCGGTCCAGAACGACGCGGGCATCTCGCTGCCGCGCGCCTTGCGCACCAGCTCCACGTGGTTGAGGTAGGCCGAGCCGTCGGCCCACTGGTAGGCGCGCGGCAGGGGGGAATGGCACTGCGCCGGGTCGAAGGGCCGGGCCTCGGGCGCATGACCCGCGTTGAGCGCGTCGGACACCTGCTGGAGCTGGGGCGCGCAGCGCTCCCAGTCGTCCAGCGCGGCCTGCAGCGTGCGCGCGATGGCGGGCACGGGCTGGCAGCGGGTGAGGTCACGGCTGACGACGACGAGCGTGCCGTCGCGGCCGCCTTGCTGGAGGGTGGCGAGTTTCATGGCGATGGTTCCGATCCGTCAGGCGTTGGTGCGGTGGCTGCCGTCATGCATCCACGCGGCGTGCTTGGGCGCCTTCTTGGTGCGTGCCCATTCGTTGAGCATGTCCCACTTCACCTCGTCGAGCTTTTGCAGCATCTCGGGCGTGCCGGTGTTCACGGCCAGCTCCAGGCGGTGGCCGCTGGGGTCGAAGAAGTAGATGGACTGGAACAGCGTGTGGTCGGTCGGGCCGATGACCTCGATGCCATCGGCCTGCAGGCGCGCCTTGGCGGCGAGCAGTTCCTCCATGGTGTCCACCTGCAGCGCCAGGTGCTGTGTCCAGACGGGGGTGTTGCGATCGCGGTCCATGGGCGGCTGGCCCGGCAGCTCGAAGAAGGCCAGGATGTTGCCGTGGCCCGCGTCCAGGAAGATGTGCATGTAGGGGTCGGGCTCGCCGGTGGAAGGCACGCTGTCCTCGGCGATGGCGAGCACGAAGCCCATGTTCAGGTACTTGCCGTACCACTCCACCGTCTGCTTGGCGTCCTTGCAGCGGTAGGCCACGTGGTGAATTTTCTGGATCTGCATGGCGGTGTCTCCTGTGCCGTTCGTGGCACCTTGGACCGCATTACACGGCTTTTCGATCTATCATTCAAACGGTATTTTTCAATTCATTTATTAATTTTTCATATGAATGTGACCCTGCGGCAGTTGCGCGCCCTGGTGGCGCTGGTGCGCACCGGCAGCTTTACCCAGGCGGCCGCCTCGCTGCATGTGACGCAATCGGCCCTGAGCGGCCAAATCAAGGAGCTGGAGCAGGCCCTGGGCGTGCGCCTGGTCGAGCGCAGCACGCGCCGCATCGGGCTGACCGAGGCAGGCCGGGGCTTCTACCCGCTGGTCGACAAGATCCTGCAGGACCTGGAGGGCGTGCTGCACGGCATCGACGATCTCAAGGCGCTCAAAAAAGGCGTGGTGCGCGTCGCGGCGCCGCAGCTCATGGCCTGCACGCTGCTGCCGGACGTGATCGCGGCGTTCAGCCAGGCCCATCCGGAGGTGCAGGTGCGTCTGGCCGATTGCGAGGTGGACAGCGTGCTGGCGCGCGTGGCGAGCGGCGAGGTCGATTTCGGCGTGGGGCCCGAGCGCCCGACGGGCGCGGACATCGCCGCGCAGCCGCTGTTCGAGCTGCCCTTCATGGTGGTCTTCCCGCCGGGCCATGCGCTCGAAGCACTGCCGCGCATTGGCTGGAGCGATGTGGTGCAGCACCCGTTCATCGCCCTGCAGGGACAGTTCACCGAACTACTCACGCACGACCTGCACGGTGCGCTGCGCGACCTGACGCTGCGCCCCAGCCACGAGGTGGCTTTCATGAGCACGGCGCTGAGCCTGGTGCACGCGGGCCAGGGCATCACGACCTGCCTGCCCTACGCCGACTCGCTGGTGAATCTCTACCAGTTGCAAATGCGCCCATTGCTGGGCCCCGAGCTGCGGCGCAAGTTCCAGGTCTATCAACGCGCCAGCGCCACGCTGGCGCCAGCGGCGGCGGAATTCGCACGCTTCCTGTACGCGCAGGTGGCGTCCCGGGGCTGGAACACCACCAGTGAATGACCCATGGCGGCGCGCATTCCGTCGGAACGCATGCAACAGGCGCTGCCCAGGCCAGCGACCGCCGCGCAAGGGCCGCCCCGCCGCGCTGGCGGTGTCCCCCCTCCCGCAGGAGAGGGGGGAAGGCGCGAAGCGCCACAGGGGGGGATGGATTACCTCAACGCCGGGCCGCCAATGCGCTCCTGCAGCGACACGGTGTCGCCGATCATGATGAGCGCGGGCGGGTGCACGCCGTGCTTCACGCTGAGCGCGGGCAGGGTTTCCAGCGTGCCGACGATGGTGCGCTGGTCCGGCCGGGTGGCGCGCTCCACTAGGGCGGCGGGCGTGTGGCCCGGCAGGCCGTGCTCGATGAGCTTGGTGCAGATCACCGGCAGGGTGCCCACGCCCATGTAGATCACCACCGTCTGGCGCGGCCGGGCCAGCGCGGCCCAGTCGAGCGCCACGCTGCGCTCCTCGCCCTCACCCTGCAGGTGGCCGGTGGCGAACACCAGCATGCCGGTGTGGTCGCGGTGCGTGAGCGGGATGCCGGTGCTGGCCGAGGCGCCTTGCGCGGCGCTGATGCCGGGCACGGTCTCGCAGGCGATGCCTTCGGCCACCAGGGCCTCGGCCTCTTCGCCGCCGCGACCGAAGATGTAGGGATCGCCGCCCTTGAGGCGCACGAGCGACTTGCCGGCCTTGGCCAGGCGCACCATGAGTTCGATGATGCCTTCCTGGGGCAAGGTGTGGTTGCTGCTCTGCTTGCCGACGTAGATGCGCTCGGCGTCCTGGGGAATCTGGCGCAGCACATCGTCGGACACCAGGTTGTCGTAGAGCACCACGCGCGCGCTCGCGAGCACGCGGGCGGCCTTGAGGGTCAGCAGTTCGGCGTCGCCCGGGCCGGCGCCCACCAGCGTCACGCGCCCCCATTCGGAAGGCGGCAGGACAGGGGTCGCGGGGGCGGCGGGCTCAGAAGCGTCGTGCGCGGGAGGGCGGGCGGTATCCATCAATGCTCCGGTAAAAGCGGGATGCGGTGTCGGGTGTTCCCATTGTCAAAAGCCCTTGCCATAATGCCCTTGACTCACATCAAGGACATGCAGAACCATTGCGGTGAACATCGGCGCATGCCGGTCGCCATACGCGGCCGGCAGCTTCCCAACATGGTAAACCTCCATTCTCCCCCGCGCCGGCCTGCCCCCCCGGCCTCCGCCCTGCGGTTCTGCGGCGCCCTGCTGCTCCTGGGCCTGGTGGCCAGCGTGCACGCCCAGACCACCGCTCCGGACGCCGCGCGCCAGCGCGAGCTGATCCGCATGGTGCGCCAGGACTGCGGCTCCTGCCACGGCCTGCACCTGACGGGGGGCCTGGGCCCCGCGCTCACGCGGGAAGCCCTGGCCGACAAACCCCTCGATTCCATGGCCTCCACCATCTACGGCGGCCGCCCCGGCACCCCCATGGCGCCCTGGAAGGCCATGCTCAGCGAGGCCGAGGCCCTGTGGATTGCCCAGCAATTGATGGCCGGATTCCCCGAGCCGCAGAAGGATTCCCGATGAAACGCCGTGACTGCCTCGCCCTGTTGGGCGCTTCCTCCCTGCTGCTCGGGGGCTGCGCCAGCACCGGCCCGGCGTCCTCCCTGGTCGGCACGGGCGATCTGGGCGTCGTCGTGGCGCGCTCCACGGGCACGCTGGCCATCGTCAACACCAGCCAGCGCAAACTGCTGGCCGAGGTGAAAGGCCTGGGCGACCTCTCGCACGCCTCGGTGGTGTTCTCGCGCGATGCGCGCCATGCCTTCGTCTTCGGGCGCGATGGCGCGCTGACCAAGGTGGATCTGCTGACCCAGCGCATCGCCGGCCGCGTGATGCAGGCGGGCAACTCCATCGGCGGCGCCATCAGCGCCGACGGCAGCCTGGTGGTGGCGCAGAACTACACACCCGGCGGCATCAAGGCCTTCGACACCGCCACGCTGGAACTGGTGGCCGACGTGCCCGCCGAATTCGAACCCGGCCGGCTGTCGCGCGTGGTCGGCCTGGTGGATCTGCCGGGCCGTCGCTTCGCCTACAGCCTGTTCGACGCCGACGCCATCTGGATCACCGACCTGTCCAACCCCGCGCGCCCCGTCACCACCAAGCTGCCGAACATCGGCCGCCAGCCCTACGACGCGCTGGTCACGCCCAACGGACGCCACTACATCGCCGGCCTGTTCGGCGAGGACGGCCTGGCCATGGTGGACCTGTGGGAGGAAAAGCCCCAGGTACGCCGCATCCTCGCGGGCTACGGCCGGGGCCAGGAGCCGCTGCCGGTGTACAAGATGCCACACCTGCGCGGTTGGGCCGTGGCCGGGCGCCGCGCCTACCTGCCCGCCATCGGTCGCCACGAGGTGCTGGTGGTGGACACCGACACCTGGCAGGAAGTGGGCCGCATCCCGGTGGCGGGCCAGCCCGTGTTCGTGATGGCCCGGCCCGACGGCCGCCAGGTGTGGGTGAACTTCTCCGTGCCCGACTACCGCCGCGTGCAGGTCATCGACACCACCACGCAGAAGATCGTGCGCACGCTGGAGCCCGGCAAGGCCGTGCTGCACATGGAATTCACGCCGCGGGGCGAGTCGGTCTGGATCAGCTCGCGCGACGACCACCGCGTCAGCGTGATCGACACCCAGAGCTTCGCCACCCAGGCCACGATGACGCTCGACTCCCCGAGCGGTATCTTTTTCACCTCCCGCGCAGCACGGGTGGGGTTCTAGATGAAACCCCACTCCAACCTGCGCCTGGCCCTGCTCAATCCGTGGCAGCGTGGCTTCCCACTGGTGCGCGAGCCCTTCGCGCACATCGCGGCCACCCTGGGCATCACCACCGATGACGTCCTGGCCGGCTACGCACGGCTGCAGGACGAAGGTGCCCTGAGCCGCATCGGCGGCGTGTTTGCGGGCAATGCCGGCGGCGCCGCGCTGCTGGCCGCCATGGCCGTGCCGCCCGAGCGCCTGGACGCAGTGGCCGCCGTGGTTTCCAGCCACCCGGGCGTGAACCACAACTACCAGCGCGAGCACCATTACAACCTCTGGTTCGTGATGACCGGGCAGGACGATGCCGCCGTGCGCACCGCCATGCGATCACTGGAGGAAGCCACCGGCCTCCCCGCGCTGCAGCTGCGCATGCAGCGCGCCTACCGCATCGACCTGGGCTTCGACCTGCGCGAACGCACCGCGCCCGCGCCCATGGCGGCCGCGCGCGAGGCCATGCCGGTGCTGGATGCCGACCGGCCGCTCGCCGCCCTGCTCGAAGACGGCCTGCCCCTCACGCCGCGCCCCTACGACGCCTGGGCACAGGCGCTGGGCCGCACCGGCGAATCGGTGCTGCAGACGCTGCAGCAATGGCTGGACCAGGGCACGGTGCGGCGCATCGGCGCCATCGTGCGCCACCATGAGCTGGGCTTCGACGCCAACGCCATGACGGTGTTCAACATCCCCGATGCCCAGGTGGACGCCTGCGGCGAGGCGCTGGCGCGCGTGACCGGCGTGACGCTGGCCTACCGGCGCGAGCGCGCCGAGGGCTGGCCCTACAACCTGTACTGCATGGTGCATGGCCGCGACCGTGCCGCCGTGCGCGACGTGATCGCACGCGCCATCGCCGAAGCCGGCCTCGGCGACTTTCCGCACGAGGTGCTGTTCTCCTGCCGCCGCTTCAAGCAGACCGGCCCACGGCGCTTCCGCGCCCTGCCCGCCGCTGCGTCCGGCACCGCCACGACCCCGGAGGTGCTTGATGCTGTCGCCGGATGACGCCCGCCTGCTGGAGCGCCTGCACGGCGACCTGCCGCTGACCGAGCGGCCCTTCGCCGATGTGGCCTTGGAGTTCGGCTGGACCGAAGACTACGTGATCGGCCGGCTCTCGGCCCTGCTGGAAAGCGGCATGCTCACGCGCTTCGGCCCGCTGTTCCAGATCGAGCGCGCGGGCGGCCTGTTCGTGCTGGCTGCCATGGCCGTGCCCGAGGAGCGCTACGAGGCCGTCACGGCCCAGGTCAACGCGCACCCCGAGATCGCGCACAACTATCGGCGCGCGCACGCGCTCAACATGTGGTTCGTGCTCGGCACCGAAACGCCGGCGCAGTGCGCCGCCGCCATCGAACGCATCGAGGCCGAGACGGGCTTGCCCGTGCTGGCCTTCCCGAAGGAGCGCGAGTTCTTCGTCGAACTCAAGCTCCCCCTGACCAGCGGAGAAGCCCATGGCGCTTGACGATTTCGACCGCGCCCTGATCGCCGCCACGCAGGGCGGCCTGCCGCTGGTGCCACGCCCCTACGACGCCGTGGGCGAACGCCTGGGCGTTTCGGGCCAGCAGGTGCGCGAGCGCCTGGCGCAGATGCTGGAAAGCGGCCTGGTGCGCCGCATCGGCGCCGTGCCCAACCACTACCGCCTGGGTTTCACGGCCAACGGCATGAGCGTGTGGGACGTGGACGACGCACAGGTAGACATCCTTGGCGAGCGCATCGGCCAGCTGCCCGGCGTGAGCCACTGCTACCGCCGCCCGCGCCGCCTGCCGAGCTGGCCGTACAACCTGTTCGCCATGCTGCATGGCCGCACGCGCGCCGAGGTCGAACAACAGGCCGTGCAACTGCGCGAACTGCTGGGCACCGCCTGCCGGGGCCACGACATTCTTTATTCCACCGCCATCCTCAAGAAGACCGGTCTGCGTCTTCGGGAAAGCTAAGAAAGCCCATCATGTTCCGCATCAGCCAATACATGCGCGAGCTCGCGCAAGCCCAGGCCACGGGCACCTACCCCGTTCCCGCCCGCCGGGGCAGCGGCCAGCCGCCGGGGCCCGTGGTGATCTGGAACCTGATCCGCCGCTGCAACCTGACCTGCAAGCACTGCTACGCGCTGTCGGCCGACCACGACTACGAGGGCGAGCTGTCCACGCAGGAGGTGTTCGGCGTGATGGACGACCTCAAGACCTACAAGGTGCCGGTGCTCATCCTCTCGGGCGGCGAGCCGCTCATGCGGCCCGACATCTTCGAGATCGCCGAGCGCGCCCGGGACATGAAGTTCTACACCGGCCTGTCGACCAACGGCACGCTGATCGACGAGCCCATGGCCGACCGCATCGCCGCCATGGGCTTCGACTACGTGGGCATCAGCCTGGACGGCCTGCGCGAGACGCATGATTTCTTCCGCCGCCTTGATGGCGCCTTCGACCGCAGCCTGGCCGCCGTGCGCTACCTGCACCAGCGCGGCGTGAAGGTGGGCCTGCGCTTCACCATGACGGCCATGAACGCGCACGATTTCCCGCCGCTGCTCGACCTGATGCGCCAGGAAGCCGTGGACAAGTTCTACTTCTCGCACCTCAACTACGCGGGGCGCGGCAACATCCACCGCGGCAAGGATGCGCAGTTCCAGGCCACGCGCGACGCGCTCGATCTGCTGTACGAGCGCGCCTGGCAGTCCGCGCTGGAAGGCCGCGAGGAAGACTACGTGACCGGCAACAACGACGCCGACGGCCCCTACCTTCTGCAATGGGTGCGTGAACGCATGCCGCAGTGGGAGGCGCCGCTGCGCGAGCGCCTCATCGCCTGGGGCGGCAATTCGAGCGGCGTGAACGTGGCCAACATCGACAACCTGGGCACCGTGCACCCCGACACCATGTGGTGGCACCACGACCTGGGCAACGTGCGCCAGCGCCCGTTTTCAAGCATCTGGTCCGACACCTCCGAGCCGCTGATGGCGGGCCTCAAGGCCAAGCCGCGCCCGGTGGGCGGACGCTGCGCGTCGTGCCACTATTTCGAGATCTGCGGCGGCAACACACGCGTGCGCGCCCAGCAGCTCACGGGCGATGCCTGGGCCGAGGACCCCGGCTGCTACCTGCGCGACGACGAGATCGGCCTGGTCTCGGGCAGCGATGCGCAACGCGTGGCCGTGACACCGTTCAGCAACCGCCGCCGCACCATCGAGATCCACCCGGAGAACGAGAATGCCTGAGTCCCTGCGGCGGTGGATCGCGACCGCCGGCAAGCTGGCCCTGAGCGCCGGCCTGGTCTGGATGGGCCTGGACCTGGCCCACGCCCAGTCCGCCCCGGCCCCCACCACAACCACCGCCGTGGACGCGGCGGCGCTGTTCCAGCAGCACTGCGCGTCCTGCCACGGCACCCAGCGCACCGGCGGCATGGGCCCGGCCCTGCTGCCCGAGAGCCTGGAACGCCTGCGCAGGCCCGAGGCGCTGAAGGTCATCGGCGAAGGCCGCGCGGCAACGCAGATGCCAGGCTTCGCCGCCACGCTGTCGAGCGCTGAGATCGCCGCGCTGGCCGGCTGGATCTACCAGCCCGTGACGCCCGCGCCCGGCTGGAGCGATGCCGACATCCGTGCCTCACGCACCGTGCCCGCGCTGGAGAAGCCCCTCGTCGACAAGCCGGCCTGGAAGGCCGACCCGATGAACGTGTTCCTGGTCGTCGAGGGCGGCGACCACCATGTGTCGGTGCTCGACGGCGACCGCTTCGAGGTCATCCACCGCTTTGCTAGCCGCTATGCGCTGCACGGCGGCCCCAAGTTCACGCCCGATGGGCGCTACGTGTTCTTCGGCTCGCGCGACGGCTGGATCACCAAGTACGACCTGTGGAACCTGGCCGTGGTGGCCGAGGTGCGCGCCGGCCTGAACATGCGCAACGTGGCCGTCAGCGGCGACGGCCGCTGGGTCATGGCCGCCAACTACCTGCCGCGCACCGTGGTACTGTTCGATGCCGACCTTCAACTGGTCAAGCGCTATGACGCCACCACGCTCGACGGCAAGAGTGCCTCGCGTGCCTCGGCGGTGTACGACGCCACGCCGCGCAAGAGCTTCGTGGTCGCGCTCAAGGACATCCCCGAGGTCTGGGAGATTTCCTACGACCCCAAGGCGCCGCCCATCCATGACGGCCTGGTGCACGACTACAAAATGGGCGAGGCCATCGCCAAGCCGGGTTACCAAAACGTGCGGCGCACGCCGCTGGACGAGCCCCTGGACGACTTCTTCTTCGACCAAAGCTACCGCCACGTGCTCGGCGCCACGCGTCCCAAGGCGGGAAGCAGCGAGGGCGCATCGGCCCAGGTGGTGAACCTGGACGCGCGCCGCAAGATCGCCGACCTGCCGATCGCCGGCATGCCGCACCTGGGCTCGGGCATCACCTTCGCCTGGAACGGCACGACGGTATTGGCCAGCCCCAACCTGAAGGACGGCGCCATCGACGTGATCGACATGAAGACCTGGCGCACGGTCAAGACCATCCCCACGCCGGGGCCGGGCTTCTTCATGCGCAGCCACGAAAACTCGCGCTACGCCTGGACCGACTCGATGATGAGCCCCAAGGCCAAGGACACCCTCACGCTGATCGACAAGACCACGCTGGAGCCCGTGGCCAGCCTGCGCGAGCCCGGCAGGACGCTGGCGCACATCGAGTTCACCAAGGACGGCCGCCATGCGCTGGCCAGCGTGTGGGAGATGGACGGCGCCATCATCGTCTACGACGCGCAGACGCTCAAGGAAGTCAAACGCCTGCCCATGAGCAAGCCCGTGGGCAAGTACAACGTGTGGAACAAGATCACGCGGTCTGAGGGCACGTCGCACTGAGGAACACCCCCCTGTGGCGCTGCGCGCCTTCCCCCCGCTCTCGCATTGCTGCGCCATGCGGGCAGGGGGACGCTCCCAGCGCGGCGGGGCGGCCCTTGCGCGGGAGCCCTGGTCTGGGCCGCGCCTGTTCCACCGCTCAAGGACAATGCGACCTGTTCTGGAGCAACTGATATGGAACCCACCCCCATCACCCGCATTCACCCGCAAGCCCAATGGTCGGACGCCGTGGTGCACCAACAGACTGCGTACTTTGTGGAGGTGCCCGAGAGCGGCACCGACATCACGGGCCAGACGCAGGCCCTGTTCGCACAAGCCGAGCGCACCATGGCGCTGTGCGGCACCGACAAGCGCCACATCCTGATGGCGACGATCTACCTCAAGCACATGGCCGATCGCGCCGCCTTCAACGCGCTGTGGCAAGCCTGGCTGCCCGAGGGCTGCGCCCCGGCGCGTGCCTGCGTGGGCGCCGAGCTGGCCAGCCCGGACTATCTGCTGGAGATCGTGTTCACGATGGCGGTACCTCGGGCATAGCCTGCGCTGCCGCCTGCACCACCGCTTCGTCCCGCGCGATGCGGCCGTCGATCAGCTCCACCAGCCGGTCGCAGCGCGCTGCCAAGCGCGGGTCGTGCGTGACCACGACGAAGGCCGTGCCGCGCTCGGCGTGGATGCGGCGCATCAACGCGAACACCTCGGCGGACGACACGGTATCGAGGTTACCCGTGGGCTCGTCGGCCAGTACCAGGGGCGGGTCCATGACCAGCGCGCGCGCCATGGCCACACGCTGCTGCATGCCGCCCGACAGCTCCTTGGGCCGCTTGTCCATCGCCGCGCCCAGGCCCACGGCCGCTAGCAGGTCGCGGGCCTTTTCGTGCTGCGCGGGCGAAACCCGGCCTTCGCCCATGAGCGCGGGCAGGGTCACGTTCTCCAGGGCCGTGAACGCTGGCAGCAGGTGGTGGAACTGGAACACGAAGCCCAGCGTGCGGCGCCGGCGCAACGTGAGTTCGGCGTCGCTCAGGCCACGCACCAGCTCGCCCTGCAGCCAGTAATCGCCCGAGGTCATGCGTTCGAGCAGCCCCAGGATGTTGAGCAGCGTGCTCTTGCCCGAGCCCGAGGGCCCCATGAGCGCGATGAACTCGCCGCGCCGCACGCACAGGTCCAGCCCGTGCAGCACCTCGGCCTCGTTGGGCTGGCCCAGGTTGTAACTCTTGCGCAGAGTCTGCAGTTTGATCAGCGTGTCGGCAGCCATCGTCTTCAGATGCGGATGGCCTGCGCCGGGTCCATGCCGGCCGCTCGCCGCGCCGGCGCCAGCGCCGCGAGCACGCCGCAGGCCGTGGCCAGCAGGGCCACGCGCAACGCCGTGGCGGGCGGCAAGGTGATGGAGAAGAGGGGCTGGCCGTCCGCCCCCCGCACGAAAGTGGTGAAAGCCCAGACCAGCGCCACCGCCAGGGCCACGCCGAGCGCCGAACCCACGGCGCCCACCACGGCGCCCTGCAGCAGGAAGACACGCTGCACCTGCCCGCGCGTGGCACCCATGGCGCGCAGGATGCCGATCTCGCGGCTTTTCTGCACCACCGACACGACGAGCACGCTGGCGATGCCCAGCACCACCACCACCATCACCACGGCGCGGATGATGGTCGTGCTGACCGACTGCGCATGCAGCGCCGACACCAGTTGCGCATTGGTCTCCTGCCAGCTCTCCACGCGCGCCGGGTACTGCTGACGCAGCTGGCCGGCCAGCGCCTGGGCGCCCCAGACGTCGCGCACCGACAGCTCCAGATGCGTGGCGCCGCCGGGCAGCGCCAGCAGGCTTTGCGCGGCGCGCAGCGGCACGATGACGGTGCGGCGGTTGAGATCCTTCACGCCCAGGTCCACAAGGGCAGTGACGCGCAGCGGATCGCCCACCGTGCCGGTGCGCACGGTGAAGCGGTCTCCCACGCGCACGCCCAGGTCGGCCGCCAGTTCGCGCCCGATGATGGCCTCGCCAGGGCCGAGCGAAGCCGTGCCCGCCACCACCTTGGAGCGCAGGCCGACGATGCGGTCGTAACGGTCCAGTTCCACGCCCATGAGCACGATGGACTGCGTGGCCTCGCCGCGCAGCGCCAGCCCCGCGCCCGAGACCATGGGCGAGACCGCCGCGACGTCCGGAAAGGCTTCGAGCAGGGGCACCAGCGCCTGCCAGTTGGCCACTGCGCGCAAGCGCTGGGCGCGGGGCTGGATGTCGGTGGCCACCGTTTCGCCCGGCGCATGCAGCGCGGCCGGCGTGACCACGTCGTCGGGCGCGCGCAGCGTGATGTGCGCCTGCGCGCCCAGGGTCTTGGCCAGGGTGTTCGACTGCAGGCCGTTGATGAGCGCGGAGATATAGGCCACCACGGCCACCCCTGCGGCCACGCCAACGATGATGAGCAGCGTCTGCATGCGGCCCTCGCGCAGGAAGCGCAACGCCACCTGCAGCTCGAAACCGGGCCAGAACCGCATCAGCGCCCCATGGCGCCGGTCAGCGCCGCGCCCACATCCGCCCCTTGCGCGGCCCGGGCGGCCGATGCCGCGTCCCAGGCCACGGCACGGGGTCTGACCCGGTCGCCTGGTTGCACTGCCGGGGCGCGCAGCACGGTATCGCCCTCGGCCAGCCCATCCAGCACCTCGAACGCATCGAGCGTGCGCAGGCCCATGCGCACGCTACGGGTCTGTGCGCGGCCGTCCCGCGCCACCAGCAGCTCGGCAGTGCCGTCCCGCACCGGCCCGCGCAGCGCCGACAGGGGCAGCACGGCCGCTCGTTCGCTCCGCCCGGTCTCGACCTCGACCGACAGCGTCATGTCCTCGCGCAGAAAGGCCGGCGGTGCCTGCTCCAGGGCCAGCTTGACCTCGATGGCGCCGCGCTGCGCGTCCACGCCCGGGGCGATGGACAGGACCCGCGCCGCCATGCGCTGCCCGGCATAGGCATCGGCCACCGCCACGGCCTTCTGGCCCGTGGCGAGCTGCTCCAGAAAGCGCTCGTCCACCTGCGCCACCAGCTGGGTGGGCCCGGCCAGCGCCAGCGTCAGCAAGGCCTTGCCCGGCTGCACGATCTGCCCCGGCTCGACCGTGCGCGCCAGCACGCGCGCATCGGCCGGGGCGCGCAGCGTGGCCTGTTCCAGGCGCGCGCGCGCGGCCTCCGTGGCCGCGCGCGCAGCCTGCGCCTGCGCCTGGGCCTGGGCCATGTCGACCCCGGTATCGGCATTGGCCAGCCATTGCGCACGCGCCGCCGCCTGCTGCGCCAGTGCGACATCCAGCGCGCGCCGGGCCTCGTCGCGCTGTGCGGCACTGTAGAAACCCTGCGCAACCAGCGGCTCGGTGCGCGCCCAATGGGCCTGCGCGGCACGCACCGCCGCATCGGCCTGCGCCAGGGCCGCCTGGGCGGCCGTCCGGCCCGTGCCGCGCAAGCCGGCCAGGCGAGCCTGTGCCTGGGTTTCCGCCGCGACCGCCTGCGCCAGGGCGGCGCGCCATTCATCGTCTTCGAGCCGCACCAGTGCGTCGGCCGCGCGCACCCGGGCGCCTTCAGCCACGAGCACGCGGGCAACGCGCCCGGTCAGGGTGCTGCCGATGTCCACGCGCGAAAGCGTGGCCACGCGCGCGGAGAATTGCAGGGTGCGCACCAACGGAGCTTGGCGCACCACGAGCGCATCCACCTGCGGCGCGCGCTGTGCCAGGAAGGCACCGCCCAGCAGTGCCGCCAGCAGCATGGCCCCGGCCAGGCCCCAACGCATGCGCCGGGACATCATGCAGGCTCCACGGAAGCGGGAGGGTGGGGAACGGTGCGCGAAGAAATCATGGATTTTGTTGGATCAGCGAAAGGCGACGGCCTCTGGGGGCCATTCCAGCGGACGGCTGGACCCAGTGTAGCGCCGGGCCCTCAGCCGCCGAACAGATCCTGCCCGCCCCGTGCCACCGGAGGCTGCAGCCCCAGGTGCCGGAACGCCGCCAGGGTGGCGATGCGCCCACGCGGCGTGCGCTGCAGAAAGCCCTGCTGGATCAGGTAGGGCTCGATCACATCCTCGATGGTGCCGGCCTCTTCGCCGATGCTCGCGGCGATGTTGTCCAGCCCCACCGGGCCGCCGTCGAAGCGGTGGATCACGGCTTCGAGCAGCTTGCGGTCCATCACGTCGAAGCCCTGCGGGTCCACGTCGAGCATGGCCAGCGCGCGGTGCGCCATGTCCAGCGTGATGCGTCCATTGCCCTTGACGTCGGCGTAGTCGCGCACGCGGCGCAGGAGCCGGTTGGCAATGCGCGGCGTGCCGCGCGAGCGCCGCGCGATCTCGAAGCCGCCCTCGTCGTCGATGGGCGCGCCCAGCAAGCCCGCGCTGCGCATAACGATGCGGGCCAGCTCCTCGGGCGTGTAGAACTCCAGCCTCGCCACGATGCCGAAGCGGTCGCGCAGCGGGTTGGTGAGCATGCCCGCGCGCGTGGTCGCGCCCACGAGCGTGAAGGGCTGCAGGTCGAGCTTGATGCTGCGCGCCGCCGGCCCTTCGCCGATCATGATGTCGATCTGGTAGTCCTCCAGCGCGGGATAGAGGATTTCCTCGACCACAGGCGAGAGGCGGTGGATCTCGTCGATGAACAGGACATCGTTGCGCTCCAGATTGGTCAGCAGCGCCGCGAGATCCTTGGGTTTTTCCAGCACCGGCCCGCTGGTCTGGCGCAGGTTCACCCCCAACTCGGCCGCGATGATGTGCGACAGCGTGGTCTTGCCCAGCCCCGGCGGGCCAAACAAGAGCACATGGTCCAGCGCCTCTTCGCGCTTCTTCGCCGCGCCGATGAAAATCTCCAGCTGCTCGCGCGCCTTGGCCTGGCCCACGTACTCCTGCAGCAGCTTGGGGCGCAGGGCGCGTTCGAGGGCTTCTTCGTGGGGTGAGACAGGCGCAGCCGACACCATGCGCTGGGGTGCGGCTGGGGCAAAATTGTCGGTATGGATGGTCACGTGGCAAGGCAGCTTGCGCCGCAAAAATGTAGGCTGCAGCACCTCGAAAGGCGACGCTCGCGATTCTTGCACAGCCCAGGCCCGATGCAATAATGGCCAGCTGTCATTCGCTCTGCCCACACCGAAGACTGCGGAGCATTTTTATAAGGGACATGGAATGAGAAACCACCAATGGATGGGATTCGTTGCCTCGGCATGCCTGGCATTTTCTGCCCACGCCGACCTCCTGAACATCAGTAGCACATCGCTACAGTCTTCTTCCGAAGAAGCCATTGCATGCACCATCATCGCCACGGGCGGCTCTACCTACCAAGGCTATAAAGTGTTGGTCGCCTATTCGGAAGGCGGCGCCTCCGATTCAAACCCTACGCTGCGCGTCCGATCACTCAGCTCGACCGTCGTTTTTGAAAACGACAACTGGCAGGGCGTGCAATACCTCAACGGCCAGTCTGTAAACAATGGTTCGGATTTGTCCAGTCTGTATACCAACACCCTGGGAAGAACGCCAAACCAGGCGAACGACTCCGCCTTGCTGGTGCTGTTTTCTCCGGGCGAGGCCGTTTGTGCGCACTCCAAAGAAGCCAGCAACACCAGCCTCAAAAAAGTGAGCGTGTCTCTCACGGACATCACCAACAAGGTGCTCAGTGTCCAGTCGCTCAGCACGCAGGAAACCTTCCTGCTGCAAAAAAGGCTGCCTAAAGACTGATCACACGCTGTGCGGCCCCGCAGGCTGTGGCCGCACAGCGCGTCAATCGCCTTGACGCTTGTATTTCAGCCGCCCCGCAGGCTTCTCAACACCCGCAGAATGTTTTCAATGGGCTCGACCCCGGACCCCGTACCCGAACCACTCTGACCGCCCAGCCAGTTCTTGAGCGCCTGGCTGTACGACACATCGAAGCGTCCGTACATGTCCAGCCCACCAGTGTTGGTGCACGAAGCCGATCCACCATACAGCGTACCCACGACATAGCGCCCGTCCGTGGAGAACAAGGCCGAACCACTGCTGCCACCCTGGGTGGTGCCCGAACTCCAGGTCACCATGTAGAAGTTACCCGAGTTGCCGGTGCAGCCGAACTGATTGCCTCCGGTACTGGAGCAACTGGTCTGGCCCGACACCTCACCCTTGCTGATCTTGAGCATGTCCCCCGCGGGGTGATGCAACCCGACAATGGGCGTGCGATTCGCCAGCGCCGCCCCCGATGCGTCCCAACCGGCAAAGTAGGCACCAGCGGGCGCGGCATCGTTAAGCCGCATGAAGGAAACATCGGTACTGCTGCTGGCATGCAACAACGTGGCACCGTTGTACAACTTGGTCGTGCGGTCTGACAGCGCCCGCGTATTGCAGCCCGATGACTGGTAGAACCAATCGGTCTGCAGCGTTGAGGCCGCCGTCTGCGTGGAAATGCAGTGGTTGGCGCTGAGGAAATAGGGTGTGCCCGAACTCTGCGCATCATTGAGCAAGGTACCAGTGCAAGCATAGGTATTGCCCCCCGAGGTGAACAGCATGCGCGCCACGGCGTTGCTCTGTGTGGCGTAGCTGGCGTCGCATACTGCATCCAGGTTGCACGCAGCTGATTCGTTGATCTTGACCGATGCATCGCCTGCTGCCGGCTCCAATTCGGCAAAGATGTGCGATACGGTTGGAACCGCGATCTCGACAGCTTGCGTCGATACGCCTTCGGGCAGTTCAATTTCGAGCGTGACTTCTTCAGAACCAAAATCCGGCGTCCACCAGGTGCGCGCCTCTGCGCTGTCACCCACGGCTTGCGTGTTGCGCAGCACATGCATCAACACATCCTTGCCCATGATCTGGTACACGGTCTCGGGGCGCGCTTGGCTATAGACGCGCAACACGGCCGCTTCTGGCAGCGCAGTGACCTGCACGCCCAGGCGCAGACCCAGGGCGTCCTTGGCGGAAATACTGAGGGCCGCAACCTGCGCGCCAGTGCCGGTGCGTGTCCACTGAAGCTGCTGCTGGGTCTGCGTTGTAGTGGCTGCTGCGGACACTGACCGCGCCTCGCCCACCATGCGAGGACCAGGCACCGCCTGTGCCAGATCGCCCTTGCTGGACTGCAAAATTCCGAGTTCGATACGCGCAGGCACTGGCAGCGCACTTGCATCACGGGTTTTCACAGACGCAGGGGCAATCGCTGTCTGGGGTGCAGCCATGCCTTCGACTCGCAGCACGGACGCGGCAGACCCCGTCGACTGCTGGCCGTCACCACCGCATCCTGCCAATGTTGCGCCAAGCAGCACCAATGCGGTACCGCACATCGTTTTCCAGTTCCCGTGCATCTGAACCCCCATTTCAAACATCACTAACATCAGAAGATCATTTCGCCAGCGTTTTGAGAGCGAGCTTAATCCCATCGCTGACCGCCACATCCTGAGGCAAAGCCTTGAGCGCAGCAGCCGCTTCCTTGTCGCTGTACCCCAAAGCGAGCAACGCCTGAAGAATATCGCCTTGTGCGCCGCTTGCTGGCTGGGCGCCGGCGCTCCCCATTTCTCCTCCCAGCTTCCCCTTGAGTTCCAGCAGCAACCGCTCGGCCGTCTTCTTGCCGATGCCCGGCACCTTGACCAGGCGCCCGGACTCCTGCAACGTGATGGCCTGCGCCAGGTCCTGCACGCCCATGCCGCTCAGGATGGACAGCGCCGTCCGCGGTCCCACACCCGATATCTTGATCAGCTCGCGGAACGCCGCGCGCTCCTCAGCGCTGCCGAAACCATACAGCAACTGCGCATCCTCGCGCACGATGAACTGCGTAAGCAGGCTCACCGCCTGGCCCACCGCCGGCAGGTTGTAGAAGGTGCTCATCGGCACCTGCACCTCGTAGCCCACGCCGTGGCAGTCCACCAGCACCTCGGGCGGATTCTTCTCCAGCAAGGTGCCGGTCAATTTGCCTATCATTGATGTCCTTTGTCGCCGTCCGGCGCATTCCGACGGAATTATCAACGTGATCCTGCGCCACACCTTCACCCCCCACAACAATACCCGCCTCACGCACCTGTGCGGCCCGGCCGACAGCCACCTGCGCACCATCGAGGCGGCCTTGCAGGTCAGCATCGCGCACCGGCACGAACAGTTCAAGGTGGACGGCCCGAAGGCGCGCGCCACCCAGGCGCTGGAGGTACTGCAGGCCGTGTACGAAATGGCCGAGCGCCCCATCAGCGAAGAGCACCTGCAGCTCATGCTGGCGGGTGACAGCGCGATGAGCGCCGAGGCCGAGGGCGCCCCCTCTCCGCTGACCACGCGCCGTGCCGATCTGCGCGCACGCACGCCCACGCAGGCCGTGTACCTCGACAACATCGCCACGCACGACATCACCTTCGGCATCGGCCCGGCTGGCACCGGCAAGACCTACCTCGCCGTGGCCTGCGCCGTCGATGCGCTGGAGCGCAGCAACGTGCAGCGCATCGTGCTCACGCGCCCGGCGGTGGAGGCGGGAGAGCGCCTGGGCTTCCTGCCCGGCGACCTGGCGCAGAAGGTCGACCCCTACCTGCGACCGCTGTACGACGCCCTCTACGACCTCATGGGCTACGACAAGGTGCAGAAGGCTTTCGAGCGCAACGCGCTGGAGATCGCCCCGCTGGCCTTCATGCGCGGGCGCACGCTGAACAACGCCTTCGTCATCCTCGACGAAGCGCAGAACACCACCCCCGAGCAGATGAAGATGTTCCTCACGCGCATCGGCTTCGGCGCCAAGGCCGTGATCACGGGCGACGTGAGCCAGGTCGATCTCCCCAAGGGTGCGCTGAGCGGGCTGATCGACGCCGAGCGCGTGCTCAAGCGCGTCAAGGGCATCGCTGTCACGCGCTTCACCAGTGCCGACGTGGTGCGTCACCCGTTGGTGGCGCGCATCGTCGATGCCTACGACGCCCAACGGGGCCGCCGCAGCGCCGATTGACAACCACCATACTCCTATATTAATAGCTGCTCGCGCAATCAGGACGGGCGCTGGAGGCCAAAATGGCTTTGAATCAACTCACGCTCTCCTTGCAGTTTGCCCGCAGTAACGACGCGGCAGCCCACCGCGCCGTGCTGCCGCGCCACAAGGTGGCGCGCTGGATCCGCCACGCCCTTGCTCAGGATGCCGAAATCACCGTGCGCATCGTCGGCGAGAACGAAGGCCGCCAGCTCAACCGCGACTACCGGCACAAGGACTACGCCACCAACGTGCTGACCTTCGATTACACCCAGGAGCCTGTGGTTACCGCCGACCTGGTGCTCTGCGCCCCCGTGGTCGAACGCGAAGCACGCGAACAGAACAAGAGCCTGGAAGAACATTACGCCCACCTGCTTGTGCACGGCACGCTGCATGCCCAGGGCTGGGACCATGAAACCAGCGAGCAGGATGCGCAGGAGATGGAGGCCTACGAGACGGACATCCTGCGGGAGCTGGGGGTCGCAAATCCTTACGCGACCTGAGAAAGCGTACGCAAGCTCTCACTATCCGAAAGGATAGAACAAGAGACTCCTGAAGTTGTCTGCCAGCATGACATGTTGTCTCGGATGGCGATCGTTCACGTCTCGCAGCAATGTTGTGACGCACTTTTTTGACATATTCATCCTGAGCGTCGCAAGTCCCTAAAGTATCCTCGCGCACGGCCCCACACAACCCCTGTCACTTGACCGCGAACCCTCCCGGTCAAGCAGCATTTGGTACTGAACCCTTAAAAACAACTATGCGCAGACCAACACGCATCCATTCTCTCGCCGCCCTGTTGTGGGTCGCCCCCTGCTGTTGAGCGCCTGCGGCGGTGGCACGGACACAGGCCAGGGATCCACCAGCCTCAATGCGCCCACAGATTTGGTGGTGGACTATGGCCCGAAAGGCTACCAATTCAAATGGGCTACCACCATTGGCGCCACACACTACGAATTGGCAGAAGATCCTGATGGAGCCGCCGGCGCACTTACAGAAACCGCCATTGGCGGCAACATCACCAACAACGGCTACGCTTACAGTCAGGCAGATCGGTTACTTCACACGCGCGTGAACGCCAGCTACAGGGTACGCGCTTGCGATGCCAATGGCTGCAGCGCCTACAGCACAGCCATCACACCAGATATCGGCAAGGCCATCGGTTACTTCAAAGCCAGCAACGCCGACAAAGGCGACGCCTTTGGCAGCAGCGTGGCGCTTTCGGCGGATGGCAGCACCATGGCCGTCGGTGCGACAGACGAGGATAGCAATGCCACCGGCGCCAACGGAAACCAAGCCGACAATACCGTCAGCGGGGCGGGTGCGGTGTATGTGTTCACACGCTCAGCCCTAGGTTGGGTCCAGCAAGCCTATCTCAAGGCCAGCAACACCAAGCTCGTCACCAATGAAAGAGGTAACCCCCACGTTGCGAGCTTTGGCTTCAGCTTATCGCTCTCGAGTGATGGCAGTACGCTGGCTGTGGGCGCCCCCGATGAAGCTAGCAATGCACGCGGCATCGATGGCGATCAAACCAATACCCAGACCCCTGGTGCAGGTGCAGTGTATGTATTTCACCGCACCGGCGATGCCTGGAGTCAGCAGACCTATCTCAAGGCCAGCAATACAGCAGCAGTGGCCCAATACAGCGGCGATATCGCCTATGGCTCCTACGTTGTCCAAGCCGCCCGCTTTGGCATGAGCGTCTCCCTCGCGGCCGATGGCAAGACACTGGCTGTGGGCGCGCCGGGCGAAGCCAGCAACGCCACAGGCATCAACGGAGACCAAACCGACACATCCACTCCCGGCAGAGGGGCTGTGTACATGTTCACCCATGGCTCGACCTGGGAGCAAAAAGCCTACATCAAGGCAGTAGCCACCAACGAAAGCGTAGGCTTCCCAGTTGCACTGTCGGCTGACGGACGTACATTGGCCACCGGCGGTGGGGGGATGGTGGCACTGTTCACCCACGACGGCAGCCAATGGCGTCAGCAGACCGTGGTACGGGGCAGCAACACCGAGCTCGAGGATAGCTTCGGGTACAAACTAGCCCTTGCGGCCGATGGCAACACCCTGGCGGTGGGTGCCATCGGGGAGACCACCAACGGCACTGGCATCAACAATCCACCGGGCACACGCTCGCTGATCCGTGCAGGTGCGGCCTATGTGTTCACCCGCAGCAACGGCGGATGGAGCCAACAGGCCTACATCAAGCCCAGCAACACCAATCAGGACGACTGGTTTGGCTTCGGCATCGCCCTGTCCGGTGATGGCAACACGCTGGCCGTGGGTGCCGCCGCAGAAGCCGGCAGCAGCTCAGGCCTGGCGGGCAACCAGACCGACAACAACGCCGGAGGCGCTGGTGCGGTTTACCTCTTCCAGCGTAGCAGCAGCACCTGGGACCAGCGCGCCTATATCAAGGCCAGCAACACCGATGCGGGCGATATGTTTGGCACCAGTGTGGCCCTGTCGGCGGATGGAAACACCCTGGTCGTGGGAGCCCCTACCGAAGGCAGTCTTGCTACGGGCATACAAGGCGACCAGGCCGACAATTCGGGTGCCGCAGGCACCACGGTGGGCAGAAGGGTTGCAGCGGGCGCAGTGTACATGTACTGATCTTGCTGATTCATTGCAAGCCGTAGCTTGTTGCCGATACCGGTTGCGGTGCTTGCTGCATTGACCTATACGGCATGCAAAACACCTGTGCCTGCACGTGACCCAATCATCTGCGCTGCAGCCAGTAGGATCGAAAGCAGGAGTGACCCATGTTCGAGACTGCCCTGCTGCTCACCGCCGCCTTCATCGCCGGCGCCCTCAATGCCGTCGCCGGAGGCGGTAGCTTTCTGACGCTGCCCGCCCTCGTCTTCACCGGCGTGCCGCCCGTGGCGGCCAATGCCACGGGCACGGTGGCGCTGCTGCCGGGCTACATCGCCGGGGCCTGGGGCTTCCGTGAAGACACCGCCCCGCCGCCGGGCCTGTCGATGCGTCTGCTGGTGGTGCTCTCGCTGATCGGCGGCGCGGCGGGTGCGGCGCTGCTGCTGGTCACGCCCGACGCCACCTTCCGGCGCGTCGTGCCCTGGCTGCTGCTGGCGGCCACGGCGCTGTTCGCCTTTGGGCCCTGGCTGCGTGCGCGGCTGGCGGGCGGCAAGCCCTCCACGGCCCGCGCCACCATCGGCGTGCTGGCCGTGGCGGGCTACGGCGGCTACTTCAACGGCGGGCTGGGCATCCTGCTGCTGGCGCTGTTCGGCCTCTTGGGCCAGACCAACCTCAACGCCATGAACGGGCTGAAGAACTGGGTGTCGGCCCTGCTCACGGCCATCGCCGTGGCCATCTACGCCGCAGGCGGCGTGGTGCACTGGCCCCAGGCGCTAATGATGATGCTGGCCGCCACGGCGGGCGGCTACGGCGGCGCGCGCGTGGCGCGCAAGCTGCCCGCGCCGGTGCTGCGCTGGGGCATTGTGGCGACGGGACTGGTGATGGCGGGGCTGTTCTTCTGGCGACAGTGAACCGCAACGGAATGCCTCCCCCCAGCCCCGGGCGTGCGAACGACCGCGCGCTCTGGGCCATGCTGCTGGCCCTGCTCAGCAGCTTCGCGCTCAGCCAGGCCTTCCGCACCACCACGGCCATGATGGCCCAGGGGCTGACGGCGGAGTTCGGGCTGTCCGCCCAGTCGCTGGGCGCCTTCGCCGGGCTGTTCGGCCTGTCCTTCGGCGTGGCCCAGTTGCTGATGGGCGTGGGGCTGGACCTGTACGGCCTGCGCCGCACCGTGCTCATCGCCTTTCCATTCACCATCGCGGGCTCCGCGCTCTCCGCCCTGGCGCCCGGCTATGCCTGGCTGATGGCGGGCCAGTTGCTGATCGGCATGGGCTGCTCGCCCGCCTTCCTGGCCTGCACGCTGTTCATCGCGCGGCACTTTCCGGCGGATCGCTTCGCCTTTCTCTCGGGCGTGGCCATGGGCGTGGGCGGGCTGGGCCTGCTGTTCACCGGCACGCCGCTGGCCTGGCTGGTGCAGCACGGTGGCTGGCGCACCGGCTACGCGGCGCTGGCCGGTTTGAGCGCGTTGTCGTGGCTGCTGATCTACCTGCGCGTGCACGAGCCACCGCTGCCTGCTGCTCCTGTGGCCGCGCGCGAAACCTGGGGCCAGGCCCTGCGCGGCTTTGCCGAGCTGCTGCTCCTGCCCCACACCTGGGGCATCCTGCTGCTGGGCATGTCGGGCTACGCCGCCTTCCTGTCGCTGCGCGGCCTGTGGCTGGCGCCGCTGCTGATGGACCGCTTCCACCTCACGCTGGTGGACAGCGGCAACGTCGCGCTCGCCCTGTCGCTCATCGCGCTGTTCGCGCCCGGCCTGTCGGGCCGGCTGGACCCCGGCACCGCAAAGCGCCGGTTCTGGATCGCCAACGCCTCGCTGCTGATGGCCGGGATGTTCGTGGCGCTGGCACTGCTGCGGCAGCACACGGGCGCCAGCGTGGCGCTGATCCTGCTGATGGGTCTGCTGTCGGGCTACGGCGTGCTGCAGTACGCCGACGTGCGCACCTCCTACCCACCCGCGCTGACGGGCCGCGCCCTCTCTGCGTTCACCATGGCCATGTTCCTGGGCGTGGCGCTGATGCAGTGGTTCACCGGCATTGTCGCCACCTGGGCCGCGCAGCGCGGCACAGACCCGCACACCGCCGTGATGCTCGCCATCGCCGGGTGGCTGGCGCTGGCGTCGATGGGGTTCCGGTGGTTGCCGGTGTCGCCGTTGCTGGTCCAGAAAAAATAAGAAAAAACAGACCTTTGCGCTGAGCCATCAAGCGTCAGCAGCTATCGTTTTTGAATCAAACTCTGGCTGGTTCCATGCGCATTGGAATCGTCACCGGCCCATCGTTGACCAGGTGCACCTGCATCTCGGTGGCAAACCGGCCCGTCTGCACCACGGGGTGCAGGGCACGCGCCCGCTCCACCACGTAGTCGAACAGCCGCCGCCCCTCGTCGGGCGCAGCGGCCTGGCTGAAGCCGGGGCGGTTGCCGCTGGAGGTGTCTGCCGCCAGGGTGAACTGGCTCACCAGCAGCAGGCCGCCGCCGATGTCCTGCACGCTGCGGTTCATCTTGCCAGCCTCGTCGCTGAAGATGCGCAGCTTGAGGATCTTGGCCAGCAGCTTGTCGGCCTCTTGCTCGGTGTCGCCGCGCTCGGCGCACACCAGCACCAGCAGGCCTGCGCCGATGGCGCCCACGGTCTGCCCTTCCACATCGACCCGTGCTTCGCTCACGCGTTGCAAGATGCTGATCATTTCATTCCCTCCTTGGAGGCGTCGGGCAGGTCGTCAAAATGCGCCTCCACATCGGTCGGCAGCAGCTCGATGGTGGCGCGCAGGCCGGGCACGGCGGCCATCAGCGCGCGCTCGACCTGGCCGCGCAGTTCGGCGGCGTGGCGCAGGGTCCAGTCGGCCGGCATGTGCATGTGCATGTCCACGAAGCGGCGCTGCCCGGCGCGGCGGGTGGACACATGGTCAAAACGCAGCGCCCCCGGAGGCTGGCCCTGCACGAAGCGCTGCAGCGTGGCCTCGATGGTGGCCTGCACCTCGGGCTCGGCGGCCTCGTCCATCAGACCTTGCGAGGAGCGCCAGACCAGCTCCACACCTTCCTTGAGGATGTTGAGCGCAACGATGATGGCCGCCACGGCATCGAGCCACAACCAACCCGTGAGGGCTGCGCCCACCAGGCCCACCAGCACGCCGGCCGAGGTCCAGACATCGGTGACGAGGTGGCGCGCGTCGGCCTCCAGCGCGATGGAGCGGTGCTCGCGCGCCGCGCGGAACATCACCCAGGCCAGCAGGCCATTGAGCGCCGAACTGAGCACCGACAGCCCCAGGCCCCAGCCCACCTGCTCCAGCGGCTGCGGGTCCAGCAGCCGGTGCACAGCCGCCCACAGGATGCCCGCCGATACCCCCACGATGAGGATGCCCTCGAAGCCCGAGGAAAAATACTCGGCCTTGTGGTGGCCGTAGGGGTGGTTGTCGTCGGCGGGCAACTGCGCCACCGTCACCATGGCCAGGGCGAACACCGCGCTGGCGAGGTTGACGAAGGACTCCATGGCGTCCGACAACAGGCCCACCGAGCCCGTCACGTACCAGGCCAGGGTCTTGAGCGTGATGGTGAGAATGGCCACGCAGACCGACGCCCACAGCAGGTTGCGGGGCGTGAGCCAAGGGCGCGGCGAAGATGCGGTGGATGACATGGCCCCGGATTACACCAGACTGGCATGCCAGAATCCCGCCATGAACAAGGCATGGCACCGCCGCACCGCCGCCACGCTGGCCTGCCTGCTGGCCGCCGGCAGTAGTGCCGGGTGGCTGGCGCATGCACGGCTGCAGCAACTGCAGGCGGCCTTCGAGACCGATGCGCGCATCGTGCACCGCCTGCTGAGCCAGCGCATGGTGCAGCACGACGCCATCCTCTCCACCCTGGCGCTGCTGCAGCCCGCCGAGCCCGGCCTGGGCGGCGCCGATGCCGCGCTGCCGCGCCTGCCCTCGGTGTACCCGCAGATCCTGGACGTTCTGCGCCGCCCTGCCGACGGCACCTGGCCCGCCGCCGCGCCGGAGCTCGACGCCGCCGAGGCCACCTCGCGCGCCACGGGCCACGCCACGCTGGCCCGGCCCGATCTCGCCGCAGGACGCTACCACCTGGTGCTGGCCAGCACCCCCGCCAGCTACGCGCTGCACATCGACCTGCACGCCACCGTGCCGCACGACGAATGGCCCATGGACCCGGTCACCAGCCCCATCCGCGTAACGCTGGAACATGCCGGCCAGGCCTTCACGGTGCAGCCTGGAAGCACCCCAGCCCGGGGCTGGACCTACGGATTTCGCAAGGCCCTGGCCTCGCCGAGCCAGCCGCTGGACGTGGTGGCACAACGCGTGGTGGGCTGGGACGAGCTGCCCTGGTTCGCCATGCTGGGTTGGTGCGCGGCCACCGCCGCCGCCGCCGTGGCCGGGCGCGCGCTGTGGCGCCACCGCGTGGCGCGCCGACGCGCCGAGGAGCTGCTGCGCCTGGGCCAGGTGGCGCGCCTGAACACGCTGGGCGAACTCGCCGCCGGCATGGCGCACGAACTCAACCAGCCCCTCACCGCGCTGCTGTCGGGCACGCAGGCCGCGCAGCGCCTGCTGGGCGACGACCCACCCGACCTGGACACCGCGCGCACCGCCATGGCCCGCGCCGTGGAGCAGGCGCGCCGCGCCTCCGACGTGGTGGGCCGGCTGCGCCGCCTGGTCGAGCGCCCCGACCTCGCCGGCCAGATGCAGCCCCTGCAACTGCCCGCCGCCGTGCACGACGTGCTGCACCTGCTGGAGCCCGAATGCCGCGCCCGCGCCGTGGTGCCCGAGGTGCAGGCCGAGCCCGGCCTCCCCGCCGTGCTGGCCGAGCCCGTGGCGCTGCAGCAGATCGTGCACAACCTCGTGATGAACGCGCTGCAGGCGCTGGAGCAGGTACCCGCCGCCGAGCGCCGCCTGGAGCTGCGCCTGGGCACCCCCACCCCCGGCCAGGTGCAGCTCACCGTGCGCGACCACGGCCCCGGCATCCCGCCCGAGGCCCGCGAGCGCCTGTTCGAGCCCTTCTTCACCACGCGCGCCGGCGGCCTCGGGCTGGGCCTGCCGCTGTGCGAAAGCCTGGCCCAGGCCATGGGTGCCAGCCTCCAGCTCGCCCCCGGCAACGGCCGGGGCGCGGCCTTCGTGCTCCTGCTGCCCGCCGCCACGCCCACACCATGAACGACAGCGCCTCCTCCCTCTCGCCCCTGATCCACCTCGTGGACGACGACGCCGCCGTGCGCGAGGGCCTCTCCCTGCTCATCGCCACCGTGGGCCTGCGCGTGCAGGCCTGGGCCGACCCGCAGGCCTTCCTGGCCGGGTTCGACCGCGCCAGCATCGGCGCCATCGTGCTCGACGTGCGCATGCCCGGCACCAGCGGCCTGGCCGTGCTGGAGCAGCTGCAGGCCCAGGGCGCGGACCAGCCCGTGATCCTGCTCACCGGCCACGGCACGGTGGACATGTGCCGCCGCGCCTTCAAGGCCGGCGCGGCCGAGTTCCTCGAAAAACCCGTGGAAGACGAGGTGCTCATCGAGGCCCTGCAGAACGCCGTGCGCCAGCATGTGCGCTCGCGCGAACGCCACCAGGCCGATCAGCAAGCGCGCGAGCGCCACGCCCAGCTCTCGGCGCGCGAGCGCGAGGTGCTGGGCCTGATCGTCGAGGGGCTGACGAACAAGGAGATCGGCCGCGCGCTCGAACTCTCGCCGCGCACCGTGGAAACGCACCGCGCCAACCTGTTCGCCAAGCTCGGCGTGGACTCGCTGGCCCAGCTCATCCGGCGCTACGCGGCGCTGGTGGAATAAGGCGCCCGTCCGGCAGGTGCTCCGTAGAACTACGGACATGTGCGCGTAGCCGTCCGCATGGTGCGGCGCAGCGGCTTTTTCTACAGTTCTCCCCACGGCGCCGCAACGGGTGGCGCCGAAAGACCACCACCGGAGAACACCATGCGCCACAGCCTCAAGACCACCGCCTTCGCCCTCGCCTTCATCGCCACGGCCGCCAGCGCCGAAGGCGTGCGCACCGAGCGCAACATGTCGCTCGACCTGGCCAACCAGATCGCCGCGCACACCGTCGCCGCCTGCACCGCCGGCGGCTACAACGTGACGGCCACCGTGGTGGACCGCGCCGGCACCGTGCGCGCCGTGCAGCGCGCCGACAACGCCGGCCCGCACACGCTCGAAGCCAGCCGCCTCAAGGCCTACACCTCGGCCTCGGCCAAGAACACCACGCTGGCCATCATGGAAGGCTCGCAGAAGAACCCCGCCGCCGCCAACCTGGGCCAGATCCCCGGCTACCTGCTGCTGGGCGGCGGCGTGCCGGTGAAGGTGGGCAACGAGGTCATCGGCGCCGTGGGCGTCGGCGGCGCGCCCGGCGGCCACCTGGATGAGCAGTGCGCCATGGCGGCAATCGCCAAGGTCCAGGATCAACTCAAGTAAGCAGGCCCCCGCCATGGCACAGCGCAAGCTTCTGTCCTGGGTCTTGCTGGCGGCGCCCCTGCTGCTGGTGCTGCCCGCACAGGCCCAGGTGGCACCCACGGCCAGCGAGATCGCGGCATACCAGGGTCTGCACGCCGCCGCCGCGCGCGGCGACACCGCCGGGCTGCAGCGCCTGCTGGCAGCACGGCCTGACGTGAATGCGCGCGACGCCCATGGCCGCACGCCGCTGCACGTGGCCACCTTCGCGCGCCAGCGCGAGGCGGTGCGCCTGCTGGCCCAGGCGGGCGCGGCGCTCGACCTGCTGGAGAACGACCGCTACGACGCGGTCACCATCGCCGCCGTGGCCGATGACGAGGACACGCTGCGCCTGCTGCTGCAGCTGGGCGCCAGCGCCAGGCAGGTGACCAGCCGCTACGACGGCACCGCGCTCATCGCCGCCGCCCACCTGGGGCATGTGGGCGTGGTGCGCCAGCTCATCGCGGCCGGCGCGCCGCTGGACCATGTGAACAACCTGCACTGGACGGCACTGATCGAATCCATCGTGCTCGGCGACGGCGGGCCGCGCCACCAGGCCACGCTGCAGGCGCTGCTCGACGCGGGCGCCAGCACCCGGCTCGCCGACCGCCACGGCAACACGCCGCTGCAGCTCGCGCGTCAGCGCGGCTATGACGCCATGGTGAAGATGCTGGAGGCGGCCGGCGCACGCCCGTGAGGGCGGCGCAAAACGCTATTGAATCAATAGCTGGTAGCGCTTATGGTTAAAGCGCCACAGGCCGATTTCATTCAGAAAACTCGCCGTCGGTCACCAGCCGCGCCTTGACGCTCTTGCCCTTGACGCGGCCGCTGTTGAGGCGCTGCACGACCTGGGCGGCGATGGCGCGGTCCACCGCCACGTAGGTGGAGAAGTCGTTCACGTTGATCTTGCCGACCTGCTCGCGCGTGAAGCCCATCTCGCCGGTGAGCGCGCCCAGCACGTCGCCCGCGCGGATCTTCTCCTTGCGCCCGCCGATGATCTGCAGCGTGGCCATGGGCGGCAGCAGCAGGCCGCTTCCGGTGGGCGTGAGTTCGGCCAGCGGGTACCAGCGCGATTCGCGGCCCTGCAACTGCTCGATCTTGCCCACGCTGCCCATCTCGTCCATGCTCGCCAGGCTCAGCGCCAAGCCCTCGGCATCGCCCCGGCCGGTGCGGCCGATGCGGTGGATGTGCACCTCGGGGTCGGGCGTCACATCCACGTTGATGACGGCGGCCAGGTTGGCGATGTCCAGCCCGCGCGCGGCCACGTCAGTGGCCACCAGCACCGAGCAGCTGCGGTTGGCAAAGCGCACCAGCACCTGGTCGCGCTCGCGCTGCTCCAGCTCGCCGAACAGCGCCAGCGCGCTGTAGCCTTGCGCCTGCAGCACGGCCACGAGGTCGCGGCACTGCTGCTTGGTGTTGCAGAACGCGATGGACGACTCGGGCCGGAAATGGCCCAGCAGCAGCGAGACCGCGTGCAAGCGCTCGGAATCCTTCACCTCGTACCAGCGCTGCTCAATCTTGGCCTCGGCATGCTGGGCCTGCACCGTGATCTGCTGCGGGTTCTTCAGGAACTGCGCGCTGAGCTTGGCGATGCCCTCCGGGTAGGTGGCCGAGAAGAGCAGCGTCTGGCGCTCTTTCGGGCACTGGCGCGCCACGGTGGCGATGTCGTCGAAGAAGCCCATGTCGAGCATGCGGTCGGCCTCGTCGAGCACCAGGGTGTTGAGGGCTTCGAGCGTGAGGCTGCCGCGCTCCAGGTGGTCCATCACGCGGCCGGGCGTGCCCACCACGATGTGCGCGCCGTGCTCCAGGCTGGCGATCTGGCCGCGCAGCGGCACGCCGCCGCACAGGGTCACGACCTTGATGTTCTCCTCGGCGCGCGCCAGGCGGCGGACCTCGGTGGCCACCTGGTCGGCCAGCTCGCGCGTGGGGCACAGCACCAGCGCCTGCACGGCGAAGCGGCGCGGGTTCAGGCGCGCCAGCAGGGCCAGGCCGAAGGCGGCCGTCTTGCCGCTGCCGGTGCTGGCCTGGGCGATCAGGTCCTGGCCGCGCAGCGCCAGCGGCAGGCTGGCCGCCTGGATGGGAGTCATCTGGGTGTAGCCGAGCTGCTGCAGATTGGCGAGCTGGGCGGAGCCCAGGGCCAGCGTGCTGAAGGCCGCGCCGGCTTGGTTGTCTTGGGATGTCATGGGCGGGATTATCCGGCCCGGCCGGGATCCCGGTGGCTCCACCGCGCTGCGCGCGCCCCACGGCGCATGAAACGCCCCCAGGCCAGCGCCCGCGCGCAAGGGCCGCCGCCTCCGAGGGGTGTTCACCCCAGCAGGGCCATGACACCCACGAAGGCCAGGGTGTGCGCCACGATGCCCGGCGCCACGGCCAGCGCGTAGCGCCAGCCGCCGCTGGCCAGCGCCACCGCGCTCTTGCTCCCGGCGTGCACCAGCAGCGCCGCCATCAGGGCCTGCGCCACGACCGGCGCCATGGGGCTGGCCGGGCCGCCCTGCACCAACAGGGCGGCGGTCGCGGCGTGCACATCGGCCAGCGCGGCGAGCAGCGCGCCCACCAGCATGCCGGCATCCCCCTGCCAGCGCGTGAGCAACAGCACGCCCACTTGCACCGCCGTCAGCAGCGCCGCGATGAGGGCCGCATCGCGCAGCTTGAACATGGCCGTGTCGGGCGGGAGTTGAGGGCGGGCCGTTCCATCCTCGGGGCCTGCAGTCGCACCCCGCACCCGCCACCAGCCCCAGGCACCCGCCACCACGGCCCCGGCGAGCGCCGGCGCCCAGAGCCGCGCCAGCCAGGCGGGCTGCACGGTGGCCGCGACCACCACGATCTGCGCCATGGTGGCCACGCACGACAGCACCGCCGCGCCGGCCTGCGCGCGCACCGCCACGGCGCCCTCGCGCGCCTCCAGGCCCAGGCTGGCGATGGTGGCGGTGCTGGAGACAAACCCCGAGGCCAGCGCCGACAGCGCCATGGCCTGGCGTGCCTGCAGCAGGCGGCGCCCCACGTGGGCCAGCGACTGGATCACCAGCAGCACCAGCAGCAGGCGCATGACGACGCGCGGATTCAGCAGCCCCTGCCACAGCGGCTCGTTCGGCACCAGCGGCGCCACCAGCAGCAGCAGCGCCGCCAGGACGAGGCCGCTGCGCACCTCGCCCGGCTGCAGCCAGTCGCGGGAGAACTGGTGCAGGCTGTCCCGCGCCGCCAGCAGGCCCGTGGCGGCCACGGCCAGCGCGGCGGCGAGCATCTGGTCGCGCGCGCACAGCACGCCGATCAGGTAGGCCAGCAGCAGGGCGATCTCGGTGGTCACGCCGGGGTCACCCGAGCGGTCGCGCGCATAGGCCGTGACCGCCAGCGCGGCGATGAAAACGCCCACCACGGCCACCAGCGCCGGCGAACCGATCAGGGCCGCCGCCGCGCCGCTGAGCGAGGCCAGGGTGAACGAGCGCACGCCCGCGAGCGAGCGGAAAGGTCCGTCGCCCTTGCGCCGCTCGCGCTCGATGCCCATCAGCAAGCCGCAGCCCAGCGCGCTGGCCAGCACCGCCATGGCGGCCGAGAAATCGCCCCATTCCTGCATGCACGCTCCCGCGAACCGTTCCTGGATATGCCCCGATGCTGCCAGAAACCAGGCCCGCGCGGCCTGCTGCGGCCGGGCTGGATGCGGATTTGTCCCAAGTCGCGCGCCCCGGCAATCGGCTATAAACAAATCAACCAGTGCGGTGCTCCATGCCAGACACATCGAACGATGCCCACACCCCGGCTGCCGGGGCACCCAGCGACTCCCTGCTGCGGCTGATCGCAGACTCCGTCCCCGCGCTGATGGCGTACTACGACCTGCCCAGCCTGCACTGCCGCTTCGCCAACCAGGGCTACGCCGCCTACAACGGCCACAGCACCGAATCCATCCTCGGCCTCACGGTCCGCGAGGCCATCGGCGAGAAGGCCTGGCAGGCGATCGAGCCCCACGTCGAGCGCTGCAAGCAGGGCGAGCGCGTGAAATACGTGCGCGAACAGACACTGCCGAGTGGCGAGGCGCGCATGATCGAGGTCAACCTCATCCCCCACGTCATGCCGCCCGCGCAGCTCGTGGGCGCCTTCGTGCTGATCACCGACATCACCGAGCGCTGGCGCGCCGAGAACGCGGTGCGCCAGAGCGAGGAGCGCATGCGCAAGTTCGCGGCGGCCACCGACGAGGCCATCGTGTTCCACCGTAACGGCCTCATCATCGACGGCAACGAGGCGCTGCAGCGGCTCACCGGCTACACCCTGCCCGAGGTGCTGGGTCTGTCGATCTTCAGCTTCATCACCCCCGAATGGCGGCCGGTGGCGCTGGAATACACGCGCAGCGGGCGCGAGGACCCCTACGAGGTCACCATCACCCACAAGGACGGCCGCACCATCCCGGTCGAGGCGGTGGGCAAGACCATGCCCATGCACCACGCGGACTACCGCATCGTCGTGCTGCACGACATCACCGTGCGCAAGCAGGCGCAGGAACGCGAGGCCTTCATCGCGCTGCACGATCCGCTCACGCAGTTGCCCAACCGGCGCCACCTGATGGAGCAGCTCGACCGCGTGCTCTCGCTGGCCCAGCGGCAGCGCGGGCGCGCCGCCGTGCTGTTCGTCGACCTGGACCACTTCAAGACCGTGAACGACTCGCTCGGCCACCACGCGGGCGACCAGTTGCTGTGCGACGTGGCCGCGCGCATCAAGCAGTGCGTGCGCGAGGCCGACATGGTGGCCCGCCTGGGCGGCGACGAGTTCGTGGTCGTGCTCGCGGATATCCACGGCCCCGACGACGCCGCCCATGTGGCCGACAAGCTGCTCGAAGCCATGCACGGCGCGTTCACGCTCGACAACCAGCCGGTCACCATGTCGCCCTCGATCGGCATCAGCCTCTTCCCGGACGACGGCAGCACCGGCGACGTGCTGCTGCGCTGCGCCGACGCCGCCATGTACCACGCCAAGGAGAACGGGCGCGGCAACCGCCAGTTCTTCCAGCCCGGCATGGACGGCCGCGCCATGGAGGTGCTGCAGCAGGAACGCCAGCTGCGCGCGGCCATCACCAGCCACGCCTTCGTGCTGCACTACCAGCCCCAGATGAGCCTGCGGGACGGATCGCTCCAGGGCTTCGAGGCCCTGGTGCGCTGGAACCACCCCGAACGCGGCCTGGTCGGTCCGGACGAATTCATCGGTTTCGCCGAATCGCGCGGCCTCATCGCGCCCATCGGCCGCTGGGTGCTGCACGAGGCCTGCCGCCAGCTCAAGGCCTGGCAGGACGAAGGGCTGGCCCAGGTGCCCATGGCCGTGAACCTGTCGGCGCTGGAATTCCGCCAGCGCGACCTGGTGGGCGAGATCGCGGCCGTGCTGCGCTCCACCGGCCTGCCGCCGCGCTTCCTGGAGATCGAGCTCACCGAATCGGTGCTGATGCACCAGACCGGCCCCGTGCTCGACACGCTCAACGCCATCCAGGCGCTGGGCGTGGGCGTGTCGGTGGACGACTTCGGCACCGGCTACTCGTCGCTGGCCTACCTCAAGCGCTACCCCATCGACAAGCTCAAGATCGACCGCTCCTTCGTCATGGACACGCCCGGCGACGCCGACGACGTGGCCATCGTCACCGCCATCATCCAGATGGGCCACAGCCTGCAGCTCAAGACCGTGGCCGAGGGCGTGGAAACCGCCGCGCAGATGGAACTGCTGCGGCAGCTGGGCTGCGACCTGGTGCAGGGCTTCCTGATTTCGGTGCCGATGGATGCGCAGGACACCCGCCGCTGGCTGACGCGCCCGGAGTGACGGTGTCACACGCCGGTGTCCGCGCTTGTGGACAATAGGCCCATGCCCCAGATCCCCGACTTCATCGCCCCGACCCGCCACACCGACCCCGCCGATGCCCTGGCCCAGGTGCAGCGCATCTACCAGCAGCAGATCGAACACCTGCGCGGCGCCATGCAGCGCTTCGTGGCCGGCGAGACGCCAGACGCGCCGGTGCGCGCGTTCTACCCCTTCGTGCGCGTGCACACCACCACCGTGGCGCGCGCCGACAGCAAGCTGGCCTACGGCTTCGTCGAGGGCCCGGGACGCTACGAGACCACGCTGACGCGGCCCGACCTGTTCTCCGACTACTACGAGGAACAGTTCCGCCTGCTGCGGCGCAGCCACGGCGTGGCGCTGGAGGTGGGCACGAGCACGCACCCGATCCCGATCCACTTCTCGTTCGCCGAGCACGACCATGTCGAAGGCCAGCTGGGCCCCGAGCGGCGCATGCTGATGCGCGACCTGTTCGACCTGCCCGACCTCGCCGCCATGGACGATGGCATCGCCAACGGCACGCGCCAGCACCGCCCCGGCGAGGCCCAGCCGCTGTCGCTGTTCACCGCGCCGCGCGTGGACTATTCGCTGCACCGCCTGCGCCACTACACGGGCACGGCGCCCGAGTGGTTCCAGAACTTCGTGCTGTTCACCAACTACCAGTTCTACATCGACGAGTTCGTGCGCCTGGGCCACGCCGAGATGGCCAAGCCCGACAGCGAGTACATCGCCTTCATCGAACCGGGCAACGTGGTCACGCGCCGCGTGGGCCTCGCCGCCGAACCCGGTGACGAGCTGGGCGCGCCGCCGCCGCGCCTGCCGCAGATGCCGGCCTACCACCTGATGCGCGCGGACCGCAGCGGCATCACCATGGTGAACATCGGCGTGGGCCCGGCCAACGCCAAGACCATCACCGACCACATCGCCGTGCTGCGCCCGCACGCCTGGCTCATGCTGGGCCACTGCGCCGGCCTGCGCAACAGCCAGCAGCTGGGCGACTACGTGCTGGCCCACGCCTATGTGCGCGAGGACCATGTGCTCGACGAGGACCTGCCTCTGTGGGTGCCCATTCCCGCGCTGGCCGAGATCCAGGTGGCGCTGGAGCAGGCCGTGGCCGACGTCACGCGCATGGGCCGCGACGAACTCAAGCGCATCATGCGCACCGGCACCGTGGCCAGCACCGACAACCGCAACTGGGAGCTGCTGCCCGACAACCTGCCCCAGCGCCGCTTCAGCCAGAGCCGCGCCGTGGCGCTGGACATGGAAAGCGCCACCATCGCCGCCAACGGCTTCCGCTTCCGCGTGCCCTACGGCACGCTCCTGTGCGTGAGCGACAAGCCGCTGCACGGCGAGATCAAGCTGCCCGGCATGGCCAACCACTTCTACCGCGAGCGCGTGGACCAGCACCTGCGCATCGGCATGCGCGCCATCGACATCCTGCGCGAGGGCGGCGTGGACCGCCTGCACAGCCGCAAGCTGCGCAGCTTCGCCGAAGTGGCGTTCCAGTGAGCCTCGGAGCGCCGATCCATGCGGCCTTCAAAGGGATAATGAGCGATCAACTGTCTGACAGAGGGCGATGCAACTGGACTTCCTGACCCTGCTGGCCACCACGGCCATCAGCCTGTTCATGATCTCGGCGTCGCTGCCGCTCATCATGGGCCGGAACATCAGCGCCGCCGCCCGCTACGTGCAGGCCAGCCTGCTGCTGCAGGCCCTGGCCTGGGCGGCCATCATCGCCTCCACCTACGTCCCCGCCACGCTGGCCGACCGCATCATCTCCACCATCTCCATCGGCTGCGGTTCGGCGGCTCAGTGGATGAACTACCGCGCCCTGGCCGGCTGGCTAGGCCCCCGGCCCTGGCCGCGCCTGCTGCTGGTGCTGGTGGCAGCCACGCCGCTGGGCTACTTCCTCGGCTTCGACAGCTACGCCTTCCGCGTCGGCTGGGCCAACGTTCTGCTGGCCGCCGTGACGCTGCTGGTGGCCCGCGCCACGCTGCAACCACAACGGCCTGCGGAGGCGGGATGGCGCAGGTTGATCCTATTCAGCATGCTGACCATGGCGGGCCTGACCCTGGCGCGCGGCATCGTGGGCGCCTTCACCGACCAATACCCCAGCTTTCGCACACCCCATCCGGTCAACTTGGCCTTTGCATTGGGAGCCTGCGTGACGGTGATACTCAACACCATCGCCATGCTGGTGGCCTGGCGCGATGAGGCCGAGTTCAAGCTGCGCGAGCTGGCGGTGACCGACCCGCTCACCGGCCTGCCGAACCGGCGCGGTTTCGAGGAGCGCGCCCAGGCCATGCTGGCGCACGCCCGGCGCCACGAGCTGCCGCTCACGGCCCTCATGCTCGACCTCGACCATTTCAAGCAGGTCAACGACCTGCATGGCCACGAGGTGGGCGACCATGCGCTGGAGTTGTTCGCGCGGCTGCTCAAGGACACGCGCCGCAACGGCGACCTGGCCGCCCGCCTCGGCGGCGAGGAGTTCTGCCTGCTGCTGCACGACGACACCTCGGCCGGCCTGCCGCTGGACCAGCGCCTGCGCCAACGCCTGCGGCTGGCGGCGCCCGCCGAACTGGGCCTGGCGCTGGACTTCAGCGCTGGCATGGCCGCGCTGCGGCCCGACGATACCGGCATCCTGTCGCTGCTGGCGCGCGCCGATGCCGCGCTCTACGAGGCCAAGACCGCCGGACGCGGGCGCCTGTGCAACGCCGCGCCCATTCGCTCCTGATTCAATAGCTGACAGCGCTTACCACAAGGGCGCTACAGCCATTTTTTTATTGCATATTTCCCGCCCATGCGCCGGCCTCCGGCCCGCCATCGTCACGCGGGTGCAGCAGGCGCGCCGCCTCGCGCGCGGCCACGCGGCCTTCGTCGGTGGGCACGACCCAGACCTCGACGGCGCTGTCCGGCGCATGGATGGCGTGGGCGGCATCACCCCGGGCCTGGGCGTTGCGCGCGGCGTCCATGCGCACGCCCATCCAGCCCAGCCGCTCGCACACCTCGGCGCGCAGCGCGGCGTCGTTCTCGCCGATGCCGCCGCTGAAGGCCAGCAGGTCCAGCCCCTCCATGCAGGCCGCCATGGCGCCGGCCTCGCGCACCACGCGGTAGGTGAACTGGTCGATGGCGCGCCGCGCCGCCACGCTGCCGTCGGCGCGCAGCCGGCGCATGTCGGCCGAGATGCCCGAGACGCCCAGCAGCCCGCTCTGCTTGTAAAGCAGCTTCTGGATGCGGTCGTGGTCCCAGCCCTGCTCCATGAGGTAGAGCAGCACGCCGGCGTCGAGCGTGCCGCTGCGCGTGCCCATCATCAGCCCGTCGAGCGCCGAAAAACCCATGGTGGTGGCCACGCTGCGCCCGCCGCGCGCGGCGCACAGGCTGGCGCCGTTGCCCAGGTGGGCCATGAGCACGCGGCCGCGCGCGCGCGGCGTGCGTTCGAGCAGCGTGTCCATGAGGTAGTGGTACGACAGGCCATGGAAGCCGTAGCGTCGCACGCCTTGTCCGGTCAGCGTGGACGGCAGCGCGAAGGCGCTCGCCACCTCGGGCAGGCCGGCGTGGAAGGCGGTGTCGAAGCAGGCCACCTGGGGCAGTGCCGGGAAGGCCTGGCGGAACGAGCGGATGCCCGCGAGGTTGTGCGGCTGGTGCAGCGGCGCCAGCGAGTTGAGAAGCGCCAGGCGTTCGAGCACCGCGTCGGTGACGAGCACGCTGTCCTGGAAATCCTCGCCGCCGTGCACCACGCGGTGCGCCACGGCCGCGATGGCGGGCGCGCCCTCCAGGTCGGACAGCAGCGCACGCAGACGCTCCAGCGCCTGCAGGAAAGGCGTCTCGCCCGGGCCGCTGACGGCCTGGCGGCGCGCCGCGCCGGCGAAGGTCCAGCCCATCTCGGGCTGGCCGCCGGGCTCCAGGCCCTCGATGCAGCCGCTGAGCACGCTGGGCTGCACCTGCCCGCCGATCAGGGGGTGCAGCGAGAACTTGAGCGAGGACGACCCCGCATTGACGGACAGGATGGCCATGGGATTCACGCCTGCACGGTGGCCTGCGGCTGGCGCTGGCGGCGCGCGTCATAGGCCGCCAGCGTAGCCAGCAGGGCCGAGGACACGCGGGCCGTGGGGCCGTCGGCGCGGCTGGTCAGGGCGATCGGCACGCGCGCGCCGAGCACGATGCCCGAGCCCGAGGCACCCGCCAGGTATTCGAGCTGCTTGGCCAGCATGTTGCCGCTCTCCAGGTCGGGCACGGCCAGGATGTCGGCGTCGCCCGCCACGCTGGACTCGATGTGCTTGATCTCGGCGGCCTGGGCCGAGATGGCGTTGTCGAAGGCCAGCGGGCCGTCGAGCAGGCCGCCCTTGATCTGGCCGCGGTCGGCCATCTTGCACAGCGCGGCGGCGTCCAGCGTGGACGGGATGTTCGGGCTCACGGTCTCCACCGCCGAGAGGATGGCCACCTTGGGGGTGGCCACACCCAGGATGCGTGCGAAGTCGATAGCGTTCTGGATGATGTCCTGCTTCTCGGCCAGGCTGGGGCGGATGTTGAGCGCCGCGTCGGTGATGAGCAGCGGCTTGGGGTACAGCGGCACGTCGAAGCGGAACACGTGCGACATGCGCCGCCCGGTGCGCAGCGCGGGCTGGGCCAGCACGGCCTTGATCATCTCGTCGGTGTGCAGGCTGCCCTTCATCAGCACCTCGACCTCGCGGCGCGCGGCCATGGCGGCGGCCAGCTCGGCGGCCGCGTGGCTGTGTTCGACCGAGTGAATCTCCACGCCTTCGAGGTCGATCTCGGCTTCGGCGGCCACGGCGCGGATGCGCGCCTCGGGGCCGATGAGCACCGGCACGATGAGGCCATAGCGCGCCGAATCCATGGCGCCGCTGAGCGAACCCACGTCGCAGGGATGCACCACGGCGCAGCGCACGGCGGGCATGCCGTCGGCCAGCGCCAGCAACTCCTTGAAGCGCGCCTCGGGATCGAACAACTGGATCTGCGGGGCATTCACCTTGGGGATGCGCACCTTGGTCGTGGGCGGCAGCACACGGGCCGAGCCATGCAGCACGCTCTGGCCCTTCTGGTTGGTGACCATGCAGTCGAGCTCGACGCGCTTCTTCTCGTCGTCCTTGCTCGCCACGGTCACGGTCACGGTGAGCGTGTCGCCGATGCGCACCGGCTTGGTGAAGTGCAGCACCTGCTCCAGGTAGATGGTGCCGGGGCCGGGGAACTGCGTGCCCAGCAGCGCCGAGATCAGCGCGCCGCCCCACATGCCGTGCGCGATGACGCCGTGGAACAGCGTGTCGTTGGCGTATTCAGGGTTCAGGTGCGCCGGGTTGGTGTCGCCCGAGACGGCGGCGAAGGCCTGGATGTCGGCCTGCGTGAGGGTGCGCAGCAGGCGCGCGCTCTGGCCCACGGTGAGTTCGTCATAGGTGACGTTTTCCAGCCATTCGGTGTTCGGTGCCATGTTCATGTTGCTAGCGTCCTCGGTGAAAAGGGGAAGTTCAGGCGACAGCGTGGCAGCCGCCGTCGACGTAGATGGTCTGGCCGGTCATGCCGGAGGCCGCGTCGGAGCACAGGAAGGCGCTGAGCTGCGCGATCTCGTCGAGCGTCACCAGGCGCTTGAGCGGCGCCTTGAGCACGGCATTGGCCATGAGTTCGTCGAAGCCGGCGATGCCCGAGGCGGCCCGCGTCAGGATGGGGCCCGGCGAGACGGCATGCACGCGGATGCCCTGCGGCCCGAGTTCCAGCGCCATGTAGCGCACCATGGATTCGAGCGCGGCCTTCACCGGGCCCATCAGGCCGTAGTGCGGCACGGCCTCGTCGGCGCCCAGGTAGGTCATGCTCAGCAGGCTGCCGCCCTGCGCCATGTGCGGCACGCACAGGCGCGCCAGCTCGGCGAACGAATGGCAGGAGACCTCCATGGCGCGCGAGAAGCCCTTGCGCGAGCTGTCGACCACCTGGCCGTGCAGGTCCTCCAGTGGCGCCCAGGCGATGGAGTGGATCACGAAATCGAACCGCCCCAGGCGCCGGGCGGCATGCGCCACCAGGGCTTCAAGCTCGCCCTCCTGCTCGACGTTGCAGTGCACCAGCTCCACGTCCAGCGGTTCGGTCAGGGACTCGACGAAGCGCCGGGCCTTCTCGTTGAGGCAGGACACCACCAGCTCGGCGCCCATCTGGTGCGCCAGCTGGGTGCAGCCCCAGGCGATGCTGTTCTCGTTGGCCAGGCCCAAGACCAGGCCTTTCTTGCCGGCCAGGCTGAATGCGTTCTTCTTCGTCATGCGTTGCAGGCTCCAGGGAAACAGAAATACGGCACCCCACCGTGGCGCACCCGGCGGGCACGGCCCACGGACAGGCAAGGGATCAGTCGGTATCGAACAGGCGGCGCAGGCTGGCGCCGGCGGCGCCAGGCTTGAAGCCCTCGCGCACCAGTTGCTCGTGCGTGGCCACGACGATGTGGCGCGTGGCGTCCACCCCCACGCGGTTCACGTAGCTGCGCGCCACGCCGTAGCGCAGCACCAGCAGCCCGCGCAGCTCTTCGCGCAGGTGGGCCTGGCGGCGATCGGGGCTCATGCTGGCGCGCGAGGCCGCACGGCGGTCGGGCGTGACGCGCCGGTCCGGCACGGGCACGCGCACCGCGTCGATGTGCAGCACGCGCTCCAGGTCGGCCTCGTTCTCCAGGTCCACGCGCAGCGTGGTGGCCAGGCGGGCGATGCGGGCGCTCAGCTCGTGCACGGAGTCGCCCATGCGGCGCAGGTGGTCCGCCACCGGGTCGTTGCCGGGCCGGTGGTCAATCGGCATAGCGCACCATCACGTACTCCCCCGGTGCGTCGCACAGCACATGGGCCGGGTCCATGGCGGGCGGCGCCACGGGCTTGCCCGAACGCGCCTTGAGCCAGGCGTCCATGGCCTCCCACCAGGAGCCCTCGCGCACCGGCGCGTTGGCCGCCCATTCCTCGGGGTCGGTCCAGCCATGGCCGTCTTCCGTCGCGGCGATCTGGTAGCTGCGCCGGGGGCGGCCGGGTTCGGAGACGATGCCCGCGTTGTGCCCGCCCGCGGCCAGGATGAAGGTGACATGCGTGTCGGTCTGCAGGTGGATCTTGTAGACCGAGCGCCAGGGCGAGACATGGTCGCGCGTGGTGCCCACCACCAGCATGGGCGCATGGATGTCCATGAGCGCCACGCCCACGCCGCCCACGCGGTACTGGCCCGTGGCCAGCGCGTTGTTGAGGAACAGCGAGGACAGGTACTCCGAATGCATGCGCGCGGGCAGGCGCGTGAGGTCGGCGTTCCAGCTCATGAGGTCGAAGTCCACCTCGTCCTGCCCCAGCAGGTAACGGCGCGTGCTGCGCGACCAGACCAGGTCGCGCGCATTGAGGAACTGGAACGAACCGGCCATGGCCTTGCCCGAGAAATAGCCCTTGCGGTCCATCTCCTGGCGCAGCGCCTGGATCTGGTCGTCGTCGATGAACACGCCCATCTCGCCGGGTTCGCTAAAGTCGGTCTGCGCCGCCAGCAGCGTGACGCTGGCCAGTTCGGGCAGCTTGTCCAGGCCGCCGGCATCCTCGCGCCTGCGCTGGGGCGCCTTGTTCTGCTCCGCGCGGCTGCGGTGCCCCAGGGCGGCGGCCACCATGGCCAGGAAGGTGCCGCCCAGGCAGTAGCCCAGCGCATGGATGCGCGGCGCCTTGGTGCGTTCCTTGATGGCGGCCATGGCATCCATGACGCCCAGGCGCAGGTAGTCCTGCATGCCCAGGTCGCGGTCGGAGGCATCGGGGTTGCGCCACGAGACGATGAACACCGTGTAGCCCTGGCCCACCAGGTAGCGCACCATGGAGTTGGCGGGCGAGAGGTCCAGGATGTAGTACTTCATGATGCACGAGGGCACGATGAGCAGCGGTTCGGGGTAGACCTTGGCCGTCGTGGGCGCGTACTGAATGAGTTCGATCAGGTGGTTGCGGAACACCACCTTGCCAGGCGTGGTGGCCACGTCCTGGCCCACCGCGTAGGTGAGCGGCTCCAGCACCGGCGGGTCGGTTTCCTGCTGGGCGGCCTGCTGCTTCTTCAGGTCGTCGGTGAAGTTCTGGTAGCCGCGCGCCAGGCTCTGGCCGCCGGTCTCGCGCGCGCGCTGCTGCGCCTCGGCGTTGGTGGCGGGCCAATTGGAGGGCGAGAGCGCATCGAAGGCCTGGCGCGTGAAGAACTCGACCATGTGCTGGTGGTGGCGCGTCATGCCGTCCACCTGGGCGGCCTCGCGCCACCAGGCATCGCTGGCCTTGAAGCCTTCCTTGAGGGCATTGAAGGGCCAGTGCTGCCAGCTCTCGTCCTGGAACCGCGCATCCTTGTCGGGCAGCGCGCTGCCCTGCTCGTCGGTTGGCGGGCGCATCGCGGACAGCCAGGCCTGCTGCGCCAGCGCCAGGGCGCGCTGCCCCAGCACCATCTGGCGGCCCGGCGACAGCGCCAGATGCATGGCCCAGTCGGCCGCCGCGAGCGCCATCGACACGGGCGACAGCCCCATGTTGGCCCGCGCCATCCGGGCGTGGACACTTTCATCCAAGGCCTTGGCGGCCTGGCGCTGCCGTTCGTACGGTGAACCTGGAGAAGACTGTTGACCCATGCACTACCCCCCGCACTTTTCGTTACGAACTATGAGTATGCCCGGATTGACAGCAATTCCCATTTCATTAATAAGGCAATCCAGCAGATGTTGACGACCGTCAAAATCAGCACCGGTATTCTTTCCAGGGCGCTATATATTTCATAGCTTGCAGCGCTCATGCAACAAGCCCTGACTGCCGATTTCATCCACAATCACCGCATGGACCCATCCTCCGCGCCCCCACCCCTTTTCGAGGTCCGCCACCTGAGCAAGCGCTACGGCGAGGCCACGGTGGTGGACGATGTGTCGTTCTCCATGGCGCCCGGCGAATGCCTGGGCGTCATCGGGCCCAACGGCGCCGGCAAGACCACCACCATCCGCATGTGCCTGGGCCTCACCGCGCCCGACGGCGGCAGCATCCACTACCAGCCAGCCAGCGGCCCGAGGCTGCAGATGCCGCGCGACGCACTGGCCATCAAGGCCGAGATCGGCGTGGTGACGCAGTTCGACTCGCTCGACCCCGACTTCACCTGCGCCGAGAACCTGCGCGTGTTCGGCCGCTACTTCGGCCTCGGGCCGCGGGTGATGGACGAGCGCGCCCCACGCCTGCTGGAATTCGCCTCGCTCATGCACAAGGCACAGGCCAAGCCGGGCGAGCTTTCGGGGGGGATGAAGCGGCGCCTGTCGCTGGCCCGCGCGCTGGTCAACGAACCGCGCCTGCTGCTGCTCGACGAGCCCACCACCGGCCTGGACCCGCAGGCGCGCCACCTGATGTGGGAGCGGCTGCAGCGCCTGGTGCAGCAGGGCACCTCCATTTTGCTGACCACGCACTTCATGGACGAGGCCGAGCGCCTGTGCTCGCGCCTGCTGGTGCTGGACCACGGCCGCAAGATCGCCGAGGGCGCGCCGCGCGCGCTCATCGCCGAGCACCTGGAGCCCGAGGTGGTGGAGGTGTACGGCAACGGCGCCCTGGCGCTGGCGCACGATGCCGCTCTGCAGGCCCTGGCGGCGCGCACCGAGGTCAGCGGCGAGACGGTGTTCTTCTATACCCGCGAAGCGCGTCCGCTGCTCGACGCGCTGATGCGGCACCCGCACCTGCGCACGCTGCACCGGCCGGCAAACCTGGAGGACCTGTTCCTCAAGCTGACCGGGCGGCAGATCCGCGAGGACGGCTGATCCCGGCCGCGCGGCCCATGCAAGCCGCGCGCCAAATGCGCACAATACGGCCATGCCTTCCACCGCCCTGCCCGGCCGCGCCGCCGGCCCCTCCCTCTGGCGCCCGCCCGGCCTCTCGCTGCGCTGGTGGCCGGTGTTCCTGCGCAACCTGCTGGTGTGGCGCAAGCTCGCCATCCCCAGCCTGGTGGGCAACATCGCCGAGCCGCTGATGTGGCTGGTGGCCTTCGGCTACGGCATGGGCGCGCTCGTCGGGCAGATGCAGGTGAATGGCCAGCAGGTGCCCTACATCCTGTTCCTGGCCAGCGGTTCGATCTGCATGAGCGCCATGAACGCCGCCAGCTTCGAGGCGCTGTACTCGGCCTTCTCGCGCATGCATGTGCAGAAGACCTGGGAGGGCATCATGAACACCCCCGTGGCGCTGGACGACGTGGTGCTGGCCGAGATGCTCTGGGCCGCCTTCAAGGCACTGTTCACGGTCACGGCCATCATGGGCGTGATGCTGGCGCTGGGCATCAGCCATTCGCCCAAGCTGCTCGTGGCCTGGCCGGTGCTGCTGTGCGTGGGCATCATGTTCTCCAGCATCGCGCTGATCTTCAACGCGCTGGCCAAGGGCTACGACTTCTTCACCTACTACTTCACGCTGGTGCTCACGCCCATGATGTTCCTCTCGGGCGTGTTCTTCCCGCGCGAGCAATTGCCCGCCGTGGTGCGGCACATTTCCGACTGGCTCCCGCTGACCAACGCCGTCGAGCTGGTGCGCCCGCTGTTCATGGACCAGTGGCCCGCGCACCCGCTGCGCCACGGCCTGGTGATGGTGGCGACCACCGTGCTGGCCTACTGGGTGGCGCTGGCGCTCACGCGCCGCCGCTTCGCTGCCTGAGCGCCATGACCGCGCCCGCCCTGCTGAGCCCGGAACACATCGCCATGGTGGACCGGGGTGTCTCGGTGATCGTGGCCTCGCGCGATGCCGCGCTGCGCCCCAGCCTCATGCGCGGCGTGGGCAGCGCCATCAGCGCCTGCGGCACGCAGGTCACCGTCTACCTGCGGCGCAGCCAGTCGCGCCAGCTCTTGCAGGACATCGCGGCTGGCGGCGGCGTGGCCGTGGTGTTCAGCGAGCCGCCCACGCACCGCACGCTGCAGCTCAAGGCCGCCACAGCCTCCCAGCGCGAAGCCGGTCCGGCCGACCTGCCGCTGCTGCGCCGCTACCTCGCGTCCATGCAGCACGAACTGGCCCAGGTGGGCTACGGTCCCGCCTATGCCGCCGCCATGCTGTCGGCACCGCTGGAGGACGTGGTGGCCCTGCAGTTCACGCCCGAGGCCGCCTTTGACCAGACGCCGGGCCCACGCGCAGGCGCGCCCCTGGCCCCCGCCGCGCCATGACCGCGCCCCAGCTCCCCGCCATCCGCGCCTGCCTGGAAGGCGCCATTCCGGCCATCATGGCCACCTGCGCCAGCGATGGCACGCCCAACGTGGCCTACATCTCGCAGGTGGTCTACGTGGACGAGGGCCATGTGGCGCTGTCGTTCCAGTTCTTCAACAAGACGCGCGCGAACATCCTGGCCAATCCGCAGGCCTCGGTGCTGCTGCTCGACCCGGTGACGGCGCGCTTCTACCGCCTGCACCTGCGCTACCTGCGCACCGAAACCAGCGGCGCGCTATTCGAGAGCATGAAGGCGCGGCTGGCCGGCATCGCCTCGCACACCGGCATGGCCGAGGTGTTCCGCCTCAAGGGCTCAGACGTGTATGCGGTGGAGCATATCGACGCCCTCGACGGCGAGGGCCTGCCGCCCGCGCCCTGCCGCACCGGCCTGCTGCACCGCCTGCGCCAGTGCAGCGAACGCCTGGCCGCCTGCACCGGCCTGGACGAACTGCTGCAGGCGGCGCTGTGCGCGCTGCAGGAATGCATGGGCATGGAACACGCCATGGTGCTGATGCTCGACGCGCCGGCCCGGCGCCTCTACACCGTCGCCAGCCGGGGCTATGCCACCTCGGGCGTGGGTTCGGAGATCGCGCTGGGGCACGGCGTGGTCGGCACGGCCGCGCGCGAGAACACGCCGGTGCGCATCAGCCACATGACGCACGCGGCGCTCTACAGCCACGCCATGCGCAGCAGCCTGCAGGCCGACGCCCCGGATGGCGGGGCTCCCGGCATGGAGATTCCCTACCCCGGCCTGCCCGAACCCCACAGCCAGCTCGCCGTGCCCATGGTGGCCGGCGGGCGCGTGCTGGGCGTGCTGTTCGCCGAGAGTCCGCGCGACATGGCCTTCGACTTCGAGGACGAAGACCTGCTGGTGGCGCTCGCCGGGCACCTGGGCGCCGCCATCGACCTGCTGCAGGCCGCGCCCGACACCGGCGAGCCCCCCGTTCCCGCCGCCGCGCAGGCGCCCGCCGTGAGCGGCACTCCCGTACGCGTGCGCCGCTACGCGGCCAACGACAGCATCTTCATCAACGACGACTACCTGATCAAGGGCGTGGCCGGGGCCATTTTCTGGAAGCTGCTGCGCGACTACACGCAGGCCGGGCGCACCGAGTTCAGCAACCGCGAGCTGCGGCTCGACCCGTCGATCCGCCTGCCCGACGTGGCCGACAACCTGGAGGCCCGCCTGCTGCTGCTGCAGCGCCGGCTGCAGGAGAACAACCCGCCCATGCGCATCGAGAAGACCGGGCGCGGGCGCTTCCGCCTGTGCGTGGCCTGCCCGGTCCAGCTCGAAGAACAGGCGGGCTGAGCCTTCACTGAAGGGCAACGCCGGCCATTCCCAGGCCCGCCATGAGCTTGTCCCACTCGCGCGCGGCGAGGTGGGGGCGCACCACATCCAGCACCGCGCCGAACGCCTCGCCAGGCACCTGCTGGCGCATGCCACCGAGCAGGGCCAAGCGCTCTGCGGGCGCCATGAAAGGCACCATCCAGCGCATCACCAGCATCATCTCGCCGGGCGGAATCGACGACACCAGCACGTCGTGCACAGCCATCAGCTCGCCGTCCGTGTAGTGCCGCCACAGCGCGGCGTTGTGCGCCGTTTCTTCGAGGTGCATGTGCTCGTAGTTGTGCGCCACGAACAGCGCCAGCGCGTGGTACAGCGCCTGGGCGCGCGGCGCGCGGTCGGCACGCGCGCAGGCCATCAGGTCGGCCACCGCGCGCACCAGGCGCAGGATGGCCCGCTCGTGCTCCTCATGCTCGTCCGCGATGGCATGGCTGCCGCCCTGGGCACGCGCCTCGATGGCCGGGTGCACGAAGCGGTTCTCGTGTTCCAGGTGGGCCTGGAGCACATCGAGCAGTTGCGCCACGCGCTGGCAACCCTGGGCAAAATCCAGGTCGTCGTCCACATCCATGCGGCCCAGGCCCAGCAGGGTGTCGGCCATGAAGGCGCGCAGCGCCTTGTGGATGCCGGCATACAGGTCCACGCGCGGCACGGCGGGCTGGGCGGCGGCGATTTCGGCAATTTCACGGGTATCGATCTTCATCACGTTCTTTCCTGGCCCCGGGGGCCTGCTTGCGGCGCGGCGGAAGCCGTGCCGGGCCGGGTGCACCATGCACCCGCAACCGTGGAATGAAGTCTAGGAAGCGACGCTCCGTTGCACTGCTAAAAAACTCTTAACCGAACCCTATTCCATCCTTAAAAACGCCATCGTCCGCCAATTGCGTGAATTCCATCACGCCGCGGCGCGCACCATGTCCACCGCCTTTTCCGCGATCATGATGGTGGGCGCATTGGTGTTGCCGCTGACGATGCGCGGCATGATGGACGCGTCGACCACGCGCAACCCCTGCACGCCGCGCACGCGCAACTGCGCATCCACCACATCGTGTTCGCCCGGCCCCATGCGGCAGGTGCCGACGGGGTGGTAGATGGTGTCGGCATGCTGGCGGATGAAGGCCTCGATCTCGGCGTCGGATTCCAGCACGGGCGCGGCGCCATAGCGCGCCAGCGCGGGCTGCGCCAGGATCTCCTGCATGCGCCGGAAGCCGTGCACCATGCGGTCCATGTCGGCGCGCTCGCCGAGGAAGTTCGGGTCCACCAGCGGCAGCGCCATGGGGTTGCCGCTGGCGAGCTGCACGCTGCCCCGGCTCACGGGCTGCAACAGGCAGACATGGCAGGAATGGCCATGGCCCAGCACCGTCTTGCGGCCATGGTCCACCAGCTTGCCGATGACGAAATGCAGCTGCACATCGGGCGCCGTTTCGCAGGGCTGGCTGCGGATGAAGCCGCCGGCCTCGGCGAAGTTGGTTGTCAGCATGCCGCTGCGCTGGCGGCGCCATTCCTGCACGCCGCGCGCGATGCGCGCCACGCCGGGTAGCGAGATACCGAACAGCTCGCTCTGCCCCGGCGCATCGACCACGCGCACCACATCGGGATGGTCGTGCAGGTGCGCACCCACGCCCGGCTGGTCGTGCAGCACGGCGATGCCGTGGCGCTGCAACTGCGCTCCGGGGCCGATGCCCGAGAGCATGAGCAGCTGCGGCGACAGCAACGCCCCCGCGCTCAGCAACACCTCGCGCTTGCAGCGCAGCTGCTGCAGGCGGCCGCCCTGGCGGAATTCCACACCGACGGCGCGGTGCCCGTCGAACAGCACGCGCGTGGCGTGCGCCCCGGTGAGTACCTGGAGGTTGGGCCGCGCCAGGTGCGGCGTGAGATAGGCCTTGGCCGCGCTGAAGCGCTCGCCATCGCGGTGGGTGACCTGGTATTCGCCCACGCCTTCCTGCGTGGCGCCGTTGAAGTCGCGGTTGTGCGCGTGGCCCGCCTGCACGCCGGCCTCGACGAACACCCGGGCGAAGCGGTTGGGCGAGCGCAGGTCCATCACGTTGAGCGGGCCGCCCGTGGCATGCCAGGCGTCCGCGCCGCGCTCGTTGTTCTCGGAGCGCAGGAAGTAGGGCAGCACATCGGCCCAGCCCCAGCCCGGGTTGCCCTGCGCGGCCCAGTGGTCGTAGTCCCGCGGCTGGCCGCGCGCGTAGATCATGGCGTTGATGGAGCTGGAGCCCCCCAGCACCTTGCCACGCGGCTGGTAGCCCCGGCGGCCATTCAGGCCGGGCTGGGGCGTGGTGTTCAGCCCCCAGCCGTTGAGCATGTACTTGGCCATCACGGCCAGCCCCGCCGGGCAATGGATCAGCACGCTGCGGTCCGCAGGCCCGGCCTCCAGCAGGCACACGCGCACGGCCGGGTCTTCGCTCAGGCGACCGGCCAATACACAGCCCGCTGAACCCCCACCCACCACGATGTAGTCGAACATACCCGCCTCCTCCGTGTTTGATACACCTTAACCGATGGTGAGGGCAAATGCCGATACGATGGTGGCTGTTGTTTCACTTTGAAGAGAGCACTCCACATGAGCATCACCACGGTTGGCATCATCGGCGCCGGCACCATGGGCAACGGCATCGCGCAGGCCTGCGCGGTTTCCGGCATCAACGTCGTCATGGTCGACATCTCCGACGCGGCCGTCCAGAAGGGCCTGTCCACCGTCGCCGGCAGCCTGGACCGCCTGATCAAGAAGGAAAAGATCAGCGCCGCCGACAAGGACGCGGCGCTCGCGCGCATCAAGGTCTCCACCAGCTACGACGACCTCAAGGCCGCCCAGCTCGTCATCGAGGCCGCTACCGAGAACTACGAGCTCAAGCTCAAGATCCTCAAGCAGGTGGACGGCATCGTCGGCCCCGACGTGATCATCGCGTCGAACACCTCGTCGATCTCCATCACCAAGCTGGCCGCCGCCACCAGCCGCGCCGACAAGTTCATCGGCATGCACTTCTTCAACCCCGTGCCGATGATGGCGCTGGTGGAGATCATCCGTGGCCTGCAGACCAGCGACGCCACGCACGACGCCGTCAAGACGATGGCACTGGCGCTGGGCAAGAGCCCCATCACCGTGAAGAACGCCCCGGGCTTCGTGGTCAACCGCATTCTGGTGCCCATGATCAACGAGGCTTTCTTCGTGCTGGCCGAAGGCCTGGCCACGCCCGAGGACATCGACGCCGGCATGAAGCTCGGCTGCAACCAGCCCATCGGCCCGCTGGCCCTGGCCGACATGGTGGGTCTGGACGTGTGCCTGGCCGTGATGGACGTCTACCTCGCCGAGTTCGGCGACAGCAAGTACCGCGCCTGCCCGCTGCTGCGCGAAATGGTGGCCGCCGGCCGCCTGGGCCGCAAGACCGGCCAGGGCGTCTACCAGTACTGAGCAACGGGGACGGGGCGCCCCCCGTCCCGGGCGCCCATGCCCTCGCCCCACGCCCCACGCAAAGAGCCCCTGAACTGGCGCGTGGGCCGCTGGTTCACCGAGCGCCCCGCGCTCCAGATCGGCCTGTGCGCCGTGGCCTTCGGCCTCCCCATCTACTACTTCGGCGTGATGTCCGCCGTCCTGTTGGCGCCGGTTTTCGCGGCACTCATCGTGCGCCCGCTGATCAACCTGGCCTCCAACCTGCGCTACCACATGCGCGCGCACCAACTGCGCGATTCGCAGGGCCGGTACTACGAATACAAGGGCCAGGCCGTGCATGTGGCGCAGGACGCGGACGGTGAACGCTGGGTCCTCCTGTCGGATGTGCGCAAGATCATCGGTCCGATGTCCAGCGAGCGCGCCCTGCGGCTGACCTACCCGGACCGCCTCCAGCCCATGGACCGCAAGGGCCGCATCCACATCCGCGCCGATGCCCTGGTTACCCACCTCGGCAAGCACAACGATCTGCTGGTGCTGCGCTTTCGCACCTGGGTGGAGCGCACCCTGGCCGTGCCCGGACGCCACGCCCGCCCCACGCTAGGCGACCCGACCGCCGGCAAGCCCTCCGAATTCCCGGACGACGAGCGCCCCGCCCCCTGACCCCGCCCCCTGACCCCGCCCCCTGACCCCGCCCCCTGACCCCGCCGCCGCGCCCGCGCAAGCGCGCGCAATACCCAGGCGAAAGCCAGGGAATTTGGCAATTAAATTGTGCGCAATTTAATTGCCATCAATAATTCAACCCATGCCCAGCCCGCACGCCACCGTCCGCCCCAGCCCCCCGGCCCTGCTGCTCGACAACCAGGTCTGCTTCGCGCTGTACTCCGCCTCGCTGGCGATGACCAAGCTCTACAAGCCCCTGCTTGATGCCATCGGCCTGACCTATCCGCAGTACCTGGTGATGCTGGTGCTATGGGAGCGCGACAGAATCACGGTATCCGAACTGGGCGAGCGCCTGTTCCTCGATTCCGGCACGCTGACGCCGCTGCTCAAGCGCCTGGAGGCCTCGGGCCTGCTGGAACGCCAGCGCGACGCGCAGGACGAGCGCCGCGTGCGCATTTCGCTCACGCTCCAGGGCCGCGCGCTGCGCGACAGCGCCGAGAGCGTGCCCGCCTGCGTGCTGCAGGGCAGCCGCACCCCCCTGCCCGAACTGCAGGCCCTGACCCTCCAGATCCAGGCCCTGCGCAACGAACTCAGCCAACGCTGACGCCCCCATCCCTCCCGCCCGTTTTGGGCACCACACGCAAAGGAAACCACCATGGCCTCCCTCGACAAAGTCCTCTACACCGCCCGCGCCCACACCACCGGGGGCCGCGATGGCGCCTCGCGCACCGACGACGGGCGCCTGGATGTGAAACTGTCCTCGCCCGGCACCTCGGGCACCGGCACCAACCCCGAGCAGTTGTTCGCCGCCGGCTACTCGGCCTGCTTCATCGGCGCGCTCAAGGCCGTGGGCGGCATGCAGAAGATCGCCATCCCCCAGGACGTGGCCGTGGACGCCGAGGTGGACCTGGGCCCCATCACCGGCGGCTATGGCATCGCCGTGCGCCTGCAGGTGCACCTGCCCGGCATGGACCGCGCCGCCGCCCAGGCGCTGGTGGACGCGGCCCACAAGGTCTGCCCCTACTCCAACGCCACGCGCGGCAACATCGACGTGACGCTGACCCTGGCCTGATCCGCCGCGCACGAACGGCCTCAAAAACCATAGCACTCCACGCCCTGACCATGGGCCTGGAGCGCTTTTTCATTGGGAGTAATGGTTTTCCCTGAGGCGCCATGCAAGCTTGCGCTCAGCGAACCGCGCCATCATGGATGGCCCATGAAGATCGCCCTCCTGTCCGACATCCACGCCAACCGCCAGGCCCTCGACGCCTGCCTCCAGCACGCGCGCGCCCATGGCGCGCAGCACATCGCGCTGCTGGGCGATCTGGTGGGCTATGGCGGCGACCCGCGCTACGTGGTGCAGCAGGCCATGGCCATCGCGGCCGAGGGCGGCACCGTGCTGTGCGGCAACCACGACGCGCTGGCCGTGCTGCCGCCGGCCGCGCTGGGCAAGTCGGCGCAGACCGGCGCCACGCAGGGCGCCAGCTGGTCGCACGGCCAGCTCTCGTCCGAGGAGCGCGACTTCCTCGCCCACCTGCCGCTGACCGCCGTGGTGCACAACGTGATGCTCGTGCACGCCAGCGCCGACGCGCCCGAGCGCTGGCGCTACGTGGACAACGAGGTGGTGGCCGGCCAGTGCCTGGACGCCGCGCTGCGCCACCACGGCGTGCGCCATGTGTTCTGCGGCCATGTGCACAAGCAGATGCTCTACTACCGGGGCACCGGCCACGGCCTCATGCGCTTCGCCCCCATGCCGGGCGTACCCGTGCCCGTGCCGCCGCGCCGCGCCTGGGTGGCCACCGTGGGGTCGGTCGGCCAGCCGCGCGACGGCGACACGCGCGCCATGTACGCGCTGCTCGACACCTCGCACTGGCAGTTGCGCTTCGAGCGCGTGGCCTACCACCACGCGGAGGCCGCCGCCGCCGTGCGCGCCACGGGCGCGCTGCCCGAATCGTTTGCCCACCGGCTGGAGACTGGACGATGAAGATGCTCGAACCCGGCACCGAGGTGGATGGCTTCACGGCGCTCGAATGCATCCACTCCGGCGGCATGGCCCACATCTACCGCGTGGAGTACGCCATGGGGCCGCCCAACCCGGGCTTCCCCCTGGCCATGAAGATCCCGCGCATGACGGCCGGCGACGGCGCCGAGACCATCGTCAGCTTCGAGGTCGAGAACCAGATCCTGCCCTCGCTCACCGGCCCGCATGTGCCGCGCTTTGTCGCCGCCGGCGACATCGACCGCCTGCCCTACCTGGTGATGGAATACGTGCACGGCCGCACGCTCGACCACTGGCTGGAGCAGCCCGAGCGGCCCGACACCGAGACCATCGCGCGCCTGGGCGCGGCCATGGGGCGCGCCGTGCACAGCCTGCACCAGCAGAACGTCTGCCACCTCGACCTGAAACCGGGCAACGTGCTGTTCACCAGCGAGGACCACGCCTACCTGCTGGACTTCGGCCTCTCGTGCCACGCCTACTACCCCGACCTGCTGGCCGAGGAGCTGCGCAAGGCCGTGGGCTCGCCCGCCTGGATCGCGCCCGAGCAGGTGGTGGGCGTGCGCGGTGACCCGCGCAGCGACATCTTCGCCATCGGCGTCATGCTTTATGAACTGGCCACGGGCGAGCTGCCCTTCGGCGCGCCCACCACCAAGGGCGGCCTGCGCCAGCGCCTGTGGATGACACCCGCGCCACCGCGCCAGTTCCGCCCCGACATGCCCGAATGGCTGCAGGAGACCATCCTGCGCTGCCTGGAGCCCGAGGCCGCCCGGCGCCACCCCTCGGCCGCGCACCTGGCCTTCGACCTGGCCCACCCCGGGCAGGTGCAGATCACCCCGCGCGGCCAGCGCACCCAGGGCCCGGGCCTGCGCACGCACTTCAAGCGCTGGATCAAGGCCGCGGGCATGCACTACCAGCCCAGCCCGCTGCCCACGCGCCAGATCGAGGAAGTGCCCATCGTCATGGTGGCCGTGCCGCACGCCGACGTGAGCGACGCCACGCTGTACTCGCTGCGCCAGGCCGTAGGCCGCTCGCTCGGCATCCGCCCCGGCGCGCGGCTGGCCTGCGTGACCGTGATCTCGCCCTCGGCCAGCAGCAGCACCGACGACGAACGCAGCGAGACCTCCCTGCACCGCCAGCACTCCACGCGCCTGCGCCAGTGGGCCGAGGGCCTGGACCTTGCGGGCCACAGCGTGAGCTACCACGTGCTCGAATCGGGCGACGTGGCCCAGGCCCTGGTGCGCTACGCCGAGGGCAACCAGGTCAGCATGATGATCCTGGGCGCGGCCACGCACGGGCTGCAGACGCAGCGCTTCATCGCCACCGTGCCCATGCGCGTGGCGCGCGATGCGCCCTGCACCGTCATCCTCGTCAAGCAGGCGCTGCCGTTCGCGCAGCTCGCGGCTGAATACACCGAATAGCGCGCGAGCGCACTGTCGCGCAGGCGGCGCGCCGGCCTTGAGCCCACGCGCCGTTTCGCCTACCGTGGCGGCATGAGCACCACCACCCTTCTCGTGCGCCAGGATGCGCTGGCCACCACCGAACTGCGCAGCACCGAACCCGCCCCGCTGGCCGACGGCCAGGTGCGCGTGCGTGTCGATCGCTTCGCGCTGACCGCCAACAACATCACCTACGCCGCCATGGGCGAGATGCTGGAGTACTGGCGCTTCTTCCCCTCGGGCGAGCCGGGCTGGGGCATCGTGCCGGTGTGGGGCTTCGGCACGGTGACCGAATCGCGGCAGCCCGACGTGGCCGTGGGCGAGCGGCTCTATGGCTACTGGCCCATGGCCAGCGAGGCCGTGCTCCAGCCGCACAAGGTGTCGCCCGCGGGCTTTGCCGACGGTGCCGCGCACCGCGCCGGCCTGCACGCGGTCTACAACCACTACCTGCGCTGCGGCGCCGACCCGTTCTACCACCCCGACACCGAAGACATCCAGGCCCTGCTGCGGCCGCTGTTCATCACCTCCTGGCTCATCGACGACTTCCTGGCCGACCAGGGCTTCTACGGCGCGGGCACGCTGCTGCTGTCCAGCGCGTCGAGCAAGACCGCCTACGGCACGGCCTTCCAGCTCGCCCGGCGCGCGGGCGTGCAGGTGATCGGCCTGACCTCCCCGGCCAACCGCGCGTTCTGCGAAAGCCTGGGCTGCTACCACCGCGTGGTGACTTACGACGAGCTGGAGCAGCTCGACGCCGACACGCCCTGCGTCTACATCGACTTCGCCGGCAGCGTGGCCCTGCGCCAGCGCATCCACCAGCACTTCACCCAGCTCGCCTACAGCTGCGCCGTGGGCGCGAGCCATGTGGGCGACCTGGGCGGCGCCGGCCAGCTGCCCGGCCCGCGCCCGGTGATGTTCTTCGCCCCCGCACAGGTCAAGAAACGCACCCAGGAGTGGGGCGTGCAGGGCCTCAACGACCGCCTGGTCGCCGCTTGGCAGGCCTTCAGCAGCGCCGTGCAAGCGCCGCCCCGGCCCTGGATCACGGTGCAGCGGCACCAGGGTCCGCAGGCCGTGCAGGCCCTGTTCGGGGAGCTGCTGCGCGGCCAGGGCGACCCGCGCACGGGCCACGTTGCCTCGCTGCGGCCCTGAACGGAAAGGGCATTCTTGGCGCGCGGCGGCGCCAGCCGACGACAATCGCCGCATGCACGCCACGCCCGATACCTCGCCGCTCCACCCCTTCGCCTCCCTCACGCCCGACGTGGTGCTCGACGCGCTGGCCAGCGTGGGCCTGTACGGCGACGGGCGGCTCATGGCCCTGTCGTCCTACGAGAACCGCGTCTACCAGGTGTGGCTCGAAGACGGCCAGCGCGTGGTCGCCAAGTTCTACCGCCCGGGCCGCTGGAGCGAGGCGCAAATCCTCGAAGAACACGCCTTCGCCGCCGAACTCATGGCCGCCGAGGTGCCCGCCGTGGGCCCGCTGGTGCTGGACGGCCTCACTCTGCACCCGCACGGCGGCTTCCAGTTCTCGGTCAGCCCCTGGCGCGGCGGGCGCCAGCCCGAGCTGGACGACTTCGAGGTGCTCGAATGGACCGGCCGCTTCCTCGCGCGCATCCACACCGTGGGCGCCGCGCAGCCCTTTGCGGCCCGCCCCACGCTCGACCTGCAGCAATTCGGCACCGAGCCGCGCGACTGGCTGCTGGAGCACGCCCTGATCCCGCTCGACGTGCAATCGGCCTGGCGCGACGCCTGCAATACTGCTCTTGATCTAATAGCTGCTGGCGCACAATCTACGGGCGCTGGAGGCCAATTTTGCTTGAAAGACGCCGCCGTGCTGCGCCTGCACGGCGACTGCCACCCCGGCAACATCCTCTGGACCCCGCTCGACGAATGGGGCCGTGGCGGCCCGCACTTCGTCGACCTGGACGACGCCCGCATGGGCCCCGCCGTGCAGGACCTGTGGATGCTGCTGTCAGGCGACCGGCGCCAGCGCACGCACCAGCTCGGCGCCCTGCTCGACGGCTACGAACAGTTCCGCAGCTTCGACCGCCGCGAGCTGGCCCTTATCGAGCCGCTGCGCACCCTGCGCCTGATCCACTACAGCGCCTGGCTCGCCCGCCGCTGGGAAGACCCGATCTTCCCGATCAACTTCCCTTGGTTCGGCAGCAGCGACTATTGGCGCGGGCAGGTGGACATGCTGCACGAGCAGATCGAGGCGATGCAGGAGGAGCCGCTGGTGGCGTGAGGGTTGGGAGGCGGAAATCGGCCAGGAGCGTGCGGTGGCAGTCAGAGAAAGCAGACGCTCAACGTTGAAGCTGAGCCGACTCGCGTCGGCTCGAACGACAGGTTGGGCGTCACTTCGAGACAGCGGCCAGCACGACCGGAGTGGCGGCCACTGCTGCCGCAAATGCTTGCTGTGTAAGCAACTTCACTGTTTCTGAGCCGGCCTCCTTGGCGCCGCCAGCCAGCACTTTTCGAATCCGATCAATGAGCGACTGCTTGCCCTCAAGTGCGTCGGGAACGGATCCAAGAATGGCAAGTCCTTTTAGCGTGAGGCGTGCCTGCAAAAACGTCCCGCCCTCTAGGTACGTACCTTTATGAGTCAGAAATCCTTCTTGCGCGAGAAAGTCAATTGCGTCTTCAGCAGCTTGCAGGCTGTCCCAGGTTTCGTCGTACTCGGCCCCTTCAGGAATGACCGACATCGCGATGCTGTTGATCTTGAGATCGACGGGCGTTGGAAATGCAGAGTAGAGCTTATCGAACAACGCGAGCGTCATGCGGTTGAAGAATGCGATGTTGTCCATGGAGCTTGACTTGAAATAGGTCGAAGAGGCGAAACGTCAGTTCTGTGACGCCCGACGTTTGAGATAAGCGGCGGCTTTTAGACCTTCTGCTTGACCGAGTGGTTAGCTTTCTTCCGCGACGACATATGGGCAGGCTACATAGTTCCTTGCAGCATCGACATGCCACATGACCCTGGCGAGACAACGAACGGGAATGCCGATGTTCCCCTTCAGCGCCGGTGACGCGTGCAGCACTTGTGCGAAGCCAGCCGCGAAATAGCTCTGCTGTGCGAGAAGCGCGATGCGGTCTCCATCGTGCTTTAGCTCGAAGTACTCGTAGCCTGGGGCCTCACCGCCGCGCTGCTTCCATTCACCAACCGTAAGGACTCCAGTAACCCACAGGACTTTCGTACCCTTGTAGTTCTCGAATGCCGTGAAGTGCTCGTAGTGTTCGTTCAAGTGTGCCCAAAGGCGTTGAACCATCTCGCGCGACGTGATTGAGTAGGTTCTAGATTCCTGCGTAGTGATTCCCGCATTCGCGAACAATGCCTTTATGCCAGCTGTCGCGCCTTCTTGCCGCGTGACTGTCGTGCCGGGGTCAACCCCAAAGACTTCTTCAAACTTTCTGGAAACGAACTCAAGGTCGAGATACACAAGCTTGTCGAGATCATTGGGCATGGTGCTCACCCTCCTTCCTAAGAAAGCTGACGAATGTAGACGTACCAAGCCGCAGGCCATTCGTTCAAAACACTATAGCTTGTGCACGAGGCTGAGCCGTGCCGTGGCTCCGTACATCATCAGATGACAGCTTTCTGGCTTTGCTCTGACCGGCTGCTTAGTGTCGAAAGCAGGCACCAACCCAAGAAAAAGACCTCGGTGGAATTCCAGCTCCACCGAGGTCTTTTTGCTCATTTTTTAACAGCTACTGACGCTTATACCGTAAGCGCTAGCGCCACTTTTCATTCACATCACGCCAGCAGCGCATTCACGCGCTTGACGTAAGCCGCCGGGTCTTCCGGCAGGCCGCCTTCGGCCAGCAGGGCCTGGTCGAACAGGATGTGGGCCAGGTCGTGGAAGTGCACGCTGCCATCAAGCTTCTTGACCAGCGGGTGCTCGGCGTTCACCTCCAGCACGGGCTTGGTTTCGGGGGCCTTCTGGCCGGCCTGCTTGAGCATGCGGGCGAGCTGGGTGCTCATGCCGTCGTCCTGCACCACCAGGCAGGCGGGCGAGTCGACCAGGCGGGTGGTCACGCGCACGTCCTCGGCCTTGTCCTTGAGGGCTTCCTTGAGCTTGGCAAGCACGGGCTTGAAGGCTTCGGCGGCCTCCTCGGCGGCCTTCTTCTCGGCCTCGTCCTGTAGTTTGCCCAGGTCCACGGCGCCCTTGGCCACGCTTTGCAGTGGGGTGCCGTCGAAGTCGTGCAGGTAGTTCAGCGCCCACTCGTCCACGCGGTCGGTCATCAAGAGCACCTCGATGCCCTTCTTCTTGAAGACTTCGAGCTGCGGGCTGTTCTTGGCGGCGGCTAGGGTGTCGGCGGTGATGTAGTAGATGGCCTCCTGGCCTTCCTTCATGCGCGCCTTGTAGTCGGCAAAGCCCACGCTCACGGCGTCGCTGGTGGTGCTGGCAAAGCGCAGCAGCTTGGCCAGGCGCTCGCGGTTGGCAAAGTCTTCGCCCAGGCCTTCCTTGAGCACGGCGCCGAACTCGGCGTAGAACGCGGTGTACTTGCCTTCCTTGGCCTTGTCTTCCTCGCTCACCACGTCGGTCACGCCGTCGGCGCCCTCGGCGGGGGCGTCATGTTTGTCGTGCTTGGCCAGGTCTTCCAGCATGCTCAGCACGCGCTTGGTCGAACCCTCGCGGATGGAGCGCACGTCGCGGCTTTCCTGCAGCAGTTCGCGGCTGACGTTGAGCGGCAGGTCGCTCGAATCGATCACGCCCTTGACGAAGCGCAGGTAGCTGGGCATCAGCGCCTCGGCGTCGTCCATGATGAAGACGCGCTTGACGTAGAGCTTGACGCCGGCCTTCTTGTCGCGGTTCCACAGGTCGAACGGCGCCTTGGCGGGGATGTAGAGCAGCTGCGTGTATTCGGTGTTGCCCTCCACGCGGTTGTGCGCCCAGGTCAGCGGGTTCTCGTGGTCGTGGCTGATGGCCTTGTAGAACTCCTGGTACTGCTCTTCGGTGATGTCCTTCTTGGGGCGGGTCCACAGGGCGCTGGCCTTGTTCACGGTTTCCCATTCGCCGGTCTTGACCATGCCGCCGGGTTCGCCTTCCTTCTCGCTCTCCTTCCATTCCTCTTTTTCCATGAGGATGGGCAGGCTGATGTGGTCGGAGTACTTGCCGATCACCTGCTTGAGCTTCCAGGCGTTGAGGTATTCGGAGGCGTCGTCGCGCAGGTGCAGGATGACGCTGGTGCCGCGCGCGGGGCGGTTGATGGTCTCGACCTCGAAGTCACCGGCGCCGCCGCTGACCCAGCGCACGCCCTCGTCGGCCTTGAGGCCCGCGCGGCGCGATTCGACGGTGATCTTGTCGGCCACGATGAAGCCCGAGTAGAAGCCCACGCCGAACTGGCCGATGAGCTGGGCGTCTGCCTTCTGGTCGCCCGTGAGCTTGCCCATGAAGTCCTTGGTGCCGCTCTTGGCGATGGTGCCCAGGTGGTCGATGGCCTCCTGCGCGCTCATGCCGATGCCGTTGTCCTGGATGGTGAGCGTCTTGGCGTCCTTGTCGAAGCTCACGCGCACTTCGAGGTTGGGCGCGTCCTCGTACAGCGCGTTGTTGTTCAGCGCCTCGAAGCGCAGCTTGTCGCAGGCGTCGGAGGCGTTGGAGATCAGCTCGCGCAGGAAGATTTCCTGGTTGGAGTACAGCGAGTGCGTGACCAGATGCAGCAACTGGGCCACTTCGGCCTGGAAGGAAAGGGTTTGTTTGCTCATAGGGGTTGTAGTGACAAATCCGATGCGAGAAAAGGCGGCACGCAGTCGCCTCCTGGGCGAGGCTGCGCCTGCAGGCGTGCATTTAGGGGCGATTGTGCGGGTTTCAACCCTGGGCCGCGCCGAGGTTGGCACGGCCCAGGCCATCAAAAATGATAGCTACTTGCGCTTGATGGATAAGCGCTAGAGGCTATTTTTACTATAACCCACCTGTTTCCTTTGCGCTGCGCGTGTCCGGCACTGTCCATGCAAGCAGCGCGGCGCGGACCAGCGCTGGCGGCGTCCCCCGTCCCGCGCGCAGCGCGAGAGAAGGGGGAAGCGGCGCAGCCGCTCCGGGGGATGGCCCGGCCTAGCCGTCCGCGTTGATGCGCTGCACCAGCATCTGCAGCACGCGGTCGGCCTTGTCGTTGGCGATCTGACAGGTGCCGGCCGCGGCGTGGCCGCCGCCGCCGTATTCCAGCATCAGGTTGCCCACATGGGTCTTGCTGCTGCGGTCCAGGATGGACTTGCCCGTGGCGAACACCGTGTTCTGCTTCTGCAGGCCCCACATCACGTGGATGGAGATGTTGGCCGTGGGGAACAGCGCATAGATCATGAAGCGGTTGGTGGCCCAGATGGTTTCCTCGGGCCTCAGGTCGAGCACCACCAGGTTGCCGATCTGGGTGGCGCAGTGCAGGATCTGCTCCTTGGCCTTGGCCGCGTGCTCGCGGTACAGCGCCACGCGCTCCTGCACGTCGGGCAAGGCGAGGATCTGCTCGATGGTGTGGTCGCGGCAGTATTTGATGAGGTCCATCATCAGCGCGTAGTTGCTGATGCGGAACTCGCGGAAACGGCCCAACCCGGTGCGCGAATCCATGAGGTAGTTGAGCAGCACCCAGCCCTGGGGATCGAGGATGTCCTCGCGCGAGTACTGGGCAGAGTCGGCCTGGTCCACGGCCTCCATCATCTCGTCGGTGATGCGCGGGAAGGCCGCCTTGCCGCCGTAGTGGTTGTAGACCACGCGCGCCGCCGACGGGGCGTGCGCCTCGATGATGTGGTTGACATCGCGCCGGCCCGAGTTGCGCACGGTTTCCGACTCGTGGTGGTCGAACACCAGGTGCGCGCCCGGCACATAGGGCAGGTTGGTGGTGATGTCGCGCTCGGTGATCTCGATCTTGCCGTCCTGCATGTCCTTGGGGTGGACGAACAGGATGTCGTCGATCAGTTCCATCTCGTTGAGGAGCACGGCGCACACCAGGCCGTCGAAATCGCTGCGGGTCACCAGACGGTACTTGCGGTCACTCACGAGTCTCTCCTTGTTACATATCGTTGCTAGCGTGGATGGTAGCAATCCTGTGCGCCTCCCCGGCCATTCCCTTTCCAAAAAAAGGATGGACGGCGGCCCCGCCTGCTCAACCGGCAGGCGGCGGCGCCAGCCAAGCGGCCAATTGGCGGGCCACGCCTGGGTCGCAGAGCAGTTCCAGGTGCCCTGTCCGGTGGGCCACGTACTGGCGGGAGGGCGCAAACGCCAGGCCGCGCACCGCATCATCGTGCACGCCCAGGGCGCTGCGCAAGGGCACCAGACCATCGCCCACCAGCCGCTCGGCCACGGGGCTGCGGCGCGCGGCCAGGGTGGCGGCCACGGCGAAGCACTCCACGCCAGAGGGCAGGGGCACCGGGGTGCGCGCGTCGGGACTGCGGCGGAAGCGGTCGCGGCCCTGCCAGTCGGCATCGAGCACATGGCCGTGGCGCAGGTCGGTGATGCCCGCGCTGCGCAACTGGCCCAGCCGGGCGAACGGCCGGCTGTAGGGGGTGCTGCCCAGCAGCACGTCCACCCAGTTCCCCGCGCGCTCCAGCGGCGCGCCATGGTGCGGTGTGCCCAGGAAGACGATGCGGCGCAACTGCGCGGGCCAGCGCTGCCCGGCCTCGGCGCCGTAGTGGCAGGCCGCGCGCGCCACCAACCCGCCCATGCTGTGCGCCAGCATGCTGAATTCCTGCACCGGCACGGGCCAGTCGCGGAGCAGCGCCTCGATGTGCCCTGCGAGCAGGCGCCCGTTCTCCGAGGTGTGCCGGCCGGTGTTGTAGCGCAGGTAGACCGGCGTATAGCCCAGCGCCCGCGCCAGGTGGGCGCCGTGGTCGTGGCCCGCGCGCTGCCACTGCAGGTCGTTCATGCACAGGCCGTGCACCAGCAGCAGCACCTTGCCGGTGGCGGCGCCGCTGGCGCGCAGCGCGGCCAGGTCCAGCGGCCGGCCCTGCTGGCGCAGTTCCATCGGCACGGCCAGCGGGTTGGCGTCGGCCGCGAGGCGGTCGCCCATCACGCCGTTCAGCGCCGAGAGCACGGCTTCGCGCTCGAAGGGCGGCGCCGCGTCCGCGCCGCCAGCCGCGCGCTCCAGAAAGGGTTCGAGCCGCAGCAGCGCGGCCTGCAGGCCCGCATCGACCAGGCGCGTGACGCCCTGCACTCCCTGGTAGACCATGCCGGTGAGCCCGCGCGCGCGGCCCGCCTCGGCGCCGCCGGGCAGCCCCAGCGTGCCCAGCACCGACTGGTGCACGCCTTCGGCGATGCGCGCCACGCCGGCCGTGGCCTGGGTGGCCAGGCGCGCCGCACCGCGCAGGTCGCTGGCGCGCAGCTGCCGCGCGGCGGCCATGCCCGCCCTCGCGGCCTGGCCCGGTTTGGGCGGTGGAGGAAGGGCCATGGTGTTGCTCCGAAAAAGGTTCAGAAGCGCTCGTGCGCCCCCAGGTAGCGCCACTGCCCCACGGGCAGGTTGCCCAGCGTGACGCGGCCGATGCGGATGCGCTTGAGGCCCACCACCTTCAGGCCCACCAATTCGCACATGCGGCGGATCTGGCGCTTCTTGCCCTCGGTGAGCACGAAGCGCAGTTGTTCGGGGTTCTGCCACTCCACGCGCGCGGGCTTGAGCGGCTGGCCGTCCAGGCTCAGGCCATGGCGCAGGCGTTCGAGCTGCTCGCGCGGGAACACCGCTTGCACGTTGGTGCTGACGGGGTCGCGTTCGTCAATCTCCTGCAGCGGCTCGGCGCGCGCGCCCGGCGGCAGGGCGCGCAGCGGGCCCGGCCCCTGGTAGACCACGCGCACGAGGTATTCCTTGTCCATCGTCGAGTCCTCGCCGATGATCTGCCGCGCCACGCGCCCGTCCTGCGTGAGCACCAGCAGGCCCACCGAGTCGATGTCGAGCCGCCCGGCCGGCGCCAGGCCGCGCAGGTGTGGCGGCGTGAAGCGCAGGCCGCTCGGGTCTTCGCGCCAATGGGTGCGCGGGTTGATCAGCGCCACGGCGGGCTGGTGCCCGTCCTCGGCCTGGCCCGACACATAGCCGATGGGCTTGTTCAGCAGGATGGTGACCTGGCTGTCCTGCTGGCGCTGCGCCGCGCGCTCGACGGTGACGCGGTCCTGCGGCGTGACCTTGACGCCCATTTCGGCCACCTGGCCGTTGACGTAGACCCAGCCGCGCGCGATCCAGTCGTCGGCCTCGCGGCGCGAGCACAGGCCCAGCTCGGCCAGGCGCTTGTTCAGGCGCGTGCCGCCCTCTCCGCTGGCGGGCGCAGCCGGTGGCGGCGCGGCGCGTGGCGGGCGTGGCGCCGGGGTGGCGCCGCGCGGCGCCGGCGCGGAGGGCCGGGGGGGCGGTGCGGCGGCCGGGGCCGCCGGGCGGCGCAGCGTCAGGCGGCGGGAGGCGGCGGGTTCAGGCGGCGCGGCGGGCGGGCGGGGGCTGGAAGGCATGGTGTCGGTGTGCTTGCAAGGGGGCGCGGCGGCGGTGCCGGCGGCGCCAGGGTTCAGGCGTGTTGGGCGTGCCAGGCCAGGAAATCGTCGACCGGCAGCGGCCGGCTGATGTGGTAGCCCTGCGCCTCGTCGCAGGCCAGCACGCGCAGGCGCTCCAGGATGTCGGCATTCTCCACGCCCTCGGCCACCACGCTCAGGCCCAGATTGTGCGCCAGGTCGATGGTGGAGCGCACGATCTGCGCGTCGCCCTCCCCGGCCTGCATGCCCATCACGAAGGATTTGTCGATCTTCAGCTCCTGCACCGGCAGGCGCCGCAGGTAGGCGAGCGATGAGTAGCCCGTGCCGAAATCGTCGATGGAGAGCTTGAAGCCTTGTTGCGACAGGCGGTTGAGCATGGCCTCGGCACGCTGCGGGTCGTCCATGATGGCGCTCTCGGTGATCTCCAGGCAGAAGCTCGCGGCCTGCACGCCGTGGCGCGCGAGGATGGCCTCCAGCCGCGCGCTCAGCTCGATGTCGAGCAGGTCGCGCGTGGACAGGTTGACCGACACGCGCAGCCCCAGCGGCCGCACGCGCGCGTCGGCCAGCAGGCGCGCCACGGCCTCGAAGATCCACAGCGTGAGCTGGCGCACGAAGCCGGTCTGCTCGGCGAAGGGGATGAACTCCATCGGCGGCACCAGGCCGCGCTGCGGGTGCTGCCAGCGCACCAGGGCCTCGGCCGCGTGTCCTGCCTGGCCGTGCAGCGCCACCTTGGGCTGCAGGTACAGGCGCAGTTCGCCCCGCTCGACGGCGCGGCGCAGGTCGCCCAGCAGCGTCAGGGTCTGCACGCTCGCCGAGTCGAACGCCGGGTCGTAGAGCAGGGCCACGCTCAGATGGCGCTTGGCCGCGTACATCGCGATCTCAGCGCGGTTGAGCAGGGTGTCGGCATCCTGCGCGTCGCCCGGCCAGCAGGCGATGCCGATGCCGGCGCTCAGGTCCACCGTCTGGTCGTCAAAGTCCAGCGGTGTCTCGAAGGAGCGCGCGATGCCCTCGGCCACTTCCAGGGCCTGGGCACCATCGGTGTCGTGCAGCAGCAGGGCGAATTCGTTGCCACCGACACGCGCCACCAGATCGCCCGGCGCGTGCACATGGGGGCGCAGCCGCCCCGCCACGGCCTGCAGCAGGCGGTCGCCGAAGGCATAGCCGAGCACGTCGTTGACATGCTTGAAACGGTCCAGGTCGAGCAGCAGCACGGCCAGCGGCCGGGGCGGGCTGCGGGGCGTGCCGATGGCCTGCATGACCGCCATGCGGAAGCGCTCGCGGTTGGGCAGGCCGGTGAGGCGGTCGCGGTAGGCCAGGTCGCGCACCTTGGCCTGCTGGCGCGCGATGTCCAGGCGCATGTGGTCGAACGAGCGCGCCAGGTCGCCGATCTCGTCAGCCCGCGCGGTGTGCTCCATGGGCACGCTGTAGTCGCCGCTGGCGAGCCGGTGCGTGGCCGCCAGCAGCGAGCGCAGCGGCGTGGTCACGCGCCGCGCCATGGCGCCGCTGCCCAGGGCGAACAGCAGCACGCCCCCCGCGGTGATGGTGGCCAGCAGGAACTGCAGCTGCCGATAGGGCGCCACCACGGCATCGACCGAGCGCAGCAGCAGGGCCTGCACCTCGCCGCCCACGGCGTCGAGCCGGCTGGTGCGCACCAGCAAGATACCGGCCTCGGTTTCCAGCTCCGACACGGGCCCGGCCGACGCGCGCAGCGGCGCGGCCACGGCCGGCGCGAGGGTGCTGACCGGCAGCGAGACGGCGCCTTCCGGCGTGCGCACGCGCACGGCCACGTCCACAGCAAGCAACTGGCGCATCTCGTCGGCCAGCGGCTGGCCGACCGGGAAGCCCATGAGCACCCAGCCGATCACCAGCGGCGCCTTCAGCGGCACCATGACGAACTGGTAGGGCCGCCCGTCCATCACCGCCACCTGGCTGCCCTGCGGCTGCGCGGCCAGGGCCCGCACCACCTGCGCCAGGGAGGCGGGCATCTGCTGCATGCCCCCCGCGAGGCTGACGGCGCGCGGCGCCAGCTGCGTATCGAGCAGTGCCGTGGCGGCCGCGCCGATGCGGCCGCCGTGGTTCTCCAGCGCCGACTGGATGGTTTCCTGGTCGCCCGAGGCGACCGCCGCGCGGAAGCCGTAGTCGGCCGCGAGCAGCGCCGAGCCCTGGCGCAGGCGCTCGGCGTTCTGCTCCAGCAGCCGGTGCCAGACGCGCTCGTCGGTGTCGAGTTCGCGCGCGATCTGGCCGCGCGCGTTGCGGTCGATGCCGCGGTTCACCACGGCGAAGCCCGCGGCCTGCACGATCAGCAGCAGCAGCAGCGAGATGCCCACCAGCCGCAGGATCAGGCTGTGGCGGATCGGGCGCGGCTTCAAGGCTGCAGCCCCATCATGCGCACGGTCGCAGCGGCGCCGCTGGCGGGCACGGTCAGCGCCTGCTCCGGCACGGGCACGCCCACCGGCAGCCGGGGATGCCAGGCGCGAAGGCGGTAGCTGCCCGGGGGGACGTCGGTGATCGGCACCGCGCCGGAGGCCGGCGTCTGCGCGTAATAGGGCGTGTCGAGCACGACGATCCAGCCGACCATGTGGTCATGGATGTTGCAGCCCAGCACCACGACGCCCGGCTGGTCAAAGCGCACAGGATGGGCCGGGGTGCCGGCGTAGAGCTTGAGCTCGAATGGCTTCGCGGGCGAGAACGAATACACGTGGTGGCGCACCGTGTCGCGGTTCGGGAAGCGCACCTCGGTGCCCGTGGTCAGCACCAGCACGCCTGGGACGAATGTCTTTTTCTCCTGCGACATCTCCTGCTCGGCCAGGGGCCGCACCTGGCGCCGCGCCTCGGCCGACTCCAGGAACACCACCGCGTCCGCCAGGGGCTTGCCCGCCGCGTCCTGCACCTCGACCCGCACGCCGACCGCCCCGGCGCCCACGGCCATGCCGAAGCCCAGCACCGCCAAGGTCAGGCCGCGCGCGCGATGGCTCATGGCGCGATGGCCATGCCCCGCAGGGGGCTGCCGTCGCCCACCAGGCCCATGGGCGTGGCGCGGCCGGTCTCCAGGTCCACGGTGTAGAGGCGGGTGCGGGCATCGCCGCTGGTGCGCGCCGCCAGCAGGGCGGTGTTGCCCACGTCGGCGATGTCGAAGGACGCATCGGTCAGCGGCCCCAGGCCCAGCGGCCCGACGGTGCGCAATTGCCCCGTGTTGGGCGAAACGGCAGGGGTGGCCCCCTCGCGCGAGCCCTGCAGGGCCAGCACGCCCAGCGCGCGGTCGATGGCGTAGTTGGTGGTGAGCTTGTCGTCCTGGGTGTTGTAGGTGTAGGCCGCCGCGACGATGTCCGGGTGGCGGCCCGCGTGCGTGTCGCTCCAGGCATAGCGCAGCGCGGGATCGGTCTGCACGCCTCCGGTGGCGGGGTCGCCGTCGACCAGCGCGCCGGTGTCGGGGTGCAGGCGCAGGTTCTGTCCGGCGTTGGAGACCACGCGGATGCGGTCGGCGGCCGGGTTGAAGTCGAAGCCGAACGCCGTGCCGCGCAGGGGAACGGCCAACGGCGCGGCGCCCACCGGGCTCAGCGCGCCCGAGGCCACGTCCAGGGTGTAGAGACGCCCCGCCTGCGACAGCGCATACAGCACGCCCCGGGCGACCCGGTAGTCGATGCCCACGAGCTGCTCGCCCGGCGCCAGGCCGGTCACGGGGCGGCGTTCGAGGATGCGCTGGGGCTCTCCGGCATGGAACAGGATCAGCTCGTGCTGCGCCGTGACCGCCACCACCTGTTCGCCCAGCCCGGCGGCTGGCGCCAGCGAGCCGGCGCAGGCCGCCAGCAGGGCGCTGGCCAGCAGGCCGGCCGCCAAGCCCGGGCGGCAGGAATTCGATGTCGATGCCATGGCCGTCACCTCCGATTCATTGCCTCCGGTTATACCTGATGCGCGCCGCCCGGCGCCCCCGGGGGTTTGCCCGCATGGTCGAAAAGAATCATCAAAAAAGATAGCGGCTAGCGCATTTCTGCAGGGCGCTACAGCCGTTTTTTTGCAATATCTCGACCCGCGCCCTATTGCATCACGCTGGAGCGCAAGGCCGCGAGATTCAGCACGCGCAGCCCCCCGTATTCCACGCGGATGGTGCCCTGGGCCTCCAGCGCCGTCAGCGCCTCATTGACGCGCTGGCGCGACAGGCCCACCAGGTAGGCCAGTTCCTGCTGGGTGATGCGCAGCACCTCGCCCACGCCCGGGTACAGGGCCGAGTTGAACAGCACGGCCAGGCTGCGCGCCACGCGGGCATCGGGGTTGTTCAGACGGTCGATCTCGCGCGCCGCGATGAACTGGCCCAGGCGTTCGTTGAGCTGGTTCATGACGTAGCGGTTGAAGCCGATGGAGTGGTCGAGCAGCCAGTGGAAGCTGTCGATCGGCAACCCGGCCACCACGCTCTTGCGCAGCGCCTGGATGTTGTAGCGGTAGGGTTCGCGCTTGAGCGCCGTGCCCTCGCCGAACCAGCCACCCGGTGGCAGGCCCGCGAAGGTCATGGTGCCGCCGTCCACGCTGTCGTTGCTCATCTTGAGCAGGCCTTCGATCACGCCGAACCAGTAGGTGACGGGCCGGCCGATGCGGCAGACGTAGTCGCCGGCGCGCGCATCGCCCACCAGCAGCGCCGCGACGGCGCGCTCGCGCTCCTGCGGCTGGAGCAGCGGCAGCCAGGGAATGCCGGCCAGTTCCTCGGAGGAGGGCTGGCGGCGGCGATGGTGCAATGACAGATCCTGGTTCATGCGGTGCGAAAGGGGTGGGCGGGCCTCGGCTCCCAGCCACCGGATTGTCATGAGGAAACCGGCGGGAACCTTACACGCCACCGCGTCCCACCGCCCTTCCTGTCAGGAAAGGGGGGCATATTCCGCGACGCGGCGGTACGGGAATACCATGACCCCAATTGTCGTCGCAAGGACAAAATAATTCCAATCTGCGCCCGATGATGCGGCCGTCCGGGCGCGGCCCGCCCCCTCTTCCAGGAGACTGCCCCATGAACGACCCGCGCAACCCCCTTTCGCGCCCCTCCCCCCTTCTCGCGCGCCGCCGGCTGCTGGCCGGCGCCATCGCCCTGCCCTGGCTGGGCTGGGCCACGCAAGCCAGCGCACAGGAAGGCCCACTGAAGATCTGCCAGTCCACGGCGCTGACCGGCCCGCTGGGCGACCTGGGTTCCGCCATGCACCAGGGCGCGAAGGCGGCGTTCGCCGTCGCCAACGCACGCGGCGGCGTGCTGGGCCGCAGGATCGAGCTCGAAGCGCTGGACGATGGCTACGAAATCCCGCGCGCGCTCGCCAACGTCGACCGGTTCCTGGCCGACAAGGATTGCTTCGCGCTCTTCAACTGCATGGGCACGCCGATGGTCGAGGCCATGCTGCCCAAGGTGCTCGAATCAGGCATTCCGTTCTTCGCGCCGTTCACCGGCGGGCAACTCAGCCGCGTGCCCGGCGCGCGCAATGTCTTCAACATCCGCGCGAGCTACGCCGAGGAAGCCGAGAAATGCGTGCAGCACCTGGCCACGCTGGGCATCCGCCGCATTTCGGTGGTCTACCAGAACAACACTTTCGGCAAGGAAGTGTTCGCGGGCGCGCAGATGGCCATGGAGCGCGCCAAGCTGCCCAACGCCGTCACGGCCACGGTGGAGAACGATGCATCGGACGCCGGCGCCGCCGCGCGCAAGCTCGCCGAGAGCAATCCCGAGGCGGTGCTGATCGGGCTGGCGGGCAAGCCCGCGCTGGAGTTCGTCAAGGCCTTCCGGCCGCTGCGCACGGGGGTCTCGCTCTATGCGCTGTCGGTGCTGGGCACCTCGGCCAACGTCAAGGCCCTGGGCGCGCATGCCACGGGGATGGCGATCTCGCAGGTGGTGCCGCTGCCCACCAATGTGATCACGCCCGTGGTGCGCGACTTCCATCAGGCCATCAAGGCGCTGGAGACGCCCATCGAGCCCTCGCACCTGGCGCTGGAGGGCTACATCAACGCGCGGGTGTTCATCGACGCGTTGCAGCGCGCCGGCAAGAACCCGACGCGCGCGGCCTTCATCGACGCGACATGGAGCCTCAAGAAGATGGACCTCGGCGGCTTCGACATCCACGCCACCACGCCCGAGCGCAACGCCTCGCGCTTCGTCGAACTGACCATGGTGGGACGCGATGGCCGCTTCCTGCGCTGAGAACCTTTCCAGGCCCTGGCGGGGTATTAACCCGATCAGGAGTTTCCCCTAAATTGTCGTCGCAAAGACAAGATGGCGTCAAAGTCCCGCCTAGGATTGCCATCAGCTTAGTGGCCCAGGCCACGCTTGCCGGCACCGCCGGACGGACGGACGACATCTTGCAACTGATAGGAACCGGAATGAAGACCACGTTCCCGCAACTGCTGCTCAAACACGCAGCCGAGCGCCCCACGGACCCGGCGCTGCGCGAAAAAGAATACGGCATTTGGCAGACCTGGACCTGGAAGGACGCCTCGGAGACCGTGCGCCATCTGGCCTGCGGCCTGCTCACGCTGGGCTTCCAGCGCGGCCAGAACCTGGCCCTGATCGGCGACAACCGCCCGCACCACTACATGAGCATGGTGGCGGTGCAGAGCATCGGCGGCGTGCCGATCCCGCTGTACCAGGATGCCGTGGCCTCCGAAATGGCCTTCGTGATGGAAGACGCCGAGGTGCAGTTCCTGTTCGCCGAGAACCAGGAACAGGTCGACAAGCTGCTCGAAGTGCGCGAGACCGTCCCCAGCATCACCCACATCATCTACGACGATCCGCGCGGCCTGCGCAACTACGACCAGCCCGGCCTGATCAGCACGCAGAAGCTCAAGGCGCTGGGCGCCGAGTGGGACCGCGCGCACCCCGGCGCCTGGGAGGCCCTGGTGGCCCAGAACAAGCCCGATGACGTGTCCGTGATCCTGTACACCTCGGGCACCACCGGCAAGCCCAAGGGCGTGTGCCAGACCCACTACAGCTTCATCGCCTCCGCGCAAGGCGGTGTCGAGGTCGATGGCCTCAACCCCCACGACAACGTGATCTCCTACCTGCCTCCGGCCTGGGTGGGTGACCACCTGTTCTCGGTGGCGCAGTGGCTGGTGGCCGGCTTCACCATCAACTGCCCCGAATCGGCCAGCACCGTCTCCATCGACCTGCGCGAGATCGGCCCCACCTACTACTTCGCGCCGCCGCGCGTGTTCGAGGGCATGCTGACCTCGGTCTCCATCCGCATGGAAGACGCGGCGCCCGCCAAGCGCTGGATGTATGCCAAGGCCATGGACCTGGCCCGCCGCGTGGGCTCCGACATTCTCGACGGCAAGAGCGTGGGCTTCATGGACCGGCTGCTCTACACCCTGGGCGACATCGCCATCTACGGCCCGCTGCGCAACGTGCTGGGCCTGTCGCGCATCCGCGTGGCCTACACCGCCGGCGCCGCCATCGGCCCCGATCTGTTCCGCTTCTTCCGCTCCATCGGCATCAACCTCAAGCAGCTCTACGGGCAGACCGAGACCTGCGCCTATGTGTGCATCCAGAAGAACGGCCAGGTCAAGCTCAACACCGTGGGCCAGGCAGCGCCCGGCATCGAACTGAAGATCGCCGACAACGGCGAGGTGCTGGTCAAGGGCGTTTCGGTGCTCAAGGAATACTACAAGCGCCCCGACGCCACGGCCGAGGTCATCGACGCCAACGGCTACTTCCACACGGGCGATGCCGGCGTGCTCGACCAGGACGGTCACCTGCGCATCATCGACCGCGCCAAGGACGTGGGCAAGCTCAACGGCGGCGCCATGTTCGCGCCCAACTACATCGAGAACAAGCTCAAGTTCTTCCCGCAGATCAAGGAAGCGGTCTGCTTCGGCCACGGCAAGGACCAGGTCTGCGCCTTCATCAACATCGACTACGAGGCCGTGGGCAACTGGGCCGAACGCCAGGGCCTGCCCTACGGCGGCTATGTGGACCTGGCCTCCAAGGCCCAGGTGCTGCAGCTCATCGCCGACTGCATCGGCCAGGTCAACGCCGACCTGGCGGGCGAGCCCGGCATGTCCGACACGCAGGTGGCGCGCTTCCTCGTGCTGCACAAGGAACTCGACCCCGACGACGACGAGCTGACCCGCACCCGCAAGGTGCGCCGCAACTTCATCGCGCAGAAGTACGGCGTGCTGGTCGATGCGCTCTACGGCGGCCTCGCCGAGCAGTTCATCGAAACCCAGGTCAAGTTCGAGGATGGCCGCACCGGCAGCGTGAGCGCCACGCTGCGCATCCTCGACGCCAAGACCCATGCGCCTGCCAAGGCCACCGCCTGAACCACCGGAAGCAGCCCATGACCCAGAAAAAGATTGGCGACGTCATCCTCGACGTCAAGAACATCAGCCTGCGCTTTGGCGGCGTGAAGGCCCTGACGGACATTTCCTTCAACGTGAAGGAGCATGAAATCCGCTCCATCATCGGCCCCAACGGCGCCGGCAAGAGCTCCATGCTCAACTGCATCAACGGCGTCTACACGCCCTCGGAAGGCTCCATCACCTTCCGCGGCAAGACCTTCGACCACATGAACTCGCGCCAGGTGGCCGAGATGGGCGTGGCGCGCACCTTCCAGAACCTGGCGCTGTTCAAGGGCATGAGCGTGATCGACAACATCATGTCGGGGCGCAATCTCAAGATCAAGAGCAACCTGCTCCTGCAGGCACTGCGCTGGGGCCCGGCCGAACGCGAGGAGATCGCGCACCGCGAGAAGGTCGAGCACATCATCGATTTCCTGGAGATCCAGGCCTTCCGCAAGACCCCCGTGGGCCAGCTGCCCTACGGCCTGCAAAAGCGCGTGGACCTGGGCCGCGCCCTGGCCATGGAGCCGCAGGTGCTGCTGCTCGACGAGCCCATGGCGGGCATGAACGTGGAAGAGAAGCAGGACATGTGCCGCTTCATCCTGGACGTGAACGACGAATTCGGCACCACCATCGTGCTGATCGAGCACGACATGGGCGTGGTGATGGACATCTCCGACCGCGTCGTGGTGCTGGACTACGGCAAGAAGATCGGCGACGGCGCGCCCGACGAAGTCCGCAACAACGAAGACGTGATCCGGGCCTACCTGGGCACCAGCCACTGAGGCGGGAGACAAGCAAATGGCATTCTTTCTCGAAACTTTGATCGGCGGCCTGATGGCCGGCATGCTCTATTCGCTGGTGGCGCTCGGCTTCGTGCTGATCTACAAGGCCTCGGGCGTCTTCAACTTCGCCCAGGGGGCCATGGTGCTGTTCGCGGCCCTGGCCATGGCGCGCTTCTCCGAGTGGATCCCGAAGTGGACCGGCATCGACAACGCCATCGTGGCCAACCTCGCGGCCTTCGTGATCGCGGGCGTGTTCATGTTCGCCGTCGCCTGGCTGATCGAGCGCCTGGTGCTGCGCCACCTGGTGAACCAGGAAGGCGCGACGCTGCTCATGGCCACGCTGGGCATCACCTACTTCCTCGAAGGCGTGGGCCAGACGATCTTCGGCAGCGACATCTACAAGATCGACGTGGGCATGCCCAAGGACCCGGTGTTCCTGTTCGAGTCCATGTTCCAGGGCGGCGTCCTGGTGAACAAGGAGGACGTGATCGCCGCCGGCATCGCCGCCACGCTGGTGCTGCTGCTGAGCATCTTCTTCCAGAAGACCAAGACCGGCCGCGCCCTGCGCGCCGTGGCCGACGACCACCAGGCGGCCCAGTCCATCGGTATTCCGCTCAACCGCATCTGGGTCATCGTCTGGTGCGTGGCCGGCGTCGTGGCCCTGGTGGCCGGGATGATCTGGGGCTCCAAGCTGGGCGTGCAGTTCTCGCTCACCACCGTGGCGCTGCGCGCCCTGCCGGTGGTGATCCTGGGCGGCCTGACCTCGGTGCCCGGCGCCATCATCGGCGGCCTGATCATCGGCGTGGGCGAAAAGCTCTCCGAGGTGTACCTCGGCCCCTTCGTGGGCGGCGGCATCGAGATCTGGTTCGCCTATGTGCTGGCGCTTGTCTTCCTGCTGTTCCGTCCGCAAGGCCTGTTCGGCGAGAAGATCATCGACCGCGTCTGACCCCACAAGAACAACAAGGAGAGAACCCATGTTCTACCGCGAAAACGGCCAGTTCAAGACCAGCTACCGGGCGGACCAGCAGGTCTTCCCGATCGCCCAGGACCGCATCGCCATCTTCCTGCTGCTGGCGGTGGCCTTCCTGGTGGTGCCCATGCTGGCCACCGACTACTTTTACCGTGCCATCCTGATCCCGCTCGTCATCATGTCGATGGCGGCGCTCGGCGTGAACATCCTCGTGGGCTACTGCGGTCAGATCTCGCTGGGCTCGGGCGCCTTCATGGCCGTGGGTGCCTACGGTGCCTACAACTTCTTCGTGCGCTTCCCCGGCATGCCGCTGATCCCGGCGCTGATCCTGGGCGGCCTGTGCGCCACCTTCTTCGGCATCCTGTTCGGCCTGCCGAGCCTGCGCGTCAAGGGCCTGTACCTGGCCGTGGCCACGCTGGCCGCGCAGTTCTTCAGCGACTGGATGTTCCTGCGCATCAAGTGGTTCACCAACAACTCCGACTCCGGTTCGGTGTCGGTGAGCAACCTGCAGGTCCTGGGCATGCCCATCGACAGCGCCGTGAGCAAGTACATCTTCTGCCTGGCCCTGCTGGTGGTGGTGGCCCTGCTGGCCAAGAACCTGGTGCGCGGCGCCATCGGCCGCGAGTGGATGGCCATCCGCGACATGGACGTGGCCGCCGCGGTGATCGGCATCCGCCCGATGTACGCCAAGCTCAGCGCCTTCGCCGTGAGCTCCTTCATCGTCGGCATGGCCGGCGCGCTGTGGGCCTTCGTGCACCTGAGCTCGTGGGAGCCGGCCGCGTTCTCGGTGGAAATCTCGTTCCGCCTGCTGTTCATGGTGATCATCGGCGGCATGGGCTCCATCATGGGCGCCTTCTTCGGCGCGGCCTTCATCGTGGTGCTGCCCATCTTCCTGAACCAGTTCCTGCCCGCCGTGGCCGGCCTGTTCAGCATGGAGATCTCCACGGCGGCGGTTTCGCACGCCGAACTGATGATCTTCGGCGCGCTGATCGTGTGGTTCCTGATCGTCGAGCCCCACGGCCTGGCCAAGCTGTGGTCGATCGGCAAGCAGAAGCTCCGCCTGTGGCCCTTCCCGCACTGATCCACAGGAAACCACTTACACGCTATTCCCGATACAGACAGCCCCGTTTGGGGCGTCCACTAGAGGTCTGGTTCTTTCCGTGCTTCAACACTTTCATCCAAAGGAGACATCCATGAAGCTTTCGAAAATCGTGATTGCCGCCGCCATCGTGGCCGCAGGCGCCTCGTCGCTGAGCACCAGCGCCGTCGCCCAAGCCAAGGAGCAGTTCTTCCCGCTGCTGTCCTACCGCACCGGCCCCTACGCGCCCAACGGCACCCCCTGGGCCAACGGCAAGCAGGACTACATCAAGATGATCAATGCCCGTGACGGCGGCATCAACGGTGTCAAGCTGACCTTCGAGGAATGCGAAACCGGCTACGCCACGGACCGCGGCGTGGAATGCTACGAGCGCCTCAAGAGCAAGCCCGGCGTGTCCCTGATCGACCCGCAATCGACCGGCATCACCTTCGCCCTGACCGAAAAGGCCCCGGCCGACAAGATCCCGCTGATGACGCTGGGCTATGGCCTGTCGGTCTCGCAGGACGGCATGGCGTTCAAGTGGAACTTCCCCTTCATGGGCAGCTACTGGACCGGCGCCGACATCCTGCTGCAGCACATCGGCAAGGGCCTGGGCGGCATGGACAAGCTCAAGGGCAAGAAGATCGCGCTCGTGTACCACGACAGCCCGTTCGGCAAGGAACCCATCCCGCTGCTGCAGGAACGTTCCAAGATGCACGGCTTCGAGCTGCAGATGCTGCCGGTGACGGCGCCTGGCGTCGAGCAGAAGGCCACCTGGCTGCAGGTGCGCCAGAGCCGTCCCGACTACGTGCTGCTGTGGGGCTGGGGCGTGATGAACTCCACCGCCCTGAAGGAAGCCCAGGCCACGGGCTACCCGCGCGACAAGATGTACGGCGTGTGGTGGGCCGGCGCGGAACCCGACGTGCGCGACGTGGGCGAGGGTGCCAAGGGCTACAACGCCCTGGCGCTCAACGGCTCGGGCCAGGAACCCAAGGTCATCCAGGACATCCTCAAGCATGTGCACGACAAGGGCCAGGGCACGGGCCCCAAGGATGAAGTGGGCTCGGTGCTGTACACCCGTGGCGTGATCATCCAGATGCTGAGCATCGAGGCCGTGCGCCGCGCCCAGGAACGCTTCGGCAAGGGCAAGGTCATGACCGGCGAGCAAGTGCGCTGGGGCCTGGAAAACCTCTCGCTCGACCAGAAGAAGCTTGACGCCCTGGGCTTCAACAACGTGATGCGCCCCCTGTCCACGAGCTGCGCAGACCACATGGGTTCGACCTGGGCCCGCGTGCAGACCTGGGACGGCAAGAAGTGGAACATCGGCGCCGACTGGTACCAGGCCGACGAGCAGATCCTCAAGCCCATGGTCAAGGCAGGCTCCGAGAAGTACCTGGGCGACAAGAAGCTGACGCGCCGCGACACGGCCGACTGCCAGTCTTGAGGACTTCCCCCTGAGGCGCTTGCTCGCCTTCCCCCTTCTCTCGCGCTGCGCGCGGGAAGGGGGACGACACCGGTGGCCGGGCACAGCCCGTTCCACGGTGTCCCTGGCGAGGGAGCCGCGCCGGTTTTGAACGGCTGTGATGACAGCCGCCAACCGAAAGGGTTGTGCCGCAACCCTTTCGATTGGCACAGCGAAGGCAACACCATGGACTCTAAAAACATCGTTCTCAACGTCAACGGCATCGAGGTCATCTACAACCACGTGATCCTCGTGCTCAAGGGCGTCTCGCTGCAGGTGCCCGAGGGCAGCATCGTCGCCATCCTGGGCGGCAACGGCGCGGGCAAGACCACCACGCTGCGGGCCGTCTCGAACCTGCTCAAGGGCGAACGCGGCGAAGTGACCAAGGGGTCCATCGACCTGCGCGGCGAGCGCATCGAGAATCTCTCGCCGGCCGACCTGGTCAAGCGCGGCGTGGTGCAGGTCATGGAAGGGCGCCACTGCTTCGCCCACCTGACCATCGAGGAGAACCTCATGACCGGCTCGTACACCCGTTCGAGCAAGGCCGAGATCGCCGCCAACCTCGAAAAGGTCTACAACTACTTCCCCCGCCTGAAGACGCGCCGCACCTCCCAGGCGGCCTACACCTCGGGCGGCGAGCAGCAGATGTGCGCCATCGGCCGCGCGCTCATGACCAACCCCAACATGGTGCTGCTGGATGAGCCCTCGATGGGCCTGGCGCCGCAGATCGTGGAAGAGGTGTTCAACATCGTGCAGGACCTCAACAAGAAGGAAAAGGTCACCTTCCTGCTGGCCGAGCAGAACACCAACATGGCCCTGAAGTATTCCGACTACGGCTACATCATGGAATCGGGCCGCGTGGTGATGGACGGCCCCTCCGTCGACCTGGCCAGCAACGAGGACGTCAAGGAGTTCTACCTCGGCGTCGGCGGCGGCGAGCGCAAGAGCTTCAAGGACGTCAAGAGCTACAAGCGCCGCAAGCGCTGGCTGGCCTAATTGCTATCTTTTTTATAGCTTTTGGCGCTTTCTGAATGGGCGCCAGGGGCGTTTTTGATCTAAATTTTCTTTCAGACACAGGAGCCCCCGGCATGAGCAAGTTCTACGACGCACTGGAAACACGCTCCAGTGCCGAACGCGAAGCCGCCCACATGGCTGCATTGCCGCAGCAGGTGGCCCACGCACAAAAGGCCAGCAGCGCCTTTGCCAGCATCCTGGCCGGCGTGGACGCTGCCGCCATCACCAGCCGCCAGGCCCTGGCCCACTTGCCTGTCACGCGCAAGCACGAACTGCTGGAGCGCCAGCAAGCCCAGCGCGCCCAGAGCCCCTTCGGCGGCTTTGCGGCCGTCGGCTTTGGCAAGGCCATGCCGCGCGTGTTCGCGAGCCCCGGTCCCCTGTACGAACCCGAAGGCGCACGCCCCGACTATTGGCGCATGGCGCGCGCCATCTACGCGGCAGGCTTTCGGCCCGGTGAGCTGATCCACAACTGCTTCTCCTACCACTTCGTGCCTGCGGGCTCCATGATGGAGAGCGGCGCCCACGCCATGGGCTGCACGGTGTTCCCCGGCGGCACGGGACAGACCGAGCAGCAGGTGCAGGCCATTGCCGACCTCAAGCCCGCGGGCTATATCGGCACCCCGAGCTTTCTCAAGATCATCGTGGAGAAGGCGGCCGAGATGGGCGTCCCCCTGCCCAGCCTGACCAAGGCCATGCTTTCGGCCGAGGCTTTTCCGCCCTCGCTGCGTGACTGGCTGCAAGAGCGCGGCATCACCGGTTACCAAAGCTACGGCACGGCCGATCTGGGGTTGATTGCCTATGAAACCGAGGCCCGTGAAGGCCTGGTGCTGGACGAGGGCGTGATCGTGGAGATCGTGCGCCCTGGCACGGGCGATCCCGTGCCCGAGGGCGAGGTGGGCGAGCTGGTGGTCACCACGCTCAACCCCGATTACCCGCTGATCCGCTTCGGTACGGGCGACCTCTCTGCGGTACTGCCCGGCGCCTGCCCCACGGGCCGCACCAACACGCGCATCAAGGGCTGGATGGGGCGCGCGGACCAGACGACCAAGGTGCGCGGCATGTTTGTGCATCCTGGCCAGGTGAGCTCCATCGTGAAGCGCTTTCCGCAGGTTCAGCGTGCCCGCCTCGTGGTCAGTGGCGAAATGGCCAACGACCAGATGGTGCTCCAGGTAGAGACCACCGAAACCTCTGGCGGCCTGGCTGTTCAGTTGCAAGACGCGATGCGGGAGGTGACCAAGCTGCGCGGCGAGGTGGAACTGGTGGCCCCAGGCACCCTGCCCAACGATGGCAAGGTCATCGAGGACGCACGCAGCTATCGCTGAGCCTCCGGCGGCAGGCATTTGCGCAGACCCAGACCGGCGGTGCTCCCGCCGGTTTTTTCATATGTTCACACATTACATGTGTGCTACTTCTTTTATAGCTGCATGCACCCTGAAAATGGGCGTTTCAGGCCATGCAGCTCAAAATTCCCTTACTCAAAATCCTAAGTAATTTCCGCGATGGCGCTCCGTGGGACGGCCTTTATCATGCGCTGTCAATCACAGGAGACAGACAATGAAGCAACTGCTGAATCTCAGCATCCTGGCCATCGCCACCAGCCTGGCCTTTGGTGCGTCCGCCCAGGAATATCCATCCAAGGACAAGGTCGTCACCATCGTCGTGCCCTTTGCCGCCGGCGGCCCCACCGATCGCGTGGCGCGTGACCTCGCCGAGTCGCTGCGCAAGCCGCTGGGCGGCGTGAGCGTGGTGATCGATAACACCGCCGGCGCCGGCAGCTCCATCGGTGCCGCCAAGGTGGCCCGCGCCGCGCCCGATGGCTACACCCTGCTGCTCAACCACATCGGCATGTCCACCATGCCCGCGCTGTACCGCAAGCTGGCCTTCAGCGTGCCCAACGACTTCGAGTACCTGGGCATCGTCAACGACGTGCCCATGACGCTGATCGCCCGCCCCAGCATCCCCGCCAACAACTACAAGGAACTGGCTACCTGGATCGGCCAGAACAAGGGCAAGATCAACCTGGGCAACGCCGGCCTGGGATCGGCCTCGCACCTGTGCGGCCTGATGTACCAGAGCGCGCTGCAGGTCGACATGACGCCCGTGCCCTACAAGGGCACGGCACCCGCCATCACCGACCTGATCGGCGGCCAGATCGACCTGCTGTGCGATCAGACCACCAACACCACGCCGCAGATCGAGGGCAAGAAGGTCAAGGCCTTCGCGGTCACCACCACCAAGCGCCTGGCCACCCCCTCGCTCAAGGACCTGCCCACGCTCGACGAGTCGGGCCTGAAGAACTTCCAGGTCACGATCTGGCACGGCCTGTACGCCCCCAAGGGCACGCCGGCCGACGTGGTCAAGAAGATCAACGACGCCCTCAAGGCCGCGCTCAAGGACCCCGAGTTCATCAAGAAGCAAGAAGGCCTGGGCGCCGTGGTGGCCACGGACAAGCGCATCGAACCGGCCGAGCACAAGAAATTCGTGCTGTCCGAAATCGAGAAGTGGGGCGCCGTCATCAAGGCTGCCGGCACCTACGCCGACTGATTCCGCCCGAGCGGGCCGGCGCTTGCCGCCACCCGCCATGGCCGCCGCCACCCCTCGGGGTGCGGCGGCCTTTTTTCTTCCGGCGCACGGCACGGGTTATCCATCTGCCACGAAGGCACGCGATGGCATACAACCAGGTCCACCCCGCACACTTTCTGGAAAGGACCTCCATGCGCCCCACGAACGTCCCGCGCCGCCGCGGCCTGCTGGCCACCGTCCTGGCCTGCGGCGCGGCCGCCCTGCTGCCCATCGCCCATGCCCAGGACCCATGGCCCGCCAAGCCGGTGCGCATCATCGTGCCTTTCGCGCCGGGCGGCACCACCGACATCCTGGCGCGCGCCATGGCCCCCGAACTCAGCCGCGCCTTCGGCCAGCCCTTCATCGTGGACAACCGGGCCGGCGCGGGCGGCAACGTCGGCGCCGATGCCGTGGCCAAATCGGCGCCCGATGGCTACACCCTGCTCATGGGCACCGTGGGTACCCATGGCATCAACCGCGCGCTCTACGCCAAGCTGCCGTTCGATCCGATCCGCGACTTCGCGCCCATCACCCTCGTGGCCGCCGTGCCCAATGTGATGGTGATGAACACCGAGAAGGCACGCACCCTGGGCATCGCCAGCGTGCAGGACTTCATCCGTGTCGCCAAGTCGCGCCCCGGGCAGCTCAACATGGCATCGAGCGGCAATGGCACCTCCATCCATCTCGCGGGGGAATTGTTCAAGAGCATGACGGGCACGTACATGACGCATTTCCCCTACCGAGGCTCGGGCCCCGCGCTGATGGACATGGTGGCCGGCAACATGGACGTGATGTTCGACAACCTGCCCTCCTCGATGGCGCAGATCAAGGCCGGCAAGCTCAAGGCCCTGGCCCTGACCAGCACCGAACGCTCGGCGGCGCTGCCCGACATCCCCACCGTGGAACAGGCTGGCGGCCCGGCGCTCAAGGGCTACGAAGCCAGTTCCTGGTTCGGTCTGCTGGCACCGGCCGGCACACCCGCCGACACCGTGAACCGCATCCAGCAGGAAGTGGCCAAGGCCCTGGCCGCGCCGGCCGTGAAGGAAAAGCTGCTGGCCCAGGGCGCCATCCCCGGCGGCATGCGCCCGGCCGATTTCGCCCGGCACATCGAGGCCGAACACCGCAAGTGGGCGGAGGTCGTCAAGACCTCCGGGGCGAAAGTGGATTGACCCTCTGGTGCCGCCGTCGGCGCCGTCCCTCTTGCGCGGCGGCCGCTGACCCGGGCCGCGCCGGTTGCAAGGGGTGGCGCGCCATGCGGCGGCTGGCGCCTACGCCCCCCACACCACGTCGTGGCCTTCGGCGGCGCTGCGGCGCAGCATGTCGATCAAGGGCGTGACGCGCTGGCGCAGCGTCACGGCGTCGCGCTCCTTGCCGTCGGGGCCTACGGCCGGCGCCTCATCGGCATCGGCGGTTTGTCCGGCCTCGGCCAGGCGGCGCTCCTCCTCGGCCACCGCCGTCTCCAGCGCAGCGATGGCCGCCGGAATCTGGGCGGCGGTCACGATGCCACGCCCACCCGGCTCCTTGCCGATGATCTCCAGCAGGCGCTTGCCCTGGGGTTCGAGCATGATCAGGTCGGCCGTTGCGCGGGACTTGAATTTGTAGAGCATGGCGCTTCCTCGGAATACATGTGATCGCGTGTGAAGGGGTGCCCCGATTGTGCGCCGGGCGGCAAGAACTGCATGGCGGCCAGCGGCAGCGCATCACCAGGGTGACGTCTTGCCCGCTGGCAAGAGCGCCCGGGCACGCAGCAAGCCGTGCTCGATGGCGCGGCCGTAGAGGATGAAGGCCAGCGCCGCGCCAATCAGCGGCAGCGCCGCGAACACCCAGCCCGTGAGCCGCTCGCCGCCCAGGGCCACGCCCACCAGCAGCGCCACCGCCGGATTCACGAACGAGTAGCTCCCCGCCAGCGCGGCGGAGGTGTTCTGCAGCAGCCAGAGATAGGCGTTGAGCGCCACCAGCGTGCCCATGACCAGCAGGTAGACCCAGGCCATCCACGAACGCGCGCTCACATGGGCCAGCGCGCTCACGGGTTCCACCCACAGCGCCACCACCATGCCCATGGCACCGCCCATGAACCACTGCGCGCCCGAGGCCATGGCCGGCGCGGGCAGCGAGAGCCGGCGCGATGCATACGAGCCCATGCTCCAGCACAGCGGCGCGCCAAACGCGAGCAACGCGCCGACACCCGAGGCCGAGAAATCCCCTTCCAGCGCCAGCAACAGCGCGCCCGCCACGCCCAGCGCCAGGCCCATCCAGCTCGTGGCCGGCACCGGCTCGCCGCCCCAGCGCGTCCACAGCGCCAGCCACATCGGCATGGTGGTGACCACCGTGGCCATCAGGCCCGAGCCGATGCCCATCTTCTGCGCGAAGCCGATGCAGTTCATCGCCAGGAACACCATGAGCCCACCCACCAGCGCGCTGTGGCGCCACTGTGCCGCCGTGGGCAGCGCCTGGCCCTGCGCCACGGCCACGAGCAGCATCACGCCCCCCGCGCAAAGGAAACGGCTGGCGTTCATGAGCAGCGGCGGCATGCTCTCCAACGCGATACCGAGCGCGAAATAGGTCGTGCCCCAGACCACATAGACCAGCAGCAGCGCGACCGCCACCGCGAGGCCCCGGGGATGCGCCGCTTGCGTCTTGAAAAATGTCGGCATATTCTTCACCTGACCGGAAAATTTATGGAAAACACCGTGTTTTCGTAATTTTTACCGAGAAAGGAATGCAGTGCAAGCAAATATACAGACTGATAGCTTAGATGCCAGAATTATTTCGGCACTAGGCGCCGATGGCCGGCGTTCCTACGCCGAGGTGGGCGCCGAGGTCGGCCTCTCGACCGCCGCCGTCCACGAGCGCGTCAAGAAAATGCTGGACAAGGGCGTGATCCGGCGCTTCTCGATCAGCGTGGACCCCGAACGCGTGGGCCTGAACTTCACCGCCTTCGTCGCCATCCGCAACGACGGCGGCATCCACTGCCGCGACGTGGCGCCACGCCTGCGCGCCATGCCCCAGGTGGAAGAGCTGCACAGCGTGGCCGGCGAATACGACTTCCTCGCCAAGATCCGCACCACGCACGCGCGCGCACTGGAAGAAGTGATCTACCAGATCAAGGCCATCGAGGGCGTGGCGCGCACCACGAGCACCGTGGTGCTGAACACCGAATTCGAGGACCGGCCGCTGGACCTGGGCTGGATGGGCTCCGACAAGGTGGGACGCTGACACCACCCCGCAGCGCGCAAGAGAAAAGCACCGACCGTCAAGGCGTGGCTGCAGGCACGATGCAATCGTCCTGCGCTTCGTCGTATTCCAACTGCGTGGCCACCCACTGGCGCGTGCCGTCGCCATAACGCCGCCCGATGGCGCCCAGACTGGCGCGCAGCGCGCACGCGGGCGGCCCCTCGGGAACCGCCGCTGGCACGGCCACGTCCTGCGGGAGCACCACGCGCAGAGTCAGTCCGCTGCGCAACCGCACCGGCTGCCCCGGGGCCTGCGGGTTCACCGCCACTGCCTGGGAGCGGTAGCTGCGCGACCAGGCGTCCGCCGCGAACGCCAGGGCGACGTCGTCCGCACCATCGGCCACGGGCAGTTCGATGCGTTCGTGGCGCCAGAAAAGCGCCGCGTTGGCGGCCAGGGTCCACACCTGCGCCAGCCCCAGGCCAAACCGGTCACTGCGGTGCGCCACCGGCCAGGACCGCAGACCCCATGCATCAGCCACGGCGCGGGCCTGGGACGTACCCCCCAGTGCCTCCACGAGGGCCAGCGATACGGGCAGCGAGGCCGAGACCCCGGTGGTGGTCACCACGGGCCCATCGGCCAGGTAGCGCAGCCCCGGCACATACATGGCGCCCGCGTGGCGGCGCAACAGGGTGCTGCGGTCGTACCAGTGGCCGGTGATGCGCCGGCCCTCCAGCAGACCGGCCTGCCCCACCACAAGGGCGCCCGAGCACACGGCCACCACCACCGCGCCCTGGGCCGCCTGGCGCTGCAGCCAGGCCCGCACGGATGGGTCGTCGTCGCGGTGCATGGCGGGCACCACCACGATGTCGGCCCCGGCGGGATAGGCCGAGTCAAAAGACGCGAAGTCGCGCACGCCCTCGACCTCCAGCGCCGGCATCAGCGCCACCGGACCGGGCTGCGGCGCCACGGCCTCCACCACGCCCACCTGGGCCTGGCGCAGCACGGCGTACGGCACGAGGAAATCGGTGGTCTCGGTGCCCTCGTTCAGGGCCAGCACGGCGATCACCGATGGGGCACTGGCCGCGCGCAGGGGCAGCACCAGTGGGGAAGCCACCGTCCCGGTGGGGGCAGCATCCGCCACCACCCCGCCCTCAGCGGCGCCCGGGCTGGCCCAGGCCCACCAGGCCAAAGGCACCAGCCACCACCCTCGCCGCATCCAACGCCACAATACCGCCACGTTTCGCCCCCACTGTTGCCGTTGTCCAAAGCTTAGGGTCCGCCGCCATGCCACGCCAGGCCAAATCCGCCGCACATCCTGCCAATTCCCACGCCGACCCACCGCCGTCGCCAGGCGCGGTGCGGGAGGTGGTGCTGCTGGCGTTTGATGGGGTGGAGGCGATCGACGTCGCATCGCCCGCCAGCGCGTTCAGCAAGGCGGCGCTGCACGTGCCCGGTGCCTACCGCGTGCGCATCGCATCGCCGCGTGGGGGCACCGTGGCCACCAGCGCTGGCTTCGCCCTGGCCGACACGCTGCCGCTGCACGCGGTCCAGGGCCCCATCGATACCCTGGTGGTGGCCGGCGGCGAAGAAGACGCGCTGCGCCGCGCTATCTTTGACGACGGCGCGGGCCGCTGGCTGGCCGAAACCGCGCCACACGCACGCCGGGTGGCCAGCGTCTGCACCGGGGCCTTCGTGCTGGCTGCCGCCGGGCTGCTGGAGCAGCGCGATGCCACCACGCATGCCAATGCCTGCGACCTGCTGGCCCAGCTGTGCCCCGGCACCCGCGTGCAACGCGACCGGATCTATGTGCGCGATGGCGCGCTGTGGACCTCCGCGGGCGTGACCACCGGGCTGGACCTGGCCCTGGCGCTCATCGAGGACGACCTGGGCCGCGCCACGGCCATGCAGATCGCGCGCGACCTCGCGGTCTTCCTGCTGCGCCCCGGCAGCGCGCCGCAGCACAGCCCGGCACTGCAGGCCCAGGCCGATGCCTCGGCTCGCATGCGCGAGCTGATGGCCTGGGTCCAGGGACACCTGACGCACGACCTGTCGGTGGACGCGCTGGCGCAGCGAACCCACATGAGCCCCCGCAACTTCGCGCGCGCCTTTGCCGCGCAGGCCCGCTGCACCCCCGCGCGTTTCGTGGCGCAGGCGCGGGCGCAGCAGGCCGCCACCCTGCTGCGCCAGACCGACTGGCCACAGGACAAGGTGGCGCAGCGCAGCGGCTTCGGCTCGGTGGACGCCATGGCCCGCGCCGTGCGCCAGCACCTGGGGCAGGGTCTGGCGCAGTTGCGCGCAGCGCGTTGAGGCGTCTGCCACTACCATGCAGGCTTTCCAGCGACAGCGCTGAAACGTCACCACGATCCACCGTCCATGTCCCGCATCACGATCTACCACAACCCCCGCTGCGGCACCTCGCGCAACACCCTGGCGCTGCTGCGCGAGCGCGGCTTCGAGCCCGAGGTCATCGAGTACCTGCACACGCCGCCCAGCCGCGAGACCCTGCTGGCGCTGGTGGCCGCCACCGGCCAGCCCGTGCTCCACCTCGTGCGCGCCAAGGAGGCCCTGTTCACCGAACTGGGCCTGGACGCGCCGGGCGTGACCGACACGCAGCTCATCGACGCCATGCTGGCGCACCCCATCCTCCTCAACCGCCCCATCGTCGTGACCCCGCTGGGCACGCGCCTGTGCCGCCCCGCCGAACAGGTGCTGGACCTGCTGCCCGCCCTGGGCACCTGACCCCGCCCGCGTGGCGCGCGGCCAGGGCGTGGCGTCACCCGCGCGGCACCACGAAATCCCTGCGCGCCTGCAACGCGGCATCACGCGCGTGGCAGCCTTCGAGGTGGTCGTTCACCAGCCCCATGGCCTGCATGAAGGCATACACCGTGGTCGGCCCGACGAAGCTCCAGCCGCGCTTTTTCAGGTCCTTGGACAAGGTCACGGATGCGGGCGAGGTGGACAGCGCGCGCGCCGCCTCGCGCGTGAGGCGCGCCGGCCGGTCCTGCGGCGCCGGCTCGTGGCGCCACACGTAGTGCGCCAGCGAGCCGAACTCGGCGCGCAGCTCCAGCAGGCGCCGGGCGTTGTTGATCGTCGACTCGATCTTGCCCCGGTGGCGTACGATGGCGGCGTCCTGCACCAGGCGGTCCACGTCGCGCCCATCGAAGGCGGCGACCTGCTCGGCGTCGAAGCCGGCGAATGCCGCGCGGAAGCCCTCGCGCTTGTTCAGGATGGTGAGCCAGCTCAGGCCCGACTGGAAGCCCTCCAGGCAGAGCTTCTCGAACAGCCGCCGGTCGTCCGCCACCGGGAAGCCCCATTCGTGGTCGTGGTAGTGGCGGTACAGCGGCGTGGCCTGGCACCAGAAGCAGCGCGGGCACCCCGCTTCATCGGCAAACAGGCCCTCGGGCAGGTCAGGGGTCGGGGCGGTCATGGCCGCATTCTAGGAATGCCTGGCGCCCGTCGGCCACCCGGGTGGGGCCTGCCCCTAAACTGCCCCCATGCGTCCGCCTTACCCCTTCCTGCGCACCCTGGCCATGGCGGTGGCGAGCCTGGCCCTGACCGGCTGTGCCAGTACCGCTGGCGACATCGGCTACTACTGGCAGTCGGTGCGCGGCCACGTGCGGCTCATGCGGGCGGCCGAGCCCATCGACCAGTGGATCGCGCGCGACGACATCCCGCCCGCGCTGCGCGAGCGCCTGCGGCTGGCGCAGCGGGCCCGCGCCTTCGCCGTCACCGAACTCGGCCTGCCCGACAACGCCAGCTACCGCCGCTACGCCGACCTGCGGCGACCGGCCGCCGTGTGGAACGTGGTGGCCGCGCCGCCCGATGCGCTGCGCCTGCACACCTGGTGCTTTCCGCTCACCGGCTGCATCGGCTACCGGGGCTATTTCCAGGAGGCCGACGCGCAGGCCGAAGGCGAGCGGCTGGCAGCGCAGGGCCTGGAGGTGGAGGTGTACGGCGTGCCCGCCTATTCCACGCTGGGCTACCTGGACTGGATGGGCGGCGACCCGCTGCTCTCGACCTTCATCGCCTGGCCCGAGGGCGAATTCGTGCGCCTGCTGTTCCATGAGCTGGCGCACCAGGTGGTGTACGCGCGGGACGACACGCTGTTCAACGAATCCTTCGCCACCGCCGTCGAACGCCTGGGCAGCGCGCGCTGGCTGGCCACCCAGGCCACGCCCGAGGCGCGACAGGCCTTCACCGCGAGCGAGGAGCGGCGCAGCGGCTTTCGCGCCCTGACCCGCGCCACGCGCGCGCGCCTGGCGACCATTTATGATCAAAAAGAGGCTAAAGGCCTTGATAGCAAAGCGCTGCTAGCTATGAAAACAGAAGCAATGCAGGACTTCCGCGCGGCCTACGCCGCATTGCGCGCGGGCTGGCGGGCCACGCCCGCGCAACTGGCGGGCTATGACCGCTGGGTGGAGCGCGCCAACAACGCCAGCTTCGCCGCCCAGGCCGCCTACGACGAATGGGTGCCCGCGTTCGAGGCATTGCACGCGCAGGCCGGCGGCGACTGGCAACGGTTCTATGATGCCGTCAGGGCATTGGCGGCGCTGCCGCAGCCCGAGCGCCACGAACGCCTGCGCGCGCTGCTGCCCCGTCCGGCCGCCCCCTGAGGAAATCGCCATGTCTGTCATCCATATCCACCGCCACCACCACCTGGGCCTCGAAGAAGCCCGCAAGATCGCCTTCATGTGGGCCGAGAAAGCCGAAGAGAAGTTCGACATGGCGTGCGCCTACGAGGAAGGCGACGCCGAAGACACCGTGTATTTCAACCGCTCGGGCATCAAGGGCACGCTGCGCGTGCACGGCCACGAATTCGAGTTCCGCGCCGAACTGGGCTTCCTGGTGAGCGCCTTCAAGAGCCGCATCGAGGCCGAAATCAGCCAAGAGATCGACGCGCTGCTGCAGCCGGCGAAGCCCGGCAAGAAGAAAAAGGCGCCCAAGGCCTGACGCCATGAAAAAAGCCCTCCGGGGGAGGGCTTGTTCCAGGGGCGCGCGAAGCACCCTGCGGGGCCGATCAGCCGCCCTTCTTGGTGCGCTTGCCGGGGTTCTTCTTGCTGCGGGTGTGCGAACCACGCTCCAGGCTGACGCGCTGGCCGCGGCCGCCCGTGGGCAGGCTCACGCCGGGCAGCGGCTTGGGCTGGGGGGTGAATTTACGGTCGGCTTCGGTAACGATCTTGTTGCCCATGGCGAGGTCTCTGTCAAAAGGTGGAAAAACCCATATTAGGCCATAGAGCCTGCTCAAAGTCTTTTCCTGGTGCCCGCAAGGCAGCAAAAAACTGCAATCTAGGCGCGTACCGCAGGCCATGCTGGCGGCCTGGGCAAGGTGCGCAACGACGAGTGCGGTTTTTTGCTGCCTTGCCCGAAGGGTTGCCCCGAAAAGGCAGCGTCTGCGGCGTTGCCCATCCTTGCCGCACACCAGTGCGGCTTGCGGTGTGCGCCTTGCATCCACTGCCTTTGCGGGACAACGGGCACCAGGAAAAGACTTTGAACAGGCTCTAGCGCGAACCGCAGGCCGAAATGGCCCTCGCCGCGCCCCGGACGCCGGCTCAGCTCAGCGACTGGATCAGGTCGATGTACTGCTGCTTGGCGTCGTCCTGCGCCGTGCCCTTGAGGTTGTTCCAGGCGTCCCATTTCGCGCGGCCCACCATGTCGGAGAAGCCGGGCTTCTTCTCGGCGTTGTCGCCCGCCGTGCCCTGCTTGTAGAGCGCGTAGATCTTGAGCAGCGTGCCGTTGTCGGGGCGCTCGCTGAGGTTCTTGGACTGGGCGACGGCGGCTTCGAAAGCGGCATTGAGATCGGCCATGGCGGGATGCTCCTGGGTTGGGGGGTGGGGAAAAAACGGGGATGCCATCCCCTCGGTGCGTTGTATCTTACGGTCACACTCCGGCCACAATGGCGGCAATTCGTAGACGCCCGCCTCCAATCACACCGACCAGGAACCCTCGCACCCATGGTGACCCGCATCTCCTCCCGCGCCGCGGCGCCTGCCTCCGTCCCCAGCCCCGCCCTCCCGAGCGCCAGCGCCGCCGCCCGCGAGGCGGCCCTGGCCGTGCAGAAGAACGTGCGCCGCGCCGCCACCGGCATGCTCGGCCTGTCGGGCGAGCGCATGAGCAAGGTGGACACCGCCTGGCTGCGCATGGATTCGCCCAGCAACCTGATGATGATCAACGGCGTGTGGACGGTCTCGCCCGGCATCACGCTGGCCGCGCTGCGCGAGCGCGTGCAGGAGCGCCTGCTGCAGTACCCGCGCTTTCGCCAGCGCGTGGTCGAGGACGCGGCCGGGGCCACCTGGGTCGATGACCAGCGCTTCGACATCGCCGCCCATGTGGAGAGCGCCCGGTTGCCGCGCCGCAAGGGCCAGAGCCAGCAGGCGGCGCTGCAGCAGTTCGTGGGCGACCTGGCCACGCAGCCACTCGACCCCAAGCGCCCGCTGTGGCACTTCTACCTGGTGGAGGACTTCACTGGCGACGACGGCCTCCCCGGCAGCGCGCTGGTGGTGCGGCTGCACCACTGCATCGCCGACGGCATCGCGCTGATCTCGGTGACCATGTCCATCGTCGACGGCGGCACCGAGCCGCCGAAGCGCCGCAAGAAGGCCCCGGCCAGCGCCGAGGACTGGATCGCCGACGCCCTCATCAAGCCCTTCACCGGCATGACCGTGAAGGCGCTGGACATGGTGGGCGAGAGCGCCGCCAAATCGCTGCACCTGCTGCTCGACCCCGAGAAGGCCGTGCAGCATGGCCTGGCGGGTTCGGTGGACGCGGCGCGCCTGGGCTACCAGCTCGTCAGCGACGCGGCCGCGCTGGCGCTCATGCCCGACGACTCGCCCACCGCGCTCAAGGGCGAGCCCGGCACGCACAAGCGCGTGGCCTGGTGCCCGCCGCTGCCGCTGGACGAGGTCAAGGCCATCGGCAAGGCCCTCAACTGCTCGGTCAACGACGTGCTGCTGTCCTGCGTGGCCGGCGCCATCGGCGGCTACCTGCGCCAGCACGGCGAGGACACTGCGGGCAAGGAGATCCGCGCCATGATCCCGGTGAACCTGCGCCCCATGGAGGAGGCCTGGAAGCTCGGCAACCACTTCGGCCTGGTGCCGCTGGTGCTGCCCATCGGCATCACCAACCCGGTCGAGCGCGTGTACGAGGTGCGCAGCCGCATGGCCGCCCTCAAGGGCAGCACGCAGCCGCTGCTGGCGTTTGGACTGCTGGCCGTGGCCGGCCTGCTCATCAAGCCGGCGCAGGACGCGCTGCTCAACCTCTTCAGCCGCAAGACCACGGCCGTGATGACCAACGTGCCGGGCCCGCGCGAGCCCATCCACCTGTGCGGATCGCGCGTGACGCAGTGCATGTTCTGGGTGCCGCAATCGGGCAACGTGGGGCTGGGCGTGTCCATCCTGAGCTACGGCGGCGGCGTGCAGTTCGGCGTCATCACCGACACCCAGCTGTGCCCCGAGCCGCAGCAGATCATCGACGCCTTCGCGCCCGAGTTCGCCGCGCTGTCCACGCTCACGCTGATGCTGCCGTGGGGCGAGGCGGCCTAGCCCTGGCCTGCGCGCTCGGGCTGCTGTGCGCGGGCGCCCGGGCCGAGGTGCAGGAGGAGCACGAGCACGCTCCCTACCCCGTGCACGCCCGCGCCGACCAGACGCTGCGCGAGGCGCTGAACGCGGCCACGCCCATCACCTCGGACGGCAAGCGCTTCCACGGCTACACGCAGTGGAACGTGCGCTGGAACTTCTGGTGGCAGCAGGATGGCGCGGGCCGCTGCCGCATCACGCGCGTGGCCACACGGCTGCACACCCGCATCCAGATGCCCGAGCTGCGCACCGGGACGGCCACGCAGGAGGCGCAGTTCCAGCGCTACCACCGCGCGCTGTACCAGCATGAGCAAGGCCATGTGCGGTTCGGCCGCCAGGCCGCGCAGGCCATCGACCAGGGCATCGCCACCCTGCCGGAAGCGAGCGACTGCCCCACGCTGGAACGCCAGGCCAACGCCCTGGGCCAGCGCCTGCTGGCCGAGCAGGTGGCGCGCGAAAAGGCCTATGACCGCGACACCGGCCATGGCGCCACGCAGGGCGCGAAGCTCGATTGATGCTATTGTTTTAATAGCTACTGGCGCTTACTCATCAAGCGCAAAGAGCCAAAAACATCAAGAACCCAGTCCATCCACCGCCTGGAACAGGGCCTGCCGGGCCTGCGCGATGACCTGGCCCTTCCAGGCATCGGTGTCGGTGTAGAAGGCCGCCCGCATCTGGGCCCGGATCGCTTCGGCAAGCGCGGGCGCGGCCTCGGGGTGGAGCCGCAGCCACTGCTCCGCGCGCAAGGCCTGCAGCACCTCCCACACCGGCAGGGTGCCGTATTCCAGCGCGATGCCGGTGGTTTCGGCCTGCGGGCATTCGCCGTCGATGGCGCTCCACATCTGCCCGGTCAGGAAGGCCGAGGACGAACTGCCGTCGTGCAACGAGGTGACCGGCGTGGCGCCACCGCCGCCCCACCAGCGGCGCGCGCGCGCCAAGGCCGCCGCATCGTCGCCGCCCGCGTGGATGCGCTCGCCATGGCCGCTGGGGCCCAGGCCGGTGTGCAGGTCGATCCAGGCGATGCGCGCGGCCTGCCGGCCCTGCTCGCGCAGCACCTGGCGCAGCGCCAGGTGGCTCCAGGTGGGCGCCGTACCGCCAAAGTACAGCCCCTGCGGAAATTCATGCTGCCCGCGCGTGATGGCGGCTTGCAACGCCGCCTCGCCCCGGGTGGCGACAAAATGATTCACCGCCGCCTGGTTCGCGGCATCGGGCGGCCAGGTCTCGGGAATGAGCAGGTGCGCGATCTCCCGGTAGGCCTCGTTGACCGGCAAGGGGCGGGAGAAATCGGGAAAGTTGCGGTTCAGGTCCACGTTCTCGTGCGTGGCGCGGCGCAGGTGCGAGAAACCGTAGGGGTTGAGCGCGTGCAGGTAGAGCACGGCCACGCCCTGCGCGCGCGCATGGTCGCGCCATGCCGGGTCGTGCAGCGCGAACACCTGCACGCCGCTGCCGCAGAAGCCCTCCACGCCATGGCAGCCGCTGCTGACGATGAGCAGCCGCTCGGCGTTCTGCGGGCCGTCGCGCGCCACGTCCAGCGCCAGGGTCTCGCCCTCGCACCCGGGCAGCGGGTGCACATGCGATTGCAGCGCCAGGCCCGCCGTGGCCGCCGCCTCCAGGAACTGCACGCGGGCGCGCGCATAGCTCCCGGCGAAGGCCTGCGCGACGCCGATCATGCGCCGGCGCGGGCCTGGCCCAGCCAGTCCTGGGCCAGGCGCACCCAGTAGGTGGCCCCCAGGGGAATGAGGTCGTCGTTGAAGTCGTAGCTCGGGTTGTGCAGCGTGCAGGGGCCGCCGCCATGGCCCAGGGCGCGGTGGTCGCCGTCGCCGTTGGCGATGAAGCAGTAGGCGCCGGGCTTGGCCTGCAGCATGTAGGCGAAGTCCTCGGCGCCCATGGTGGGCTCCTGCTCCAGCACCTGTCCCTCGCCCACGATGGAGGCCATGACGCGCCGCGCGAACGCGGCCTCGGCGGGCGCGTTCACCGTGGGCGGGTAGTTGCGCACGAACTCGAACTCGCAGGTGGCGCCATGCGCGGCGCAGAGGTGCTCGGCGATCTGGCGCATGCGCTGCTCGATCAGGTCCAGCACCTCCAGCGTGAAGGTGCGCACCGTGCCCTGCAGCTCGCAGCTGTCGGGCACCACGTTGGTGGCCTCTCCGGCATGGATCATCGTGACCGAGATCACGCCCGCGTCCACGGGCTTCTTGTTGCGGCTGATGATGGTCTGGAAAGCCAGCACCATCTGGCAGGCGATGGGCACCGGGTCGATGCCGGTGTGGGGCAGCGCGGCGTGGCCGCCCTTGCCCCGGATGGTGATCTTGAACTCGTTGCTCGACGCCATCACCGGCCCCGGGCTCACCGCGAAGCTGCCCACGGGCATGCCCGGCCAGTTGTGCATGCCGAACACCGCCTCCATGGGGAAGCGCTCGAACAGGCCGTCCTCGATCATCACGCGCGCGCCGCCGCCGCCCTCCTCGGCCGGCTGGAAGATCAGGTACACCGTGCCGTCGAAGTCGCGGTGCCGCGCCAGGTGCTGCGCCGCCGCCAGCAGCATGGCGGTGTGGCCGTCGTGGCCGCAGGCGTGCATCTTGCCCGCGTGCTGGCTGGCATGGGCGAAGGTGTTGAACTCCTGCATGGGCAGCGCGTCCATGTCGGCGCGCAGGCCCAGGGCGCGGCCGCAGGCCCCGCCGTCGCGCCCGTGCACGATGCCCACCACGCCGGTCTGGCCCAGGCCCCGGTGGACGGGAATGCCCCATTCGGTGAGCTTGCCGGCCACCAGCTCGGCGGTGCGCACCTCCTCGAAGCACAGCTCGGGATGGGCATGGATGTCGCGGCGCAGGGCGGCGATCGAAGCCGCGTGGGCGGCAATGGAATCGATGACTTTCATGGCGCAGGTTTCCTCAATCGCCACAGTCTAGCCCGGGCATTGCGCGGACGTGCTCCGGGGGTTTTCATTACCATCGCCGCATGACCTCCGCGCACACCCTGCCCCCCGCCATTCCCGCGCTCTCCACCCGCCAGGTGCGCGGCGCCTGCCCGCACGACTGCCCCGACACCTGCGCCCTGCTCACCACCGTGGAAAACGGCGTGGCCACGCGCGTGCAGGGCAACCCGGCGCACGCGCAGACCGGCGGCGTGCTCTGCGCCAAGGTGTCCAAATACCCCGAGCGCACCTACCACGCCGAACGCATCCTCACGCCGCTCAAGCGCAGCGGCCCCAAGGGCAGCGGGCAGTTCACGCCCGTCACCTGGGACGAGGCGCTCACCGACATCGCCGCGCGCCTGGGCAGCATCGCCGCGCGCGACCCGCAGGCCATCCAGCCCTACAGCTACGCCGGCACCATGGGCCTGGTGCAGGGCGAGAGCATGGACCGGCGCTTCTTCCACCGCCTGGGCGCCTCCTTCCTGGACCGCACCATCTGCGCCACGGCCGGCGGCGAGGGCCTGGTGCACACGCTGGGCGGCAAGGTGGGCATGAAGGTGGAGTTCTTTGCCGAGTCCAAACTGATCCTCATCTGGGGCAGCAACTCGATCGGCAGCAACCTGCATTTCTGGCGCATCGCCCAGCAGGCCAAGCGCGATGGCGCCAAGCTGGTGTGCATCGACCCGCGCAAGAGCGAAACCGCAGAGAAATGCCATGAGCACATCCAGCTCCTGCCCGGCACCGACGCGGCGCTGGCGCTGGCGCTGATGCACGAGCTCATCACGCACGACTGGCTCGACCACGACTACATCGCACGCCACACCGTGGGCTGGGAAAAGCTGCGCGAACGCGCTCTGCAATGGCCGCCCGAGCGCGCGGCGCAGGTGTGCGGCATTCCGGTGGAACAGATCCGCCAGCTCGCGCGCGCTTACGGCACCACCCGGCCCGCCGCCATCCGCCTGAACTACGGCATGCAGCGCGTGCACGGCGGCGCCAACGCGGTGCGCGCCGTGGCCTGCCTGCCCGCGCTCACGGGCGCCTGGCGCCACCGCGCGGGTGGCGTGCTGCTGTCCAGCTCGGGCAGCTTCCCGGTGGACCGCGCCGCGCTGCAGCGCCCGGATTTGCTCGCTGGCCGCAGCCCACGCACCATCAACATGGTGACCATTGGCGATGACCTGTTGCGCGAGGCCTCGCCCGCCTTCGGCCCGAAGATCGAGGCGCTGGTGGTTTACAACAGCAACCCCGTGGCCGTGGCGCCCGACTCCAGCAAGGTGGTGCAGGGCTTCGCGCGCGAGGACCTGTTCACCGTGGTGCTGGAGCACTTCCAGACCGACACCGCCGACTACGCCGATTACATCCTGCCCGCCACCACGCAGCTGGAGCACTGGGACGTGCACCTGGCCTACGGCCACACCGACGTGCTGCTGAACCAGCCGGCCATTGCGCCGCTGGGCCAGGCGCGCAGCAACACGCAAATCTTTCGCGAGCTGGCCGTGCGCATGGGCTTCACCGAGCCCTGCTTCGCGGACAGCGACGAGCAGCTCTGCCGCCAGGCCTATGGCGCCAAGGTGGACTTCAACCAACTGCTGGAACAGGGCTTCGCGCCGCTGGGCGGGCCGGACGCGCCGTTCGCCGAAGGGGGCTTTCCCACACCTTCAGGGAAGTGCGAGTTCTTCAGCGAGCGCCTCGCGGCGCAGGGCCTGGACGGCCTGCCCGACCATGTGCCCAACCACGAAGCGGCGGGCAGCTCCGCGCAGTACCCGCTGGCCATGATCTCGCCGCCGGCGCGCAACTTCCTCAACTCGACCTTCGTCAACGTGAAGAGCCTGCGCGACATCGAGGGCCGGCCGCTGCTGGAGATCCACCCGCGGGACGCAGCCGCGCGCGGCATTGCCGAGGGCAGCGTGGTGCGCGTGTTCAATGGCCGCGGCAGCTACCGCTGCCACGCCCATGTGAGCGAGCGCGCGCGGCCCGGCGTGGTCAACGGTCTGGGCATCTGGTGGCGCAAGCTGGGCCTGGACGGCCACAACGTGAACCAGCTCACCAGCCAGGCGCTGACCGACCTGGGGCGCGGGCCGACGTTCTACGACTGCCTGGTGGAAGTGGTAGCCGACTGAGAACTATCAAAACGATAGCATTCAGCGCTTTACCCGCTTGCCTTGGAGCCGTTTTTGATTCAAAACGGCGCCGTGCCGGCTATTCCTGGCTTTCGGCCAGCACCACCACGGTCTGATCGATGGCGCCGCACAGGCTCTGGCCGCCCGGCCCCTTCATCTCGATGCGCACGGTGTCACCGGCCTGCAGATAGCCGGTGGCGGGCTGGCCATCTTGCAGGGCCTCCAGACAGCGCTTCTCGGCGATGCTGGCGTAACCCTTGGTGCCGTCCGGATGGCCCACGGGGCCGCTGCCGACGATGCTGCCAGCGCGCAGCGCGCGTGTCTGGCAGGCCTGGGCGATGAGCTGGCCGAAATCGAAATCCATGCCCTCGGCGGCGTCGCACAGCCCGACCTTGCGGCCGTTCCAGGCGGTCTGCAGCGTCAGGTGCACGCGGCCCTGGCCCCAGGCGTCGCCCAGTTCGTCGAGCGTCACGGCCACGGGGCTGAAGGCGGTGGCCGGGCGGCTTTGCAGCGGGGCCTGGCCGCGCTCGCGCTCCATCGCTTCGAGGCTGCGCAGGGCCACGGTGTTGGCCAGCATCACGAGGCGGATGCCGTCGAGCGCCTGCGCGGGCGTGCTGCCGCGCGGCACGTCGCCCGTGACCACGGCCAGGCCCGCGCCAAAATCGATGCCCAGGGCCTCGCTCACCGCCACGATGTCGTCGTGCGGGCCGAGCGCGGCGTCGCCCGTGGCCTGGCGCAGCAGGGGCGCGCGGCGCAGGGCCTCGGGCGGTTCGGCCCCGGCCAGCCGGCACTCCAGCGCCGCATGGTGCGGGTAGGCCCGGCCCTCGATGCACTGGCAGGCGCGCGGCAGCGGCGCCATGCACTGCCGGGGATCGAAGGGAAAGGCATGGCGCGCGCGGCCGGCGTTGAGGCTGTCGTACAGGTGCTGCAACTGCGGCGCGAGAAAGCCCCAGTCGTCCAGCACCTGCTGCAGGCGGTGGGCGATGCCGGTGGCGTAGTGGGCCGTGCCCAGGTCGCGCGAAACAACCACGAGTTGGCCGTCGCGGGAGCCGTCCTTGAGGGTGGCGAATTTCATGGCGGGGTGCGCGTTGGGGGAAGAGGGGCCGGGCGGCGGTGTCATGCCACGGAACGCGGAATTCTAGGGCAGCCCGGGCCCCCGGAACCACGCCGTGGGTTACCCTTGGAACCTGCTCCGCCGCCGATTGCATGATTCCCCGCCGCCCCCTGTTGCTGATCACCGCCCTGGTGCTGGCCCTGCACGCCCTGGTGCTGGGCGGCACGGCGCCGCATTGGGCAGGGGCTCCGGCCGAGGCGCCGCCGGTCTTCGCCACGCGCACCGTCGCCGCGCCGCCGCCCGCGCCCGCCGCGCGGGTGGCCGAGGCGGCTCCAGCGCCAGCGGCACGGCCTGCGCCACGCAAGAAGCCGCGCCCGAAACCCGCCACGCCCGCCGCTGAAACCACGACCGCCCCCCCGCTGATCGCAGAGAGCGCCAGCGAGGCCGGCCCTGCCGCCGAGCCGGCACCAGACAGCGCCACCGCGCAGGCCGCGCCAGCCCCCGAAACACCCGCCAGCCCGCCCCCCGCCGACCCGGCGCCCCCCGAAGCCCCGGCCGCGCCGGGCAGCGCCATCGCCATCACGCCACCCGGCGCGGCCGAGGACGCGGGCAGCCCGCAGCCCCCCGCCGTGCGCCTGCCCGCGCCCGCGCGCCTGGGCTTCGACGTGGCGGGCCAGTCCAAGGGTTTCCAGTACAGCGCGCGGGCCGAGCTGCTGTGGCAGCACGACGGCCAGCAGTACCAGGCGCGGCAGGAGATCAGCGTGCTGTTCCTGGGCTCGCGCACGCAGACCAGCGTGGGCGAGATCACGCCCCTGGGCCTGCAGCCCCGGCGCTTCGGTGACCGCTCGCGCAGCGAGCAGGCCGCGCATTTCGACTTCGCCCAGGGGCGCGTGACCTTCAGCGCCAACACGCCGTCCGCCCCCATCGCGCCCGGCGCGCAGGACCGGCTCAGCGTTTTCCTGCAACTCGGCGCCCTGCTCGCCGCGACGCCGCAGCGCTTTGCCGTGGGCACGCGCATCAGCATCCCCACCGTGAGCGCGCGCGCCGCCGACACCTGGACCTTCACGGTCGAGGGCGAGGAAACGCTGGAGCTGTCCATGGGCAGCTTGCATGCCGTGCAGCTGCAGCGCCTGCCGCGCCGCGACTACGACCAGAAGGCGCAGGTCTGGCTGGCGCCCGGGCTGGACTACCTGCCCGCGCGCATCCGCATCACCCAGGCCAATGGCGACTTCGCCGAGCTGAACCTGCGCAGCCATGCGCAGCCGTAAGAGCCTGCTCAAAGAAGCGTTCCGCCCCTTTCCCTGACACGGCCCGGTTTTCGTGGAATACTGGGGCCGTAGTGGATTCGGACTTGAACTTGCCGTCGCCGTTGCCATCTGACAGTAGGAAAGATCAGGGAGAACACCATGCACATGCTCTACGACTCGGACTCCTTCGTGGTGGTCCACATGCTGCCCGATGCCGTGGACGCAGGCAGCCCCGCTGCGGACGACGCGGCGCCGTCCGTGCCCCAGCTGGCGCGCCATGGGTTCGAGATCGTGGACAAACGCTCGGGCAAGGAGGTCTACCTCGACGGCTCCTGGGCCGAGATGTTCCAGCAGCAGATCCTCGCCTGGCAGCGCGATGCCCCCACGCAGGAAGAGGTGGAGGACACGCTGGACCGCTACACCGGGCTGGCGCAGAACCCGGTCGTCATTCACTGATGCTTTGGGCCTTCAGCGCTTACCCACAAAGCGTCAGAAGCTATTGATTCAATAGCACAGTATCTTCAATCCACGGCGCCACGCCGGCGCCGCATCTCCGCGCCCATGGACTGCACCACGGCGGGCGCCAGCAAGGCCCGGGCCGCCGGGTACACCACCTCCTCCTCGATGCGGATGTGCTCCGCATAGATGCCCGCGAAGCGTTCCAGCACGGTCTCGTCCTCGGAGCCGAAGGCAGCGCGCCGGCCCTCGGCCAGCGCCAGCAGCAGGGCGCGCGCGGCCTGCCAGTTCGCCGACATGGCCTCGTGGTCCTGCTGCAGCCGCCGCACGGCGGCCACCGCATCGGCGCCGCCACGTTCGAGCAGCGGCGGGAAGACATGCAATTCTTCATCCTCGTGGTGCAGCGGCGCGGCGATGTCGAAGTAGCGCAGGACGTCGCGCGCGGCCTGGCGCGCGGAGTCGTCGCACGCATGGCCGCGCAGGTAGTCCCGCAACCGGTGCAACAGCGCCAGCGAGCGCTGCACGCGCTCGTGGCAGGCCGTGAGCATCTCGAACGGGGTATCGAAGCCCACGGCGGCATCGCCGAAACCGGGCAGGGCGTTGGAAGCCGTCATATCAATCCAGGGTAGTGAGGTAGTCCGCCGGCACGGGCCGCGCGCGCGCCGCCTTGCGCGAGAGCACGGTGCCCAGGCTGACGAAGCACAGCGCCTGCTCATCCTCGCGCAGCCCGAACAGCGCGCGCAGGGCCTGCGAGCACAGCGCCTGGCCGCTGGTGAGCGCCGAGCCAAAGCCCAGCGCCGTGGCCATCAGCAGCAGGTTCTGCACGGCGCAGCCGGCGCTGAGGATGCGCTCCTGCAGCCCCACGGCCGGGTCGCCGCGCCGGCCGTCCACGACGGCGAGCAGCAGCACGGGCGAGCGGTGCGCCTTCTCGCGCGCCTGCTCCAGCTGCTCGGGCAGGGCGGTGGCGTCGCGCTCCAGCAGGGCGGCGGCGAAGGCGTCGGCCAGGCGCGGGCGCTGCGCCTGCGGCACGAGCACGAAGCGCCAGGGCAGGATCTGCCCATGGTCGGGCGCATGGGCAGCGGCGGCCACGATGGTCTGGAGCTGCCGCGCGTCGGGCCCGGGCGCGCCCAGCCGCTTGGGCAGGATGGTCTGGCGCGCCTGCATGAGCGCGGCCGCCAGGGCGGCAGCCTCGTCGCCGGGCGCGAGGCTCTGCCCCCCTGCCTCTTCCATGGCTCCGTGCTTCATAGCCTCAGTGATCCATGGCGCCATGGGCCGCCCGCAGCCCCTGAAACCGGCACGACCCAGGCCAGCGGCCACCGCGCAAGGGCCGCCCCGCCGCGCGGGTGGCGTCCCCCTTTCCGCACCGCGCAGCGGGGCGAGAGAAGGGGGAAGGCGCACAGCGCCACAGGGGGTTGTTCATATATTCAGCCGGGACGGCCGTCCGCGCGCAGGCGGCCATACCAGGCGCCGAGCCGCACGCCCCAGACAATCACCACGCCCAGCCACAGGCTGGCGGCCCCCAGCAGCAACCAGCCCGACCACTGGTGCGGCACGGCGGCGACGATGCGCACCACGGTGGCCACCTGCAGCACCCAGAACAGCGACCAGGCGATGCTGTCGGCCACGAGCGCGCGGCCGCTGTGGCCGCACGAAACGCGCGTGACCATGGCCAGCATCAGCGAACCCAGGCAGCCCATGGTGAGCGCATGCAGCGAACCCAGGCCCAGCAGCGGCTCGTCGTACACCAGCCAGAGAAGCTGCGTCACGCCGCCCAGCACGAACGACAGCCCAAGCCAGAGGAAACCGATGTGCAGCATGGCCAGCAGGCGGTTCTTGAGGCTTTGCACCAGCCCCCACACGCCCGCCAGCCAGAGCAGCACGCCGCCCGTGCCCAGTTCCAGCAGGCCGCGCACCAGCATCCACACCGTGCCCACCGGCCCCTCGGGCCGGCCCTCGAACTCGACCCACACGGCCGCCGCCTCGAAGACGGCGGCGCCCAGCATGAGCCAGAGCAGCCAGAACGGGCGCCAGACCTGGATGAAGGGCATGGCGCTCGACGTGAAGAAGGGGATCATGCGGTGCGCCACCACGACGTAGACGACGAGCACGAAGCCCCACAGCCCGGTGAGCGCGCAGGCGCGCGCCACGTCCTGCGCTTCTGCCACGAGGCTGGCCACGATGCCGGCCAGCGCCAGGCAGCCCGCGATCAAGGCCGCGCCGATGGCGCGCGCATGGACCTGGTCCTCGGCCCGGCTGCACAGCACGAGCCGCCAGAACAGCACGGTCATCCATGCCAGCCCCACCCAGGCCAGCGCGACGCCAGCGATGGAGATGTACGACAGGACCATCCCGCCAGCCAGCCACAGCAGCCAGCCCCCGGCCTGCAGCAGCAGGGGCTGCCGCAGCTTCTGGGTGTCCCAGGGCTGGACCCCGAGCCACTTGGGTCCGGCGGTGAACAGGAAGCCCGAGAAGAACAGCGGGATGAAACCAAACACCATCACCGCCGCGTGCAGCACCGAAGGCGACAGCGAAAAATGCATGGAGAAGGCGCCATCCGCCACCCGCGCCACCTGCATCAGCGCCCACCAGAGGCTGGAGGCGACGAGCACCACCATGGCCAGGAAGAAGCCCAGCCGGTGCGGCGCCAACATCAGGTACTGCGGGCGCCAGCGGCGATCCAGTTGCGCCAACGCCTCGGGCGGGGGCTTGCCCGAGACCGGTTTCAGCGGAATGACCGGTTTTCTGTCACTCATTCCATGGGCAGATCAAGCGTGCACGCGAAAGCAAGGCGCGCAGACAGGACACGACGTCCGGCCAGCGAAGCCGGCGCGGCCGCTGGATCCGGGAGGTGAATCACCCGCAGCTGCCCAGGTGTCCGCACTGGGTGCAGTAGTCGCAGCCGTCCTTGCGGATCATGGCGTGCGCGCCGCACTCGGAGCACTTCTTGCCCGCCATGACGGGCGGTGTGGCGGCCAGGGGCGCGTCACCGCCCTGCGGCACCTCCTGCACCACGGGCGCCTGCTGGCGCGCGCGGCGCGCCAGGATGTTCTGGATGGCGTAGGCGATGGCCGCGACCTCGGAGTCGTGCCACTTGGGCACATGCGTGCCGTCGTCCTTCTGGTGCGTGCCCAGGCGCACCGGGCCGCGGTCCCAGGCGACCTTGCGCATGTCGGACAGCGCGCGTTCCAGGAAGCCGCCGCGCGCGGCCAGCGACAGCAGGCGCATGCTCGACGTGACCCACTGCTGCGATTCGCCGCTCTGGCCCACGGGCATGAAGAACTCGATGGCGCGGTCCACCGTGCCCGTGCCGTCGGCGTTGGGCACCGGCAGGAAGGAGACGATGAGGTACAGGCGCTTCTGGCCTTCCTGCGTCCAGTAGTCCACCTTCTCGGCCACGGCCGAGAGGGCGCCCTTGGGACGGCTCTCGATCACGGTACGCATCGGGTCCACGGGCGCGGCTTCGGGCGCGGCGGGGGCGGACTTCTTGTCGGCCTCGGGCGCTGCGTGCACTTCCAGTACGGAACCCAGGATGTTGTTCGGGCGGTAGGTGGCCAGTCCCTTGAGGCGGGCGCGCCAAGCCTGCAGGTACAGGCCCTTGAAGTCGTCGTAGGGGTAGTCGGCCGGAATGTTGACGGTCTTGGAGATGGCCGTGTCCACGAAGGGCTGCACCGTCTCCATCATGGCGATGTGATCCTGGGCCGACATCTCCAGCGCCGAGACGAAATACTCGGGCAGCTGGGTCACGTCGCCGCCCAGCTCACGGTACAGGCGCCAGGAATGGTCTTCCACGGCGTACTCGGCCATGCTGCCGTCGGCCTCGCGCTTCTTGCGCTTGTACATCCAGGAGAACGGCGGCTCGATGCCGTTGGAGGCGTTGTCGGCGAAGGCCAGGCTCACGGTGCCGGTGGGCGCGATCGACAGCAGGTGGCTGTTGCGGATGCCGTGCTGGCGGATCTGCTTCTTCAGCGCGGCCGGCAGGCGGCTGGCGAAGGTGCCGTCGGCCAGGTAGCCAGCGGCATCGAATGCCGGGAAGGCGCCCTTCTCGCGCGCCAGTTCCACCGAGGCGCCGTAGGCGCTGTCGCGCATGTGCTCGGCGATGCGCGCGGCCATCTCGCGGCCTTCCTGGCTGTCGTAGCGCAGGCACAGCATGGCCAGGGTGTTGCCCATGCCGGTGAAGCCCACGCCGATGCGGCGCTTGGCCTTGGCCTCGGCGTCCTGCTGCGGCAGGGGCCAGAAGGTCACGTCGAGCACGTTGTCGAGCGCGCGCACCTGCAGCGCCACCGACTTGGCGAAGGAATCGAAGTCGAACGAGGGCACGCCGTCGAAGCCGAACGGATTGCGCACGAAATGCGTCAGGATGATGGGACCGAGGTCGCAGCAGCCGTAGGACGGCAGGGGCTGCTCGCCACAGGGGTTGGTGGCGGCGATCTGCTCGCAGTAGCGCAGGTTGTTGTCCTGGTTGATGTGGTCCAGGAACAGGATGCCGGGCTCGGCGAAGTCGTAGGTCGACTTCATGATGGTGTCCCAGAGGTCGCGCGCGGGCAGGTTCTGGTAGACCCACAGGCCGTCGGCGCGCTGGTACGCGCCCTGCTCCATCACGGTGGCGCCGGGCTTGGCGCGGTGCACCAGCTCCCAGGGCTGGTCGTCGATCACGGCCTGGATGAAGGCGTCGCTCACGCCGACCGACACGTTGAAGTTGTTCCAGCGGCCCGGCGTGCGCTTGGCGGTGATGAAGTCGTGCACATCGGGGTGGTCGATGCGCAGCACGCCCATCTGCGCGCCACGGCGCGCGCCCGCGCTCTCGACGGTGGAGCAGGACTGGTCGAACACGTTGATGTAGCTGCACGGGCCCGAGGCCATGGAGTGCGTGCCCTTGACCTCGGCGCCGCGCGGGCGGATGCGCGAGAAGTCATAGCCCACGCCGCCGCCGCGGCGCATGGTCTCGGCGGCCTCGCGCAGGGCCTCGTAGATGCCGGGGAAGCCCTCGTCGTCCACGCCCTGGATGCAGTCGCCCACGGGCTGGACGAAGCAGTTGATCAGCGTGGCCTGGATGTCGGTGCCGGCCGCGCTCATGATGCGCCCGGCGCCGATGGCGCCCGCGTGCATGTTGGCGAGGAACAGGGCCTCGTATTTCTCGCGTTCTTCCGGTTTCTCCACCGACGCCAACGCCTTGGCCACGCGGCGGAACAGATCCTCGGCACTGGTTTCGCCCGCCTTGAGGTATTTTTCCTTCAGCACATCGAGGCTGATGGGCTGGGTGGCCGTGACGTCGTGCGCGCGGCCCAGGTTTTCTCGCTTCATGGTTGCAATCCCGTTGATTTTTGTCTGCCGACACCCCTTCCGGTGGCATGGATGGAGGGGGTGGGGCGCGCCGGTGCGGACCGGGCGCCAGTAACCGGGCAGTGTAGCGTTTCGGGCCTGTCCGGCCCTCCGGGATTTACCTGCCCACGCCCCTCGATGCGCGTAACGTCTTGATTTACAAGGGTTGTAAATTTTTGTTGTCGGTTTTTTTGCACAACCGGAATGCAAGGGTTTTCCCTAGGCGCCATTCCCTGATCAGACAGGGGACAGGCCTTGTCTGGTCGGCCCGAGGCGCTCGCAAAGCAGTAGCATGATGTCCATGCGCCGACCTCAGCCTCCATTCCTTCCCGCCGTCCTTTTCGCGCTCTTGCTGTCGCTTTCGGGCTGCGCGCTGGTGCGCCCCGCGTCCACGCCCTGGCCTGGCGCGCTGCAGTCGCTGCTGCCAGCCGACGTGCTGCTGCTGGGCGAGCGGCACGACGCGCCCGAGCACCAGCGGTTGCAGCGCGAGGCCATCGAATGGCTGGCCGGGCAGGGCCGGCTGGCGGCCCTGGTGATGGAAATGGCCGAGCAGGGCCACGGCACCGAGGGCCTGCCACGCGATGCCAGCGAGGCCGCCGTGCAGGCGGCGCTGGCCTGGAACGACGGCGCATGGCCCTGGCGCCAGTACGGCCCCGTGGCCATGGCGGCCGTGCGCGCGGGCGTGCCGGTGCTCGGCGGCAACCTGCCCCGGCGCGAGCTGCGCACCGCGCTGAGCGATGGCACGCTCGAAGCCCTGCTGCCCGCCGCGGACATGGAACGCCAGCGCCAGGCCGTGCGCGAAGGCCACTGCGGCCTGCTGCCCGAGGCGCGCGTGCCCGGCATGGCGCGCGTGCAGGTGGCACGCGACCAACGCATGGCCCAAACCGCCGCCGGCGCGCGGCGTCCCGGCCAGGTGGTGCTGCTGGTGGCGGGCGCGGCCCATGTCAAACGCAGCCTGGGCGTGCCCGTGCACCTGCCTGGAGATTTGAAGAAAAAAGTGGTCATAACCCACGCTGGCACTGCGGAAGAAGCTATCAAAAAAGAAGCAGACTGGCTGCAGGAGACCCCGGAACTACCACCCGACGACGCCTGCGCGCCGCTGCGCCAGCGCTGGCAGGGCACCCCGGCGCGCTGAACGCGCGGGCGGAGGGCACGGCACCCGCCCGGTGGGTGCTGCGACAATGGCGGCGATATGAAACCCCATGCCTACGTTCTCACCCTCTCCTGCCCCGACCGCCTGGGGCTGGTGCATGCCGTCTCCGGGTTCCTGCTGGAACAGGGCGGCAACATCGAAGAGGCCGCACAGTTCAATGACGACGACACCGGCCTGTTCTTCATGCGCGTGCAGTTCGCCTGCGGGCAGCACGACCATGCCACGCTCAAGGAGCGCATGGCCGCCTTCGCCACGCCCTTCCAGATGCGCTGGAGCCTGCACGCCCTGGCCGAGCCGATGCGCACCGTGCTCATGGTCAGCCGCGAGGGCCATTGCCTCAACGACCTGCTGTTCCGCTGGAAGAGCGGCCTGCTGCCGGTGGACATCCGCGCCATCATCAGCAACCACCGCGACTTCTACCAGCTCGCCGCCAGCTACAACGTGCCCTTCCACCACATCCCGGTGACGGCCGCCACCAAGGCGCAGGCCGAGGCGCGCCAATTCGAGATCATCGAGCAGGAAGGCGCCGAACTGGTGGTGCTGGCACGCTACATGCAGGTGCTGTCGAACGACCTGTGCACCAAGCTGGCGGGCCGCGCCATCAACATCCACCACAGCTTCCTGCCCAGCTTCAAGGGCGCCAAGCCCTACTACCAGGCACACGACCGGGGCGTGAAGCTCATCGGCGCCACGGCGCACTACGTGACGGCCGACCTCGACGAGGGTCCGATCATCGAACAGGACGTGGCCCGTGCCGACCACACCGACACCGTGGAGGACCTCACCGCGCGCGGCCGCGACACCGAAAGCCAGGTGCTGGCGCGTGCCGTGAAGTGGCACAGCGAGCACCGCGTGCTGCTCAACGGCCACCGGACGGTCGTCTTCCGCTGACCGGGACACACGCCATGGCCACGGAACGCGCCCCGCTGGACTCCGCGCCCGGCGCCGGAGCGCGGCGCATTCCGCCCATCCAGTGCCTGCTGACCTTCGAGGCGCTGGCGCGGCTGCGCAGCGTCACGCTCACGGCCGACGAGTTGTGCGTCACGCCCAGCGCCGTGAGCCACCGCGTCAAGCAGCTGGAGCAGATCCTGGGCACGCAGCTCTTCGGCCGCGCCGACTTTTCGCTCACCACCGACGGCATCGCCTACCTGGCCCATGTGCGCGAGGGCCTGACCGCGCTGCAGCGTTTTCCCGGTGTCGCCGCCGCGCCCGGCAAGCGGCGGCTGAAGCTGGCCGTCACGCCCACCTTTGCGCGCGTCATCCTGATCCCGCGCCTGCGCCAGTTCACCGAGGCCTACCCCGAGATCGACCTGGCGCTGCAGATCTCCATCCCGCTGCTGGACGTGGTGGCCGAGGACGCGGACCTCATGGTGCGCTTCGGCAGCGGGCACTACGCCGACGTCGAGCACGCCGAGATCGCGCGCGACGTGGTCACCCCCCTGGCCTCGCCCGCCTGGCTGCGCGAGCACGGGCCTTTCGAGCGGCCCGAGGAGCTGGACCCCGCCACCCTGCTGCGCAGCCCGCTGGAGCCCTGGCGCACCTGGTTCAGCGCCGTGGGGCTGGACTGGACCGAGCCCGGCTCTGGCTCGCAGTTCAACGACATCGGCCTGATGTGCGACGCCGCCGCCGCCGGCATGGGCGTGGCGCTGGTGCGCCTGAAGCTCGGCGCCCCCTGGATCGAGCAGGGCTCGCTGGTGCGCCTGTTCGAGACCGATGCCCCCAGCCCCCACGCCCACTACCTGTGCTGGCGCACCGGGACCATGGACCGCTGGGAGTGCGCCGCCTTCGCCGAGTGGCTGCACAAGACCATCTTCTGATTTCAAGCAAAACAAGCCTTCAGACCAATCAATTCAAGCGCCATTAGCTCCTGAATTGATAGCACAAAACGCGCCAGTCGAGGACATTTCACGCGGCGCTGCAATAAACATCAGCCCCGCCCGGCCCGGCATGGCGCTACAGTGGCGCCATGAACTCCGCCAGCGCCGCCACCCCCGCCACCGCACCGCCTTCCGAACGCGCCGCGCGCCAGGCCGAGGTGGTGCAGGCCCTGCTGCAGCACCTGCCCGCGCACGCGCTGCTGTGGCACACCGAGGACACCACCCCCTACGAATGCGACGGACTCACCGCCTACCGCCAGCGCCCGCTGGTGGTGGCGCTGCCCGAGACCGAGGCGCAGGTGCAGGCCGTGCTGCGCGCCTGCCACCGCCTGAATGTGCCCGTGGTGGCGCGCGGCGCGGGCACCGGCCTGTCGGGCGGCGCGCTGCCGCACGCGCAGGGCGTGACGCTCTCGCTCGCCAAGTTCAACCAGATCCTGTCGCTCGACCCGGTGGGCCGCACCGCGCGCGTGCAGTGCGGCGTGCGCAACCTGGCCATCAGCGAGGCCGCGGCGCCCCATGGCTTGTACTATGCGCCCGACCCCAGCAGCCAGATCGCCTGCACCATCGGCGGCAACATCGCCGAGAACTCGGGCGGCGTGCACTGCCTGAAATACGGCCTGACGGTGCACAACGTGCTGCGCGTGCGCGGCTTCACGGCCGAGGGCGAGGAGGTCACTTTTGGCAGCGAGGCGCTCGACGCGCCGGGCTACGACCTGCTGGCCGCCGTGATCGGCAGCGAGGGCATGCTGGCCGTGGCGCTGGAAGTGACCGTCAAGCTCGTGCCCAAGCCGCAACTGGCGCGCTGCATCATGGCCAGCTTCGACGACGTTCGCAAGGCGGGCGACGCGGTGGCCGCCGTGATCGCCGCAGGCATCATCCCGGCCGGGCTGGAGATGATGGACAAGCCCATGACCGCCGCCGTGGAGGACTTCGTGCACGCCGGCTACGACCTCACGGCCGAGGCCATCCTGCTGTGCGAGAGCGACGGCACGCCCGAGGAGGTGGAGGAAGAGATCGCGCGCATGAGCGCCGTGCTGCAAGGCGCCGGCGCCACCGCCCTGGCGGTGAGCCAGGACGAGGCCGAGCGCCTGCGCTTCTGGAGCGGGCGCAAGAATGCCTTCCCCGCCAGCGGCCGCATCAGCCCCGACTACATGTGCATGGACTCGACCATCCCGCGCAAGCGCCTGGCCGACATCCTGCTGGCCATCCAGGACATGGAGAAGAAATACGGCCTGCGCTGCGCCAACGTGTTCCACGCGGGCGACGGCAACCTGCACCCGCTGATCCTGTTCGACGCCAACGACGCCGACCAGCTGCGCCGCGCCGAAGCCTTTGGCGCCGAGATCATGGACACCAGCGTGACCATGGGCGGCGCCATCACCGGCGAACATGGCGTGGGCGTGGAAAAGCTCGCCAGCATGCGCGTGCAGTTCACGGACGCCGAACTGGCGCAGATGGAGGACCTCAAGCGCGCCTTCGACCCGCAGGGCCTGCTCAACCCCGGCAAGGTGATCCCCACGCCCAACCGCTGCGGCGACATGGGGATGATGAAGGCCGTTCAGGGGGCGCTCGGCCGGGCCTGAGCCTCCAGCCAGTCGCGCAAGGCCTGCAGCGCCTCCGAGCCCGGCCGGTGCTGGGGCTGCACGAACCAGTAGCCCTGCGTGCCGGGCAGTTCCTGCGGGTGCGCCTGCACGAGCTGACCGGCCTGCAGCGCCTCGCGCGCCAGCAGCAGCGGCACCAGGCCCACGCCCAGCCCAGCGGCTGCGGCGGCGATCACCATGGAAAACTGCTCGTAGCGCGGCCCGCGCGAAGCGTGCAGCGTGTAGTGCCAGCCGCGCTCGGCATACCAATCGCGCCAGGCCTGCGCGCGCGTGGCCAGCGTGAGGTGCGGACACCGCAGCCAGGCCGCCTCGTCGCCCAGGGCCTGCGCGGCGGCGTACTGCGGGCTGCACACGGGCACGCACGGGCCCTCGGGCACGACCATGCAGCCTTGCGTATCGGGCCAGAGGCGGTCGCCGTAATAGATCGCGGCGTCGAACCCGCTTTCGTCGAACGCGAACACCTCCGAGCGCGCCGCCAGGTTGAGCGTGATGCGCGGGTGCAGCGCCGCGAACCGCGGCAGGCGCGGGATCAGCCACTGCGTGCTGAAGGTGGACACCACGGCCAGGTTCAGCACGTAGCCCTCCTCCCGGCCCACGCGGATTTCTTGCGTGTCGCGCTCGATCTGCTCCAGGTGCCGGCGGATGCGCGCGGCGTAGCTGCGGCCGGTGTCCGTCAGCGCCAGGCGCTGGCGCGCGCGCACGAACAGCGTCACGCCCAGGCGCGCTTCGAGCGCGGCCACATGGCGGCTCACCGCGCTCGGGGTAAGCGCCAGCTCCTCGGCCGCGCGCGAGAAGCTCTGCAGCCGCGCCGAGGCCTCGAAGGCCTGGAGAACGCCCAGGCTGGGGATGTCTTTTCTCATGGCAGGCACCGCCTCCAATCATTCATAAAACTCAACAAGTTTGACAGACATAGCAGTTGTTCAATGCACTGGGCGCAATTACCATGGGCCGACGTTCTTTCAGCCCCCGCATGCGCGGGGAGCCTTTTTTGTCCCGCTGCCTTTTCCCCTGCCTGCCCATGACCGCCTCCTCCACCTCCCTTTTCGACACCGTCCTGCAGCAACTGGGCCTGGACCTCGCCCCCTGGCGTGGCCCCGACCTGGCCGTGCGCGCGCCACGCGACGGCGCCGTCTACACCCGGCTGGCCAGCCACGGCCCCGTACAGGCCCAAGCCCTGATCGACGAAGCGCACGCCGCCTTCCTGCAGTGGCGCGCCACGCCCGCCCCGGTGCGCGGCGAACTGGTGCGCCGCCTGGGCCAGAAGCTGCGCCAGCACAAGGAGGCCCTGGGCCTGCTGGTGTCGCTGGAGGCGGGCAAGGTGCGCTCCGAAGGACTGGGCGAGGTGCAGGAAATGATCGACATCTGCGACTTCGCCGTGGGCCTGTCGCGCCAGCTGCACGGCCTAACGATCGCCAGCGAGCGCCCCGGCCACCGCATGATGGAAACCTGGCACCCGGTGGGCGTGGTCGGCGTGATCTCGGCCTTCAACTTCCCCGTGGCCGTGTGGGCCTGGAACGCCGCGCTGGCCCTGGTGTGCGGCAACGCCGTGGCCTGGAAACCGTCGGAAAAGACGCCGCTGTGCGCCATCGCCTGCCACCACCTGCTGCGCCAGACGCTGGCCGAATTCAGTGCCGAGCAGGGCGTGGCCGCCCCCACCGCCCTGTCCACCCTGCTGCTGGGCGGACGCGAGGTGGGCGAGCTGCTCGCGCGCTCGCCGCGCGTGCCCGTGCTCAGCGCCACCGGCAGCACGCGCATGGGCCGCGCCGTGGCGGTGGACGTGGCGCAGCGCTTTGGCCGCAGCATCCTGGAGCTGGGCGGCAACAACGCCATGGTGGTCATGCCCAGCGCCGATCTGGAACTGGCCGCGCGCGCCATCACCTTCGCCGCCGTGGGCACGGCGGGCCAGCGCTGCACCACGCTGCGCCGCCTGATCGTGCACCGCGACGTGGCCGCGCCACTGCTGGCACGGCTGGAAAAGATCTACGCCAGCGTGCGCGTGGGCGACCCTTTGGCGGACGGCGTGCTCGTCGGCCCGCTGGTGGACCGCGCTTCTTTCGAGCAGATGCAAAGCGCACTGGCCCAGGCGCGTGAACAGGGCGGCACGGTGCACGGCGGTGAGCGCGAATGCGCCGCGCTGGGCGAGGACGCCTGGTACGCCCGCCCGGCCCTGGTGCGCATGCCCACGCAGAGCGCGGTGGTGCAGCACGAAACCTTCGCACCCATCCTCTATGTGCTGACCTGCACCTGCCTGGACGAAGCCATCGCGCTGCAAAACGGCGTGCCGCAAGGCCTGTCATCGGCCATCTTCACCACCGACCTGCGCGAGGCCGAGCGCTTCCTCTCCAGCACCGGCAGCGACTGCGGCATCACCAACGTGAACATCGGCACCTCGGGCGCCGAGATCGGCGGCGCCTTCGGCGGCGAAAAGGAAACCGGTGGCGGCCGCGAATCGGGCTCCGACGCCTGGAAGGGCTACATGCGCCGCGCGACCAACACCATCAACTACAGCGACGCGCTGCCGCTGGCCCAAGGCGTGCGTTTCGACGTGTAGAGAAAAGAACACCCCCCTGAGTCGCTTCGCGCCTTCCCCCCTCTCCTGCGGGAGGGGAGACGCACCCAGTGGCCGGGCAAAGCCCGCTCCACGGGTGCCCTGGTCTGGCGCGGCGCCCCTGTCACCGAAGGTGGGCACACCATGGCTTCTTCCTCCTCGCACACACACATCGCCATCATCGGCGGCGGCGCCATCGGTAGCGCCATCGCCTATTTCCTGACACGGCAGCACCCGGACTGCCAGGTCACCGTGGTCGAGCGCGACCCCAGCTACGCACGCGCCTCGTCGGCGTTGTCTGCCAGCTCGATCCGGCAGCAGTTCTCCAGCCCGATCAACATTGCCATCTCGCAGTTTGGCATTGAATTTCTGCGCGACATCGGCACGCGCTTGCAGGTGGAGGGCGACCGCCCGGACATCGGCCTGGTGGAGGCGGGCTACCTGTACCTGGCCAGCCCGGCGGGCGAGGCCGTGCTGCGCGACAACCATGCGGTGCAGCGCAGCATGGGCGCCGACGTGGCCTTGCTCACGCCCGATGCGCTGCGCGAGCGCTTTCCCTGGCTGTCCACGGACGGCGTCTCGCTCGGCTCGCTGGACCTCTCCAGCGAGGGCTGGTTCGACGGCTACAGCCTGCTGCAGGCCCTGCGGCGCAAGGCCCAGGCCCAGGGCGTGCGCTATGTGCAGGCCGAGGCGGTGGGCGTGGACACGCAGGCCAGCGGCGGCGTGCAACACATCCGCGCGCTGCGCCTGGCGGACGGCCAGCGGCTGGAATGCTGCGCCGTGGTCAACGCCGCAGGCGCCTGGGCGCGCCCGATGGCGCAGTGGCTGGACATTGACCTTCCGGTGTTTGGCAAGCGGCGCACGGTGTTCCACTTCACCTGCCCCGAGGCGCTGCCCGGCTGCCCGCTGCTCATCGATCCCTCGGGCATCTGGCTGCGACCCGAGGGCACGGGCTTCATCGCGGGCTATGCCCCACCCGAAGACGCGGACCCCGACGACGCGCCGCTGGACCCGGACCACGCGGCTTTCGAGGACCATGTCTGGCCCACGCTGGCAGAACGCATCCCGGCCTTCGAGGCGCTGCGCCTGCGCAGCACCTGGGCGGGCTACTACGAGATGAATGCGTTCGACCACAACGCCATCCTGGGCCTGCACCCGGCCTGCGACAACCTGTACTTCGCCAACGGCTTCTCCGGCCACGGCCTGCAGCAGTGCCCGGCCATCGGGCGCGGCCTGGCCGAGCTCATCCTCACCGGCCGCTGGCAAACGCTGGACCTGGAACCCCTGGCCTTCCAGCGCCTTCTCGACAACCGCCCCCTGCTCGAACGCAATGTCATCTGAAACCACCCCCACCACTCCGCGTACCGGCGGCCAGATCCTCGTCGACCAGCTCGTGCTGCACGGCGTGCAGCACATCTTCTGCGTGCCCGGCGAGAGCTACCTCGCCGTGCTCGACGCGCTGCACGACGCGCCCATCGCACTGACGGTGTGCCGCCAGGAAGGCGGCGCGGCCATGATGGCCGAGGCGCACGGCAAGCTCACCGGGCGGCCCGGCGTGTGCTTCGTCACGCGCGGCCCCGGCGCCACCAACGCGGCGGCGGGCGTGCACATCGCCATGCAGGATTCCACGCCCATGGTGCTGTTCGTCGGCCAGATCGAGCGCGGCGCACGCGGACGCGAGGCCTTCCAGGAGGTGGACTACCGCGCCGCCTTCGGCCCGCTCGCCAAGTGGGCCACCGAGGTGGACGACGCGCGCCGCCTGCCCGAGATCGTGGCGCGCGCCTTCAGCGTGGCCTGCAGCGGGCGCCCCGGCCCGGTGGTGGTGGCCCTGCCCGAGGACATGCTGGTCGAGCGCGCCGAGGCGCCTGCCGCGCGCACGCTCCAGCCCATCGAAAGCGCTCCAAGTCCGGCGCAAATGGCTCAACTGCTCGAACGTCTCGGTCAGGCACGCAACCCGGTGGCCATCGTCGGCGGCAGCCGCTGGAACGCCGAGGCCGTGGCGCGCTTCCAGGACTTCGCCGCCGCCCACGCCCTGCCCGTGGCGTGTTCGTTCCGGCGCCAGATGCTGTTCGACCACCAACACCCCTGCTACGCGGGCGACCTGGGCCTGGGCGTGAACCCCGCCCTGCTGGCGCGCATCCGCGCGGCGGACCTGCTGCTGCTCGTCGGCGGCCGCCTGTCGGAAGTGCCCTCGCAGGGCTACACCCTGCTCGACATCCCCACACCGCAGATCCCGCTGGTGCATGTGCACCCCGACCCCGATGAGCTGGGCCGCGTCTACCAGGCGCAGCTGCCCATCAACGCCACGCCCACGGCCTTTTGCGCTGCCCTGCCCAGCACGGCGGCGCAAGCGCCCCGTGCCGAGCGCCAGCAGGCCGTGCACGAAGCCCATGCCGCCTACCAGGCCTGGAGCGACCCGGCGCCGATCCGCATCCCGGGCGAGCTGCAAATGGGCGCGGTGATGCAGCACCTGCGCGCGGCGCTGCCGCAAGACACGGTGTTCTGCAACGGCGCGGGCAACTTCGCCACCTGGGTGCACCGCTTCTGGCCGTTCCGCCAGTTCGGCACGCAGCTCGCGCCCACCAGCGGCAGCATGGGCTACGGCCTGCCGGCCGGCGTGGGCGCGCAGCGCCTGTGGCCCGAGCGCACGGTGGTGGTGTTCGCGGGTGACGGCGACTTCCTCATGCACGGCCAGGAATTCGCCACCGCCGTGCAGTACCGGCTGCCCATCATCGTGGTGCTGCTGGACAACGGCATGTACGGCACCATCCGCATGCACCAGGAGCGCGAGTACCCGCACCGCGTCAGCGGCACGGCCTTGCAAAACCCCGATTTCGCGGCCTACGCCCAGGCCTTCGGCGGCCACGGCACGCGCGTGGAACGCACCGAGGACTTCGCCCCGGCGCTGGCCCGCCTGCGTGCACAGGCCCAGGCCACGCGGCTGCCCGCGCTGCTGCACTGTCTCATCGACCCCGAGGCGATCACCCCGGGGCGCTCGCTGAGCCAGATCCGGGGCGGGTGAAGCCCCGGGGCCGTCAGCCCTGCTGGATGCGCTCGATGGCCGAGCGCAGGTGGCCCACCGTGCGCTCCACGTTGTGCCACTTCTCCAGGCCGAACAGGCCGATGCGGAAGCTCTTGAAGTCTGGCCCCTCGTCGCACTGCAGCGGCACGCCCGAGGCCGTCTGCAGGCCCACGGCGGCGAACTTGCTGGCGTTCTGGATGCCGGGGTCCGTGGTGTAGCTGACCACCACGCCGGGTGCCTTCCAGCCCTCGGCGGCCACACTGGGGAAGCCGCGCGATTCGAGCAGCGCACGCACCTGGGCACCGAGTTCGATCTGCTCCTGGCGCACCTTGGCAAAGCCGTATTCCCGCGTTTCCTGCATCACGTCGCGCAGGCGCACCAGCGCGTCGGTGGGCATGGTGGTGTGGTAGGCATGCTGGCCTTTTTCGTAGCCTTCGGCGATTTGCATCCACTTCTTCAGGTCGCACGCGAAGCTGCTGCTGGTCGTGCCGTCGATGGCCTGGCGCGCGCGTTCGCTGAGCATCACCATGGCGCAGCAGGGCGAGCCGCTCCAGCCCTTTTGCGGGGCGGAGATCAGCACGTCCACGCCGGTGGCCTGCATGTCCACCCACATGGCGCCGGAGGCGATGCAGTCGAGCACAAACAGCGCGCCCACCTCATGCGCGGCGGCGCTCACGGTGCGGATGTAGTCGTCAGAGAGGATGATGCCGCTGGCCGTTTCCACGTGCGGCGCGAACACCACCTTGGGCTGCTCGGCGCGGATGGCGGCCGCCACTTCCTCGGCCGGGCACGGCGCCCAGGGCGCCTGCGGGCCGTCGCCCTGCTTGCGGGCCTTGCAAACCACGGCGCCGCCGCCCAGGCCGGTGTCGGCGTCGAAAATCTGGCTCCAGCGGAAGCTGAACCAGCCGTTGCGCACGATCAGCACTTTCTGCTTGTTGGCGAACTGGCGCGCCACGGCCTCCATGCCGAAGGTGCCGCTGCCGGGCACCAGCACGGCGGTGTGGGCGCCATAGACCTCCTTGAGCGTGGCCAGGATGTCCTGCATGACGCCGGTGAAGCGCTTGGACATGTGGTTGAGCGCGCGGTCGGTATAGACGACCGAGAATTCGAGCAAGCCGTCGGGATCGATGTCGGGCAGAAGGCCGGGCATGAGAGGTACTCCGTTCGTAGGGAAGCGAAAGGCCGCGCCCGGCCGATGGCCCGGCGCGGCATCAAAGCGTTTCAGCTTAGCACGGCCTCCTCGCCCGCACGGGCACCTCCCCACGGGCGTGCGGGCCTTGTCTCACCAGGTATCGACGAAGCGCGGACTCAGCGCGCCCACGCGCGCCGAGGCCAGGCCGCGCGCCAGCCAGGCGCGCGTTTCCGCCGGGTCGATGACGGCGTCAATCTCCAGCGTGGCAGCCATGTGCATGGCCTCGCCATTGGCGTAGGACTTGGTCACGAGCTTCTGGAACAGCGCGTCGCGCTCGGCGCCTTCGGGCAGGGCCTCCAGCTCCTTGCGGAAGCCCAGGCGCACCGCGCCCTCCAGCCCCATGGCGCCGAACTCGCCCGTGGGCCAGGCGATGGTGAACACCGGCGCATGGAAGCCCCCGGCCGCCATGCCCATGGCGCCCAGGCCGTAGCCCTTGCGCAGCACCACGCTGAAGAACGGCACGCGCAGGTGCGCGGCGGTGACGAACAAACGGCTCACATGGCGCACCTGCGCCGTCTGCTCGACCTCGGGACCGACCATGAAGCCGGGCGTGTCCACCAGGCTCACCAGCGGCAGGCCGTGCGCGTTGCACAGCTGCATGAAGCGCGCGGCCTTGTCGGCCGCCGGCGCGTCGATGGCGCCGCCCAGGTGCAGCGGGTTGTTGGCGATCAAGCCCACGGGCCGGCCATCGATGCGTGCCAGCGCCGTGTGGATGCCGGCGCCAAAGCCGGTGCGCAGCATCAGCAGGCTGCCCTCGTCCACCAGGCCCGCCATGGCGGCGCGCGTGTCGTACACGCGCAGGCGGTTCTCGGGCACCACGGCGCGCAGCAGGCGCTGGTCGGGCGCGCTCCAGCCCTGCACGCGGCCCTGGAAGAACGACAGGTAGTGGCGCGCGGCCTGCACGGCCTCTTGCTCGTTGTCGACGAGCACGTCGATCACGCCATTGGCGTGCTGCACATGGCTGGGGCCGATCTGCTCGGGCTTGAACACGCCCAGGCCGCCTCCCTCGATCATGGCCGGGCCGCCCATGCCGATGTTGCTGGCGCGCGTGGCGATGATGGCGTCGCAGCAGCCCAGCAGCGCCGCGTTGCCGGCGAAGCAGCGCCCTGCCGCGATGCCCACCACGGGCACCTGGCCCGACAGCGCGGCGTGGCTGGCGAAGGTGTGCACATGCAGGCCCGCGACCACGGGAATGTCGGTGTCGCCCGGGCGCCCGCCGCCGCCCTCGGCAAACAGCACCACGGGCAGCTGCTGGTCGAGCGCGATGCCCAGCATGCGGTCGGTCTTGGCGTGGTTGCGCGCGCCCTGGGTGCCCGCGAGCACGGTGGCGTCGTAGGCCATGACCACGGTGCGCGCCTTCTCCTCGCCGCACTGCGCGCCGTTGACGGCGCCGATGCCCGTCACCATGCCGTCGGCCGGGGTGTTGGCGATGAGATCGTCCATGCTGCGGCGGCGCGCCTGCGCGGCCACGGCGAGCTGGCCGTATTCGATGAAGGAGCCGGCGTCGCACAGGTCGGCGATGTTCTCGCGCGCCGTGCGCTGGCCCTGCGCGTGGCGCTTGCCCACGGCCGCCGTGCGTTGGGCGTCGAGCGTGAAGGCGTGGCGGTCGATGACGCGCTGCAGGTCGGGGCGGATCTGGTCCGGATCCTGCGCCGCATCGGGGCCGGTGGCCTGAAGCGCGGCGTCCTGCACCGGGTCCAGCACCAGCAGCGGCTGGCCCTGCGCCACGTAGGCGCCCGGCGCGGCGGCCAGGCCGCGCACCCGGCCCGCGTGCGGCGCGAGCAGCACATGCTCCATCTTCATGGCTTCGAGCACGGCCAGCTCGGCGCCGGCCGCCACCACGGCGCCCTCGGCCACGGCGTACTGCACCAGGCGCGCGGGCATGGGGGCGCGGACGGCGTGCGGGTCGGCAGCCTCGGAAGCCAGCGCTTCTTTTGCATGATTTTGGCCACCAGAGCCCTCCACATCAGCGCCAGCAGCTATGGTTTTGGAAGCATCGAGCAGCGCGGGCAGCACCTCTTCCACCCAGCGCGTGTGCACCTGCTGGTGCTCCATCTCGGGCCGCTGGGCCAGGGCCTGCAGCAGGGAGACGTTGGTCGCCAGGCCGTCGATGCGGCATTCGGCCAGCGCGCGCTGCGAGCGGCGCAGCACGTCGGCGAAGCTGCCGCCGCGCGTGGACACGATGAGCTTGGCCAGCAGCGTGTCGTAGTGCGGCGAGGGCGCACGGCCCGCGACCGCGTGCGCGTCCACGCGCACGCCGGGCCCCGTGGGCAGCGCCAGCCGCGCGATGGTGCCGCTGCCCGGCTGGGCCTGGCCCTGGGCATCCAGCGTTTCGGCGTTGATGCGCCACTGGATGGCGTGGCCCTGCGCGCGCGGCGGCTGCGCCGGGTCCAGGCCCAGGTCGCGCAGGCGGCGGCCGGCGGCCAGGCGCACCTGCGCTTGCACCAGGTCCACGCCCGTCACCTCCTCGGTGATGGTGTGCTCGACCTGCAGGCGCGGGTTGCATTCGATGAAGACGTAGGGCAGATCGGCGGAGGCCAGATCCACGAGGAACTCGAAGGTGCCCAGGCCCTCGTAGCGCACCTCGCGCGCCATGGCCAGGGCGTCTTGGATGATGCGTTGGCGCAGGGCCTCGGGCAGCGACGGGCTGGGCGCGATCTCCACCAACTTCTGGAAGCGCCGCTGCAGCGTGCATTCGCGCTCGCCCAGGGCAATCACTTCGGCGCCGTCGCCCAGCACCTGCACCTCGATGTGGCGCGCGTTCACCATCAGGCGCTCGACGTACACGCCCGCCACGCCGAAGGCCGCCTGCGCCTCGCGCCGGCAGGTCTCGTAGGCTGCGGGCAGCTCGCGCTTGAGCAGCACAGCGCGCATGCCGCGCCCACCACCGCCGCCAATGGCCTTGATGACGATGCCCGCGCCCGCCCCGCCCGCCTGCTGCGCGTGCCAGAAGGCCTGCGCCTCTTCGAGCGTGACCTCGTGCTGCGTGCCCGGCATCAGAGGCACGCTGCAGCGCGCGGCCAGCGCGCGCGCCTGGGCCTTGTCGCCGAACAGCGTGAGCTGCGCGGGCGTGGGGCCGATGAAGCGCAGGCCCGCCGCCTCGCAGGCCTGGGCGAAGTCGGCGCGCTCGCTCAGAAAGCCGTAACCGGGGTGCACGGCATCCACGCCGCGCTCGCGCGCCAGAGCGATGATCCGCGCACCATCGAGGTAAGCCGCCGGGCCCGTGGCGCCGAGCGCGACGGCCTCGGTGGCCGCCTGCACATGGGGCGCACCGGCATCGTCGTCGGCATACACCGCGACGCTGGGAATCCCCAGGTCGTGCAAGGCGCGCACGATGCGCAGCGCCACCTCGCCACGGTTGGCGATCAGAACTTTGGAAAAGACCGGCGTGTTCATGGTTTTGCTTCAGTTTTAATAGCTGCCAGCGCTTTATTTATAAGCCCTGGAGGCCGATTTTTCATTTATCTCAGTGATTCATGGCGCGGCACGCGAAACTGGCGTGGCCCCAACCAGGGCAGCCGCGCAAGGGCCGCCCCGCCGCGCTGGCTGCGTCCCCCTGCCCGCAGCGCGCAGCGCTGCGAGAGCGGGGGGAAGGCGCGCAGCGCCACAGGGGGGTGTCACTCATCCTTCAACATGCGCCGCAGCACCTTGCCCGCACCCGTGGCGGGGAGCTGGGCGATGAAACGCACCTCGCGCGGCGCCTTGTAGGGCGCCATGTTCTCGCGGCACCAGGCCACGAGCGCGGCGGCCTCTACCTCCTGCCCCGGCTTCTTGACGATGAAGGCGCGCACCACCTCGCCCTTCTCGGCGTCGGGCACGCCAATGACGGCGGCCTGGGCCACGGCGGGGTGCTTGATGAGGATGGTTTCGACCTCCTCGGGGAACACGCTGTAGCCCGAGACCTTGATCATTTCCTTGAAGCGGCCGATGAAGGTGAGGTAGCCGTCCTCGTCGATTTGGCCCATGTCGCCGGTGAACACCCAGCCGTTCTTCAGCGTCTTGGCCGTGGCCTCGGGCTTGTTCCAGTAGCCCTTGAAGTTGCCGGGGCCGAGGATGGTGATCTCGCCCACCGTGCCGGCGGGCAGGGGCGCGCCGGTGTCGGGGTCGACGATGCGGATCTGGTTGCCCGGCACGGGCTTGCCCTGCGTGCCCCAGCGGATGGCGTCCACGGGCATGGCGGTGTCCACGGTGTGCGTTTCGCTCAGGCCATAGGCCGCCTCGTGCGACACGCAGTTCGGCGCGAACTGGCGCCACTGCTGCGCGAGCTGTTCGGTGAAGGTGATGCCGAAGCTCGTCACCGGGTTGCGGCGCAGCGCGCTCCAGTCCATCTCGCGCGCGCCGGGCACCTGCATGAGCGCGCCATTCATCGGCGCAATGCTGTACCACCAGGTGATGTGGTGGCGCTCCAGTGCCTGGGCCACGCCCAGGGGGTCGAAGCGGTAAAGCAGCACGCAGGTGGCGCCGGTGTAGACCGGCAGGTTCACGCCCATCACCATGCCGGCGATGTGGTACAGCGGTGCCACGGCCAGCAGCACCTCGCCGGCCGACATGCCGTTGCAGTCGGCCGAGGCCGCTGTCTTGAAGCGCGCGTTCTCGTAGCTCAGCATGGCGCCCTTGGGCAGACCGGTGGTGCCCGAGGTGTAGGTCATGAGCGCGACGTCGTCCATGGACAACTCCACGGGCGCGGGCTGGCCGCCCGCCCGCACGGTGGCGAGGAAGTCCTCGCAGCCCGCGGGCACCGGCGCCGCGCTGGCGCGCATGGCCTGCAGTTCGGCCGGCACGGCGATGCTCGGCTCGCCATCGGGCAGCAGCTCGGCGTAGCGCACCACGAACACATGCTCCAGCGCCGTCTGCGCGCGCACCTGCTCCACCACGGGCAGCAGCACGTCGGCGGCGACGATCACGCGCGCCTTCAGGTCGTCGAGCTGGTACTGCAGCTCGTGCTCCTTGTTCAGCGGCCCGCAGGGGCAGACGATGGCACCGATCTTCTGGATGCCGTAGTGCGCCATGAGGTACTGCGGGCAGTTGTTCATGAACAGCGCCACGGGCTCGCCCTTGCGCACACCCAGGGCCTGCAGGCGCGCGGCGAAGGCGTCGCTGGCGGCGTCGAGGTCGGCCCAGGTGATGGTGCGACCGTACCAGAGGTAGGCGGCGCGGTCCGGGGTGGCGCGCGCGTGGCGGCGCAGGTATTGGTGCAGGGGCAGCAGGGCGGCGTTGGGGGCCATGAGGTGTCTCCAGAGTGTCAAAAACCGCCGGTTCTCGGTGCCACGTCAGGGTTTGCCATAGGGTCGGACATCGGCCAGCGTCTTGCCAATATATACCGCTCGGTAGAACAATGCTACCCATGGGTATAACCAAAGCGACACCAAGCACCCCGCCCACCGCGCTGGGCACGCCGCCCGTGAAGGCGCGCGGCCGCCAGAAGGCCAGCACGCCGAGCACGGACGAGAAGCGCGAGCGCATCCTCCAGGCGGCCGAGGCGCTGTTCGACCGGCAGGGCTACGCCAACACCACGATGGAGCAGATCGTCCAGCAGCTCGGCGTGACCAAGCCCTACGTCTACTACTACTTCCACAACAAGCAGGAAATCTTCGAGACGCTGTGCTGGCGCCCCTCCGTGGCCTGCTTCACGGCCATGGACTTCCCCGAGGACGACCGCCGCCCCGCGCACGCCAAGGTTGCCGAGGGCATGGAGCGGCTGATCCGCGCCACCATCGAGCACCACCCGGCGGCCTTCTTCCCGTACCGCGAGCCGCAGGTGTTCCGCCCCGAATACCTGGCCATGCAGAAGAAATTGGCCAACCACTTCTACGAGCGCCTTTGCGCGCTGATGGAAGAGGCCCGCGCGGACGGCATGCTCGACTTCAAGGAAACGCGCCTGACCGCGCAGGCCGCCTGCAGCCTGCCGGGCTTCCTCTACCACTGGTACCGGCCCGACGGGCGCCTGTCGCCGGCCGAGGTGGTGCGCGAACTCTCGGAACTGGCCTGGCGCGTGCTGGGCCTGCGCACGGCGCGCCGGCGGTCCACGCGCGCGGCCACACCCCATAAACCACCCACGGAGACAAACCCATGAAAGCCCTGTTCACTCCCCTCGCCGCCGCGGCCCTGCTCTGCGCGGGCAACGCCTTGGCACAAGACACCTTCAAGATCGCCTACATCGATCCGCTGTCGGGCCCGTTCGCCAACGTGGGTGAGCTGATGCTCACGCACACCCAGTACGCGGTGGAGGACATCAACGCCAAGGGCGGCGTGCTCAAGGGCACGAAGCTGCAGCTGCTGCAGTTCGACAGCAAGCTCTCGGCCCAGGAGAGCCAGAGCGCGCTGCAGGCCGCCATCGACCAGGGCGCACGCGCCATCGTCACGGGCGGTTCGGGCTCGTCGGTGGTCACGGCGCTGGTGCAGGCCGCCGCACGCCACAACCAGCGCAACCCGGGCAAGGAGATCCTGGTGCTCAACCACTCCTCCATCGACCCCGAACTGACCGGCAAGGCCTGCAGTTTCTGGCACTTCCAGTTCGAGGCGAACACGGCCATGAAGATGAAGGCCATCGCCAACTACATCAAGAAGCAGCCGGACATCAAGAAGGCCTACCTGCTCAACCAGGACTATGCCCACGGCAAGCAGTGGGCGCATTACGGCCGCGAGCTGGTGGGCCTCGCGCGGCCCGACGTGCAGTTCGTGGGCGAGGCGCTGCACCCCATCGGCCGCGTGAAGGACTTCGCGCCCTACCTCGCCAAGGTCAAGAGCAGCGAGGCCGACACGGTCATCACCGGCAACTGGGGCCAGGACATGGTGCTGCTGCTCAAGGCGGCGGGCGACGCGGGCTACAACCTGCGCTACTTCAACCACAGCGCGGGCTCCATCCCGGGCACGGTGCTGGCGGTGTCGCAGGCCAAGCTGGGCCAGCTCACCTGGGTGGCCGAATGGCACCCCGGCCAGGCCGAGACGCCCAAGGTGGACGCGCTGGCCAAGGCCTACAAGGCCAAGACGGGCAAGGACTTCCTGGCGCCGCGCATCGAGATGACGCCGCGCTTCCTGGCCGCCGCCATCAACAAGGCCCAGTCCACCGACCCGGTGAAGGTCGCGCGCGCCCTGGAAGAGCTGACGTTCGACTCGGTGGTCGGCCCGGTGCGCATGCGCGGCGACGACCACCAGTTGCTGCTGCCCCAGGTGGTCAACACCATCGCGCCCGTGGACGGCAAGGCGGTGAAAGTGGGCTGGGAAGGCACGAACTACGGCTTTCGCACCGACGCGGCCTACACCGGCAACGAACTGGCGCAGGGCACGGACTGCAAGATGGCACGCCCCTGAGCCGGCAAGGGAACGCGGCGGCCGATACCATGGGCGGCTTGTTCACGAGAGAGACCCCATGCCCGATTTCCGCAGCGACACCGTCACCCAGCCCACGCCCGCCATGCGCGAGGCCATGTACAAAGCCCCGCTGGGTGACGACGTTTTCGGGGACGACCCCTCCGTCAACGCGCTGCAAGAGCACGCCGCGCAACTGCTGGGCTTCGAGGCCGCGCTGTTCGCGCCCTCGGGCACTCAGACCAACCTGATCGCCCTCATGGGCCACTGCCAGCGCGGCGACGAGGCCATCGTGGGCCAGAGCTGGCACACCTACCGCTGGGAGGCCGGCGGCATGGCGGTGCTCGGCTCGATCCAGCCCCAGCCGGTGGAAACCCAACCCGACGGCACGCTCCGGCTGGCAGACATCGCCGCCGCCATCAAGCCCGATGACCCGCATTTCGCGCGCACCCGCCTCGTGGTGCTGGAAAACACCACCGGCGGTCGGGTACTGCCCACGCCCTACATCGCCGAGGTGGCGCAACTGGCGCGCTCGCGCGGCCTGGCCCTGCACCTGGATGGCGCGCGCCTGTTCAACGCCGCCACGGCCAACGCCGAGGCCCATGGCACCGACGTATACGACGAGGCGCGCGCCCTCTGCCAGCACTTCGACACCGTGTCGCTGTGCCTGAGCAAGGGCCTGGGCGCGCCCGTGGGCTCGCTGCTGCTGGGCCGCGCCGACTTCATCCGCCAAGCCAAGCGCACGCGCAAGATCCTGGGCGGCGCGATGCGCCAGTGCGGCCTGCTCGCCGCCGCCGGGCAGCACGCGCTGCAGCACCATGTGCGCCGCCTCGCCGACGACCACGCCCTGCTGCGCCAGCTCGCCGCCGGCCTGGCCGAGGCCGGGCGCAGCCACCCGACACTGCAGGGGCGCCTGGCCGTGGCCTCGGCGCACACCAACATCCTGTTCACCGACGTGCACGCCGATGTGGCGCCCGCCTTCACCGCCTGGCTGGCGCAGCACGGCGTGCGCGTGACCAGCAGCCTCTACGGCGGCCAGACGCGCCTGCGCTGGGTGGCGCACCTGGATGTGGGGCCGGAGGATGTGGCGCAGACGCTGGAGTGCGTGCGCCGCTTTGGCGCCGCCTGAACGCTACTGAAAATATAGCTGGCAGCGCCTGCTGAGCGGGCACCAGTAGCCATTTTTATCCGCACATTGGATGGCCCGCGCGGAGCACGCCACTGACGCTCCCCAGGCGAGCTGCCACCGTGCAAGGGCCGCACCACCGCACCGCTGGCGCCTCCTCCCGCAGCGCGCAGCGCGGCGAGAGAGGGGGAAAGGCGCGTAGCGCCTCAGGGGGGTGTTTCCGAGGCCGCAGGCCGTGTCCTGCCACCGAAGATGCCCGTGCCCACACGCACCATCGTGCTGCCGGCCTGGATGGCGGCATCGAGGTCGGCCGTCATGCCCAGGGACAAGGTATCAAAATGTTCCAATCCCGGCAGGCCGGAGGCGCGGATCTGCTCGAATACCGCGCGCGCGCGCTGGTGCAGCGCAAGCTGGGCGGCGTGGTCGGGTGCCGGCTCGGGAATGCTCATCACGCCGCGCAGGCACAACTGTGGCAGCGCCGCCACGGCGCCGGCCAGCGCCAGCGCCTCTTCGGGGACCACGCCCGATTTGTTCAGCCCTCCATCCACATTCACCTGGATGCACACCTGCAGCGGCGCCAGGTGCGGCGGCCGCTGGGCCGACAGGCGCTCGGCGATCTTGAGCCGGTCCACCGTGTGCATCCAGTCGAAATGCTCGGCCACGAGCCGCGTCTTGTTGCTCTGCACCGGGCCGATGCAGTGCCACTGCAGCGTCGGCGCGCCCATCTGGCGCAGCGCGGCCATCTTCTCGATAGCCTCCTGGATGTAGTTCTCGCCAAAGGCCCGCTGCCCGGCACGGGCGGCCTCCAGCACCGCCTCGGTGCCGAAAGTCTTGGAGACGGCCAGCAGCGCTACGCTGGCGGGTTCGCGTCCGGCGCGGGCGCAGGACTGCGCGATCCGGGCATGAACCTGTTGGAGGTTGTCGGCAATCGTGGTCATAATGTTCGTCAAGCGTACCAAACGACAGAGGGCACCGTGGACATTACCCAACTGCTGGCATTCAGCGTCAAGAACAAGGCCTCCGACCTGCACCTGTCCGCGGGACTGCCGCCGATGATCCGGGTGCACGGCGACGTGCGGCGCATCAACGTCGACGCGCTGGACCACAAAACGGTGCATGCCATGGTGTACGACATCATGAGCGACGCGCAGCGCAAGACCTACGAGGAGTTCCTGGAGGTCGACTTCTCGTTCGAGATCGAGGGCCTGGCGCGCTTCCGCGTCAACGCCTTCAACCAGAACCGCGGCGCAGCCGCCGTGTTCCGGACCATTCCGAGCAAGATCCTTACGCTGGAACAACTCAACGCGCCCAAGATCTTCGGCGACCTAGCGCTCAAGCCGCGCGGCCTGGTGCTGGTCACCGGGCCCACGGGCTCGGGCAAGTCCACCACGCTGGCGGGCATGGTCAACCACCTCAACGAGAGCGAATACGGCCACATCCTCACCATCGAGGACCCGATCGAATTCGTGCACGATTCCAAGAAGTGCCTGGTGAACCAGCGCGAGGTGGGGCCGATGACGCTGTCGTTCGCTGCTGCTCTGCGCTCGGCGCTGCGCGAGGACCCGGACGCCATCCTCGTGGGCGAAATGCGCGACCTGGAGACCATCCGCCTGGCCATGACGGCCGCAGAGACGGGCCACTTGGTGTTCGGCACGCTGCACACGTCCAGCGCCGCCAAGACCATCGACCGGATCATCGACGTGTTCCCCGCCGAGGAAAAGGAAATGGTCCGGGCCATGTTGTCCGAATCGCTGCAGGCAGTGATCTCGCAAACGCTGTGCAAGCTCAAGGACGGCTCGGGCCGCGTGGCCGCGCACGAGATCATGCTGGGCACCAGCGCCATCCGCAACCTGATCCGCGAGGCCAAGGTGGCGCAGATGTACTCCACCATCCAGACCAGCAACAGCGTGGGCATGCAGACGCTGGACCAGAACCTCACCGACCTGGTGCGGCGCAACATCATCAGCCCCGCAGAAGCCCGCAGCAAGGCCAAGATTCCCGAAAACTTCCCTGGTTGAACAACCTGGACCCTGACACCGGCTGCCTGGCGGCAGCCCACTGGAGCATCCCATGAAAGGCATCCTCGGTCTTTTGCGCATGTCGACGCGCGACAACAAGCCGCAGCAACAGGAGAACACCGATTCCGTCTTCTTCTCCACGGCCTTCGCCAACCAGGGGGTGGATTCGACCATGCTGGTGCCCTGGGAAGCGCGCGCGGTCGAGGTCGGTGCCAAGCGCCTGCCGGCCAGCCGCGGCGGCAAGCTGCTGCAGACGCTGTGGTCCAAGGACAAGTACATGGCGCATCTGGACCAGGACGCGGTCAAGCGCATGGAACGCTTCTTCGAGTTCGCCCATGTCCCCCCCAACCGCGACCTGATCCGCCAGGACGAATACGGCAACTTCATGATCGTGCTGCTGACCGGCACCATCGCCGTCGACCGCATCCAGCCCTGGGGCGAGCAGCTGCGCTTGGCGGAGACGCGCCCCGGCGACATCCTGGGCGAGATGTCGCTGCTCGACAGTGGCATCCGTTTCTCGGCGTGCACCACGCTGACCGACTGCGAGATCGCCGTGCTCAGCGCCGAGGCCATGGACGACATGATGGCCAAGGACCCCCAGCTGGCCGCCAGCCTGGTGGCCCTGCTGGCACGCAAGCTGTCGCTGCGCCTGCGCGTGGTGAGCGCCCGTTTGAGCGAAAACCAGAAATGACACCTCGGCGCCGCCCAGGGCGCCGACGACTGCGGGAGAACTTCAGATGGAACGCGATCAGGCCAGTAAATTCATCAACGACCTGCTCAAGCTGCTGGTCAGCCGCAACGGCAGCGACCTCTTCATCACGGCGGACTTTCCGCCGGCCATCAAGGTGGACGGCGCGATCGCCAAGGTATCGCCCCAGCCGCTGTCGCCCAACCACACGCTGACGCTGGCCCGCTCCATCATGAGCGACAAGCAGGCGGCCGACTTCGAGCGCACCAAGGAGTGCAATTTCGCCATTTCCCCTGCGGGCATCGGGCGCTTCCGCGTCAATGCCTTCGTGCAGCAGGGCCGCGTGGGCATGGTGCTGCGGGTGATTCCGCTCACGCTGCCCACCATCGACGGGCTGGGCGTGCCCCAGGTGCTCAAGGAAGTGACCATGACCAAGCGCGGCCTGTGCATCCTGGTGGGTGCCACGGGTTCGGGTAAGTCGACCACGCTGGCGGCCATGGTGGACTGGCGCAACGAAAACTCGTTCGGCCACATCATCACCGTGGAAGACCCGGTCGAATTCGTGCACCCGCACAAGAACTGCGTGGTGACGCAACGCGAGGTGGGGCTCGATACCGACAGCTGGGAGGCCGCGCTCAAGAACACGCTGCGCCAGGCGCCCGACGTGATCCTGATGGGCGAAATCCGCGACCGCGAGACCATGGAGCACGCTATCGCGTTCTCTGAAACCGGCCACCTTTGCATGGCCACGCTGCACGCTAACAGCGCCAACCAGGCGCTGGACCGCGTGATCAACTTCTTCCCCGAAGAACGCCGCGCGCAGTTGCTGATGGACCTGTCGCTGAACCTGCGCGCCATGGTTTCGCAGCGCTTGATCCCCAAGCAGGACGGCAAGGGCCGCGCCGCCGCCGTCGAGGTGATGCTCAACACGCCGCTGATCGCCGACCTGATCTTCAAGGGCGAGGTCTCCGAGATCAAGGAGATCATGAAAAAGAGCCGCAACCTGGGCATGCAGACCTTCGACCAGGCGCTGTTCGACCTGTTCGAGTCCAACGTCATCTCCTACGAGGATGCGCTGCGCAACGCCGACTCGCTCAACGACCTGCGCCTGCAGATCAAGCTGTCGAGCCAGCGCGCCAAGACCACCGACCTGGCCTCCGGCACCGAGCATTTCGTGATCGTCTGACCAGCCACACCACGACCCCGGGCCCGCGCACCATGCGGGCCTTTTTCATTACAGGACCCAGCCATGCCCAGCACCAACCCCCGCACCTACGAACCCATCCCCCCCCGCAAGCTCGCCTTCCTCGGCCTGGGCGTGATGGGCTACCCCATGGCCGCGCACCTGGCACTGGCCGGCCATGAAGTCACGGTCTACAACCGCACCGCCACCAAGGCCCAGGCCTGGTGCTCCGAATACGCCGGCACGCGCGCGCCGCGCCATGCCGCCACGCCGCGCGCGGCGGCCCAGGGCGCCGACATCGTCTTCTGCTGCGTCGGCAACGATGACGATCTGCGCTCGGTCACGCTGGGCGCCGACGGCGCCTTCGCCGGCATGGCGCCGGGCGCCATCTTCGTGGACCACACCACGGCCTCGGCCGAGGTGGCGCGCGAACTGCACGGCGCCGCACGCACGCTGGGCCTGCAGTTCATCGACGCGCCGGTATCGGGCGGCCAGGCGGGCGCGCAGAACGGCCTGCTGACGGTGATGTGCGGCGGCGACCAGGCCCCGTTCGACGCGGTGCAGCCCGTGGCCATGGCCTTCTCGCGCGCCTTCACGCGCATGGGCGACTCCGGCGCGGGCCAGCTCACCAAGATGGTCAACCAGATCTGCATCGCCGGGCTGGTGCAAGGCCTGTCCGAGGCCGTCGCCTTCGGCCAGCGCGCCGGCCTGGACATGAACCTGGTGCTCGACGTGATCGGCAAGGGCGCCGCCCAGAGCTGGCAGCTCGACAACCGGGGCAAGACCATGGTGGCGGACCAGTTCGACTTCGGTTTCGCCGTGGACTGGATGCGCAAGGACCTGGGCCTGGTGCTCGACGAGGGCAAGCGCAGTGGCGCGCGCCTGCCGGTGACGGCGCTGGTGGACCAGTTCTACGGCGACGTGCAGCAGATGGGCGGCAACCGCTGGGACACGTCCAGCCTGCTCAAGCGTTTGAAGTAGTGGCCCCGTGGCGCTCCGCGCCACGGGCACCACCCAGGAACCTGGCGCCTCAAATCAGCGGCCGCCGCGCTGGCGGCGTCCCCCTTCCCCGCATTGCGCAGCGATGCGAGAGAGAAGGGGGAAGCGGCGAAGCCGCTCAGGGGGTTGTCTTATCTCGGTGCGCCTGTCTCGGCGTTGTCCTGGGTCACGGGAGCGGGCTGCTTGGGCGCGGCATTCATGCGCGCCAGATCTTCCTCGGTCAGGTATTCGAACACCCGCACGACCTTGCTGACACCGCTGACGCCTCGGGCGATGGCCGTGGCGCGCCCGGCTTCGCGCTGGGTCACCAAGCCCATCAGATAGACCGCGTTGCGCTCGGTCACCACCTTGAAACTGTTGGCGGAGAGGTCCTTGGCATCGACCAGGCTGGCGCGCACCTTGCCAGTGATGAAGGTGTCGTTGGAGCGCTGCCCCAGCGAGGTGGGCGGCATCACGGCCAGGTCGTTGACCACCGAGCGCACGTTCTCCACGCCGGTCACGATTTTCTCGATGGACTGGCGCACCTCGGCGCTGGGCACCTCGCCAGTCAGCAGCACCTGGCGGTTGTAGCTGGTGATGTTGACATGCACCTTGTCGCCGTGGGCACCGTGGATGCGGTTGGCCGAGCGCAGCTCGATGCTCTCGTCCTCGATCTGGATGCCGGTGGTGCGCCGATCGATGGCCATCATGCCGCCGATGGCGGCGCCCCCCAGCACCACGGGGGTGGCGCAGCCCGCGAGAGAGCCCGCCAGGACGGCGGCGGACAGCAGCGTGCACACGGTGCGGTTCATGCGGAAGGTCATCACGAAATCTCCTGTTCACCAAACAATTGGGCATCCATGCCGTCGCACAGGCAGTTGAGCACCAGTGCATGCACCTCGCGCACGCGCGCGGCGCGGTCGTGGGGCACGCAGATCAGCACGTCGGTCTCGCGCAGCACGGTGGTCAGCACGCCGCCGCTGCGGCCGCTCAGCACCACCACGGTCATGTCGCGCTCGTGCGCCGCATGCACGGCGGCCGCCACGGCCGGATCGTCGCCGCTGACGCTCAGCGCCAGCAGCAGATCGCCGGCCTGCCCCAGCGCGCGCACCTGGCGCGCGAAATGCGGGTGGGCATCCCCCTGGGGCGCGGGCGCCGTGAGCAAGGCGCCGTCGGCGCACAGGGCCACGGCGGCCAGTGCCGGGCGCTCACGCTCGAAGCCCGCCACGCAGCATGCGGCGAACAGCTGCGCACCGGGCGCGGAGGCACCGCTGCCGCAGGCCAGGATCTTGCCGCCGCTGGTGATGCAGGCCAGCAGGGCCTGCACGGCGTCGGCGATGGGCTTGCCCAGCGCCTGCGCGGCCTGGTACTTCAGGTCTGCGCTGTCGATGAAATGCTGTTGGATGCGTTGTTCAAGCATGGGCGACGGTAGGAACCGGAATCCGGAAGCGGGATGATACCCGCATGGTGTTATCAATTTTGTAGCAATCGGTAGGCATGGCGCAGGCCCCTGGCCGTCAGCCCGCGTCGAAGGCGCCGCGAATCCACTGCACGGACTCCTCCACCAGCACGGCGTCGAAACGGCAGGGCGGTGGCGCGCCCAGGCGCATCAGGTAATGGCGCGCCGCCAGCACGATGCGCCGCTGCTTGGCGGCGCCGATGCTGGCCCCGGCGCCGCCGAAGGCCTGGCCAGAGCGGCTGCGCACTTCGACGAAGACCACCGTGCCATCGGGCTCGCGCAGCACCAGGTCGATTTCGCCACCGCCGCGCCCGGGCGTCCGATAATTGCGTGCCAGCAGGCGCAGGCCGGCGGCTTGCAGATGGGCCAGCGCCCGGTCTTCGGCCGCATTGCCCTGCTCCCGCGTGGTCCGCGCCGGCTTTGCGCGCGCGATCATCTTGTCAAGGAAATCCATTGAGCGCTTCTTTCGCTTCGGCCCTGGGCGCCGCGCACGACGCGGCGGCTGCACAGCATTATCCGCAAGGGGCCCTGTACGTGGTCGCCACGCCCATCGGCAACCTGGCGGACATCACGCTGCGCGCGCTGCATGTGCTGCAGCTGGCCGACACCCTGGCCTGCGAGGACACGCGCCACACCCAGAGTTTGCTGCGTGCCTATGGCATCGACAAGCCGTCCGCCCAGTTGCTGGCGGTACACCAGCACAACGAGGCCGAGGCTGCCCAGGCCGTGCTCGCGCGCCTGCAGCAAGGCCAGCGCGTGGCCTATGTGAGCGACGCCGGCACCCCGGGCGTGAGCGACCCGGGCGCGCGCCTGGCCGGGGCCGTGCGCGCGGCCGGCCTGCGCGTGCTGCCGCTGCCCGGCGCCAGCAGCATCACCGCAGCGCTCAGCGTGGCGGGGGCCGTGGCCAGCGGCGTGGCCGAAAGCGGATTCGTGTTCGCGGGTTTCCTGCCCACCAAGACAGCCGAGCGCCAGGCCGCCGTGCAGCGGCTACAGGCCGAGCCACGCTGCACGGTGCTGCTGGAAGCGCCGCACCGTATCGGCGAGCTGGCGCAGGCCTTGGCCGTGCTGGGCGAACGCCCCGTGACGCTGGCGCGCGAGTTGACCAAGCAGTTCGAGGAAATCACCACCCTGCCCGCCTCCGGCCTGGCGGACTGGCTGGCCGGCGCGCCGCAGCGCGCCAAGGGCGAGTTCGTGGTGCTGTTGCATCCGGCGGCCGCCAGCGAGGACGACGGCGACAGCCTGCGCGTGCTGCGCCTGCTGCTGCAGGAACTGCCCCTGAAATCCGCCGTGCGGCTGGCCGCCGAGATCACGGGCGCCCCGCGCAATGCGTTGTACGACACGGCGCTGGCCTGGAAGCGGGAGCCGCCCGGAGATGCGGACTGACCGATTTTTGATGAAATCCACCTCCAACGCCCATCCGGCAAGCGTTAGAAGCTATTGATTTAATAGCAATTCGAGCGTCAGGCGCTCACGGCCAGGCCCGAGGCCACGCCGCCAAACAGGTCGCCTTCAATCTGGGGCGTATCCGGAAACGCCTGCCGCAGGGCCTGGCGCAGGGGCCGCAGGGCCGACGAGCCGCCCGTGAGATAGATAGCCTGCAAGGCACCCGCCGCCAGACCGGCGTTGCCCAGGCATTCCTGGGCGCAGGCCACCACCTGGTCGAGCAGCCCCGCCAGATGGCGCTCCAGCCCCTCGGGCGCCACCACCGCGCCGAGCCCGGGCTCGATCCAGCCCAGGTCCATGGCAGCGGCTGCGTCCTGCAGCGAGGCGGCGATCTTGGCCCGCTCGATCGCATCGGCCATGCGGTGCCCCAGGCGTTGCTGCAGCACGGCCATGAGTCGGTCGTGCAGGCGGACGTCGGCATAGTCGGAGCGCAGGGCCTGGGCCTCGCGCACGGCCTTCGGGGCATAGAGCCACTGGATCAGGTGCCAGGTGGACAGGTCGAAGAACACACGGCTGGGCACCTCGCGGCCCGTGGGGCCCTGGTGGTGCAGGCCGAGCAGGGGCATGAGCAGCTCCAGGCTCAGGCGGCGGTCGAAATCCGTGCCGCCCACATGCACACCCGTGGTGGCCAGGATGTCGGTGCCACGGTCGGCCCGCGCGGCGCGCCCGGGGCCCAGGCGCACCACCGTGAAGTCCGAGGTGCCACCGCCGATGTCCACCACCAGCACCAGGGCCTCGGCGCCGATGCGCTGCTCGTAGTCCAGCGCCGCGGCGATGGGCTCGGGCTGGAACGACACATGGGCGAAGCCCGCGTCGAGCGCGGCCTGGCGCAGCGATGCCTCGGCCTGCCGGTCGCGCGCCGCGTCGCCATCGACAAAATGCACGGGACGGCCCATCACCACGCGGTCGGGCATGCCGCCGAGAGACTCGCGTGCCGTGCGTGCCAGCATCTGCAGGAAGAGGCTGATGATGTCCTGGTAGCTCACCATGCGGTGGTGCACCGCCGTCTGGTCCTGCAACAGGGAACTGCCCAGCAGGCTCTTGAGCGAGCGCATCAGGCGGCCCTCGGTGCCGGCCAGGTAGTGGGCGATGGCGTCGCGGCCGAAATGCGTTCGCTGGTCCTCGGCATTGAAGAACAAGGCCGTCGGCACGGTGGTGGCCTCGCCCTCCACGCGCAGCAGGCGCGCGGGCCCGGCGCCCTGTCGCACGGCCATGGCCGAGTTGGAGGTGCCGAAATCAATGCCCAGGGTGGTGTCGCTCAAGATGCCGTCCATCGAACAGGGGATGCCGCGCGGGCGCCAGAAACACGAAAGCCCATCACCTGCGTGATGGGCTTGCCCGAAGATGTGGTGCCCATGGCGGGAATCGGACCCGCGACCTCTCCCTTACCAAGGGAGTGCTCTACCACTGAGCCACATGGGCAATATGGAGCGGGAAAAGAGTCTCGAACTCTCGACCTCAACCTTGGCAAGGTTGCGCTCTACCAACTGAGCTATTCCCGCATGGAATCTTGGCTCCTCGACCTGGGCTCGAACCAGGGACCTACGGATTAACAGTCCGGCGCTCTACCGACTGAGCTATCGAGGAACGGTGTGATACAAGAAAAAACCCATCTCACGGATGGGTTTCGTATCTGGTGGCCTGGGACGGAATCGAACCGCCGACACAAGGATTTTCAATCCTCTGCTCTACCGACTGAGCTACCGGGCCTGAGCCTCAAATTATAGCCGGAAATTTGGGGCGTTTTCCCGCTCGGCCGAATTAATTGCGTTTTCCGCGCGCCAGGTCCACGCCGAGCTGGCGCAGCTTGCGGTACAGGTGGGTGCGCTCCAGCCCCGTCTTCTCGGCCACGCGCGTCATGGAGCCGCCTTCACGGGCCAGGTGGAATTCGAAATAGGCCTTCTCGAAGCCGTCGCGCGCCTCGCGCAGCGGGCGGTCGAGATCGAAGCCCTGGTGGGCGTGCGGGCCGGTGTCGGCCTCCATGGTGACCGGCAGGCTCTGGACGGAGAAGGCCGCGCCATCGCCCGTGGACGCATGCACGATGGTGGTGGCCGCCGCTGGCGCGGGCGGGCGGGCGGCATGCCGTGCCAGCCCCTGCTCCACGGCCTTGAGCAGCTTCTGCAGCGTGATGGGTTTTTCCAGGAAAGCAAAGGCGCCGATGCGCGTGGCATCCACGGCGGTGTCGATGGTGGCGTGGCCGCTCATCATGATGACCGGCATGGTCAGCAGGCCGCCCGCCGCCCACTCCTTCAGGAGCGAGACGCCATCGGTGTCGGGCATCCAGATATCCAGCAGCACGAGGTCATACGCGCCGTTGATGCGCGCCGCGCGGGCCTGTGTCGCGTTTTCGGCCAGGTCCACGCTGTGACCTTCGTCGTTCAGGATCTCCGACAGCAGATCCCGGATACCGAGCTCATCGTCAACCACCAAAATGTTAGCCATGTATGAAATGCCTTGAAACTGCGGTGCGCGGGGTAAGGTGTTGTCAGGACGCCACTGCGGGCTCAGTCGCGAATGATAGCGATACTTGGGCGCCGCGCACGGCGCCCTCTTCCTGCCAGTTGGCCAGATCGATACGGGCCGCATGCTCGTCGGCGATCTTCTTCACCACGGCCAGGCCCAGGCCGGTGCCGCGGACCTTGGTGGTGACATAGGGCTCGAACGCTCGCTGCAGGATATGTGCCGGAAAGCCGCCGCCGTGGTCGCTGACACGCAGGCGCACGCGGCGCGAGGCCTCGTTCCAGTGCGTGCTGATGCACACCGGCGGCAGAGTGCGCGGCGCCGCGCCAGCCTGGAGTGCGGACAGTTCGGTCGCATCCTGCGCGTTCTGCAGCAGGTTGTGCACCACCTGGCGCAGTTGCTGGGCGTCGCCCAGGATGCGCGGGCAGCGCGGGTCGAGTTCCGCGCGCACGGCGACCGCGGCGCGCTCGGACTCATACAGGCTGAGCACATCGGAGACCAGGGCATTGAGGTCCACGGGCTGCAGTTCGGCGGCCGGCAGGCGGGCGTAGTCACGGAACTCGTTGACGAGCCGCTTCATCGCATCCACCTGGTCCACGATGGTCTTGACGGACTTGGCGAGCATGGCCTGGTCCGCGACGTCCGGCAACTTGCCCGCGAGCCGGCGCTCCAGCCGCTCGGCCGAGAGCTGGATGGGCGTGAGCGGGTTCTTGATCTCGTGCGCCAGCCGCCGGGCCACCTCGCCCCAGGCCTGTGCACGCTGCGCGGAAACGATTTCGGTGATGTCGTCGAACACCAGCAGGCGCCCGGCATCGGGCAGTTCGGCGCCGCGCGCCACCAGGCTGGTCGCATGGTGGGCGGCGCCACTGGGCGAGGCATGCAATTCGAAGGCCTGCTGCCAATGGTCCAGCCCATGGTGCCCCTGGTGGCCGAGGTAGGCGTCGAACTGCCCCTGCACCGCCGCACCGAAGGCTTCAAGCCCCGGCACCTCGGAGAGCAAACTGCCTTCGTGGGCGGCCATGGGAACGCGCAGGATGCGCGTGGCACCCGGATTGGCAGAGCGGATATGCCCCTGCGCATCGAGCACGATCACACCTGCCGTGAGGTTGTCCAGGATGGTCTGCAGGCGCGCGCGCGCCGCGTCGACGGCACCCATGCTTTTCTCCACCGTGGCCCGGGCATCGGCGAGCTGCTGGGTCATGAGGGCAAAGGAGCGCGTGAGGCCGCCAAGTTCATCCTTGCCCTGGAGCACGGCCTTGGGGCTCAGGTCACCCCCGGCCACCTCGCGCACGCCCTCGGCGAGCACCAGCAAAGGGCGCGCGAGCTGGTTGCCCAGCAGCACCGCCAGCAGCACGGCGCCGAACACCGCGAGGAACAGGCTCAGCGTGAGCGTGCCGATATACATGCGCCGCAGGCCGCCGCGCGCCAGGGCGCGCTCCTGGTATTCACGGTTGGCCTCCTGCACGGCCAGGGCGTTGGCCACCAGCACCTGCGGCAGCGGCAGCGTGACCTGCAGGTAGCGCGGCTCCACCAGCAGACCCACGCTGGGGCTGGGCACCAGCGCCATGGCCTTGACGCGCACGTTCTGCAGAACCCCCGGTTCAGCCATGTCGGCCAGGTCGTCCAACCCTTCGATCTGCCCCACGGCACGCTGCTGCCGCACGGCGCGCATCTGCTGCGCCGTCGGACGCTCCGGGTTGAGCCGGAAACGCGACTGCCCCACGCTGGCCACCATCTGGCCGGCGGAGTTCCAGAGCACCACGTCGGAGGCGCCAAGCTGGTCGCGGATGCGTTCGAGCACCAGGCCGGCGGTAGCATCTGGCACCTGGGCCAGTTGCGCGCTCGCGCTGCGCGTGCGCGTCGCCGTCTCGCTGGCCTGCATCTCCAGCGTCGCCCGTGCCAGGCTGACGCCCGCCGCCAGGGCTCCTTCGACCTTCACGTCGAACCAGCTTTCGATGGATCGCGAGACGAACTGGTAGGACACGAAATAGATCAGCACCCCCGGCACCAGGCCCACGAGCGCGAAGATGGCCGCCAGCTTGACCAGCAGGCGGCTGCCGAATCGCCCTTGCCGCAGGCGCAGGCCCAGGCGCACGGCGACCCAGGCGAGCACGGCCAGCAACAGCAGCGCCACCACCACGTTGACGGCGAACAGCCAGGCGTAATTGCGCTCGTACAGCACGCGGTTGTTGGTGGTCAGCGTGAGCAGGAACAGCAGCACCAGGCCGATGGCCGCCATGGCGGCCACGCCCACGCCCAGGGCCCAGCGCACCGCGCGCGAGGGGCGCATCGCGCCTTCGGTGCCGCTCATCGCGCCGGCTCCGCCGCGAAACGCAGGCTGCGCGCCACGGACAGATTCCAGCCCGAGCGGCCCATGGCACCGATCTGCAGGGGCCGGGGCAGCTGCGACAGGTCGAGCCGGAAACGCAGGTTCACGCTGTAGCGCGCCTGCGGATCGATGGACGAGGCCTCGGCGATCTTCCAGCGGGCGATGCGCTGCATGGCGGCCAACACGTCGGACAGCTCATCGAAATTCTGGCCCAGCACCACCCCCAGCCCACTGTTCTCGAAGGGCAGCGGCGAGACGTTGAGGCGCCAGCGCCGGGTGAGCGGCTGGTAGCTCAGGCGCATGTAGCGCACGGTGGTGGCGACATGCTGGTCATACCAGTACCAGCGGTCGCGCAGCACCTCGGCCTCGGTCACGAAGTACATGGGAATGCCCTTGTGCAGCGCGTCCTGGGCCAGCGCCGGCAGGGTGAACTGCAGGGCCGCGCTGAGGTACAGGCCGTCATCGCCATGGTCCAGGCGCATTTCGGGAATCTCGGCCGGCCCGTCGGCGCGTGCGGCCAGGCACAGCGCCAGGCTGCACCATGCCAGCCACCGCAGCAGCAGCCGCGCCACCCGGTGCGCCAGGGGCGCGTCAGGCGGGCGCTTTCTGCAGCAGGGCGTAGAAGAAACCGTCATGTTCACCCGGACGATTGTCCGGGACACCCTTCCCGTTGTCGCCCATGCCAGGCAACAAATGCCCCGGCGAGGGCAGCAGACGCGCGTCAGTGTTGTGCGCAAGAAACGCCTGCACCTGCGCATCGCCCTCGGCGCGGAACACCGAACAGGTGCAGTAGAGCAGACGCCCGCCCGGACGCAGCAGCGGCCAGAGGGTGGCCAGCAGGTGCGCCTGGATGGCGGCGAGCTGAGCGATGTCGCTCTCGCGGCGCAGCCAGCGCACATCGGGATGGCGGCGCACGATGCCCGAGGCCGTGCAAGGCGCATCGAGCAGGATGGCGTCGAACAGCTCGCCATCGCAATGCGGGTGCCACCAGTCCTGCGGGCGACCGGCATCCGCCGCCAGCACCTGGGCCCGCAGCCCCAGCCGGGCCAACGTGCCATGGATGCGCTCGCAGCGCTCGGGGTCCACGTCCAGCGCGGTCACCTGCAGCGCCGCCTGCGGGCCGGCCCATTCCAGCAGGTGGGCCGTCTTGCCGCCGGGCGCAGCGCAAGCGTCCAGCACCCGCGCCCCGGGGCCGAGGCCGGCGCCCGACAGCAGCAGCGGTGCCGCCATCTGCGCGGCCGCGTCCTGCACCGAAACCACGCCCTCGGCAAAGCCGGGCAGCTCCTGCACGGGCAAGGCTCGGTTCAGCACCAGGCCATCATCGCCCACCGGTTTCGCTTCACAATTGATAGCTGCCAGCGCTTGCTGGTAAAGCGTTGGTGTCGATTTTTGCTTATTAACCCGCAGTACCATGGGCGCCTGGCGGTTGTTGGCCTGCAGGATCTGCTGCCAGTGCCGAGGGTGGTCCTGCCGCAGCCTGCGCACCCACCAGCGGGGGTGGTTCCAGAGCGCCTGCTCGTCGTCCTGCACCGCCAGCAGCAGCGCTTCGCGTTCGCGCAGGAAGCGGCGCAGGCAAGCATTGATGAAGGCGGCCTGCGTGCGCGTGGCGGAGTGCCCCTTGGCGGCCTCGACAGCCTGGTTCACCAGGGTGAAGGACTCATAGGGCGGCTGCTCGGGGCCGCACACCAGGGCCAGCGCGCTGCACAGCAAGGCATCGGCGGCGGGTGCGGGCTTGCGCGGCGCCAGCTGCTGGCGCAAGGCCTCGGCCAGACCGAGGTGGCGCAGCACGTGGAACAGCAAGGCCTGCACGCCCGGACGCTGGGCGGCGGGGACGGCGTCGAGCACCGCGGTGCCCGAGCGCCCGGCGCGGATGTCCTGCAACGCGCGGGCCACGCCCTGCAGCAGGCGCGACAACGCCACGCTCTGCCCCGGAACGGCGCCTGCGCCTTCGCCCGCGCGCGGTGGCTCGGCGGACGGACGTGCGCGGTGCTTGCGGGGGGGCTGGTGGCTCATAGGGTGCGTCCCGGTTGGAATCCGTACAGCCAGGCCAGCCACTTGGCTGGGAACTGGTCGATGGCTTCGTTGTATTGCTGAACGGCGAGGTTGAACCGCTCCAGCGCCTGCGCGCTGGGGGCCTGGTGCTGCTCCAGGTGTTCCAGCCAGCGCGGCCGTTGCAGCCCGCCCTCGGTGGCCGCTTGCTGCGCTGCCGCGCCCTGCCAGGCGGCTTCAAGCGCGTGGCGCGCCGTGGACAGCGCTGCGGCGGCCTCGGCCTGCAGAGGCTGGGTGCGCGCCACGGCGAGCGACACCCCCATCTGCATGGTGGCGGCCTGCAGCGCCGTGCGCGCCTGCACCGGCTCGCCCGGAACCACCGCCAGCGACGCCTCGCATTCACCCAGCAGCGCCAGCAGGCGCACGAGGTGGGCATCGAGTGCACTGAAAGCCTGGATCGCCGCCGAGCGCAACCGCACCAGACGGTTGTAGGCGCCCACGGCCCAGAACAGCGCCACGGCCACGACGATCCAGAAGAAAGGCGATGCAAACATGCGCGGGTCGGAGCCCGGTGCGGCCGGGCGGCGTCAGAAAAAGGCAGTGTCCATGAAAAACGCTCCCGGCCTGCCCTTGTTCAGACAGACCGGGAGCGTGGCGCGATCAACCCGAAGGATCAATCAGCGGCGGTGGCGGACGCGTCCGGGCCGGCTTCGGTGTCGGACGTTTCGGCCATGCCGGCCATTTCAGCGGCTTCGGCTTCGGCGATGGCGCGGCGTTCGGCGTCGTCCATGGCGTCCTTGGCCTTGCGTGCCTGGTGGTAGGCCAGGCCGGTACCGGCGGGGATCAGGCGGCCGACGATGACGTTTTCCTTCAAGCCACGCAGCTCGTCGCGCTTGCCCATGATGGCAGCTTCGGTGAGCACGCGGGTCGTTTCCTGGAAGGAAGCGGCCGAGATGAAGGAGTCGGTCGACAGCGATGCCTTGGTAATGCCCAGCAGCAGGTTGCTGTAGGTCGCGGGAATCTTGCCCTCGGCCAGCAGCGCCTCGTTGGTGTTGAGCATCTCCGAGCGCTCGACCTGCTCACCGGCGATGTAGCTCGAATCGCCCGCGTTCTCGACCACGACGCGGCGCAGCATCTGGCGAACGATCACCTCGATGTGCTTGTCGTTGATCTTCACGCCCTGGAGGCGGTACACGTCCTGCACTTCATCGACGATGTAGCGCGAGAGCTCTTCCATGCCCAGCAGGCGCAGGATGTCCTGCGGATCGGCCGGGCCGTCGACGATGTGCTCGCCCTTGTTGACCACCTGGCCTTCGTGCACCAGGATGTTCTTTTCCTTGGGGATGAGCTCTTCCCACACCTTGCCGTCGGGGTCGGTGATCTGCAGGCGGATCTTGCCCTTGGTCTCCTTGCCGAACGACACCGTGCCGGTGGTCTCGGCCAGCGTGCCCTTGTCCTTGGGCGTGCGGGCCTCGAACAGCTCGGCCACGCGCGGCAGACCGCCGGTAATGTCGCGGGTCTTCTGGCCTTCGATCGGGATACGGGCCAGCACTTCGCCGGGGCCCACGTCCTGGCCGTCGCGCACCTGGATCAGCGCGCCCACCTGGAAGCCGATGGTCACCGAGTGGTCGGTGCCGGGGATCTTGACCTCGTGACCGTTGGCGTCGATCAGCTTGACCTGGGGCTTGACCACCTTGGCCGAACCACGGCGCTTGGGGTCGATCACGACCAGCGTGGACAAGCCGGTGACCTCGTCCACCTGCTTGGCCACCGTCAGGCCTTCCTCGACGTTCTCGAACTTCGCCTGGCCGGCGAATTCGGTGATGATCGGGCGGGTCAGCGGATCCCAGTTGGCCAGGATGGTGCCAGCCTTGATCTGCTGGTCGGCCTTCACCGTCAGCGTGGCGCCGTAGGGCACCTTGTGGCGCTCGCGCTCGCGGCCATGTTCGTCCTGGATGATGATCTCGCCGGAACGGGAGATGACCACCAGCTCGCCCTTGGAGTTGGTCACGTAGCGCATCGTGGCGTTGAAGCCGATCACGCCGTTGGACTTGGCCTCGACGCTCGACGCGATGGCGGCGCGCGATGCGGCACCACCGATGTGGAACGTGCGCATGGTCAGCTGCGTGCCGGGCTCGCCGATGGACTGCGCGGCGATCACGCCCACGGCTTCGCCGAGGTTGATCAGGCCGCCGCGGCCCAGGTCGCGGCCGTAGCACTTGGCGCACAGGCCGAAGCGGGTTTCGCAGGTCAGGGCCGTGCGCACCTTCACTTCGTCCACGCCAGCGGCTTCCAGCTCCTCGATCGTGTCTTCGTCGAGCAGTTGGCCAGCGGGCACCATCACCTCGCGGGTCTCGGGGTGCAGCACTTCCTCGGCCGTGGTGCGGCCCAGGATACGGTCGCGCAGCGACTCGATCACTTCACCGCCCTCGACGATGGCGCGCATCAGGGCGCCGTTGGAGGTGCCACAGTCTTCCTCGGTGACCACCAGGTCCTGCGTCACGTCCACCAGACGGCGCGTCAGGTAACCGGAGTTCGCGGTCTTCAACGCCGTGTCCGCCAGACCCTTACGGGCACCGTGGGTGGAGATGAAGTACTGCAACACGTTCAGACCTTCACGGAAGTTCGCCGTGATGGGGGTCTCGATGATGGAGCCGTCGGGCTTGGCCATCAGGCCGCGCATGCCGGCGAGCTGGCGGATCTGGGCCGCGGAACCGCGGGCGCCCGAGTCGGCCATCATGTAGATGGAGTTGAACGACTCCTGGTCCACTTCCTTGCCGTGGCGGTCGATGGTCTTTTCCTTCTTCAGGTGATCCATCATGACCTTGGAGATATCGTCACCGGCCTTGCCCCAGATGTCCACCACCTTGTTGTAGCGCTCACCCGAGGTCACCAGGCCCGAGACGTACTGCTGTTCGATCTCCTTGACCTCTTTTTCCGCGCTCTCGATGATGCCGGCCTTTTGCGTGGGCACGAGCATGTCCTCGATGGCGATCGAGATGCCGGCCTTGGTGGCCAGGCGGAAGCCGTTCTGCAGCAGCTTGTCGGCGAACACCACCGTTTCCTTCAGACCGCACTTGCGGAAGGAGACGTTGATGAGCTTGGAGATTTCCTTCTTCTTGAGCGCCTTGTTGATGTTCGCGAAAGGCAGGCCCTTGGGCAGGATCTCCGACAGCAGCGCACGGCCCGCGGTCGTCTCGACAATGCTGGCGCTGGGCACGAATTCACCAGTGGCCTTGTTCTTGGTCCACTCGGTGATGCGCACGTTGATCCGGGTGGTCAGTTCGACCTCGCCCGCATCCAGGGCGCGCTGCACTTCGCCGGTGTCGGCGAAGATCAGGCCTTCGCCCTTGCCATTGATGCGCTCGCGGGTGGCGTAGTACAGACCCAGCACCACGTCCTGCGAAGGCACGATGGAGGGTTCGCCCGAGGCCGGGAACAGCACGTTGTTGGAGGCCAGCATCAGCGTGCGGGCTTCCATTTGGGCTTCCACCGACAGCGGCACGTGGACGGCCATCTGGTCACCGTCGAAGTCGGCGTTGAAGGCCGCGCAGACGAGGGGGTGCAGCTGGATGGCCTTGCCTTCGATCAGGATGGGTTCGAAGGCCTGAATGCCCAAGCGGTGCAGCGTGGGAGCACGGTTCAGCATGACCGGGTGCTCCTTGATGACCTCTTCCAGGATGTCCCAGACCACCGGCGTGCCGGATTCGACTTCCTTCTTGGCGGCCTTGATCGTCGTCGCGATGCCCATGGCTTCGAGGCGCGAGAAGATGAAGGGCTTGAACAGCTCCAGCGCCATCAGCTTGGGCAGGCCGCACTGGTGCAGCTTGAGCGTCGGGCCCACCACGATGACCGAACGGCCCGAGTAGTCGACGCGCTTGCCCAGCAGGTTCTGGCGGAAGCGGCCGCTCTTGCCCTTGATCATGTCGGCCAGCGACTTCAGGGCGCGCTTGTTGGCGCCCGTCATGGCCTTGCCACGGCGGCCGTTGTCCAGCAGGCTGTCCACGGCTTCCTGCAGCATGCGCTTTTCGTTGCGCGCGATGATTTCCGGGGCCTTGAGCTCCAGCAGGCGGCGCAGACGCGAGTTGCGGTTGATGACGCGGCGGTACAGGTCGTTCAGATCCGACGTGGCGAAACGACCGCCGTCCAGCGGCACCAGCGGACGCAGGTCCGGCGGCAGCACGGGCAGCACTTCGAGCACCATCCACTCGGGTTTGATACCGGACTTCTTGAAGGCTTCCAGCACCTTCAGGCGCTTGGCGTTCTTCTTGACCTTGACTTCGGAGCCCGTGAGGTCGCCACGCAGCTTCTCGATCTCGGTGTCGATGTCGATGGATTCGAGCAGGTCGCGGATACCTTCGGCGCCCATCTTGGCGACGAATTCATCGCCGTATTCCTTGCGCTTGGCGTCGTGGTCATCCTCGGACATGATGCTGAACTTCTTCAGCGGGGTCATGCCGGGATCGGTCACCACGTAGGCTTCGAAGTACAGCACGCGTTCGATGTCGCGCAGCGTCATGTCGAGCACCAGGCCCAGACGCGATGGCAGCGACTTCAGGAACCAGATGTGGGCGCAAGGCGCGGCCAGATCGATGTGGCCCATGCGCTCGCGGCGCACCTTGGTCTGCGTGACTTCTACACCGCACTTCTCGCAGATCACGCCACGGTGCTTGAGGCGCTTGTACTTGCCGCACAGGCACTCGTAGTCCTTGATGGGGCCGAAGATCTTGGCGCAGAACAGGCCGTCGCGTTCGGGCTTGAACGTGCGGTAGTTGATGGTCTCGGGCTTTTTCACTTCACCGAAGGACCACGAACGGATCTTTTCGGGCGAAGCCATGCCGATGCGGATGGCATCGAAATGCTCATCCGGCGTGAATTGCTTGAACAGGTCGAGTAGCGATTTCATAGGACTCTTTCCCTTTTCGAATTACGAGCGCTCAAGCTCAATGTCCAGGCCCAGGGAACGGATTTCCTTGACCAGCACGTTGAACGATTCCGGCATGCCGGCTTCGATGGTGTGCTCACCCTTGACGATGGATTCGTACACCTTGGTACGCCCCTGCACGTCGTCGGACTTGACGGTGAGCATTTCCTGCAGCACGTAGGACGCGCCGTAGGCTTCCAGCGCCCACACTTCCATTTCCCCGAAACGCTGGCCGCCGAACTGCGCCTTGCCGCCCAGCGGCTGCTGCGTGACGAGCGAGTACGGACCCGTGGAACGGGCGTGCATCTTGTCGTCCACCAGATGGTGCAGCTTCAGGTAGTGCATGTAGCCGATGGTGGTCGGACGCTCGAAGGCATCGCCCGTGCGGCCGTCGTACAGCTGCGCCTGGGTGCGCGTGGCCGTGAGGCCCTTGCGCTTGGCCAGGTCGTCGGGGTACGCCAGCTTGAGCATGTCGATGATCTCGTTCTCGGAGGCACCGTCGAACACCGGCGTGGCATAGGGCACGCCGTTGGTCAGGTTCTGCGCCATCGCGCGCAGCTCCTCGTCGCTCAGTTGCGACAGGTCTTCCTTGCGGCCACGCGAGTTGTAGACCTCTTCGAGGAACTTGCGCAGTTCGGCCGTCTTGGCCTCCTGCTGCAGCATGTCGCCGATGCGCTGGCCGATGCCCTTGCCGGCCCAGCCCAGGTGGACTTCGAGCACCTGGCCGATGTTCATCCGCGAGGGCACGCCCAGCGGGTTGAGCACGATGTCGGCGGTGGTGCCGTCGGCCATGTAGGGCATGTCTTCCACGGGCACGATCTTGGAGACCACGCCCTTGTTGCCGTGGCGGCCGGCCATCTTGTCGCCGGGCTGCAGACGGCGCTTGACGGCCAGGTAGACCTTGACCATCTTCAGCACACCGGCCGGCAGCTCGTCGCCCTGCGTGAGCTTCTTGCGCTTTTCTTCGAACGCCAGGTCGAAGCTGTGGCGCGTCTGCTCCAGCGCGTTCTTGATGCTTTCCAGCTGGGTGGCCACTTCGTCCTCTGCGGGACGGATGTCGAACCAGTGGAACTTCTCGACGGCGGCCAGGTAGGCCTTGTCGATCTTCGTGCCCTTGGCCAGCTTTTGCGGGCCACCGTTGGCCACGCGACCGGTCAGCAGCTTCTCGATACGGTCGAAGGCGTCGGCCTCGACGATGCGCAGCTGGTCGTTCAGGTCGAGGCGGAAGCGCTTGAGTTCATCGTCGATGATCTGCTGGGCGCGCTTGTCGCGCTGGATGCCTTCGCGGGTGAACACCTGCACGTCGATCACCACGCCCTGCGAGCCCTGGTCCACGCGCAGCGAGGTGTCCTTCACGTCGGACGCCTTCTCGCCGAAGATGGCGCGCAGGAGCTTCTCTTCCGGCGTGAGCGTGGTCTCGCCCTTGGGCGTGACCTTGCCGACCAGCGTGTCGCCGGGCTGGACTTCGGCGCCGACGTAGATGATGCCGGACTCGTCCAGGCGGTTGAGCTGCTGTTCCGACAGGTTCGGAATGTCGCGCGTGATTTCCTCGGCGCCCAGCTTGGTGTCACGGGCCATGACCACCAGCTCCTCGATGTGGATCGAGGTGTAGCGGTCTTCGGCCACCACGCGTTCGGAGATCAGGATCGAGTCTTCGAAGTTGTAGCCGTTCCAGGGCATGAAGGCGATCAGCATGTTCTGACCGATGGCGATCTCGCCCAGGTCGGTCGAAGCGCCGTCGGCGATCACGTCACCCTTGGCCAGCACGTCACCACGCTTCACCACGGGACGCTGGTGGATGTTGGTGTTCTGGTTGGAACGCTGGTACTTGATCAGGTTGTAGATGTCCACACCCACTTCACCGGCCACAGCTTCGGCGTCGTTCACGCGGATCACGATACGGGTCGCATCAACGTAGTCAACCACGCCACCGCGCGTGGCGGTCACGACGGTGCCGGAGTCCACTGCGGCCACGCGCTCAATGCCGGTACCGACCAGCGGCTTCTCGGGGCGCAGCACGGGCACGGCCTGACGCGACATGTTGGCGCCCATCAATGCGCGGTTCGCGTCGTCGTGCTCCAGGAACGGCACCAGCGATGCCGCCACCGACACGATCTGTGCGGGCGACACGTCCATGTACTGCACGCGTTCGGCACCCACGAGGATGGATTCACCCTTTTCACGGGCCGAGACCAGGTCGCCGGTCAGACGGCCTTCGGCATCCAGCGTGGCATTGGCCTGCGCGATGATGTACTTGCCTTCCTCGATGGCCGAAAGGTAGTCGATCTCGTTGGTGACCTTGCCATCAACCACGCGGCGGTACGGCGTCTCGATGAAGCCGTATTCATTCAGGCGGGCATACAGCGCCAGCGAGTTGATCAGGCCGATGTTCGGGCCTTCAGGCGTTTCGATAGGGCAGACGCGGCCGTAGTGTGTGACGTGCACGTCGCGCACCTCGAATCCAGCGCGTTCGCGGGTCAGACCGCCCGGGCCCAGGGCCGAGACGCGACGCTTGTGCGTAATTTCGGCCAGCGGGTTGGTCTGATCCATGAACTGCGACAGCTGCGACGCACCGAAGAATTCCTTCAGTGCGGCCGAGATCGGCTTGCTGTTGATCAGGTCGTGCGGCATGAGCGGGTCTTGCTCGGCCTGGCCCAGACGCTCCTTCACGGCCTTCTCGATACGTGCGAGGCCCGTACGGTACTGGTTCTCGGCCAGTTCGCCCACGCAGCGCACGCGGCGGTTGCCCAGGTGATCGATATCGTCCACCTCGCCGTTGCCGTTGCGCAGATCCACCAGAATCTTGACCACGGCCAGGATGTCCTCGTTGGACAGCACCATGGGGCCCGTGGGCTCGTCGCGACCGATCTTGGCGTTGAACTTCATGCGGCCCACGCGCGACAGGTCGTACGTGTCGGGGTTGTAGAACAGGCGCTGGAACAGTGCCTGCACGGCGTCTTCCGTCGGCGGCTCGCCGGGGCGCATCATGCGGTAGATGGCCACGCGCGCGGCGAACTCGTCCACCGTCTCGTCGATGCGCAGGGTTTGCGAGATGTACGCGCCCTGGTCGAGTTCGTTCGTGTAGATGACCTGCAGGTCCTGCACGCCAGCGGAACGCAGCTTCTTGAGCAGCGCCTCGGTCAGCTCTTCATTGGCCTTGGCGATGATTTCGCCGGTATCACCGTCAACAATGTTGCGGGCCACGACGCGGCCGATCAGGAAGTCTTCGGGCACGCTGATGTGCGTGGTGCCGGACTGCTCCAGTTCACGGGTGTGGCGGGCGGTGACGCGTTTATCCTTGGCCACGACGACCTTCCCCGACTTGTCGGTGATGTCGAAACGGGCCACTTCGCCACGCAGGCGCTCGGAGACGAACTCCATCTGCGCGCCGCTGTCCATCAGGCGGAAGTTGTCGTTGACGAAGAAGTTCGCCAGGATGGACTCGGGGTTCAGGCCGATGGCCTTGAGCAGGATCGTGACCGGCATCTTGCGGCGGCGGTCGACGCGGAAGTACAAGATGTCCTTGGGGTCGAACTCGAAATCGAGCCACGAGCCACGGTAGGGGATGATGCGTGCCGAGAACAGCAGCTTGCCCGAGCTGTGCGTCTTGCCCTTGTCGTGTTCGAAGAACACGCCGGGCGAACGGTGCAGCTGCGAAACGATCACGCGCTCCGTGCCGTTGATGATGAACGAGCCCTTGTCGGTCATCAGGGGCACTTCGCCCATGTAGACTTCCTGCTCCTTCACTTCCTTGACCACCTTCGACTGGGCCGTGGAGGACTCGCGGTCATAGATGATCAGCTGGACCTTGGCGCGCACGGCCGAGGCGAAAGTCAGGCCACGGGTCTGGCATTCACGAACGTCGAAAGCAGGTTTGGCCAGGTTGTACTCGAGAAATTTCATCTCGACAAAACCGTTGTGCGAGACGATGGGGAACGCTGCATTGAAGGCGGCCTGGAGGCCTTCGTTGGTACGTTTCTTGGAAGCTACGCCGGCTTGGAGGAATGCGGTGTACGCGTCCTTCTGCATTTGCAGCAGATAGGGAACCTCCAGCACGCTGTCGCGGCTGCCGAAACTTTTGCGGATTCGCTTGCGTTCGGTATAAGAATAGGCCATGAGATCTCCGGGCAAAGACTTGAGTCCTGGGTCTGCGACGACTGACCCGCGGGCGGCACCCTGCGGGCTTGGCGGTTGGCCACTACCAACCATGGCGGACGGCGATGCGTTGCACATCGCCCGAACCAAGGTATCTTCTGCTGTCGGGTTCGTCAGAAGACACTTGAAAACTGGCCGGCGCCCACCATTGACCATGGCCTCCGGGGCATTGCTCCAAACCAGTTTTCAGGTGCGCTCTGGAAGCGCCAAAGGCTGGAGGCCCTGCGAGGACGCTCCAGCCCTTGAAAGAGACCGAATTACTTGAGTTCGGCCTTGGCGCCGGCTTCCACCAGCTTCTTGACGGCTGCTTCGGCGTCGGCCTTGGCAATGCCTTCCTTGACGTTCTTGGGAGCGCCGTCCACCAGGTCCTTGGCTTCCTTGAGGCCCAGACCGGTGATTTCGCGCACTGCCTTGATGACGGACACCTTGTTGGCGCCAGCGTCGGACAGCACCACGTTGAATTCCGTCTTTTCTTCGGCAGCAGCAGCGCCAGCGCCAGCGCCAGCGGCAGCGGGAGCAGCCATGGCGGCAGCGCTCACGCCAAACTTCTCTTCAATGGCCTTCACCAGGTCATTGAGTTCCAGAACCGTCATGCTGTCGAGAGCGGTCAGAAATGCGTCTTTATCGAATGCCATTTTGATTTCCTAACAATTAGTTAACAGGTCGGTCGGCCGGCTGCTCAGGCAGCAACGGCTTCGCCTTCGCCTTTTTTGGCCGCCAGGGCACCCAGCACCACGGCGGTGCGGGACATCGGCGACATCAGCAAGCCACACAGCTGGGCCAGCAGCACTTCCTTCGAAGGAATGTTGGCCAGTTGCTTAACGCCGTTGACATCCAGGGCCTTGCCACCGAAAGCGCCACCGCGAATCACCAGCTTGTCGTTGGTCTTCGCGAAATCGGCCACCACCTTCGCGGCGGCCACGGCGTCTTCGGAGAAGCCATAGATCAGCGGACCGGTCATCTGGTCTGCCACCACGTCAAACTGGCCGCCAGCCACAGCACGGCGGGCCAGGGTGTTCTTCAGAACACTCAGGCTCACACCCTTGCTGCGTGCGTCAACGCGCAGTTTGGTCATGTCGGCGACCGTGATACCACGGTATTCCGCAATCACAAGCGTTTGAGCTTTAGCGGCGAGGCTGGTCACTTCATTGATGACCGCTTCTTTCTCACTGCGATTAAGACTCAAGGTCTACTCCTTAAAATGTGCGCTCAAGGCCTGGGCCTCTCACACACGCTCTTGTTGCAGCGACCAACTGTTGAGGAACGGATTCCATCTGCAGCGGGATCGCCATCTGCGCTGGCCCCATCGGGATTAAGTACAAGCCAAGGCTTGAACACCAACGGTCTTGGATGGCCCAGCGCACTGCTGCGCCGGCCCACCACCGAGGCGCCTTGCAGCGCCTCAAGATTCACGCAATTACGCTGCGATGGTTTGGGTGTCCACGCGAACACCCAGACCCATCGTGGACGACACCGCCACCTTGCGCAGGTACAGACCCTTGCTGGTTGCGGGCTTGGCCTTGTTCAGCGCTTCGATCAGGGCAGCGAGGTTGCCTTGCAGCTTCTCGTTGTCGAACGAACGGCGTCCGATCGTGCTGTGCACGATACCGGCCTTGTCGACGCGGAATTGCACCTGACCGGCCTTGGCGTTCTTCACGGCCGTGGCGACATCGGGAGTGACCGTACCCACCTTGGGGTTGGGCATCAGGCCGCGCGGGCCGAGAATCTGGCCCAGCGTACCGACGACACGCATCGCATCGGGAGCAGCAATCACCACGTCGAAGGGCATGTCGCCAGCCTTGACCATGGCAGCCAGATCGTCCATGCCAACCACGTCTGCACCAGCAGCCTTGGCTTCTTCGGCCTTGGCGCCTTGTGCGAACACGGCAACACGCGTGGTCTTGCCGGTGCCGTTGGGCAGAACAACAGCGCCGCGAACCACTTGGTCCGACTTCTTGGCATCCACGCCCAGTTGCACGGCAACGTCGATCGATTCGTCAAACTTGGCCGTGGCGGCCTCCTTGACGATCACCACGGCTTCAGCGAACGAGTACAGCTTCGTGCTGTCAACCTTGCCCTGCAGGGCTTTTTGCTTCTTGGTCAGCTTGGCCATTTACACACCCTCCACCGTCACGCCCATCGAGCGGGCCGAACCAGCAATGGTACGAACGGCAGCGTCGATGCTGGCAGCGTTCATGTCCTTCATCTTGGTCTTTGCGATTTCTTCCAGCTGAGCGCGGGTGATCTTTCCAACCTTGGTCTTCAAGGCATTGGAAGAACCCTTCTCCAGCTTGATCGCCTTCTTGATCAGCGTCGTCGCCGGAGGCGTCTTGATGATGAAGGTGAAGCTCTTGTCGGCAAAAGCGGTGATGACCACCGGCAGCGGCAGACCAGGCTCGACACCTTGGGTCTGCGCATTGAATGCCTTGCAGAACTCCATGATGTTGAGACCGCGCTGGCCCAGTGCGGGACCGATCGGTGGGGACGGATTGGCTTTACCAGCAGGCACTTGCAGCTTGATAAAACCGACGATTTTCTTCGCCATGGTTGCTCCTTGCGGGTACTAACGCCTGCTCCAACAGACTGGAGGCGGGCTCCCCGGGGTTAACGACTCACTTACTTCCTTCGCACCGAGTCGAAAAGTGCGACATTCCTTGCTTTGCTCAGGTCTTTTCGATCTGGCTGAATTCCAGCTCCACCGGGGTGGAACGGCCGAAGATCATGACGGACACCCGTACACGGCTCTTCTCGTAATTGACGTCTTCCACCGAACCATTGAAGTCAGTGAACGGACCTTCCTTGACGCGCACCATTTCGCCGACCATGAATTCGATCTTGTGGCGAGGCTTATCAGTGCCTTCCTGCATTTGGCTGACGATCTTCTGCACTTCGTCTTCGGAGATCGGCGCCGGGCGGTTCTTGGCCCCCCCCACGAAACCGGTCACCTTGTTGGTGTGTTTCACCAAGTGCCAGGTGTCATCGTCCATGACCATCTCGACGAAAACATAGCCCGGAAACAGGCGGCGCTCGGTGGTCTTGCGACTGCCATTCTTCATCTCGACCACTTCTTCGGTGGGAACGAGAATGCGACCAAACTTGTCCTGCATGCCAGAGCGTGCGATGCGCTCGGCGATATTGCGCTCCACGGCCTTCTCCATGCCGGAATAGGCATGAACAATGTACCAGCGCAGATCGGGGTTGGTAGAAGCCACGCCTCCTGGAGCAGAAGTTCCGCCCGTTTCGACAGTAGCAGTCATTTATTTCCTCCAACCCAGAATCAGGTCATAAAACACCCACTCAAGGGTCTTGTCGGTCAACCAGAGGAACAGCGCCATGATCACGACGAAAGCAAACACATAGGCCGTCATCTGTAGAGTTTCCTTGCGGGTCGGCCACACCACCTTCTTGACTTCGCGCCAAGCGTCGCGACCAAAGGCCACAAAACGCTTTCCAGGCTCGGAAATCAGGAATACGCCAGCGGCCGCAGCCAAACCCACCAAGAGCGCAGCCCACTGGACAACGCCACCCTGCTTGCTCAGCAAATAGAACCCTGCAACAGAACCGATCACCAGCGCCGCCACGGCGACCAGCTTGGCGATGTCGCCACCAGAACTGACTGTCTCAACTTGTGAAGTGGCCATTTTGGCTATTTCCTGCTTCATGAACTGGCGCCCACACAAGACACCGAAGCCCGCCAGATCCTGGCGGGCTTTGTTTTGCCACTTTCAGGTGGCAGGGGCAGTAGGAATCGAACCTACAACCTTCGGTTTTGGAGACCGACGCTCTGCCAATTGAGCTATACCCCTATGACCAATTACTCGATGATCTTGGCCACGACGCCGGCGCCGACGGTACGGCCGCCTTCACGGATAGCGAAGCGCAGG
>NZ_QXGR01000020.1:5000-9314 GCF_003604195.1 Simplicispira lacusdiani
TTACGAAAATTCTTGTTTTTGACAAAAATTTAATGAATAGATAAAATTGTTTGTGTTTGTTACCTCTGGGCCCCGATTGCTCGAATGCCCAAAGAAAAAGTTGCAAAGATATGAAAACTCCACAGTGTGTTGTATTGAAACGGTTTTAATTGTCCTATAACAAAAGCACAGAAATCTCTCACCGTTTGGAATAGCAAGAAAGAAACTTACAAGCCTAGCAAGACCGCGCACTTAAGCGCAGGCCCGGCTGGACTCTCCATCTCTTGTCTTCTTGCCCAGTAAAAGCTCTCATGCTCTTGCCAAAACAAAAAAATCCATTTTCAAAATTATTAAATTTCTTTAATGATCCTTCCGCAGGTTCACCTACGGAAACCTTGTTACGACTTTTAGTTCCTCTAAATGACCAAGTTTGTCCAAATTCTCCGCTCTGAGATGGAGTTGCCCCCTTCTCTAAGCAGATCCTGAGGCCTCACTAAGCCATTCAATCGGTACTAGCGACGGGCGGTGTGTACAAAGGGCAGGGACGTAATCAACGCAAGCTGATGACTTGCGCTTACTAGGAATTCCTCGTTGAAGAGCAATAATTACAATGCTCTATCCCCAGCACGACGGAGTTTCACAAGATTACCAAGACCTCTCGGCCAAGGTTAGACTCGCTGGCTCCGTCAGTGTAGCGCGCGTGCGGCCCAGAACGTCTAAGGGCATCACAGACCTGTTATTGCCTCAAACTTCCATCGGCTTGAAACCGATAGTCCCTCTAAGAAGTGGATAACCAGCAAATGCTAGCACCACTATTTAGTAGGTTAAGGTCTCGTTCGTTATCGCAATTAAGCAGACAAATCACTCCACCAACTAAGAACGGCCATGCACCACCACCCACAAAATCAAGAAAGAGCTCTCAATCTGTCAATCCTTATTGTGTCTGGACCTGGTGAGTTTCCCCGTGTTGAGTCAAATTAAGCCGCAGGCTCCACTCCTGGTGGTGCCCTTCCGTCAATTCCTTTAAGTTTCAGCCTTGCGACCATACTCCCCCCAGAACCCAAAGACTTTGATTTCTCGTAAGGTGCCGAGTGGGTCATTAAAAAAACACCACCCGATCCCTAGTCGGCATAGTTTATGGTTAAGACTACGACGGTATCTGATCATCTTCGATCCCCTAACTTTCGTTCTTGATTAATGAAAACGTCCTTGGCAAATGCTTTCGCAGTAGTTAGTCTTCAATAAATCCAAGAATTTCACCTCTGACAATTGAATACTGATGCCCCCGACCGTCCCTATTAATCATTACGATGGTCCTAGAAACCAACAAAATAGAACCAAACGTCCTATTCTATTATTCCATGCTAATATATTCGAGCAATACGCCTGCTTTGAACACTCTAATTTTTTCAAAGTAAAAGTCCTGGTTCGCCAAGAGCCACAAGGACTCAAGGTTAGCCAGAAGGAAAGGCCCCGTTGGAAATCCAGTACACGAAAAAATCGGACCGGCCAACCGGGCCCAAAGTTCAACTACGAGCTTTTTAACTGCAACAACTTTAATATACGCTATTGGAGCTGGAATTACCGCGGCTGCTGGCACCAGACTTGCCCTCCAATTGTTCCTCGTTAAGGTATTTACATTGTACTCATTCCAATTACAAGACCCGAATGGGCCCTGTATCGTTATTTATTGTCACTACCTCCCTGAATTAGGATTGGGTAATTTGCGCGCCTGCTGCCTTCCTTGGATGTGGTAGCCGTTTCTCAGGCTCCCTCTCCGGAATCGAACCCTTATTCCCCGTTACCCGTTGAAACCATGGTAGGCCACTATCCTACCATCGAAAGTTGATAGGGCAGAAATTTGAATGAACCATCGCCAGCACAAGGCCATGCGATTCGAAAAGTTATTATGAATCATCAAAGAGTCCGAAGACATTGATTTTTTATCTAATAAATACATCTCTTCCAAAGGGTCGAGATTTTAAGCATGTATTAGCTCTAGAATTACCACAGTTATACCATGTAGTAAAGGAACTATCAAATAAACGATAACTGATTTAATGAGCCATTCGCAGTTTCACTGTATAAATTGCTTATACTTAGACATGCATGGCTTAATCTTTGAGACAAGCATATGACTACTGGCAGGATCAACCAGATAACTATCTTAAAAGAAGAAGCAACAAGCAGTAAAAAAGAAAGAAACCGAAATCTCTTTTTTTTTTTCCCACCTATTCCCTCTTGCTAGAAGATACTTATTGAGTTTGGAAACAGCTGAAATTCCAGAAAAATTGCTTTTTCAGGTCTCTCTGCTGCCGGAAATGCTCTCTGTTCAAAAAGCTTTTACACTCTTGACCAGCGCACTCCGTCACCATACCATAGCACTCTTTGAGTTTCCTCTAATCAGGTTCCACCAAACAGATACCCCGGTGTTTCACGGAATGGTACGTTTGATATCGCTGATTTGAGAGGAGGTTACACTTGAAGAATCACAGTCTTGCGACCGGCTATTCAACAAGGCATTCCCCCAAGTTTGAATTCTTTGAAATAGATTGCTATTAGCTAGTAATCCACCAAATCCTTCGCTGCTCACCAATGGAATCGCAAGATGCCCACGATGAGACTGTTCAGGTTAAACGCAAAAGAAACACACTCTGGGAATTTCTTCCCAAATTGTATCTCTCAATACGCATCAACCCATGTCAATTAAACACGCTGTATAGAGACTAGGCAGATCTGACGATCACCTAGCGACTCTCTCCACCGTTTGACGAGGCCATTTACAAAAACATAACGAACGACAAGCCTACTCGAATTCGTTTCCAAACTCTTTTCGAACTTGTCTTCAACTGCTTTCGCATGAAGTACCTCCCAACTACTTTTCCTCACACTTGTACTCCATGACTAAACCCCCCCTCCCATTACAAACTAAAATCTTACTTTTATTTTCTTTTGCCCTCTCTGTCGCTCTGCCTTAACTACGTATTTCTCGCCGAGAAAAACTTCAATTTAAGCTATTCTCCAAAAATCTTAGCGTATATTTTTTTTCCAAAGTGACAGGTGCCCCGGGTAACCCAGTTCCTCACTATTTTTTACTGCGGAAGCGGAAGCGGAAAATACGGAAACGCGCGGGAACATACAAAACATACAAAATATACCTTTCTCACACAAGAAATATATGCTACTTGCAAAATATCATACCAAAAAACTTTTCACAACCGAAACCAAAACCAACGGATATCATACATTACACTACCACCATTCAAACTTTACTACTATCCTCCCTTCAGTTTCCCTTTTTCTGCCTTTTTCGGTGACGGAAATACGCTTCAGAGACCCTAAAGGGAAATCCATGCCATAACAGGAAAGTAACATCCCAATGCGGACTATACCACCCCACCACACTCCTACCAATAACGGTAACTATTCTATGTTTTCTTACTCCTATGTCTATTCATCTTTCATCTGACTACCTAATACTATGCAAAAATGTAAAATCATCACACAAAACATAAACAATCAAAATCAGCCATTTCCGCACCTTTTCCTCTGTCCACTTTCAACCGTCCCTCCAAATGTAAAATGGCCTATCGGAATACATTTTCTACATCCTAACTACTATAAAACAACCTTTAGACTTACGTTTGCTACTCTCATGGTCTCAATACTGCCGCCGACATTCTGTCCCACATACTAAATCTCTTCCCGTCATTATCGCCCGCATCCGGTGCCGTAAATGCAAAACAAATACCATCTATGTCTTCCACACCATCATTTTACTATGCCTGCCACCATCCATTTGTCTTTTGCACCATATCTTCATAACCTGTCACCTTGAAACTACCTCTGCATGCCACCTACCGACCAACTTTCATGTTCTGTTTCGACCTACCTCTTGTAAATGACAAATCACCTTTTTCATCGTATGCACCTTATTCTCCACATCACAATGCACTATTGCTTTTGCTTTTTCACCTGTCATATCCTATTGCTATTAGATGAAATATAATAAAAATTGTCCTCCACCCATAACACCTCTCACTCCCACCTACTGAACATGTCTGGACCCTGCCCTCATATCACCTGCGTTTCCGTTAAACTATCGGTTGCGGCCATATCTACCAGAAAGCACCGTTTCCCGTCCGATCAACTGTAGTTAAGCTGGTAAGAGCCTGACCGAGTAGTGTAGTGGGTGACCATACGCGAAACTCAGGTGCTGCAATCTTTATTTCTTTTTTTTTTTTTTTTTTTTTTTTTTTTTTTTTTTTTTTTTCTTTTTATTTAAAAATCCTAAAATAACTTACCATTCGATTAGAAAGAAACAGGAGGGGGGGG
>NZ_QXGR01000021.1 GCF_003604195.1 Simplicispira lacusdiani
AAGGGCGTGGACCTGGACGCGGTGGAGCTGCTGACCAAGGCCTACCGCCTGTACAACGAGCAGGTGCAGACGGCCGGTATCGAGCCCCTGCTGTCGTTCACGCGCGCCTGGCGCCTGGTGAAGTTCGTCGACGCGGGCATGCTGACCCGCACCAAGTGCAGCCAGTGCGGCGGCCAGTTCGTCACCGAGCTGTATGAGAACCGCCACTACACCTGCGGCCTGTGCAACCCGCCGGCACGCGCGGGCAAGAGCAAGGCGGCTGGCTCGCTGATGCTGCACTGAAGAGAGGCGCAACCCCCTGGGGCGCTGCGCGCCTTCCCCCTTCTCTGGCTTCGCTGCGCGAAGCGGAAGGGGGACGCCACCAGCGCGGCGGGGCGGCCCTTGCGCGGTGGCCGCTGGCCTGGGCCGCGCCCGGTGGACACGCCACGCGCGATGGGGAATGCAATAAAAAATAGCTCTTGCGCTTGCTGATCAAGCGCCATTAGCTATTGAATCAATAGCAATTCACACCAACGGCAGCAGGCTGCGCCCGCTTTCGAAGCGGCGCGGCTCGCCGATGCGCGGGTCGGTGAACTCCAGGCTGCGCGCCAGCAGTTGCAGCGGGCGCGAGAAATCTCCTTCGGGCGGGTCGTTCACCTCGGGGTAGAAGGCGTCGTTGCGCAGCGGCAGCCCGAGCGCCGCCATGTGCACGCGCAACTGGTGCCGTTTGCCGGTGATGGGCGAAAGGCGGTAGCGCGCCCAATCCCCGGCCACTTCCAGCCGTTCCATGTGCGTCCAGGCGTTGGGCTCGCCGGGCACCTCGTGCATGCGGAAGAACTGCGGGCTTTCCTCCAGCCGGCTGCGGTGCTCGCGCGGGAACGCCAAGCCCTCGCGCCAGGGCGCCACGGCCTCGTAGTGCTTGGTGATGGCGCGGTCACGGAACAGCCCCTGGTACAGCCCGCGCGTGGCGCGCTGCACCGAGAACATCACCAGGCCGGCGGTGTCGCGGTCGATGCGGTGCAGCGGCACCAGCTCGGCCAGGCCCAGGCGGCGCTTGAGGCGCACCAGTAGCGTGTGGTGCAGGTAGCGGCCCGTGGGAATGACGGGCATGAAGTGCGGCTTGTCGGCCACGAGCAGGTGCTCGTCGCGGTACACCACGGTTTCCTCGAACGGGATGTTCGGCTCGCTGGGCAGGCTGCGGTAGTAGTACAGGCGGATACCGGGCTCGAACGGCCGGGCGGCCGTGACGGCATCGCCACGCTCGTCCACCACTTCGCCGGCCGCCATGCGCGCCATCCAGTCCTCGCGCGGCACCACGGGCAGGCGCCGCGCCAGGAAGTCGAGCATGCTGCCGCTCCCCACCGAGGGCAGCACGACGCAACTGGGGCCGACCCCGTCGCGCATGGGCAGCACCTGCGGGTCGCGCGGGTTGTGCATGGGCGCGGAGGGTTCAGGCGCGCGGAGCGGCGGCGCCGAGGCGGCCCGTGGCCTCGTGCACCTGGGCGCGAACGGTATCGCACCACAGGGCCACGGCGGCCTCGACGGGCTGGCTGCGTTCCAGCACGCCGGGCCAGCGCCGCTGGCAGCCGTTGACGATGCTCTCCAGTTGCCACAGCGCCTCGCGCACGACGAAGGCCACTTCGGCCAGGCCGGCGGCGTCGCCCTGCAACTGCTCGATCAGCAGGGCCTGGTGGTCGGGGTGCGTGCCCGCCTCCGTGAGGGCCTTGAGCAACGCACGCAGCCGCGCATCGACAAAGCTCACCGGGCCGTTCTGCGCCAGCAGCGCGGCCACGCCGGGCATGGCGGTCTTGGCATGCTCCCACTGGCCGAAGGCATCGACCAGCGCCTGGGCCATGGCTTCGATGTGCTCGCCGGCCAGCGGAGCCTGGGCGGCATCGCGCTCCTGCTCTTCCTGCAGCAAGGGCAGCAGATGGCTCACCAGGGCGGCGGGGAACTTGCGGTGGTTCAGGCGCAGCACGAGGGAGAGCTGCTGGCCCGGCATGTCGGTGGGCTTTTCATAGAACGCGGTCACCACCTCGGCCAGCAGCAGGATCTGGCCCATGGCCGAGATCTCCTTGCCGGCGATGCCGCGCGGGTAGCCCGTGCCGTCCATGCGTTCATGGTGTTCCAGCACCGCCACCTCCACGGCGCGCGGATAGACACGGGCGTCGCGGATCATCAGCATGGCCGTGATGGGGTGGGCCACCAGGTGCTTGCGCTCGGCGCCGGTCACCTTGTTCTGCCGGTCGCGCCAGGCCGGGTCCATATGCAGCACGCCCACGTCGTGCAGCAGCGCGGCGGCGGCCAGCGACACGCATTCGCGCTCGCCCAGGCCGCTCTTGAGCGCCAGGAACATCGCCACCATCATGAACTGCAGGCTGTGCTGGTAGAGGTCGGGGCGCTGGGCGCGCATGACCGTCAGCTTGAAGGCCATGGGCTCGGTCAGCGGCAGGGAACGCAGCGGCGCGATCAGGCGCTCGGACGCCGCCCCCAGCGCCTGCGCCAGCAGGCGCGGCAGCGGCGCCGTCGCCAACAGCTCCTTGGCGGCCGCCATGAGCGCAGGGGCATCCACGGCATTCTCGACCGTGAGATGGCTGTCGATGGGCTCGCGCAGCTTGTGCTGGACCAGCCGGTCGTAGAGCCGGCTGTCGATGCGCGCGCCCTTTTCCACCAGCTTGATGCCGTTGTCGGAATAGATGGCGTCCTGCGTGACCACGGCGCAGCGCTCGGCCATGTCGGTCACGGCGCGCAGGTAGTGCGCGCTGTCGGGGGGGCTCGCGCCCGTCTCCAGCAGGGGATCGGTCATGGGCATGGTGGGAGGACTCCCAGGAGAATATACGACGAGTGCCTGCATTCCCTTGCGCCAATGCAAAGGCCCGCCGAAGCGGGCCCTTGCAAGCACGGTGTCAGCGCCGTGTCACTGGATCAGCGGCACGCCGGTCTTGGACTGCAGCAGCTCGAACGTGACGCCGGGCGCCAGCTCCAGCACCTTCAGGCCCTGGGGGGTGACGTCCATCACGGCCAGGTCGGTGATGATGCGGTCCACCACGCCCACGCCCGTCAGGGGCAGCGTGCAGCGCGGCAGGATCTTCATGTCCTCGGTGCCGTCCTTCTTGCGCGCCACATGCTCCATGAGCACGATCACGCGCTTGACGCCGGCCACCAGGTCCATGGCGCCGCCCATGCCCTTGACCATCTTGCCCGGGATCATCCAGTTGGCCAGGTCGCCCTGCTCGCTGACCTGCATGGCGCCCAAGATGGACAGGTTGATCTTGCCGCCACGGATCATGGCGAAGCTGTCATGGCTGCCGAAGATCGACGAACCGGGCAGCGTGGTGACGGTCTGCTTGCCGGCGTTGATGAGGTCGGCGTCCACCTGGTCCTCGGTGGGGAACGGGCCGATGCCCAGCATGCCGTTCTCGGACTGCAACCACACTTCCTTGTCGCCGGTGAAGTTGGCCACCAGCGTGGGAATGCCGATGCCCAGGTTCACGTAGAAACCGTCTTCGAGTTCTTGCGCGGCGCGTGCCGCCATCTGGTCTTGGGTCCACGGCATGGTTCAGGCTCCTGCTTTCTCGGTGATGGTGCGCTTCTCGATGCGCTTCTCGGGGTTCGGGTTGTGCACGATGCGGTGCACATAAATGCCCGGCAGGTGGATCTGGTCGGGGTCCATGGCGCCCGTCTCCACGATCTCTTCCACCTCGACGATGCAGACCTTGCCGGCCATCGCGGCGGCCGGGTTGAAGTTGCGCGCCGTCAGGCGGAACTGCAGGTTGCCCGACTTGTCGGCGCGGTGCGCCTTCACCAGCGCCACCTGGGGCACCAGCGAACGCTCCATCACATAGGTTTCGCCATCGAACTCGCGCAGCTCCTTGCCCTCGGCCACGATGGTGCCCACGCCGGTCTTGGTGAAGAAGGCGGGGATGCCGGCGCCGCCGGCGCGCAGCTTCTCGGCCAGCGTGCCCTGGGGCGTGAATTCGAGTTCGAGTTCACCGGCCAGGTACTGGCGCTCGAACTCCTTGTTCTCGCCCACGTAGGACGAGATCATTTTCTTGATCTGGCGGGTTTCGAGCAGCTTGCCCAGGCCGAAGCCGTCCACGCCGGCGTTGTTGGAGATCACCGTGAGGTTCTTCACCCCGGAGTCGCGCAACGCATCGATCAGGGCTTCCGGAATGCCGCACAAGCCGAAACCGCCCACGGCCAGGAGCTGGTCGTCCGCGACCACACCCCGAAGGGCCTCGGCCGCCGAGGGAAATAACTTGTTCACGAAGATCTCCTCATCAGGTTTTGATACGCTACGATACTACTTAACAGGATAAGTAGTTTTCCCTAAATATTTGCACCATGGACGTAGATTACCGACTCGCCTTCGAGATGGCCCCCGTGGGCCTGATCGTGTCGCGCAACCGTAGCATGGTCGACTGCAACCGCCTGGTCTGCGAGATGTTCGGCTTCTCGCGCGAACTGCTGCTGGGCCAGACCTTCCAGATGCTCTACCCCAGCGCCGACGAATACGAGCGCCTGGGCGCGCACATGGCCCCTATTCTGAACGCCAAGGGCTTCTACGCGGACAACCGCATCATGAAACGCGCCAATGGCGAGATGTTCTGGTGCCATGTCTCGGGGCGCGCGCTCAACCGCGACGCGCCGCACGCCTCGGGCATCTGGAGCTTCGAGGACCTCAGCTCGCAGCGCGCCATGAAGGCCGAGCTGACCGGGCGCGAACGCGAGGTGGCGGCGCGCCTGCTCGAAGGCCTCACCTCCAAGGAAATCGGCAAGGCGCTGGAGATCAGCCACCGCACCGTGGAGATCTACCGCGCGCGCCTCATGCGCAAGTACGGCGCCTCCACGGCGGCCGACCTGGTGCACAAGCTCATCACGGGCTGACGCCCCCTGCTTTCAGCCCTTCGCCCCGGGCTCCACGACCTCGGCGGCGGCCCGGAAGGCATCCACCGCCGACGGCACGCCGCAGTAGATGGCCGCGTGCAGCAGCACCTCCTGGATCTCCTGCACCGTGGCGCCGTTGTTCAGCGCGCCGCGCACATGGCCCTTGAGCTCGTGCGGGCGGCCCAGCGCGGTCAGCATGGCCACGGTGACCAGGCTGCGCGTCTTGCGGTCGATGCCATCGCGCTGCCAGGTCTCGCCCCAGGCGGCGCGCGTGATGTGCTCCTGGATCGGCCGCGTGAACTCGGTCATGCCGGCGAACGCGCGCGCCACGAAATCCTCGCCCATCACCTGCTTGCGGGTGGCCAGGCCCCGCTCGAACTGGGCCTGCTGCTGTGCATCCATCTGAATCGCTCCTTGAAAAAACCGTGCAGGCCGTATTTTTGCCGCCCGCGCACCGGCCACGTATCATGCAAAAGCACTTTCTTTCCCCTCCAGGACCAGGACCCCGCATGAGCCCACGCTACCCCTTCCCCGACCTCGGCGCGCTGCCCGAAGACATCAAGACCCAGATCCTGCAGGTGCAGGAGAAGGCCGGCTTCATCCCCAACGTGTTCCTGGCCTTCGCGCGCCGCCCGGCCGAGTGGCGCGCCTTCTTCGCTTACCACGACGCGCTGATGGCGCCCGAGACCGTGGGCCGCGCCAGCAACCTCAGCAAGGGCGACCGCGAGATGATCGTCACCGCCACGAGCGCCGCCAACCAGTGCCTGTACTGCGTGGTGGCGCACGGCGCCCTGCTGCGCATCTACGAAAAGAAGCCCTTCGTGGCCGACCAGGTGGCCGTGAACCACCGCAAGGCCGACATCACGCCGCGCCAGCGCGCCATGCTCGACTTCGCCATGAAGGTCTGCCAGCGCTCGCACGAGGTCGAGGACGCCGACTTCGCCACACTCCATGCCCACGGTTTCGACGACGAGGACATCTGGGACATCGCGGCCATCACCGCGTTCTTCGGCCTGTCCAACCGCATGGCCAGCTTCGCCGGCATGCAGCCCAACCCCGAGTTCTTCCTCATGGGGCGGGTTCCGCGACAAAAATAACGCTATTGATTCAATAGCTATCAGCACTTACCTACCAAGCGCTGCAGGCCAAAAACCTTCAAAGATCAGGCGGTGACCAGCGCCCGCATCCAGTCGGGCAGCGTCTGCGCCTTCTGCTGCGGGAAATCGACCCAGATGGTGGTGGCGCCGCCCGCCGCGCACACCACGCCGGGCTGGTCCGTGCGCTCCAGGGTGCACCAGGTCTCGAAGGTGGTGCGGCCCGGGTCGCTGACGTACATCTTCGCCAGCACCTCGCCCGGGTATTCAAGCTGGCGGTAGAAGTTGCAGAAGGCGTTGACGATCACCGGCCCCTGGCCCTGCGGGTCGGGGTTGCAGCCCACCGAGCGCATCCACTCGATGCGCACCGTCTCCATGTAGCGGAAGTACACGGTGTTGTTGACATGGCCCATGGCGTCCATGTCGCCCCAGCGGATGGGCAGGGGCATTTCAAAGACCAGTTTCTTGGCTTCGGGGATCTCGATCTTCATCGCTCAGACCGCGAAACCGTCGTCGGCCGCGATCACCGCGCCGTTGATGAAATGGCTCTGGTCGCTGGCCAGCATGACGATGAGCGCGTCCAGGTCCTGCGGCTGGCCCACGCGCTTGCGCGGCAGCATGTCCCTGAGCTTCTGACCCTGCTCGGTGTGCCAGTGGTGGTGGTTGATCTCGGTGTCGATGTAGCCCGGGCAGATGGCGTTGGTGTTGATGCCGAAGCGCCCCCACTCCATGGCCATGGCCTTGGTCATCTGCACCACGGCGGCCTTGCTCATGCAATAGGCGCCGATCTGCGGCAGCACCTTGAGGCCCGCCATGGAGGCGATGTTGATGATGCGCCCGCCCGTGAAGCTGCCCGGCGCGGCGCCGCGCGAGCGCGCCAGCATGCGCTTGCCCACTTCCTGGGCGACGAAGAACGCGCCCTTGACATTGGTGTCGAAGATGTAGTCGTAGTCGTCGGGCGTCACGTCCTGCAGGCGCTGCGTGGTGCTCACGCCCGAGTTGTTGACGAGGATGTCGATGGAGCCCATCTCCGTCTCGGCATGGGCCACGGCGGCCTTGATGGAGTCGTGGTCGGTCACGTCGAGTTCGACCACGTGGGCATCACCGCCCTCGCCCTCGATGCGCGCCCGCAGCTCCTTGAGTTTTTCCACGCGGCGGCTGGCCAGCACCACGCCCGCGCCGGCACGCGCCAGCGTTCTGGCAAACTGCGCGCCCAGACCACTCGAAGCGCCTGTCACAAATGCGATGCGGCCGGCCAAATCGATGCTGTAAGCCATTTAGAGTATCTCCACTGATCTAAAAATAGAACGACCGTTCGATTATCGGCATAACCGTGCATACAATCGGTCACCCGCCGGACAGGGGCCACCCCCCTGCTTGCAGAAAATAACCCATTATCAAACGCCCGACGAGAAGCACATGACAAACGAAGAAATCCTCGCCCAGTTCGGCCCCCGAGAGTCCATGGAATACGACGTGGTGGTGGTCGGCGGCGGCCCCGGCGG
>NZ_QXGR01000022.1 GCF_003604195.1 Simplicispira lacusdiani
CGAAGCAAAAAATCTTCGGGTTTTGCGTAGATCGGGTAGAAATTCGGTATACAATGCAAGGCTTCGCTGAGCGGAGTTGCTGAAAAGCGGTTCTGGTGAAAGCGAGAAGATGCTGAAGAAATAAAGACCTTCAGTGTTGACAGGAAATAAAAAGTCCTGATATAATTTGAGGCTCTGCTGATCGTAGCGGAGTTAGCAAGAAGAGATGGAAATTGATTCTTGCCTGTACGTTAAAAACATACAGCCGATAAGCGTGGGCGTTTGAAGGCGATTGCCAAGTTCTACGGAACGAAGTCGCAAGACTTTCAAATGCTCATGAGAATAGAAGTGAAGTTCACTTCAATTCCGTTTTTATGAGTTGAGTCGAAAGACTTTAAATTTAAACAAGATCGAACTGAAGAGTTTGATCCTGGCTCAGATTGAACGCTGGCGGCATGCCTTACACATGCAAGTCGAACGGTAACAGGTCTTCGGATGCTGACGAGTGGCGAACGGGTGAGTAATACATCGGAACGTGCCCGATCGTGGGGGATAACGCAGCGAAAGCTGTGCTAATACCGCATACGATCTACGGATGAAAGCGGGGGATCGCAAGACCTCGCGCGGACGGAGCGGCCGATGGCAGATTAGGTAGTTGGTGGGATAAAAGCTTACCAAGCCGACGATCTGTAGCTGGTCTGAGAGGACGACCAGCCACACTGGGACTGAGACACGGCCCAGACTCCTACGGGAGGCAGCAGTGGGGAATTTTGGACAATGGGCGCAAGCCTGATCCAGCCATGCCGCGTGCAGGATGAAGGCCTTCGGGTTGTAAACTGCTTTTGTACGGAACGAAAAAGTTCTCTCTAATACAGGGGGCGAATGACGGTACCGTAAGAATAAGCACCGGCTAACTACGTGCCAGCAGCCGCGGTAATACGTAGGGTGCGAGCGTTAATCGGAATTACTGGGCGTAAAGCGTGCGCAGGCGGTGATGTAAGACAGATGTGAAATCCCCGGGCTCAACCTGGGAACTGCATTTGTGACTGCATCGCTGGAGTGCGGCAGAGGGGGATGGAATTCCGCGTGTAGCAGTGAAATGCGTAGATATGCGGAGGAACACCGATGGCGAAGGCAATCCCCTGGGCCTGCACTGACGCTCATGCACGAAAGCGTGGGGAGCAAACAGGATTAGATACCCTGGTAGTCCACGCCCTAAACGATGTCAACTGGTTGTTGGGCCTTCACTGGCTCAGTAACGAAGCTAACGCGTGAAGTTGACCGCCTGGGGAGTACGGCCGCAAGGTTAAAACTCAAAGGAATTGACGGGGACCCGCACAAGCGGTGGATGATGTGGTTTAATTCGATGCAACGCGAAAAACCTTACCCACCTTTGACATGTACGGAAGATCGCAGAGACGCGATTGTGCTCGAAAGAGAACCGTAACACAGGTGCTGCATGGCTGTCGTCAGCTCGTGTCGTGAGATGTTGGGTTAAGTCCCGCAACGAGCGCAACCCTTGCCATTAGTTGCTACGAAAGGGCACTCTAATGGGACTGCCGGTGACAAACCGGAGGAAGGTGGGGATGACGTCAAGTCCTCATGGCCCTTATAGGTGGGGCTACACACGTCATACAATGGCTGGTACAAAGGGTTGCCAACCCGCGAGGGGGAGCTAATCCCATAAAGCCAGTCGTAGTCCGGATCGTAGTCTGCAACTCGACTACGTGAAGTCGGAATCGCTAGTAATCGTGGATCAGAATGTCACGGTGAATACGTTCCCGGGTCTTGTACACACCGCCCGTCACACCATGGGAGCGGGTTCTGCCAGAAGTAGTTAGCCTAACCGCAAGGAGGGCGATTACCACGGCAGGGTTCGTGACTGGGGTGAAGTCGTAACAAGGTAGCCGTATCGGAAGGTGCGGCTGGATCACCTCCTTTCTGGAAAACTGCAATCAAGATTGAACGCCCACACTTATCGGTTGTTGGAAGAAGTCGCTGCGAAGCGGACTGCGAAAGCGGTCATGTGAAGCGGTGGCCGGCTTGGGTCTGTAGCTCAGTTGGTTAGAGCACCGTCTTGATAAGGCGGGGGTCGTTGGTTCGAGACCAACCAGACCCACCAAGTGCTGCAGGCCATATGCGACACGACAATGCGGTTCCTGGGGGATTAGCTCAGCTGGGAGAGCACCTGCTTTGCAAGCAGGGGGTCGTCGGTTCGATCCCGTCATCCTCCACCAATACGGATTCAACACCAAAGCGGCTTTGCAAAAGGCTGTTTTGTTGTTGATCGAGATAGTTCGATCAATCGGCTGTTCTTTAAAAATTCATAGAGTCGAATCAGCGTTGCTGATGGAAAGCATCGAAAGATGCACCGTGCCATCAGCAACATGAAATTTGATTGCGTCAAAACGAACGAACTTTGTTTGTTCAAGTAATGACGAATCGTTCTCTAGAAATTGCTATGCAAATAGCAATGTCGAAGAAACATTCACATTACGGCATAACGCGCGAGGTGAAAGACCTCGCAAGTCCAGACAGATGATGGAGATGTTTCGATAAGAGACGTCAAAGTTATAGGGTCAAGTGACTAAGAGCATGTGGTGGATGCCTTGGCGATGATAGGCGACGAAAGACGTGATAGCCTGCGATAAGCTTCGGGGAGCTGGCAAATAAGCTTTGATCCGGAGATTTCTGAATGGGGAAACCCACCCTTAGGGGTATCGCAACCTGAATACATAGGGTTGCGAGGCGAACCGGGTGAACTGAAACATCTCAGTAGCTCGAGGAAAAGACATCAACCGAGATTCCGAAAGTAGTGGCGAGCGAAATCGGAAAAGCCTTGCAGTGATAGCACGATGGTTAGCAAAACGGGATGGAAAGCCCGGCCATAGCAGGTGATAGCCCTGTATGCGAAAGCCAACGTGTGGTACTAGGCTGCAGACAAGTAGGGCGGGGCACGAGAAACCCTGTCTGAATATGGGGGGACCATCCTCCAAGGCTAAATACTCATCATCGACCGATAGTGAACCAGTACCGTGAGGGAAAGGCGAAAAGAACCCCGGGAGGGGAGTGAAATAGATCCTGAAACCGCATGCTTACAAAAAGTAGGAGCCCGCAAGGGTGACTGCGTACCTTTTGTATAATGGGTCAGCGACTTACATTCAGTGGCAAGGTTAACCGAATAGGGAAGCCGTAGAGAAATCGAGTCCGAATAGGGCGAATCAGTCGCTGGGTGTAGACCCGAAACCAAGTGATCTACCCATGGCCAGGATGAAGGTGCCGTAACAGGTACTGGAGGTCCGAACCGACTAGTGTTGCAAAACTAGCGGATGAGCTGTGGATAGGGGCGAAAGGCTAAACAAACTTGGAAATAGCTGGTTCTCTCCGAAAACTATTTAGGTAGTGCCTCAAGTATTACCTTCGGGGGTAGAGCACTGTTTAGGCTAGGGGGTCATGGCGACTTACCAAACCTATGCAAACTCCGAATACCGAAGAGTAGAGCTTGGGAGACAGAGCACCGGGTGCTAACGTCCGGACTCAAGAGGGAAACAACCCAGACCGCCAGCTAAGGTCCCTAAAATTGGCTAAGTGGGAAACGAAGTGGGAAGGCTAAAACAGTCAGGATGTTGGCTTAGAAGCAGCCATCATTTAAAGAAAGCGTAATAGCTCACTGATCGAGTCGTCCTGCGCGGAAGATGTAACGGGGCTAAGCCAGTTACCGAAGCTGCGGATGTGCAATTTATTGCACGTGGTAGGAGAGCGTTCTGTAAGCCTGTGAAGGTGTCTGGTAACGGATGCTGGAGGTATCAGAAGTGCGAATGCTGACATGAGTAGCGTTAAAGGGGGTGAAAAGCCCCCTCGCCGTAAGCGCAAGGTTTTCTACGCAACGTTCATCGGCGTAGAGTGAGTCGGCCCCTAAGGTGAGGCAGAGATGCGTAGCTGATGGGAAACAGGTCAATATTCCTGTACCGATCAATAGTGCGATGTGGGGACGGAGAAGGTTAGCTCAGCCAACTGTTGGATATGTTGGTTCAAGCCTGTAGTCGTGCCTGGTAGGCAAATCCGCCAGGCTTAGATGAGGGGTGATAACGAGTCTGCTTGCAGACGAAGTGAGTGATACCCTGCTTCCAGGAAAAGCCACTAAGCTTCAGCTATTGACGACCGTACCGCAAACCGACACTGGTGCGCGAGATGAGTATTCTAAGGCGCTTGAGAGAACTCAGGAGAAGGAACTCGGCAAATTGATACCGTAACTTCGGGAGAAGGTATGCCCCAAGTAGGTGAACTCGTACAGAGGGAGCCCAAAGGGGTTGCAAAAAATCGGTGGCTGCGACTGTTTAATAAAAACACAGCACTCTGCAAACACGAAAGTGGACGTATAGGGTGTGACGCCTGCCCGGTGCTGGAAGATTAAATGATGGGGTGCAAGCTCTTGATTGAAGTCCCAGTAAACGGCGGCCGTAACTATAACGGTCCTAAGGTAGCGAAATTCCTTGTCGGGTAAGTTCCGACCTGCACGAATGGCGTAACGATGGCCACACTGTCTCCTCCTGAGACTCAGCGAAGTTGAAATGTTTGTGATGATGCAATCTCCCCGCGGAAAGACGGAAAGACCCCATGAACCTTTACTGTAGCTTTGTATTGGACTTTGAACGGATCTGTGTAGGATAGGTGGGAGGCTTTGAAGTGTGGTCGCTAGATCACATGGAGCCAACGTTGAAATACCACCCTGGTGCGTTTGAGGTTCTAACCTGGGTCCCTTATCGGGATCGGGGACAGTGCATGGTAGGCAGTTTGACTGGGGCGGTCTCCTCCCAAAGCGTAACGGAGGAGTTCGAAGGTACGCTAGTTACGGTCGGACATCGTGACGATAGTGCAATGGCATAAGCGTGCTTAACTGCGAGACTGACAAGTCGAGCAGATGCGAAAGCAGGACATAGTGATCCGGTGGTTCTGTATGGAAGGGCCATCGCTCAACGGATAAAAGGTACTCTGGGGATAACAGGCTGATACCGCCCAAGAGTTCATATCGACGGCGGTGTTTGGCACCTCGATGTCGGCTCATCTCATCCTGGGGCTGTAGCCGGTCCCAAGGGTATGGCTGTTCGCCATTTAAAGAGGTACGTGAGCTGGGTTTAAAACGTCGTGAGACAGTTTGGTCCCTATCTTCCGTGGGCGCTGCAGATTTGAGGAAGCCTGCTCCTAGTACGAGAGGACCGGAGTGGACACACCTCTGGTGTACCGGTTGTCACGCCAGTGGCATCGCCGGGTAGCTAAGTGTGGAAGAGATAACCGCTGAAAGCATCTAAGCGGGAAACTCGTTTCAAGATGAGATCTGCCGGGGCCTTGAGCCCCCTAAAGAGTCGTTCAAGACCAGGACGTTGATAGGCAGGGTGTGGAAGCGCAGCAATGCGTTAAGCTAACCTGTACTAATTGCTCGTGCGGCTTGACCCTATAACTTTGACCAATCCGTCAAGGTTGTTATGCCAAGTGACGCAATCAAAACCAAACTGATTCCAAACTCTATGAATTCGTTGTCTTGACCTCGTCAAGATGACACCAAGTTATGCCTGATGACCATAGCAAGTTGGTACCACTCCTTCCCATCCCGAACAGGACAGTGAAACGACTTTGCGCCGATGATAGTGCGGGTTCCCGTGTGAAAGTAGGTCATCGTCAGGCTCTTACAGCCCAGCAACGCCCCTCTCAGCAATGAGCGGGGCGTTTCTGCTTT
>NZ_QXGR01000023.1 GCF_003604195.1 Simplicispira lacusdiani
CCCTGCTCGGCGGTCATGATGCGGCCCAGGTCGTCCTGGTTGGCCATGAGCAGGTCATACCACTTGCGCAGGATGATGGAACGCTCCTTGGCGGTCTTGGAGCGCCAGGCAGGCCAGGCGGCGTTGGCGGCGGCGATGGCGGCCTGGGCGTCCTGGGGGCCCAGGTTGGCCACGTCGGCCAGCTTCAAGCCGGTGGCCGGGTCATGCACGGCGAAGCGGCTGGCTCCGCTGATCCATTGGCCGTTGATGAGGCCGTCGGTTTTCAGCAGCGAAGGGTCGTTGAGCAGCGAGAGCGGAGAGGTACGGGTGTCCATGGCAATGCGGTAGGAAGGTGGGGCGTGGCCCGGGCAGTGCCCGGGCCACGGGAGCGTGGTTACAGGGCGGCGCCGACCTTGCGCAGCTCGGCGATCTGCGGCGCCTTGGGGAGCCAGATCTTGTCGAAATCGCGCGCCAGCGCGGCCACGTCCAGGGTGGGTTCGGTCTTGATCGGGAAGGGCACGGCCTTGAATTTCTCGATCAGGCCCAGCTCGGTGGTCACGATGTCGCGGATCTGGCCGTCGAGCGACTGGCGCACCAGGCCCCGGATCAGCTCGCGGTCCGGGGCGCTCAGGCCCTGCCAGACGCGGCCCGAGACCAGCGGCGCGAAGGGCATGAACAGCGCGTTCATCTGCAGCATGGACTTGGCCACCTTGTCGAAGCGCTGGTTCCACGAGAACTCGATGTCGGCCTCCAGCCCGTCCACCTGGCCGTTGGCCATGGCGTCGAACACCTGCGGCGTGGGGATGGGGGTGGGCGCGGCGCCCAGCTGCTGGTAGAAGTCGCGGTACACCGGCGTGGGGTTGATGCGCAGCTTCATGCCCTTGATGTCCTTGGTGCCGCCGATCTCGCGGGTGGAGAACACCACGCGCATGCCGGTGATGCCCCAGCCCAGGCCGATGGTGCCGGTCTCGCGCGGCAGCACGTCGAGCAGCTTGAGCGCGGCCTCGTGGCGCACCAGCCGGGCCACGTCGGTGGTGGAGCGCACCAGGTAGGGCGCGTTGATCGAGGCGATGCTGGCCACGCGCGAGCCCAGCTCGGCGGCCTGGATCCAGCCCATGTCCAGCGCGCCGGTCTGCAGCTGCTGCATCATCGCGGCCTCGTTGCCGAGCTGGCCCGAGTGGAACACCGTGGCCGAGAGGCGGCCGCCGGTTTCCTTCTTGAGCGACTCGCCGAAGGCCAGCGCGGCGCGGTTCCACGAATGGCCCGCGGGCGTGATGAGCCCGAGGCGGAATTCCTTGGCCTGGGCGCGGGCCTGGCCGATGAAGGCGGGGGCGGCCAGCGCGGCGCTGGCCTGGACGAAGTGGCGGCGGGACAGGTTCATGGTGCAATGCCTTTCGTGGGTGGGAGGATCAATCAAGGAGGCCGAGGGAGAGACTGGGGAACAGCGACAGCAGCACCAGCGCGGCGCAGCAGATCAGAAAGAAGGGCAGGGTGACGAGGAACATCTTCCCGGGCTTGGCGCCCGTCACGGCGGCCGCGACGAAGAAGCTCAGTCCGACGGGGGGCGACATCAGGCCCAGCACCAGGTTCACCACCACCACCACGCCGAAGTGGCGCGGGTCGATGTGGTAGACCTCGGTGGCGATGGGCAGCAGGATGGGCACGGTCATGATCAGGCCCGGGATGCCGTCGATCACGGTGCCGATCACCAGCAGGATCACGTTGGTGATGAGCAGGAAGCTCACCGGGTCCTTGGCCACGGTCTGTATCCAGGCGGCGGCGGCCTGCGGCACCTTGCCGTAGATCAGCAGCCAGGAGAACACGGCGGCGGCCGCGACGAGGAACAGCACGATGGCCGAGTACACCGCCGAGCGCAGCAGGATCTGCGGCAGCATGGAAAAGCGCAGCTCGCGCGTCACGAAGCGGCCCACCAGCGCCGAGACCACGGCGCCCACGGCGGCCGATTCGGTCGGGTTGGCAATGCCCGCGAGGATGGAGCCGACGATGACGATGGGGATGAGCAGCGTGGGCGAGGCCAGCGCGATGGTGCGGGCGCGCTCGCGCAGCGTCTTCTTCTCGCTGCGCGGGTAGTTGTAGACGAGCCCCATGCAGGCGATGACGATGAAAAACAGCACCGTCAGCAGGATGCCGGGCAGGATGCCCGCCATGAGCATGTCGCCCACGGCCACCTGGGCCAGCACGCTGTAGACCACGAACATCACCGAGGGCGGAATGATGGGGCCGAGCATGCCGCCGTAGACGGTGACGCCGGCGGCGAAGGTCTTGTCGTAGCCCTGCTTCTCCATCTCGGGCACCATGATCTTGGACATGATGGCCACCTGCGCGGTGGCCGAGCCGATGATGGAGGCCAGCATCATGTTGGCCAGCACGTTCACATAGGCCAGGCCGCCGCGCACGGCGCCGACGAAGCCCATGGCCAGATCGACCAGGCGGCGCGTGATGCCGCCGCTGCCCATGATCTCGCCGATGAGGATGAAGAGCGGGATGGCGATCAGGCCGTAGCTGTCCACGCCGCCGAACATCTGCGAGGGGAAGGACTGGAACAGCACCGTGGCATCGGTGGCGAAGATGTAGACGATGCCCGCGAGGCACAGGCACACGCCGATGGGCACGCCCAGCAGCATGACGGCGAGGAAGAACAGGCCAGTGGTCATGGTGTCGGTCCGTGCGGGTTCAGTTGACGGTTTCCTCGGCGTTGCCGAGGTTGAAGCCGGCGATGGCGGCGCGGGGCCGCAGGCCCAGGTCCTCGACGAGGTTGGCCGCCGCGTGGAGGGTGAAGCACAGCGCGAACAGCGGCAGCACGAGCTGCACCACCCAGGTGGGCCAGTTCAGGGTCTGGGTGCGTTCGGTGTAGAGAAAGTTGAAGCTCTCGGCGGCGAATTCCCGGGCGTCGAAGCCGTGGCGCGCGATGCCCACGGGGTCCATCCACACCCAGCACATGGCGATGAGCGCGCAGCCAAAGAGGAAAACGCAGGCGGTGGACAGCGCCTTGAGGCGGCGTGCATGGCGCTCGCCCACGGCGTCGGTCAGCAGCGTGACGGCGAAGTCCAGGCGCAGCCGCGTCATGGTGGAGGCGCCGACGAAGCACAGCCACACCACGAGGTAGACCGCCGCCTCGTCCACCCAGTAGATCGGCATGCCGGAATAGCGTGTGGCGACGTTGAGCAGGATCATCAGCGCGAGCAGGCCCATGAGTGCCATCAGGGCCAGGCGCTCGGCCCGCAGGATCGCGGCCGAGGCGCGCTGTATCCCGCGGGCCCAGCCATGGCCGGACAGGTCCTGGGAAGGGTTTTGTTCGTTCATGGCAGGGCTTTGAGAGGGGGGTCAGAAGGTATGAATGAATCCGGCGTGCCCGAGCAGGCCGCGAAAACGCGGCCGATCTAGGCGCAAAGCACAGCCATAGCCCGTGCTATGGCGAGCATTTGCAACGACGAGCGGGTGTGTTTTGGCGGAATGAGCGGGCATGGTGGGTTCGTTCACACCTTCTTAGTCGACCGAGCGGTACTGGGCGGGGCGGTTGGCCAGGGCCTTCTGCACCACGGCGGTGACGAACTCGCGTTCGGCGCCCACCAGCGGCATGCGCGGCAGGCGCACATGCTCGGTGCCCACGCCCACCAGCGCGTCGATGAGCTTGAGGTTCTGCACCAGCTTGTTCGACACGTCGAGGTGCAGCATGGGCGTCATCCACTGGTACAGCGGCAGGGCCTCGGCGAACTTGCCGGCCTTCATCAGCTCGTACAGCGCCACGGTCTCGCGCGGGAAGGCGCAGCCCACGCCGGCCACCAGGCCGTCGCAGCCCAGGGCCAGGGCCTCGTAGGCCAGGTCGTCCACGCCGCAGAAGATCTGGTAGCGGTCGCCCACGGTGTTGCGCAGGTCGGTCACGCGGCGGATGTCGCCCGTGCTTTCCTTGACGGCGACCACTTGTTCGCAGTCGGCCAGCTCCAGCATGTGCTCGGGCTTGAGGTCCACGCGGTAGGCCACGGGGTTGTTGTAGACCATCAGCGGACGCTGGGCGGCCTTGGCCATGGCGCGCACGTTGGCCATGGCTTCGCGCGCGTCGGCCACGTAGATGACCGAGGGCATGACCATGTAGCCGGCCACGCCGAGCTTGTTGGCCGCGTCGATGTAGCGCAGCGCGTCGCGGGTGCTGGTTTCCGACACGTTGGCCAGCACGGGCACGCGGCCACCGCTGGCCTCCACCGCGATGCGGGCGACTTCGAGCTTTTCTTCGAGCGACAGCGTGCTGGCTTCGCCCAGCGAGCCGCAGGTGACGACGCCGTGGATGCCGTTGCGGATCTGGAAGTCGATGTGGCGGGCCGTGCCCTCGGCGTCGATGCGCTCGTCGGCGTGGAACTTGGTGGTCACGGCGGGGAAGATGCCTTGCCAGCGGGTGGTCGTCATGGATGAACTCCTAGGGTGGGGTGGTGAATCGGTGGGTGGGGTCGTTTGCGACTTTTAAATATATTAGCAGGATATTAAAAATATCTTTGTCAGGGTAAACACGGAGGGCACAAAAAAACCGCCAGCACCTCGCGGTGTGGCGGTTTGAATGTTTTTGGCCTCCAGCGCCTGATGGTCAAGCGCGAGCAGCTACAAAACTAATAGTGCATCGGTCGGCTCACTTGAGGATGTCGCCCATGCAGAGGTACTTGATCTCCACATAGTCATCCATGCCATGGTGCGAGCCCTCGCGGCCCAGGCCGGACTGCTTGACGCCGCCAAAGGGCACATGCTCGGTGGCCAGGATGCCCACGTT
>NZ_QXGR01000024.1 GCF_003604195.1 Simplicispira lacusdiani
CCTATTTTTGTATGTAATTCTTTATTTCTCTCTCTCAACTCCGCATTAATCTGATGAGATGCTTTTAAATTGTTAGACAAGCCCTCTACTTGCAGGTGTAATTTTTTATTTTCTTCCACCAAATCTGTACTTTGCAAACGTTCATAATCCCTTTTGACCATATAGGCAGCGTTCACCATTTTTTGTACTCTTTTCAATTCGTTCGTTCCAATAATCCAATTCCCAGTGTTTTTGGTTATCGTTTCTGTTTTAAATAATCCTTTTTTCACAACCTCTGTTTTTTTCTCTTTCCCTTTTGCATTGATTTTGATTTCTTGTGGTAATTGTTCACTGAGATCTAAAAGCTTTTTCTTTTTACTTTCAAATTCTTTATCTAAAGATTGGATTTTTCTCTCCAAGTCTTTTTCTTTTATCTTTATTTCCGCATCCATCGCCTTTTTTTGTTTCTCTATTTCTAGAGAATGCTTTTTTAAATCCTTAACGGTATCAACACCAATCGTTTTATCATTTAAAATTCCATCTTTGTAGATGTGTGGTATTTCCTTTTTCAAAAATGTATCTAAATCTTGGTGGAATGTCTTTAAATCTTTTCTTGTTAAAACCTCTTTGGCTGAAACTTTTTCCCGTTGTTTTTTCTCGTCCCAAACAACAGGCATAAAAGCAAAATGCATATGAGGTGTTGTTTCGTCCTTATGTACGTTAGCGGACAATACATTTTTTTCACCGCCATAACGATTCGCTAAAAACTCATAGGTTTTTTCAAAAAATTCACGTTGTTCTTTTTCTGAAGTCCCCTTCAAGTTTTCTGGTAACGTAACAACCCAATCACTACAAACTTTTACATCTTTCCGATTCAAACAATGTACTTCACGTAATCGATCATTCATGCGGGAAAGTGTATCTCCTTCTTTTTCGCATAAATCATAATTTAAATTTGACCGCTCATTATCAATCTCTTGATTCGAATGATTTTCTGTTTTTCTGTCCCAATGAATCGATAATCCTTGTACGCTGCCTTTTGTATATTTTTCTACATGAGCCACAAGTAAGCCCCCCTTTTGGTAATCAGCATAGCACGAAGATTGAGAGAATCCAATAATTTGGTCTAGCACGTTATACCAAATTTCATTTGGACGTGCTCTGCGAGGCTCGTTGGCTTCGCCAAACCATGCCTTGCATGGCAAAAAAACCTCGGACTTTGTCCGAACCTACAAGGGGAACTCTTCCCCTTGACCCCATCAATCGAACTCCCCAACCCCTCAATCCTTGAGGGACTCCCTCGCCGGTTGGCAGGCCAAAACGTTTGACGTTTTGACAGGCCAAGAGGGTGAAGAATCAATTGCACGTGTCAATTCCTTAATGCTCCTTTCATGGATCAGCACAAACCGCTGACCCCTTCCAGTCCGCTTACCATTGACACTTACCGCTAATTTTTCCTTTTCCAACAATCGCTTTGCAAATTACTCCAAACATATGTGTTTCCTATTCGAATGAATATAAGAGTAAAGTACATAATAAATATGAAATATACCTTCAACCTTCAACTGTTACCCCTAAAAAGAACCCTATCCAACATTAGGGTTCTTTTTTCATACCAAGCCAAAAATAAAAAAGGCTTATCCAGTTATATACACATTTTTGTCCCCTGCATACACTACTTATGTACAACTGCCTACTTGATAAATTGCCATACAACAGAGTGATTGAAAGGGGATTTTATGAATTATTCATTTAATAAATCTGATAAATTAATCCCTTTTAAAAAGAACTACGGGTGTTCAAAAACAGCCTGTAGGGACCCTTGTAGTTCAATACCAATAAAAAAGTCAAAATCCTATATAGTGGATTTTGACTTTTTTATTGGTATCCCCCTTGTTTTTGGGTGTGAGTGCTGGCTGGGGGTTTGGGGGCTAGCCCCCAGGAACTTAACGTAATTTTATATGGCATTAGTGAAATTCTTGAACGATAGATCAAGGCGGTTCGGCAGGTACAATTGCTAGTCCAAGTCGTGCAACTTAAATCCTCGTTTTTGGTATGTTCGGCTTGGCGACATGCTCACACCTGCCGAATTTCACTATGCAATAGCAAAAGAGTGGAGATTTTTTGAGTGGTTTTCTCAAAAAATACTACTCGACTATTGCATTGTGGAAAGCCCTCTAAAAAAAATGAAAAAAGAATATATTTAAGGCGATATTTATCGCCTTAAATATATAGAAAAGAGTAAGCAGGGGGTAAAAAGTAGATTTTAAGCTGATATATAGCTATTGAAGGGCATTTTCTTTGGTCTAATTTTTTATACTTTTTGGTCTAATTTTTTATACCTTTTGGTCTATTTTTTTTTGACCTTTTGGTCTAATTATGATAAAATGGAAATATAAAAATATAGGAGAAAGGTGATAATATGCCAAAACAAAAAACTGAAAACGAAATAATATATAACGGTAAAAGTCGATGGAGAAACCTAGATACAGGTGAAATAATAGAAACTGATGAAGTCATAAAGAAAACTCCTAGAAATGGTTTTATGATCACATATTTAACTGCAATCGTTCAATTAATAGATAGTTTAGGTAATAAAAAAATGCAAGTTGTAAAATACATATTAGAAAACATGGACAAATCAACAAATACGTTAATTATAACTACAAGAGAATTGACCGAAAAAAGCAAGGTATCTAGACAAACTGTAATAGACACATTAAAAACACTGGAGCAAGCCCAAATAATTACTAGAAGAACTGGAGCAATAATGATACATCCAAGCCTTGTTCATCGTGGTAAAGATACAAAAGAGAAATACTTACTTGCTAGATTCGAAGATTTTAATAATAATAAGGCTCCAATTAATGCAGTTGAATAAACCGCCCAAGAATTGATTCTAAGGCGGTTTTACCTTTCCATATCATATCCTCGTTGTTTAGTCATTTCGTTTTTATGTTCACGCTCAAAGTAATCCTCTACTTCCCTTCCAACTAGTTCATTCTTAACAAGCCCTCTAAACGTTTTAAATTGCTCTTTAAAGACTTTTTTCGTTTGTTGATATAAAACCTTTACGTTTATCTTCAAATCGTTTATATGAGCTTGTAACGAGCCTATTTTTGTAGGTAAGTCTTTATTTCTCTCTCTAATCGGAAGCGCGTCGGGGA
>NZ_QXGR01000025.1 GCF_003604195.1 Simplicispira lacusdiani
TAATGTATAATATTATATTATAAATATTATATAAAAATAAAATGATATATATAATAATAATAATAATAATAATAAAAAAATAGAAAAGAATAATTTTTATTATTTTAGTATATATAAGAATTTAATAAGTTATATTATTGCGGACACCGTTACGCGGAGTGGGGACTATTATATTTTACCTATATATATTAATATTATTATAATTTCCTTCTTTAAAAGAAAAAAGGAATTCGAGAACTTATTATTATATTAATATATTAATAATAAATAATAATAAATAATAAAAAAGTAAATAATTATAAATTATATAAAAATATAATTTTATTATTAAGAAAGGAGTTTAAATATAAAATATAATATTATCATTAAGTTCTAATAAAGGTATATAATGAAGATCTATTAGAACCTAAAAAGAATATTAATATATCTATTATAAAATAATAATAATAAATATAAATATAAAAATAAATTGTAATATTTATAAATAATAATAAAAAATAAATAAGGAATATATTAATTATTAATAATAAATAAATTATATTAAAATATAATATTATTATTAAATTAAAGAATTATATTAAATATATTTATTAAAATTTTATAAATAAGTTAATATTTTATTAAATAATATTTATAAATAATAAAAAAAAATAAGTATATAATTATTAATATATTAATTTATTATGTTATATATTTATATATTTCAAATATATAAGTAATAGGGGGAGGGGGTGGGTGATAATAACCAGAATATTAAATAAATACAGAGCACACATTTGTTAATATTTAATAATATAATCAATAAATATATTATAATAATATAATATAATTAATAATAGATATAAAGTATAAACAATATAATAAATTATATAAAATAAATATAAATTAAAAATAAAAACCAAATAATTAATATAATAAATGATAAACAAGAAGATATCCGGGTCCCAATAATAATTATTATTGAAAATAATAATTGGGACCCCCACAATAGAATAGAAAATTAAAATAATAATTAATAATATATTATATAAAAATATAATATAATATATTTATTTATATATATAGATATATTATAAAAAAAAAAAGTATATATAATATATATATATATTAATTTATATATAAAAAATAATAATATATAAATAAAAATGATAAATTATATAAATAATTTATATATTAATAAAAAAAATAAGTAATAGATTTTTTTTTAATAAATAATATAATATAATATAATATAATATTTAATTATATTAAATATATATTAATAATAATGAATAATATATAAATTAATAACAATAAGATATCCGGGTCCCATTAATAATTATTATTGTAAATAATAAATGGGACCCCTATCTATACTATCTATCCTATCTAACCTATCTATATAAAATAATTATAAATATATAAAATAATTATAAATAATTAATAATATATAAAATAATTATAAATAATTAATAATATATAACTCCTTTCGATATTCGTACCGATTCCCTACTTATTTATTATACATAAATCATAAATTATTATTAAAAATAATAATATACTATTAGGATACCCATAACTAATAATATATATATTATTAATATATAATAAAAAATAGTAATAAATAATAATAATAATAATAAATATATAATGAATATTTATATATATATATATATATATATTTATTAAATCTATATATATATAAATCAATAAAAGATATAATATATAAAATATATTAAATAATATTAAATATATGATTATAATATTTTTAAATAAATAAATAAATAAATAAATAATATAAAATTATATAAAAATAATATTAAATATATAATTATAATACTTTAATATAAAATTATATAAAAATAATATTAAATATATATATAAATAATTAATAAGATTATAATTATATATATATAAATAACTCCTTTCGGGGTTCCGGCTCCCGTGGCCGGGCCCCGGAACTTATAAATATTATATATTATATTATCACTTTTAAAACTCTTTATAAAAACTATATATAATAAATATTTTATATAATTATCCTAAATTATATTATATTTATTTTTATATTACATCTTTAAAAATTATTATTTTTATTTATAATTAATAATTTCATTAAATAAATTATTTAAATTAATACTCCTTCGG
>NZ_QXGR01000026.1 GCF_003604195.1 Simplicispira lacusdiani
GCGTCGGTCACTTGCTGGGGCAGGCCCAGGGCGTCGTACTGGGTGCGCTGCTGGCCGCTGTCGGGGCTGGTTTCCTGGGTTGAGTTGCCTTGGGCGTCGCGCTGGATGTGACCCAGGGCGCAGGGGATGCGTCGGAACTTGAAGCGAAATTGGGCTCTAGCGCTTGATGGGCAATAGCTGGCAGCTATCAATTTAGAAGCAAAAAACACCGGCAGACCTCATGAGCTTGGTGGATTTTGCACATCGGAGTTGAGTTCGCCATTTTTAACAATATTTCTGCGCACTTAATTCCAGTTCGCAATATCAATATCCAAACCCAATCCTGCACTGGATAGAAGATGCATCAATTCAGATGAAGCGTAAAATCCATGAAGTTCATTTTCAATAAATTTCCAGCATAAGCAAATATTTAAAGATAAAGTTTCCCGATATTTTCTCATGCAATTTATTGCCTCAATATTATTATGCAAAAACCTTTCCACCTCCTCTAATGGATAATCTGATACGCAGTATTCCTTAGAGCTCTCCCAGAGCCATCGCTCTATATCTGGCGTATCATCAAGAGGATTAATTTTTAACTTTTTCAATGTCGAGCCCGGCAAGTTCAACTCTGCATGCATCGACATTAATTTATCTCGATGCCCGCCAGCACTCAATAGGAAATATCTAGAGCCAACAGTTCGTCCTAGATTCACATTTTGCAATTCATTTTTCTGATTGTCGGTCATACTATTTCCACCTATAGCCAGTCTCTATTTTCGGCCCTTTAAATCCACACGCCCCATGATTTGCGATTTTTATAGCTCCATCTTTGCAGGCACAAATATCCCACAGTTTAATAGGCGCTCTTTTCCCTAAAAAATCCCGCTTAAAATCATGCGGATCTCCAATGCCTGCCGCCTTCAAGTGGAATTGACTGGCCGTAACACAATCATCCTCATCTTTCTTACATTTTTCGTCATCACAATCCGTCACTTCAACAATTACAGCCGCCGCACCGGCACCAGCCATTGCAGCCAGTGTTTCTGCCAATACTTTGCGGCATACCTGAATCACGATAGGTAGCAAAGGTGCAAGCGCTGGTGCTGCCAATCCTGTCGGATCGGTCAAACCCAGCGGATTCCCCTCGACATAGCTAAACCGATTCCATCCCCCTTGTAATCCAATAGGGTCACTCTGCGTGTAGCGTCCCGTCCTCGGATCGTACGAGCGGAAGTAGTTGTAATGCAACCCGCTCTCTGCGTCAAAGTACTGCCCCGGATAGCGCAGGTTGAAGCGCACGGGCGGGATGTTGGTGGCACCCGTCGTGGGGTTGGTCATTTCGTTGGTAAACCGCTGGGCCCCCAGCGTGGGCGCTTCGTCGCCATAGGGGGTGTAGGCCCATTGCCAGGCGGCCTGCCCGTCGGCCTGCGTCAGGCGCCTTGGCGTGCCCAGGTGGTCGGTGTGGATGGCGTACAGGCGCCCGTCGATCTCTGCGGCGATCGGGATGGGGCCGCTTTGTGTTGGCAGGTACAGGAACTGGCTTTGCCCTGCGCTCTGGCTGCCGCCTGTGCCGTATTCGCCCAGCAGGCTGCCTTCCTCGTCGTACACATAGGCCCAGCCCAGGTGCTCTGCATCGCTCTTGGCAGGGCTCCACAGCCGCGTGAAGAACGCGTGCAGGGTCTTGAGCAGGCCGGGGGATTCCGGCTCTTCTTCATCGTCCAGGGGGCTGTCGGTTGGTGTGCCCTTGCCGCTGGCTGCGGCAAACAATGGCTCGGTCTTGAACACGCGCTGGCCCAGGGCGTTGTGGGCGTATTTGGTGGTGGGTGCGTCCGGGCCCTGGCCCGTCTGGCTGCT
>NZ_QXGR01000003.1 GCF_003604195.1 Simplicispira lacusdiani
TGCGTGTATCGTGAAGTCATCTGTGCAAGTTACCTGAGGTTCAGGTGTTGCACTTCAGATTTGAGACCGCCCTTACTTTTCTTTGGCGAAGCAAAGAAAAGTGAGTCGGCTGCCGGGCCGAGACCCGGCCTCTGCCCTTCGCAAATCCCTGACCCCAACAATAAAAACGATAGCTACCAGCGATTACCAGATAAGCCTTTGAGCCCAAAAGCCCTATAAAACACTCTCCATGGAAACATGGCGAATCCCCGCCTCCACGAACGGCTCCCCGCGCACCACGAACCCCGCGCGCTGGTAAAAGCCCTCGGCGCTGGCCTCCGCATCCAGCACCACCCGCCGGTCGCCACGCGCGCGGGCAGCGTTCAGCAGCGCATCAAGCACCTGCCGGCCCCAACCCGCGCCGCGCAGCTTGCCGTCCACGGCCAGGCGGCCGATGCGGCCCACGTCCGGCGCTTCCTGCAGCAGGCGGCCCGTGGCGACGGGCATGCCCAGGTGGTTGCGCAGCACGGCATGGGTGGCCCTCGCGTCGTGCGCATCGGCCTCCATCTCGGCCGGTATGCCCAGTTCCTGCACGAACACCGCCTGGCGCAGCCGGGCGGCATCGGGCCCGAGCGCGTCCCAGCTGCCCACATGCACGGCCGCCATGGCTTCGCCGGTCTCGAAGCCCGTCAACAGCGCGCGCAGCGCGGGCGGCACCGGCTTGGAGGTTTGCGTGGCCGGGTCGGCGAACACATAGACGAGTTCGGCCGACACCAGCAGCGTCTCGCCCCGGAACAGCCCCGCCTGGAACAGCACCGAGGAATTGCCCACGCGCTCGCAGCGCATGCCCACGTCCACGCGGTCGTCGAGGTGTGCCGAGGCGTGGTATTCGAGCGAGGCCTTTTTCACGTACATGTCGCCGCCCAGGGCCAGCATGCTGTCCTCGTAGGGCAGCGCCAGGGCGCGCCAGTAGTCCATCATGGCGGTGTCCACGTACATCAGGTAGTGGGCGTTGAAGACGATTTTTTGCATGTCCACCTCGGCCCAGCGCACGCGCAGGCGGTGGAAGCAGCGGAAATCTCGGCGTTGCATGGTGTTCACTCCAGTCCAAAGGCCCGGCGCAGCGCGGCGGCCGCGTCGGCATGGGCCTGCAGCGCCTCGGGAATGGCGCGGCCCATCTTGATGAATTCGTGCGTGACGCCGCGGTAGATCTCCAAGTCCACCGCCACGCCCGCCGCGCGCAGCTTGTCGGCGTAGTCCACGCCTTCGTCCACCAGCGGGTCGCACTCGGCCAGGCCGATCCAGGCCGCTGCCACGCCCTCCACGTCGTCGGCGTGCAGCGGCGCGAAGCGCCAGTCCTCGCGCTGCGCGCGCGTGGTCACGTAGTTGCCGAAGAACCAGCTGATCGCCGGCTCCTCCAGCACCAGGCCGCGCGCAAAGGTGGCGTGCGAGGGGGTGTCCTGGTGCGCGGCGCAGCCGGGGTAGAACAGCAGCTGCAGCGCCAGCGGCAGGCCGGCGTCGCGCGCCAGGATGGCGTTCACGGCCGAGAGCGTGCCGCCCGCGCTGTCGCCGCCCACGGCCAGGCGCGCGCGGTCGCCGCCCAGGGTGTCGGCATGCGCGGCCAGCCAGGCCAGCGCGTCCCAGGCGTCGTGGCAGGCCGTGGGGAACTTGTGCTCGGGCGCCAGCCGGTAGTCCAGCGACACCACCATGCAGCCGGCGCGCCGCGCCAGCTCGCGGCACAGCACGTCGTGCGTGGCGATGCTGCCGATGGTGAAACCGCCGCCGTGCAGGTACAGCAACACGGGCAGGCCCGTATCCAGCGATGGTGCATACAGGCGCGCGGGCATGGCATGGCCGTCGCGGGCGCGGATGGTGAAGTCGTCCACGCGGGCCAGCGCGGCGCGGGGGACTTCGAGCACGTCGGCGCCGGCCTCGTAGGCAGCGCGCGCCTGGGCGGGCAGGAGTGTGTGCAAGGGCGGGCGCCCCGCGCGCTCCATGCGCTGGAGCACGCTGCGCATCTGCGGGGTAAGGCGGGTGTGGTGGATGTGCAGGTCGGTCACCAGGGGCGGTTCTTTCGCAAGGTCATTTGAAGGTCACGCGCACCGGGGCGGCACCCGGCAGGCCGTCGTAGGTGGCCGTCACCGACAGGCCGGCCTTGGGCGGCAGCAGCGGCGAGAACGAGCCCAGGCTGACGAGATCGCCCGGCTGCAGGGCCAGCCCCTCCTGGGCCAGCGCGCCGGCGAGCCACACCACGGCGTTGAGCGGGTGCTCCAGGATGTCGCTGCCCTTGCCCCCGCCCAGGCTGGCACCGTTGGCATCCTGCAGGGATACGCGCATGTCGCGCAGGGCATCGAGCAGGGCATAGCGCTCGGCACGCAGCACCGGCACGGCCAAGGGCGAGCCCGCCACGCCCAGGCGCGCGCCGACGTTGATGGCGCTCACGCCAGCGCCGTTGAGCTTGGGCGGTGCCTGCACCAGCAGGTCGGGCAGTTCGATGAACGGGATCACCTGGTCGATGGCTTCGAGCACGTCCATGGGCGTGCGCGCCCGGTTGATGGCCGTGCTCTTCACGCGCACCAGCATGTCGGCCTCGTACAGGGGGCGCGCGCCGAAGCCGGCCTCCACCGTGGCACCGCTCGGCAGCACCATGCCTTCGTAGAGCTTGCCCCACACGGGCTTGTCGGTGTTGAAGCGCTTTTGCACCGCCGGGTTGGTCAGCCCCGCCTTGTAGCCCACCACCTTGCCCATGCGTTGCGCCAGCAGCGCGTTGACCTTGGCGCGCGTGCAGGCGCCGTCGGCGTCGGAGAGGTTGTCCGGATTGGCCGCCGGGGTCTTGGCCACGTAGCTGGCCACCAGTTCGGCGGCCTGCGTGTCGCTCAGGCAGGCCGCCTGGGCGTTTGTCGCAAAAGCGACGGCCAGGGCCAGGGGAATCAGGCGGGAAGGCTTGGTCATGGGTGTCTCCGGGTTTAAAGTGTTTGCACTTATCGTAAACGCAAGCCGGCAGTTCCCGCTGTCGCACCCACGCCATGGCCTTCATCTACTACGTCACCCAGATCCAGTTCGAGTACGGCGCCGTCCAACTGCTGAAACAGGAATGCGAACGCGTGGGCATCACGCGCCCCCTGGTGGTCACCGACCCCGGCGTGAAGGCGGCCGGCGTGCTGCAAAAAGCGCTGGACGCCCTGCCCGGCATGCCCGTGGCGGTGTTCGATCAGACCCCCTCCAACCCCACCGAGGCCGCCGTGCGCGCCGCCGTGGAGGTGTACAAGGCCCAGGGCTGCGACGGCCTGATCGCCGTGGGCGGCGGCTCGGCCATCGACTGCGCCAAGGGCATCGCCATCGCCGCCACGCACGAGGGCCCGCTCACGCACTACGCCACCATCGAGGGCGGCTCGCCGCGCATCACCGAGCGCGCGGCGCCCCTGATCGCCGTGCCCACCACCAGCGGCACGGGCAGCGAGGTGGCGCGCGGCGCCATCATCATCGTGGACGACCACCGCAAGCTCGGCTTCCACTCCTGGAACCTGGTGCCCAAGACGGCCATCTGCGACCCCGAACTCACGCTGGGCCTGCCGCCCATGCTGACCGCCGCCACCGGCATGGACGCCATCGCGCACTGCATGGAGACCTTCATGTCGGCCGCCTTCAACCCACCGGCCGATGGCATCGCGCTCGACGGCCTGGAGCGCGGCTGGGCCGCCATCGAGCGCGCCACGCGCGATGGCTCCGACCGCGAGGCGCGCCTGAACATGATGAGCGCCAGCATGCAGGGCGCCATGGCCTTCCAGAAAGGCCTGGGCGCCGTGCACAGCCTGAGCCACAGCCTGGGCGGCGTGAACCCGCGCCTGCACCATGGCACGCTCAACGCCATGTTCCTGCCCGCCGTGGTGCGCTTCAATGCGCAGGCCCCGTCGGTGCAGAAGGACCGGCGCCTGGAGCGCATGGCGCACGCCATGGGCCTAGCCAGCGCCACCGACATCCCCGAGGCCATCCGCGACATGAACGCCCGCCTGGGCCTGCCCACGGGCCTGGCCGCCATGGGCGTGACCGAGGCGCTGTTCGACGACGTCATCAAGGGCGCGCTGGCCGACCACTGCCACAAGACCAACCCGCGCGTGGCCACGGCCGAGGAATACCGCGAACTGCTGCGCGACAGCTTGTAACACCCTGTGCTAGGCTGGCGGCACAACCACAAGGAGGCCGCCCGATGAAGCACACCCTCGCCCTGGCGGCGGCGTTCATGGTGGCCGCCATCGTGGTGCCCATCGCGCTGGCACTGCAATTCGCCGGGCAGCAGGCGCGGCAGGACGAGCAGGCCTACCTGGCATCGCTGGCCGAAGAGGTGCTGCGCCGCGCCGTCCTCACGCGCCAGCAGATCGTCGCGGCCGTCGACGCCATGCAGGCCCGGGCGGATGCGCCCTGCTCCGAGGCCGGCATCGCGCTCATGCGGCAGATCAGCATGACATCGCCCTACCTGCAGGCGGCCGGCGTGGTGCGCGACAACGCCCTGGTGTGCTCCTCGCTGGGCGTGCACGAGCCGCCGCTGGCACTGGGCACCGGCCAGGGGCGCACCGCCACCGGACTGCGCGCCTGGGTGGGCGTGGACCTGCCCATCATTCCGGGACAGCTATTCAACGTCTACAGCGACGCGCATGGCAATGCCGTCATCGTCCACCCGGAGCAGATCATCGACATCGTGGTGCGCAGCACCGACGTCGTGCTCGCCGTGGTCGTCAACGACCCGGGCTTCGTCTCGCGCTCGCGGGGCAGCGTCGCACCAGATTGGCTGGCCAGGATCGCGCGCAGCAAGAACACCATGGCGGCGCAGGCCTTCGAGACCGATTCGCACACCGTGGTGCTGCGCTCGTCGGGCGAGCACAACGTCTCCGGCCTCGCGGCCGCGCCGCGCTCCTACATCGACGGGCGCATGCGCCGGCTCACCTGGATCATGCTGCCCATTGGCCTGGCCGCCGGGCTGCTGCTGGCGGTGGCCGTGGTCCTGCTGGCGCGCCAGCGCATGTCGCTCAAGACGGAATTGCGCCTGGCCCTGCAGCGCAAGGAGTTCTTCCTGCGCTACCAGCCCATCGTCGACCTGCGAGACGGCAGCGTGGTGGGCGCGGAGGCGCTGCTGCGCTGGCAGCGGGTGGACGGCACGCAAGTGCCGCCCGACGTCTTCATTCCCGTGGCGGAGCAGACCGGGCTGATCCAGGACATCACACGCCATGTCATGGACATGGTGGCGCGCGACATGGCCGGGCTGCTCCAGCGCCGGCCGGGCTTCCATGTCAGCATCAACTTCTCGGCGCTCGACCTGCAGCCCAAAGGCCCCATCGAGCACATCGCCCCCCTGCTCCAGGCCCTGCAGGCACCGCCCGGCGCCGTGGTGCTGGAGATCACTGAACGCAGCTTCGTGGACGCGAGCATCGCCCGCCCGCTGGTGCAACGCATCCGCGAACAGGGCGTGCGCGTCGCCATCGACGACTTCGGCACCGGCTACTCCAACCTCTCGGCCCTGGCGTCGTTCGAGATCGACTACCTGAAGATCGACAAGTCGTTCGTGGACACCATCGGGCTGCAGGCCGTCACCAGCCAGGTCGTGCCCCACATCATCGAAATGGCCAAGACGCTGGGGCTGGAGATGATCGCCGAGGGCGTGGAGACCCAGGAGCAGGCCGACTACCTGCGCTCGCGCGGCGTGCAGTTCGCCCAGGGCTGGCTGTACGGCAAGCCCATGGCGGTCGAGGACCTCATGGCGCGGGTCGATGCCTGCGCGGAGCCATCGCTTGCTCCCGCCGATGGAGACCCTGCCCAAAGGGCTTGCAGCGGCAACCTGCAGAGCACATGAATTTGCCATTTTCTTGGCTTTACGCCCTGGGGAAGAGCGCCTGTAGCTATCATTTTTGATAGCCACGGCCGAAGGCTAAACTCGCGCCGGAAACAATTTCTAACAAACAAACGCCGCGATCCTCGCGAAGCCACGCCATTCCATGCCCCAAGTCACACTCGCCACATGGCTCGCGAAGGGAACCTATCCCAGGCTGTTTCTCCCCATTCTGCTGATCATCCTCCTGGCCACCGGGGTTCGCTACCACTTCCTGCTCAGCACCGAAACCGAGGAAGTCCATGCCCGATCAGCGGCAGAGCTCAGCCGCATCGGACTCCTGGTGCTGCCCGTGCTCACCCAGAATCCTGCGTCCGGCCGCGCGGCCATCGAACATGCGCTGCAGGAACATGCCGGCCAGCATGTGCCCGCCCTGCGATCCTTGCTGTGGCAGGTGGATGGCGCCACCACGCTCGAACTGCATCCGCCCGCCCTCCAGCAGACGGCCCCGGCCTGGCTCGTGCAATACCTGCGGATCACGCCCCCCCAGAAAACATTTGTCCAACCCCTGCCCCAAGGGCAAAGCGGCCGGCTGACCCTCGTCCTGCAACCCGAGCCGCTGGTGGACCAGGTTTGGAAAACCGTTCTGGTCCAGGCCAGGCTGTCCGCGCTGAACATTTTCATCATCCTGCTGCTGTTGACCCTGCTGCTGCGGGCCAACGAACGCATGCTGGGCCGCCTCGCGCATGCCACCGACCAGTTCAAGCATGGACACCTGGACACCCGGATGGACGTCAGCGGCACGCTGGAGGCCCGCGCGGTGGCCGCCACGTTCAATGCCATGGCGGACCAAGTCCAATCCCTGGTCGTTTCGCTCAAGGAAACCCAGCAACAGCAAGGCGAGCAACTGCATTTCACGCGGCAACTGATCGACGCGCTGCCCCTGCCGGTTTTCGTGCGCGACTCCAAGGGCCTGTGCCTCGATGTCAACAAGGCGTGGGAGCACCTGTTCAAAGCGCAGGCAAGCCATCAGGTCGGGCAGCCCATGCCCCAGGGGTTCTGCCTCCCGGCCGCGCCGGACACCCTCCCCGCCGCACGGGCGCAGCAGCCCGGCGCCAGCGAGATCCAGGTGCGCGCGGCGGACCAGGCCATCCGGGACATGGCGTATTACCAGGCCCCCTTCACCACGGCCAACGGCATGACGGCCGGAACCATCGGCACGCTGGTGGACATCACGGAGCGCAAACACGCCCAGGAAGCCTTGCGCGCCGAAAAGGAACGCGCCGAAGTCACGCTGGCCTCCATTGGCGACGGCGTCATCACCACCGACGTCCATGGCCGCATCGAGAGCATCAACGAAGCAGCGCAGCTCATGACCGGATACACGGCCGAACAGGCCGTCGGACGCATGCTCGATGGTGTCTTCAGGTTCTTCGAGGAGCCCGTCAGCCTCACGACACCCAGCGGATTCGGCCATGAACTGCGCAGCAGCACGCTCCACCAAGCCGCGCAACAAGTCCTGATTCACCGCTCCGGGGAACACTACGCCATTGAATACACCGCCGCCCCCATCCAGGAAGGCAACGGCGCCTCCGCGGGCTGCGTGCTGGTTTTCCGGAACGTCACGGAAACCCGTGATTTGCGCGAGAAGCTGTCCTGGCATGCCCGCCACGACGCATTGACCGGGCTTCACAACCGCGCGGCGCTGGCCGAGCGCCTCACGCACGCCATTTTCACCACCCGGCAACGCGGCAAGCTACTGGCCGTCTGCATGCTGGACCTGGACCACTTCCAGTCCCTCAACGAGCAGCATGGCACGCGAACGGGGGACCGCCTGCTCAAGCAAGTGGCCTTGCGCTTGAGCGCCTTCGTCACGCCATCGGATGCCGTGGCCCGCATGGGTGGCGATGAATTCGCGCTGCTGCTGGGGGATCTGCCCGACGCACGGGCCGTCGAGGAACGCGTATCGCTGCTGCTGTCCCAGCTATCGCAACCCTATGCCATCGACAACCTCACCTTGCCCGCCACGGCAAGCATTGGCGTGGCCGTGTTTCCGCAGGACGACGCCAGCCCCGACACCTTGCTGCGCCATGCGGACCAGGCCATGTGCCACGCCAAGCGCACGGGCCGCAACCAGGCGCACCTGTTCGACGTGCAGCAGGACCAGGAGGTACAGACCCTGCATTCGCAGCAGACCCGGGTGGCACAGGCACTGCGCGGCGGCGAGTTCCGCCTGCATTACCAGCCCAAGGTCAACCTGCGGACGGGCGAGATCCTGGGCATGGAAGCGCTGCTGCGCTGGCAGCACCCCGGACAGGGACTGCTCGGCCCACAGCATGTCTTCCCTCTGATCGACGACACCGACCTGATCGTCGAGGTGGGCGAATGGGTGCTGGAGCACGCGCTCATGCAGCTGCGCGCCTGGACCGCCGCGGGCATGCCCTGGACGGTGAGCGTGAATATCGCGGCACGGCATTTCCACCGCCCAGATTTCGTGGAACGCCTCAAAATGGCTCTCCAGGCCTGTCCGGAAGTCTCTCCCGCACAGCTTGAGCTGGAGATCCTGGAATCCGCCGCGCTGGAGGACGTGAATTACATGCGCGGCATGATGCAGAGTTGCCAGGCCCTGGGCGTGCGGTTCGCGCTGGACGATTTCGGCACCGGCTTTTCATCCCTGTCCTACCTCAAGCGCCTGCCTGCGGAAACGATCAAGATCGACCAATCGTTCGTCAAGGGCATCCTCGAAGACCACGACGACCTCACCCTCGTCAGCGCCATCGTTGGCTTGGCCACGGCATTTCAGCGCAAGGTCATCGCCGAGGGGGTTGAAACACAGGCGCACTGCGAAAAACTGTTGCACCTGGGGTGCGAGCTGGCGCAAGGCTACGGCATCGCACGGCCCATGCCCGCCGACAAGGTGCCTGAATGGGCCCAAGGCTACCGCGCAGCCACAGCCACCGCCCAACCAGGGGCATGCGTCTCGCCGTGACCGCCGTCACGGCGCCGCCAGGGGCCGAAGCACCGCCGCATCGGGCCGCTCCAGCCATTCGGCGAATTCCTCCGCCAACCGCGCGCTGGCCGACACCGCCGCCTGCCAGGCGCGCACGCGCCCCGGGGTATCGCCGGCATAGTGCATGAAGTCCTGGCGGTCGGGCAGCTTGGCGTTGGGCAGGCCGCGCACCCATTCGGGGTTGGGCGCCAGCACCACCATGGTGTCGAGCGCGGTCGTGGCCTTGTGGCGCCACTTGAGTTGCTTGTCGAGCCAGCCCGGCACCACCGCGCGCTGGAAATGCGGGTACAGCACCAGGCCTGGTGATTCAGGGCCTTTTTGGCTTCCAGCGCCCTCCTGGCAAGCGCCAGAAGCTATGTTTTTCATAGCATCTCCCGCGCCATAGCGCAGGTGCAGGTGGTAGTCGGTGATGCCGCCGTCCCAGTAGGCGCCGGGCGGCGCGCCCGGAATGTGGTGCACGGCCTGCAGCACGAACGGGATCGAACAACTGGCCTGCAGCGCCGGCATGAAATTGGCCGGCGTCAACGCCACCTGGCGCGTGCGGTAGTCGCGCGTGCCGAAGGGCAGCGGCGCGCACACGCCCTGCGGACCGGGCGAGGAAAACACCACGCGCTCCAGCCACGCGCCCATGGCCGGGCGGTGCACCGCGTTGGCCAGGAAGGCGCCCAGGTAGCCCAGCGGCGTAGCGATGCCGTGCTCGCGCGCCAGCAGGTGGCGCCCGCGCGCCGTGACGATGTGCAACCGGTAGCGCGGGTGGCGCAGCAGCGCCTCCACCTGGCCGCCGTAGAAGGCCTGCAGCGTCTGGCCGAACCGTTCGCTCACATGGCGGGGCGTGGGCCGGCTGCGGCCGGGCGGCGGCTCGTAGTGCTGGTGGATGTAGTCATGCTCCAGCCGCTCGAAGGCCGCCAGGCTGCCCGGCAGGCAGGCCGTGGCCATGCGCCAGGCGCCGATGGAGGCCCCCACCAGGTGCACCTCGTGCGCGGAGCGGGCCAGCCATTCACCGAAGATGAAGCGGTCCAGCGGCCCCAGGATCAGCCCCTTGGGGCCGCCGGCCGCTGCGGGAATGGTGCGCACATCCTGCGGCTGCAGGCCATGGCGGCGCAGATGCGCCAGCGCCACCGGGCCGGCATGGATGTGCAGGGCTTTCATGCGGCGAAGCGCGCGGGACCGGTGCGCGGAGGCCTCTCAGACAAGGTAGTCCGCGGCCTCGGGCTCGGGTTCGGGATCGGTCTTGGGGGTCCAGTCGATCGGGTCCTGGCGCAGCACCATGTCGATGTCCAGCCCCAGGGCCAGGCCCACCTGATCGGGGAAGGTAACCACCATTTCCCGCTCATCGAGCCCCGATTCGTGGGCCCGCACGCGCCATGCGGCCAGGTGGATCACGCCCGCCAGCGGTTCATAGGCGCGGTTGTCGAACGGCGCGTGCTGGTAGCTCAGCGCATCGACCACCACCGCAGGCAGTTGCCAGCGCCGCGCCAGCGCCGCGCTCACGCGGCCATAGCAGTAGCCGAAGATGCGCGATTCGACCTTGCCCCGGCGGATGTCCAGCGGCGGCACCAGGGTGTTGAGCGACTGGATGCGCTCGGGGTCGGCCAGGTGGATCAGCAGCTCGCCCAGGCCGTGCAGCAGGCCGGCGGTGTAGGCGGCGATCTGGTTCTGGTGCACGCTGCCCGCGAGCGAGCGCGCGAACTTGGCGGTGTGCAGGCTGTAGCGCCAGAACTGCTGCAGGTTGATGCCTGGCACCGAGCGCGAGGTGGTGCCCAGCGTGGCCGAACTGACCAGATCACGCAGGTGCGACGTGTTCAGCAGGGCCAGCGCCTCGGGCACGCCCGCAATCTGGCGCGGCCCCTGGAAGCCATCGGAGTTGGCCAGCTCCAGCAGGCGGGCGGCCAGCGCGGGGTCGGACGCGAACAACTGGTTGACGCGCCGCAGGTTGGGCTCGTCATGGGCCAGCTCGTTCATGAGCAGCGCCACCGCGCGCGGCAGGCTGGGCAGAACGGCAGGCATGGCCAGCAGGGCATTCAAATCCATGGGATCAGCGCTGGGGTTGGTGTCCTGCCGATTATGTACCCACTTGTTACCGGTTTTTGACCTGTTGGAGTTTTGCAAATGCCGAGGCCATGGCGCTTTGCGGCGCCGGCTCATTGCCACGGCGCGCCGGCTGCTGCTGGCGCCCTGCCCCCTCGAAGCGGTTGTCGCGGTAGCCCCCTCGCTCGCCGCCCTGGCGCGGCGCATCGCCCAGCTTCATCGACAGGCTGATGCGCTTGCGCTCCACGTCCACCTCCAGTACCTTCACCTTGACGATGTCGCCGGTCTTGACCACCTCGCGCGCGTCGTTGACGAACTTGTGCGCCAGCTGGCTCACGTGCACCAGCCCATCCTGGTGCACGCCCAGGTCCACGAAGGCGCCAAACTGCGCCACGTTGCTCACCGTGCCCTCCAGCACCATGCCCTCCTTCAGGTCGGCGATGTCTTCCACGCCGTCGTTGAAGCGCGCCACCTTGAAGTCGGGGCGCGGGTCGCGGCCGGGCTTTTCCAGCTCTCCCAGGATGTCCTTGACGGTGATGACGCCGAATTTCTCGTTCGCGAACAGCTCGGGCTTGAGCGTCTTGAGCATATCGGCCCGGCCCATCAGCTCGGCCACGGGCTTGCCGGTCTTCGCCATGATCTGCTCGACCACGGGGTAGGTCTCGGGGTGCACGCCGGTCATGTCGAGCGGGTTGTCGCCGCCCCGGATGCGCAGGAAGCCCGCCGCCTGCTCGAAGGTCTTGGGGCCCAGTCCCGCCACGTCGAGCAACTGCTGGCGGCTCTTGAACGCGCCGTGCGATTCGCGCCAGCGCACCACGGCCTTGGCCACGCTGCCCGAGAGGCCCGACACGCGCGAGAGCAGCGGCACGCTGGCCGTGTTCAGGTCCACGCCGACGGAGTTCACGCAGTCCTCGACCACGGCGCCCAGGGTGCGCGCCAGTTCGCTCTGGTTCACGTCGTGCTGGTACTGGCCCACGCCGATGCTCTTGGGGTCGATCTTCACCAGCTCGGCCAGCGGGTCCTGCAGGCGGCGCGCGATGGAGGCGGCGCCGCGCAGGCTCACGTCCACGTCGGGCATCTCCTGGCTGGCGTATTCACTGGCGGAGTAGACCGAGGCGCCGGCCTCGCTGACCACCACCTTCTCGATCACGCGGTCCACCTTGGCGGCGAGCTTGATGAGGTCGGCGGCCAGCTTGTCGGTCTCGCGGCTGGCCGTGCCGTTGCCGATGGCGATGAGGTTCACGCCGTGCTTCCCGGCCAGCTTGGCCAGCGTGTGCAGCGAGCCCTCCCAGTCGCGGCGCGGCTCGTGCGGGAACACGGTGGCGGTCTCCACTAGCTTGCCGGTGGCGTCGCACACGGCCACCTTCACGCCGGTGCGGATGCCCGGGTCCAGACCCATCACCACGCGCGGACCGGCGGGCGCGGCCAGCAGCAGGTCGCGCAGGTTGTCGGCGAACACCTTGATGGCCACCTTCTCGGCGTCCTCGCGCAGGCGGGTGAACAGGTCGCGCTCGGTGGACAGGGCCAGCTTGACGCGCCAGGTCCAGGCCACGCACTTGCGCAGCAGGTCGTCGGCTGGGCGGCCCGCATGGCTCCAGCCCAGGTGCAGGGCGATCTTGCCTTCGGCCAGGCTGGGCTTGCCCGGTTCGGGCTCGACGGGCTGCACCAGCTTGGCTTCGAGGATTTCCAGCGCCCGGCCCCGGAATACGGCCAGCGCGCGGTGCGAGGGCACGCGACCGATGGGCTCGTCGTACTCGAAATAGTCGCGGAACTTGGACACCTCGGGGTCGTTCTCGTTCTTGCCGTCCACCTTCTTGGAGCGCAGCAAGCCTTCGGCCCAGAGCCACTCGCGCAGCTGCTGCACCAGCGCGGCGTCCTCGGCCCAGCGCTCGGAAAGGATGTCGCGCACGCCATCGAGCACGGCGGGCACGGTGGAAAAATCAGCGCCGGGCTTGCCGTCGTCCAGCACCTCGGGCGGGCGCAGGAAGGCCTGCGCTTCCACGGCGGGGTCCAGCGTGGGGTCGGCGAATAGCCTGTCGGCCAGCGGCTCGATGCCGAACTCCTTGGCGATCTGGCCCTTGGTGCGGCGCTTCTGCTTGAACGGCAGGTAGATGTCCTCCAGCTCCTGCTTGGTCGGCGCGGCGGCGATGGCGGCGCGCAAGGCATCGGTCAGCTTGCCCTGCTCGTCGATGGCCTTGAGCACGGCGGCGCGGCGCTCTTCCAGTTCGCGCAGGTAGGACAGGCGCGCTTCCAGCTCGCGCAGCTGGATGTCGTCCAGCCCGCCGGTCACTTCCTTGCGGTAGCGGGCGATGAAGGGCACGGTGGCGCCGCCGTCAAGCAGTTCCACGGCGGCGCGGACCTGCGATTCCCCGATTTTGATTTCTGCGGCCAGTTGCCGGATGATCTGCTGCATGTGCTGCTGGTGTTGAAAACGCGAAGCGCGCGAGTTTGCCACAGCCGGCCGCGCCCCCGTGGCCCACGCACGGTACCATCGGCGCGGGACCGTCCCCCGAGCCACAACCCTGGAGCCCGCCCCGCCATGAAGCCGATCTTTCCCGCCTGCCGCACATGGAGCGCCTGCCTGGCCACCGCCCTCGCCACCACGGCCGCCTGGCCGCAGGACAGCGAAGCCCCCCAGGCACCGCAGCCGCCCGCGCGGCTCGTGCCGTCGGAAGACGGCGCCCTGGTGATCGACCAGCGCTCAAAAGTCGCCTGGGCGCGCTGCGTGGAGGGCACGCAGTGGAACGGCAAGACCTGTGCCGGCCTGCCCCTGCTGTTCGACCGCGCCGAGGCCATGGCGGCCGCGAGCGCGCGCGCCAAGACCGACGGCGTGGCCTGGCGCCTGCCGCGCGCCAACGAGCTGCGCCATCTGGTGAACAAGCGCGCCATTCCCCCGGGGGTGGATGCGGCGCTGTTCCCGGCGGCGCCGGGCACCTGGCACTGGAGCAGCACCACCAAGATCCGCACCAACAGCATCAATGCCTACAACTACGGCAGCGCCATGCGGGGCAGCACCGGGGGCACCACCAGCCACATGTCGGTGCGCCAGGCCTGGGCCGTGGACATGGGGTCGGGCGAAGCCAGCGACGTGGACAAGACCAGCCGGCTGCCAGCGCGGCTGATCCGCCCCTGGCCCTGACTCAGCCGGAAAGGCCTTCGCCGAGCAGCGCGTCGATCTGCGCTGCCGGCACCGGGCGGCTGAACCAGTAGCCCTGCGCCTCGTCGCAGCCGGCCTGGGCGAGAAAGTGGCGCTGCTCGTCCGTCTCCACGCCCTCGGCGATCACGGTCAGTTGCAGGTTGTGGCCGAGCTGGATGACGGCGTTGACGATGGAGGCGCCGTCCGAACCCAGGAGCATGTCGCGCACGAAGGACTGGTCGATCTTGAGCTTGTCCACCGCCAACTGCTTGAGGTAGGACAGGCTGGAATAGCCGGTGCCGAAATCGTCGATCGAAAGTTTCACTCCCAGGGCCTTGAGGCCGTGCAGGGTGCGGATGGTGGCTTCCACATCCTGCAGCAGGATGGATTCGGTCAGCTCCAGCTCCAGCAGCCCGGGCCGCAGGCCCGAGGCCGCGATCGCCGTGGACACCAGGTCCAGCACATTGCCCCGCTTGAACTGCAGGGCCGACAGGTTGACCGCCACCACCGGAGGCCGCTCCAGCCGGTCCTGCCAGATCCGGCCCTGCCGGCAGGCCTCACGCAGCACCCATTCGCCGATGGGCACGATATGGCCACTGCGCTCGGCCAGCGGGATGAACGTTCCGGGCGGCACTAGCCCATCGGTGGGATGCTGCCAGCGCAGCAGGGCCTCCACGCCGGTGATCCGGCCCGAGCCCAGGTCGATCTGGGGCTGGTAGTGCAGCAGGAATTCCTGGTTGCGCAAGGCACTGGACAGCCCGCCCGTGAGACGGATCTGCTCCAGCATGCCGGTGTTCATTTCCCGGGAGAAGAAGCGGTAGGTGTTGCGCCCCGCCTCCTTGGCGCTGACCAGCGCCGCGTGGGCGTGCTTGAGCAGGCTCTCGAAATCGGCGCCGTCCTCCGGGTGCATGCCGATGCCGATGGAGCACGCCACGTTGAGCATGCCGCCCTCGATGGGAATCGGCTCGACCAGCGCATCGCGGATGGCATGCGCCACCCCGGCCACGGCCGGCGCGTCCTGGTGGCCTGCGAGCATCACCACGAATTCGTCGCCGCTGAGGCGGCAGACGGTGGCGGTGACGGGCACGCAACGCCGCAGGCGCTCGACCACCTTGACGAGCACCTGGTCGCCCTGCGAATAGCCCAGGCTATCGTTGATCTGCTTGAAATGGTCCAGATCCATGTACAGCAGGGCGATCCGGCTCTGGTCGCTCTGGGCCACCAGCGCGGCATGCTCGAAGCGGTCGCGCAGCAGCAGGCGGTTGGGCAGATGGGTCAGCGGGTCGAAATGGGCCAGGAACTCCAGCTGCTCCTTGGCCTGCGCGTGCTCCACGCGCGTGCGCAGGGTGGTGATGCCGAAGGCCAGGTCGGAGGCCAGTTCGATCAGCAGGCGGATCTCTTCGGGATCGAAGCTGTACTCCTCGTGGGAATACAGGGCCAGGGCCCCCAGCACCGTGGCGTCGCAGACCAGCGGCAGGGCCACGCAGGAGCGCAGGCCCCTGCGGTCGGCCTCCTCGCGCCAGAATGCCATGCGCGGGTCGGTCGGGATGTGCTCGACCACACAGGGCTGCCCCGTGCGGATGGCCGTGCCCACCGGGCCGCGCCCACGCGGCACATCGGCCCAGGAGATCGGCAGGTGCTGGACCGAGCCGTCATGGTCGCCCGACTGCGCCATGAGCCGCACCGTGCGCGCCTCGTCGTGCAGCGCATAGCCCACCCAGGCCAGGCGGTAGCCGCCGCGCTCCACGCACAGGCGGCAGATCTCCATCAGCAGGCCCGGCTCCTCCTCGGCATGCACGAGCGCCATGTTGCAGTCGCTCAGCAGCCGCAGGTCGCGGTTGGCGCGCTCCAGGGCCAGCTTGTCCATGCGGCTGGCGGTGATGTCCTGCACCGTGCCGATGGAGCGCAGGGGCCGGGCGGAATCCGGGTCGTAGAAGGTTTCCCCCCGCTCGTGCACATACTTGATCCGGCCGTCCCGCATCTTCAGGCGATGGGTCAGGTGATAGGGTTCCTTGCTCTCGATGGAGCGCGCATAGCCCTGGCGGACCAGCTCGCGGTCGTCCGGATGGATGGCTTCGAGGAAGGCGTCATAGGAGGCCTGGAACTGCGCCGGGTCGATCTCGAAGATGCGGAAGGTCTCGTCGGACCAGGTCAGCACGTTCGTCGCCAGGTCCAGCTCCCAGTGACCGATCAGGGCCAGCCGCTGGGCTTCTTTCAGGCGCGTCTCGCTGCGCTGCAGGTCCCACTGCGCCTGCTGGCGCTCATCGGTCATGTGCTTGAGCTTGAGCTGCGTTTCGGCCAGGCGCGCCAGCACCGTGCCCGGCTGCGCACCGGCGGCCTGCGGCGGGATGGAGAAATCCCCCTGCCCCAGGCGCGTGATCCGGGCATGCACCTCGTCCACCGAGCCCCCCATCACGGCGCGCAGCGCGCGCGCGGTGCGGTAGAGCATGAACACCAGGGCCAGCCCGCAGGCCACGAAGACCCAGCGCAGGAACAGCGCGCGGCGTTCGGCCTGTTCCACTTCGCGGCGGGTCCGCTCCGTCATGAGGCCGTAGAAAAGGTCCACCGGCTGCAGGATGGACGCCTTGGCCGCGAGGTAGTTCGCGTCGTGCAGCATGGCCAGGGCCTGCGCATGGCTGGCGCCCGCGCCGCTGCCCTGCGCCTGCCGCAGTTGCATGGCTTCGCGCTCCAGGCGGGTCAGGCCATCGGAGCGCGCCTTGGCCTGCGACAGCAGGTCGAACTCCTGGGGCGTGAAACCGGCCTCGCGCATCAGCTCCAGCAAGGGTGTCTTGCGCTCGCTGTCCGGCCGGGGGGCGGAGCCGGTGGCGGTGGCCATGTCCCAATAGCTGCCGTCATAGCGCTCGGGGCGGGCCTGGAGGCCGTCGCGGATGTCCAGGATGTGCTGGTAGTTGCGCGTGAACCGCTCATCGCCCGTGACCACGTACAGCCGGGCCATGCGCGTCAGATCGTCGGAGGACTGGCGCATCTCGTCGGCCAGCAGGTGCGACTGCAGGCGGTGCCGGTTGGCCACGTCGATGGTCTTTTCCGCGCTGACGTAGACCACGAACGCCACCGCCATGACCATCAGAACGGCCAGGGTGTACCCGATATGGCGCGTGAACGAGGAGGATGTCTGGGACATGGCGCGGAACGTCCGGACCATTCTAGGGGGCATTGCCCACCGGAAACTGACGGGCAAACCCGCAATGGCGGCCCGCCCCCGCCGCGCGCGCGGCCGGCATCAGGTGTCCGCGGCGAACAGCGAACCCGTGCCCCCGGGCCAGGCGCCCTCGATCTCCAGCATGCGCAGCTTGGTCATGGCCCCGCCCTCGGCCGAGAACCCACCGGGCCGGCGGCCAGCCGCGAGCACGCGGTGGCACGGCACCACGGGCGCGAAAGGGTTCAGCCCCAGCGCCTGGCCCACGGCGCGGGCAAGCTGGGGGTTGCCCAGCTCCTGCGCGATCTCGCCATAGGTACGCGTGCAGCCGGGGTCGATGGCGCGGGTGATCTCGTACACCCGGCGCTGCAGGGGCGTGAGGCCTTCCATGTCCAGCACCACCTCGCGCAGGCCGCGCCGCTCACCCGCCAGCAGGGCCTGCACGCCGGCGATGGCCTCGCGCACGCGCAGCGGCGGCATGTCCACCGCCGGGCACGGGCCGGTGTGGCGCAGCATGCGCTGGCGCGTGCCCTCGGCATCCACCTCGGGCAGTTGCACGGCCACGAGGCCCAGCGGCCCCCAGGCCATGCCGCAGGAGCCCAGGGCGGTGTCGAACAGGGTGTGGCCAGCGGCGCCCATACGCTATGCTTTCAATAGCTTCTGGCGCTTGATGGATAAGCGCTGGAGGCCATTTTCATGTGCAATCCGTCAATCGGCACGCAGCTGGGCCCGCAACTGCGCGCCGAGTTCGGGCTTGTCGGCGAACGGGTCGGTGGGGTTGCGCGCCAGCATGATGTCTTCCAGCCGGGTCTGCACGCCGCCAATGGCCTTGGGGTGGCTGTAGATGTAGAACTGGCCCGCCGCCACGGCGTCGAACACCTTCTGCGCCACCTCGGGCGCCGTCACCTTGCCCGAGCTGACGGCCTTGCCGATCATGGCCTGGCCGATGAGCTGGCTCTTGGTGGGCTTGTCGGCGCCCAGAGCGCCGGGGCGGTTGCGCTGGCTGTCGTTGATGCCGGTGGCCACGAAGTACGGGCACAGCACGCTGGCGCCGATCTGGTCGGTGACGAGCGAGAGGTCTTGGTACAGCGTCTCGGACAGGCTCACCACGGCGTGCTTGCTCACGTTGTAGATGCCCATGTTGGGCGGCGCCAGCAGGCCCGCCATGCTGGCGGTGTTGACGATGTGGCCGCGCCAGGCCGGGTCTTTCTTGGCGGCCTCCAGCATCATGGGGGTGAACACGCGCACGCCGTGCACCACGCCCATGAGGTTCACGCCCAGCACCCACTCCCAGTCCTTGACCGAGTTCTCCCACACCAGGCCGCCCGCGCCCACGCCAGCGTTGTTGAACACCAGGTGCGGCGCGCCAAAGCGCTCCAGCACGGCGGCGCCCAAGGCCTCCATCTGCTCCGCGTTCGACACGTCCACGCGCTGGGCCAGTACCTGGGCACCGGCGGCGCGCATTTCGGCGGCGGCGGCGTCCAGCGCGTCCTGCTGCACGTCCACCAGCACCAGGTTCATGCCCAGGCGCGCGCCGATGCGCGCGCATTCCAGCCCAAAGCCGGAACCCGCGCCGGTCAGCACCGCGGTCTTGCCCTTGAAGTCGTCGATCATTGCTCTGCCTTTCTCAGTACATATCCGATACGGGGGAAGTGAACGTGCACCGTACCCGCGCGCGGGTCGGTGCGGCGCAGCGTGTAGCGCGTGCGCGTGGCGGCCACCAGTTCGCCGGCCGTGGGCTCCTGGCCGAAGCTCTCGGCCGCCACGGTGACGGGGCTACCCAGCGGAATACCGTGCTCGTCCTGGAACACATCGTCCAGCAGTGGCGCCGGCTCGGCGTTGGCGGCCACGGTGATGGCGTCCTGCGCGCTGAACTTCTCCATGCGGCCGCCGTCCAGCGCGGCGATGCGGTCCATCCACTCCACCACGGCGGGCACGGGCTCGAAGATGCCGGCCATGGCCGGCGTGCACACGCGCGTGAACCACAGCGGGTGGTAGGTAGCGAAGTCGGCCACGCAGGGCTCGGCGCCAAACAGGAAGTCGTGCTCCTCCACCATGTGGGCGATGCGCCGCAGGTACGAGCGGTAGGCCGCCGTGGCGTCCGCCGGGCGCAGGCGCAGCGTGCCGGCGCTCATCTCGCGGCGGTCCTCGGCGAAGGCCTTGGCGGCCTCGGGCGGCAGGCGGGCGAACATCTCGGCGGCGCCGCGCGGTTGCAGGTTGTAGGCCATGGCGGCCCAGAACAGCGTGGTGTCGGCCCACTGCGCGAACACGCGCGCCACGCCCTTGAGGTGCGGCGGGAACAGCACGGGCTCGGGCTGCTCGTGCTCCAGCACGTGGCAGATCAGCGCGGTGTCGCAGTAGATGTCGGCGCCGATCTGCAGGATGGGCGTCTTGCGGTAGCCGCCGGTGAGCGCCACCACGTCGGGCTTCGGCGCCACGCTGGGGATGATGACGGACTTCCAGGCCAGGTTCTTGAAACCCAGCACGCGGCGGATCTTCTCGGCGAACGGCGAGGCCGGGTAGTGGTGCAGGATGAGCTTGGTCATGTGGGGCTCCAGAGCATCTCGATGTGGGGAATGTCGTCTTCGAGGTATTCCTCGGACACGGCCGCGAAACCCAGCGCGCCGTAGAACGGTTGCAGGTGCGCCTGCGCGCTGATGCGCACCGCCCTGCCCGGCCAGGCCTGGCGGCAGCGCGCCAGCCCTTCCTGCATGAGCACGCGGCCCAGGCCCTGGCCGCGCGCCTCGGGCGCGGTGACCACGCGGCCGATGGCGGGCTCGGCGTATTTCACACCCGGGTCCACCACGCGCAGGCAGGCCATCAGCCTGCCCGCGCCGTCATGGCCCAGCAGGTGCCAGGAATGCTTGTCGGCGTCGTCCGGGTCCTGGTAGGGGCCCTGCTCCAGGATGAAGACGCGGCAGCGCAGGGCCAGCGCGTCGTGCAGCGCGTGGACGCCCAGGTCGTCGAAACGCGCCCAGGTCCAGTGCAATGCCAGCGGCATGTTCAGATCAGCTTGACGAGCTGCTTGCCGAAGTTCTTGCCCTTGAGCAGACCCAGGAAGGCCTCGGGCGCGGCGGCGATGCCCTGGGCGATGGTCTCGCGCGGGCGCAGCTTGCCGGTGCCCACCAGCGTGCCCAGCTCCTTGAGCGCCTCGGGCCACACTTCCATGTGCTCGCCAACGATGAAGCCCTCGACCTTCATGCGGTTGATGAGCAGCAGCGCGGGGTTGGCCATGGGCAGCGGCTTGCCGTCGTAGCCGGCGATCATGCCGCACACGGCAATGCGCGAGAAGGCGTTCATGCGCAGCATCACGGCGTCCATGATCCAGCCGCCCACGTTCTCGAAGTAACCGTCGATGCCGTCCGGGCAGGCGATCTTCAGGGCGCCGGCCAGGGCCTTCACATCGCTGTGCTCCTTGTAGTCGATGCAGGCGTCGAAGCCCAGCTCCTCCACGGCGTAGCGGCATTTGTCGGGCCCGCCGGCAATGCCCACGGCACGGCAGCCGCGCGCCTTGGCCAGCGCGGCGAAGGCGCTGCCCACGGCGCCAGTGGCGGCGCTCACCACCACGGTGTCGCCCGCCTTGGGCGCGATGATCTTCACCAGGCCGTACCACGCGGTCACGCCGGGCATGCCCACGGCGCCCAGGTAGTGCGACAGCGGCACATGCGTGGTGTCCACCTTGCGCAGCAGGCCGGGCGCGTTGCCGTCCACCACGCTGTATTCCTGCCAGCCGCCCATGCCGACCACCTTGTCGCCCACGGCGTACTTGGGGTTGCGACTCTCGGCCACCTCGCCCACGGTACCGCCGATCATCACCTCGCCCAGCGCCTGGCTGGCGGCGTAGCTCTTGCTGTCGTTCATGCGGCCGCGCATGTACGGGTCGAGGCTCAGGTAGTGGTGGCGCACGAGCACCTGGCCGTCCTGCAGCGCGGGGGTGTCGGTGGCGACGAGGCGGAAGTTGTCCACCGTGGCTTCGCCCTGCGGGCGGTTGTCGAGCAGGATCTGCTGGTTGCGGGGCATGGCGGTCTCCTTTTGCTATTGTTTCAATAGCTGCTAGCGCTTGACCATCAAGCGCCGCAGCCATTTTTCATCTAAAACTACGGGGTCAATCCGTGGAAATCACCCGCAGCTGGTGCACATTGCGGCCGTCCACCGGCAGGCGGCGCACGTACTTGAAGGTGCCCGTGGCATGGCTGCACACGCGGCCCTCGGCGTCGTACACCGTGCCCTCGGTGAAGGCCATGGTGGCGGTGCGGTGGATGAGGCGGCCCTTGGCCACCAGCGGCCCGCGCGCGGGCTGCATGAAGCTGGTCTTCATCTCGATGGTGACCACGCCCATGTCGGGCGTGTCGCTGCGCGCGGCCGTGGCCATGGTGACGTCCAGCAGCGTCATGGTGGCGCCGCCGTGCGTCACGCTGAACGAGTTCATGTGCTCGGGCTGCGCCTCGTAGCGCAGCTCGGACTGGCCGCCCTGCATGAATTCGAGCGTGAAGCCCAGATGGTTGACGAAGGGGATCTCGACCCCGAAGCCGTTGTGGGTGGCCATGGCATCAGCCTCCGGTGACCGCGCTCACGCCCCCGTCCACGGCCATGAACTGGCCGGTGATGTGCTTGCCCGCGTCGGAGGCCAGCAGCGCGCACAGGCCCTTGAGGTCTTCGTCGTCGCCCAGGCGGCCCAGCGGCGCGTGGCCGATGAGGTTCTCCTCGCCCAGGGCCTTGAGCGTGCCGATGGTCATCTTGCTCGGGAAGAAACCCGGGCAGATGGCGTTGACGCGGATGTTGTACTTGCCCCATTCGGCCGCCAGCGCGCGCGTGAAGTTGATGACCGCGCCCTTGGAGGTGTTGTAGGCGATGGTGTTCATGCCCTGCGGGTTGCCGCCCAGCCCGGCGATGGACGCCACGTTGATGATGCTGCCGCTGCGCCGCCCGATCATGCTGTGCTTGGCCACGTACTGGCTCAGCAGGAAGTAGCCGCGCACGTTGAGGTTCATCACCTTGTCCCAAGCGTCGAGCGGGTGGTCCTCGGCGGGCGCGCCCCAGGTGGCGCCGGCGTTGTTGACGAGGATGTCGATGTCGCCCATGCGCTCCATGGTCTCGCGCGCCAGGCGGTGGATCTCGGCCTCTTGCGCGCAGTCGGCGGCGATCCAGCGCGCGTCGATGCCGGCGGCCTGCAGCTCGGCGGCGGCTTCTTCCAGGTCGCCCGCCTTGCGCGAGCTGAGCATGATGCGCGCGCCAGCCTCGCCCAGCGCATGGGCCAGCTGCAGGCCCAGCCCGCGCGAGCCTCCGGTGACCAGCGCGGTCTTGCCCTTGAGGTCGAACAGTTGCTGGATGGTACGGGTGGTCATGGTGTGGTCTCCTTGTTTCGGTTCGGGCCCCGCAGCGCCGCGCGGGCGCCAGGGCATTGCCAATGATTGTGCGCCGCGCTCACCCGGCGCGCCTGTCTCCTGAGCGATTGGCCGGGAGAAGCGCAGGGGCGCCGGCACGGCACCCACGGGCATGGTAGCCAAGCCCGTGGGCGCGGCGCTCAGAAGGCGTCTTCGGCCATGGCGGCGCAGGTGGCATCGCGCGTGCCCACCACGCCCAGCCAGGCGCCGATCTTGGGCAGCTCGTAGTGGAAGAAATAGCGTGCAGCGCCCATGCGGCCAGCGCTAGCAGCTACTGAAAGCGTAGCATCCTGGGCCAGCACGCGGCCCGCCACGTCCAGCCACATCCAGGCCAGCACCATGTGGCCGAAGGCCTGCATGTAGGGCACGGCATTGGCCAGCGCCTCATTGGGCTTGCCGGTGGACCAGGCGGCCTGGGTGGCGGCGGTGACATCCTGCAGGGCCTGGGCGAGCTGGTCGGCATAGCCCGACAGCGCGGGTACCCCGCGCGCCTGGGCGATGGTGGCGCCCATGGTGCGCGCCAGCAGTTGCAGCCCCGCCCCGCCCTGCATGATGACCTTGCGGCCCAGCAGATCGGCGGCCTGGATGCCGTGCGTGCCCTCGTGGATCATGTTCAGGCGGTTGTCGCGCCAGTACTGCTCCACCGGGAAGTCGCGCGTGTAGCCGTAGCCGCCGTGGATCTGGATGGCCAGCGAATTGGCCTCCAGGCAGAACTCGCTGGGCCAGCTCTTGGCGATGGGCGTGAGCACCTCCAGCAGCAGCTTGGCCTGCGCGGCGGCCTCGGCGTCGCCCGTGCGGCCTTCATCGACCAGCTTGGCGCAATACAGGTTGAGCGCCAACGCGCCCTCGCTGTAGCTCTTTTGCGCCAGCAGCATGCGCTTGACGTCGGCGTGCTCGATCAGGCGCACCTGGGGGCTGCTGGCGTCCTTGCCGCCCTCACCCACGGGACGGCCCTGCAGGCGCGTCTTGGCGTAGTCCAGGCTGGCGTAGTAGCCCGCCAGGCCCAGCATGGTGGCAGCCATGCCGATGGCGATGCGCGCCTCGTTCATCATGTGGAACATGCACTTGAGGCCCTCGCCCGGCTTGCCCACCAAGTAGCCGATGGCGCCCGCGCCACCGCGCACCGGGTACTTGCCCTCGCCGAAGTTCAGCAGCGTGTTGGTGGTGCCGCGCCAGCCCAGCTTGTGGTTCAGCCCGGCGAGCGCCACATCGTTGCGCTCGCCGGTGAGGTTGCCTTCGGTGTCCACCAGCTTCTTGGGCACGATGAACAGCGAGATGCCCTTCACGCCCGGCACCAGCTTGCCGTCCGGCCCCGGAATTTTGGCCAGCACCAGGTGCACGATGTTCTCGGTCAGCTCATGGTCGCCCGAGCTGATCCACATCTTGTTGCCGCGCAGGCGATAGCGCGGGCCCAGCGCATCGGCCTCGAAGCCTTCGCCATCGGCCTCGGCGCGGGTGGTGATATCGCTCAAGGACGAGCCCGCCTGCGGCTCCGACAGGCACATGGTGCCCGCCCAGCGGCCGTTGAATTCATTGGCGGCGAACACCTGCTGCTGCAGGGGCGTGCCGTGCACCAGGATGGCATTGGCGTTGCCCGTGGTCAGCAGGTTGGAGCCGATGCTGATCGACGCGCAGCCAAAGAAGCTGCCCGCCGCCGACTCCACCACATAGGGCAACTGCATGCCACCGAGTTCATAGTCTTGCGCGGCGCTGAGCATGCCGCTGTCGGCAAACGCCTGGCGCGCGTCGGCCGTGCACTGCGGCAGGATGACCTTCTCGCCATCGAAATGCGGCTCCTGCACATCCACCGTGCGGTTGAACGGCGCGTACTTCTCGCGCGCGATGCGCTCGCAGGTGTCCATCACGGCATCGAAGGTCTCGCGCGAATGGTCGGCAAAGCGCTCGCGCGCGGTGAGCGACTCGGCCTGGAGCCAGTCGTAGAGCAGGAAATCGAGGGTGGAGCGGAGGGAGGTCGTCATGCGGCAAATTATGGGAGCCGCGACGGGGAAAGGGATGTCCGGTGGGTGACGCGGGGCAGGTCAGTGCATGTCGAATGATTGAGATCGCCCCTGAACTGCCAGTCTGACCGGCAAATATCGGTCAACCGTCGAGGTGATGAAGGCTCGGTAACACTGCAATCAGCACGGCCAGAGAGCACCAGACGAAAGCAGGCCCTGCTGTTGCGCGAAACGACGTTTGCTCACAAGCCAGCGACGGTCAATACCACTCCGGTCGACAATTTCATCATGTAGTGCGTGGGCGATCCGGCTAAGCAAAATCGTTATGTCTACAAGCATTCTGGCCGCGACCTTCGGTTGCGCCAAGACACTTGGTTCAGCACGCATTTTCAGGTTGCTATTTTCCAAGCGATCCACTATGCGGTCGATCGTCTGGGCCTGAGAAGTTAGGTGAGCCAGGGAATCAAAATTATTGCAAAATCGCGGCGCGGTGTATGCGAATCCTGGTCGGTAGTTGACAACGTTTCGGAGCGCGCTCGGCCAGTCGTCCCCGAGTACATGAGCCGAGTTGGTTATTGCTAGAAACAGACGCTCTTCTTGCTGCGAAGCGACCCCAACACCAACGTCACGATACAAACCACCGATGAGATTGAAAATCGTTGTCCATAGCTGTTCATGCACCCGCCGAGAGCGCTTCACTAAAAAGATTTGACGGGTACCTGCACTAAGAGGAGCGCCGCAAGTGATTTCATATGTACCTTTGGTCAATGTCGCAGAACCCGGAGGTGCCAGCATTGTGAACTGACTTGCGACTTCCGGTGTGACGAACCAAACGGTATGTCCAAGCATCCGCGAGAGCGCCATGGCCACGAAGTAGGCCCAGTAGTAAAAAGTCACTATTTGCCAAGCTGGGCTATTCCATTGCCCACTGGCCAAAGTCTTCATTAACGAAGTTTGATGCTCTAGAGCGTGATCCAAGTGATAGGCAGCATCCGAGAGAAGCGCCCCCCCGAAATCGGCAGGAGCCGCTTCAATCGTGAATTTTGTCGAACTGCCAGATGCAATTGTGTAGGTGCCTTGAGCCTGCCAAGTCGCTAAAGTCAACGGTGCTTTGAAATCGACGCTTGCACCGGGAGGAATGGCATTGAGTGCTTGCTGCCGCATTCGTTGCCATAGAGCACTTTGGGGAAGATTCACAGCATTGCCGCCGAGATAGGTGCTGTCTTCCTCAATGTCGACTGCATGATCGCAACGATCGATTTTTTTGACAGCAAAACGCGACCACCGGTTCCAAAGTAGCTCATACGTGCAAGTGGTCTAATTGTTGCCTGAATCACCTCCTGCTTTGCGCTCTTTTTTGCATTCAACGTGTTTTGAATGATTTCTCCAAATAGATCAAATATCGACTCAAAGAAAGCCGATCGAAGAAGCAGCGTTTTTTCCGGCAACTCCGCATCCCAAGCATTAAGAAAATTCAATATTAACTTGTATCTATTCTCCGCTCCAGCTTCAAGAGCAACCCCTGACGTCAAAATAGGTCCAACAGCTCGATTAAAAGTGACCCTGGAAATCCGATTCGCTAGAGACTTGGATGCACTTAGCTTTCCAGCGAGTGGCGATTTGGGATCCGAGTTGAGGCGGTCGAATATCTGACGCAGAGTGTGCTCCTTTGCATCCTCAACGTCTGCCAGCTCTTTGATGTCTAAGAGTAAGGCTGCAGGTACACCACGCTGGGTCGTGTTGATATCTATGAAGAGTTTTGTTTCTTCAGCCCGCGTAAGCCCTTCATAGATTGCGACCGGAACACGATGCCGTATCGAGCACTTCTGATACCCCCAAAGTCTGTGCTGCCCGTCTAAAACCAAAAAAGCAGACCCTTCTCGTGCGAACGAGATTGATTTCGTCTTTCGGTTGTAAGAAAACGCCGCATTAGGTTGGGCAGACAAGACAATATTGCTAGGTATCGACCCGGTCCCTGCTGCCAGATAGCTGGCAATATCGTCCGCGCGGGATTCATTCAAAGATCGCTGGAAACCCGCAACAGGATCTTCATCCCGCTTTGCAACGAAACAATAGTCGAACAAGTCGTCGACGGGAATAGTCGTGAAGTAGAACCGATGCTGGTTCTGCGTCATGAGCAACGCGGCGTAGGTTGTCGCCTTCTTGATGCGCGCAACCCTCTTGCGCGGAGCAGCAGCCGTAGTTTCTTTTGTAGCCATACGTTTCTTCTCTATTGCAATGGATCGCCGACGATGTGTTTGAGATGGGGTCAGTCTACAAGACGACTCGGTGCTATATCTGCATACCCGAACGTCCACTCTCATGCATCAAATCAACAGCTCGTTACAGGCCAGTAACCGTCTTCCCAACAAGTTGTACGGAAACATGGCCAAAACCACCAACAGTGTATTGGCCTCCAACGCCCGCCCCATAAAGCGCCATCAGCGACCAAACCAATAGCAAGCACCCGGTGCATCCGCGACGTGCCACGCACCCCATGCGCACGCTCCCGCAGAGTGCTAGCATGGTTCCCCCGCAATTCCAAGGAGTGGGCCATGACCGCGATGAATGTCGTGCACATGCGTGTGAAGCCAGGCAAGGACGAGGAATATGTCCGCCTGCACCAGGAGATGGATATGCGCTCCATGCCCGGGGGGCGCAATTTCTGGCTGATCCGTTCGGGCGAGCGCAGTTTCATCGTCGTGGGCGAGTGGGACAGCCCGCAGGCGCTGGCGGATGCGCGCCCCGCGATGGTGGCTAACCTGGACAAGCTGCGACCCTTGCTCGAAGACCTGGGCGGTGGCCGGGGGCTGACCGAGCCTTGGTCGGGCGAGGTGGCTCTGCATTTGAAATCCTGAAGCCATTTTGGCCTCTGGCGCCCGTCCACAAAGCGCCACTAGCTACCAAACCAATAGCAAACGCCCCGCGCAAACCTTGCGGCCTGCGCGGGGCGTTGTGTCTTAAAACGTCGTCAGCGCTTACAGCACTTCAAACACGCCCGCAGCGCCCATGCCGCCGCCAATGCACATGGTCACGCACACGCGCTTGGCGCCACGGCGCTTGCCTTCGATGAGGGCGTGGCCGGTGAGGCGCTGGCCGCTCATGCCGAAGGGGTGGCCCACGGCGATGGCGCCGCCGTTGACGTTGAGCTTGTCGGCGGGAATGCCCAGCTTGTCGCGGCAATAGAGCACCTGCACGGCGAAGGCTTCGTTCAGCTCCCACAGGTCGATGTCGTTCATCGTGAGGCCCAGGCGCTTGAGCACCTTGGGGATGGCGAACACGGGGCCGATGCCCATTTCGTCGGGCTCGCAGCCGGCCACGGCGAAGCCGAGGAAGCGGCCCAGGGGCTTGAGGCCCTTCTTGGCGGCCAGGTCTTCGTGCATGACGACCACGGCGCCCGCGCCGTCGGACAGCTGGCTGGCGTTGCCAGCCGACACCAGGCCGCCGGGCAGCGCCGAACGCAGGTCCTTGATGCCGTCATAGGTGGTGCCGGCACGGATGCCTTCGTCCACGCTCACCGTCACTTGCTTGGTGCTCAGGCCCATGACCTTGTCGGCCACGCCCATGGTGACGGTGATGGGGGCGATTTCATCGGTGAACAGGCCCTTTTCCAGCGCGGCTGCGGCCTTTTGCTGGCTGGCGGCGCCGTATTCGTCCATGGCCTCGCGGCTGATGTTGTAGCGCTTGGCGACCTGCTCGGCCGTCTGCAGCATGGGCCAGTAGACCTCGGGCTTGTTCTTCATGAGCCAGGTTTCCTGCAGCATGTGCTGGTTCATTTCCTGCGCGGTGCAGGAGATGACTTCCAGGCCGCCGGCCACGTAGATGTCGCCTTCGTTGGCGATGATGCGCTGGGCGGCGGTGGCGATGGTCTGCAGGCCCGACGAGCAGAAGCGGTTGATGGTCATGCCCGACACGGTGACGGGGCAGCCGGCGCGCAGGGCAGCCTGGCGGGCGATGTTGGCGCCGCTGGCACCCTCGGGGGTGCCGCAGCCCATGATGACGTCGTCCACCTCGGCGGCTTCGATGCCGGCGCGCTGGATGGCGTGCTGGACCACGTGGCCGCCCAGGGTGGCGCCGTGGGTCATGTTGAAGGCACCCTTCCAGCTCTTGGTCAGGGGGGTGCGTGCGGTCGATACGATTACTGCGGAAGTCATGTGGTTTCCTTGTTCGGTGGTGCGGCTGCGCGCTTACTGGAAGTTCTTGCCCTCAGCGGCCAGCTTGGCCAGCAGCGGAGCGGGCTTCCAGAAGGCGGCGTCGTCCAGCGGGTTCTTGGCGAAGCGCTTCATGGCCTGGACCACGTTGAACAGGCCAACTTCGTTGGCGTAGTTCAGCGGGCCGCCACGGTGCACGGGGAAGCCGTAGCCAAAGATGTAGACCACGTCGATGTCGCTGGCCTTGTTGGCGATGCCTTCTTCGAGGATGTAGGCGGCTTCGTTCACCAGGCTGAACACCAGGCGTTGCACGATTTCTTCGTCGGAGATCTTGCGCGGCGTGATGCCGAGCGAGGCGCGGTGGTCTTCGATCATCTTCACCACCTCGGCGTTCGGGATGGCGTCGCGCTTGCCGGGCACGTAGTCGTACCAGCCGGCGCCGGTCTTCTGGCCGTAGCGGCCCTTCTCGCACAGCAGGTCGGCGGTCTTGCTGTACTTCATGCCGGGCTGTTCGATGGCGCGGCGCTTGCGGATGGCCCAGCCGATGTCGTTGCCGGCCAGGTCGCCCATGCGGAACGGTCCCATGGCGAAGCCGAACTTCTCGACGGCCTTGTCCACCTGCGCGGGGGTGCAGCCTTCGTCCAGCAGGAAGCCGGCCTGGCGGCTGTACTGCTCGATCATGCGGTTGCCGATGAAGCCGTCGCACACGCCGGAAACCACGGCGGTCTTCTTGATCTTCTTGGCCATCGCCATCACGGTGGCGAGCACGTCCTTGGCGGTGGCGGCGCCGCGCACCACTTCGAGCAGCTTCATCACGTTGGCGGGGCTGAAGAAGTGCAGGCCCACCACGTCCTGCGGACGCTGGGTGAAGTTGGCGATCTTGTTCACGTCCAGCGTGGAGGTGTTGGAGGCCAGGATGGCGCCGGGCTTCATCACGGCGTCGAGCTGCTTGAACACGGCCTCCTTGACGCCGATCTCTTCGAACACGGCCTCGATCACGAGGTCGGCGTCCTTGAGGTCGTCATACGACAGCGTGGTGCTCAGCAGCGCCATGCGCTGTTCGTACTTGTCCTGCTTGAGCTTCTTCTTGGCCACCTGGGCTTCGTAGTTCTTGCGGATGGTGGCAATGCCGCGGTCCAGCGCCTCCTGCTTCATTTCCAGCATCTTCACGGGGATGCCGGCGTTCAGGAAGTTCATGGCGATGCCGCCGCCCATGGTGCCGGCACCGATCACGGCCACGGCCTTGATGTCGCGCTTGGGGGTGTCGGAGGGCACGTCGGGGATCTTGCTCGCGGCGCGCTCGGCCAGGAACAGGTGGCGCAGCGAGCGCGACTCGGCCGTCCACATCAGGTTGATGAAGATCTCGCGCTCGGTGGCCAGGCCATCGGCAAACTTCTTCTTGGTGGCGGCTTCAACGGCGTCCACGCACTTGGCGGGGGCCGGGAAGTTCTTGCTCATGCCCTTGACCATGTTGCGCGCGAACTGGAAGTAGGCGTCGCCCTCGGGGTGCTTGCACGGCAGGTTGCGCACCAGGGGCATGGGGCGCACGTCGGCCACGCTCTGCGCGAAGGCCAGGGCCTCGGCGGCCAGCGCCTCGGGGGAGTCCACCAGCTTGTCGAACAGCTTCTGGCCGGGGAGCATGGCGAGCATTTCGCTCTTGATGGCTTCGCCGCTGACGATCATGTTCAGGGCGGGCTCGACGCCAATCACGCGCGGCAGGCGCTGCGTGCCGCCGGCACCAGGCAGGATGCCCAGCTTCACCTCGGGCAGGGCCACGCTGCAGCCGGGGGCAGCGACACGGTAGTGGCAGCCCAGGGCCAGCTCCAGGCCGCCGCCCATGGCCACGCTGTGGATGGCCGCGACGACGGGCTTGTCGGAATTCTCGATGGCCGCGATCACGGAGTTGAGGTTGGGCTCCTGCATGGCCTTGTCGGTGCCGAACTCCTTGATGTCGGCACCGCCGGAGAACGCGCCCCCGGCACCGGTGATGACGATGGACTTCACTGCGCCGTCGGCATTGGCCTGCTCCAGGCCATCGACGATGCCCTGGCGGGTGGACAGGCCCAGGCCGTTCACAGGCGGGTTGGCCAGCGTGATCACGGCGACATTGCCGTGGACTTTGTATTCAGCGGTCATGCTGTTGTTCCTTGGAAAATGAAAAAAGAACGGTCGTGCGATTTTGATTGTAGAGAATTCTGACCGCTTTGCCAGAGGGGATTTGTCTCGCCTGGGACAAAAGGGCTCAAGAAGCCCGGGATGAGGGGGCAGCAAGCCGGACGGCTATGCGCCCTGCCCTGGTCTCAATCCCCCGCCAACCCCGCGCTGAACGCCCAGAGCCGGTAGGCCCACAGGCTTTCCTCGGTGGAGATCCTCCGGCGCAGCTCCTCAGGGGTGAAGCCGGTGACGCGCCGCGTCTCGCGGCACAGGTGGGACTGGTCGGCGTAGCCGCTCTGCTCGGCAATGTCGCTCCAGTTCACGGCGCCCGACTGGTGGGCCGCCGTGCTGTGGAAGAACGCACGCTCCGAGCGGCCCAGGCCCAGCAGGTTGCGGTGGGTGTGGCCGGTCCATTGCTTGATGCGGCGCTCGGCCTGGCGCAGGCTGCGGCCCAGGCCCGAGGTGGCCGCGTGCAGCGCCAGGCTGCGCGACCAGTCGGCCAGGCGGTGGCTCGACAGGGGCGATGCCGGGCGCGCCTTCAGCCAGCGTGGCAGCAGAAACGCTTCCACCAGCGCCACGCGCTCGTCGTCGTCCGCGGCGGCCTCCACCTGCCGGAACATGGCCTGCCAGTCGGCGCCGAACACCTCGTCGGCCGGGACGATGCGGTCGAGCAGCGCGGTGGTGTCCAGGCCCGTCATATGGGCCAGCGCGTCGGGCATGAGCAGCACCATGAAGGCATGGATAGGCCCGGGGTTCCAGCTGATGGTGGGCTGCGTGAAGGGGCCGCACAACGTAGTGCGGGCAATGGTCACGCGCGGGCTCTCGGGGTGCGCGGGAGCGCCCTGCTCCAGCACCTGGCAGTCGCCCTGCAGATACCACAGCAGCGCGCAGCTGGGCGCGGCGGGCATGTGGTTGTAGCGCTGGGCGTCGTCCAGCACCTCAGTGCGGGTATCGCGCGCCATCACGCCGCGCACGCACGAGGCCAGCAGGCTGCGCGGAATCCACAGCTCCGAGCGCGCGTGGCTGTAGGTCATGCCGGGCGTGCGGGGCCAGGGAGCCACCTTGCGCATGTGGCGGGCCGGGCTGGGGGCATGCGCTGCACGCTGCGATGTCGAAATCATTCAAGACGCCCGGTAGATGGGTTCCTAGGATGCAGCCAGTTCCGGCACAACCCCGCGCCGGGACCCTTTGATGGAGCAAGCATGCATCCCGTGAGTTTACGCAACGTGACCAAGACCTACCGGCTCGACACCGTGGCGGTGCCGGCCCTCGATGGCGTCAGCCTCGACATCCGGCCCGGCCGCTTCACCGTGCTCTGCGGCCCCTCGGGCAGCGGCAAGACCACCCTGCTCAACATGATGGGCTGCATCGACCGGCCCGACGCTGGCGAGGTCCAGGTCGGCGGCCAGGCCGTGCAGGCGCTGCCAGACGATGCGCTGTCGGACTTTCGCGCGCGGAACGTCGGGTTCATCTTCCAGAACTTCAACCTGCTGCCGGTGCTGACCGCGTTCGAGAACGTCGAATACCCGTTGGTACTGGCCGGCGTGGCCGCGCCCGAGCGCAAGGCGCGCGTGCGCACGCTGCTCGACGCGGTGGGCCTGGGCGCACGCGCGGGCAACCTGCCCGGACAGCTCTCGGGCGGCCAGCGCCAGCGCGTGGCCATCGCGCGGGCGCTGGCCACCGAGCCGGCGCTGGTGCTGGCCGACGAGCCCACGGCCAACCTCGACAGCCAGACCGGCGCGGAAATCATCGCGCTGATGCGCCGCCTGCAGCGCGCGCGCGGCGCGAGCTTCGTGTTCTCGTCGCACGACCCGCTGGTGCGCGCCGAGGCGGACGACGTGGTGCTGATCCGCGACGGGCGCATCGAATCCATCGCGCAGCGCGACACGGCCCAGGAGGTGGCGGCATGAACCTCTGGATGCTCGCCCGGCGCAACCTGCTGCGCAACCGCCGCCGCTCGCTCGCCACGCTGCTGGCCATGGTGGTGGGCCTCACCGCCATCCTGCTGTTCGGCGGCTACCGCTCCAACATCCTCTACGGCATGGAGACGGGCTTCGTGCAGTACAGCGGCCACCTGCAGGTCCAGCGGCGCGGCTATTTCCTCGATGGGGGCGACAACCCCACGGCCTACGGCATCGCGGGCTACCAGCGCATCATCGACGCCGTCAACGGCGACGCGGTGCTTGCGCCCATGCTGCGGCTGGCCACGCCCACGCTGCAGCTGGGCGGCATCGCGGGCCGCATGGACTCGGGCCAGTCGCGCTCGGTGCTGGCCACCGGGCTGGTGGCGCACGAATACGACCGGCTGCGCGAGTGGAACGACTACGGCATGGTCAGCTACGCGCAGCCGCTGGCCCTCGACGGCACTGCGCCCGACACGGTGGTGCTGGGCACCGGCGTGGCGCGCAAGCTGGGGCTGTGCAGCGCGCTGGCCGTGGCGGACTGCGAGAGCACCCCGGCGCAGGCGGTCGCGCCTGGGGCCAACGCACCCGACGACGTGGCGGCGCTGTCCGCGCTGGAACGGGCACCGGCCACGGCGGCCTCGGCACGGCGCATCGAGATGCTGGCGGCCACCGCGCGCGGCGCGCCCAACGTGGCCAGCCTGCAGGCGCTCAAGGCGCACAACATGGGCATCAAGGCCATCGACGACACCTACCTGGCCATGCACCTGCCGCAGGCGCAGCGCCTGCTGTACGGCACGCAACCGCCCGAGGCGACGGCCATCGTCCTCCAGCTGCACCGCACGGCGCAAATCCCGGCGGCACGCGAGCGCCTGCAGGCGCTGCTGGCGCGGGACTTCGCCGCGCAGGACCTGGAGGTGCACGACTTCCGGGCGCTCAACCCGCTGTTCGGACAGACCGACGAGTTCATGGCATCGATGTTCGGCTTCATCGCGCTGCTCATCGGCATCATCGTGCTGTTCACCATCGCCAACACCATGGGCACGGCCGTGGTGGAGCGCACGGTGGAGATCGGCACCCTGCGCGCCATGGGGCTGCGGCGCGGCGGCATCCGGCGCCTGTTCCTGTGCGAGGCGCTGCTGCTGGGCGCGGCGGGCACGGTGCTGGGGCTGCTGGCCACGCTGGCGCTGGCATCCGCCATCAACCACAGCGGCTGGGCCTGGACGCCGCCGGGCTACTCCTATGCCTACCTGGTGCTGGTGCGCATCTGGCAGGACGTTCCCTTGCTGGTTGGCAGCATCGCGGGCCTGCTGGCGGTGACGGTGGCCTCGGCCTGGTGGCCCGCGCGGCGCGCGGCGCGGCTGGACATCGTGGACGCGCTGCGCCACGCCTGAGGAGTACCGCATGCAACGCCGCCAATTCCTTCTGAGCGCCCTGCCCGCCCTGGCCACATGGCCGGGCGCCGCCCTCGCCCGTCCGTCCCCACAGGACATCCTGGCCGCGAGCGACGCCATCCGCAACCCTGGCTTCGCCTTCGGGCTGACGAACACGCTGGTCGAATACCGGCAGGGCCGGCAGACCGATTCCAGCACCTTGGCCATCTATTCGCGGCCCGACAGCACTGGCGGCCTGTTCCGCAGCCTGGTGCGCTACGTGGCGCCCGAGCGGGACGCCGGCAAGCTCATCCTCTACAACGGCAAGGACCTGTGGTTCTACGACCCGGCCAGCCAGGCCAGCATCCGCCTGTCGCCGCAGCAGCGGCTGCTGGGGCAGGCTTCCAACGGCGACGTGGTCACGGTGAACTTCGCGCGCGACTACCGCGCCGTCAGCGCCGACGAAGAGGCCACGCAGGACGGCGAGCGCCAGCACCGCCAGTGTCTGAAGCTGGCGCTGGAGGCCGCCACGCCCGACGCCAGCTACCACCGCATCGAGATGTGGGTGGACGCCGCCAGCCACCAGCCCGTGAAGGCACGCTTCTACGCGCAAAGCGGCGCGCTGCTCAAGACCGCCTACTACCGGCGCTACCAGACCGTGTTCGGCGCCGAGCGGCCGACCGAGACCGTGATCATCGACGGCCTGGACCCGGGCTGGGTGACGGTGATGCGCTACGGCGCCTGGGTGCGGCGCGAGGTGCCCGAGGCCTGGCTGCAGCGCGATTACCTGCCGCGCTTTCGGCCCGAATGATGCGCGCGCTGTGCACCGCCCTGCTGCTGTGCGCCTGCGGTGCCGCCGCAGCCCAGGACGCCGACCTCGATGCGCTAAGGCTCGCCGACGAGGCCCCCGCCACCGCCGCGCCGGTCCCTGCCCGCGCCTGGCGTGCCTTCGCGGAGACTGCGGGCGGCGCGGCCTGGCCTCGGGGTGGCGGCCCGGCGCTACACGACGGCCGGTTGTCGCTCGACCTGCGCCTGGAGCATGGGACGGGCAGCGACTGGCACGCGGTGGCGGCCAGCCGGCTGGATGTGCGTTCCCGCCCAGGGGCCTTCGAGGACCACGCCATGCACACGCTGAAGGAGGCCTACCTGGGCCACACCCTGGCGCAAGGCACGGCGCTGGACCTCGGGCGCATCAACCACCGCCAGGGCGTGGCCCTGGGCTACAACCCCACGGACCTGTTCCGCGACGGCGCCGTGCGTTCGGCCGTGTCGATGGACCCGGCCAGCCTGCGCGAGAACCGCCAGGGCAGCGCCATGCTGCGGGCCCAGCACCTCTGGGACGGCGGCGCGCTTGCGTTGGCTCTCTCGCCCCGGTTGGCCCAGCGCGGCGCCCCGCGCGGCGGCTGGGACCTGGACTGGGGCGCCACCAACCACCGCCACCGCGCGCTGCTGGGCTATACCCAGCGCTGGAGCGAAACGCTCAGTCCGCAATGGCTGCTGCTGGCCCGGCAGGGCCAGAGCGTGCAAGGCGGGCTCAATCTCTCCGGCCTGGTCGGTGACGCCACCGTGGCCTACCTGGAGTGGTCTGGTGGCCCCTCGGCCACGCTGCTGGAGCAGGCCTTGGATCGCGCCGCGCCGACGCCCTGGCGCAACAGCCTGGCCCTGGGAGCCACCTACACCACGGCATCGCGGCTCTCGCTCACGGCCGAGGCGCACTACAACGGCGCCGCGCCCGGGCGGGCCGCCTGGCAGGCCCTGCGCGCGGGGCCGCCTCTGCAGTACGCGCAATACCGCCTGTGGACTCTCCAGGCACAGGAGCCGCCCACGCGGCATGCGCTGCTTTTCCATGCGGCGTGGAAGGACGCCTTCGTGCAGCGCCTGGACCTGAGCGCCCTGCTCCACCTGGACCGCACCGACGCCAGCCACCGCTTCTGGATCGAGGCGCGCTACCGCGCCGACGGGTTCGACCTGGCACTGCAGTGGCAGCGCAGCCGGGGCACACCGCTGAGCCAGTTCGGCGCTTGGCCCGTTTCCGGGCGCTGGGAGCTGGCGCTGCGGCGCTATTTCTGAGGCCAAGAAAAACGCCCTGCGCGCACGGGGCGGCAGGGCGTTGGCATGGTGCGGGAGTGCTTCAGACCTCCAGCCACTCCTTGCGCACATAGCTGTCGGCGCGCAGGCTGTCGGGCGTGCCCTGGAACACGATGCTGCCGTGGCCCATGACGAGCGCACGGTCGGAGATGTCCATGGCGATGGTCAGCTTCTGCTCGATCAGCAGCACGGAGATACCGCGCTCCTTGATCGTCTTGAGGTACTGGCCCACCAGTTCGACGATCTTGGGCGCCAGGCCCTCGGTGGGTTCGTCGATGATGATGAGGTCGGGGTCGCCCATGAGGGTGCGGCACAGCGTGAGCATCTGCTGCTCGCCGCCCGACATCACGCCGGCCTCGATGTTGCGGCGCTCGTGCAGGCGCGGGAACATGGCGTACATGTCGTCGAACGACCAGCGGCTGCCCTTGCCGCTGCCCTTCTGGCCCAGCAGCAGGTTCTGGTGCACCGTGAGGTTGGGGAACACGTCGCGGCTCTCGGGCACGTAGCCAATCCCCAGGTGGGCGATCTCGTAGGCCTTCTTGCCGTTGAGGTCCTTGCCCTTCCATTGCACCGTGCCCTCCCAGTCCACGAGGCCCATGATGGCCTTGGCCGTGGTGGAGCGGCCCGAGCCATTGCGGCCCAGCAGCGCGACGATCTCGCCCGGCTGGACGTCGAAGGCGACGCCATGCAGCACATGGCTCTTGCCGTAGTAGGCGTGAAGGTTGTTGATATGCAGCATGTCAGTGTCCCCCCGCCTGTGCATCGGCCACGGCGGAGCCCAGGTAGGCCTCCTGCACGCGCGGGTTGGCGCGCACGTTCTCGGGTGTGTCGAAGGCGATCACCTCGCCATACACCACCACGGCGATCTTGTCGGCCAGGCCGAACACCACGCCCATGTCGTGCTCCACGGTCAGCAGGGTGCGGCCCTCGGTCACCTCCTTGATGAGGTGGATGAAGCGCGTGGTCTCGCTGCGGCTCATGCCGGCGGTGGGCTCGTCGAGCAGGATGACGTTGGCGCCCCCGGCGATGGTGATGCCGATCTCCAATGCGCGCTGCTCGGCGTAGGTGAGGTTCACCGCCAGCGTGTCGCGCTTCTTCTCCAGCTTGATCATCTCCATGAGCTGCTTGGCGCGCTCGTTGGCGTCATGCAGGCCCGAGAGGAAGCGCAGGAAGGTGTACTTGTAGCCCATGCTCCAGAGCACGCCGCAGCGCAGGTTCTCGAACACGCTGAGGTTGGGGAAGATGTTGGTGATCTGGAAGCTCCGGCTCAACCCCATGCGGTTGATCTCGAAGGGTTTCTTGCCGTCGATGCGCTGCCCGTTGAGCACCACCTCGCCACTGGTGGGCGCGAAGCGCCCGCTGATCAGGTTGAACAGCGTGGACTTGCCGGCGCCATTGGGGCCGATGATGGCCACGCGCTCGCCCGCCTTCACGGCCAGGTTGGCGCCTCGGATGATCTCGGTCTTGCCGAAGCTCTTGCGCAGGTTGCGCAGCTCCAGCGAATAGGTCGTAGCGTCTTGCGCCATGGTTTACAGCGCCTCCCCACGCTTGATTTCGTGCTCGATTTCTTCCTGGATCTGGCTCCACTGGCGCAGGAACTGGCGCCGGCACAGCTCGAACAGGCCCAGCCCGGTCAGCAGCACGAAACCCGCGCCGAACCAGCTCGAAAGCGCCGTGGCGTCGAGCGTCGCGCCCAGGAAGGTCATGACCGGCCCCAGCGCGGCGTTGAGCTGCAGGTGGTAGGTCATCTCGACCATGCAGGCGGCGCCCAGCACCGCCACCAGTCCCGTGCCGCCCAGGCCCAGGTACGACGGCCACAGGCCGCGCAGCTTGCCGAACTTGGCCAGGCGCAGGTTCATCATGATCAGGCTGGCCACGCCGCCGGGCGCGAACATCACCATGAACAGGAAGACCAGGCCCAGGTACAGCAGCCAAGCCTTGGACAGCTCGGACAGCAGCACCGAGGCGAACACCAGCAGCACGGCGCCGATGATGGGCCCGAAGAAGAACGTGGCGCCACCGAGGAAGGTGAACAGCAGGTAGCCGCCCGAGCGCATCACGCTCACGCTGTCGGCGGCGGTGATGATCTCGAAGTTGATGGCCGCCAGGCCGCCGCCAATGCCGGCGAAGAAGCCGGCGATGATGAAGGCGAAGTAGCGCACGCGCTGCGTGTTGTAGCCGATGAACTCCACACGCTCGGGGTTGTCGCGCACCGCGTTCAGGATGCGGCCCAGCGGCGTGCCCGTGAAGGCGAACATGGCGGCCGTGCAGATGAAGCAGTAGGCGGCGATCAGGTAATACACCTGGATGGCCGGGCCGAACGTGATGCCCATCAGCGCCGAGCCGTAGACACGGTCGGTGGTGATGCCGCCCTCGCCACCGAAGAACTCGGGGAACATCAGCGCCATCGAGGCCACCAGCTCGCCGATGCCCATGGTGATCATGGCGAAGGTGGTACCGGCCTTCTTGGTCGTCACGAAGCCCAGCAGCACGGCGAACAGCATGCCCGCGAGGCCGCCCACGAGCGGAATGAACACCAGCGGAATCGGCAGCGAGCCCTTGCTGGCCAGGTTCATGGCGTGGATGGCGATGAACGAGCCCAGTCCGGTATAGACGGCATGGCCGAAGCTCAGCATGCCGCCCTGCCCCAGCAGCATGTTGTAGCTCAGGCAGATGATGATGAGGTAGCCGATCTGCGAGAGCATGGTCAGCGCCAGGCTGCTCTTGAAGACCATGGGGGCCACGATCAGCAGCAGTGCGAAAAAGCTCCAGATGACGATGCGCCCCACGTTCCAGGGCTTGAAACGGTGGTACGAGGTGGGGGTGGATGAAGTCGAGGAAGTCATGGCATCAGTCCTCCCGGGTGCCCAGCAGGCCCTTCGGGCGGAAGATCAGGATCAGTACCAGCAGCAGGTAGGGCAGGATGGGTGCCACCTGGGAAATCGTCAGCTTGAGCAGCGGCCAGCCGAAGGTCTCTTCGGACACCATCACGCCCATGGCCTGCAGCGTGCTGGCGAGCGAATGGTCCAGGGCCACGGCGAAGGTCTGCACCAGGCCGATCAGCAGCGAGGCCAGGAAGGCCCCCGCGAGCGAGCCCATGCCGCCAACCACCACCACCACGAAGATGATGGAGCCCACCGAGGCCGCCATGGCGGGCTCGGTGACATAGGTGTTGCCGCCGATCACGCCGGCCAGCCCCGCCAGCGCGCAACCCCCACCGAACACCAGCATGAACACGCGCGGCACGTTGTGGCCCAGCGCCTCGACCATCTGGGGGTATTTGAGCGCCGCCTGGATCACCAGGCCGATGCGCGTGCGCGTCAGCAGCAGCCACACCGACAGCAGCATGAGCATGGCCACCAGCATCACGAACGAGCGCGACTTGGGGAACTGCGTGCCATAGAGCGTGAACAGCGGTCCCTGGAGTTGCTCGGGCAGGCCGTAGGGCACGGTGGAGCGGCCCCAGACGAGCTGCACCAGCTCCAGGATCAGGTAGGACAGGCCGAAGGTCACCAGCAGTTCCGGCACATGGCCAAACTTGTGCACGCGGCGCAGGCTGTAGCGCTCGAACAGCGCGCCCATGGCACCCACGAGCAGCGGCGCCACCAGCAGCGCGGGCCAGAACCCGATGATGCCGGCGATCGTGTAGGCGAAATAGGCACCCAGCATGTAGAAGCTGGTGTGCGCGAAATTGAGCACGCCCATCATGCTGAAGATCAGCGTGAGGCCCGAGCTGAGCATGAACAACAGCAGTCCATAGCTCACGCCGTTGAGCGTGGAGATCACGAAAAACTCAAGATTCATTGAAATTCTTCAGTCCAGGGTCAAAAAAAGAGGCCCGAGGGGTGTCGGGCCTCCTGCGATCGCAAAACAGCCTCAGGAAGGACGCTTCATCTGGCACGAGGTGGGCGTGCTGGCCACATAGGGCTCGAAGTACTTCACGGGAACGAAGGTGTAGCCCGTGCCTTCGGAATCCAGCGGGTTCTTGCCGCCGGCCTTGTCCCACTTGGAGATGAACAGGCCCTGCTGGAGCTGGTGATCGGTCTTGCGCATCTCGACCTCGCCATTGAAGCTCTTGAACTTCATGCCTTCCAACGCGGCGGCGACCTTGGCCGGATCGGTGGACTTGGTCTTGACGAAGGCCTCGGACAGCATGGAGAAGGCGTGGTAGACAGCGCCGGTGTACATGTCGTCGTTGAACTTCTTCTTGTAGTCCACCACGATCTGGTTCAGCGGGCCGGGCAGGTTCATGTGGGCATAGGCCACCATGTACACGCGGCCGGCGGCAGCGGCGCCCATGGCGGTGGGACTGCCCGTGACGGAGCCGTAGTAGGTGTAGAAGTTGACGTTGCTCAGGCCCGCGTCGTTGGCGGCCTTGATCAGCAGTGCCAGGTCGGAGCCCCAGTTGCCGGTAACCACGCTGTCGGCGCCGGAGGCCTTGATCTTGGCGATGTAGGGCGCGAAGTCGCGCACCTGGGCCAGGGGGTGCAGGTCGTCGCCAACGACCTGGACATCAGGACGCTTGCGCTTGAGCATTTCCTTGGCGTTCTTGGAAACCTGGTGGCCGTGCGAGTAGTTCTGGTTGATCAGGTAGACCTTCTTGACCTCGGGCAGATCCTTCATGTAGGTCGTCAGCGCTTCCATCTTCATGGAGGTGTCGGCGTCCAGGCGGAAATGCCAGTAGCTGCACTTGCTGTTGGTCAGATCGGGATCGACAGCAGCGTAGTTCAGGTACAGCACTTCCTTGCCGGGGTTGCGGGCGTTGTGCTTTTCCAGCGCGTCGATGATGGCCAGCGCGGCACCGGAGCCGTTGCCCTGCACCACGAAGCGCACGCCCTGGTCCATGGCCGAGCGCAGGGCGCTGGAGGTTTCCTGGGGACTGAGCTTGTTGTCGATGCCGATGATCTCGAACTTCACGCCCGCGGCGTTCTTCTTGTTGAACTCTTCGGCGATGAACTGGAAGCTCTTGAGCTGGTTCGTGCCCACGGCCGCCATCAGGCCGGACAGCGGGTCGATCCAGGCGATCTTGACGGTTTCACCCTTTTGAGCAAAAGCGCCGCCAGCGCTCGCCAGGATTACGGAAGCAGCTACAGCCTTGATAGCAAATTTCATGTTTTAGTCTCCAGTTGAATCAACAAAGCGCAGAGTACAGTGTTGCGGTGCATCATCCCTCAGGGATTGTCCCTAGCACCTATCACACACGCGACTGCCGCGGCGCCCGGGCAGCGCCGCGGCCTTCCCAGTTACAGGCCCGGAAGCTTGTAATCCTTGAGCTGCTCGCGCAGCCGGGTCTTGAGCATCTTGCCGGTGGCGCCCAGCGGAATGGCGTCCACGAACACCACGTCGTCCGGGATCTGCCACTTGGCCGTCTTGCCCTCGTAGAACTTCAGCAGCTCCTCGCGCGTCACCTCGGCGCCGGGCTTCTTCGTGACGGCGACGATCGGGCGCTCATCCCACTTGGGGTGCGGCATGCCGATGCAGGCGGCCATGGCGATGGCCGGGTGGGCCATGGCGATGTTCTCGATGTCGATGGAGCTGATCCATTCGCCACCCGACTTGATCACGTCCTTGCTGCGGTCGGTGATCTGCATGAAGCCGTCGGCATCGATGGTCGCCACGTCGCCCGTGGGGAACCAGCCCCGGCCCTGCGCGTCCTTGATGAGCGGGCTCTCGCCCTTGTAGTAGGTGTCGAGGATCCAGGGGCCGCGCACCAACAGGTCGCCGTAGGTCTTGCCATCCCAGGGCAGCTCCTCGCCGTCGCCGCCAACGATCTTCATGTCCACGCCGTAGATGGCGCGGCCCTGCTTCTGGCGCACCTTCATCTGCTCGTCCTTGGACAGGCCGAGCTGCTTGTTCTTGAGCGTGCACAGCGTGCCCAGCGGGCTCATCTCGGTCATGCCCCAGGCGTGCAGCACCTCCACGCCGTACTCTTCCTGGAAGGCGGTGATCATGGCCGGCGGGCAGGCCGAGCCGCCGATCACGGTGCGCGTGAGCGAGCTGAACTTCAGGCCGGCCGGCTTCATGTGCCCCAGCATCATCTGCCAGACCGTGGGCACGCCCGCGGCGTAGCTGACCTTCTCGGACTCGATCAGTTCATAGATCGACTTGCCATCCATCGCCGGGCCGGGGAACACCAGCTTGCAGCCGGTGAGCGCGGCCGAGTACGGAATGCCCCAGGCATTGACGTGGAACATGGGCACCACGGGCAGCACGGCGTCGCGGGCCGAGAGGCACATCACATCGGGCAGCGCCGCCGCATAGGCGTGCAGCGTGGTCGAACGGTGGCTGTACAGCGCGGCCTTGGGGTTGCCCGTGGTGCCGCTGGTGTAGCACATGCTCGAAGCGGTGTTCTCGTCGAACACGGGCCAGGCGTAATCCGACGACTGCGCGCCGATCCAGGCCTCGTAGCTGACCAGGCCGGGAACACCGCTATCGGCGGGCAGCTTGTCGGCATCGCACAGGGCCACCCACTTCTTCACCGTGGGGCACTTGGCGTGCACGGCCTGCACCAGGGGCAGGAAGGTCAGGTCGAAGCACAGGATCTGGTCTTCGGCGTGGTTGACGATCCAGGCGATCTGCTCGGGGTGCAGGCGCGGGTTGATGGTGTGCAAGATGCGGCCCGAGCCGGAGACGCCGAAGTACATCTCCATGTGGCGGTAGCCGTTCCAGGCCAGCGAGGCCACGCGGTCGCTGAACTGCAGGCCGTCGCGGTCCAGGGCGTTGGCCAGCTGGCGCGAGCGCGCGGCCAGGGCCTTGTAGGTGTAGCGGTGGATGTCGCCCTCCACGCGGCGCGAGACGATCTCGCCGTCGCCATGGTGGCGCTCGGCGAACTCGATCAACGAGGAAATCAGCAATGGCTGACTCTGCATCAAACCCAGCATGTGTGCTCCTTTAACAATGCCTTGAACAAAACCGTTCCATCCTAGCGGGTGAACTTCTCACCCTTGCCAATGATGGTCAAATCCACAAAACGCGACCCCTGGCGCACACCCTTGCCGTAGTCCACCTCGAACCCGCCGATGTCGACATGGCGCAGGGATTCCAGCGCCTGGATGAAGCGGGTGCGCGTCAGGTCCTTGCCCGCGCGGCGCAGGCCCTCCACCAGCACCTTGGCGTTGAGGTACGCCTCCAGGCCGATGAAGGACACGTTCTTCTCGAAACCGCCTTTTTGCAGCGCCGCGCGGTATTCGCGCGCCAGCGGCATGCTCTGGCTCCAGGGGAAGGGCACCACCGAGGTCACCACCACGCCCACGCCGTCCTCGCCCAGCGCGCGCAGGGTGGCCTGGGTGCCCATGACGGACAGCGTATAGAAGCGCGCGCCCCGGCTGACCTTGCGGTAGGTCTTGATGAAGGACACCGTGGGCGCGCCGGCGGTGATCATGATGATGGCGTCGGGCTCGCTGGCGCTGAGCGTGGCCACGGCCTGCTGCGCATCGGACGAGTCGGCCTGGATGGGCGCATCGGAATGCAGCTTGAGGCCGCGCTTTTCCATGGACTTGCGCACGCCGGCCAGCCCGTCCTTGCCGAAGCCGTTGTTCACCCACAGCACCGCGATGCGCGGCACGCCCAGGGTGGTGAGGTGCTGCACCAGTTTCTCGGCCTCGTCGCCATAGCTGGCGCGGATGTTGAACACATGGTCAAGCGCGGGCGTGCGCACCAGATCGGCGCCGGTGAACGGCGAGACCAGGGGCACGGGTGGGTTCTCCTTGGCCAGCAGCGGCAGGATGGCCGCCACGTTGGCCGTGCCCGTGAGGTTGCACAGGGCGAAGACGCCGTCCTCGGCAATCATCCTGCCCACGTTCTTCACGCTGTTGTCGGGCTTGTAGCCATCGTCCAGCGTGACCATGCGGATGCGCCGGCCATGCACGCCGCCCTGGGCATTCACGGCGTCGAAATACACCTTGGTGGCGTTCACCATGTCGGGCGCCATCTCGGCCAGCGGGCCGCTCAGGTCCAGCGACTGGCCGAGCACGATTTCGCTGTCGCTCACGCCCTGGCTGGCGTGCAGCAGGCTCCAGGGCGCCAGCGCTGCCGCGCCCATCGCTCCGAGAAAGACTCTTTTGTTCAGCATCCATTGCTCCTGTTCAAGGCCAGCGCAGTGTGCGCGGCGCCACGGCGAAATCCAACAGGTGTCGTTTGCCTGACATTTGCCACGGGTTTTCCCGAGGGCCGCACGCACGGCGACAATCGGGCCATGTTTGGCACCACCTCCCCCGCAGAACGCTTCATCGCCTGCCAGCCCTGGTTCGCCGGCCTGCCCCCGGAACTGCGCGAACAGGTGCGCGACAGCCTGTATGCCACCGAAGGCGCCAAGGGGGACGTGATGCTGCCCGCCGGCACGGCCGTGGAAGGCTGGCACGCCGTGCTCTCGGGCCTGGTGATGCTGCGCAGCCCCGGCGCGACGACGCAGCGCGCCTCGGCCTTCATCGGCATCCCCGACGGCGAATGGTTTGGCGAAGGCTCGGCCATGAAGCCCGAGCCCCGCAGGTACGACGTGGTGGCGCTGCGCCCCACGCAACTCATGTGCCTGCCCCTGCACCTGTTCGCCACGCTGCGCGAGACCAGCCTGGCGTTCAACCAGTTCCTGGTGCAGCACCTGAACCTGCGGCTGGGCCAGGCCATGACCATCATCGAGGCCGGCCGCATGCGCTCGCCCGAGCACCGCGTGGCGCTGTACCTCAGCCGCCTGTTCTGGCGCAGCACGCGCCGGCTCAATCTCACGCAGGAAGAGCTGGGCCAGCTCGCCGGGCTGTCGCGCCAGACGGTCAACCGCGTGCTGCGCGCGCTGGAGGCGGACGGCATCGTGTCGCTCGATTTCGGGCGCGTGGCCATCGTGGACGACGAGGCACTGGCAGCGCACCTGGCCGCCACGGCATCGCACTGATTCACGGCAGCGGCCACCGCGCTACTCCACGCCCAGGCGCACGGCCTGCAGGTCCGCATCGAACACCAGCCTGCGCGGCCACGGCTGCCAGTCCAGGCCCACGGTGGCGTTGCCCGGGTTGCCGGTGCGCATGAAGGCGCTGACGCTGTCCATCATGGCTTTCGACAGCGCCAGGCGTCCCGGCTCATTGGCGCGGCTGTTGGTCGCGCGGGAGAACACCGAGGGGCCGAAGTTGCCGAACAGGAAAGGCAGGTCGAACGCATGCGCCGCGCCGTACACCTCGTTCCAGGGCGCGGGCTGCCGGGCCCAGTCGAACCGGTAGCTCCACACCTGGGCCTGCTGGCCGCGCAGCGTGTTCATCAGGCTGTCGCGGCTGGGGTCGAAGAACCGGCTGGCCAGCAGCCGCGTGCGCACGTCGTAGCCCGTGCCCGGCGCGTTCACCGGCAGGTAGGAGGCATCGAGGATGTCGGCCGCCACGAGCCCGACCGGGGCGTCGGGGTCGAAGCGCTGCATCATCGCGAAGCGCTGCGCATCGTTGATCTTCATGCCCGGCTTGCCGCCCAGCAATGCCAGGAACGGCGCGAACAGCTTGCCCTCTTCCGCCGTGTAGCCCGTCAGCACGGGCACCCGGTGGTAGCGTCCGGCCGCCATTTCGGCGATCGGGTCGGCAGGCACCACCACGCCATCGGGAATGGGACCTGATCCGGCGAGGCCGTTCGCCAGCACCGTCTGCAGCAGCACTTTGGCATCCTTGCCGCGCAGGTAGCCTGCTTTCTGCGCGGGCGTCCAGCCCGCCACCAGGGCCTGCGCCTGCTCCAGCGTGGGCGCCAGTTGGTCGGACAAGGCAAGGTGGGCCAGCAGTCGCGCGGCCTGGGCCGCGTACTTGGCGGCCGGGTTCAGCGTGGGGATGCTGCCCGGCGGCAGGTTGGCCGGCAGCGAGATCCCGCCACTGACCGCGATCAGTTGGTGGAACAGGCCCCGGGCCTGCGGCGCCGTCAGCAGCGCCAGGGCGTTGATGGCGCCGGCGGACTGCCCCATCAGCGTGACATTGCCCGCATCGCCGCCAAAGCGGGCGATGTTGTCCTGGATGAAGCGCAGCGCCTGGACATGGTCCAGCAGCGCATAGTTGCCGGTGGCGGGCTGCTGGCCCGCATGCAGCTCGGGCAGGTGCAGGAAGCCCAGCACGTCCAGGCGGTAGTTGGCCGTGACCACCACCGCATTGGCGCGGCGGGCCAGCGCGGCGCCGTCGTACACCGGGTCGGCGGTGTAGCCCGATATGGCGCTGCCCCCGTGCAGGAACAGCAGCACGGGCAGGCCGGCCTGGGCGTTCGCCGGGCGCCAGATGTTCAGGGTCAGACAGTCCTCGCTGCCCACGGGGGTGTTCAGCGTCTGGCCGATGGTGTCGTCGAAGCGGTTGTTCGCGCCCGGGCCATAGATGCGACCCATTTGCAGGCAGGCGCTGCCGAAACGCGTGGCGTCGCGCTCGCCGGGCCATGCCTCGGGCGCCACGGGCGGCTGCCAGCGCAGGTTGCCCACGGGGGGCTTGGCGAAGGGGATGCCTTTCCAGGCATAGGTGCCGCTGCGGGCGCTGTCGTCTTGCCCGCGCACCACGCCGTAACGGGTTTCGCGCACTTCGGGCGCGGCCTGCCGCGTGCCCATGCCCGCGCACCCCGCAACCAGCACAGCGGCAAGCACGGCAGCCATGCGGCGCCCACACCAAAGATAATCGGCCATGTTTGTCTCCTCGGGGGTTTTGTGGAATGCTCGGCCCCCTGCCGAGGGGCCGCACGCGCTGTGCATCCGGCCTCGCCGCCGATTGTGCGAACCCCGAACCCATGTGCCGCTATCGCAACAGTGCCAAAACAGTGACTTCAGAGCGCCAACCTAGTGTTCTCCCTGATACGGGAGGCCACCCATGACGCCGCGCACGAGTTCCGCCGCCTGGGTGCGCGGCGTTGCCGACATGCTGGCCGCCGAGGGCCTGCCCGCCGCGGATCTGTGCGCCGAGGCGGACATCGATCTGCAGGCGCTGCAACAGCCCCACACCCGCGTGGACGTGGACCGCGTGAGCCTGCTGTGGGAATTGGCGGTGGCCCGCCATGGCAGACCCGGCCTGGGACTGGACCGGCACCTGACCGCGCGCTACGGCAACGTCGATCTGGTGGGCTACGCGCTGGCTTCCGGCCCCGATCTGCTGACGGGCTTCCGGCACCTGGAGCGCCACATGGCCGTCATCTCGGACGCCACCACCTTCGCCCTGCAGGGCGACCCGCGCGGTTACTGGCTGGTCTTGAGCCACATCGGCGCCACGCGGCCCATTCCGCGCCAACGCGTGGAATACGCCGTGCTCACCCTGCTGACCCTGTGCAACTGGCTCACGCGCCGGGAACTGGCGCCCCTGGCCGTCGAACTCATCACGCCGCCCCCGGCGGACGAGGCGCGCTACCGCGAGGCCTTCGGCCTGCTGCCGCGTTTTGGCCAGCCCGCCAATCGCTTCCTGCTGGCCGAAGCCGACCTGCGCGCCCCCATCCCCACCCACAACCCCAGCCTGTGGGCGCTGCACGAGCGCCTGGTCGAGACCGAACTCGACCAGCTGGGCCAGACCCTCGCCAGCACCCGTGTGCGCACCGAGATCGCCCGCACCCTGCACCTGGGCGAGCCGCGCCGCGAAGACGTGGCCGCCCGCCTGCACCTGACCGACCGCACCCTGCAGCGGCGCCTGCAGGCCGAATCGGTGTGCTTCCAGCAACTGCTGGACGACACCCGACGCGAACTGGCGCGCCAGTACCTCGCCAACGAACAGCACAGCCTGGCCGATGTGTCCGATCTGCTGGGTTTTTCCGACCCGAGCAACCTGTTCCGCGCCTGCAAGCGCTGGTTCGGCATGCCGCCCGGTCAGTACCGCAGCCGCCTGCTCGCCGCCCCCTCCGCCCCGGGATAGCCCTGCGGCCCGCATGCATTGCGGTCCTGCGGGACAATGGCCCGATGAGCCCGCCCGACTTTGCCGCGCTGCCTGCCGTGGACACCGGCCTGACCTGGAACAACAGCTTCGCCGCGCTGGGTCCGGCGTTCTTCACGCGCCTGGAACCACGCCCCCTGCCCGCGCCCTGCTTCGTGGCCGCCAGCCCTGGCGCGGCGGCGCTGCTGGGGCTGGACGCCGGCTGGCTGCAGTCCGACGCGGCGCTGCGGCTGTTCAGCGGCAACGCCCTGCCCCAGGGCGGCGACCCGCTCGCCAGCGTCTACAGCGGGCACCAGTTCGGCATCTGGGCCGGCCAGTTGGGCGACGGCCGCGCCCTGCTGCTGGGCGAGGCGCAGACGCCGCAGGGCCCGCAGGAAATCCAGCTCAAGGGCAGTGGGCTCACGCCCTACTCGCGCATGGGCGACGGGCGCGCGGTGCTGCGTTCAAGCATCCGCGAATTCCTCTGCAGCGAAGCCATGCACGCCTTGGGCATTCCCACGACGCGGGCGCTGTACCTTTGCGGCTCGCCCGAGCCGGTGCGCCGCGAGGCCATCGAGACCGCCGCCGTGGTGACGCGCGTGGCGCCCAGCTTCATCCGCTTCGGCCACTTCGAGCATTTCGCGGCGCGCGGGCAGTTCGATGAACTGCGCCAGCTGGCCGACTACGTGATCGCCCGCTTCTACCCTGAGTGCCTGGACGGCGCGGGCTTCGGCGGCAACCCCTACGCTGCCTTGCTGCAGGCCGTGAGCGAGCGCACCGCCGCCCTCGTCGCGCAATGGCAGGCCGTGGGCTTCTGCCATGGCGTGCTCAACACCGACAACATGAGCATCCTGGGCCTGACCATCGACTACGGGCCGTTCCAGTTCCTCGACGCCTTCGACCCCGGCCATATCTGCAACCACAGCGACCAGCACGGCCGCTACGCCTTCGGGCAACAGCCCGGGGTGGTGTACTGGAACCTCTACCGCCTGGGCCAGGCGCTGCAGCCGCTGATCGGCGACCCGGCCATCGCCATGGCGGCGCTGGAATCGTTCAAGGCGCTGTACCCGGCCGAGTTCATCGCCCGCATGCGCGCCAAGCTGGGCCTGGCCACGGCGCACGAGGACGACGCTCCGCTGATCGATGCCATCCTGCACCTGCTGACCGACAACGCCGTGGACTACCCCATCTTCTGGCGCCGCCTGTCGCACGCCGTGGCTGGCGGCGACTTCGAGCCGGTGCGCGACCTGTTCGCCGATCGCGCCGGGCTTGACCGCTGGTTGCTAGCGTATCAAGAGCATGCAGCGCTTGATGGCAGGACGCTAGAGGCCGATTTGATGCTCAGATCAAATCCCCGCTTCGTGCTGCGCAACCACCTGGGCGAGCAGGCCATCCGCGCGGCCGAGGCAGGGAATTTTTCCGAGGTCCACACGCTCCAAGCCCTGCTGGAACATCCGTTCGACGAACACCCCGGTTTCGAGGCGCATGCCGGCTTCCCCCCGGACTGGGCCCAGAACATCTCCATCAGCTGCTCATCATGACCTTCCCCATCCAGAAAACCGAGGCCGAATGGCAGGCGCTGCTGCGCGAGAAAGGCGCCGAGCCCGGCGCCTTCCAGGTCACCCGCCACGCGGCCACCGAACGCCCCTTCACCGGCAAATACGAGGCCCACTGGGCGGACGGCAGCTACCACTGCATCTGCTGCGGCCACAAGCTGTTCGACGCGGCCGCCAAGTTCGACGCCGGCTGCGGCTGGCCCAGCTTTGCCCTGGCGGTTCCTGGGGCAATCCAGGAGATCACCGACCGCAGCCATGGCATGCTGCGCACCGAAACCGTTTGTGCACAATGCGGGGCGCACCTGGGCCATGTCTTTCCCGACGGCCCGGCCCCCACGGGCCTGCGCTACTGCATGAACTCGGCGTCGCTGGACTTCACCCCCGACGCCTCCTGACCCGGCTCACCAGGCCCCACCATGAAACTGCTGATCGACTTCTTTCCCATCATCCTGTTCTTCGCCGCCTTCAAGGTCTGGGGCATCTACGTGGCCACGGGCGTGGCCATCGCCGCCACCGTGGCACAAATCGCCTACCTGCGCCTGCGCCATGGCAAGGTCGAGCCCATGCAGTGGCTCAGCCTGGGGGTGATCGTGCTGTTCGGTGGCGCCACGCTGCTGGCCCAGAACGACACTTTCATCAAATGGAAGCCCACCGTGCTGTACTGGCTGATGGGCGGCTCGCTGCTGGTGGGCCAGTTGCTGTTCCGCAAGAACCTGCTCAAGAGCCTGATGGGCGCGCAGATGGAACTGCCCGAACCCGCCTGGCGCGCCATGAACTGGAGCTGGACCGGCTTCTTCCTGGCCATGGGCGTGCTCAACCTGTGGGTGGCCTACCGCTTCGACACCGACACCTGGGTCAACTTCAAGCTGTTCGGCGGCCTGGGGCTGATGCTGGTCTTCGTCGTGGCCCAGGCCCTGTACCTGAGCCGCTACATCAAGGACACCGACAACAACGCGAAGGACCCCCTGGCATGAACACCGAAGCCGTCACCGCGCAAGGCATGGAACTGTGCCTGCGCGAACGCCTCCAACCCACCGCGCTGGAAGTGCTCGACGAAAGCTGGCAGCACGAGGGCCACGCAGGCGCCAACGGAACCGGGTTCGGCACCCATTTCCGCGTGCGTATCGCGTCACCTTTGTTTACCGGTTTGACCCGCGTGCGCCAGCATCGCCTTGTGTATGATGCGCTGCAAGAATTTATTGACCGGGGCGCGCACGCCCTCGCCATTGAAATTCTCTGACCAGGCTCTGGCGCAAGCCTTCCGGTTTGCCGGCCGCCGGCCAGCAAATCTCCCTCTTTTTTTGGATTTCGAATGAAGAAAAAGCTCTTGTCCGGCCTCGTGGCCGCTGCCGTGGTGGGCGCAGTCGCCCTGCCCGTGTCCGCACAGAACCTTGCCATCGTCAACGGCAAGCCCGTTCCCCAGGAACGCGCCGCCGCCTTGAAGCAGCAGGTCGAGCGCTCCGGCCGTCCGATCACGCCCGAAATGGAAGGCCAGATCAAGGAAGAAGTCATCGCCCGCGAGATCTTCATGCAGGAAGCACAAAAGCGCGGCCTGGAGTCCTCCACCGACTACCGCGCCCAGATGGAACTGGCCCGCCAGACCATCCTGATCCGCGAGCTGTTCCTCGACCAGCAGAAGAAGGATCCGGTCACCGACGCCGAAATCCAGGCCGAGTACGACAAGTTCGTGGCCGCCAACAGCGGCAAGGAATACAAGGCCAGCCACATCCTGGTGGAAAAGGAAGCCGAAGCCAAGGCCATCCTGGCCGCGCTGAAGAAGGGCGGCAAGTTCGAAGAGATCGCCAAGAAGCAATCCAAGGACCCCGGCTCCGGCGCCAAGGGTGGCGACCTCGACTGGGCCGCCCCCGGCAACTACGTCTCGGAATTCACCGAAGCCCTGGTCAAGCTCGAAAAGGGCAAGGTCTCGGAGCCGGTCAAGTCCCAGTTTGGCTGGCACATCATCCGCCTGGACGACGTGCGCCAGGCCCAGCTGCCCAAGATCGACGATGTCAAGCCGCAGATCTCGCAGCAGCTGCAGCAGATGAAGGTCACGAAGTTCCAGGACGAACTGCGTGCCAAGGCCAAGGTCGAGTAAACCCCGATCGATCGGTCCTCTCCCATGAAAAAACGCGGCCTCGGCCGCGTTTTTTCATGGCCGGGCGCCCCCCCCGCTCCACCAGCCCACGGCCAGGAGCAGCCCGATGAGCACCGGCTGGTGCAGCATGTAATAGCTCAGGCTCCAGCGGCCCAGCACCGCGAGGCCCCGCAGCCCCGACGGCAGTGAAATGCGCAGCCACTGCGGGTGGCGATCCAGGAGCCATCGCCCACCGGCCATGCCCCACCACATCACCCCCAACCAAGGCAGTATTGGTACGTAGTCCTCGGTGAACGGCTTGCGCGACACGAGTCCCAGCCAGTTCAGAGCCCAGCCATTGAAATGCGGCGCCAGTTCCGCCATCGGCCCGGTCAACGCCCACTGAGCGACCCAGGGCAGACACAGCGCCACCGCGCCAGCCGGCCACAGCCAGCGCCCCCAACCCGCGCTGACCCGCGTCAACAGCAGCATCAACGCCATGCCATGCAGCACGCCAAAGTAGATGAAGCTGCGCGGGAACATGAGGTACGAACCCGCGCTCACCAGCAGCGCGCATGCCGCGATTTGCACCCAGCGCCGGCCAAAGCGCGCCCACCCCAGCCCCTGGTCGATGGCCAGCGCCTGCCCGAGGCCGGCGCAGAACAAGAACATGCTGACGATGGCGGTGCGCTGGACAGTCCAGAAAGGGTCGCCCCGGAAATCCTGCGGCCAGTAGCCGAAATGGCTCAGGTCGAAGCAAAAGTGAAAGACCGTCATCCACACCATGGCACTGCCGCGCAGGGCGTCCACGGTGCCAAAACGGGCGAGGGCCGAAGCCTCGGGGGGGGCGGAAGGTTTGGACGTCACGAAGCGGGCGTGGAATGGCGAAGGCGCCATGATGCCAGCGTGCAAGCCTCGGGCAAGAAAAAAGCCCGGAACCTTGCGGTACCGGGCTGATGTTCTTTGTGGTCGGAGCGGCGGGATTCGAACTCGCGACCCTCTGCTCCCAAAGCAGATGCGCTACCAGGCTGCGCTACGCTCCGACAGCTAGCATTCTAACCCGATAACCCTCACCCATTGGGCGAGGCGACCGAATATTTACCAGCCTGCTCAGCGCGCGGGCGTCGAGCCACCGCTACCGCCAGGGCCCGGGCCACGGCCGGCCAGGTGGCGGAAGGTGATGCGGCCCTTGGTCAGGTCGTAGGGCGAGAGCTCCAGCGACACCTTGTCGCCGGCCAGGATGCGGATGTGGTGCTTGCGCATCTTGCCGCCGGTGTAGGCGATCAGCTGGTGACCGTTGTCCAGCGTGACGCGGAAGCGCGAGTCGGGCAGCACTTCGGTCACGCTGCCCTGCATTTCAATCAGTTCTTCTTTGGCCATGTTCAATCTCTAAAAAACAATTCAATCCGTGTACGGCGCCTGCGAAATCGGGTGTGCCCACAGGTGCAAACGCCTGTCCGGTGGAGCAGGCGCAGTGTGCTTTGCGTGCTGTGGGGTTCGCTGCACCCGGGGCGCAGTTCAGGAAGAAGGCCGGGAGAGACGGCTTCAATGGACAGGCAAGGCGCTGTGCATGAGCCTGCCGATTGTACCGCGCCGTGGCCGTTTTGACTACGGCGCGATGCCGTCGGCCTCTGGCATGGGCAGCGCCGTGGCCAGGGCACGCACCAGGTCCGACTGCGTGATGACGCCAACCAGCCGCGACTGCGTATCGACGATGGGAATATGGTGGTGCCCGCCGCGCGAGAAAAGAGGCACCAGGTCCATCACATGCAGCCGTGCATCCGCCACCTGCGCCTGCGGGCTCATGATCTCCTCCACCCGAGAAGGCTGGCCCAAGCGCCCACGGATCAGGGTGCGCAAGCGCTGGCCCAGGCCTTCGTGCGTATCAAGACTGGCGAGCCGCATGAAATCCGCCACCGTGACGATGCCCAGCACCCTGCCCTGCGCATCCACCACCGGCAGCGCCTTGATCTGCTCGCTCCGCATCATGGCCCAGGCGTCTTTCAGCGCCACGCCCGGCTCCACGGCCATGGGTGGCCGGGACATGATGTCGGCGCAGCGCAGCTCGCCCAGCGTGCGCTGGAAGGCGGCCCGCCCCGCCATGTGCAGCAATCCCGCCAGATCGGCGCGGCTGATGTCCAGCACCTGGTTGTAATGCGCCAGCGCCGCGTCGAGGTCCGCTGTGGTGAACTGGCCGGCCCCCGCCGCCCGGTCATCACGCTGCGGACGCTGGGGATGCGGATAGCTGCGCCCGGTGGCGTTGTTGTACGCAATGCCCACCAGCAGCAGCACTAGCACATTGAACAGCACTGGAAACAGCAGCAGGTGCGCATCCTCCCCGGGGTTGAGCACCACGAACAGCGCCATCGCCGCGCCCGGCGGATGCAGGCAGCGCAGCGGCACCATCACCAGCACGGCGGCCGAAACGGCCAGCGCCGCAGCCACGGCGGGCTCGGGCACCAGGGCGGCACAGGCCAGCCCCACCAGCACCGACAAGGTGTTGCCCCCCAGCACCGGCCAGGGCTGTGCCAACGGGCTGGAGGGCATGGCAAACACCAGCACGGCGCTGGCGCCCAGCGAGGCCACCATCCAGTGCCCGCCGGGAGGCGCATGGTTCCACCAGCGCGCCAGCAGGGCCGCGAGCAAGACGCCCATCGCCGCGCCCAGCGCCACGCGCAGGCGTTCGCGCCCACTGATACCCACGGGAGCGGGCCAGAAATTGCGCAGCCAGGCACCACGCACGGCGCGCGTCGGTTCGGATTCAGGAGAGGGGATAGGCATTCAACAATATCCGGACCTGCCGGGCAAAACACATGCACCCAGGCAGCGCGTGGCGCGGGGGAATGCAGGGGCCGCATTGTGCCTGTGCACGCCATGGCCCGCGGCTGCACGCCGATTGACCCTGGCACACAAAGGCCAAGGCGCCGATAGAATGGCGCGCTTCCCCCACTCCCCCTTCCCACCGTGTCCGACCGCCTTGCCGTCCTGCCGCAGTACCTGATGCCCAAACGCGCCCTCACCGTCGCCGCGGGCCGCATCGCCTCGGCACGCGCCGGCGCCTTCACCACGGCGCTCATCCGCCGCTTCGTGGCACGCTATGGCGTGGACATGTCCGAGGCCGCCAACCCGGACCCGGCCAGCTACGCCAGCTTCAACGACTTCTTCACACGGCCGCTCAAGCCCGGTGCCCGCCCACTGGCCGCCGCCGACCTGGTCTGCCCGGTCGATGGCGCCATCAGCCAGTTCGGCCCGGTGCAGGGCGACCAGGTCTTCCAGGCCAAGGGCCACCACTACAGCACCACGGCACTGGTCGGTGGCGACGCGCAACTGGCCGCGGAATTCGAAGGCGGCCATTTCGCCACGCTCTATCTGAGCCCGCGCGACTACCACCGCATCCACATGCCCTGCGAGGGCCGGCTGCGCCGCATGGTGCATGTGCCCGGCGATCTGTTCTCGGTCAACCCGACCACCGCGCGCGGCGTGCCCGGCCTGTTCGCGCGCAACGAGCGCGTGGTCTGTGTGTTCGACGGCGCCCATGGCCCCTTCGTGCTGGTGCTGGTGGGCGCCACCATCGTGGGCAGCATGGCCACGGTGTGGCACGGCCTCGTGAACCCGCCACGCCCTGGTACCGTGCGCCAGTGGGACTATGCGGATCAGTCCATCGTGCTGAAACAGGGCGACGAGATGGGCCGCTTCCTGCTCGGCTCGACCGTCGTCATGCTGTTCCCGCGCGGGCCCTTGCAGTTCAACCCTGCCTGGGGCCCCGCCCGCCCGATCCGCATGGGCGAGGCCATGGCCCAACTGGGCACCCTCTGACGCGGGCTACCGTGTCACGCGCCTCAGCGTGAACACGGCGGGCTCCACCGTCAACACATCGGCGTTGACAGGGGCTTCATAGCCCACCAGATGCACCAGCAGCACGCTGCGGCGGATGATGATGTGGCTGACGGTTTCCCGGTTGGCCCCGAAACGCACCACGGTGCCGGGCTTGAAGATAGGCATGCGAAAACAAGCTGCGCTGTGCATGGTCTGCAGTCTGCGTACGATGTCTGAAGGGTGAACTCAATGCCGCCTGCCAGGGTGGCAGACGCTATCGTAATCATAGCAATATGTCTCCCTGCTTGCCGGGAGCAGCCCTACGCGTTTTGGTGCTTCCCCAGATAATCACACCCATGTCACTGTTGCCCCACCAGATCGAGTTGCTTTCCCCCGCGCGCGATGCCGACATCGGCATCGAGGCCGTCAACCACGGCGCCGACGCCGTCTACATCGGCGGCCCGGCCTTTGGCGCGCGCGCCGGGGCGGGCAACGACATCCGCGCGCTGGAGCGCCTGATCACCCACGCCCACCGCTTCCACAGCCGGGTGTTCATCACGCTCAACACCATCCTGCGCGACGACGAGCTGGAAGGTGCGCGCCAGATGGCCTGGCAGGTCTACAACGCCGGGGCCGACGCGCTCATCATCCAGGACATGGGCCTGCTGGAACTGGACCTGCCGCCCATCCAGCTGCACGCCAGCACCCAGACCGACATCCGCACGCCCGAGAAGGCGCGCTTCCTGCAGGACTGCGGCCTGTCGCAGATCGTGCTGGCGCGCGAACTCACCGTGCAGCAGATCGCCGCCGTGCGCGCCGCCACCGACCCGCAGCGCTGCGCCATCGAGTTCTTCATCCACGGCGCACTGTGCGTGGCCTACAGCGGCCAGTGCTACATCAGCCATGCCCAAACCGGCCGCAGCGCCAACCGGGGCGACTGCAGCCAGGCCTGCCGCCTGCCCTACCAGGTGACCGACGGCCAGGGCCGCATCGTTGCGCACGACAAGCATGTGCTCTCGATGAAGGACAACAACCAGAGCGACAACCTGCGCGCACTGATCGACGCCGGCGTGCGCAGCTTCAAGATCGAGGGCCGCTACAAGGACATGGGCTACGTGAAGAACATCACCGCCCACTACCGCAAGCTGCTCGACGAAATCCTGGACGAGCGCGAGGCCTCGGGCGACCCGCTGGCGCGCGCGTCCAGCGGCCACACCACCTTCACCTTCACGCCCGACCCGCTGCAGAACTTCAACCGCGAGTTCACCGACTACTTCGTCAACGGCCGCAAGGAGGACATCGGCGCCTTTGACACGCCCAAGAACCCGGGCCAGGCCATCGGCTGGGTGACCAAGCTCGGGCCCAATTTCGTCGAGCTGGAAGTGAGCGACCCGGCCACCGTGCTGCACAACGGCGACGGCCTGTGCTACTACGACCTGCAGAAAGAGCTGGTGGGCCTGCAGATCAACCGCGCCGAACCCGTGTCGCCGCGCGGCGGCCGGCAATGGCGCGTGTTCCCCAAAGACCCGATGGAGGGCTTCAAGGACCTGCGCAAGGGCACCGAGGTCAACCGCAACCGCGACATGGACTGGGTGCGCACGCTGGAGAAGAAGTCCAGCGACCGGCGCATAGCCCTGTGGGCGCAGTTTGCCGAAACGGCCAACGGCTTCGCCCTCACGCTGACCGACGAGGACGGCTTCACCGGCACGGCCCAGGCCGCCCTGCCCCACGAGGCGGCGCAGGACGCCACCAAGGCAGAGGCCAGCCTGCGCGAGCAGCTCGGGCGCTTTGGCGCCAGCATCTTTGCCGTGCACGACATCACGCTGCAACTCTCGCGGCCCTGGTTCGTGCCCGCCTCCAGCCTCAACGCGCTGCGCCGCGACGCCCTCGCCGCGCTGGAGACCGCACGCGCTGCCGGTTTCGAGCGCCTGCCGCGCGCCACGCCCGTCGAGCCGCCCGTGCCCTACCCCGAGGACACGCTCTCCTACCTCGCCAACGTGTTCAACCACAAGGCGCGCGACTTCTACGCCCGCCACGGCGTGAAGGTGATCGACGCTGCCTACGAGAGCCACGAGGAGGAAGGCGAGGTCAGCCTGATGATCACCAAGCACTGCGTGCGCTACTCCATGAGCCTGTGCCCCAAGCAGGCCAAGGGCGTCACGGGCGTGCAGGGCACGATCCGGGCCGAGCCGCTGCAGCTCATCAACGGCAAGGAAAAACTCACGCTGCGCTTCGACTGCAAGCCCTGCGAGATGCACGTGGTGGGCAAGATCAAGCGCCAGGTGCTGAACCAGGCCCAGGAACAGCCGCTGACCTTCTACCGCGCCCGGCCCCCGGCAGCGCACTGATTTCCGTTTTTCAAGCAAAAAACGCATCAAGAGCGCACCCAAATTACGCCAATAGCTATTGAATAGATAGCACAAAAACACCTTCATCCTGGCCCGACGGCATGGCGCCGGGCCGTACACTGGGGCAGTCACACTCCGCAACAACTGTTGGCAGACTGCTCCGCATGGCGACCGAAACACCTCCGACCACCGCCGTCCTCGATGCCCACCTGCGCGACGCGCAGGAGCTGGCGCAGGCCCATGGCGTCGATCCCGGCACCGGCCTGCATGCCGACGAAGCCACGCGCCGCGCCGCCCGGCACGGTGCCAACGAGCTACAGGACCATGCCCGCAGGGGCCCGCTGGCGCTGTTGGCCGAACAGTTCAAGGACTTCATGGTGCTGGTGCTGCTGGGCGCTGCCGTGGTCTCCGGCCTGGTCGGCGACCTGACGGACACGCTGGTCATCCTCGTCATCGTGGTGCTCAACGCGCTCATCGGCTTCACCCAGGCCTGGCGGGCCGACCAGGCCCTGGCCGCGCTGCGCCAGCTCGCTGCGGCGCACGCCACCGTGCTGCGCGGCGGCGAGGTGCAGGTGGTGCCCGCCGGCACGCTGGTGCCCGGCGACATCGTGCTGCTGGAGGCCGGCAACCAGATCCCGGCCGACCTGCGCCTGATCGAGATCGCCCAACTGCAGGTGGATGAATCGGCGCTCACGGGTGAATCGGTCACCGTCGCCAAGCAGACCGGCACCCTGGCCGCGCAGGACGCCAGCGCCCTGGGCGACCGCGTGAACATGGCCTTCAAGGGCACCACGGCCACCCACGGCCGCGCGCGCGGCCTGGTGGTGGCCATCGGCATGCACACCGAACTGGGCAAAGTGGCCCGCCTGCTGGGCGGCGAGGACCGCAGCACGCCGCTGCAGCGGCGCCTGGCGGCCTTCGGCAAGCGGCTGGCGCTGGCAGTGCTGGGCATCTGCGCCGTCGTCTTCGTGGTGGGCGTGCTGCGCGGCGAGAGCCCGCTGCTCATGGCGCTGACCGCCATCAGCCTGGCCGTGGCCGCCATCCCCGAGGCCATGCCCGCCGTGGTCACGGTGCTGCTGGCCCTGGGCGCGCGCCGCATGGTGGCCGTCAACGCGCTGGTGCGCCGCCTGCCCTCGGTGGAAACGCTGGGCTCGGTCACCACCATCTGCTCCGACAAGACCGGCACGCTCACGCAGAACCGCATGCACGCCGAGCTGCTGCTGGCGCGCGGCGTGCGCTGGACGCCCGGCGACGCCTTGCCCGGCGCCGTGCACCGCGAGGCGCTGCGCGCCGCCGCGCTGTGCAACGACGCCACGCGCCACTCCCATGCCGATGGCGACGACATGGAGGCAACCGCCACCCCCACCACCCTCGCCGACTGGCAGGGCGACCCCACCGAAACCGCCCTGGCGCTGGCGGCCCGCGCCGGCGGCCTGGACAAGGCGGCGCTCGACGCAGAGAACCCGCGCGTGCAAGAGCAGCCGTTCGACTCCGACCGCAAGCGCATGACCACCTTCCACCGCGTCGCGGGCGGCTTCGTGGCCTACACCAAGGGCGCGCCCGAATCGGTGCTGCCGCGCTGCACCGCGCAGTGGACCCCGGAGGGCCGCGCCCCGCTCGACAACGCCGCCTTGCTGGCCCAGGCCGGCCAGCTCGCCGCGCAGGGCCTGCGCGTGCTGGCCCTGGCGCGGCGCGGCCATGCCCGCCTGCCCGACACCAATGCCCTGGACGCGGTGGAGAGCGAACTCGAACTGCTGGGCCTGATCGCCCTCATCGACCCGCCCCGCCCCGAGGCCCAGGCCGCCGTGCGCGACTGCATCAGCGCCGGGGTCTCCCCGGTGATGATCACCGGCGACCACCCGGCCACGGCGCGCGCCATCGCGCACCGCCTGGGCATCGTGGACACATCGGACGCCCCCGTGCTCACCGGCGCCGACCTGGCCCGGCTCGACGCGGCCTCGCTGCAGCAGCGGGTGGAGCAGGTGCGGATCTACGCGCGCGTCGATCCGGCGCAGAAGATCCGCATCGTCGAGTCGCTGCAGGCGCGCGGCCACTTCGTGGCCATGACGGGCGACGGCGTGAACGACGCCCCCGCGCTCAAACGCGCCGACATCGGCGTGGCCATGGGCCGGGGCGGCACCGACGTGGCGCGCGAGGCCAGCAGCCTGGTGCTGCTGGACGACAACTTCGCCACCATCGTCGCGGCGGTGAAGGAAGGGCGCCGCATCTACGACAACATCCGCAAGTTCGTGCGCTACACCATGACCAGCAACTCGGGCGAGATCTGGACCATCTTCCTCGCGCCCCTGCTGCTGCTGCCGATTCCGCTGCTGCCCATCCACATCCTGTGGGTCAACCTCGTCACCGACGGCCTGCCCGGCCTGGCGCTGGCGGCCGAACCGGCCGAGCGCGGCATCATGCGGCGCCCGCCGCGCGCGCCCACCGAAAGCATGTTCGCGGGCGGCATGTGGCAGCACATCCTGGGCATCGGCCTGCTCATCGGCGGGCTGTGCCTGGCGGTGCAGGCCTGGGCCCTGTCCACCGGCAACGCGCACTGGCAGACCATGGTGTTCACCGTGCTCACCCTGGCCCAGATGGCGCATGTGCTGGCCATCCGTTCCGAGAGCGAACCGCTCTGGCGCCTGGGCCTGGGCAGCAACCGGCCGCTGCTGGGCGCCGTGCTGCTGACCTTCCTGCTGCAGATGGCCACCATCTACGTGCCCGCGCTCAACCCCATCTTCAAGACCGAGCCGCTGGGCCTGGCCGACCTGGCCGTCTGCCTGGGGGCCGCGCTGATGGTGTACGTGGCGGTCGAGCTGGAGAAGGCCTGGCGCCGCCAGCGCCTGCCCGCGGCCGCCGCCATGGACGAGCCGGCACCGCCCGCGCGGCATGGCGCATAAACACATGACAAACGATTAGAAACCGCCACGCACCGCACCGGGCACAATGCGTGCGGGCCCGCGCCGTGCGGGCTCCTGGCGCACATCAATCGAGAGAGGGACATCCATCCATGCAATTCGAAACCCTGGCCGTCCATGGCGGCTACACGCCCGAACCCACCACGCACGCGGTCGCCGTGCCGCTGTACCAGACGGTGGCCTATTCGTTCGACAGCGCCCAGCACGGCGCCGACCTGTTCGACCTGAAGGTGCCGGGCAACATCTACACGCGCATCATGAACCCGACCACCGACGTGCTGGAAAAGCGCGTCGCGGCCCTGGAGGGCGGCATCGGCGCGCTGGCCATGGCCTCGGGCATGGCGGCCATCACGGCGGCCATCCAGACCATCGCCGAAACCGGTGACAACATCATCTCGGCCAGCACGCTGTACGGCGGCACCTACAACCTGTTCGCCCACACCTTCCCGCAGCAGGGCATCGAAGTGCGCTTTGCCGACCCGGCCGACCCGGCCAGCTTTGCCAAGCTGATCGACGCGCGCACTAAGGCCGTGTACTGCGAGTCCATCGGCAACCCGCTGGGCAACGTGACCGACATCGCCGCGCTGGCCAAGGTGGCGCACGACCATGGCGTGCCGCTGATCGTGGACAACACCGTGCCCAGCCCCTACCTGTGCCGACCCATCGAACACGGCGCCGACATCGTGGTGCACGCGCTCACCAAGTACATGAACGGCCACGGCAACAGCATCGGCGGCATCATCGTGGACAGCGGCAAGTTCCCCTGGGCCCAACACAAGGAACGCTTCAAGCGTCTGAACGAGCCCGACGTGAGCTACCACGGCGTGGTCTACACCGAGGCCCTGGGCCCGGCGGCCTACATCGCCCGCGCGCGCGTCGTGCCGCTGCGCAACATGGGCGCAGCGCTCTCGCCGTTCAACGCCTGGCTCACGCTGCAGGGCATCGAGACCCTGCCGCTGCGCATGGACCGCATCTGCGACAACACCCTGGCGCTGGCCCAGTACCTGCAGGCCCACCCCAAGGTGGAATGGGTGCGCTATGCCGGCCTGCCCGGTCATGCCGACCACGCCGTGGTGCAACGCCAGATGGGTGGCCGTGCCTCGGGCATCCTGAGTTTCGGCCTCAAGAGCAGCGACGCCGACCCGCGCGCCGCAGGGGCGCGCTTCCTCGACGCGCTGCAACTGTTCACGCGCCTGGTGAACATCGGCGATGCCAAGTCGCTGGCCACGCACCCGGCATCGACCACGCACCGCCAGCTCAACCCCGCCGAGCTGGCCAAGGCCGGCGTGAGCGAGAACATGGTGCGCCTGTCGGTGGGCATCGAGCACCTGAAGGACCTGCAAGCCGACCTGGCCCAGGCGCTGGACAAGGTCTGAGCCTTGCCCTGCCACCCGGGCCTGCGCAGGCCCGGGTGATTTTGGGTATCTTTGGCCTCTAGCGCCCATCCATAAAGCGCTATTAGCTATTATTTTGATAGCTTTTTCGTTGATACACCCCGGCGCTGGGGCGTATCCATAAGCCCCAGGCCGTTCAAGGTTGGGGCAGCGCTGCAAGAATGCGGCGCACCACCCGCGCCCATTCTCCTGCCGACACCCCATGGACTCCATCAGCCAGGCTGCCCTGGGCAGCGCCGTCGTTCTTGCCACCCTGGGGCGGCGCACGGCCGCCTGGAAGGCCGCGCTGTGGGGCGCGGCGGCGGGAACGCTGCCGGACCTGGACGCCTTCATCGACCATGGCGAACCATTGCTCAACATGGTGCGCCACCGGGCCGAGAGCCATTCCCTCTTTTTCCTGGCGCTGGCCAGCGCGCCGCTGGGCTGGCTGGTGGCCCGCCTGCAGGGCGAGCGGCAACTGTGGCACCGCTGGTGGCTGGCGCTGGCCCTGGCGCTGCTCACGCACCCCTTGCTGGATGTGCTGACCATCTACGGCACGCAGTTGCTGCAACCGTTCACGGACCACCCCTACGGCGTGGGCAGCATGTTCATCATCGACCCGCTCTACACCCTGCCCCTGCTGGTGGGTGTGGTGGCGGCGCTGCGCCACCCGCAGGGCCTGCGCTGGAACCAGGCCGGGTTGGTGCTGAGCACGGCCTACCTGGGCTGGAGCCTGCTGGCGCAGCAGCATGTGCGCGGCGTGTTCGAAGAGGCCCTGCGCGCCCAGGGGCTGCCCGCCAGCCAGGTGCTGGTCACGCCCGCCCCTTTTTCCACCGTGCTGTGGCGCGCCGTGGCCATGGGGCCAGAGCACTACCACGAGGCCTATTACTCGCTGCTCGACGGCGGCGCCCCAGTGCAATGGACGCAGCACCCCCGTGGCAGCGCCCTGCGCGCCGCCCACGCGGCCCACCCGCATGTGCAGCGGCTGGAACGCTTCAGCCATGGCTTCATGCGTGTGCAGGCCAGCCCTGAGGGGCGGCTGCAGATCACCGATCTGCGCATGGGGCTGGAGCCCTGCTACAGCTTCCACTTCGATGTGGGGTCGGCCATCCCCGCCGAGGGCGCGGCAGCGGTGGCAGGCGATCTGCCCACGCAGCAATGGCAGCGCCCCGACCTGCGCACGGGCCTGGCCTGGTGGTGGCAGCGCCTTTCTGATCCGTCTGCGGGGCCCCTGTCGCGCGTGCCCGGCGTGTCGTCCTGCGGGCGCTGAGCACGGCAAGGCAGTGCCTGCCCCACCGAAGCCGTGGCGCGTACCTTTCCCCTTTTCACCCCCCTCAAAAAAAAAAGACCGGCGCACGCGGCGCCGGCCATCAAGTACCTTGGAGAGGATGAAAAACGCTGCGGAGCGCAGCGCGGGCGCTCAGAAGCGCCAGCCCAGGCCCACGCCCACGAGCACGGGGTCGGCCTTGAAGGTGCCGAGCTTGGCACCGCCGGCGCTCACGTCGGTCTTGATGAAGACCTTTTTGACGTCGAAGTTCAGGTACAGGTTCTTCTGCAGCGGAATGTCCACGCCGATCTGCAGCGCGGCGCCGAAGCTGTTGCGGTCGATGTCCACGCCGGCGGGCAGCTTCACGCTGGAGAAGCGCGTGTAGTTCAGGCCCGCGCCCACGTAGGGCTTGATGCCGGACGTGTTGAAGTGGTACTGCACCAGCAGCGTGGGCGGCAGGTGCTTGAGCGAGCCGATGGCCGCGCCGCCGGCGCTCAGCGTGTGCTTCTGCGGCACGGTGAGGATCAGCTCGGCCGCGACGTTGGGGGTGAAGAAGTACGACACATCCACTTCGGGGATGGTCTTGTTGTTGATCGTCAGACCCAAGGGGGTGCTGTCCTTGTTGGCGCTGTCCAGGTGCACGGCGCGGGCACGGACCATCCAGGGACCTTCCGACTGCTGCGCCAGCGCAGCACCAGAAGTCAGAGCACAGAGAACGGCCACAGCCAGCAAGTTCTTTTTCATGGTGATTTCAATCCGGTTTTTCACGGGGACGACCCCCGTGAAAACCATTAGGCCTACTTTGAGTATGGTTTTTCTTGCTTTGCATCAACCGCCAGAAATAACCCTACTCAAAACAGTTGATTAACATCAACCACACTTATTTTATGGGTATTTTCAGGAGCAGCCAGGGCCGTACAGCCCTGTGTTCAAGCCCTCTTTTCCGTCCTGCTTGAATGTCTTTCTTTTGTCGTCTTGAAATTTAAGACGACTGGTCATATTATTTAGCCATGCCTCGCACCGCCGACAAAACCGACATCCCCCACCGCCTGACCCAGGCCGGCCGCGACCTGTTCTCGCGCCAGGGCTACAACGCCACGGGAATCCAGCAGATCACCGACCACGCGGGCGTGCCCAAGGGCTCGTTCTACAACCACTTCGAGAGCAAGGAAGTGTTTGCCGTGGCGATCATCGAGCAGTACGCCGAGCACCTGCAGCACTCCTGGGAGGCCATGATGGCCGCCGCGCCCGCGCAGCCCATGGCCGCCATCCGCTACGTCTTCGATCAGATGATTGCGTACCACGAGCGCAAGGAACTGCAGGCCGGCTGCCTGGTGGGCAACTTTGCCGCCGAGATGGCCCTGGCCAGCGACGCCTGCCGCCAGGGCCTGCTGCAGGCGCAACTGGCCTGGCGCGAGCGCCTGGCCGGCATGATCGAACGCGCCCAGGCCGCCGGCGAGGTCCGCGCCGACCTGCCCGCCCCCGTGCTCTCGGCCCTGGCCTGGGACACCTGGGAAGGCGCCCTGCTGCGCATGAAGCTCGAAAAAACCACCGCACCGCTGCAAACCAGCATGGCCCTGGTGCTCAACCACCTTTTCCAACCCGCCGACCGTTCGGCAGGCCTCACAGCCACCACCAAGGAGTAAGCCCCCATGGGTACGCAAAACGAAGCCTTCATCACCGACATCCTCTTCCAGCCGATCAAGCTGGGCAAGATCGAGCTCGCCAACCGCATGGCCATGGCCCCGCTCACGCGCAGCCGCGCCAACGACGCGCTGGAGCCCACCGACATGGTGGTCGAGTACTACCGCCAGCGCGCTGGCGTGGGCCTGATCATTGCCGAGGCCACGCAGATCTCCGACACCGCCCAGGGCTACACCAACACCCCCGGCATTTACACGCCCGGGCAGATCGCCGCCTGGAAGCAGGTGACCGACGCCGTGCACGCCAAGGGCGGCAAGATCTTCGTGCAGCTCTGGCACACCGGCCGCATGTCGCACAACGCCTTCCAGCCGAACCAGCAGGCGCCCGTGGCACCCTCGGCCATCGCCCCCAAGGCCAAGACCTACATCGTGGGCCAAGGCTATGTGGACTGCGCCGTGCCGCGCGCGCTGGAAACGGCCGAGATCGCGGGTGTGGTGAACGACTTCCGCCAGGCTGCCGCCAACGCGATTGCAGCGGGTTTTGACGGCGTGGAAATCCACGGCGCCCACGGCTACCTGATCGACGCTTTCCTGCGCGACGGCTCCAACCACCGCACCGACGCCTACGGCGGCAGCATCGAGAACCGTGCCCGCTTCCTGCTCGAAGTGATGGCCGCCGTGACGCAAGAGATCGGCGCCGACCGCGTGGGCATCCGCCTCTCGCCGGTTTCGCCCGTGAACGACTCGTCGGAAAGCAACCCGCAGCCGCTGTTCGAGCACGTGGTGCGCGAGCTGGAGAAGCTCCACCCGGTCTACATCCACGTCGTCGAAGGCCACACCGGCGGCCCGCGCGACAACGCACCGTTTGACTACGAGGCCCTGCGCCGCCTGTATTCGGGCGTGTGGATGGTCAACAACGGCTACACCAAGGAAATGGCCATCGAGGCCCTGAGCAGCGGCCGCGCCGACATGGTGTCGTTTGGCCGCCCGATGATCAGCACGCCCGACCTGCCGCGCCGCTTCCGCGACAACCTGCCGCTGAACGAGCCCTTCGCCGACGCACCCGTGTACGGTGGCACCGGCCCGCACGGCTATACGGACTACCCCGCCCTGCCTTGATGGGACAACCCCCTGTGGCGCTACGCGCCTTCCCCCTTCTCTCGGCTATCGCCGGGAAGGGGGACGCCGCCAGCGCGGCGGGGCGGCCCTTGCGCGGCGGCCGCTGGCATGGGCCACGCCAGTTTCAAGCGGCGAGGTACTCGCCAGATCCCCAGGACAAACGCAAAACCCTGTACCTCTAGCGCTTGCGCAGCTTCTGCACCACGGTGACGGCGGCCAGCACCAGCGCGCCGGCCACGATGCCCGCCACGCCGTTGAGCACGTTGGTGGTCAGTGCCTGCCACAGGCCGCCCAGGGCACCCTGGCCCACGGCGGCGCCCGCGCCTTCGATGGCGTGGTGCAGCGGCGCGATGCCGTGCACCAGAATGCCGCCACCCACCAGGAACATGGCGGCGGTACCGGCCACCGAGAGGAACTTCATCAGCCACGGCGCTGCCGCCAGCAGCCCCCGGCCCAGCGCCTGCGCGGCGCTGCTGCTCTTCTGGCTGAGCCACAGACCCAGGTCGTCGAGCTTGACGATGCCGCCCACCAGGCCATAGACCCCCACCGTCATCAGGATGGCAATGCCGACCAGCACCGCCACCTGCTGCAGAAACGGCGCGGACGCCACCGTGCCCAGCGCGATGACGATGATTTCCGCCGACAGGATGAAGTCGGTGCGCACGGCGCCCTTGATCTTGTCCTTCTCGAACGCCACCAGGTCCACCGCCGGGTTGGCGTTGGCCTGCGCGTGGCTGGCGTGCTCGGCCTCGTCCTCGGCGTCGCTGTGCAGGAACTTGTGCGCCAGCTTTTCCACGCCCTCGAAGCACAGGAAAGCGCCGCCCAGCATCAGCAAGGGCGTGATGAGCACCGGCAAGAAGGCACTGATGGCCAGCGCCGCCGGCACCAGAATGGCCTTGTTCACCATGGAGCCCTTGGCCACGGCCCAGACGACGGGCAGTTCGCGGTCCGCGCTCACCCCCGTGACCTGCTGGGCATTGAGCGCCAGGTCGTCGCCCAGCACCCCAGCCGTCTTCTGCGTGGCCACCTTGGTCATGGCCGCCACATCATCGGCCACGGCGGCGCTCTTCTTGGCGGCCACCTTGGTCATCACGGCCACGTCATCGAGGATGGTGGCGATGTCGTCAAGCAAGGCGAGCAAACTGGCTCCGGCCATGGGCGGTACTCCGGGAATGGTGAAAGCGCAGATTATGAATAAAAAAAGCTTCCAGCGCTTGTGCATCAAGCGCCGGAAGCTATGGTTTTTGTAGTGAAGCGTGACTAAATCGAATCAACCCACCCACTTGCGCGCATTGCGCCACAGGCGCATCCAGGGGCTGAAAGCCGCCTGGCCGCCAGCGGCGGCGTGGTCCATCCAGCTCATCTGGATGTTGCGGAACACGCGCTCGGGGTGCGGCATCATGGCCGTGAAGCGGCCGTCTGCCGTGGTCACCGCTGTCAGGCCGCCAGGGCTGCCGTTGGGGTTGAACGGGTACTGCTCGGTGGCTGCGCCACCGTTGTCCACGAAGCGCATGGCGGCGATGGCCTTGTCGGCGTTGCCCCGGTACTTGAAGTTGGCGTAGCCCTCGCCGTGCGCCACGGCGATGGGCAGGCGGCTGCCCGCCATGCCTTGCAGGAACAGGCTGGGCGATTCGAGCACTTCCACCAGCGACAGGCGGGCCTCGAAACGCTCGCTCTGGTTGGTGGTGAAGCGCGGCCAGTCCTGCGCGCCGGGGATGATGTCGGCCAATTCGGCGAACATCTGGCAGCCGTTGCACACGCCCAGGCCGAAGGTGTCCTGGCGGGCGAAGAAGCCCTGGAACTGCTCGGCCAGCACGCGGTTGAAGGTGATGGAGCGCGCCCAGCCGATGCCCGCGCCCAGCGTGTCGCCGTAGCTGAAGCCGCCGCAGGCCACGATGCCCTTGAAGTCCTCCAGGCGCGCCCGGCCGCTCTGCAGATCGGTCATGTGCACGTCGTGCGCCTCGAAGCCCGCCTCGGTGAAGGCGTAGGCCATTTCCACGTGCGAGTTCACGCCCTGCTCGCGCAGCACGGCCACCTTGGGTTTGGAAAGGTTCAGATACGGCGCGGCCACGTCCTGGGCCGGGTCGAACGTCAGGTGCACATGCAGACCAGGGTCGGCCGGCGCGCCGGCGGCGGCGTGCTCGGCATCCGCGCAGGCGGGGTTGTCGCGGCGCTGGCAGATCTGCCAGCTCACGCTGTCCCAGACCTGGTGCAGATCTTCCAGCTTGGCGCTGAACACGCTCTTGGCATCGCGCCAGACCTGCAGCTCGCCTTTGCCCGCGGCGATGGTGCTGGACAGCGGCCGCGTCTTGCCGACGAAGTGGCTGCAGATGGACAGGCCGTGCTCGCGCAGCGTCTGCATCACCTCGTTGCGCTCGCTCGTGCGCACCTGCAGCACCACGCCCAGTTCCTCGTTGAACAAGGCCTTGAGCGTGAGTTCCTCGCGGCGCGCGCTGATCTGGCCAGCCCAGTTCTTGGCGTCGCCCGCGTCCATGCGGCTGTCGGTGATGCCGTCGCCCTCGGTGACCAGCATGTCCACGTTCAGCGCCACGCCCACATGGCCGGCGAAGGCCATCTCGGCCACAGTGGCGAGCAGGCCGCCGTCGCTGCGGTCGTGGTAGGCCAGGATGCGGCCCTGCGCGCGCAGCGCGTTCACGGCGTTCACCAGGTTCACCAGGTCCTTGGCGTCGTCGAGGTCGGGCACGGTGTCACCGGCCTGGTCGAGCACCTGGCCCAGAATGCTGCCGCCCATGCGGCACTGGCCCTTGCCCAGATCCACCAGCACCAGCGTGGTGTCTTCTTCGGTGGCGTCGAGCTGGGGCGTGAGCGTGCCGCGCACGTCCTGCAGCGTGGCGAAGCTGCTCACGATCAGGCTCACGGGCGAGACCACCTTCTTCTGCGCGTCGCCCTCGTTCCACTGCGTGCGCATGGACAGCGAATCCTTGCCCACGGGGATGCTGACGCCCAGTTGCGGGCACAGCTCCAAGCCCACGGCCTTGACGGTTTCGTAGAGCGCGGCGTCCTCGCCGCTCTCGCCGCAAGCGGCCATCCAGTTGGCGCTAAGCTTGACGCGCGGCAGCTCGATGGGCGCGGCCAGCAGGTTGGTGATGGCTTCGGCCACCGCCATGCGGCCCGAGGCCGGGGCGTTGATGGCGGCCAGCGGCGTGCGCTCGCCCATGGCCATGGCTTCGCCGGCAAAACCGGCGTAGTCGGCCAGCGTGACGGCGCAGTCGGCCACGGGCACCTGCCAGGGGCCGACCATCTGGTCGCGGTGCGTGAGGCCGCCCACGGTGCGGTCGCCGATGGTGATGAGGAAGCGCTTGGAGGCCACGGTGGGGTGGCTCAGCACGTCGATCACGGCCTTCTGCAGCGGCACGCCGGTCAGGTCGATGGGCGTGAACTGGCGCTGCACGGTGGTCACGTCGCGGTGCATCTTGGGCGGCTTGCCCAGCAGCACGGACATGGGCATGTCCACGGGCAGCTTCTGATCGGCGGCCTGCGCGGCGGTGTCTTCCAGCACGAGCTGGCGCGCCTCGGTGGCGGTGCCGATCACGGCGAAGGGGCAGCGCTCGCGCTCGCAGAAGGCGCGGAACAGCTCCAGCGACTCGGGCGCGATGGCCAGCACGTAGCGCTCCTGGCTCTCGTTGCTCCAGATTTCCTTGGGTGCCATGCCCGATTCTTCGAGCTGCACGGCGCGCAGGTCGAAGCGCGCGCCCCGGCCCGCGTCGTTCGTCAGCTCGGGGAAGGCGTTGGACAGGCCGCCCGCGCCCACGTCGTGGATGGCCAGGATGGGGTTGGCCTCGCCCTGCGCCCAGCAGTGGTTGATGACCTCCTGCGCACGGCGCTCGATCTCGGGGTTGCCGCGCTGCACGGAGTCGAAGTCCAGCTCGGCCGCGTTCTGGCCCGTGGCCATGGAGCTGGCCGCGCTGCCGCCCATGCCGATGCGCATGCCCGGGCCGCCCAGCTGCACCAGCAGCGAGCCGGCGGGGAATTCGATCTTCTGCGTGAGCCGGGCGTCGATGCTGCCCAGGCCGCCCGCGATCATGATGGGCTTGTGGTAGCCGCGCGCCACGCCGGCCACGGTCTGCTCGTACTCGCGGAAGTAGCCCGCCAGGTTGGGACGGCCGAACTCGTTGTTGAACGCGGCGCCGCCCAGCGGCCCCTCGGTCATGATCTGCAGCGGGCTGGCGATGTGGCCCGGCTTGCCGCCGGGCTGGTCGGACGCGCCGCCCCAGAGCTTGGACACCGTGAAGCCGGTCAGGCCCGCCTTGGGCTCGGAACCACGCCCGGTGGCGCCTTCGTCGCGGATCTCGCCGCCCGCGCCGGTGGAGGCGCCGGGGAAGGGCGAAATCGCCGTGGGGTGGTTGTGCGTCTCCACCTTCATCAGCACATGCTGGAGAACGCTCTCTTTTTCATAGCTTGTAGCGCTTGCCCCTTGAGCGCTAGAGGCCATTTTGGCTACAAAGCGCTCAACAGTATGGCCTTCCATCACCGAGGCGTTGTCGGAGTACGCCACCACCGTGTGCTGGGGCGCCAACTGGTGCGTGTTGCGGATCATGCCGAACAGCGACTTCTCTTGCGCCACGCCGTCGATGGTGAACTGGGCGTTGAAGATCTTGTGGCGGCAGTGCTCGCTGTTGGCCTGCGCGAACATCATCAGCTCCACGTCGGTGGGGTTGCGCTTGAGCCCCTGGAAGGCGTTGACCAGGTAGTCGATCTCGTCGTCGGCCAGCGCCAGGCCCCACTGGGTGTTGGCGGCCTCCAGCGCGGCGCGGCCGCCCGCCAGCACGTCCACATGCTCCATGGGCTGGGGCGGCAGCTCGGAGAACAGCGCCTGCGCGTCGGCCAAGTCGAACAGCACGGACTCGGTCATGCGGTCGTGCAAGAGCGCGGCCACCTGGGCCAGTTGCTCGGCGCTCAGCGTGGGCTTACCCAGCAGGCTGGAGGCCATCTGGATGCGGTATTCGGTGGCGCGCTCGACGCGGCGCAGCGGCAGCCCGCAGTTGTGCGCGATGTCGGTGGCCTTGGAGGCCCAGGGCGACACCGTGCCCAGGCGCGGCGTGACGATGATGGCCGCGCCATCCAGCGGGCCCTGGTACGGGTCGCCATAGGTCAGCAGCGCGGTCAGGCGCTCCTGCTGCTCGGGCGTGGGGGCCGCGTCGGTGGCCACCAGGTGCACGAAGCGCGCCGCGATGGCGGCGATCTTCGGATGGATTGCTTCGAGTGCGGGCTGGAGTTGCTGGGCGCGAAAGGGGCTGAGGGCGTTGCCGCCCGCAATCGTGGTCAGGTGCAAGGTCACGTTGACGGCCTGGGTAGGTGGTAAGGGAGAGAATGGCCGGGCGGCGGCCCGCGCGATCGAAGCCCGGCATTTTACCGGGCGCGGGCCGCGCCGCGCAGACGGTGGCCAGCAGGAACCCGGGGCCGATGGGATAATTCCACCCCATGAGCATCACTATCAAAGACGCTGCGGACATTGAAGGCATGCGCCTGGCGTGCCGCCTGGCCTCGGAAGTCCTGGACTACATCGCGCCCCATATCCAGCCGGGCATCACCACGGCGGAAATCGACCGCCTCGGCGCCGAATGCATGGCCCAACAGGGCACCATCTCGGCCACCATCGGCTACCAGCCTCCGGGCTACCCGGCCTACCCTGCCTCGCTGTGCACCTCGGTCAACCATGTGGTGTGCCACGGCATCCCGAACGACAAGCCGCTGAAGAAGGGCGACATCGTGAACGTGGATGTCACCGTCATCACCAAGGACGGCTGGTACGGCGACAACAGCCGCATGTACCTGATCGGCGAATGCTCGATCGCCGCCAAGCGCCTGTGCGCCATCACCTTCGAGGCCATGTGGCACGGCATCCTGCAGGTCAAGCCCGGCGCGCGCCTGGGTGACATCGGCCACGCCATCCAGAAGTTCGCCGAAGGACATGGTTTCTCGATCGTGCGCGAGTTCTGCGGCCACGGCATCGGCAAGAACTTCCATGAAGAACCCCAGGTGCTGCACTACGGCCGCCCCGGCACGCTCGAAGAGCTCAAGCCCGGCATGGTGTTCACCATCGAGCCCATGATCAACGCCGGCCGGCGCGAGATCAAGGAATTCGGCAACGACGGCTGGACCATCGTCACCAAGGACCGCAGCCTCTCGGCGCAGTGGGAGCACACCGTACTCGTCACGCCCACGGGCTACGAGGTGATGACGCTCTCGGCGGGCTCGCCCGCGCTGCCCTCCTTCGTCACGGCCACCGCGACCTGAACCCGCATCGGTCGTGCACGTTTCTTGCATGGGACTGTGGCCATGACCGAACTCCACGCCCTGCGCGACGCCTACCGCCTCCAAAAGAAAAACCTGCTGACCGCGCTGCTGGCCCAGGGCAACTCCTCGCGCGGCATCCATGTGCTGCTGCGCAAGCTCTCGCGCCTGGCCGACGGCCTGCTGTGCGCGCTGTGGCGGCGCGCGGCCCTACCCCCGGGGCTGGCGCTGGCCGCCGTGGGCGGCTACGGCCGCGAGCAGCTCTTTCCCTGCTCCGACATCGACGTGCTGGTGCTGCTGCCCGGCGATCTGCCAGAGCCCGAGGCCGTGCGCGCCCAGATCGAGGGCTTCATCCGCAGTTGCTGGGACGCGGGGCTGGAAATCGGCTCCAGCGTGCGCACCGTGGAGGAATGCCTGGCCGAGGCCGCTGGCGACGTGACGGTGCAGACCTCGCTGCTCGAAGCGCGCCATGTGTACGGCGATGCCGCGCTGTTCACCCGCTTCGAGCACCAATTTGGTGCAAACCTCGACCCCCACGCCTTCCTCACGGCCAAGACGCTGGAGATGCGCCAGCGCCACACCAAGTACGAGAACACCCCCTACGCGCTCGAACCCAACTGCAAGGAATCCCCCGGCGGCCTGCGCGACCTGCACCTCATCCTGTGGGTGGCGCGCGCCGCCGGCCTGGGCCGCAGCTGGCAGGAACTGGCCGCCAGCGGCCTGGCCACCAGCTACGAGGTGCGCCAGATCCAGCGCAACGAGGCCCTGCTGTTCATGGTGCGCGCGCGCCTGCACGCCCTGGCCGGGCGGCGCGAGGACCGGCTGGTGTTCGACCTGCAGACCGCCGTGGCCGAATCGCTGGGCCACCGCTCGCAGGCGCCCGACGGCACGCGACTGCCCATGCGCGCCAGCGAGGCGCTAATGCGCCGCTACTACTGGGCGGCCAAGGCCGTGTCGCAGCTCTGCCAAATCCTGCTGCTCAACATCGAGGAGCGCCTGAACCCGTCCACGCAGGCGCCCCAGCCCATCAACGAGCGTTTTCTGGACAAGGGCGGCATGATCGAGGTGGCCAGCGACGACCTGTACCAGCGCGACCCGCACGCCATCCTCGAAACCTTCCTGCTCTACCAAAGCTCCACCGGGTTGCAGAACCTCTCGGCGCGCACGCTGCGCGCGCTCTACAACGCGCGCGGCGTGATGGACGCCGCCTTCCGGCGCGACCCGGTGAACCGCGCCACCTTCATGCGCATCCTGCAGCAGCCCTCGGGCATCACGCACGCCATGCGGCTGATGAACCAGACCTCGGTGCTCGGGCGCTACCTCTGGCCGTTCCGCCGCATCGTCGGGCAGATGCAGCACGACCTGTTCCACGCCTACACCGTGGACCAGCACATCCTCATGGTGCTGCGCAACGCGCGGCGCTTCTTCATCGCCGAGCACGCGCACGAGTACCCGTTCTGCTCGCAGCTCGCGGGCGGCTGGGACAAGCCCTGGGTGCTGTTCGTGGCCGCGCTGTTCCACGACATCGGCAAGGGGCGCGGCGGCGACCACTCGCAGATCGGCGCCATGGAAGTGCGCCGCTTCTGCCGCCAGCACGGCGTGGCGCGCGAAGACGCCCGGCTCATCGAGTTCCTGGTGCGCGAGCACCTCACCATGAGCAACGTGGCACAGAAGCAGGACCTGTCCGACCCCGACGTCATCACCGCCTTCGCCCAGCGCGTGGGCAACGAGCGCTACCTCACCGCGCTGTACCTGCTCACCGTGGCCGACATCCGGGGCACCAGCCCCAAGGTGTGGAATGCCTGGAAGGGCAAGCTGCTCGAAGACCTGTACCGCGCCACGCTGCGCGTGCTGGGTGGGCGCGCGCCCGACGCCGAGGCCATGATCGAGGCGCGCAAGCGCGAGGCCCTGGTGCTGCTGGCCCTGAGCGCCCTGCCCTTCGAGGCGCACAAGAAGCTGTGGGACACGCTGGACGTGAGCTATTTCATGCGCCACGAGGCCGCAGACATCGCCTGGCACACGCGCCACCTCTCGCGCCACGTGGGCACGCAGCAGCCCGTGGTGCGCGCGCGCCAGTCGCTCGCGGGCGAAGGGCTGCAGGTGCTGGTGTACGCGCCCGACCAGCGCGACCTGTTCGCGCGCATCTGCGGCTACTTCGACCGCGCGGGCTTCTCCATCCTCGACGCGCGGGTGCACACCGCCACCAACGGCTACGCGCTCGACACCTTCCAGGTCGTCAGTGCCTCGCTGCAGGGGCACTACCGCGAACTCACGCACATGGTGGAGAACGACCTCACCCAGGCCATCGTGCAGAACGGCCCCCTGCCCGAACCCGGGCGCAAGCGCGTGTCACGCCGCGTCAAGAGCTTTCCCATCACCCCCCGCGTCACGTTGCGCCCCGACGAAAAGGCGCAGCGCTGGCTGCTGGGCATCTCAGCCAGCGACCGCGCCGGCCTGCTCTACCTCGTGGCCCGCGTACTGGCGCGGCACAACCTGAGCGTGCAACTGGCCAAGGTCAGCACCCTGGGCGAGCGCGTGGAAGACACTTTCCTGGTGCAAGGCCCGGAACTGCAGAACAACCTGCGGCAGATCGAGATCGAGACGGAGCTGCTGCACGCGCTGTCGGCGTGAGGGTTTGGGGCGGCACGGGCGCCTGGCGCCGCGCTGGCGTCGCCCGGGGCGCCAGGGCGTCCGGTATCGTCCAGCTTGCCCGTAGGGTCTGCGCAATGGATTACGCTAGATGGCACCACTCTCCCCGCCATCGTATGAAAACGCAGTTCTATACCGCCACCAGCCTCGATGGCTTCCTCGCGACGGAAGATGACTCCATCGATTGGCTGTTTCCGCTCGGCGACATCAACGACACTGGTTATCCGTCCTTCATCGCCGAGGTCGGAGCCCTGGCGATGGGCTCCTCCACCTACGAGTGGATGCTGCGCCACGCACACACGGTCGCGGCGGAAACCGGTTCCAGTTGGCCGTACAGCCAACCCACCTGGGTCTTTTCCAGCAGAACCCTGCCCTCAGTCGCTGGCGCCACTCTGCACTTCGCGCGCGGCAGCGTTCAGCTTGCGCATGCCGCCATGCGTGCGGCCGCCGGAGACAAGAACATTTGGGTGGTCGGCGGAGGAGATCTCGCCGGCCAGTTCTACGACGCAGGGCTCCTGGATGAGATCATCGTTCAGGTAGGGTCCGTCACGCTGGGGAAAGGCAAGCCTTTGTTCCCGCGCCGTCTGACCAGCCCGCCGCTGCAACTGGCCTCGGTCAGGCAAATGGGAACAGGATTCGCCGAGCTGCGCTACCGCGTTCCAAAGAGTCCCGCATCCAGAACACCGAACGTTTCCATCGGCGATGCCTGACCCCGGGCACGCATTCATGGGCGGGCAAGAAGCTCCGGCACCTCACAGCAGCACGATGTCGTACTGCTCCTGCCCCATCGCCGCCTCGGACTGCAGCGAGATGGGCTTGCGGATGAAGTCCGACAGCCCGGCCAGGTGCGGGCTTTCCTCGTCCAGCAGCAGTTCCACCACCTGGGGCGCGGCCACCACGCGGAATTCGCGCGGGTTGAACTGGCGGGCCTCGCGCAGGATCTCGCGCAGGATGTCGTAGGCCACGCTGCGCGCGGTGCGCACAGCGCCCCGGCCCTGGCAAGCCGCGCAGGGCTCGCACAGCATGTGGGCCAGCGATTCGCGCGTGCGCTTGCGCGTCATCTCCACCAGGCCCAGCTGCGAGAACCCGCCGGCCATGGTCTTGACGCGGTCGCGCGCGAGTTGTTTGCGGAATTCGGTCAGCACGGCGTCCTGGTGGGCTTCGCGCGCCATGTCGATGAAGTCCACGATGATGATGCCGCCCAGGTTGCGCAGACGCAGCTGGCGCGCGATGGCGCCGGCCGCCTCCAGGTTGGTCTTGAAGATGGTGTCGTCGAAATTGCGCGCGCCGACGTAACCGCCGGTGTTCACGTCGATGGTGGTGAGCGCCTCGGTCTGGTCGATGATGAGGTAGCCGCCGGACTTCAGATCGACGCGCCGGCCCAGCGCGCGGGCGATTTCCTCGTCGATGGAATACAGGTCGAAGATGGGGCGCTCGCCCTTGTAATGCTGCAGCTTGGCGGCCGCCTGGGGCATGAACTCCTGGCCGAAGGCGCGCAGGCGGTGGAACTGCTCGGTGGAGTCGATGCGGATGGCCTGGGTGTGCTCGCCCACCAGGTCGCGCAGCACGCGCTGCAGCAGGTCCAGGTCCTGGTGCAGCAACGAGGTGGGCGGCAGGCGCAGCGACGCCTCCTTGGTGCGCGCCCAGGTCTTGCGCAGGTAGGCGATGTCCTCGGCCAGCTCGGCGTCGCTCGCGTCCTCGCCATTGGTGCGCAGGATGAAGCCGCCACCGCCGCCCGAGGCCTTGTCGCCCACCAGGGCCTGCAGGCGGGCGCGCAGCGCGTCGCGCTCGGCCACCGGGATCTTCTGCGAGACGCCCACATGGTCATCCTGCGGCAGGAACACCAGCAGCCGCCCGGCGATGCTGATCTGCGTGGACAGGCGCGCGCCCTTGCTGCCAATGGGGTCCTTGATGACCTGCACCATGAGCGACTGGCCCTCGAACACCTGTTTCTCGATGGGCAGCTGCGGCTCCTTGCGCGCGAACATCGGGGCCTCGCCGCCCTCCTGGCGCTGCCACACGTCGGCCACGTGCAGGAAGGCCGCGCGCTCCAGCCCGATGTCGATGAAAGCCGACTGCATGCCCGGCAGCACGCGCGAGACCTTGCCAAGGTAGACATTCCCCACCAGGCCGCGTTCGAGCGTGCGCTCGATGTGCAGCTCCTGCACCGCGCCGTTCTCCACCACGGCGACACGGGTTTCCTGGGGCGACCAGTTGATGAGAATGTCTTGTTGCATGGTGGCGGGGGGGTCAGAGGCGCAGGCCTGCGGCGCGCAGCAGTTGCGTGGTTTCGTACAGGGGGAGTCCCATGATGCCCGAATAACTGCCGCTCAGGTGCGGAATGAAGGCCCCCGCATGCCCCTGGATGCCATAGGCACCGGCCTTGCCCAGGGGTTCGCCAGTGTCCACATAGGCGTCAATCTGCCCGGGCGTGAGTTCGGCGAAGGTGACGTGCGAGACCGACAGCGCGGTCAGCCGGTGCCCGCCGGCCTGCACCGCCACGGCGGTGAGCACGCGGTGCGTGCGGCCCGACAGCTCGGCCAGCATGCGCCGGGCATCCTGGGCATCGTCCGGCTTGCCGTAGATGGCGGCGCCCATGGTGACGGTGGTGTCCGAGCACAGAATGGGCGCGTCGGGCAGGCCCCGGCGGGCGTGGCGCTGCACCGCCGCGTCGAGCTTGAGGGCCGTGACACGCTCGACGTAGTCGGCCGGGGGCTCGCCCGGCAGAACAGCCTCGATGGCCTCGGCATCTTCCGGCACATCGCCCGCCACGTTGGGCAGCAGCAGTTCATGGCGCACGCCCAACTGGCTGAGCAACTGGCTGCGCCGGGGGCTTTGCGAGGCAAGGTAGATGAAGTCGGGCATGGAATATATGGATGAAAAACGGGTCCAGGGCTTATCCACAAAGCGCCATTAGCTATGTATTCAATAGCATCTGGCGCACGACCATGGCGCTATTCGCGGTGGTAAGGATGGCCGGCGTTCACCGACCAGGCGCGGTAGAGCTGCTCGATCAGCAGCACGCGCACCATGGCGTGCGGCAGGGTCAGGTCGGACAGGCGGATGCGCTCGTGCGCCGCCTGGCGGAAGGCCGGGTCCAGGCCATCGGGGCCGCCGATGACCAGGGCCACGTCGTCGCCGCCCAGCTGCCAGCCCTTGAGACGCTCGGCCAGGGCCTTGGTGGTGAGGTTGGTGCCGCGCTCGTCCAGCGCCACCACGCGCGTGCCGCGCGGAATGGCCGCCTCGATGCGCTCGCGCTCGGCGGCGTAGAGGGTTTCCAGCGTCTTGGAGCCGCGCGGCTCGGTCTTGACGGCCTTGAGCTCCACCTTGAGTTCGGGCGGAAAGCGCTTGGCGTAATCGTCATAGGCGGTTTGCGCCCAGTCGGGCACCCGCTGGCCCACCGCCACGATGAGCAGCTTCATGGGATGCCTGTGCTGCTATGCGGGGTCAGGCCTTGCCGCTTCGGCCGGCTGCCTTCTTGGCGGCGGGCTTGGCGGTGGACTTGGCCGCCACGGGGGCCTTGCCGGCGGCCTTCTTCGCGGCCGGCTTCTTGGCCGTGGGCTTGACCACCACGGTCTTGACTGCCTTCTTGGCGGCCGGTGCCTTGGTGGCGGGGGCCTTGGCAGCGGCGGTCTTGGCGGGAGCCTTCTTCATGGGCGCCTTCTTGGCGGCGGCCTTGGCCGGTGCCTTGGCGGCCACGGGTTCGGCGGCCTTGGGCTTGCCCGGCTTGCGCGCGGGCACCTCGGGCGCGGCGGCGGCCTTCTTCTTCGCGGGAGCCTTCTTGGCCGGAGCGGCGGGCTTGGCGGCGCCAAGCTTCAGGCGCACGGGGGTGTCGCCCCACAGCTCTTCCAGACGGTAGTACTGGCGGATGGTGGGCTGCATGATGTGGGCCACGGCGGAGCCGCAGTCCACGATGATCCACTCGCCGTTGTCCTCGCCCTCGATGCGCGGCTTGGCGAACCCGGCGTCCTTCACCTTGTCGCGCACGCTGGCGGCCAGGGCCTTGGTCTGGCGGTTGGACGTGCCCGATGCCACGATGACCCGCTCGAACAGCGGCGACAGATGCTCGGTGTTGAAGACCTGGATGTCTTGCGCCTTGACATCCTCCAGGCCATCGACAATGGCGCGCTGGAGCTTGGTGACGTCTTTCTTCGCGGCGGTTTCCGAGGTTTTGGTGGTGGTCATCAGGTGGAGATTCAAAGGTGGTGGTGGTCAATATAGCGTGCAACGCCGCGCGTCACCAGCGGCAATGCACCCAGGGTGTTGCGCCTGCGCGCCGCAGGGCATTTGAAGCATTTTTAGGCCCTAGGGCAGGCAGAGCAAGCGCCTCAAGCTATTGAAATTATAGTGGGCCGGCTTTCAGAGCCAGTCGCGCCGCACCAGGAAGCGCCGGGTCAGCTCGGCCTCGGGCGTGCCTTCGGCGGCCTCGCGGCGGTAGGCCCAGGCCGCCAGCGGCGGCATGGACAGCAGGATGGACTCGGTGCGCCCGCCCGACTGCAGGCCGAAGTGGGTGCCCCGGTCCCAGACCAGGTTGAACTCGACATAGCGGCCGCGCCGGTAGAGCTGGAAGTCGCGCTCGCGCTCGCCGTAGGCCGTGCCCTCGCGGCGCTCCACGATGGGCAGATAGGCGTTCAGGAAGGCGTCGCCCACGGCCTGGGTCATGGCCAGGCTCTGCCCGAAACCCAGTTCGGAGAAGTCGTCGAAGAACACGCCGCCCACGCCGCGCTGCTCGTTGCGGTGCTTGAGGTAGAAGTATTCATCGCACCATTGCTTGAAGCGCGGGTACTTGTCGTCGCCGAAGGGCGCCAGCGCATCGCGGCAGGTGCGGTGGAAATGCACCACGTCTTCCTCGAAGCCGTAGTAGGGCGTGAGGTCCATGCCACCGCCGAACCAGCACACGGGCGCCTTGCCGGGCTGGCCCGCCGCGATCATGCGCACGTTCATGTGCACCGTGGGCACATAGGGGTTGCGCGGGTGGAACACGAGCGAGACGCCCATGGCCTCGAACGGCGCGCCCGCCAGCTCGGGGCGATGCTGCGTGGCCGAGGCTGGCAGCTTGGCGCCGCGCACGTGCGAGAAGCCGCAGCCCGCGCGCTCGAACACGCGGCCCCCCTCGATGATGCGGGTGATGCCGTCGCCCTGCAGCGGCTCGCCGGGCTCCTTGCGCCAGGGGTCGGTCACGGCGCGCGCGCCGTCCTCGCCCTCCAGGTCTTCCAGCGCGGCGATGATGCGCGCCTGCAGGCCCGTCAGGTAGCCGCGCACCTGGGCCACCTGGCTTTCGCTGTGCAGAGGCCCGTTCATGTGCTCTTGATCGCGCGGTGGCCGATGTCGTGGCGGTACTGGGCGCCGTCGAAGTGGATGCCGCGCGCCACGTCGTAGGCGCGTTGCTGGGCCTGGCGCACGCTGTCGGCCAGCGCCGTCACGCACAGCACGCGGCCGCCGCTGGTGCGGGGCACGCCGTCCACCAGCTCGGTGCCGGCATGGAACACCATGGCGTCATCCTGGTCCTGCGGCAGGCCGGTGATGGCGTCGCCCTTGCGCGGCGCCTCGGGGTAGCCATGCGCTGCCATCACCACGCCCAGCGCGGTGCGGCGGTCCCATTCCAGCTCGACCTGGTCGAGCTTGCCATCGACGGCTGCGCCGAGCAGGTCGCACAGGTCGCTCTTGAGACGCATCATGATGGGCTGGGTCTCGGGGTCGCCCATGCGGCAGTTGAACTCCAGCGTCTTGGGGTGGCCCTGGGCGTCGATCATGAGGCCGGCGTACAGGAAGCCGGTGTAGGGGATGCCGTCCTTTTCCATGCCACGGATGGTGGGCAGGATGATCTCGCGCATGGCGCGGGCGTGCACGTCGGCCGTGACTATCGGAGCAGGCGAATAGGCGCCCATGCCGCCGGTGTTGGGGCCCTGGTCGCCGTCCTTGAGGCGCTTGTGGTCCTGGCTGGTGGCCAGTGCGGCGACGTTCTTGCCGTCGCACAGCACGATGAAGCTGGCCTCCTCGCCCGCGAGGAATTCCTCGATGACGACGCGCGCGCCGCCTTCGTTGTGCGTCACGCCGTACTTGTTGTCCACCAGCATGAAGTCCACGGCGTCGTGGGCCTCCTGCAGCGTCATGGCCACCACCACGCCCTTGCCCGCCGCCAGGCCGTCGGCCTTGATGACGATGGGCGCGCCCAGGCGGTCCACGAAGGCGTGGGCCAGGGCCGGGTCGGTGAAGGTGTCGTAGTCGGCCGTGGGAATGCCGTGGCGGCGCATGAAGGCCTTGCTGAAGGCCTTGGAGCTTTCCAGCTGCGCGGCGGCCTTGGTGGGGCCGAAGATGCGCAGGCCGTGGGCGCGGAATTCATCGACCACGCCGGCGGCCAGCGGCGCCTCGGGGCCGACGACCGTCAGGCCGATCTTTTCCTTCTGCGCCCACTCGCGCAGCGCGCGCACGTCGGTGATGGCGATGTTGTCGAGCTGGCTGGAGAGCGCCGTGCCGCCGTTGCCCGGCGCCACGAAGACGCGCGTGACCTTGGGCGACTGGCTGAGCTTCCAGGCGATGGCGTGTTCGCGGCCACCGCCGCCGATGACGAGTACTTTCATGGGGGGCTTTATTTACAGTGCGGCGTTGTGGAAGACATCCTGCACATCGTCCAGGTCTTCCAGGATATCCAGGAGCTTTTGCATGCGGGCGGCGTCGTCGCCGGCCAGCTCGATGGTGACGTCGGGGCGCATGGTCACGTCGGCCGCGTCGGGCGTGAGGCCGGCGGCCACCAGGGCGTTCTTCACGGCCTCGAACTCGGCGGGCGCGGTCAGCACCTCGATGGCGCCGTCCTCGTCGGTGACCACGTCGTCGGCGCCGGCTTCGAGCGCCACTTCCATGACCTTGTCCTCGTTCGTGCCGGGGGCGAAGATGATCTGGCCCACGTTCTTGAACTGGAAGGCCACCGAGCCTTCGGTGCCCATGTTGCCGCCGTGCTTGCTGAAGGCGTGGCGCACCTCGGCCACGGTGCGCACGCGGTTGTCGGTCATGGTGTCGACGATGATGGCGGCGCCACCGATGCCGTAGCCCTCGTAGCGGATTTCCTCGTAGTTCACGCCTTCGGCGTTGCCGGTGGCCTTGTCGATGTTGTATTTGACACGGTCGGCCGGCATGTTGGCGGCCTTGGCCTTCTCGATGGCCAGGCGCAGGCGGGGGTTGGCCGAGGGGTCGCCACCGCCGGTGCGCGCAGCGACGGTGATTTCACGGATGATGCGGGTCCAGATCTTCCCGCGCTTCTCGTCCTGGCGCCCCTTGCGGTGCTGAATGTTCGCCCATTTGCTGTGTCCGGCCACGGGAAATCCTTTGTATTGATTTAATCTACTGGGAGCGATTTTACTTTTGCCCGCGCCCATACCCCCGAGGAAACCCGAAATGGCCGAACCCCTGCTGATTGCCAAGCACGCCTCCACCGAATGCCACCTGCTGCCCGGGTTGGCCAACCGCCACGGCCTGATCACCGGCGCCACGGGCACGGGCAAGACCGTGACGCTGCAAACCCTGGCCGAGAGTTTCTCGCGCATCGGCGTGCCGGTGTTCATGGCCGACGTGAAGGGCGACCTCACCGGCGCCAGCCAGCCGGGACGCATTGGCGAGAAGATGGCGGCCGTGCTCCAGGAACGCGGCCTCCCGCTGCCCGCGCCGCAGGCCTGCCCGACCACCCTCTGGGACGTGTTCGGCGCGCAGGGCCATCCGGTGCGCGCCACCGTGACCGACATGGGCCCGCTGCTGCTGGGCCGCATGCTCAACCTCAACGAGACGCAGCTGGGCGTGCTCAACCTGGTGTTCAAGATCGCCGACGACAGCGGCCTGCTGCTGCTGGACCTCAAGGACCTGCGCGCCATGCTGCAGTACGTGGGCGACAACGCCAAGGAGTTCACCACCGAGTACGGCAACATCAGCGCCGCCAGCGTGGGCGCCATCCAGCGCGGGCTGCTGCAGATCGAGCAGCAGGGCGGCGACCAGTTCTTCGGCGAGCCCATGCTCGACATCCAGGACTTCATGCAGACCGACACCAACGGCCATGGCGTGGTGAACATCCTGGCGGCCGACAAGCTCATGAACTCGCCGCGCCTGTACGCCACCTTCCTGCTGTGGATGCTGTCCGAGCTGTTCGAGCAGCTGCCCGAGATCGGCGACCCCGAGAAGCCCAAGCTGGTGTTCTTCTTCGACGAGGCCCACCTGCTGTTCAACGAGGCGCCCAAGGTGCTGGTCGAGCGCATCGAACTCGTGGTGCGCCTGGTGCGCTCCAAGGGCGTGGGCGTCTATTTCGTCACGCAGAACCCGCTGGACATCCCCGACAGCGTGCTCGCCCAGCTCGGCAACCGCGTGCAGCACGCGCTGCGCGCCTTCACCCCGCGCGACCAGAAGGCCGTGAAGGCCACGGCCACCACCATGCGCCAGAACCCGGGGCTGGACATCGAGACCGCCATCACCGAACTGGCCGTGGGCGAGGCGCTGGTGAGCTTCCTCGACGCCAAGGGCCGCCCCGGCGTGACCGAGCGCGTTTACGTGCTGCCGCCGGGCAGCCAGATCGGCCCCGTCACGCCGCAGCAGCGCCAGGCGCTGATGGCGGGCTCGCTCGTGGCGGGCGTTTACGAGAAAGTGGTGGACCGCGAATCGGCCTACGAAAAGCTCAAGGGCCGCGCGGAGCAGATGACCGCCCAGGCCCAGGACGGCGCGGCCGGCGGCAAGGCGGCCCCGGGCGCCCCGGCCGACGAGGGTGGCGGCCTGCTGGGCGGCCTCAACGATGTGCTGTTCGGCTCCACCGGCCCGCGCGGCGGCCGACGCGACGGGCTGGCACAGACTATGGCCAAGTCGGCCGTGCGCACCATGGGCACCACGCTGGGCCGCGAGATCCTGCGCGGCGTGCTGGGCAGCGTGTTCGGCGGCCGCAGGCGGTGAAGCCGGCATGACAGGCTTTGAATACTTGCTCCTGAAACTGTCCGCGCGGATCAGTCTCACCGCCATCGCCCTGGCACTCTGGGGGCTAGCGCTCTTGGGGGCCTTGGCCGGATGGTGGGACGCGCAGTGGCGCTGGATCGTCTATCTGATATTCACGCTGCTGGCGCTGTGGGCACTGAAGCGCTGGACGCACGCCGTGCGGGAGCGTTTTGTCCGCGAATCTGCGTTTCCACAAATCCTCAAGCGGCGCCTGCGCGACACCTATCCAAACCTCTCGCCCAAAGATTGCGAATTGGTGGAACGAGGACTGCGCCAGTTCTTCGTGGCTTGCCTGCGCAGCCATGGCAACTTTGTTGCCGTTCCATCCAAGGCGGTAGACACGCTCTGGCACACCTTCACCCAGATGGGCACCGCCTACGAAGACTGGTGCCGTGACGCGCTGGGATTCGTGCCCGAGTATGCGCCCGCCATGGCACTGGGAAAAAAGGCGCACAACAACGATGGCTTGCGCCGCACTTGGTACTGGTCCTGCAAGGACGAGTCGATCCGGCCGCGAACCCCAAGTCGGCTGCCGCTATTGTTCGCGCTCGATGCCAAGCTCGCCATTCCCGACGGCTTCCACTACCTTCCAGGCACGGCCGCCGATGGGCGCAAGCCCCGGCCGGGCAGCAATACCACGCAGCATCTAGGCACCAGTTTCTGCGACCTTGGCTACAGCGGCAACGCCGAGGACTTTGGCGGCTGCGAAAGCCATCCCGACAAAAGCAGACACAGCGATGGTGATGGGAACGACGATGGCGAATCCGATGGCGGTGGGGACATGGGTAACGGCGACTGAGCTGTGATTGCATCAAATTTCATAGCTGCTGGGGCACGCCCCATCTGCCCTTCAGGGTGATTTTTTTGCCAAATGCCCCCCTGCGGCCTAAGATGGGGCAAGAACCTGGCGCCTTCGCCAGGCGTCAGAGGATGCCGACATGACCACCCTGCTCTCCCAGCTCCAGCCCACCGCGCAAGACGTCATCAATGCAGCCCACCATCTCAAGGGGCTGGTGCATCGCACGCCCGTGCTGCGGTCGAGCACCGCCGACGAGATGCTCGGGGCCCAGCTGTTCTTCAAGTGCGAGAACCTGCAGCGCACCGGTGCCTTCAAGTTCCGGGGTGCCTTCAACGCGCTTTCGCAGTTCGACGACGAACAGCGCGAGCGCGGCGTCATCACGTTCTCCGCCGGCAACCATGCGCAAGCCATCGCGCTGGCCGCGCGGCTGCTGGACATGCCGGCGCTCATCCTCATGCCCGAGGACGCGCCCGCCTCCAAGATGGCCGCCACGCGCCAGTACGGCGCCCAGGTGGCCACCTACAACCCCGTCACCGAAGACCGCGAGACCATCTGCCAGCGTCTGGCGCTGGAGCGCGGCATGACGCTGGTGCCGCCGTCCGAGCACATCCACGTCATCGCCGGTCAGGGCACGGCCGCGCTGGAGCTGCTGGAGGAAGTGCCCCGGCTGGACTACCTGTTCGTGGGCGTGGGCGGTGGCGGCCAGCTCGCCGGCAGCCTGCTGGCGGCCAAGGCAGTGGCGCCGCTGTGCCGTGTCTACGGTGTCGAACCCGAAGCGGGCAATGACGGCCAGCAGTCGCTGCGCGCCGGGCACATCGTGCGCATTCCATACCCGCGCAGCACCATCGCCGATGGCGCCCAGGCACAGGCCTTGGGCCCCCTCGCCTTCGACATCATCCAGCGCGAGGCCGAGGGCATCGTCACCGCCAGCGACCCGCAGCTCGTGCAGGCCATGCGCTTCTTCGCGGAACGCATGAAGATCGTCGTGGAGCCCACGGGTGCGCTGGCCTTCGCCGGCGCGCAGCACGCGGGAGTGGACATCCGCGGCGCGCGCGTGGGCATCATCATCAGCGGCGGCAACGTGGACTTGCCGCGCTACGCCCGATTTCTGGCAGACTGAGTGCTTGTTTACCGACTCTTACACGAAGCAGTGAATTCCGCCATGAGCAATGTCCACGTCATCGACCACCCGCTGGTGCAGCACAAGCTGACCCTGATGCGCAAGAAAGACGCCAGCACCAACAGTTTCCGCCGCCTGCTGGGCGAGCTGAGCACCCTGATGGCCTACGAGGTCACGCGCGACATGCCGCTGCAGGACGTGCAGATCGAAACCCCGCTCGAAACCATGACCGGCAAGGTCATCGACGGCAAGAAGCTCGTGCTTGTGTCCATCCTGCGCGCCGGCAACGGCTTTCTCGACGGCATGCTCAACGTGGTGCCCGGCGCACGCGTGGGCCACATCGGCCTGTACCGCGATCCGGCCACGCTGCAGCCCGTGGAGTACTACTTCAAGATGCCGTCCGAGATGGACGAGCGCGACATCATCGTGGTGGACCCCATGCTGGCCACCGGCAACTCGGCCGCTGCCTGCGTGGACCGCCTGAAAAAGCTCAACCCCCGCTCGATCAAGTTCGTCTGCCTGCTGGCGGCGCCAGAAGGCGTGGCCACGCTGCAGAAGGCCCATCCCGACGTGCCGATCTACACCGCCGCCATCGACCGCGAACTGAACGACCACGGCTACATCCTGCCCGGCCTGGGCGACGCGGGCGACCGCATCTTCGGCACCAAGTAGGCGCCACGCCCCTGCCTGCGGGCACGCAGCGCGTGCCCGCAGGGCCGCAACACGCACGGTCCCCCCCATGAACACCCTGAACCGCCCCCCCCTCGCCCCCCAGGCCGGACACGCGCTGCCCCGCGCATTGGCATGGCTGGGCGCCACCGCGCTGCTGCTGGCCACCAGCCTGCCCGCGCGCGCGCAAGACGCCGCCGCCCTGTTCCAGCAGCACTGCGCCGCCTGCCACGGCGCCAGCCGGCTGGGCCAGTCGGCCCCGGCACTGCTGCCCGAAAGCCTCGCACGCCTGCGCAAGGCCGAGGCCCTGAAGGTGATCCGCGAGGGCCGCGCAGCCACACAAATGCCGGCCTTTGGCGGCCAGCTCACCGACGCGCAGATCGCGGCGCTGGCGGAGCATATCTACACCCCGGTGGTGCCGGCGCCCACCATGACGGAAGCCGACATCAAGGCGTCCCGCATCGTCCAGCACGCGCCGGGCAGCCTGCCCGCCACGCCCGCGCCCATCTTCCAGGGCGTGGACATGATGAACCTCTTCTTGGTGGTGGAAACCGGCGACAACCATGTCACCGTGCTCGACGGCGACAAGCTCGAACCCATCCACCGCTTTCCCTCGCGCTTCGCGCTGCACGGCGGCCCGAAGTTCACGCCCGACGGACGCTACGTGTTCTTCGCCTCGCGCGACGGCTGGATCACCAAGTTCGACATCTGGAACCTGAAGGTGGTGGCCGAGGTGCGCGCCGGCATCAACACGCGCAACCTGGCTGTCTCGGGCGACGGCAAGTACGTGGCCGTGGCCAACTACCTGCCGCACACGCTGGTGCTGCTCGACGCCGAGCTGAACCTGCTCAAGGTACACCAGGTGCTCAACAAGGACCGCAACCGCACCTCGCGCGTCTCGGCCGTGTACGACGCGGCGCCGCGCCAAAGCTTCATCGCGGCGCTCAAGGACGTGCCCGAAGTCTGGGAAATCAGCTACAACCCCAAGGCCGACGACGTGCCGATCGGCGTGATCCACGACTTCCTCTACAAGGAAGGCGCCTTCATTCCGGGCTTCCTGAACCCGCGCCGCACCTACCTGTCGGAGCCCATCGACGACTTCTTCTTCACCCAGAGCTACGACGAGCTCATGGGTGCCAGCCGCGAGGCCGGCAAGGGCCAGGTGATCCACCTCGACGTGCGCAAGAAGATCGCCAACCTGCAGCTCCCGGGCATGCCCCACCTGGGCTCGGGCATCACCTGGAAGTACCGCCCCCAGCCCGGCGCGCCCGAGCGCACCGTGATGGCCACGCCCAGCCTGCACGAGAGCCAGGTGACGGTGATCGACCTGGAAACCTGGAAGACGGTCAAGACCATCCCCACGCTGGGCCCGGGCTTCTTCATGCGCAGCCACGAGAACACCCCCTACGCCTGGACTGACTCGATGATGTCGCCCAAGGCCAAGGACACGCTGCAGGTGATCGACAAGCGCACCCTGGAGCGCGTGGCCGACATCCGCACCGACCCGGGCAAGACCCTGGCGCACGTGGAGTTCACGCGTGACGGCAAGTACGTGCTGGCCAGCCTGTGGGAGCGCAAGGCCGACGGCGGCGCCATCGTCGTCTTCGATGCCGCCACCTTCAAGGAGGTCAAGCGCATTCCCATGGACAAGCCGGTGGGCAAATACAACCTGCACAACAAGATCACGCGCTCCGAAGGCACGAGCCACTGAAGCCCCCTCCCCCGCCACAAGGACCGCCACAACGGCCCTTGGGCGGTGGGCGCTCAGTCCTTGAAGCTTGGCGCCTTCTTGGCCATGTTGGACATCATGGCCTCGGTCAGGTCCTGGCTCATGAGCATGGCGGCGTTCCAGGTGGCGATGTAGTTCAGGCTGTCGGCCACCGAATGGTCGCGGGCGTAGGTGATCATCTCCTTGGTGCCGCGGATGGACAGCGGCGACTTGGCGGCGATGGTGGCGGCGATCTCGTGCACACCGGCGTAGAGTGCCTCGCGGCTCTCGAACACGCGGTTCACCAGGCCGATCTCCTTGGCCTCCTGTGCGTCGAACCGGCGGCCGGTGTAGGCCAGCTCGCGCACGATGCCCTCGCCCACCAGCTTGGGCAAGCGCTGCAGCGTGCCCACGTCGGCGGTCATGCCGATGTCGATCTCCTTGATGGTGAAGTAGGCGTCGCTGCTGGCGTAGCGCATGTCGGCGCAGGTGACGAGGTCGATGCCGCCGCCGATGCAGCCGCCGTGGATGGCCGCGAGCACGGGTTTGCGGCAGCGCTCCAGGCTGGTCAGGGTGTCCTGCAGGTCGAGGATGACGCGGCGCAGCGCCTCGCGTGTGCGGCCGTCGCAGTCGTTCTGGATCTGCGGGCCCAGGCCCATCATCATCTGCAGGTCGATGCCGGCGGTGAACAGCTTGCCCTCGCCCTGCAGCACGGCCACGCGGGCCTCGGGCGTGGTGTCCACCCACTGGAAGGCCTGGCGGATTTCCTGCCACATGGTGGCGCTCATGGCGTTGGCCTTGTCCGGGCGGTTCAGGCGCACGGTGGCGATATGGTTCTCCAGCGAAACAGACAGGGTTTCAAACTGCATCATGGGCTCCATTTTTCAAGTGTTTTTGGCCTCTAGCGCTTACGCAGAAAGCGCCAATAGCTATTAATTTAGCAGCAAACAATCAAACCTTCGCGCCCTTCATGGCTGCCAGGTAAGGTGCCAGGCGCTTGCCCATCTCGTCGCCCAGGGCCTGCAGGCCGCTCATGGGGCGCACCATGACCTCGAAATCGACGATCTTGCCCTCGTCGTCGAAGCGCACCATGTCGATGCCCTTGAGCTCCTTGCCATTGACTTTGGCCGAGAACTCCAGCACCACGCTGCGGCCGTCGGCGTCGGCGAACTGGCGGTGGTAGGTGAAGTCCTCGAACACCTTGACCACCGTGCCCAGGATGAGCTGCACCGCCTGCGCGCTCGGGTACGGCGTGTGCGCCATGGGCGAGCGGAAGACGGCCTTGGGGTGGAGGATGGAGGGCAGCTCGGCCAGGTTGGCCTCGGCGACCATGGCGTGCCACTTCTCCAGGCTTTCGACCACGGCGGGGGCGAGGCGCGCGGCCGGGGCGGTTGCGGCCTCCTTGCGGGCCGTGGTGTCCAGGCTCAGGGCCAGTTCCGTGCCCTGCTTGATGGCGCGCTTGGCGTCCAGCTCGGCGGCCTTGTCGGCCCCGCCGATCAGGTGCACGCTGCAGCCAGCGGCCAACAGTTCGGCCTGCAGCGCGCGCTGCGGCTCCTGGCCGGCGCAGAGGATGACGTTGTCCACGGGAAGCACCATGTCCTTGCCGTCCACGGTGATGTGCAGGCCCGCATCGTCCACCTTGCGGTAGTTCACGCCGGGGATCATCTCCACGTCGCGGTTCTTCAGCGAGGTGCGGTGGATCCAGCCCGTGGTCTTGCCCAGGCCATCGCCCACCTTGCTGGTCTTGCGTTGCAGCAGGTACACCTTGCGCGGGATGGTGCCGATGCGCGGTGCCTGCACGCCGCCACGCGCGCCACCCGTGGTGTCCACGCCCCATTCGGCGAAGAACTTGGCCGCGTCCAGGCTGGGGCTGGTGCCTTCGTGCAGCAGGTATTCGGACACATCGAAGCCGATGCCGCCCGCGCCCACAACGGCCACGGTCTTGCCCACGGGCTTCTTGTCGCGCAGCACGTCGAGGTAGCTCAGCACCTTGGGATGGTGCACGCCCTCGATCTCGGGCGTGCGCGGCACGATGCCGGTGGCCAGCACGACGTGCTTGTAACCCTCGCCGATCAGGTCCTGCGCGCTCACCTTGCGGCCCAGTTGCAGCTTCACGCCGGTCAGTTCGATCTGCTTGCCGAAGTAACGCAGCGTCTCGTGGAACTCTTCCTTGCCCGGCACCTGCTTGGCGACGTTGAACTGGCCGCCGATTTCCTGGGCGGCGTCGATCAGCGTGACGTCGAAGCCGCGCTGGGCGGCCGTGGTGGCGAAGGCCAGGCCCGCCGGGCCGGCGCCCACCACGGCGACGCGTTCCTTCGCTGCGGCGGGCTTGTGGATGAGGATGGTCTCGTGGCAGGCGCGCGGGTTGACCAGGCAGGAGGTGATCTTGCCGCCGAAGGTGTGGTCCAGGCAGGCCTGGTTGCAGCCGATGCAGGTGTTGATCTGGTCGGACAGGCCGGCGGCGGCCTTGTTCACGAAATCGGGGTCGGCCAGGAAGGGGCGCGCCATGCTCACCATGTCGGCGCAGCCCTCGGCCAGCACCTGTTCGGCCACCTCGGGGGTGTTGATGCGGTTGGTGGCCACCAGCGGAATGCCCACCTTGCCCTTGAGCTGTTTCGTCACCCAGGCGTAGGCGGCGCGCGGCACCTTGGTGGCGATGGTGGGAATGCGTGCCTCGTGCCAGCCGATGCCGGTGTTGAGGATAGTGACGCCCGCCTTCTCCAGCGCCTGCGCCAGTTCGATCACCTCCTCGGTGGTGGAGCCGCCTTCCACCAGATCGAGCATGGACAGGCGGAAGATGATGATGAAGTTTGCCCCCACCCGTTCGCGCGTGCGGCGCACGATCTCCAGCGGGAAACGGATGCGGTTGGCATACGAGCCGCCCCACTCGTCGTCGCGGTGGTTGGTGTGCGCGGCGATGAATTCGTTGATGAGGTAGCCCTCCGAACCCATGATCTCCACGCCATCGTAGCCGGCGCTCTGCGCCAGGGCGGCGGCGTTGGCGTAGTCCTCCACGGTCTGCGCCACTTCCTCGCTGGTCAGCGCGTGCGGGCGGAACGGGCTGATGGGCGCCTTGATGGCGCTTGGCGCCACCAGTTCGGGGTGGTAGGCATAGCGGCCGAAGTGCAGGATCTGCATGCAGATCTTGCCGCCGGCCTCGTGCACGGCCTGGGTGACGACCTTGTGCTTGTCGGCCTCCGCCTGCGTGGTCATGGCAGCGCCGCCGGGCATGGGACGCGCGCGGTCGTTGGGGGCGATGCCGCCCGTCACGATCAGGCCCACGCCACCCCGGGCGCGCTCGGCGTAGAACGCGGCCATGCGCGCGAAGCCGTCCTTGGCCTCCTCCAGACCCACGTGCATGGAGCCCATGAGCACGCGGTTCTTGAGGGTGGTAAAGCCCAGGTCCAGGGGCGCGAGCATGTGGGGAAAGGCGGTCATGGCGGTTCCTTGAAAAAGGTTGGCTAGAGGAAAAATGGTGCACTATGCAACCAGTTGCACAAAAGTGTACGGTCGTTCACTTTGTTATGCAACTGGTTGCATAACAAAAATCCCCGGATAGACTGCACCGTATGTCCTTGCCACACGCCGTCCTCACCTCTCTGCTGGAAAAATCCACTTCGGGCTACGATCTGGCGCGGCGTTTTGACAAGTCCATCGGCTATTTCTGGCATGCCACGCACCAGCAGATCTACCGTGAGCTCGCGCGCATGGAGGCCGCGGGCTGGATCGCATCGAGCACACCCCCGGACGCCGGCAAAACACGCAAGCGAGAGTACCGTGTGCTGCCCGCCGGGCGCGCGGAACTGGCGCGCTGGGCCAGCGAGCCCTCTCCACCGATGGATCTGCGCGATGATTTCATGGTCAAGCTGCGCGCGGATGCGGCGCTGGGCGAGGTCGATCTGCGCAGCGAATTGGTGCGCCGGATCGCTTTGCACCGCGAAAAACTGGCGCAGTACCAAGCCATCGAGCAGCGCGACTTTCTGCAGGGCGGGCCGCTACCGCGCGAGTTGCAGATCCAGCACATGATCCTCAAGAAAGGGATCCTGTACGAGCAGGCTTCCATCGACTGGACCCAGGAAATGCTGGGCGTTCTGGAGGCTCTGCCCGCTACCACTGCCCCATAAAAAAAACCACCCAGTCCGCAAGGATGGGTGGTGTAAAAACGGGTGCCCGGCCCCGCCGGTCCGGGCACCTGGAACGATCAGTACACGTCGTGCTGCGTGTTGTTGACGTTGAACTTGCCCGTGGGCGTGATCAGGCGCGGATCCTTGATGACGGTCTTGAGCTTGAGCGTCTTGTCATCCACCACGACGATCGCCGAAGCCTTGTCCTTGGCAGACCAGACGGAGAACCACACCTCGTCACCCGCCTTGTTGTACTCGGGCTGAACGACACGCTTGCCGCCACCGTCGTCCGGCAGACCGGCCCACTGGGCGATGGGCAAAACCTTGTAGCCCGCGTCGAGATCGTTGATGTCATACACCGCGATCGACTGCGACAGCGCCGCATCCGGGTTCAGCGTGGTGTCCACATACAGGTGCTTGGATTTTGGATGGCTCTTGAGGAACAGCGAGCCGCCTCCCTGCCCCTTGAGTGTCTGCACCACCTTGAAGGCGTACTGCTTGTGCTTGACCGGATCGGTTCCGATGAGCGAAACCGTCTCATCGCCCAGGTGCCCCGTCGACCACACTGGGCCGTACTTGGGATGCTTGAAGTTGGCGCCGCGACCGGGATGCGGAATCTTGCCCACATCCACCACCGCCGCCACGGTGTCGGTCTTGGAATCAATCACGCCGATCTTGTTGCTCTGGTTGGCCGCCACCATGAAGTAGCGCTTGGAGGAGTCCCAGCCACCATCATGAAGGTAGCGCGCCACGCCCACTTCAGTGACCTTGAGCGACTTCATGTTGGAGTAATCGACCATCAAGGATTTGCCAGTCTCCTTGACGTTCACGATGAACTCGGGCTTGTGCAGCGACGCCACGATGGACGCCACGCGCGGCTCGGGGTGGTACTCCTGGGCATCCACGGTCATCCCACGTGTGGCCACGATCTTGAGCGGCTCCAGCGTGTCGCCATTCATGATGACGAACTGGGGCGGCCAGTAGGCGCCGGCGATGGCCAGCTTGTCCTCGTAGCCCTTGAACTTGGAGGTTTCCACCGAACGTGCTTCCAGGCCAATGCGGATCTCGGCCACGTTGGTGGGTGTTTCCATCCACAAGTCGACCATGTTGACGCGGCCATCGCGCCCGATCACGAACAGGTAGCGCCCAGAAGCCGACACGCGGGAAATATGCACCGCGTAGCCGGTCTTGATGATGTTGATGATCTGCTTGCTGTCGCCGTCGATCAGCGCCACTTCGCCGGTATCGCGCAGCGTGGTCGAGAAGATGTTGCTGATGTTGTAGCTGTTCATCTTCTTCTTGGGACGGTCCGCCGGCGGCACCATGACCTTCCAGGTCCCCTTCATGTCCGCCAGTCCCCACTCGGGTGGCTGCGGCGGCTCATGCTGGATGTAGCGCGCCATAAGGTCCACCTGCGCCTCGGTCAGCTCGCCCGAGGTCTGCCAATTGGGCATGCCGGCCGGAGATCCGTAGGCGATGAAAACCTTGAGGTAATCCGTGCCCTTGGGCACGGTCAGGTCCGGTGTCAGGGGTTTGCCGGTGGCTCCCTTGCGCAGCACGCCATGGCAGCCGGCGCAGCGCTCGAAATAGATCTTGCGCGCGGCATCGAATTCCGCCTGCGTCATGGACGGCGCCTTGGGATTGGTGCTCTGCACCATGGGTTCGGCCGTGAGAGGAGACGTACCTGCCTGGTAGTTCTTTTCTGCCGGTGTCACGCCCTTCTGCTCTTGCGCGGAAGCAGCGAGCGCAAGCGTCGTCAGCAGAACCGCCGAGACGCTTTTCAGTTGCAAGTTTTTCATCGAGTGCTCCAAGTATTACTTCGTTGTTTGATTGGCACCGTTTTCACGTACCAATGCCTCACGAGCCAACTAGCCCCCGCCGCGAGGCAGGCCTACTATAGGTCGAGCAAAAGCGTCCGGGATGATATGAATCAACCCAGCAAACAACTCAAGTAATTTCGAAGCAAAAACCCTATCAGAGAGACTGACAGAGAAACATCGCTGCTAAGGAGTGGCGCGGGATGTAGGGCGCAACTACTGAAAAAATGGCGCAAGCTTTAGGGCGCCACCACGACCACCACACCCTTCATTTCAGGGTGCGGGCCACAGGAGTAGGGATACTGTCCAGGAGCATCAAAGCGGCGCTGCCAGCTTTCCTGGGGAAAGAACCGCTCGGATTCCCCCCCTTGCTCCGGAGAAAACAGCACCGAATGGCTGGTGCGCTTCTCCTGGTTGGTCCAACGGACCGTATCCCCGACGCGGACACGAACTTCCGCAGGCTCGAAACGGTAATTCTGGATGGCCACTTCAACGGTCTGCTGCGCAGACACAGGCAGGGAAGTGGCCGCCACGGAAAAAGCGAGTGCCGCGCATGGCAGCACCCGCCATCCTGCTTTCATGACCGAGAACAGCATGTTCTCATGCCATTGGCAAGGAATTTACTGCTTGAGCGCCTTCACGTCGCCATCCGCGCCCACGCCCAGCGTGTAGCCCAGAGAGACATGGTGGAAGCGGCCGGAAGCATGGTCGCCGTGGATGGCGATACCGAACGGCACGGTCTTGCCTTCGCCAGGGTTCTTGCTGGTGAAGGTGACGGTGTAGGTATCGCCAGCCTTGGAACCTTCGGCTTGAGCGCCCAGGGTGCCGCCGTCCATCTTGCGGTCGGCGGTCACGGAGCCGTTGGCCACCTTGGCGCCCTTGGCGCTCTTCCACTGCATCAGCTGGTACGAACCCGCCTTGACATACTTGGTCTTCTTGTCATCGGCGCCGGGCATGGTGCGTGCGTCGTTGTGGCAGGAAGCCCAGCAGCCCGCTTGGTTCGCCAGTTGCACCTGTGCATCCGGGAACATCACGGTGGCCTTGACCTCGTTGTCCTTGTCGCCCTGGTCGGCGCCGCCGGCGGGAGCCTTGAAGGTCAGGCGGATGTAGAGGTTGCTGGCGTCGTAGGCGGCTTGCACTGCGACGGGGTAGTTCATGGTCTTGGGAGCACCCTTGGGCTCCATGTCCTTGCCGGCCAGACGCTTGAAGTCGAAGTTCAGAGCGCCCTTCTCTTCATGGCAGCCAATGCAGGTCTCGCCCTTCTTGAGGCCGGCCGTACCGCTGTGGTCCGACTTCTTGCCGACCCACTCCATGGGCGAAACGCCAGGATGGAAGACATGGATATCGCGCTTGGGAACCTTGGCCCAGTCGGGCGCGGCGAAAGCGGCCTGCGATCCCACAGCCAGCAGCGAACCCAAAAGCATCATGGAAAGGGTGGATTTTTTCATCGATAACTCCTAGTAGGTGTTCTTCTACCGGCGGCCAGCCCAACCGGGCCTGGCCACCATACAAGCTTACAGATCTTCGTCTGCGTCTTCCTTCATGCCTTTGGGCTTGGTATGCGCAATGCCCTTGTGGCAATCGATACAGGTCTGCTTCTCTTCCTGCGCGATCTTGTGCATCTTGGCGCCACGCGCCTTCTGCTTCTCGACATCCATGCCCTCGAAGCTATGGCAATTACGGCATTCACGCGAATCGGCGGCCTTCATCCGCGCCCACTCCCGTTCCGCCAGGGTCAGGCGCTTGGCCTCGAATTTTTCCTTGGTGTCGATGGTGCCGGTCAGCTTGCCCCACACCTCGCGGCTGGCCTGGATCTTGCGGATCATCTTGTGCGTCCAGTCCTTGGGCACATGACAGTCCGAGCAAACAGCGCGGACACCCGTGCGGTTGCTGTAGTGGATCGTCTTCTTGTATTCCTGGTACACGTTGTCGTGCATTTCATGGCACGAAATACAGAAGTCCATCGTGTTGGTCGCTTCCATACCGGTGTTGAAACCACCCCAGAACAGAATGCCAGAGATAAAGCCCGTCACCAACAGACCAAGCAGCGAATACTTCGCGCTCGGCTTTTTCAGCGTGGCCCACAAGGTTGCAAGTTTTCCAGCCATCAAATCTCTCCCCACTTCGTTTTCGCATCAGAGACGCGTGGATCGAGGGGCTTGCGCCCCTCGATCCTTCTTGCCTCAGTTCAAGGCTGTTCTATCAGTAAATGTCGTGCTGCGTGTTGTACACGTTGAACTTGCCGGTGGGGGTGATCATCTTCGGATCGGTGATCACCTTCTTCACCTTCAGCGTTGCATCGTCATACACCACGATGGCGGACTGGTCGGTCTTGCCGCCCCACAGGGAGATCCAGACTTCCTTGCCGTCAGCCGAGTACTCGGGGTGCACGGCGCGCTTCACGGCCTTGGTTTCCGGCAGACCGGAGTCCTTGGCAACGTTCAGGATCGCCTTGGGCTTGGACAGATCAGCCATGTCCCACACGGCCACGGATTCAGCCAGGTCCTTGTCGGGGTTCTGAGGAGCGTCAGCCCAGAAGTGCTTGGACTTCGGATGGGTCTTCACGAACAGGTTGCCCGGCACGTGCTTCATTTCCTGAACAACCTTCCAGTTGTACTGCTTGAACTGCTTGTGCTTCGGATCTTCCGAGGGCGTGGAAATCAGCGTCACGACATCGGCGCCCAGGTGGCCGGTAGCCCAGACGGGACCGAACTTGGGGTGGACGAAGTTCGCGCCACGGCCGGGGTGGGGGATCTTGGCCGTATCGACCAGGGCCGCCAGCTTGCCGGTCTTGGTGTCCACAGCGGCGATCTTGTTCGAGGCGTTGGCCGCGACCAGGAAGTAGCGCTTGGAAGCATCCCAGCCGCCGTCGTGCAGGAACTTGGCGGAAGCGATGGTGGTGGTCTTCAGGTTTTCGATGTCCGAATAATCCACCAGCAGGATCTGGCCGGTTTCCTTGATGTTGACGACCCACTCAGGCTTGATGAACGAAGCCACGATGGAAGCCACGCGGGGTTCGGGATGGTATTCGCCGTCCACGGTCATGCCACGGGTGCCCACCACCTTGCGGGGCTTGAGCGTGTCGCCGTCCATGATGACGTACTGCGGGGGCCAGTAGGAACCGGCGATCGCGTACTTGTCTTCGAAGCCCTTGAACTTGGAGGTATCCACCGAGCGCGCATCGAAACCGATCTTCAGCTCAGCCACCACGGAGGGCTTTTCCATCCACAGGTCGATCAGGGACAGACGGCCGTCGCGGCCGATCACGTACACATAGCGGCCCGAAGCGGACAGACGCGAGATGTGCACGGCGTAGCCGGTCTTGACGATGCTGACGATTTCCTTGGTGTCGCCGTCGATCAGGGCCACTTCGCCCGTGTCGCGCAGGGTCACAGAGAACACGTTCTTCAGGTTCAGCTTGTTCATCTGCTTGGTCGGACGCTTGTCGACCGGCACCATGAGCTTCCAGGAATCCATCGTGTCCTTGAAGCTGTACTCCGGCGGCACATCAGGCGTGTTCTGGATGTACTTTGCCATGAGCGTCAGCTCTTCCTTGGTCAGGATGTCGTCAAAGTTCACCATACCGCCATCGGTACCGTAACCAATGATCTTTTCCAGACGCGACTGACCCAGGGCCAGCGTACCGCCTTCGGTCTTCTTGCCGTCCTTGTCGGTCTTGGTCCAGTGCGGCTCAAGGTTCTTACCGGTGGCACCCTTGCGCAAGACACCGTGGCAGCCAGCGCAACGCTCGAAGTAGATCTTCTTGGCTGTTTCCTTCTCGGCGGCCGTCATGGCGGGCGCCTCAGGCTTGTTGTCTTGAGCCATTGCAGGAACTGCAAGGCCCGTCAGCATCACCACTGCAGCAATGCTCGAAAGGCGGGGAAATGTCATCGTTCTTACTCCATAGGTACCTTGCAGCCAATTCCGCCCTGGGGCGGCAATCAAAACCCGGTGACGGCTACACAAGTCGATCCGAGTAAATCCATTATGTCCGTGCAGTCTCTCAAACACTTGACCTATGTTAAAGGAGCATCCTAAATACATCTAAGGGCAACAGAATGTACGCACAATTCAGGCATTGCTTGTGGTGGCGTGCGCGCGCATGAATCGTGCGCGCGCCTGCCTTAAGATGCAAGCTTGTGACCTGGATACAACAAATTGAAATCTGAGCCGGTTCTTACCTTTGACAATCTCGGTTGCAGCAAAGGCGGTCGCCAACTGTTCCAGGGCATCCATTGCGTTTTGCAATCCGGATGCTGGCTTCATGTGGTGGGTGCCAATGGCATAGGAAAAACCAGCATGCTGCGCATGCTGTGCGGCCTCGCACCCATCGAGTCGGGCGACATCCAGTGGAACGGCCAATCCATCCGCAAGCACCGCGCGGCTTTCGAGCAGGACCTGTGCTACCTCGGCCACCTCAACGGCCTGCAGGAATCCATGACGGTGAATGAAAACCTGGCTTTCGCTGCGGCGCTGCGCGGCCTCCGGCCGGACCCGGCACGGGTGCCCGCCATCCTGGCCCGCTTTGGCGTCCCGGGGCGCGGCGAGCACCTGGTGCGCCATCTATCGCAAGGCCAGAAACGCCGCGTGGCCCTGTCGCGGCTGGCGCTGAGCCCCGCCCGGCTCTGGGTACTCGATGAACCCTTCGTGGCCATGGACGACACAGGCATTCGCATGCTGACCGATCTGATCGCCGAGCATCTGGCCACCGGCGGCCTGGCCGTGCTGACCAGCCACCAGCCCGTGGAGATCGGCGACGTGCCAGTCCAGATCCTGGAGCTGCGCGCATGAAGCCCCTCTCTTCCGCCAAGCCCCTGGGGCTGGCCTCGGTCCTGTTCGCCGTGCTGCGGCGCGAAGTCGCGCTGGCGCTGCGCCAAAAGGGCGAGGTGCTGACACCGCTGGTGTTTTTCATCGTCGTCGCCAGCCTGTTCCCGCTCGGGGTCGGCCCCGAGTCGGCCCTGCTGCTGCGCATGGCGCCCGGCGTGTTGTGGGTCAGCGCGCTGCTCGCGGCCATGCTGTCGCTGCAGCGTATGTTCGCCAGTGACTATGCCGATGGCTCGCTGGAGCAGATGCTGCTGTCGCCTACCCCCCTGACCCTGCTGGTGGCCGCCAAGGCGCTGTCGCATTTCGTGCTGTCCGGCCTGCCGCTGGTGCTGGTGGCGCCGGTGCTCGGGCTGCAGTTCGGGCTGGATGGCCGCGCACTCGGCATCCTCATGCTGTCGCTGCTGCTGGGCACGCCCACGCTGAGCCTGATCGGCAGTATTGGAGCATCGCTCACCTTGGGCGTGCGCGGCGCTGGGGTACTGCTCTCGTTGTTAATATTGCCGCTCTACATCCCCGTGCTGATCTTTGGCGCAGGCGCCGTGGAAGCGGATGCCTCCGGCCTGGGCGCCAGCGGTCACCTCTCGCTGCTCGCGGCCTTGCTGGTGCTGTCATTGTTCTTCGCCCCCCTCGCCACCACGGCCGCCTTGAAAATTTCCCTGGAATGAAAACACACGGCATTCAATGGTTCAAATACGCCTCCCCCCAGAATTTCTATTTTCTGGCGGGAAGGATGTGGCCCTGGTTCGCAGCCCTGGCAACCGTGCTGATGGTGGCGGGCCTGTGGATCTCCTTCTTCGTGGCGCCGGTCGATGCCCAGCAGGGCCAGGGCTACCGCATCATCTTCGTGCATGTGCCGACGTCCCAGATGTCGATGTTCATCTACATCGTCATGGCCGGCTGGGCCGCCATCGGCCTGGCCTTCAACACCCGCCTTTCGGGCATGATGGCGTCGGCCCTGGCGCCCACGGGCGCGCTGTTCGCATTCCTTTCACTGGTCACCGGGTCGCTCTGGGGCAAGCCGATGTGGGGCACCTGGTGGGTGTGGGACGCGCGGCTGACGTCCGAGCTGATCCTGCTGTTTCTGTATCTGGGCTTCCTGGCGCTGCAGTCGAGCATCGACGACCCCCGCCGCGCCGACAAGGCCTGCGCCGTGCTGGCCCTGGTCGGCGTGGTCAACGTGCCCATCATCTATTTCTCGGTCATCTGGTGGAACACCCTGCACCAGGGCGCGTCCGTGTCGATGACACGTGCGCCCTCCATGGCGGCTCCCATGCTCTGGGGCATGCTGATCATGGTGGTGGCTTTCTGGATGTACACCATCGCCGCCGCCCTGGCACGGGTGCGCAACATCATTCTCGACCGGGAACGTCATACCGAGTGGGTCAAAAATGCAGTGGAATAGCGTTTCGGAATTCTTCGCCATGGGCGGCTACGCCCTCTATGTCTGGGGAAGCTTCGGGGCCACGGCCCTGGTGATGGTGGTGGAGTCGCTGCTGATCCGCAGCCGGCGCAAGGAAATCCAACGAAACCTTCGCGCCGAACTTGAATCGAACGAAGCTCAATCATGAAACCACGTCACAAACGCGCCGCCATCATCGCCGGTGGCCTCGCCGCCTTGTCCCTGGCTGCCTTCCTGGTGCTCAATGCCTTTGAAAGCAACCTCGTCTTCTTCTTCAGCCCCAGCCAAGTCGCCGCTGGCGAGGCCCCCAAGAACCGTACCTTCCGCGTGGGTGGCATGGTCAAGGAGGGCTCGATCGAGCGCAAGGACCTCACGGTCAGCTTCATCGTCACCGACACCGCCCAGGACATGAAGGTCACCTACACCGGCATCCTTCCCGACCTGTTCCGCGAAGGCAAGGGCGTGGTGGCCCAGGGGAAGCTGGCCGATGACGGCCTGTTCACCGCCACCGAGGTGCTGGCCAAGCACGACGAAAACTACATGCCCCCCGAGGCGCAGCACGCGGTCGACCAGGCGCAAAAGACCATTGAAACGCTGAAATAACCATGATTCCCGAACTAGGCCATTTCGCGCTGATCCTGACCCTGCCCGTGGCGCTGGTGCTCGGCCTCCTGGGCGTTGCCGGCGGCCAGACCGGCCGCGCCGACTGGATGGCCCTGGTGCGGCCCGGCACGCAGGCACTCTGGGTGCTGACCGCCATCGCCTTTGGCAGCCTCACCTATGCCTTCTACGCGAACGACTTTTCTGTCGTCTACGTGGTGCAGCACTCGAACACCTCCCTGCCCACGATGTACCGCATCGCCGGCGTCTGGGGCGGGCACGAAGGCTCCCTGCTGCTCTGGCACTTCATGCTGGTCTCCTGGATGCTGGTCGTCTCGATCTTCTCGCGCCAGCTGCCCGATGCCATGCTGTCGCGCGTGCTGGGCATCCTGGGCCTGGTCGCGGTGGGCTTTCTGCTGTTCATGCTGCTGACCTCCAACCCGTTCCTGCGCCTGATCGATGCGCCCGCCGACGGGCGCGACCTCAACCCGCTGCTGCAGGACCCGGGCCTGGTCTTCCACCCGCCCATGCTGTACATGGGCTACGTGGGCCTGGCCGTGCCCTTTGCCTTCGCCATCGCCGCCCTGCTCAATGGCCGGCTCGACGCCGCCTGGGCCCGCTGGTCGCGACCCTGGGCCACGGCGGCCTGGGTGTTCCTGACGCTGGGCATCGCCCTGGGTTCCTGGTGGGCCTATTACGAACTCGGCTGGGGCGGCTGGTGGTTCTGGGACCCGGTGGAAAACGCCTCCTTCCTGCCCTGGCTGGTGAGCGCGGCATTGATCCACTCGCTGGCCGTGACGGAAAAGCGCGGCCTGTTCCGGCACTGGACCATCGTGCTGGCCATCACCGCCTTCTCGCTCAGCCTGCTGGGCACCTTCCTCGTGCGCTCGGGCGTGCTCACCTCGGTGCACGCCTTCGCCACCGACCCCCGGCGCGGAGTGTTCATCCTGATCTTCCTGTCGGTCGTGGTGGGCGGCTCGCTCACGCTGTTCGCCCTGCGCGCCGGCAAGGTCCGCTCGGGTGGCGCCTTTGCCCTGTTCTCGCGCGAAACCTTCCTGCTGGTCAACAACGTGCTGCTGACCACGGCAGCCGCCACGGTGCTGCTGGGCACGCTGTACCCGCTCATCGTCGATGCCCTCAAGCTGGGCAAGCTGTCCGTGGGGCCACCGTACTTCAACGCCGTTTTCGTGCCCATCATGGTGCCGGTGCTGCTGTTCATGGTGATCGGCACCTACGCGCGCTGGAAGAGCGAGAGCGCGGTTGAAATGGCGCGCAAGCTCGGCCCCAGCGCCGTGGCATCCGTGCTGCTGGGCTGCGCCCTGCCGCTCTTGGCGGGCCCATGGTCCGCGCTGTCCGCCATGGGCCTGAGCCTGGCGCTGTGGATCGTGCTGACCTCGCTGCAACAGATCTACCGCCAGATCCGGGACACCGTACAGTGGCGCTCCACCCCCTGGTCGTTCTGGGGCATGCACATCGCGCACATCGGCATCGCCGTCTGCGTGGTGGGCGTCACCATGGTCAAGGGCTACGAAACCGAGAAGGATGTGCGCATGCGCGTGGGCGACACCGTCTCCGTGGGGGGCTACACCTTCAAGCTTACCGGCATCCGTGAAGCCAAGGGCCCCAACTACCGCGCCGACGTGGGCGATGTCGAACTGAGCCGCGACGGCAAGGTGCTGCGCATGCTGCACCCCGAGAAGCGCGCCTATTTCTCCACCACCATGCCCATGACCGAGGCGGCCATCGACACCGGCCTGACCCGCGACGTCTACGTGTCCCTGGGCGAGCAGCTCGAAGGCGGCGACAACCCGGCCTGGGCCATGCGCGTGTACCACAAGCCCTTCGTGAGCTGGATCTGGGGCGGCGGCCTGCTGATGGCCCTGGGCGGCACCCTGGCGGCGCTGGACCGGCGCTACCGCAAGAAGCGCGCGACGGCAGCGTCCACCATCGAGATCAAGGGCGCGGTGGCATGAAGAAGGCGCTGATCCCCCTGGGCCTGTTTCTGGTCCTGCTGGTGTTCCTGGCCATCGGCCTGACGCGCGACCCCCGTGTCGTGCCGTCACCCCTGATCGGCAAGGATGCCCCCATGTTCGTGGCTCCGGTGCTGCACACCCCCGAGAAGCAGTTCGCCGCACAGGACATGCGCGGCAAGGTCTGGCTGCTCAACGTCTGGGCCTCCTGGTGCACCGCCTGCCTGGATGAGCACCCGGTGCTGGTGGCGTTCGCCAAGAACAAGAACATCCCCCTCGTCGGCCTGAACTACAAGGACCAGCCCGCCAACGGCATCAAGTGGCTAGGCCGCCATGGCGACCCCTACGACTTCTCGGTGATCGACCAGGACGGCCGCATCGGCATCGACTTCGGCGTGTACGGCGTGCCCGAAACCTTCCTGATCGACAAGGAAGGCAAGATCCGCCACAAGCAGATCGGCCCCGTCACCGAAGAGGCCCTGCTCAAGACCATCCTGCCGCTGGCGCGGGAGCTGCAAAAATGAAATTCTGGCTCACCCTCCTGCTGGCGTTGCAGTGCCTGCTGCCCGCCCAGGCCAATGAGGCCGCTCCGCTGGCCGAGGACCCCGTGGTGGAAAAGCGCATGGTCGCCATTTCCGAGGAACTGCGCTGCCTGGTCTGCCAGAACGAATCGCTGGCGGGCTCGCGGGCCGACCTGGCACTGGACCTCAAGCGCGAGATTCGCGGGCTCATCAAGGCCGGCAAGAGCGACACAGAGATCATGGACTTCATGGTCAGCCGCTATGGCGATTTCGTGCGCTACCGCCCCCCCGTCAACCCCGTGACCTGGTTGCTCTGGTTCGGCCCGTTCGTGCTGCTGGTCGGCGCCGTCTTCGTGCTGGTGCGCATGGTGCGCGGCAGCCAGCGCGCCAGCGCGCCACCCGCGCTCGATGACGCGCAGCGCGCCAAGGCGCAATCCCTTCTGCAAGATCCGGACAAGCTTCCATGAGCCTTTTCATTGCCCTCGCCGCGTTCATGACGCTGGCGGCCATCGCCTGGATCGTATTGCCGCTGCTGCGCCCCGCCGCCAGCAACGGCGTGTCAAGCCAGCGCCTGAACGCCGCCATCTACCGCGACCAGCTTGAAGCCCTGGACCGCGACCTCGCCAGCGGCGCCATCAGCCCGGCCGACCACGAAGCCACGCGCGACGAACTGCAGTTGCGCCTGCTCGACGACACGGCGGAAGACCCACAGGCGGCCACCACGCCAGCGGCCTCCGGTTTCTGGGGCTCCCGCCGCATGGCGGGCCTGGTCGCGCTGCTGCTGCCCACGGTCGCGGCCGGCATGTACTACGGGCTGGGCGACCCTGCCGCGCTGAACCCTGCGGCGGCGCGCACCGCCAACGAACAGCAGGTCATCCAGATGGTCGAATCGCTGGCCGCCAAGCTCAAGGCCAACCCCGACAACCCCAAGGGCTGGGCCATGCTGGCGCGCTCGTACAAGGTGATGGGCCGCGTCGATGAAGCCGAGCAGGCCTACGCCAAGGCGGGCGCCGCGCTCGACGGCAACCCCGACCTGCTGGTCGACTACGCCGAACTGCTGGCGGTGCGGGCCCAGAATCGCATGGAAGGGCGTCCGGTGGAGCTGGTCCGCAAGGCGCTGTCCATCGACCCCGACCATCCCAGCGCGCTGATGATGTCCGGCGTGGCCGCCTACCAGCTCAATGATTTCGATGGCGCCGTGCGCGAATGGGAAAAACTGCTCAGCGTGCTCGAACCCGGTTCGGAAGACGCCAAGATGACCCAGGAAAACCTGGACGAGGCACGCGTCCGCAGCCAAGAAGCGCGCAAATCCGGCGCCAAGCCCTGAAATCCGCCAGCACCGCCACTGCGCGGCACCACGCCCATCGCGGGCGGGGGTGCCTCCTGGCCCTGTCCACCGTGCAAGCCCCCACGACATGACCATCCACCTCCCCTCCGCACCCCACCGCCCCGCCACCGCGCGCCTGCACACGCTGGCGGTGCTCGCCTCGCTGGCCTGCCTGGGCGGCACCGCCCAAGCCCAGGGCACGGCCGCCACGCTGGGCGAAGTGGTGGTGAGCGGCTCGCGCCACGAGCAGGCTGCGGACGACCTGCCGCTGTCCTACGACGTGATCGACGCCAGCACCCTGAGCGACCAGCAAAGCCGCACCCTGCGCGAGGCGCTGCAGGATCTGCCCAACGCCTCGGTCAAGCGCTCGCCAGCCCGCTTCACCGTGGGCGGCACCACCGCCAGCGCGGGGCGTGACGGCAACGTGGGCATCAACATCCGGGGCCTGGGCGGCAACCGGGTGCTGCTGATGGTCGATGGCGTGCGCATGCCGCGCAGCTATGCCTTCCGCACCACCACCTTCGACCGCGAGTACCTCTCGCTCGAACTGCTCAAGCGCATCGAGGTCGTGCGCGGCCCGGCGTCGGCGCTGTACGGCTCCGACGGCATGGCGGGCCTGGTCAACTTCATCACGCACGAGCCGGCCGACTTCCTCGCCAGCAAGGACGGCGGCCCGTCCAAGACCCTGGGTGGCCGCATCGCCGCCGGCTGGAGCGGCGACGACAACGGCCACACGCTCGCCGGCACCGTAGCCGGCCAGGCCAGCGACACCGTGCAATGGATGCTGACCGCCACCACGCGCGGCGCCCACGCGCTGGACAACATGGGCAGCAACGACGAGCCCAACACCAACCGCACCCGCCCCAACCCCCAGGACGACCGCGACAACGCCGTGCTGGGCAAGATCGTGCTGCGCCCCCATGCCGGGCAGCGCCATGTGTTCACGCTGGAGCATGTGCAGAAGAAGTCCGACGTGGACCTGCTCTCCAGCCGCTCCCCCCTGCCCCTGCGCGGCACGCCCGCACAGATCGCGGGCGCCATCGTGGACGAATACTCCTCGCGCTCCATGGAGCGCGACCGCCTGACCTGGGATGCCCGCTTCGACCTCGGCGCGCCCTGGGCCGACCACGCGCAGACCGTGATCGCCGTGCAGCGCGCCGCCTCGCGCCAGGTGGGCACCAGCGTGCGCAACACCCTGCCCCTGCGCGTGCGCGACAACTCCTATGGCGAGCGCACCTGGCAGGCCGGCCTGCAGGCCGACAAGACCCTGCGCGGCGGCGGCTGGGCGCACAAGATCACCTACGGCCTGGACCATGTGCGCAGCGACATCACCAACCTCTACACCGGCCTGGCGCCGCTGCCGCCCGAGGTGTTCCCGCTCAAGCGCTTCCCCGACACGCGCGAGACCACCAGCGCGCTCTACGTGCAGGACGAATCGGTGCATGGCGACTGGAGCCTGACCCCTGGCCTGCGCTTCGACCATTTTTCGCTCGACGTCACCAGCCAGGCAGGCTTCTATCCACCCGCCAAGCAGCCCGGGCAATCGCTCTCGGGCTCGGCGCTCTCGCCCAAGATCGGCGTGCTGTACCGCGCCACGCCACGGTGGAGCGTGTTTGGCCAGTACGCGGAAGGTTTCCGCGCGCCCGACGCGGGCCAGGTCAACGGCTACTACGAGAACATGGCCGAGCAGGTCGTCATCATCCCCAACCCCGACCTCAAGCCCGAGAAAAGCCGGGGCTTCGAGGTGGGCGTGCGTGGCCGCCTGGAACGCCTGAGCCTCGACGTGGCGGCCTTCAGCAGCCACTATTCCAACCTCATCATGGACACCGTGCTCATCCGGGGCACGGGCACGGCGGCCGACCCGCGCGTCTTCCAGACCATCAACACCGAGCGCGCGCGCATCAGCGGTTTCGAGGTCAAGGGCCAGTACGACTGGGGCCGCGTGGCAGGCGGGCGACTGGCCACCCCGTTCTCGTATGGCAAGGCGCGCGGCGTGAACCGCGCCACCGGCATGCCCATCAACTCGGTGGACCCCGCCCAGCTGGCGCTGGGCCTGAAGTACGACACCGCCGCCTGGGGCCTGCGCCTGGACCTGCGCCACCACGCCGCCAAGACCGCCCAGGACATCGACAGCGCCTCGTCGGTCAAGCCGCCCAACACGCAGTTCACCATCCCCTCGGCCACCACGCTCGACGTGTCGATGCAGTGGCGCCTGCGCAAGGACCTGCGCCTGAACCTCGCGGTGCACAACATCACCAACCGCAAATACTGGCTCTGGCCGGATGTCTATGGCCTGGCGGCATCGTCCCCCACCAACGACGCCTACACGCAGCCGGGGCGCAGTGCCCATGTGTCGCTGGTGATGGACTTCTGACCCACCTCGAAGTTATTGGCAAAAATACCATTTGAGGCTTACAAATAAAGCGCTGAATGCTATTGAAATTGCAGCATTTCAGTGCCTCTCACCCCTGGGGTGGAAGCGTGACCGGCGTGCACAGCTCCACCAATACGTCGTTGATATCGGCCACATAGGCCACCGTCTGGCCCCAGGGCATTGGCTCGGGCGCCTGCACCAGCCGCGCCCCGGCCGCCACGGCACGCTGCACGGCGGCGGATACGTCATGGGTGGTGAAAGCGATCTCGAAGCACGGCGCGCTGGCCGAGGCGCGCTGCGGCTGCTTGCCCAGCTCGGTCATCAGGCGCAACGACGAGAACGCGAGCGCCGTGCCTCCCGTATCGAGCTCTCCATAGTCGCCCGATGCATGGAGGAACCGCCGCTGCAGACCGAAGGCGGACTCGTAGAACGCCACTGTCGCGGGCACATCCGCAACGTAGAGAATGGTGTAGCCAAACTGCATGCGACAACCCCCAGGGTGCAAATCCTCGCAGCATAGTGGCATGGAGTCGCCCTGCGCCAAATCCGCTGGCGTTGATCTGCGGGCTGGCGCACCCGGGCGCTGGCGTTTATTCTCCGCATTCTTTCACCTCCGCGCTGCCCGCCATGCTTGACCTGCTTGTCCGCAACGCCACGCTGCCCGATGGCCGCGCCCAGATGTCCATTGCCGTGCAGGACGGCCGCATCGCCGAAGTCGCGCAAGGCCTTGAGGCCCCGGCCCATGACACGCTCGATGCCCAGGGACTGCTGGTCAGCCCGCCGTTCGTCGATGCACATTTCCACCTGGACTCGGCCCTGAGCTACGGCCAACCGCGCGTGAACGAGAGCGGCACCCTGCTCGAAGGGATTGCGCTGTGGGGCGAGCTCAAGCCCCACCTCACGGTAGACGCCATCGTCGAGCGCGCCCTGCGCTATTGCGACTGGGCCGTCGCACGCGGCCTGCTGGCCATCCGCTCGCATGTGGATACCAGCCATGCCAGCCTGCCGACCGTGCACGCCTTGCTGGAGGTGAAGCAACGCGTAGCGCCCTACCTCGACCTGCAACTGGTCGCCTTTCCCCAGGACGGCCTGCTGCGCACACCCGACGGCCTGTGCAACCTCAAGCGCGCGCTCGACCTGGGCGTGGACGTGGTGGGCGGCATACCGCACTTCGAGCGCACCATGGCCATGGGCGCCGAAAGCATCCGCATCCTCTGCGAACTGGCCGCTGCCCAAGGCAAGCGCGTGGACATGCACTGCGATGAGAGCGACGACCCGCTCTCGCGCCATGTCGAGACCCTGGCCTACGAAACCCAGCGTGTAGGTCTGCAGGGTCGCGTCACGGGCTCGCATCTCACCTCCATGCACAGCATGGACAACTACTACGTGAGCAAGCTCATCCCGCTGATGGCCGAGGCGCAGTTGGGCGTGGTAGCCAACCCGCTCATCAACATCACCCTGCAGGGCCGCCACGACAGCTACCCCAAACGCCGCGGCATGACGCGCGTGCCCGAACTGCTGGCCGCGGGTCTGACCGTGGCTTTCGGCCAGGACTGCGTGATGGACCCCTGGTATGGACTGGGCAGTGGCGACATGCTGGAAGTGGCACACATGGGCCTGCATGTGGGCCAGATGACCAGCCAGACCGCCATGCGCCAGTGTTTCGAGGCCGTCACCACCCAGCCAGCGCGGCTGCTGGGGCTCGACGGCTACGGACTGGCGGCCGGCTGCCACGCCGATTTCGTGTGGCTGCAGGCCCGCCACCCCGCCGAGGCCATCCGCCTGCGCGCCACACGCCTGGCCGTCTTCCGGCGCGGCAGGAGGATCGCCAGCACCCCGGCAGCGACCGCCCGGCTGGAGCTGGCGCACCGGCCCGGCAGCGTGGACTGTCTCGGCCCTGCCTGACGGCGGCGGCCTATTAGCCGCCCGGAACGGGCTCTGGCTGCCACTCCTCGACCCGGTTGCGCCCGCGCTGCTTGGCCTGGTACATGGCCGCATCCGCGCGGTGCAACACCCCTTCGGGGGTTTCGCCGGCAGCGCACAGGGTCACTCCGACGCTCACTGTGAGCGCGATCGGCCCATGCTCGGTCATCGCGGGGTGCTGCCCCACCAGAGAACACAGGCGCTCGGCCACGGCCCTGGCCCCCTCGCGGGTGGCAAGGGGCAAGGCGATTGCGAACTCCTCGCCACCAAGCCTGCCCATGAGATCCTCCCTGCGCAGGCAACTGGCGGCCAGGCCCACGAAGTGGCGTAGCACCTCATCCCCGCACTGGTGGCCCCAGGTGTCGTTGATCTTCTTGAAATGGTCCAGATCGATCACCAGCACGGGCAGTTCGGCCCGGCGGCGCCGCGCCTGGCTGATAGCCTTGTCCAGCAACGTCAGAAAGGCGCGCCGGTTGAAGACGCTGGTCAGCGGGTCCATCTCCGCCAGCCGCCGCAAGGCGCTGTGGGTGAACTCGTTGGCCAGCATCAGAATGCCAAACGCGATCAGCACCAGCGCCATGATCGCCTCCAGGATGACGAACTGCGACAGGGCCGGGACCATGTCGGCATCCTGCACGAGCGACATCTGCAGCTTGAACAGCAGGGTCCGCAACAGCACAAAAGCGCCATGTGCGCCCATGACGATCGCCGTCAGGTAGCGGGCTGGGTAGGCCTGCATGCCCCCATGCGCAAGGGTGGCGGCCGACAACCCGTAGAACACGCCAGGCCCAAGGCTCGCGGCCAGAAAGCGCATGCCCGGATGGGGCTGCACCAGCGTGAAATACAGCGCCATGCCAACCAGTACCGCGATGAACACCGCCGCCCGTCCATGGCGGGGCGGCGGCCGACCCATGTAGGCATGGCAACCCATCAGGCAGAGGTAGCCCGTCAATGACACCGCGCATTGGGTCAGCACGACGGACAGGGCCGGCGGCAGTCGCGTCCATTGCAGGAAGCTGATGCTGAACAGCAGGCCGAACAGGTACGACAGCGTCCACAGCCGCAGGCCAGGGATCTGCCGGTTGAAGTACCACACTGCAAACAGCACTGCGGTGACCATGGCCATGAGGATGGCCGTGATAGTCAGGAGGGTTGGACTGTGCACTGTGCAGAAACTCTACCGTGGCGCGGTGACCCATGCAGCGGGTTCAGAATATCCCATGCATCCAGCGCCTCCACGAGGCGCGGGGGGCCGGCTGACGCGGGGTGGACCCAGGCTCCCTCAGCCCGCCAGAGCGACGTACACATTCTGCACATCGTCGTTGGCATCAATGGCGGCGAGGAAGGTCTCCACCTCCTCCAACTGCTCTGCGCTAAGGCTCGCGGGGTCCACAGGGTTCTTCGGCCGGTAGCCCAGCTTGGCCGACAGCACCGTGAAGCCCTGGCCAGGCAAGGCACGGCTTACCAGGTCGAGGTCCGTCGGGTCGGTGATGAACAGGGTCGCGCCCTCCTCGTCGGCCGGTTCGAAGTCCTGCGCGCCGGCTTCGATGGCAGCCACCTCGGGGTCGGCACCCGTCGTGGCGGGCTCGGCCTCGATCAGTCCCACGTGGTCGAAATCCCACGCCACCGAACCCGAAGTGCCCAGTTGCCCCTTGCGGAACAGCACGCGCATCTCGGGCGCGGTGCGGTTCACGTTGTCCGTCAGGCATTCGACCATCACCGCCACGCGGTGCGGCGCAAAACCTTCGTAGATCACATGCTCGTAGTGCACCGCCTCGGTGCCCGTGCCCGAGCCCTTCTTGATGGCGCGCTCCAGCGTGTCTTTGGGCATGGAGGCCTTGCGAGCCTGTTCCACCACCAGGCGCAGGCGAGCATTCGTCGCCGGATCGGCACCACCGCGTGCCGCGACCAGAATTTCCTTCACCAGCTTGCCAAACAGCTTGCCCTTGGCGTCGGCTACCTGTGCCTTGCCCTTGGCTTTCCACTGTGCGCCCATGTTGCATGTTCCTTGTTGTCGTGGCGCGCCAGCGCGGCGGGTCACATCGGTTGCAGGCCAAGCGCAAGCGCGCGACCCGGGAGGTATGGTTATACACCCGCCGGAATGTGCTGAAAGCGGCATAAACGCAGGTAACCTTGACGCCTTCCAGACTCTCCCTGCTGCGCCCTTCTGATGCTCAACACCTTGTGGCTGGGTTTTTTTCTCACCGCCGCTGTCGCTGCACTGACCCAATGGCTCGGTGGCGGCAACCCCCAGATCTTCGCCGCCATGGTCGAGGCCCTGTTCGCCATGGCCAAGCTCTCGGTCGAGGTCATGGTGCTGCTGTTCGGCACGCTCACGCTGTGGCTGGGCTTCCTGCGCATCGCCGAGAAGGCCGGCATCGTGGACGCGCTGGCGCGCTGGCTGGCGCCGCTGTTCGCGCGGCTCATGCCGGGCGTGCCGCGCGGCCACCCGGCCCTGGGCCTGATGACGCTGAACTTCGCCGCCAACGCGCTGGGGCTGGACAACGCGGCCACGCCCATGGGCCTGAAGGCCATGCACGCGCTGCAGACGCTCAACCCCCGGCCCGACACCGCCACCAACGCGCAGATCCTGTTCCTGGTGCTCAACGCCTCCTCGCTCACGCTGCTGCCGGTCACCATCTTCATGTACCGCATGCAGCAGGGCGCGCCGGACCCCACGCTGGTGTTCCTGCCCATCCTGCTGGCGACCTCGGCCTCCACGCTGGTGGGGCTGCTGGGCGTGGCGTTGGTGCAGCGCCTGCCGCTATGGAGCCCGGTGGTGCTGGCCTACCTGCTGCCGGTGGCGCTGCTGCTCGGTGCCTTCATGGCCCTGCTCGCCTCGCTGAGCGGCGCGGCGCTGGCGCAGCTGTCGTCATTGCTGGGCAACCTCACCCTGTTCGCGCTGGTGCTGCTGTTTGTCTGCCTGGGCGCCTGGCGCAAGGTGCCGGTGTACGAGGCCTTCATCGAAGGCGCCAAGGAGGGCTTCGACGTGGCCAAGGGCCTGCTGCCCTACCTGGTGGCCATGCTGTGCGCCGTGGGCGTGTTCCGCGCCTCGGGCGCGCTGGGCTACGCGCTCGACGCCATCCGCTGGTGCGTGGAGGTGCTGGGCATGGATGCGCGCTTTGTCGATGCACTGCCCACGGCCCTGGTCAAGCCCTTCTCAGGCAACGCCGCGCGCGCCATGCTGATCGAGACCATGCAGACCCAGGGCGTGGACAGCTTCGCCGCGCTGGCCGCCGCCACCATCCAGGGCAGCACCGAAACCACGTTCTACGTGCTGGCGGTGTACTTCGGCGCCGTGGGCATCCAACGCGCCCGCCATGCCGTGGCCTGCGCGCTGCTGGCCGAGCTGGCGGGCGTGGTCGCGGCCATCGTGGTGTGCTACCGGTTCTTTGGTTGAATATTGGCAAAAACGGCCTTTAGCGCCCGCCCATCAAGCGCCAGAAGCTATCAAAGCAGGAGCATCACACGCGCGGTTCGGCCGGCGGCGCTGCCACCAGCTCCCATTCGGCCAGCTGCTCGTTGGTGGCGATGAGCCGACCCACCAGCAGCTTGATGAAGGCCTTGTCGAAGCGCGACTGCAGGTCTTCCGAGGCCTCGCGCAGCGCGGGGTTGCGAATCTTGAGCACCAGAACGTCGGTCTCGGCCACGGCGGTGGCGGTGCGCAGCTTGCTGTCGGGGCGCAGGTAGGTCATCTCGCCCAGCGTCACGCCCGGCCCGAGGGTGCTGAGGTTCCAGCCCTGGCGGCTCACGGCCACCTGCCCTTCGATCAGGATGCAGAACGAGTCGCCCGGCGTGTTCTCGCGCATCAGCACCGTGCCGCGCTCCAGGCGGCGCCATTTGCCCAGGCGCATCAGCTCCCACAACACCACGTCGTGGAAGTCGGCGAAGAACGGCAGCGCGCGCAGGCACGCGAAGCGCTCGGTCTCGGTGTCCTGCGAGCGCTGGCGCGGCAGGCTCTGGCCCAGCGCCAGCAGAGCGTCGCTCCAGTCCGTCCAGGTGGGGTAGCGCTGCGCGGCCGGCTTGGCCAGGGCGCGCAGCAGCCAGCGGTCCAGCGCCTCGGGCAGGGCCGGGCGCAGCAGGCTGGGCGGCGCGGGCTCGTCGTGGCCGATGCGGTAGAGCGTGGCGAAGTCGGTGTCGCCGTCGAACGGACGGCGGCCGGTGAGCAGCTCGTAGACCACCACGGCGAGCGAGAACATGTCGCTGTGGTGCGTGAGCGCCTCCTCGCGCACCTGCTCGGGCGACATGTACGAGGGCGAGCCCACCAGGCCCGCGAGCTGCGTGGCCTCGCTGCGCACCGAGAGCGCGGCGCCGAAGTCGAGCAGCTTGATCTCGCCGTCGTCCGTGAGCAGGATGTTGGCGGGCTTGATGTCGCGGTGCACCAGGCCCTGGCGCTGGGCGTGCTCCAGCGCGTGGCCGCACTTGAAGGCGATGTCGAGCACCTGGGCCACGGGCAGCAGCGCATCGGCCTTGGCGAAGTCCGACAGCGGGCGGCCCTGCACGTATTCGAGCACCAGGTAGGGCGGCGTGGCCTCTTCGTCGGCGTCGAGCAGGCGCACGATGTGCGGGTGGCGCAGGCGGCCCGCCAGCGCTGCCTCGTTGCGCAGCAGGCGGCGGTAGTGCTGGGCCTGCGCGGGGTCCGCCAGCAGGTGCGGGTGCATCTGCTTGATGGCCACGCGCCGGCCCCGGAAGCCGTCCAGCCCCAGAAACACCACGCCGCTGGCGCCCCGCCCGATCTCGCGCTCGATGCGGTATTTGCCGATGCTGGCGGGGAGTGCGGACGGCTCGGACATGGCGGTGCCTGCGGGGTCGGTTCAGTGCTCAGGCGCGATGGTTTCGGCCCAATCGTACAGCGCCCCAAGAATGGTTTCCGCGCGTTCGTCGGCGGTTTCCGAAAGCTGGTCGATCTCGGTGAAGAGCTGGTCCACGGTGCGCGCGCCCCCGGCCCCGTCGAACAGGCAGGCGCGGCGGTGTGCTTCCCAGCGCTCGGCCTCCTCGGGCGTGAGCGTGGCCGGGAAATTGCGCGCGCGGTAGCGCCAGAACAGCTCGGCCAGGCGCGGGTCGTCGAACGCGGCGCGGCTGCGGGCGAGCTGCTCGCCGGTCATGGCGCGCAGGTCGTTGAGGCGGCGGCGGTCGTTGTTGCCGACGAAGCCGCCATAGAGGTCCTGCTCCACGTCGGGCGCGGGCTCGGGCGGGCGGGCAAACACGGCGGGCCAGATGGCGCTCATGTCGGGCAGAGCGCGCGCCACCTCGGCGTGTGCCGCCGCCTGTGCCAGGTCGATGCCCCAGCGCTGCGCCAGCGCCGGCGTGAGCGTGTTCACATTGCCCACCACCATGGGCGACTTGTTCAGGTGCACCGTCTTGATGGGCAGGCGCGTGACGCCCTCGGGCAGGTCGGCCGAACGGGTGAACATGCGCAGGCGCAGCGTGTCGGTGTCCAGCAGGGCCAGTTCGCGCGGGTCGTGTGCCAGGTCCCAGGCGATGATCTCGTTCTTGTTCGTGGGATGGCTGGCCAGCGGCCACATCACGGCCAGGCAGCCGCGCTCGGCCGGGAACATGCCCGAGACATGTAGAAAGGGCCGCGCCGTCTGCGCGGTGGCGGGCAGGCGCAGCTCGGCGGCCACGCGGTCCTTCTTGTGCAGGCTGAAGGCGAAGTCGAACAGCCGGGGGTTGTGCTGGCGCAGCAGCCGCGCCAACGCAATGGTGGCGCGCACGTCCGACAGCGCATCGTGCGCGGCCTCGTGCTGAAGACCGTTGGCCTGGGTCAGGTGCTCCAGCTTGAAGCTCTGCGAGCCGTCTTCCTTGGTCGGCCACACGATCCCGTCGGGCCGCAGCGCATAGGCCAGGCGCACCACGTCGAGCAGGTCCCAGCGGCCGCACTGGTTCTGCCATTCGCGCGCATAGGGGTCGATGAGGTTGCGCCAGAACATGAAGCGCGTGATCTCGTCGTCGAAGCGGATGGTGTTGTAGCCCACGCCCACGGTGCCGGGCTGGGCCATCTCGGCCTCGATGCGCGCGGCAAATTCGCGCTCGGGCACGCCGCGCTCCCAGGCCACCTGGGGCGTGATGCCGGTGATGAGGCAGGACTGTGGATCGGGCAGGTAATCGTTGGACGGCTGGCAGTACAGCATGACCGGCTCGCCGATCTCGTTCAGCGCGGCATCGGTGCGGATGGCGGCGAACTGCGCCGGCCGGTCGCGCCGGGTGTTGGCGCCGAAGGTTTCGTAGTCGTGCCAGAGGAAGGTGTGGGAGGACATGCGGGGCGCGGGGACGCTCGGAATGGATATTGAGTGAATGTAACCGTTGCAAGGGCATGGGCCAATGAAAATATGGTGATATTGGCCTGTAGCGCTTTATCAATGGACGTTAGCAGCTCCTAAATAAATAGCAAACCTAGACAGCATGCAAGGGGCTGACAACGGCCTGCAAAAAGAAAAAGCCCGCAGGGCTTGCGCTCTGCGGGCCGTGGCCACGGGGGAGAAACCCGCGCTCAATCCGCCGTTGCCTCCTCCGGCTCCGCCGGCTCGGACTTCGTCGCCTTGTCTTTCTTGGGCAGTGGCTGGATGTCGAGTTGGACGTCGGCGGTTTCCACGCCCTTCTCGTCGGTCTTGACCTCCATGTCCACCGTCAGACGGCCGCCGTCCTGCAGACGGCCGAACAGCAGCTCGTCGGCCAGGGCGCGGCGGATGGTGTCCTGGATCAGGCGCTGCATGGGGCGGGCGCCCATGAGGGGGTCGAAGCCCTTCTTGGCCAGGTACTTGCGCAGCTTGTCGGTGAAGGTGACTTCCACCTTCTTCTCGGCCAGCTGTGTTTCGAGCTGCAGCAGGAACTTGTCGACCACGCGCAGGATGATCTGCTCGTCCAGCGCCTTGAAGCTCACGATGGCATCCAGCCGGTTGCGGAATTCGGGCGTGAACAGGCGCTTGATGTCGCCCATTTCGTCGCCCGCCTGGCGCGGGTTGGTGAAGCCGATGGTGGCCTTGTTCATGGTCTCGGCGCCCGCGTTCGTCGTCATGATGATGATGACGTTGCGGAAGTCGGCCTTGCGCCCGTTGTTGTCGGTCAGCGTGCCGTGGTCCATGACCTGCAGAAGCACGTTGAAGATGTCCGGGTGGGCCTTCTCGATCTCGTCGAGCAGCAGCACGGCGTGCGGCTTCTTGGTGATCGCCTCGGTCAGCAGGCCGCCCTGGTCGAAGCCCACGTAGCCGGGGGGCGCGCCGATGAGGCGGCTCACGGCGTGGCGCTCCATGTACTCCGACATGTCGAAGCGGATCAGCTCGATGCCCAGGATGTAGGCGAGCTGCTTGGCGGCCTCGGTCTTGCCCACGCCCGTGGGGCCGCTGAACAGGAAGGAGCCGATGGGCTTGTCGCCCTTGCCCAGGCCCGAGCGCGCCATCTTCACGGACGAGGCGAGCACTTCCAGCGCCTTGTCCTGGCCGAAGACCACGCTCTTGAGGTCGCGCTCCAGCGTCTGCAGCTTGCCGCGGTCGTCGTTGCTCACGTTCGCGGGCGGGATGCGGGCGATCTTGGCAACGATTTCCTCGATTTCAGCCTTGCCGATGGTCTTCTTGCGCTTGCTGGCCACCAGGATGCGCTGCGCTGCGCCGGCCTCGTCGATCACGTCGATGGCCTTGTCGGGCAGGTGCCGGTCGTTGATGTACTTGGCGCTCAGCTCGGCGGCGGCCTGCAAGGCGGCAGCGGCGTACTTCACGCTGTGGTGCTCTTCGAAGCGGCTCTTGAGGCCCTTGAGGATGTCGATGGTTTCGGCCACGGTGGGCTCGACCACGTCCACCTTCTGGAAGCGCCGCGACAGGGCCGCGTCCTTCTCGAAGATGCCACGGTATTCCGTGAAGGTGGTGGCGCCGATGCACTTGAGCGAGCCCGAACTGAGCGCGGGCTTGAGCAGGTTGGACGCGTCCAGCGTGCCGCCCGAGGCCGCGCCCGCACCGATGAGGGTGTGGATCTCGTCGATGAACAGGATGGCGTGCGGCTTGTCCTTCAGGCTCTTGAGCACGCCCTTGAGGCGCTGCTCGAAATCACCCCGGTACTTGGTGCCTGCCAGCAGCGCGCCCATGTCGAGCGAGTACACGGTGGCCTCGGCCAGGATCTCGGGCACGTCGTTCTGGGTGATGCGCCAGGCCAGGCCCTCGGCGATGGCCGTTTTGCCCACGCCGGCCTCGCCCACCAGCAGCGGGTTGTTCTTGCGGCGGCGGCACAGGATCTGGATGGTGCGTTCCACCTCGTAGTGGCGGCCGATCAGCGGGTCGATCTTGCCGTCCTTGGCGAGCTGGTTCAGGTTCTGCGTGAACTGCTCCAACGGCGAGGCCTTCTCGTTTTTCTCGCCAGAGGGGCCTTCCTCGCTCTCGGACGGGTGGTCCGAACCCTTGGCGGGCTCGGGCGGCTCGCCCTTCTTGATGCCGTGTGCGATGTAGTTGACCACGTCCAGGCGCGTCACGCCCTGCTGGTGCAGGTAGTAGACGGCGTGCGAATCCTTCTCGCCGAAGATGGCGACGAGCACGTTGGCGCCGGTCACTTCTTTCTTGCCGTTGCCGGTGGACTGCACGTGCATGATGGCGCGCTGGATCACGCGCTGGAACCCCAGCGTGGGCTGGGTGTCCACCTCATCGGTGCCAGCCACCTGGGGGGTGTTGTCCTTGATGAAGTTGGCGAGAGATCCTCGCAGATCCTCGATATTGGCCGAACAAGCGCGCAGCACCTCGGCTGCGCTGGGGTTATCGAGCAGGGCGAGCAGCAGGTGCTCCACGGTGATGAACTCGTGGCGCTGCTGGCGGGCCTCGACGAAGGCCATGTGCAAGCTGACTTCCAGTTCCTGGGCAATCATGTGAACTCCTTTGTGCTTGCAGGTAAGGGATGACTAGGGATGTAGATCGGGTCGGACCGGCGTTTATTCAACCGGCTCGCAAATGCATTGCAACGGATGCCCGGCCTGGTGCGCCGCATCGAGCACCTGGTCCACCTTGGTGGCGGCGATGTCGCGCGAATACACGCCGCAGACGCCTTTGCCGTCGAGGTGGATCTTGAGCATGATCTGGGTGGCCGTTTCGCGGTCCTTGCTGAAGAATTCCTGCAGCACGACGATGACGAACTCCATGGGGGTGTAGTCGTCGTTGAGCATCAGCACCTGGTACATCTGCGGCGGCTGGGTCTTTTGCGGCAGCCTTTCGAGCACGACCGAACCGCCGTCGTCCGGCGCGGGCCTCTGCACGGCAGGCGCGGGGGGGGATGAAGGGGGTTTCGTTGCCATGAATTTCATTCTAGCGACCCGCGGATACGGTTGCATTACCTTGGAAATTGACCACTGGCGGGGTGTTTTCAAGCCCCTGCCGCCGGTCTCTCAGTCGTAAACAATCGTGGCATCGCCACCGGCCGCCTGGGCGCGCCAGGCGGCCAGCGAAGCATCGCTGGGATAGGTGCGGTGGGCGTCGCCCAGTTGCAGCTCCGCCATGGCGCCCTCCTGCCCTTCTGCGCAGCGCACGCCCAGGCGCACGCGCAGGCCGTGCTGCAGCTCGCCGTGCTCGGTGGATTCACGCCGCGGCAGGAATTCGCGCAGCAGCCGCGCCACCTCGGGCGGCGTGTCGCCCACCGCCACGCGCAGGTATTTGCCGAAACGGCAGCGCGCGGTGGGCAGGTCCATCACCTGCTGCACGATGAAGCGCGCCTCGAAACCGTTGCGCCCGGGCTGCAGGCGGCCGCTGACGATGACCAGCTCGTCGTCCTTGAGCAGGTCGCGGAACTGCTGGATGACCGCATCGCTGGCCGAAGCCTCGACCCGCGCCGAGGTGTCGTCGAGCACGAAGATGCCCTGCCGGCCGCGCATGCCGTTGACCACGCGAAAGTCGCTCATGATGCCGGCGATGGTCTGCGTCTCGCGCGTGTCCACGAGATCGGCCACGCGCGTGCGCACGAACCGGCCCACCTCGCGGGCCGATTCGTCGAACAGGTGGCCCGAGAGGTAGAAGCCCAGCGCCGTTTTCTCGTGCGTGAGGCGCTCGCGCACGCCCCAGGGCGGCACCTCCACCAGGTCGGGCTCCTGCGTGCTGGAACCGTGGGCGTCGTCGCCCATCATGTCGAACAGGCCGCCCTGGTTGGCGTTGGCCAACTGGGCCGCGGCGAAGTCGAAAGCCCGGTCCAGCGACGCCGAGAGCGCCGCGCGGTGCAGGTTGAGCGCATCGAAGGCGCCGGCCTTGATGAGCGCGTCCACCGTGCGCTTGTTGATCTTGCTGCGGTCCACGCGCACGCAGAAGTCGAACAGGCTGGTGAACGGCCCGCTGGTGGAGCCCCGGTGCCCTTCGCCCCGGCCTTCGCGCGCGGCGACGATGGCCTCGATGGCCTGCTGGCCCGTGCCCTTGACGGCGCCCAAACCGTAGCGGATGACCTTGTCCGTGACCGGCTCGAAGCGGTAGCGACCCCGGTTGATGTCGGGCGCCTCGAAGTCCATGCCGAAGTTCTTCTTCGCGTCCTCGTACAACACCTTGAGCTTGTCGGTGTCGTCCATTTCGACGGTCATGTTGGCGCAGAAGAACTCGGCCGTGTAGTGCACCTTGAGCCAGCCCGTGTGGTAGGCCAGCAGCGAGTAAGCGGCGGCATGCGACTTGTTGAAGCCGTAGCCCGCGAACTTCTCCATCAGGTCGAACACCTCGTCGGCCTTCTCCTGGCTGATGCCCTTCTCGGCGGCACCCTTGCGGAAGATGGCGCGGTGCTCGGCCATCTCCTCGGCCTTCTTCTTGCCCATGGCACGGCGCAGCATGTCGGCACCGCCCAGGCTGTAACCGCCCAGCACCTGGGCGGTCTGCATCACCTGCTCCTGGTAGACCATGATGCCGTAGGTCTCGGCCAGCACGGGTTCCACCAGCGGGTGCGGGTACTCCACCACCTCCTTGCCGTGCTTGCGGTTCACAAAGCTCGGGATCAGGTCCATCGGGCCCGGGCGGTACAGCGCGTTCAGGGCGATCAGGTCCTCCAGGCGGCTGGGCTTGGCCTCCTTGAGCATACCCTGCATGCCGCGCGATTCGAACTGGAACACCGCCTCGGTCTTGCCCTCGGAGAACAGCCGGTAGGTAGGCGCGTCGTCCAGCGCGACCTTCTCGAACGCGAAGTCCTCCTGGCCCTTGTGCCGCTGGACGATGAACTCCTTGGCGATCTCCAGGATGGTGAGCGTCGCCAGCCCCAGGAAGTCGAACTTCACCAGGCCGATGGCCTCCACGTCGTCCTTGTCGTACTGGCTCACGGCCGACTCGCTGCCCGGCTGCTGGTAGAGCGGACAGAAGTCAGTGAGCTTGCCCGGAGCGATCAGCACGCCGCCGGCGTGCATGCCGATGTTGCGCGTCATGCCTTCGAGCTTCTGCGCCATCTCGATGACGGTGCGCACGTCCTCTTCCTTGCGCACGCGCTCGTAAAGCTGAGGCTCAAGCTCCAGCGCGTAGTTGTTCTTGTCGCCCTCCTTCTTGGGCTCGGGCGGGTACTGCAGCGTGTACGACATGCCGGGCTTGGCAGGCACCAGCTTGGAGATGCCATCGCAGAAGGTATAGCTCAGGTCCATCACCCGGCCCACGTCGCGGATGGCGGCCTTAGCTGCCATGGTGCCGAAGGTGGCGATCTGGCTCACGGCGTCCTTGCCGTACTTGTCCTTCACATAGTCGATCACGCGGTCGCGGTTGGCCTGGCAGAAGTCGATGTCGAAGTCGGGCATGGACACCCGCTCGGGGTTCAGGAAGCGCTCGAACAGCAGGTTGTACTGCAGCGGATCGAGGTCGGTGATCTTGAGCGCGTAGGCCACGAGCGAGCCGGCGCCCGAGCCCCGGCCCGGACCCACGGGGCAGCCATTGTTCTTGGCCCACTGAATGAAGTCGCCCACGATCAGGAAGTAGCCCGGAAAACCCATCTTGAGGATGGTGCCCAGCTCGAACTCCAGGCGCTCGACGTAGCGCGGGCGCTGGGCGTCGCGCTCGGCGGGGCTGGGGTACAGGTGCAGCAGGCGCTCTTCCAGGCCTTCGTGCGATGCATGGCGGAAATACTCCTCCATGGTCATGCCGCCAGGAATGGGGAAATTGGGCAGTTGCGGCTTGCCCAGCACCAGCGACAAATTGCAGCGCCGGGCTATCTCGGCGGTGTTGGCGATGGCCGAGGGCACATCGGCGAACAGTGCCTCCATCTGCGCGGCCGTCTTGAAATACTGCTCGCGCGTGAAACGGCGCACGCGCCGGGGGTTGCCCAGGATCTCGCCCTCGGCGATGCACACGCGCGCTTCATGCGCCTCGTAGTCGTCCTCGGTGGCGAACTGCACGGGGTGCGTGGCCACCACGGGCAGGCTCAGCCGGGCCGCCAGCTGCACGGCGGCCACGACATGGGCCTCGTCGTCGGCTCGGCCGGCGCGCTGGAGCTCTAGGTAGAAGCGGTGCGGAAACAGGCCCGCCAGGCGCAGCGCCAGGTCGGCCGCGCCGGCATCGTCGCCGCGTGCCAGCGCCTGGCCCACGGGGCCGGCTTGAGCACCCGACAGCACGATCAGCCCCTCGCCCAGTTCCTGCAGCCACGCCCAGGTGCAGACAGCCTGCGCCTTGACCACGTTGCGCGTCCAGGCACGCGCCAGCAGCTCCGACAGGTTGAGGTAGCCCTGCATGCCCTGCACCAGCAGGACCATGCGCGATGGCGCGGCACCGCCCTCGCCTTCGAGCAGGATTTCGGCGCCGAGCACGGGCTTGATGCCTTTGCCGCGCGCCGCCTTGTAGAACTTGATGGCGCCAAACAGGTTGTTGAAATCGGTGATGGCCAGCGCGGGCTGGCGGTCGGTGGCGGCCGAGCCAACCGCCTCATCGATGCGGTTGGTGCCGTCGACGACGGAAAATTCGGTGTGCAGGCGCAGGTGGACAAACATGCCTGCATTGTAGAAAGCCCGTCCCGCGCTGCCAGGCAGGCGCCGGTACAATGGCCTGCTCCTGTTTCGCCTGCCGCCCAGCGGCAGCGGCCTCCCGAGACATCCATGCCTTTAATTGCCAGAAAGCTGCCCGACATGCTGCGTGCACCCCATGCGTTCCTCCCCGTCCTGCTGGCGGCCAGCCTGCTCACGGCGGGCTGCTCCAGCACCCCGGAAGACAAAACCGCGGGCTGGACGACCGACCGCATCTACGCCGAGGCGCGCGACGAACTCAATGGCGGCGGCTACGACAAGGCCGTGCCGCTGCTTGAAAAGCTCGAAGGCCGCGCCGCCGGCACGCCGCTGGCCCAGCAGGCGCAGCTCGACAAGGCCTACGCACAGTACAAGGGTGGCGAAAAGGCCCAGGCCATCGCCACGCTCGACCGCTTCATGAAGCTGCATCCGGCCAGCCCGGCGCTGGATTACGCGCTGTACCTCAAGGGGCTGGTGAACTTCAACGACAGTCTGGGCATGTTCTCGTGGCTGTCTCAGCAGGATCTGTCCGAGCGCGACCAGAAAGCCGCCAAGGATTCCTTCGAATCATTCCGCGAACTCAGCACACGCTTCCCGGACTCCCGCTACGCCCAGGACGCGCGCCTGCGCATGACCTACATCGTCAACTCGCTGGCCCAGTACGAGGTGCATGTGGCGCGCTACTACTTCCTGCGCGGCGCCTACGTGGCCGCGATCAGCCGCGCCCAGGTCGCCCTGTCGGACTACCAGGCCGTGCCCGCCCAGGAAGAGGCGCTCTACATCCTGATCCAGTCCTACGACGCGCTGGGCCTGACCCAGCTGCGCGACGACGCCCGCCGGGTGATGGAAGCCTCCTACCCGCAGAGCAACTTCATGAGCCACGGCATCAAGGGCAAGAGCGATCCGTGGTGGAAGTTCTGGTGAGCGCGGCGAGCACCTCGCTGAAGTCCTCTTCCGATTCCAGGCGCCGCATGGGCGGCAGCGCCGCCAACAGACGCTTGCCATAGCCCATGGTGAGCAGGCGCGTGTCGCCCACCACCAGCACCCCCCGATCCGATTCGTGCCGAATCAGCCGGCCGGCGCCCTGCTTGAGCGCCACGGCCGCCTCGGGCAGCGCATGATCCTTGAACGGACTGCGCCCCGCCTGCTTCAACCGCTCGGAGCGCGCCTGGACCAGCGGATCGCCTGGCGGAGGGAACGGCAACTTGTCGATCACGACCATCTGCAGCGCATCTCCGGGCACGTCGAAGCCCTCCCAGAACGTCGCTGACGCCACCAGGATGCAACCCGGCCGGCCCGCGCCTTCCGCGGCACGGAAACGCTCCATCAGCCGGCGTTTGGCACCCTGCCCCTGCACCAGCACCTCGATGCGCTGCGCACCGGAAAACCGCTGTTGCAAGGCCTCGCCGATCAGCCGCAGGGCCTTGAGCGTGGTCGTCAGCACCAGGGTTCGCCCACCCAGGCGCTCGGCCGCATCGCCCACCCAGCGCGCCAGCAGCGGGCAGTGCGCGGGGTCCGACGGGGACGGCAGGCCGCGCGGCACATACAGCGCCGCCTGCGTGGCATAATCGAACGGACTTTGCACCCGCAGCACCTGCGCATCCTCCAGCCCGCAAGGCTCGGTGAACCAGCGCAGCCGGTCGTCACTGCCCAGGGTGGCCGACGTGAAGATCCAGGCCCGCCCCGTGGCGTCCTGCCACCCAGACGGCGCGCCCTCGGGTTCCGCTGGAGCCAAGGGTGCCGGCAAGCGTGCGCGCATGGCCTCGGCGATGTCGAGCGGCGCCTCGACCAGCCGCAGCTGCAGGCCGGCATCGGCCCAGCGCACCGCGCCCTCGGCACAGGGGCCGGCAAAGTGCTGCACCGCGGCGCCCAGGGCCGCGCCACGCTCCCGCAGGCGCAGGAAATCCGGCGCCATGTCCTGCACCACGTCCAGCGACTGCAGGCACAGCCCACATGCCTGCTGAACCTGGTCCAGCGCGGCGTGCCAGGCGTGGGCTGCCAGCCCCTCTGGTACGCCGTCCGTCCAGGCCAGTCGCGCCCCGGGGGCGGCATGGCTCGCCAGCAGGCGCAGGTCGCGCGCCGCGCGCTCCAGCTTCGCGCACAGGCCCTGCCAGTCGGCCATGCCACGCGCGCGCTGCATGCCGGCCGCCAGCAGGTCGCGCGCGAAATCAAGCAACTGGCCGGTGCCCAGCTGCGTGCCCAGGAACAGCACCCCGGTTTCGTTGAGCTGGTGCGCCTCGTCGAAGACCACCACGCGCACCGTGGGCAACAGCTCGGCCATGCCCGACTCGCGCACCGCCTGGTCGGCGAAGAACAAGTGGTGGTTGACCACCACCACATCGGCCGCCAGTGCCTCGCGCCGCGCCTGGTTCACATGGCACTGGCGAAAACGCGAGCAGGCGGAACCGAGGCAGTTCTCGCGCGTGGAAGTCACCAGCGGGAGGACGGCGGAGCGTTCATCGAGGCCCGGCAGCTCCGCCAGGTCCCCTGTGCGCGTGGCCTGCGCCCACAGCTCCATGCGCGCCAGCTCCGCCGCCACGCTGCCGTCATGCGCCATGCCTTCCTGGCGTGCCTGCTCCAGCCGGTGCAGGCACAGATAGCTGCCCCGCCCCTTGAGCAGGGCCATGCGCACCGGCACGCCCAGCGCCTGCGCGAGCCGTGGCAGATCGCGCGCGAAGAGCTGGTCCTGCAGGGCCTTGGTGGCGGTCGACAGCAGCACGCGTTCGCCGCTGAGCAAGGCTGGCACCAGGTAGGAGAAAGTCTTGCCCACGCCTGTGCCGGCCTCGGCCACCAGCACACCGCCCACCTCGATGGTGCGCGCCACCGCGAGCGCCATCTCGGTTTGGCCCGCGCGGGGCCGGAAATCCGCCTCAGTCCGCGCCAGCGCGCCATCGGCGGAGAACGCCTGCGCCACCGCCTGCGCCAGCGGCGTACAACTTGTTTCAAGGGTGGAGGGTGAAAAATCCAAGACGAGCGGGCCCCATGGGCTGGCAGCATGGTAAAAATGCCACACAGCATTTGATAATACGTCTTCCTGCAGGGCATCCGACCCACGGCTGGCCCTGCCTCCACCACAATCCACGGAATGTCCCAAGCGATCCGCCTCACAGCCTCCACCGGCATCCACAAGGGTGACCGGGAATACCAGCAGGACCAGGTGGCCCTGCTGTCGCATCCGCGTTACAACGGCTGCGTGCTGGGCGTGCTGGCCGACGGCATGGGTGGGCGCAGCGGCGGGCGCAAGGCTTCCGACCAGGTCATGATGACCGCGAAGCAGCTGTTCGAGCGCTATTCACCCGACACCGACGACGCGGAAGCCATGCTCAAAAACATGGTGCAGGAGGCGCACATTGTCATCCGCCTGACAGCGATCACCTCGGAGCAGGAGCCGCACAGCACCATCGCCGCCTTCCTCATCAACCCACGCGGCGATTGCCACTGGGCGCATGCCGGCGACTCGCGCATCTACCACTTCCAGAACGGCCGCATGATGCACCGCACCAGCGACCATTCCTATGTGCAGGCACTGGTGGACCGGGGCGAGATCACCGAGGCCGAGGCCAACGTCCACCCGCACTCCAACATCCTGGTGGGGTGCCTCGGCACCGAGAGCGATCCCCCCATCACCATGCACATGATCCATCAGCTCAACCCGGGCGACGTGCTGCTGGCCTGCAGCGATGGCGTGTGGCACTACTTCTCGCCCACGGAACTGGGCTCGGTGGTGGAGTCGCTGACCCCACGCGAGGCCACGGAGTTCCTGATCGAGAAGGCCCGCATGCGCGCGCGCGGAGGCGGCGACAACCTCTCGCTGGTGATCGTGAAGATCGAAGCCCTGATCGAGGAAAAGAAGGTCGCGCCCCTGGCGCCGCTGTTCACTCCGCCCCCCGCCGCCGGCTCACGGACCTGATCCCCGCCACGGACTGGCCGCGCGATGCGGCGTCTGCTTTGCTGCGTGGGATGATGGCGGCCCGGGCAAGGCGGGCAGCGTCGTGCGTGGCGGGTTGCCGCCATGCGCGCCCCGTGAAAAGATCGTGAACCGTTCTAAGGCAAGGGCGCCGAGGGCTTGTGGCCGCGGGCCTTGTCCTGCTCCTGCTGCTGCTGCACGCGGGCCTTGCGCTCGCTGGCGGCCTGCTGCTTTTCCAGCTGCTGCTGGCGGTTGCGCTGGGCCTGCTGGTCCAGGGCCTGGCGCTGCTTCTCGTGGTGCGCGCGCGCGGCGGCTTCCCGCTCGCCCTGCTTGCTGGCACGCGACCTGGGGCCCTGCGGGTCCGGCTCCTTGGGCAACCGAGGGGGAGCCATCCGGGGCTCCGGGGCGGCGTGCTCGGCCTGGCGCTGGGCAACGCCCTGCAATCGCCGCGCGGCGCGCTCGCGGCGCTCGGCATCGTCCAGCACCGACTCGCGCTGGCGCAAAACAGCCCGCTGCGCTCGCGCATCGCGGCGCGCATCGCGCAGGCAATCTTCGACGGCAAAGCGCTGGTAGCAAGCGGTTTCGGCCTGCCGCAAGCGGCCCGCAATGGCGCCCTCTTCCTGGCGGATGCGCTCGCGCTCGGCGGTCCGTTCGGCCTCCATCGGAGGCTGGCCAGGCGCGCGCGCCGTCTCTTGCGCGTGGACCGCGGCCGACTGCAGCAGCACGAACAGGCAGGCGGCCCCGCAGGCACCCGAAAGAGTCTTCATGTCAGCCCCGTGTCCACGACGCGGCGCTCCAGCGCCAGGAATTCCTTGGACTGCATCTCGTTGAGCCGCGAGACCGTGCGCGGGAATTCGTGGGCCAGCGGGCCATCGGTGTAGAGCTGCTCGGGCGGCACGGCGGCCGACAGGATCAGCTTGACGCGGCGGTCGTACAGCACGTCCACCAGCCAGGTGAAGCGCCGGGCGGGTGAGGCCAGGCTCACGGGCATGTAGGGCACGTCAGAGAGCAGCACGGTATGGAACTGCGTGGCGATCTCCAGGTAGTCGTTCTGCGAGCGCGGGCCGCCGCACAGGGTCTTGAAATCGAACCAGACCACGCCACCGGCCTTGCGCCGCGCCTGGATCTCGCGCGCCTCGATGTGCAGCACCGGGTCTTCATCGTGCACCTCGGCCAGCTGGTCGAAGGCCGCGTTCATCGCGGCATCAGCCTCGGGGCCCAGGGGGGTGTGGTAGAGCTTGACTTGTTCCAGCGTGCGGCGACGGTAGTCGGTGCCGTTGTCCACGTTGATGACTTCGAGCTTCTGCTTGAGCAGTTCGATGGCCGGCAGGATGCGGTCGCGGTGCAGGCCGTTGGGGTACAGGCCATCGGGCTCGAAGTTGGACGTGGTGACGAAGCCCACGCCGTTGTCGAACAGCGCCGCCAGCAGACGGTGCAGGATCATGGCGTCGGTGATGTCCGCCACGTGGAATTCATCGAAGCAGATGAGCTTGTAACGCTTGGCGATGCGCTGGCCCAGCACGTCGAGCGGGTTCTGCGTGCCCTGCAGGGCCGCCAGCTCGCGGTGCACCTCGCGCATGAACTCATGGAAATGCAGGCGCACCTTGCGCTTGAGCGGCACGGCGTTGAAGAAGCAGTCCATGAGGAAGCTCTTGCCGCGCCCCACACCGCCGTACATGTACACGCCCCGGGGAATATCGGGGCGGTTGATGAACTTCTTGAGCGCGTTCGAGCGCTGCGTCTTGTAGGCCGCCCAGTCCTGCGCGCAGCGGTCAAGCGCATCGACCGCGCGCAGTTGCGCGGGATCGCTCTGGAACCCCTTGGCGGCCAGTTCGGCCTGGTAAGCCTGTTTGACGTTCACTTCGGTATGCTTTTATGCTGCAAAAACAATAGCTGCCAGCGCCCTATGAATGGGCGCTGGCAGCCGATTCTGCCTCAAATCAGAAGTTGAGCGTGCGCTTGTCGACGGCCAGTGCCGCTTCCTTGGTCGCTTCGCTCAGGCTCGGGTGGGCGTGGCAGATGCGCGCGATGTCCTCGGCACTGGCCTTGAACTCCATGGCCACCACGGCCTCGGCGATCAGCTCGCTGGCCATGGGGCCCACGATATGCACGCCCAGGATCTCGTCCGTCGCCGCATCGGCCAGGAACTTGACCATGCCGGTCGTGTCGCCCAGCGCGCGCGCGCGGCCGTTGGCCAGGAAGGGGAAGCTACCGGCCTTGTACTTCACGCCGTCCGCCTTGAGCTGCTGCTCGGTGCGGCCGACCCACGCGATCTCGGGGCTGGTGTAGATCACCCAGGGGATGGTGTTGAAGTTCACATGCCCGTGCTGGCCCGCGATGCGCTCGGCCACGGCCACGCCCTCTTCCTCGGCCTTGTGCGCCAGCATGGGGCCGCGCACCACGTCGCCCACGGCCCAGACGCCGGGCAGGTTGGTCTTGCAGTCACCATCCACCACGATGGCGCCGCGCTCGTCGAGCTGCAGGCCCACTCCTTCAGCGTTCAGGCCGATGGTGTTGGGCACGCGGCCGATCGACACGATGAGCTTGTCCACGTCCAGCGCCTGGGCCTCGCCCTTGGCGTTGGTATAGGCGACGCTCACGCCCTTCTTGCCGGTCTTGATGTCGCCGATCTTCACGCCCAGCTCGATCTTCAGGCCCTGCTTGTCGAAGGCCTTCTTGGCTTCCTTGGCGATCTGCTCATCGACCGCGCCCAGGAACGTGGGCAGGCCTTCGAGCACGGTCACGTCGGCGCCCAGGCGGCGCCAGACCGAACCCATCTCCAGGCCGATCACGCCCGAGCCGATCACGCCCAGCTTCTTCGGCACGGCGCCGATGCGCAGCGCACCGTCATTCGACAGGATGTTCTCCTCGTCGAACGCCACGCCGGGAAGCGCGCGGGCGTTGGAGCCCGTGGCGACGATGACCTGCTTGCCCACCAGGGTCTCTTCCGTCACGCCGGCCACCTTGATCTCGTAGCCGCTCTCGACCGCCTTGACGAAGGAGCCGCGGCCGTGGAAGAAGCTGACTTTGTTCTTCTTGAACAGGTACAGGATGCCGTCGTTGTTCTGCTTCACCACGGCGTCCTTGCGGCCGACCATCTTGGCCACGTCCATCGTCACCTTGCCGGTGCTGATGCCGTGCTCGGCAAAGTGCTTGTTGGCGTGCTCGAAATGCTCGGACGACTGCAGCAGCGCCTTGGAGGGGATGCAACCCACGTTGGTACAGGTGCCGCCGGGGGCCGGGCCGCCCTTGTCGTTCTTCCACTCGTCGATGCAGGCCACGTTGAAGCCCAGCTGCGCGGCGCGGATGGCGCCGATGTAGCCGCCAGGGCCGCCGCCGATGACGATGACGTCGAATTGTTTGCTCATGATTACTCGCTCAATCGTTTGGAGAAAAACCCACCGGCGGGCCTGAAAGTAGACGGGCCGCGCGGGTGGGTCAATGGGGTTCTGGCAGGATCAGATGTCGAACAGCAGGCGCGACGGATCTTCCAGCGCATCCTTCATGGCGACCAGGCCCAGCACGGCTTCGCGGCCGTCGATGATGCGGTGGTCGTAGGACATGGCCAGGTAGTTCATCGGACGAACCACGACCTGGCCGTTCTCCACCACGGCACGGTCCTTGGTGGCATGCACGCCCAGGATGGCCGACTGCGGCGGGTTGATGATGGGGGTGGACATCATCGAGCCGAAGGTGCCGCCGTTGGAGATGGAGAAGGTGCCGCCGGTCATTTCTTCAATGCCCAGCTTGCCTTCGGCCGCCTTCTTGCCGAACTCGGCGATCTTCTTCTCGATGTCGGCGAAGCTCATCTGGTCGGCGTTGCGCAGGATGGGCACCACCAGGCCACGGGGCGAACCCACAGCGATACCGATGTCGAAGTAGCCGTGGTAGACGATGTCGTTGCCATCAACCGATGCGTTGAGCACGGGGAACTTCTTCAGGGCGTGCACTGCGGCCTTGACGAAGAAGCTCATGAAGCCGATCTTCACGCCGTGTTCCTTGGTGAACGCGTCCTGGAACTTCTTGCGCATTTCCATCACGGGCGCCATGTTCACTTCGTTGAACGTGGTCAGGATGGCGTTGGACGACTGCGACTGCAGCAGACGCTCGGCCACGCGGGCGCGCAGGCGGCTCATGGGCACGCGCTGCTCGGGGCGGTCGCCCAGGTCCGGCTTGGCCACGGGGGCTGCCACTTGGGGCAGCACCTTGGTGGGCACGCCGGTAGGGATCACGGCGGCGGTGGATTGCACGCCACCGGCCACGGCGGCGAGCACATCGCCCTTGGTCACGCGGCCGTCCTTGCCCGTGCCCGCCACGGCGCCCACGGACAGGTTGTTGTCGGCCAGCAGCTTGGCGGCGGCCGGCATGGCCACATTGCCCTTGGCGCCACCCGTTGCAGCAGCGGCAGCGGCGACGGGCGCGGGAGCCGCAGCAGCCGGTGCGGCAGCAGCAGCAGCGGGAGCAGCGCTGGCGCCGGCCTTGCCTTCGGTGTCGATCTTGGCGATGAGCTGGTCGGACACCACGGTGCCGCCATCACCCACCACGATCTCGGCCAGCACGCCAGACGAGGGCGCGGGCACTTCGAGCACAACCTTGTCGGTCTCGATCTCGATCAGGATTTCATCGGCGGTGACGGCCTCACCGGCCTTCTTCTTCCAGGTCAGCATGGTGGCTTCGGCCACGGACTCGGACAACTGGGGGACTTTGACTTCTACGATAGCCATTTTGAATTCTTTCCAGAAAGGTGTTTTGTACTGAGTGAGGGGTTTCCGGCCTTACTTGGTCAGGACAAAACCCTTGAGCTTGGCGAACGCGGCATCGACCAGGGCCTTCTGCTGCTCCTGGTGCAGGTGCGCGTAACCCACGGCGGGCGATGCGGAGGCGGCGCGGCCGGCGTAGCCCAGCTTCTGACCATCGAGCATGTTCTCGTGGATGTTGTGCTGGATGAAGAACCAGGCACCCTGGTTCTGCGGCTCGTCCTGGCACCACACGATGTCCGTGGCGTTGGGGTACTTCTTGAGCTCGGTGGCGAAGGCCTTGTGCGGGAAGGGGTAGAGCTGCTCGATGCGGACGATGGCCACGTCGGAGGCTTCCTTCTCGGTGCGCTTCTTCACCAGGTCGTAGTACACCTTGCCCGAGCAGGCGATCACGCGCTTGACCTTGTCGGCCTTCTTGTTGATCGCTTCGTCCTGCTCCGGAATCACGGTCTGGAACGCGCCCTTGGTGAATTCGGACAGCGGAGAGGTCGCGTCCTTGTTCCGCAGCAGCGACTTGGGGGTCATGATGACCAGGGGCTTGCGCAGGTTGCGCACCATCTGGCGGCGCAGCACATGGAAAATCTGGCTGGCCGTGGTGGGCTGCACGATCTGCATGTTGGTGTCGGCCGCCAGCTGCATGAAGCGTTCCAGGCGGGCCGAGCTGTGCTCGGGGCCCTGGCCTTCGTAGCCGTGTGGCAGCATCAGCGTGATGCCGTTCACACGGCCCCACTTCACCTCGCCCGAGGCGATGAACTGGTCGATCACCACCTGCGCGCCGTTGGCGAAGTCGCCGAACTGTGCTTCCCAGATCACCAGGGTGTTGGGATCGTTGGAGGCATAGCCGTATTCATAGCCCAGCACGGCCTCTTCCGACAGGATGGAGTCGATCACGACGAACGGTGCCTGGTTCTCGGCCACGTTCTGCAGCGGCACGTAGGTGCCGGTGTCCCATTTCTCACGCTTCTGGTCGTGGATCACGGCATGGCGGTGGGTGAAGGTGCCACGGCCGCAGTCCTCGCCCGACAGGCGCACGGGGTAACCGCTGGCCACCAGCGAGGCAAAGGCCATGTGCTCGCCCATGCCCCAGTCCACGGGAATATCGCCCCGGCCCATCGCGGCGCGGTCGTCGTAGACCTTCTTCACGAGCTGGTGCGGCGTGACGCTTTCGGGAATGACGGTCAGCTTCTCGGCCAGGCGCTTCCATTCGGTCAGGGGGATCGCGGTGTCGCCAGCATCGGTCCACTTCTTGCCCAGGAAGGGCGACCAATCCACGGCGTACTTGCTCTTGAAGTTGGTCAGCACGGGGTTGACCGTGTGCTTGCCGGCATCCATGGCGGCGCGATAGGCTTTCACCATGTCGTCGCCCAGCGTTTCACCCAGGCCCTGGGTGGCCAGCCGGTCGGCGTAGAGCTTGCGCGTGCCGGGGTGGGCCGCGATCTTCTTGTACATCAGCGGCTGGGTCAGCGCCGGGGTGTCCTGCTCGTTGTGGCCCAGCTTGCGGAAGCAGGTGATGTCCACCACCACGTCCTGGCGGAATTCCATGCGGAATTCCAGCGCCAGCTGGGTGGCCAGCACCACGGCCTCCGGATCATCGCCGTTGACGTGCAGCACCGGGGACTCGACCATCTTGACGATGTCGGTACAGAAGGTGCTGGAGCGCATGTCGCGCGGGTCGGAGGTGGTGAAACCGATCTGGTTGTTGATGATCAGGTGCACCGTGCCGCCGGTGGTGTAGCCACGGGTCTGGGCAAGGCACAGGGTTTCCTGGTTCACGCCCTGCCCGCCGAAGGCCGCATCGCCGTGCACCAGCACGGGCAGCACCTGGTCGCCCTCGGCGTCGCCACGGCGGTCCATGCGGGCGCGCACCGAGCCTTCGACCACGGGGTTGACGATTTCCAGGTGCGAGGGATTGAATGCCAGGGACAGGTGAACCGGGCCACCGGGGGTGGCCACGTCGGAGCTGAAGCCCTGGTGGTACTTCACGTCGCCAGCGGGCAGGTCTTCGGGAGCGGTGTGGTCGAACTCGGCAAACAGGTCCGCAGGCATCTTGCCCAGGGTGTTGACCAGCACGTTCAGGCGGCCACGGTGGGCCATGCCAATCACGATTTCCTGTACGCCACGCGCGCCAGCCTGCTGGATCAGCTCGTCCATCGCGGCGATGAAGCTCTCACCGCCTTCCAGCGAGAAGCGCTTCTGGCCCACGTACTTGGTGTGCAGGAATCGCTCCAGGCCTTCTGCCGCCGTCAGGCGGTCGAGGATATGCTTCTTCTTGTCCGCGTTGAACTGGGGCTTGCTGCGGATGGACTCCAGCTTTTGCTGCCACCAACGCTTCTGCGCCTGGTCGGAGGTGTACATGTACTCCGTGCCCAGGGTGCCGCAGTAGGTTTCGCGCAGCGCATTGATCAGCTCGCGCAGCGGCATCTTGTCCTTGCCGAAGAAGGTGTTGCTCGTGTCGAACACCGTTTCCTGGTCGGCATCGGTGAAGCCGTAGAACGACGGCTCCAGCTCGGGAATCGGGGGGCGCTCTGCGCGCTTGAGGGGATCGAGATCTGCCCAGCGCTGGCCGACGTTGCGGTAGGCGGCGATCAGCTGCTGCACGGCCGTGCGCTTGCGGCCCATTTCGGCGTCGGCGCTGGCGACCACCACCTTGGTGCCACCGGCCTTGGCACGCTCGGCGAAGGCATTGACCACCGGGAGGTGCGGAACATCCTTGGCATTGGAACCATCCACGGCGGGGACGTGCTGCAGCGCGTCGAAATACTCGCGCCAGGTATCGGGCACGCTGCCGGGGTTGGCCAGGTAGTTTTCGTACATCTCTTCGACATAGGGCGCATTGCCGCCGAAGAGGTAGGTGTTGCCTTGGTAGGCTTGATAGACGGACGTGGTCTCGCTCATATTCCGCTGACCTCCGCTTTCCTCTGGAAAGCATTTGGTGGTTTGAAAACCTTCCGCGACACGGCTGAACCGATTGGCGGATGCGACTGTGGCTGGGGAAGGGCCTGGTACGGGCGCCATTGTGCCATCGATTGCCACAACACAGCGCACCGATACAAATTTGCCGTCGCGCAACGGCCAACAGCCCACCCGATGAGAGGCATCTGGCATGGCGCGGCCGTCGCGTACATTCTGGGCATCGTCCAGCCCCAGCACTCCCATGCCCTCTTCCACTTTGCAGCAACGCACCTTCCTGCTTCTGCTGGTTGCCGTCTCCGTGGCGTTTGCCGCCATCCTGTGGCCGTTCTACGAGGCCGTCTTCTGGGGAATGGCCCTGGCCATTCTTTTCAAGCCCCTGCACCGCCAACTGCTGCTGCGGATGCCCGGCAAACCGAACCTGGCAGCGTTGTCCACCCTGCTGCTGTGCCTGGTCGTCGTGATCCTGCCCATGACGCTGATCGCCGCCTCGCTGGCCCAGGAAGCCACCCACATCTATGACCGCCTGCGTTCGGGCCAGATCGATTTCGGCGCATATTTCCAGCAAGTCATCGCCGTGCTACCCGCCTGGGCCGTCAGCCTGCTGGACCGCATGGAACTCACCAGCGTCGCCGCCCTGCAGCACAAACTCTCGACAGTCGCGGTGCAGGCCAGCCAGATCATCGCCACCCGGGCACTGAACATCGGCCAGAACACGCTCCAGTTCCTGGTCAGCTTCGGCGTCATGCTGTACCTGCTGTTCTTCCTGCTGCGTGATGGTTCCACCCTGGCCGCGCGCATCCGCCACGCCATACCGCTGGACGAGGAGCACAAGCGCAACCTGTCCGCCAAGTTCGCCACCGTGATCCGCGCCACGCTGAAAGGCAACCTGATGGTGGCCGCCACGCAGGGGCTGTTGGGCGGGCTCATCTTCTGGGCCCTGGGCATCCAGGGCCCCGTGCTCTGGGGCGTGCTGATGGCCTTCCTGTCCTTGCTGCCGGCCGTGGGTGCCGGTCTTATCTGGGGGCCGGTGGCCGTTTACTTCCTGGCCACGGGCGCCGTGTGGCAGGCGGTCGTGCTCACGGCCTTCGGCGTGGGCGTGATCGGGCTAGTGGACAATATCCTGCGCCCCATCCTCGTCGGCAAGGACACCAAGATGCCCGACTACGTCGTGCTGATCTCCACTCTCGGCGGCATGGCGCTATTTGGCCTGAACGGCTTCATGATCGGCCCGGTGATCGCCGCGCTGTTCATGGCGGTGTGGGATCTGTTCGCACCGCACGAGAAGGCCTGAGCCCTTCAACCGCTCCGCATGTCGCGCAGCTTGCGGTAGAGCGTGTTGCGGCTGATGCCCAGGCTGCGCGCGGCTTCCGAAAGATTGCCAGCGCAGGCGCTCACCGTCCGGGCAATGGTCTGGCGCGACAGTGCGCGCAGGTCGCTGGCGGCATCCGCAGGGCCGGGTTCCACTCCCCCTGCGGCCGACGCATCTTCTGATCGCAGCGCCTGCGCCAGATCGTCCGGCAGGTGGTGCCAGTCAATCACGGATTCATCATCATCCAGCAGCGCGCAGGCGGTCCGCAACGCATTGGCCAGTTGGCGCACATTGCCCGGCCAGCGATACCTGCGCAGGCAATCCAGCAGCGCGGGAGCGATGGCGAGAGCCCGTTCGTGCACGAGCCCGTGCAATTGGCGGGCCACTAGATGGTCAAAATCCGAGCGCTCACGCAACGCGGGCAATTGCAACGTCAAACCGTTGAGGCGGTAATACAGATCTTCGCGGAAACGCCCCGCCTGCATTTCCTGCGGCAGCTGCCGGTGCGTGGCACACACCAGGGCGAAATCCACCGGCACCGGCTTGCCGCCCCCCAGGGGCACGACCTCGCGATCCTGCAAGACACGCAGCAGGCGGGCCTGCAACAGCAACGGCATGTCACCGATCTCGTCGAGAAACAACGTGCCGCCATGGGCCTCGCGGATACGCCCCTGTGCGCCCTCGCGGCGTGCGCCGGTGAAGGCGCCCCCCTGGTAGCCGAACAGCTCGGCCTCGATCAGGTTCTCGGGCAAGGCCGCGCAGTTGACTGCCACGAATGCCTGCTCGCTGCGCGGTCCGCTGTCGTGCACGGCCCGCGCGAACACCTCCTTGCCCACGCCGGACTCACCCTGGAGCAACAGGGGGATTGGCTTGCCCATGACTTTGCGCGCCCGCGCAATGGCGGCCTGCAACACCGTGTCACCCGTGTCCAGCACCGCCAACGCGTCGGCACGAGCCGCCACCATCGGCGCCTGCGGCACCGAACGATGCAGGACATGGGACGAGCGTCCCATTTCCACCCGCAGCCACACCGCCTGGCCCGATGCCGTGTGGACCACCCGGGGAATGAACGCCGAGCGCTGGCACCAGTCCAGCAACTGGTCGAGCGGCTCGACCAGCACCGCTTCGAGATATGCCTGCTGCAGGTCGCTCCAGGTCAGTCCCAGCAGGTCCAGGGCCGTGGCACTGGCCCCCACCAGCAGACCGTCCTCGCGCACGGCCAGCAGACCCTCTGTCACAGTGCCCAGGCCCTCGGGCTGTGCATGCAGCCGCAGCCGCACGCCACCCCAATGGCGCAGGTCATGCCGCGTCTCGAAGAGCCGATGCTCAATCATCCGCGCCGCGGACCGCACCAGTCCCAGGGTGTGACGGTGGTAACCCCGGTAGTCACCTGATACGTCGAGCGCACCCAGCAGACGGCCATCGGGCGCATGGATGGGCGCGGCCGCGCAGGTCAGGAAACCGTTGCGTTCCAGGAAATGCTCGTCGGCGTGAACCACGAGCGCCCGGTCGTCCGTCAGCGCCGTGCCGATGGCGTTGGTACCACGGTACTGCTCATGCCAGGTGGCACCCGGCCGCAGCGCCACGCGCTCGGCCCGACTGACGAAATGCGGATCGCCGGAGGCGTGCAGCAGCATGCCGTCCGCCCCGGCCAGCACGACCATGCTGTCGGTTTCGCGGGTCTGGTCGAGCAGGAATTCCATCACCGGCCGCGCGTGGGCCACCAGTTCACGCTGTACCTCCAGCGCCCGCGCCAGCTGCGCCCCCGAAGCATGGGGCGCGCCGGGCATGCGGCCATAAGGCTGCAGGCCCGCGCTCCAGCAGCGCATCCAGGACTGCGTAAGTTCCGGAAGGATCAGATCGGGCGGCAGATTGCCGCTGCTCACCAACTGGCGCCGAGCCTGGCGCAGCAGGCTGGGCACCGGGCGCTCCTGGAGGATGGAAGGGGGCATGGCCGTTGTCTCCTGATGGTTCAGAGCGCGGGATGGGTGCGCCATCTCCGGCAGCGCCACGGCGGCATGTGGCGATTGGCACATTGTGCGCCAGCGGCACGGACCATTTCAGCCGAAAAACCCGCTTCGCTGTCCCGTTTTGGCACAACCTGTATCGGCGGCTGGCACAACGATACAGCCCGAATCCACCCATGCGGCCGGTTCCTGGGGCATTTCCCGCTCAAGCCAGGGACGGCTAGCCTGGCATGCATCGTGCAGATGCACCGACCGAAGCCCGCGTTCACCTGAGCGCGGATTCATGATCGAAATACACCACTCACAGGAGACAAGACATGCTGTACGCCCCCCCCGGTTCCCCCAACGCCAAAGTCGCCTACAAGCCGCGCTACGACAACTTCATTGGCGGCAAGTTCGTTGCGCCGGTCAAGGGCGGGTATTTCGACGTGCTCACGCCCATCACGGGCAAGCCCTATACGCAGGCAGCACGGTCCACGGCCGAAGACATCGAACTGGCCCTGGACGCCGCCCATGCGGCCTCGGCCAAATGGGCGCGCACACCGGCGGCCGACCGCGCCAACATCCTGCTCAAGATCGCCGACCGCATCGAGCAGAACCTGGAAATGCTCGCCTACGCCGAGACAGTGGACAACGGCAAGGCCATCCGCGAGACGCTGAATGCCGACATTCCGCTCACCGTGGACCACTTCCGCTACTTCGCCGGCTGCCTGCGCTCGCAGGAAGGCAGCCTGAGCGAGATCGACGGCGACACCATCGCCTACCACTTCCATGAACCGCTGGGCGTGGTCGGGCAGATCATTCCCTGGAACTTCCCCATCCTGATGGCCGCCTGGAAGCTAGCCCCCGCCCTGGCGGCCGGCAACTGCGTGGTGCTCAAGCCTGCGGAATCGACACCCGTGTCCATCCTGGTGCTGATCGAGCTGATCGCTGACCTGCTGCCGCCCGGCGTGGTCAACATCGTCAACGGCTACGGCCGCGAGGCCGGCATGCCCCTGGCGTCGAGCCGCCGCATCGCCAAGATCGCCTTCACCGGCTCCACGGCCACCGGCAAGGTCATCGCCCAGGCCGCCGCCAACAACCTGATCCCGGCGACGCTGGAACTGGGCGGAAAGTCGCCCAACATCTTCTTCGCCGACGTGGCCAATGCCGACGATGATTTCTTCGACAAGGCCATCGAGGGTCTGGTGCTGTTCGCCTTCAATCAGGGCGAGGTCTGCACCTGCCCATCACGCGCGCTGATCCAGGAATCGGTCTATGACAAGTTCATGGAGCGTGCACTGGCGCGGGTCCGTGCCATCAAGCACGGCAGCCCGCTCGACACCGAAAGCATGATGGGCGCGCAGGCCTCCCTCGAACAAATGAAGAAGATCGAGACCTACCTGGCCCTGGGCAAGGAAGAAGGCGCCCAGGTGCTCGTGGGTGGCGATCGCGCCCACCTGCCCGGCGACCTGGCGGGCGGCTACTACATCCAGCCGACTTTGTTCAAAGGCCACAACAAGATGCGCATCTTCCAAGAGGAGATCTTCGGCCCGGTGCTGGCCGTGACCACCTTCAAGGACGAGGCCGAGGCCCTGGCCATCGCCAATGACACACTCTACGGCCTGGGTGCAGGAGTCTGGTCACGCGACGGCAGCACCGCCTACCGCATGGGCCGCGCCATCCAGGCCGGCCGCGTCTGGACCAACTGCTACCACGCCTACCCCGCCCACGCGGCCTTCGGCGGCTACAAGGAATCGGGCATTGGTCGCGAGACCCACAAGGTCATGCTCGACCACTACCAGCAGACCAAGAACCTGCTGGTGAGCTACAGCCCCAAGGCATTGGGCTTCTTCTGAGCGAGCGGATATCCTGAGCGATGAAGGGCGGCCCACCGTGCCGCCCTTCTTTCCCCTACCGCACACAGGAGAGGCACCATGGTCGAACGCGTCGTGGCCACGCCTGATGCACTGGAACTGATCGATCGTCTCAAGGCCCAACACGGCGCCGCACTGATGTTCTACCAATCGCATGGTTGCTGCGACGGCAGTTCGCCAATGTGCTACTTGGTGGGGGAATTAACCCCGAGCCGCCATGACCTCCAGATCGGTCAGATCGGTGGCTGCCCGTTTTATATCAGTGCAGCGCAATACGAGTACTGGCAGAACAGCCAACTCATCATCGGCGTCACCCCAGGCAGCGGTGGCACATTCTCGCTGGAAGGACCGGAGGGTGTCTGCTTCACCACCGGATCGCGGCTATTCACCGATGGCGAGCGAGAGGCATTGGACCCAGTAGGCCCTCAGTCGTCCTGATCCGGGTCCATGCCGGGAAAAAGCACCTCGGTGAACCCGAACTGCGTGAAATCGCGCATGCGCATCGGATAAAGGATACCGGCCAAGTGGTCACATTCATGCTGCACGACACGGGCATGAAAACCCTCCGCCACCCGATCGACTGGGCGCCCTTGCAGATCGAAACCGGTATAGCGGATACGCCGCCAGCGTGGCACCCGTCCGCGCAAGCCAGGGACAGAAAGGCAGCCCTCCCAATCCAGATCCTCCTCGACCCCGATGGGAGTGATCACAGGATTGATCAGCACCGTCGCGGGCACCAGCGGACGATCCGGGTAGCGCGGATTGTGCTCGTTCGAGCCAAAAACCACCACCTGCAGGTCCACGCCAATCTGCGGAGCCGCCAGCCCCGCACCCTTGGCCGCACGCATGGTGTCGTACATGTCTGCCACGAGTTGGCGCAACGCATCGGTATCGAACTCCGTGACGGGGCGCACAGCGCGCCACAGGCGCGGATCGCCCATTTTCAAGATGGTGTGTATGGCCATGGTTTCAGCAAGGGAGCAGTCAAGCCGGACAAGCGGCAATAGGGAACGACTCTGCCCATTCATATGGAGAGGCAGTCGAGTGCGCCAGCATAACGGCACTGCAAGAAGGTTTATTTTCTTCCCGCGCAATACCCCCATGCATGCAAAATGCGGCCACACCCGAGCCAGAAACCCCACACCATGGACCCCACTGCCGGCCAGCCGGCCTCCCAGGCAGCCGCCCCACGACCTGCGCCGCCCCCGGTGCATCGCCCTTTGCCGCTCCTTTTGCGCTGGGCTCTGCAGGCCTTTGCCGTCCTGTGCCTGGCGCTAGGTGTCGTGGGGGTTTTCGTGCCCGGCCTCCCGACCACGGTGTTCATCCTGCTTGCAGCCTGGGCGGCAGCGCGCTGCTCGCCACGCTTGCACGAGTGGCTGTGGTACCACCCACTATTCGGCATCATGCTGCGCGACTGGGCCAATGGCGGCCGTGTCGGCCGGCGCTCCAAATGGAATGCCACCATCATGATGGCCGTGTGCGCCGTCATTCTGTATTTCACGGCCCCAAAACTCTGGATGGCAGCCATGGCCTGCACCTTCATGTCCTGCGTGCTGGTTTGGCTATGGCTGCGCCCGGAGCCCGACTGATCCAGCCCACCAACTTTGGCTTTGCTGCCTTTTTGTGTATATAATGCAAGGCTTGTTCCTCGATAGCTCAGTCGGTAGAGCGCCGGACTGTTAATCCGTAGGTCCCTGGTTCGAGCCCAGGTCGAGGAGCCAGAATTCATATTTATTCCCTGCGCGCCATATGCGCGGGTTTTGACCATTTACCGATCATTCCTCGATAGCTCAGTCGGTAGAGCGCCGGACTGTTAATCCGTAGGTCCCTGGTTCGAGCCCAGGTCGAGGAGCCAAGAAGCGCAAGCCCCGCACACCTCTGTGCGGGGCTTTTTTTCTGGCTATTGCGAATGCTGCGCATAGCTCACAATGGCTGCTGCTTCCCTCCCTTGACCTTTTTCATGCCCCCTCATCTGCCCTGGCTGGAAGCTGATGATCCGTTTCCCCCGCCTCTGCGCGCCTGGGGACCGGAAACCCCCGCCCCCGGCCTGCTGGCGGCTGGCAGCCAACTGGATGTTGCACATCTGCAGGAGGCCTACCGCCGGGGCATCTTTCCATGGTTCAGCACGGGGCAGCCCATCCTATGGTGGTCCCCTGATCCGCGCATGGTGCTCGAACCCCGCCGGTTCCGCCTGCACCGGTCGCTGCGCAAGACGCTGCTGAAATTTCGTGCCAGCCCGGGCTGCGAAATTCGCGTGGACCACGACTTTCACGCCGTGATCTCGGCCTGCGCCGGCAAGGAGCGCAAAGGCCAGAATGGCACATGGATCGTCGCGGAAATGGTGGCGGCCTACGGCGCGCTGCATGCGGCCGGCCATGCGCACAGCATAGAAACCTGGATTGACGGCCAACTTGCCGGTGGGCTCTACTGCATCGGACTCGGGCACGCGGTCTTTGGTGAATCCATGTTCGCCCATGTTCCGGACGCCTCCAAGATCGCGCTGGCGGCGCTGGTCTGCCTGTGCAAAAACCAAGGAGTCCAGCTCATTGACTGCCAGCAGAACACCACCCATCTGGCCTCGCTCGGGGCGCATGAAATCAGCCGTGCCGACTTTCTACGCCATGTGACCGATGCAACCTCCGAGGCTCCGCTGCACTGGGCATTCAACCCCGTATACTGGAATGAGCTACTGCCTCCTCAAGTCTCTTCGGCATGACGCAGCTCAACGACCTACCGTTACAGACACTGCAGTTTTACGCCACGGCCCCCTATCCGTGCAGCTACCTGCCAAGCAGACAGGCTCGTTCGCAGGTGGCCACGCCCAGCCATCTGGTACGCAGCGACACATACTCCCAGCTCGTGTCCCAGGGTTTCCGCCGCAGCGGCATGTTCACCTACCGCCCATATTGCGACGGTTGCCGCGCCTGCACCGCACTGAGGGTTCTTGCGTCTGAATTCACCCCGGACCGCAGCCAGCGCCGCACCCTGAAACGCCACGCCAACCTCCAGGCCCGCGTGCTGCGCCCCAGCTTCGTGCCAGAACACTATCAGTTGTACCTGCGCTACCAGAACGGCCGACATGCCGGCGGCGGCATGGACCACGACAGCGTGGACCAGTACACGCAGTTCCTGTTGCAAAGCCGCGTGAACTCACGCTTGGTGGAATTCCGCGAAGCCGATGCCAACGGAGCCCCGGGCGCCTTGCGCATGGTGTCCATCCTTGATGTGCTCGACGATGGCCTGTCTGCCGTCTACACCTTCTACGAACCCGATCCCCGCTGCAGCTATGGCACCTACAACATCCTGTGGCAGATCCAGCAGGCCCGCGAACTGGGCCTGCCCCATGTCTACCTGGGGTATTGGATCGAGACCAGCCCCAAAATGAGCTACAAAGCCCGCTTCTTTCCCCACGAAGTACTGGTGGACGAGCACTGGAACAAGGTCTGTGCCCCTGTTGGTGTGCAGACTCATGATTTCACCAGATAAAATGCAGTCACCACTGCAAGCCTGTTGCCCATGAAAAAAACCGATCAGGATCTTCCCGCAAAACCCAGCGTCCAGGTGATTGAACGCATGTTCGCGCTGATCGATGTCCTCGCCTCGCGTGAAGAAGCGATCTCGCTGAAGGAGATCAGCGAACGGACGGGGCTGCATCCCTCGACGACGCACCGTATCCTGAACGATTTGACCATCGGCCGCTTCGTGGACCGCCCCGAATCCGGTAGCTACCGCCTGGGCATGCGCCTGCTGGAGCTCGGCAATCTGGTCAAGGCCCGCCTGAGCGTGCGTGACGCAGCACTGAACCCCATGCGGGAATTGCACAAACTGATCCAGCAACCCGTGAACCTGAGCATGCGCCAGGGCGATGAGATCATTTACGTCGAACGCGCCTACAGCGAGCGCTCGGGCATGCAGGTGGTGCGCGCCATCGGCGGCCGCGCGCCCTTGCACCTGACATCGACAGGCAAGCTCTTCCTGGCTGCCGACGACGCCCAGCGCGTTCGTGCCTATGCCATGCGCACCGGGCTGGCAGGACACACACGCAACAGCATCACGCAGCTTCCCGTTCTGGAACGCGAACTTTCCAAGGTCCGGCAATCGGGCGTGGCGCGCGACAACGAGGAACTGGAGCTTGGTGTGCGGTGCATGGCGGCCGGCGTCTACGATGATCAGGCCCGGCTGGTGGCTGGACTGTCGATCTCGGCTCCAGGAGACCGTCTGGATGAAGGCTGGCTGTCCAAACTGCAGGCCGCTGCGCACGAGATCTCCGCTGCCCTGGGCTATAAAGCTCCCCCTGAAGGGACACCGCGTGGCGCGCTGTCCCTGCCCGTGCGCTGACTACGGCCTACTCCACATTTTTACCCGGTAGCGCCACGCCATGATCGCGTGGTTTCAGCCCCCCTCTTTCGCGCCACGGCGGAAAGAACCACACCCCACCAGAAGCGCGCAGCCGAGACCGGGCCCGTGGATTCAGCCCTTGCCTGCGACCGCTCCGGGCATCGATTCAACCCAGTGGCGTACACGCACCGCATCCCCGATGCGGCTGAGCTTGCCGGCGGAATCCAGGAACACCATGATGAGCTTGCGGCCAGCAATCTGCGTCTGCATCACTAGGCAACGGCCCGCCTCAGAGATGTAGCCTGTTTTTTGCAACCCAATATCCCAGCTCGGGTTCTTCACAAGCTGATTGGTATTGTTGTACTGCAGGGTCCTGTGGCCCACGGCCACCTCATAACCAGGCGAGGTCGAGAACTCGCGCAGCACGGGATCGCTGTGCGCCACATTGACCAGCACCGCCAGATCACGGGCACTTGACTGGTTCTGGCTGGACAATCCCGTGGGCTCCACATAGCGGGTATCCGCCATGCCCAACTGCTTGGCCTTGGCATTCATCAGCGCCACGAATGTCTTCAGACCACCTGGATAAGTCCGCCCCAGGGCATTGGCCGCACGGTTCTCGCTGGACATGAGTGCCAGGTGCAGCATCTCGCGCCGGCTCAGCGTGGTGCCGATCGCCAACCGAGAGCGGCTGCCCTTTTCCGTATCGATGTCTTCTTCCGTGATGGTGACGGTCTCGTCCATGGACAGACCCGATTCGCTGATGATCAGACCGGTCATGAGCTTGGTCAGCGATGCGATCGGCAGCACCGCGTGGTCGTTCTTGCTCAGCAGCACTTCATTCGTGTCCTGGTCAACCACCAGGGCTACGCTGGACTTGAGATCCAGGGGGTCGTTTTGGAGGTGCAATCCCGCCAGTTCACCAAACGAGGCCTTGGCGGCGCCAGAACGCACGGGCGCGCGGGCCGACACGGCAATGGTCCTCGAAGGCTTGGCACGCACCACGGCCTTGCGGGACGCGCTTACAGGCTTTGCGACGGCACGTTTGGCCACGACCTGCTGCTTCTTATCCTGGGACTGTTTTCGGGGCGCCGCATGGGCCGCCTGCGAAACGATGGCAAAGCCAGCGAAAGCGATGACACAAGTTTGAATGAACAAGCGCAGTGCAGTCATGGAACGGTAAGGGATCAAGGTGCGTCTCCAGGCGGCAACAATTGTGTCACAGTGTAGGCTCATAAAAAAAATCGCGCAAGATCAAGACCTTGCGCGATGTTTCAAACAAAGTAGGCGAGATTATCGGACATCCCGCCGCAACATGCTCAACCCTGCGCCGCGACCCGGTCCGCCTTGCTCTGGAGCTTGTTGAGCGCACTGAGGTATGCCTTGGCGGATGCCACCACGATATCGGGATCGGCGCCCACCCCGTTGACGACCCGGCCGCTGTTCTGCAGGCGCACCGTCACCTCGCCCTGGCTTTCGGTCGAGCCGCTGATGGCGTTCACCGAGTACAGCACCATCTCGGCACCGCTCTTCACATGCGACTCGATCGCCTTGAGCGAGGCGTCCACCGGGCCATTGCCGTCAGACTCGCCCCGCACTTCCTTGCCGTTGGCCGTGAAGACCACGCTGGCATGCGGGCGCTCGCCCGTTTCGCTGTGTTGCGCGAGGGAGACAAAGTGGTATTGGTCGCTTTCGCCATGCACGCTCTCGTCACTCACCAACGCAAGGATGTCCTCATCGAAGATTTCGCTCTTGCGATCGGCCAGCTCCTTGAAGCGCGCGAACGCCGCGTTGGTGTCGGCTTCGCTCTCCAGGCTCACGCCGAGGTCCTGCAAGCGCTGCTTGAAGGCATTGCGACCGCTGAGCTTGCCCAGAACGATCTTGTTGGCGCTCCAGCCCACATCCTCGGCGCGCATGATCTCGTAGGTGTCGCGCGCCTTGAGCACGCCGTCCTGGTGGATGCCGCTGGCGTGGGCGAAGGCATTCGCTCCCACCACGGCCTTGTTCGGCTGCACCACGAAGCCCGTGGTCTGGCTCACCATGCGGCTGGCCGCCACGATGTGCTGGGTGTCGATGCCCACGTCCAGGCCGAAATAGTCGCGCCGCGTCTTGACGGCCATGACAACCTCTTCGAGCGAGCAGTTGCCGGCACGCTCGCCCAGGCCGTTGATGGTGCATTCCACCTGGCGCGCACCGCCGATCTTCACGCCGGCGAGCGAGTTGGCCACGGCCATGCCGAGGTCGTTGTGGCAATGCACGGACCAGATGGCCTTGTCACTGTTGGGAATGCGCTCGCGCAGGGTCTTGATGAAGTTGCCGTACAGCTCGGGCACTGCGTAGCCCACGGTGTCGGGCACGTTGATGGTGGTGGCGCCCTCGTCGATCACGGCTTCGAGCACGCGGCAGAGGAAATCGACCTCGCTGCGGTAGCCGTCCTCGGGGCTGAATTCAATGTCGCCCACCAGATTGCGCGCGAAACGCACCGACTGCTTGGCCTGCTCCAGCACCTGCTCGGGCGTCATGCGCAGCTTCTTCTCCATGTGGAGAGGGCTGGTGGCGATGAAGGTGTGGATGCGCGCGCGGTTGGCGCCCTTGAGGGCCTCGGCGGCGCGGGCGATATCGCGGTCGTTGGCGCGCGAAAGCGAGCAGATGGTGGAATCCTTGATCGTGTTGGCGATCAGCTGGACGGCCTCGAAATCGCCGTTGGAACTGGCGGCGAAACCGGCCTCGATCACGTCCACCTTCAGGCGCTCCAACTGACGGGCGATGCGCAGCTTCTCGTCGCGCGTCATCGAGGCACCCGGCGATTGCTCGCCATCGCGCAAGGTGGTGTCGAAAATGATCAATTTGTCAGCCATGTGGTTTCTCCTGGTTCCTGGTGGTGGGGGTGGCCCGCAACGGCAATCCTGGCGCCCAAAACAAAAGGCCCGTTGCGAGTGCAGACGGGCCTGTGTGGAAAAAGTGTGCGCGCGCGCTTTACTGTCTCCGCCCGTGGGAGGATAGCAGTAGGGCCAGTGCAAACGATTTCATGCGGTGCAATGTAGCACAAATTCCGGGGCGGTGCGGCCAAGGCCTGCTCACTTGTGCAAACCGCGTTCGTCGGGCTCGTCGGTGGAGGTGCTGATGACACTGGTGTGCTGCCCGCGCGACTTGCGCCAGGCATAGACGGCATAGCCGCTGAGCCCATACATCACGAACACGCCAAACAGCACGATGGGCGGGTGGATGTTGATGACGGCGATGCCCAGCGCGATCAGCACGATGACCGCGAACGGCACGCTCTTCTTCATCTGCACGTCCTTGAAGCTGTAGAAGGGCACGTTGGTCACCATGGTCAGGCCCGCGTAGAGCGTGAAGCCGAACATGGTCCAGGTCACCTGGGTCCAGGTCAGCCAGTGGTCCTGGCCGCGTTGCACGCCCAGCTCGGTCATGAGCCAGATGAAGCCCGCCACCAGGGCCGCCGCCGCCGGCGAAGGCAGGCCCTGGAAGTAGCGCTTGTCCACCACGCCGGTGTTCACATTGAAGCGCGCCAGGCGCAGCGCAGCGCAGGCGCAATAGACGAAGGCGGCGATCCAGCCCCAGCGGCCCAGGCCGCTGAGCGCCCAGACATAGGCGATGAGCGCGGGCGCGGCGCCGAAGGACACCATGTCCGAGAGCGAATCCATCTGCTCGCCGAACGCGCTCTGCGTGTTGGTCATGCGGGCCACGCGGCCATCCAGGCTGTCGAGCACCATGGCGCAGAACACGCCGATGGCCGCCATGTCGAAGCGCCCGTTCATGGCCATGACGATGGCGTAGAAGCCGCCGAACAATGCCGCCAACGTGAACAGATTGGGCAGGATGTAAATGCCCTTGCGCCGCTTGCGCACCACCACGCCTTCTTCGGCGGCCGATTCTTCGCCGTCATGCATTAAATTAGTCTCCAGCGCATATCCATCATGCGCAAGTAGCTATGAAAACAATAGCAGGCATATCCTGCCGGAGCATGGCAGTGTAGCCGCGCCCGACACCTCTCCCGGGAGCCGGCGTCCAGAAAAGACAAAAGCCACCGAAGTGGCCTTTGCAGGAACCGGGCCTCCGGGGCTCAGTTGCGGGTCTGGTCGACCAGCTTGTTCTTGGCGATCCAGGGCATCATGGCGCGCAGCTGGGCACCCACCACTTCGATGCTGTGGTCGGCGGTGTTGCGGCGGCGGGCCGTCATCGAGGGGTAGTTCAGGCGGCCTTCCTGGATGAACATCTTGGCGTAGTCGCCGTTCTGGATGCGCTTGAGGGCATTGCGCATGGCGGCGCGCGACTGCTCGTTGATGACTTCGGGGCCGGTCACGTACTCGCCGAACTCGGCGTTGTTCGAGATCGAGTAGTTCATGTTGGCGATGCCGCCTTCGTAGATCAGGTCCACGATGAGCTTGAGCTCGTGCAGGCACTCGAAGTAGGCCATCTCGGGGGCGTAGCCGGCTTCGACCAGGGTTTCGTAGCCCATCTTGATCAGCTCGACGGCGCCACCGCACAGCACGGCCTGCTCACCGAACAGATCGGTCTCGGTCTCTTCCTTGAAGTTGGTCTCGATGATGCCGGCCTTGCCGCCACCATTGGCCATGGCGTAGCTCAGGGCCAGGTCACGGGCCTTGCCGGACTTGTCCTGGTGCACGGCCACGAGGTGGGGCACGCCGCCACCTTGCGTATAGGTGTTGCGCACGGTGTGGCCAGGGGCCTTGGGGGCCACCATCCACACATCCAGGTCGGCGCGGGGCACGACCTGGTTGTAGTGCACGTTGAAGCCGTGGGCGAACGCCAGCGAAGCGCCTTGCTTGATGTTGGGCGCCACGTTGTTGGTGTACACCTCGGCGATCTGCTCGTCGGGCAGCAGGATCATGACCACGTCGGCGGCCTTCACGGCGTCGTTGACTTCCATGACCGTCAGGCCGGCCTTGCCGACCTTGTCCCACGAGGCGCCGCCCTTGCGCAGGCCGACCACGACCTTGACGCCGCTGTCGTTCAGGTTCTGAGCATGGGCGTGGCCTTGCGAGCCGTAGCCGATGATGGCCACGGTCTTGCCCTTGATCAGGCTCAGGTCACAGTCTTTGTCGTAGAAAACTTTCATGGTCGCTCCGGTTGAAATTCGTATGGGGTTGGAAACTGGAAAACAGGGATTGTCTTACATAGGATGGGGATTCGGCCGGATGGCTAGGCGGGGAGCCGCAGACAGTGCTGTGGCACGGCAAAACTCCCCAACCACGCCAGCCGGTCGAAGGCCGATCCGTCACACGCGCAGGATGCGCTCGCCTCGGCCGATGCCGCTGGCGCCCGTGCGCACGGTTTCGAGGATGGCCGTGCGGTCGATGGCCTGCAGGAAGGCTTCGTTCTTGGACTGGTCGCCGGTCAGCTCGATGGTGTAGCTCTTCTCGGTGACGTCGATGATGCGGCCGCGGAAGATGTCGGCCATGCGCTTCATCTCCTCGCGCTCCTTGCCCACGGCGCGCACCTTCACCATCATGAGCTCGCGCTCGGTGTAGGAGCCTTCGGTGAGGTCGACCACCTTCACGACTTCGATGAGGCGGTTCAGGTGCTTGGTGATCTGCTCGATCACGTCGTCCGAGCCCGTGGTCTGGATGGTCATGCGCGAAAGCGATGCATCCTCGGTGGGCGCCACGGTGAGCGACTCGATGTTGTAGCCACGGGCCGAGAACAGGCCCACCACGCGGGAAAGGGCACCGGCCTCGTTTTCCAGCAAAACGGCAATGATGTGTTTCATGGGATCAGATTCCTCTTCTCGCTGCCCTCCCCCGCGCACGGTAATGCGCGGGCTTGGCAGGCAATAGATTCGTCAATAAAAAGCTATCGTATTGATAGCTACCAGCGCTTTCTGTACAAGCGCTGGAGGCCAATTTCGCTTAAAGGTCTTCCGACCCCAGCAGCATTTCCGTCAGGCCCTTGCCGGCCTGCACCATCGGGAACACGTTTTCGGTGGGGTCGGTGCGGAAGTCCAGGAACACGGTGCGGTCCTTGAGCTTGCGCGCCTCGCGCAGCGCGGGCTCCACGTCCTTGGCGTGCTCGATCAGCAAGCCGACATGGCCATAGGCCTCGGCCAGCTTGACGAAGTTGGGCAGCGCATCCATGTAGCTGTGGCTGTAGCGGCCGGAGTATTCGATCTCCTGCCACTGGCGCACCATGCCGAGGTAGCGGTTGTTCAGCGCGCAGATCTTGATCGGCGTGTTGTACTGCAGGCAGGTGGACAGCTCCTGGATGTTCATCTGCACCGAGCCTTCGCCGGTGATGCAGAACACCTCGCTCTTGGGCTTGGCCAGCTTGATGCCCATGGCGTAGGGAATGCCCACGCCCATGGTGCCCAGGCCGCCGGAGTTGATCCAGCGGCGCGGCTCGTCAAAGCGGTAGTACTGCGCGGCCCACATCTGGTGCTGGCCCACGTCGGACGTCACGTAGGTGTCGGCATCCTTGGTCATGTTCCACAGCGTCTCGACCACGTACTGCGGCTTGATGACGTCGGGGCTGCCCATGTCGTACTTGAGGCATTGGCGCTCGCGCCAGCCCTCGATGGTGTCCCACCAGGCGGCCAGGGCGCCGGCGTCGGGGCGCTGGCTGGTCTCGCGGATCATCGCGATCAGCTCGGTCAGCACGTCCTTGACGTCGCCGACGATCGGGATGTCGACCTTCACGCGCTTCGAGATGCTCGACGGGTCGATGTCGACATGGATGATCTTGCGGTCGTTCTGCGCGAAATGCTTGGGGTTGCCGATCACGCGGTCGTCGAAGCGCGCGCCCACGGCCAGCAGCACGTCGCAGTTCTGCATGGCGTTGTTGGCCTCGACCGTGCCGTGCATGCCTGGCATGCCCAGGAACTTGCGATCGGACGCGGGGTAGGCGCCCAGGCCCATCAACGTGTTGGTGACCGGGAAGCCCAGCATGTCCACCAGGGTGCGCAGCTCTTGCGTGGCGTTGCCCAGCAGCACGCCGCCGCCGGTGTAGATGTAGGGGCGCTTGGCCGACAGCAGCAGGTTCAGGGCCTTGCGGATCTGACCGCCATGGCCCTTGCGCACCGGGTTGTAGGAGCGCATTTCGACGCTCTGCGGGTAGCCGTCGTAGGGCACCTTCTTGAAGGACACATCCTTGGGAATGTCCACCACGACCGGGCCGGGACGGCCGGTGCGCGCGATGTGGAAGGCCTTCTTCAGCGTCACGGCCAGGTCGCGGGCATCCTTGACCAGGAAGTTGTGCTTGACGATGGGGCGCGTGATGCCCACGGTGTCGCACTCCTGGAAGGCATCGAGGCCGATGGCCGCCGTCGGCACCTGCCCCGTGATGATGACCATGGGAATGCTGTCCATGTACGCCGTGGCGATGCCGGTGATGGCATTGGTGACGCCAGGCCCCGAGGTGACCAGCGCCACGCCGACATCGCCCGTGGCCCGGGCGTAACCGTCGGCGGCGTGCACGGCGGCCTGTTCGTGGCGCACCAGCACATGCTGGATGGTGTCCTGCTTGTACAGGGCATCGTAGATGTAGAGAACCGCGCCACCAGGGTAGCCCCAGATGTATTGCACGCCTTCGGCCTGGAGGGCCTTGACGAGGATCTCCGAGCCCATGAGCTCTTGCGAGGAGGAATTGTGCGCGGCGGCTGCCGAAGCGATTTCGGCCTTGGTGATTTCCATGATGAACCTTTGTGAATTTCTCTGACGAAAAACCTTGGGTGCTTCTTGCATGGGCTCTTGTGAAGCCAGCTCGAAACTTGAGGCCAGGGACATGGACGCGAAGATCGCCGCGCCGGACCGTGACCCGTTTGCTTTTATGTATGCAGGCGACCATTATCGCACCGCAACAAAGAAAAAGCGCGGCCCATGGAAAAAAACCGCGCCAGTGCCATAATCGGCCGCTGTTTTCGCGACCCGGTGCAGCGCAAGCCGGGCTGCCCTCCTCCTGCCCGTCACCTCTTGGCCACCGAAAAAGAACTCTCGGACTTCCTCAAAAGCGTGGAGAAACGCGCCTTCAAGCGCTCCCTCTACCACGTGCGCAATGAGGAATCGGCCCTGGATATCGTGCAGGAAAGCATGATGCGGCTGGCCGAGCACTATGGTGATAAGCCCGCGAACGAGTTGCCCATGCTGTTCCAGCGTATCCTGTCCAACTGCACGCTGGACTGGTTCCGGCGCCAGAAGACGCACAACGCCCTGTTCTCGCACATGAGCGACTTCGAGGGCGGCGGCGAAGACAGCGATTTCGACCTGCTCGAAGCCTGGAGCGGCCCTGACGGCGGCGAACAGGCCCAGAGCGCGGAGGACACGGTCCGGCGTGGCCAGACATTGCGCGACATCGAGTTTGAAATCCAGGAACTGCCCCCGCGTCAACGGGAAGCGTTCCTGATGCGTTACTGGGAAGAGATGGATGTGGCGGAAACGGCGGCCGCGATGGGCTGCTCGGAGGGCAGTGTCAAAACCCACTGCTTTCGCGCCATTCAGACCCTCAGCAAGGCGCTGAAGGCCAAAGGAATCAACCTATGAACACTTCGCCCCCCTACACCGCCGAGCAGGCCACCGACCGGTTCGCCCAGCGCGTCGCGGCACGCCTGTCGGATGGCGCCAGCGACCTGCCCTACGACATCTCCGAGCGCCTGCGCGCCGCGCGCATGCAAGCCCTGGCCCGCCGCAAGAAACCGGTCGCCATCGTTCGCCACGCGCCGGTGCTGGTGCATGCGGGCCACAGCGCGGCCCTGGGCGGCGGCAACGGCGGCATGCGCTGGTGGCAATCGCTGCTGTCGGCCGTTCCCATCATGGCGCTGCTGGCCGGACTGGTCGTGGTCAACCTCGACCTGGACGAAGCCGGCGCCCTGGAGGTGGCCGAAGTGGATGCCGCGCTGCTGGCCGATGACCTGCCACCAGCCGCCTACTCCGACCCCGGGTTCGTCCAGTTCCTGAAATCCGGCGGCGCGCAAGACCATTGACCCTGGCACCAGCCTGCATGCACGCACCCGGCACCGCGCCCACCATTCCACGCGCTCACCGCTCCACGCCAGCCATCGTGCTGGCGTTGGCGTTGCTGGGCGCACTGACCATGGGCAGTTATCTGGTGGTCCAGCAGGTGCGCATGGCGCCGGGCACGGTCATGGTGGCGGCCGACACCCCACCCCAACCCATGGCCGGCACAAAGGATGTCCGACCGAACGGAAATGCACCCACCTTCCAGCGCGAAGGACCGGGCTGGGAAACCCTCAACACACCGCAAAAGCTCGCCCTCTACCCCCTGGCCGAGCGCTGGGCCTTGCTCAGCGGGCTGCAGAAGCGTCGCTGGCTGGCGCTGGCCCAGACCTTCCCGAACCTGCCCCCCGAGGAGCAGGCCCGGATGCACGACCGCATGACGGAGTGGGCCAGCCTGAGTGCCCAGCAGCGCAACCAGGCGCGGCTCAACTTCGCCGTCACCAACCGCCTCGCCCCGGACGACAAGCGCAGCCAATGGGATGCCTACCAGGCCCTCAGCGACGAGGACAAGCGCAAGCTCGCCGCCCGGGCCGGCGCCGTCAAGCCGCAAGGCGCGGCCACGGCGCTCAAGCCCGTTCCGCAACGCAAGCTAGCCAAGGTGCCGGCCGCCCTGAATGCCCCGGGCAATCCGGCCAACCCTCCCAAGGTGCCGCCCCCCGCCACCCATGCCCCCGCTCCCCGGATCGCGGCGCCGGGCACGGCGCCAGAAAGCCGGACAGAAGCTCCGGATACCACGGGCATGCCGGCATCGCCCATGACGGCTGTTCCACCGGCCGCCGCCGCGTCCGCACCGGCACTGCCGGCCTCCACGGCGCCATCGGACGCCCTGCCGGCCAACCCCTACCTGAACTGACCCCCGAGATGCCCGCGCCCTCTACCATGACCCCACCTCTGGCGGCTTCCCCGGCTCCGGCCTCGATGCAGGCACCGAAGCTGGCGCGCCGCATGGCCTGCTGGCTCTATGAGGGCATGCTGATGTTCGGCGTGGTCTTCATCGCTGGCTACCTGTTCGGCACCCTGAGCCAAACGCGCAACGCCCTGGACAACCGCAACGCCCTGCAGGCCTTCCTGTTCGTCGTCTTTGGCATCTATTTCACCTGGTTCTGGGCCAAGGGCCAGACCCTGGCCATGAAAACCTGGCACATCCGCGTGGTGGACGCGGCCGGACGCCCCCTGACGCAGGCGCGCGCGCTGGGCCGCTACGTGCTGAGCTGGCTGTGGTTCCTGCCGCCGCTGGTGGCCGTGGCGCCGTTCTCGCTGCCCGGTGGCGAAGTGGCCGTGATCGTGTTCGGTTGGGTCGCCGTCTGGGCGCTGGCCAGCCGGCTGCATCCGCAGCAGCAGTTCTGGCATGACGCGCTGGCCGGCACGCGGCTGGTGCATTCCGAACCCCTTGGCGGTTGAGCGGGGCCGCCCCCGGCTGGCAGGCTGCACGACAATACCCGCATGTCTTCCCCCACCCCCTTCGCCAACCCCCAGAAAGCCCGCAGTGGCCTGCAACGCCTGTGGCACGCCACGGGCTACTCGCTGCAGGGCCTGCGCACGGCCTGGGGCGAAACCGCCTTCCGCCAGGAAGCCATCGCCGCGCTGGTGCTGCTGCCCGCCGCGTTCTGGCTGGGCCGCGGCTGGGTGGAAACCGCCCTGCTGGCCGGCACCGTGGTGCTGCTCATGGTGGTGGAACTGCTCAACACGGGGATCGAGGCGGCCATCGACCGCATCGGCCCCGAATGGCATGAACTCTCCAAGCGCGCCAAGGACATGGGCAGCGCCGCCGTGCTGCTGAGCCTGCTGCTGTGCGCGGGCGTCTGGGGCGCGGCCCTCTACCAAAGGTTTTTGCATGGCTGAACCCGCTTTTTCCCTCTGCGTCTACTGCGGCTCGCGCCCTGGCGAGAATCCGCTGTTCGCCGATGCTGCGCGCGCCGTGGGCGCCTGGATCGGCCAGCACGGCGGTCAGCTGGTCTACGGCGGCGGCAGCGGCGGCCTCATGGGCACCGTGGCGCGGGCCACGGCCGAGGCGGGCGGGCGCGTGGTGGGGGTGATTCCGCAGTCGCTGGTGGACCGCGAGTTCGCCAACCATGATTGCGACGAGCTGCACATCGTGCAGACCATGCACGAGCGCAAGGCCCTGATGGCCGAGCGCAGCGGCGCCTTCCTGGCGCTGCCCGGCGGCATCGGCACGTTCGAGGAACTGTTTGAGGTCTGGACCTGGCGCCAGCTGGGCTACCACGGCAAGCCCATCGGCCTGCTCAACGTGGCGGGCTACTACGACGGCCTGCTGGCCTTCCTGCGCGGCAGCGTGGCCCAGGGCTTCATGGGGCCGTGGCAGATGGACCTGGTGGATGCCAGCGACGACGCCGCCGCGCTGCTCGGCCGCCTGGCGCAGGCGGCGCAAGGCGCGGCGCCCGGGCCAGCGCTGCGCACGGTGATCTGACGCCCTGCGGTACGACGCGCAGGGCCAGAAGCCTCAGACGGCCGATTCGTCCAGGTCGCCGGTACGGATGCGCACCACGCGCTCGACCGCCGTGACGAAGATCTTGCCGTCGCCGATCTTGCCCGTGCGGGCCACGTTGACGATGGCGTCGACGCAGCGGTCCAGGTCTTCCGACTTGACCACCACCTCGACCTTCACCTTGGGCAGGAAGTCCACCACGTACTCGGCGCCACGGTAGAGCTCGGTGTGCCCCTTCTGGCGGCCGAAGCCCTTGACCTCGGTGACCGTGAGGCCGGTGACGCCGCACTCGGCCAGGGCCTCGCGGACCTCTTCGAGCTTGAAGGGCTTGATGACGGCGGTGATCATTTTCATGGTGGGGTACTCCTTGATGCTGCGAATGGGGGGGGGGCCGCCGCTGGATTCAGGCGCGGAAATGGCTGGTGATGGGATAGCGCCAGTCCTTGCCAAAACTGCGGCGCGTGACGCGGATGCCCACGGGCGCCTGGCGGCGCTTGTATTCATTGACCTTGATGAGCCGCGTCACGCGCTCGACGTCGGCGCGCTCGAAGCCGGCGGCGATGATGCCCTCGATCGGCTCATCGTTCTCCATGTAGCGCGCCACGATGGCGTCCAGCACCTCGTAGGGCGGCAGGCTGTCCTGGTCCTTCTGGTCGGGGCGCAGCTCGGCGCTGGGAGGGCGCGTGATGATGCGCTCGGGAATGGGGTTGGCACCCGTGCCGTAGGGATCGTTGGCGTTGCGCCAGCGCGCCAGCGCGAACACCGTGGTCTTGGCCACGTCCTTGATGGGCGCGAAGCCGCCCGCCATGTCGCCGTAAAGCGTGCAGTAGCCCGTGGCCAGCTCGCTCTTGTTGCCGGTGGTCAGCACCACGGCACCGAACTTGTTCGACAGCGCCATCAGCAGTGTGCCCCGGATGCGCGCCTGCAGGTTCTCCTCGGTGGTGTCCTCGGCGCGGCCGGTGAAATGCGGCGCCAGCGCGGCCTTGAAGGCCTCAAACTGCGGCGCGATAGCGATCTCGTCGTACTGCACGCCCAGGCGCTCGGCCATGTCGCGCGCATCGATCCAGCTGATGTCGGCCGTGTAGGGCGAGGGCATCATCACCGTGCGCACCTTGGCGGCGCCCAGGGCATCGACCGCGATGGCCAGCACCAGCGCCGAATCGATGCCGCCCGACAGGCCCAGCAGCACGCCAGGAAAACCGTTCTTGCCCACATAGTCGCGAACACCCAGCACCAGCGCGTCCCACAGGTCGGCTTCCAGGCTGCGCTCGGGCGCCACATCAGCTATCATTTTAATAGCGCCCGGCGCTTTATCCACCTGCGTGAAAACCAGCTTTTCTTCAAAACCAGGGGCCCGTCCCGCCACGTTGCCCTGGGCATCGAGCGCGAACGAACGGCCCTCGAACACCACCTCATCCTGACCGCCGACAAGGTGGGCATAGACCAGCGGCAGGCCGGTTTCGCGCACCCGGTCGCGCATGGTTTGCTCGCGCTCGGCGCTCTTGCCCATGTGGAAGGGCGAGGCGTTGATCACGGCCAGCAGCTCGGCACCCGCCTGGGCGCTGTCGCGCGCGGGCCCCGCATGCCAGGCGTCCTCGCAGATCAGCAGGCCCACGCGCACACCCTGCACCTCGAACACACAGGGCTCCTGGCCCGGCACGAAGTAGCGGCGCTCGTCGAACACCTGGTAGTTGGGCAGTTCGCGCTTGGCGTAGGTACGCTCGATGCGGCCGTCGCGCAGCACGCTGGCGGCGTTCAGGCAGGGGGCGAACGCCGGCGCATCCGGCGCGGCGCGCTGGGGATGGCCCAGCACGATCACGAGGTCTTTCAGCCCCGCCGTCTCGCGGGCCACCGCCTTCACGGCATCATCGCAGGCGGAGAGAAAAGCCGGGCGCAGGAACAGGTCCTCGGCCGCATAGCCGCACAGGGCCAGCTCGGGAGTCAACAGCAGTCCGGCACCGGCGGCATGGGCCTGGCGCGCCGCATCGACGATCCTGCGCACATTTCCGGGCAGGTCGCCCACCACAAAATCAAGCTGCGCTGTGCAAATGGAAAGCGTCATGGAATGGAAACCGGCCGCCGTGGCCGCAGAAAAAACCGCCGGGCCGGCGCTGGGCCGGGGAGAGGTACATGGCTGAAAACACCATTATCACCCGCGTATCGACCTCCTTGCAGGAGGTCGACGCGGCGGCCTGGAACGGCCTGCTCGCCCGGCAAGCCCACCCCACGCCCTTCATGCGCCACGAATACCTAGCGGCCCTGGAGGCCAGCGGCAGCGCTACCCCCGACACGGGCTGGACGGCACGGTTCATCACGCTGTGGGACGGTGCCACGCTGGTGGCGGCCTGTCCGCTGTACCTCAAAAGCCATTCCTACGGCGAATACGTGTTCGACTGGGCCTGGGCCAACGCCCATGCCGAGCACGGCCTGCCCTACTACCCCAAGGCCCTGGTGGCGGTGCCTTTCACGCCGGTGCCGGGCACGCGCCTGATGGCGCGGGATGCGCAGGCCCGGGGCGCCCTGGTGCGGGCGCTGCGCCAGTGGTGCGAGGAGGCCGGTGTCTCCTCGCTGCACCTGCTGTTTGCCGTCGACGAAGATCTCGATGCCTGCGCGCAGGCTGGCCTGATGCAGCGCCAGACCGTGCAGTTCCACTGGAAGAACGCCGCGCCCGGCAGCGACTCGGGCTACCGTGGCTTCGACGGCTTCCTGGAGCACCTGAACCAGGAGAAGCGCAAGAAAATTCGCCAGGAGCGCCGCCGCGTGGCCGAGGCCGGTGTCACGTTCCGCTGGCTGCGGGGCACGGACATCGGCCCCGGCGAATGGGATTTCTTCTACCGCTGCTACGCCCACACCTACTGGGAGCATGGCAATCCGCCCTACCTCACGCGTGATTTCTTCACGCGCATGGCGGCGCACATGCCCGAGGCCTGGGTGCTGTTCATCGCCGAGCGCGAGGGCCGCCCGATTGCTAGCAGTTTGATAGCTATTGACGCTTATCCATCGGGCGATAGAGGCACAAAAGATACAGAATCCGTGGCCTACGGGCGCTACTGGGGCGCGCTGGAGCGCGTGGACTGCCTGCATTTCGAGGCCTGCTACTACCAGCCGCTGCAGTGGTGCATCGAGCACGGCGTGCGGCGCTTCGAGGGCGGCGCCCAGGGCGAGCACAAGATGGCCCGCGCCCTGTTGCCCGTGCCCACGCGCAGCGCGCACTGGCTGGCCCATCCGGCCTTCGCCGACGCCGTGGACCGCTACCTGCAGCGCGAGACGCAAGGGATGGCGCAGTACCTGGAGCACCTGCGGGCGCACAGCCCGCTGCGCCGCCCCGCAGGGCCCTGAGCCCCCCCGCTCAGAAGCTTTCCCAATCGTCCTTGCCGGCCGTGGCCGCTTGCGCCCGCGCCGGGGCCGGTTCCGCTGGCGCGCCAGCGGCCCGGGCCGGGCGCCCCGGCAAGGCGGCATGGGCGCGCGCTGCCGTGTGCGGCTTGCCCGGCGCGGCCTGCCGCCGCGCGGGCTTGTGGCCACCACCGCCGGCGGGCGCACTCGATTGCTGTTGCGACAGCTTGAAGACCGACACCGCGCCCACCAGCTCCTTGGCCTGGTGGCTCAGGCTGCCCGCCGCGGCGGCCATTTCCTCCACCAGCGCGGCGTTCTGTTGCGTGACCTGGTCCATCTGCGTGATGGCCTCGCCCACCTGCGAAACGCCCGTGCTCTGTTCGCTGCTGGCCGCGCTGATCTCGCCCATGATGTCGGTCACGCGGCGGATTGCCGTCACAACCTCGGTCATGGTCACGCCGGCCTTGTCCACCAGCGCGCTGCCCTGCTCCACGCGCTCCACGCTGTCGGTGATGAGCTGCTTGATCTCCTTGGCCGCCTCGGCGCTGCGCCCGGCCAGGCTGCGCACCTCGCTGGCCACCACGGCGAAGCCCCGGCCCTGTTCGCCCGCGCGCGCCGCCTCCACCGCCGCATTGAGCGCCAGAATGTTGGTCTGGAACGCGATGCCGTCGATCACGCTGATGATGTCGGCGATCTTGCTGCTGCTGTCGTTGATGCCCTTCATGGTGTCCACCACCTCGGCCACCACCGCGCCGCCCTGGCCCGCCACCTCGGACGCGCTCAGGGCCAACTGGTTGGCCTGGCGCGCGTTGTCGGCGTTCTGCTTGACCGTGGCATTGAGTTCCTCCATCGACGCCGCCGTCTCCTCCAGGGCGCTGGCTTGCTCCTCCGTGCGGCTGGACAGGTCGTGGTTGGCCGAGGCGATCTGCGCGCTGGCCGACGCCACGCCCTCGGCGTTGCTGCGCACGCCCGACACCACATGCGCCAGGTTGTCGCGCATGGACGCCAGGCCGCCCAGCAACTGGGTGATCTCGTCGCGCCCCTTCGCCTCGATAGGCACCGTGAGGTCACCCTGCGCCACGGCGCCGGAGATCTGCACCGCATTGCCCAGGTCGCGCGCGATCTGGCGGATCATGGCGCCGCCCATCAGCACCGCGATCAGCACGCCCACCACCACCGCGCCCACCGCCAGGGCCCGGATGGTCTGGTAGGTGGCCAGGCCCCGGTCGTATTCGGCGCGCGCCATGTCCAGTTGCACCTGCAGGAGCTTGCCCAGCACGTCCTGCAAGGGGTCGATGGCCGGGTACATCTCCTTGGCGGCATAGGCGGTCAGCGCGCCCATGTCCCCGGCGCCGAGCATGGACTCCAGGGTGCCGATGGCCGCATCGGCCTTGGCCTGCAGCTGCTTGAACCGCTCCGCCAGCTGCTTTTCCTCGGGCACCAGTTCCGTGGCCAGATAGGCGGACCAGTTGGTCTGGATCTCCTTGCGCGCGGCCGCCAGCAGCTGCGTGCCCTGCTGGAAGGTCAAGGCGCCGTCGCGCACCTTGTGCGCCGTGTCCACCACGTTGACGGCATACATGTCGGACACGGTCTTGATCTGCTTGAGCGGCACGACCCGGTCTTCGTACACGGATTTCATGCCCGCATTCGACTGCCCCATGCCGAAGATGCCCGCACCGCCCACCAGCAGCACCAGGCAGCACAAGATCGCCAACAAGACCGTCAGTCGCGTGGAAATTTTGAAGCGGTTCATCTTTCTCTCCTAAAAGCACATCGGAGTGGAATGACGGCTTCCAGGGCATCTTCCGGCTGCCCTGAGCCGTCTCCCTGCAGAGAATCACGGATGAAAACACCCCAGCCTGCCCACGGCGGTTCTGGCGCCGGGGGAAATGCGCCGGGGCCTGGGTGGGGCCTCTTTCAACGGCGTTGTGGCTTGGATCGGGTGAGCGGCTTCAGGATACCAGTGTTTACATTTTTTTGCACTCTGTCCGGTGTGGCCCGGCGGGCGCTCAGCCCCGGGGCAGGCCCTGCTCCAGTGCGGCCAGGAACTGCGGCGCCGGCACCGGGCGGCCAAAGAAATAGCCTTGCACCTCGACGCAACCCTGGGCCTGTAGGAAGGCGAGCTGCCCCACCGTCTCCACCCCCTCGGCGATGGTCTGCATGCCCAGGCTGCCGGCCATGGAGATGATGGCGCTGACGATGGCCCGGTCGTCCGGATCGTCGGCGATGTCGCGCACGAAGGACTGGTCGATCTTGAGCTTGTAGACCTTGAATTTCTTGAGGTGGCTGAGCGACGAGTAACCCGTGCCGAAATCGTCGATCGACAGCAGCACGCCGCACTGGTGCAGCCGGTCCATCATGGCGATGGCGGCGGCCGGGTCCGTCATGGCCACGCCCTCGGTCAGTTCCAGCTCCAGGCAATGCGCGGGCAGCTGCGCCTCGGCCAGGATGCTGTCGATCAGCTGCGGGAAGTCGGCCTGCCGGAACTGCACCAGCGACAGGTTCACGGCCATGGTCAGCACATGGCCCGAGCGCATCCACTCCTTGAGTTGCTGCGTAGCGGTGCGCAGCACCCATTCGCCGATGGGCAGGATCATGCCGCTGCTTTCAGCCACTGGAATGAATTCCGCCGGAGAGACCTGCCCCAGGTCGGGATGGTTCCAGCGCAGCAGGGCTTCGGCCCCGATGATGGTGCCGGTGGCCACCGACACCTGGGGCTGGTAGTGCAGCTGCAGCTGGTTGCGCTCCAGCGCCCGCCGCAGGGCGTTCTCCAGCAGCAGGGCACGCTCGGAACGCGCCTGCATTTCGGCCGTGAAGAAGCGGAACTGGTTGCGCCCGCACTGCTTGGCGTAGTACATGGCCGCATCGGCGCAGCGCGACAGGGTGTCGAAATCGGCGCCATCGTTCGGGAACATCGCGATGCCGATGCTGGGCGTGACGATCAGTTCGTGCGATTCGATCTCGAAGGGCTCCGCGGCGGCCTGCAGCAGCTTCTCCGCCACGTGGGCCGCGCCCAGCGCATCGGTGTCGGGCAGCACCAGCACGAATTCATCGCCGCTGAGCCGCGACACCGTGTCCTGCTCGCGCACCAGCATCGTCAAGCGCCGCGCCAGCGCGCTCAGCAGCTCATCGCCCACGCGGTGCCCGAGTGAATCGTTGACGTTCTTGAAGTGGTCCAGGTCCAGGAACATCAGCGCCACCATGTTGCCATTGCGCTGCGCGCCGCTCAGCGCGTACTGGCAGCGGTCCGCCAGCAGGCTGCGGTTGGGCAGGCCGGTCAGGACGTCGAAGTGCGCGAGCTGGCGCACCTTCTCCTCGGACTCCTTGTTCTTGGTGATGTCGCGCGAAAGCACCACGAAGCGCGGCGCCTCGCCATAGCCGACCGCCTTGCGGGCCACGGAGAGCTCGAACCAGCGCGGCCCGATCTCCAGCGGCAGGCAGATCTGCACCCCGGTGGACCAGGTCTTTTCGTTCGCCTCCTTCAGCGCATCAAGCACCTTGCCGGCCTGCTCCGGCGGCATGACCTCCTGCACCGTGCGGCCCAGCAGCTCGTTGCTGGGCCGTGCAAGCAGTTCCTCGCGCGGCGAATGCGTGCTGTAGTAGCGGCCATCGAGCCCCACCTCGAAGAGCAGGTCGGGAATGGCATTGACCGTGGCCTCCAGGTGCTGCTGCGTGGCCCGGATCTCGGCGGTGCGCTCGGCCACCAGCGCTTCGAGCTGGACATCGTGCAGGCGCATGGCATAGAGCAGCCAGGCCAGGTAGGCCAACAGGGCGCTGAACAGGGCTCCCAGCACCGCCTCGACTATCAGCCCCGTGCGGTTGACCCAGCCGCCCACCGGTGCCACGCTGAGGGTCCACACCCCGTTGGGCAGCTCCAGGGTGCGCGACACCGGCGCGTCCAGCGCCTTCTCGCCCCAGGCCGCGATGCTCTGGCGCGCGCCCGTTTCGGGCAGGATGCGCCACAGTTCGTAGGCGTAGCCGCGCTCGCGCAGCAACGGCAGGCGCGCGGCGTCGAGGGCCTCGGGAAACCGCAGCGTGGCGTAGCTGAACCCCCAGAACGCGCGATGGCCCTGCATGTCGGTCAAGAAGATCGGCAAGCGGCCCACCACCCCCATGCCGCCCTGCGCCAACTGCAGCGGCCCCGCCAGCGTGAGGTGGCCGGTATCGCGCGCCAGGCGCGCTTCCTTGTTCTGCGCCACGTCCTTGAGCTGGTCGAAACCGATGCTCCTTTCGTTGCCCGCGCGCGGCACCACGCAGCAAATCACGCCGCCGGGTGAAAGGCCCAGCGCGGCGATGCCCGGATAGAACGGCAGCATCTCAGTGGCCACGCCGTCGAAGTCCTGCACCTGGCCATTGCCCTGGCGCACCAGGGCGGCAATCGCGTAGGTGGCCGACAAGGCCCGCTCGATGCCGCGCTGCAGCGACTGCGCGTGGTCGGCCGCCAGGTCGGCCGCCAAGGCACGGGTCCGGTGGCTTTCCTGTTCCGCCGAATGGCGCAGCCACGCGATGACCAGCAGCAAGCCGCACGCAAACACCAGCAGCGATAGCAGCCACTGGCGCTGGCGAGGTGTGAGGGTAGGCATCGGTCGTAAGGATGTGCTACTGGCGAATTGATTGTCCACCATCGGATCGGCAAGCATGCACAGGCATCCACAGAAACCGGCAAAACGCCTGGCCCGCGTCGCGCCTGTGCCGCAGATCCCGCCGCACAGCGGCGGATGCCCATGGCAATGGCGCGGGCACAGGCTTGAAAGCTTGCAGCCTTGTTTAAAGATTCATACGATATGAATATTAAAACATCCCCACCGAGGCCCCACCCATGACCCCCGCACCCCACCGCCCGGAGCACCGCCATGTCCAGCATTGAGCAGGCCGCCCCCCTGGCCCAGGCGCTGCAACAGCCCTACCGGCACGGCTTCGTCACCGACATCGAGTCCGATTCCCTGCCCCCGGGGCTGGACGAAGGCACGATCCGCGCCATTTCGCGGCGCAAGCGCGAGCCCGAGTTCCTGCTGCGCTGGCGCCTGGCCGCCTTCGAGCGCTGGCTGACCATGGCGCCGCCCGACTGGGCGCACCTGCGCATGGAGCCAGTGGACTTCCAGGCCCTGTCGTATTTCTCGGCGCCCAAGTCGCTCAAGGACGGCCCCAAGAGCCTCGACGAGGTGGACCCCAAGCTGCTGGAAACCTACGAAAAGCTCAACGTGCCCCTGCACGAACGCGCCCGCCTGGCCGGCGTGGCGGTGGACGCGGTGTTCGACTCGGTGTCCGTGGGCACCACCTTCCGCGAGCAGCTCGCCGAGGTGGGCGTCATCTTCTGCTCGTTCTCGCACGCCGTGGAGCACCACCCGGAACTGATCGAGCGCTACCTGGGCAGCGTGGTGCCGGTGGGCGACAACTTCTACGCCGCGCTCAATTCGGCGGTGTTCTCCGACGGCTCCTTCGTCTACATCCCCCAGGGCGTGAAATGCCCGATGGAGCTGTCGTCGTACTTCCGCATCAACGCGCGCAACACCGGGCAGTTCGAGCGCACGCTCATCATTGCCGAGGAAGGCAGTTCGGTCAGCTACCTCGAAGGCTGCACAGCGCCGCAGCGCGACGAGCACCAGCTGCACGCCGCCGTGGTGGAGCTGGTGGCGCACGACGACGCCTTCATCAAATACTCCACCGTGCAGAACTGGTACCCCGGCGACGAGCAGGGGCGCGGTGGCATCTACAACTTCGTCACCAAGCGCGGCCTGGCCGCCGGCAAGCGCTCGCGCATCGCCTGGACGCAGATCGAGACCGGCTCGGCCATCACCTGGAAGTACCCCAGCGTGGTGCTGCGCGGCGACGGGTCCAACGGCGAGTTCCATTCCATCGCCGTGTCCAATCACTTCCAGCAGGCGGACACCGGCACCAAGATGATCCACCTGGGCCAGAACACCACCAGCCGCATCGTCTCCAAGGGCATCAGCGCGGGCCATGCGCACAACAGCTACCGCGGCCTGGTGCGCGTTAACGGCGGAGCGGCAGGCGCGCGCAACCACACGCAGTGCGATTCGCTGCTCATCGGCCCGGATTGCGGCGCGCACACCTTCCCCTACATCGACACCGCGCGCGGCGACGCCGTGGTCGAGCACGAGGCCACCACCACGCGCATCTCGGAAGAGCGGCTGTTCTATTGCCAGCAGCGCGGCATCGACCCGCAGGAGGCCACGGCGCTGATCGTCGGCGGCTTCTGCCAGGCCGTGCTCGAAGAGCTGCCCATGGAATTTGCGCTGGAGGCCAAGGCCCTGCTGGCCGTCTCGCTCGAAGGCGCGGTGGGCTGACAACGCCTGTTTACAAGCAAAAAACGGCTCCAGCCCTTATCCATAAAGCGTCACCAGCTATCAAATTTGAAAGAAGGACACCCCATGACAACCCCCTCCCCCCTGCTGCAAGTGCGCGACCTGCGCGTGAACGTGGGCGAGCGCACCGTGCTGCACTCGGTCTCGCTCGACGTGGCACCCGGCGCCCTGGTAGTGCTGATGGGTGCCAACGGCAGCGGCAAAAGCACGCTGGGCCTGACGCTCGCCGGCCACCCGAGCTACCGCGCCGCCGCCGGCCAGGCGCTGTTCGGCGGCCAGGACCTGCTGGCCATGAGCGCGCATGAACGCGCGCGCGCCGGTCTGTTCGTCTCGTTCCAGGCGCCGCCCGACATCCCCGGCGTGAAGAACAACCTGTTCATCCGCAGCGCCCTCAACGCCGTGCGCGAAGCGCGCGGCGAGGAGCCACTCGACGCCTTCGACTTCCTGGCCAGCGCACGCGAGGCCGCCAAGCAGCTCGGCCTGCCCGAGGCCATGCTCGGCCGCCCGGTCAACGAGGGCTTCTCGGGCGGCGAGCGCAAGCGCAACGAACTGCTGCAATTGGCCCTGCTGCGGCCGCGCCTGGCCGTGCTCGATGAAATCGACTCGGGCATGGACGTGGACGGCGTGCGTGCCGTGGTGCAACTGGTGCAGAGCCTGCGCGCGCAGGGCACGGCCTTCGTGGTCGTCTCGCACTACCTGCACCTGATCGAATCGCTGGAGCCCGATGCCGTGCTGCGGCTGGACCAGGGCTGCATCGCCGAAACAGGTGGCCTGGAACTGGCGCGCGGCATCGCCCGCACCGGTTTCGCGCGCGCCGCCGACCCCGTGGAGGCCTGAACATGGACACCGCCCGCGCCGACGCCCTGGCCGCCCACGAACGCCTGCGCACGCACGGCTGGATCGCAGCACGCGCCGAAACCTTCCGCCACCTGCCGCCGCCGGCGGCCGACACCTGGCTCCAGGGTCCGGCCGACGGCGCCACGCCCGGCTGCGACGCGCCACCGCTGGCCGGCGCCGGCTGGACGCTGCACCCGGTGGGCCACGCCCCGCAAGGCAGCGTGCAGGCGCGCTGGCTCGACGCGCTGGACCCGGCGCAGCGCGCCGAGCTATTTGCTGGCCTGCCGCAACCCGGCGACGGCGACGCCGCCCCCTTCGCCTGGGCCCACCGCGCGCTGTGCCGCCAGGGCCTGCGCCTGCGCGTGCAGGCCACGCCCGGCAAGGCCGGGCCGGACCAGGGCACCGTATGGCTGCAACTGCGCCACCAGCCCCGCGCGCAGGCCGAGGCCCCGCTGCTGGTGCTCGACATCGACCCCGGCGTGCACTGCGTGCTGATCGAAACGCACGAGCGCGAAACCGCGCAGTGCGGCCAGGCCGTGGCGCAAAACCTGCACACCCACATCCACCTCGGCGCGGGCGCCACGCTGCGGCACCTGCGCATCGCCGCGCCGGGCGCCGGTGACCAGATAGCGCACCATGTTCACGCCCGGATCGACACCCACGCCCACTATGAGCAGGCCCTGGTGGCCACCGAAGGTGCCTACCACCTACAGCGCACCCTGCTCGACCTGCAGGGCCACCACGCCACCGCCCACGCGTCCGGCCTGCTGCTGGCCGCCGGCCAGGCGTTGGAGCAGCAGGTGCACACTGCGCACCACGCGGCCCACACCACCAGCCAGGTGGAGACCCTGGCCCTGGCCAGCGGCGCCGCGCGCGTGGTGGCCAACGCCCACACCCGCATCGCCCCGGGCGCCGACGAAGCCGCCGTGCGCCAGCGCCTCACCGGCATCCCGCTCGCCGGCCGGCCCCGGCTGGTGATGCGCCCGCACCTTGAAATCCAGCACGACCAGGTGCAGGCCGCGCACGGCGCCACCTGGGGCGCGCTGCCCGAGGACGCCCTGTTCTACGCCCGCCAGCGCGGGCTGGACGACGCCAGCGCGCGCGCCCTGGTCGTCGAGGGCATGGCCCACGCGCTGCTGGAGCGCTGCATAGACCACCCCGAGCTGCTGGCCACCTGGCTCAGCGACGGCTGGCTGACCCAAGCCATCGCGCGCCACCTGGCCACGGCACAGGAGACCCACCATGAGTGAGATGCATGCCCTGATAGACCTCGGGACCGGCCTGCGCGCGCAGTTCCCGGTGTTGGAGCAGCGCGTGCATGGCCAGCCGCTGGCCTACCTCGACAACGCGGCCACCACGCACATGCCGGTGGCCGTGCTCGACGCCCTGCGCGCCTTCGAGACGCAGGACCGCGCCAACATCCACCGGGGCGTGCACACGCTGAGCCAGCGCGCCACCGACGCCTTCGAGCGCGCGCGCAGCGACCTCAAGCGCTTCGTCGGCGCGGGGGCAGACCATGAACTGGTCTTCACCTCGGGCACCACCGAGGCGCTCAACCTCGTGGCGCATGGCCTGTGGGCCGATGGCCCCGCATCCGCCTGGCTGCGCGCGGGCGACGAGATCATCGTCAGCGGCCTGGAGCACCACGCCAACCTCATCCCCTGGCAGCAGGCAGCGCGCCGCAGCGGCGCCACGCTGCACATCCTGCGCCCGGACGCGCAGGGGCGCCTGCACACCGCCGACCTGGAGCGCCTGCTGACGCCGCGCACGCGCGTGCTGGCCCTCACCGCCGGCGCCAACGCCACCGGCGAGCGCCCGCCCTATGAAACCCTGCTGGCCCTGGCGGCCCGCGCTGGCGCGCTCACCGTGCTCGACGCCGCGCAGGCCGTGGGCCACGCCATGCCCGGCATCGCCACGCTGGACTGCGACTTCATGGCCTTCTCGGGCCACAAGATGTACGGCCCCATGGGCACCGGCGCCCTGGTGGGTCGCCGCACCGCGCTGGAGCGCCTGGCGCCGCTGCGCCTGGGCGGCGACATGGTGGAGTGGGTCAGTTACGAGGGCGCCGGCTTTGCCGGCCTGCCGGCCCGGCTCGAAGGCGGCACGCCCAACGTGGCCGGCGCCGTGGGCCTGGCGGCGGCAGCGGCGTTCATCGAGCGCACCGGCCGCGCCACCCTCGACGCGCATGTGCACGCCCTGCGCGCGCACGCCGCCACGGGGCTGGCCGCCATCGACGGCGTCACCGTGCTGGCGCCGCAGGCCCACCAGTCGGCGCTGGTGTCCTTCGTGGCCGAGGGCGTGCACCCGCACGACATCGGCACCCTGCTTGACGGCCAGGGCATCGCCGTGCGCACCGGCCACCACTGCGCCCAGCCGCTGCTCGACCACCTGGGCCTGGGGCCCACCACGCGCGCCTCGTTCGCCGGCTACAACACCCACGAAGAAGTGGAGCGCCTGCTCGCGGGCGTGGCACGTTCCCTGGAGATATTGAAGTGAAACACCCCCCTGTGTCGCTTCGCGCCTTCCCCCCGCTCTCGCCTCGCTGCGCGATGCGGGCAGGGGGACGCCACCGGTGCGGCGGGGCGGCCCTTGCACGGTGGCCACTGGCTTGGGCCGCACCAGTTTCATGCATCGTGGGTGAGCCACAGCGCCATGGAGAACCGAAATGAATACACCGGAAAACGACCTGTACCAGGAGGTGGTGCTGGAGCACAAGCGCGCGCCGCGCAACTTCGGCCACCTCGACCACCCCACGCACCAGGCGCGGGGCACCAACCCGCAGTGCGGCGACAACATCGCCGTGGAGCTGGCCGTCGACCAGGGCCGCGTGGCGGACATCCGCTTCAGCGGCCAGGGCTGCGCCATCTGCATGGCCTCGGCCTCGATGATGGGCGAGGCCGTCAAGGGCCGCGACGTGGAGTGGGCGCGGCAACTGCAGCAGCATTTCCGCGCCGTGCTCACCGGCGAGACCGAGCCCGAAGCCGCGCCCCTGGGCAAGCTGGTGAGCCTGGCCGGCGTGCGCCGCTACCCCAGCCGCATCAAGTGCGCGCTGCTGGGCTGGCACGCGCTCATGCACGCGCTGGCACAAGAGGCGCACAGCGACGCTGGCGCGGCCGTCACCCTGGAGGAAACGCCATGATGAAACGCCACCGCGAAGACGTGCTGGTGCGCCGCCCGGTGCGCGTGGAGTGCATCCCCGACGGCTCGCCCATGGACCTGGAGGCTGGCAGCCTGGCGCAGATCACCCAGGCGCTGGGCTCCTCTTTCACCCTGCTCGTGCAAGGCCAGCTCGTGCGCCTGCGCGGCGCCGACGCCGACGCCATCGGCAAGCAGCCGCCCGCCGCGCTGGCGCTGCCGGAGAAAGTGGAGATCGAGGACCTGAACGACTTGATCCGGCAGGCGCTGAGCACCTGCTACGACCCGGAGATTCCGGTCAACATCGTGGAGCTGGGCCTCATCTACCGCTGCGAACTCGAAGCGCTCGAAGACAGCGAGAAGGTGCGCGTGGTCATCGACATGACGCTGACCTCCGTGGGCTGCGGCATGGGCGAGGCGATCGCCGACGAGGTGTGCGACAAGGTGCTGGCCCTGCCCCGCGTGGGCGAGATCACGGTGAACATGGTGTTCGATCCGCCGTGGAACCGCTCCATGATGTCCGAGGCAGCCATGCTGTCGCTCGGGCTGTAGACCCCAAAAACGCCACAGCCCGCTTTCGCGGGCTGTGGCGCACCAGGAGATTGGATCGGCCGTGGCCGGTAAGTATCAGTGAGCCATTGCGTTTGCTCCACCTACGGCGCATGAAGCGAACGCGGTCCAGGCCAGCGGCCCCCGCGCAAGGGCCGCCCCGCCGCGCTGGGGGCGTCCCCCTGCCCGCATCGCGCAGCGAGGCGAGAGCGGGGGGAAGGCGCGAAGCGCCTCAGGGGGCTCAGGGGGATGTCGTCGCACTTCAGCCGCAGCAGGCGCCGCCGGAGCAGCAGGAGTCTTCGGCCTCGGCAGCGGACACCTTGGCTTCGAGCTTGCTGATCAGCACGCGCCATTGGTCCGGACCGGACTGCAGGTAGGCCCATTGGAACTGGCCGGGCGCACGCGATTCGAGCTGGTGGCGCAGGGGCACGGGGTCATGGTCGTTGACGATCTGCAGCGCCTCGCCTGCGCGCAGGGCGTCCAGGCGGCCAAAGATCTGCACATGGCGCTCGCGCGGCTCGATGGTGCGCACGTCGATCACGGGGGATTGGGTGGGAAGCATGGAATCAGCCTTTCTGGGCGGTGGTCATGAAGAGAAAGCAGGAGAGAGGCAGGGCGCAGCTCAGCCGTCCTTGCCGTCGAGCCGGGTCTGGGTCAGCCAGGGGGTGTAAACGAACAGGTACACGGCGAACGCGATGGCCCAGGCCGTGGCGGCAAGCGCCAGGGCCGGCGCGTACCACTGCGGCACCACGGCAGGCACCAGCACGCGCAGCACGGCAGCGCCCATCACCAGCGCATAGGCCAGCACCTCGGCCCGGCCCACCTGCAACTGGCGCCCCGTGTGGCCGCGCGCCGTGCGCGTGACCATGCCGATGATGAGCCCGCCCGTGGTGCCCACGGCGAAGGCGTGCACCGCCACGGAAACGGTCACCACGCCCACCTGCGCCAGCGCCAGGAGGGCAAAGCCCACGGGCACCCAGGCGTAGGAGGCGTGCAGGATCCAGAGGATGGGGCGCTTGAACGTGACCCGCGGGTGCCACTTCCAGAGGCGCACGGCGTGCATGCCGGCGGCGATCACGCAGGCCACCAGCGTGACCCAGCCCGCCGGTGCGAACACCCACAGCGCCAGCGCCACGCCGGTGCTGGCCAGCGTGACCAGCTCGAACTTGCGCGGGATGTTGATCACCAGGCCGGGCGTGACATTCTTGGTGAACATGGGCACGACGCGGCCGGCCATCACGCACTCGATCATCACGATCAGGCCCAGGCCGGCATACAGCGCCTGCACGGGCTGCAGACCGATGGCGCCCATGGCCGCCAGGTGGAAGCACAGGTTGGCCAGCGACAGCAGGACGAGGATGGAAATCAAGGGGATATTGCGCTTGTTGCCCGCCTTGATGAGCAAACGCAGCAGGATGACGGCCACCGTGGGCAGCAGCACCAGATCGAGCGCGGCGTACACCGGATAGGGCGCCGCCACGGCGGCCACCCGCGCCGCCAGCCAGAGCAGCGCCAGCGTGCCGAGCAGCGGCCCGCGCGGCGTGGCCAGCCCGGTCCAGGCCTTCACGGCCGTAAGCAGGAAGCCGATGATGACGCCGGCGGCAAAGCCGAACAGCATTTCATGGGCATGCCACAGCAGGGGGGATACCGTGAGATGCAGCGGAACCAACCCCAGGAACGCCGCGATCCAGAGCGGCACCGACAGGCAGGCCAGCAATGCCGTACCCAGGTAGAAGGGGCGAAAGCCCAGCCGCAGCAGGGGCCAGCCCTCCAACGCCACGGGTTGCTGCGCCGCGTTGCCCGTGGGCAGGATGGGAGGTAAGGGGTGTGTCATGGGATCGTGGCGCCAGGCCGGGTTCAAGGGCCTGAATGGCATGCAATAAGATTCATTTTACATGAATCTTATTGCAACACGACTTTCACCTGCAACCGCTGGGGACAAGCACTCCCGTCAGAAGCTTTCCCAGTCGTCCTGACCTCCGGCGGACGCCGCCGGGGCGGCGGGCGCGGGCTTCGCGGCAGGAGCAGCAAGCCCGGGCGCGGACTTCTTGCGCGCGACCACGGGGGCCGGGGCAGGAGCCGAACGCTTGACGGCGGGGCGCGGTGCTGCGGCCACGGGGCGGGCAGCGGCCGGCTGCTCACCCTGGGCCAACCGGAACACGGCCACGGCATCGACGAGTTCGCGCGCCTGGCTGTTGAGGCTGCCGGCGGCCGCGGCCATCTGCTCGACCAGCGCGGCATTCTGCTGAGTGGCCTGGTCCATCTGCGTCACGGCATCACCCACCTGCGACACGCCGGTGCTCTGTTCGCTGCTGGCCGCGCTGATCTCGCCCATGATGTCGGTCACGCGCCGGATCGCCGTCACCACCTCGGTCATGGTCACACCGGCCTTGTCCACCAGCGCGCTGCCCTGCTCCACGCGTTCCACGCTGTCCGTGATGAGTGCCTTGATCTCCTTGGCCGCCTCGGCGCTGCGCCCGGCCAGGCTGCGCACCTCGCTGGCCACCACGGCGAAGCCCCGGCCCTGTTCGCCCGCGCGGGCCGCTTCCACCGCCGCATTGAGCGCCAGGATGTTGGTCTGGAACGCGATGCCGTCGATCACGCTGATGATGTCGGCGATCTTCTTGGAACTGTCGTTGATGCCGCGCATGGTGCTAACCACCTCGGCCACCACTTCGCCCCCCTGCTGCGCCACGCTGGAGGCGTTGACCGCCAGCTGGTTGGCCTGGCGCGCGTTGTCGGCGTTCTGGCGCACGGTGGAACCCAATTGCTCCATGGACGCCGCCGTCTCTTCCAGCGCGCTGGCCTGCTGCTCCGTGCGCGCCGACAGATCGTGGTTGCCCTGCGCGATCTCGGCGCTGGCCGTGGCCACGCTCTCCGAGCCCTGGCGTACGCGCGTGACGATGCTCACCACGCTGTCGCGCATGGCCTGGATGCCATGGAGCACGCTGTGCTCATGGGTCGCACGCGGAATCTCGACCGCCAGATCACCCTGGGCGATGCGGTGCGTGATGCCGTTGAGCAACTCGGGGTCGGCGCCAAGCTGCCGCAGGATGCTGCGGGCCAGCACCAGGCTGATGACCACCAGCACCCCGGCCAGCACCAGCGTGATGAGGCCCAGCTGAACCAAACGGCTCACGAAGACAGACTGCACCGTGTCCACATACACGCCCGAACCGATCACCCAGCCCCAGGGCGCGAAGCCCTTGACATAGGACACCTTTTCCACGGGCTTTTCGCTACCCGGCTTGGGCCACATGTAGGACACAAAGCCGGCGCCATCCTTCTGCACCGTTTTCACGAATTCCATGAACAGCAGCAGGCCCGTGGGGTCCTTGTTGCCGCTGAGATCCTGGCCCTGCAGGTCCGGACGAATGGGGTGCATCACCATGCGCGGCTGCATGTCGTTGATCCAGAAATACTCTGCCCCGCTGTAACGCAGGGGCCGGATCGCCTCCATGGCCTGCTTCTTGGCCTCGTCCTCGGTGATGACGCCCTTGCTGGCCTGGTCATGGTAGTAGACCACCAGTCCATGGGCGGCCTCCACGGTCTGGCGCACGCTGATCTGCCGCTCCTGCATGATCAGCGCCCGCTCGGACAGCATGAACAAGGTGATGAGAACCATCATCCCCAGCACCGCGCAAACCACCAGGGTGCCAAGGCGCCTGGAGACGCTTAAACGGTTGAGTGCCAGCATGATGTGTTTCCTTTCGTTTTCAAATCTTTACCGTCCACCACGGCGCCCATGAGGCACCGGGCGCAATCCCCTGTCCGCGAACCACAAGGCTTCAACACAAGAAAGGCAGGCAACGCCGTCACGTTCGTGACATCTTGTTGTAAACATACCCCATTTCCCTATGCCATGCGAGCCCCGCTCCGCGAAACATCTCCAGGCTTTCCCGAAGGCCGGCACATTTGGAGAGTTACCCCCATTTCTGCGCCAGCGGCCCATGGAAGAATGCAGCATTGTCTCGACTCCCGCCGCCACGGCGGAAGTCCCGATTCGATTGCACTGCGAGTCCCGATGCCCCCGTTCGCCAAAAAAGCCCCCGAACTCCATGAACTCCCCCCGCCCGGCCTGCACCTGCTCGCGATGGAGTTCCGCGCCCCCTGGGAACTGGGCGCGGTACTGCCCGCTTGGCCCCTGCTGCAGCGCGCGCCGCTGGGCGACGGCCATTCGGTCATCGTCTTCCCGGGCCTGACCGCTGGCGACCCGACCACCCTGCCGCTGCGCCGCTACCTCGAATCGCGCAATTACCAGACCCACGGCTGGGGCCAGGGGCTGAACCTGGGCCCGCGCCATGGCGTGCTGGAAGCCGCCAAGCAGCAGCTGGTGGAAACCAGCCAGAAGAGCGGCGCCCGCGTCAGCCTTGTGGGCTGGAGCCTGGGCGGCGTCTATGCCCGCGAGCTGGCCAAGGAAATGCCCGACCTGGTGCGCTGCGTGATCACGCTGGGCACGCCGTTCGCTGGCCCGCACACCTCCACCAACGCCTGGCGCATCTACCAGTTCGCCAGCGGGCGCGAGGTGCACCGCGAGGCCGAGCACTACAACCTGCCTGAAGCGCCACCCGTGCCCACCAGCAGCATCTATTCGCGCACCGATGGCGTGGTGGCCTGGCGCGGCAGCATCCAGGCGCCCGCGCCGCACAACCCGCACACCGAGAACATCGAGGTCGTCGCCAGCCATTTCGGCATCGGCCTGCACCCGGGCGCCTGGTGGGTCGTGGCAGATCGCCTAAGCCAACCCCAGGGCCCCGGCGTGGTGTGGCAGCCCTTCAAGCGCCCCACCCTGCCCGGCCTGAATCTGATCTACCCCGACCCACAACGGGGCCGCTGAACTGCACAAGAAAATGCCCGCGAAGAATGCGGGCACGGCGTGCAAGCACAGGCGCGGGCGGCGCTGCACGCCTTGCGCAGCGCCCATGCATCAACCTTGGGATTTCTGGTACTCGGCCAGACCGTCCATGATTTCCTTGTGGGCGGCCTCGATGCCTTCCCAGCCCAGCACCTTGACCCACTTGCCTTCTTCCAGGTCCTTGTAGTGCTCGAAGAAATGGCTGATGGCCTTCAGGCGCATCGGGTTCACGTCCGCCACGGTCTTCCAGGGCTCGTACATCTTGAGGATCTTGGTGGTGGGCACGGCCAGCACCTTGCCGTCGATGCCGGCCTCGTCTTCCATCTTCAGGATGCCCAGGGCACGGCAGGGCACCACCACGCCGGGGTGCAGCGGGTACGGGGTGATGACCAGCACATCCACCGGGTCGCCGTCGCCCGACAGGGTGCGGGGCACGTAGCCGTAGTTGCACGGGTAGTACATGGCCGTGGTCAGGAAACGGTCCACGAAAACGGCGCCCGACTCCTTGTCCACTTCGTACTTGATGGGATCGGATTCAGCCGGAATCTCGATGACCACGTTGAAGGTTTCGGGAAGGTTCTTGCCGGGGGTGACGCTGTTAAGAGACATGTTGTCGTTCGCGATGTTGATGATTGTTAAGAGTTCACGTCGGGATTAACCCTCATTTTAAGGCCCCCCCCCTTTCTCGACGCTTGCATGTCATTTTTTCGGGGTAAATTGCCTTGGTTGGCCAATCGTCTCCAGGCTTGGAGCACGAGGAAGCAACGCAGCGGGGACATGACCGGTGCGTTGTGTCCCCTAACGTGCGATTCAACACCCTGGAGAAAAAGAATGGCTGGAAACACAGCGCTGACTTCCCCTCTCATACTGGCCCTGGTCTGCGGGCTGATTGCAGTGGCCTACGGCTTCTGGGCCCGTGGCTGGATTCTCTCGAAGGACGCGGGCAACGCCCGCATGCAGGAAATCGCGGCCGCCATCCAGGCGGGCGCGGCCGCCTACCTGGCGCGCCAATACAAGACCATCGGCATCGTTGGCGTGGTGCTGGCCATCCTCATCGGTCTCTTCCTCGACGGCAAGACCGCCATCGGCTTCGTCATCGGCGCGGTGCTTTCGGGCGCCTGCGGCTTCATCGGCATGAACGTCTCGGTGCGCGCCAACGTGCGCACCGCGCAGGCCGCCACGCAAGGCATCGGCCCCGCGCTGGACGTGGCCTTCCGCGGTGGCGCCATCACCGGCATGCTGGTGGTGGGCCTGGGCCTGCTGGGCGTGACCGGCTTCTACTGGTTCCTGGTGGGCAGCAACCCGGCGGCGGACAAGACCCTGGCCGGCCTGCTCAACCCGCTGATCGGCTTTGCCTTCGGCTCCTCGCTGATCTCCATCTTCGCGCGCCTGGGGGGCGGCATCTTCACCAAGGGCGCCGACGTGGGCGCCGACCTGGTGGGCAAGGTGGAGGCCGGCATCCCCGAGGATGACCCGCGCAACCCCGCCGTGATCGCCGACAACGTGGGCGACAACGTGGGCGACTGCGCCGGCATGGCCGCCGACCTGTTCGAGACCTACGCCGTGACGCTGATCGCCACCATGGTGCTGGGCGCCCTGCTGGTGGCCGCCGCGCCGCTCAACGCGGTGCTCTACCCGCTCGCGCTGGGCGCCGTGTCCATCGTGGCGTCCATCATCGGCTGCTTCTTCGTCAAGGCCTCGCCGGGCATGAAGAACGTGATGCCCGCGCTCTACAAGGGCCTGGCCATCGCCGGCGTGCTCTCGCTCATCGCCTTCTACTTCGTCACCACCTGGATCATCCCCGACAACGCCTTGGGCGGCAGCGGCGCGCAGATGAAGCTGTTCGGCGCCTGCACCACCGGCCTGGTGCTGACGGCCGCGCTGGTCTGGATCACCGAGTTCTACACCGGCACCCAGTACTCACCCGTGCGCCACATCGCCCAGGCCTCCACCACGGGCCACGGCACCAACATCATCGCGGGCCTGGGCGTATCCATGCGCTCCACGGCCTGGCCGGTGATCTTTGTCTGCATCGCCATCCTGGTGGCCTACCAGCTCGCAGGCCTGTACGGCATCGCCGTCGCCGCCATGTCCATGCTGAGCATGGCCGGTATCGTGGTGGCGCTGGATGCCTACGGCCCCATCACCGACAACGCCGGCGGCATCGCCGAAATGAGCGAACTGCCCAGCAGCGTGCGCGACATCACCGACCCGCTGGACGCCGTGGGCAACACCACCAAGGCGGTGACCAAGGGCTACGCCATCGGTTCTGCCGGCCTCGCCGCACTGGTGCTGTTCGCCGACTACACGCACAAGCTGGAGAGCTATGGCCGCGCGGTCAGCTTCGACCTGAGCGACCCCATGGTGATCATCGGCCTGTTCATTGGCGGCCTGATCCCCTACCTGTTCGGTGCCATGGCCATGGAAGCCGTGGGCCGCGCTGCCGGCAGCGTGGTGGTGGAAGTGCGCCGCCAGTTCAGCGAGATCAAGGGCATCATGGAAGGCACGGCCAAGCCCGAGTACGGCAAGGCCGTGGACATGCTGACCACCGCCGCCATCAAGGAAATGGTCATCCCCAGCCTGCTGCCCGTGGTGGTGCCGATCGTGGTCGGCCTGCTGCTCGGCCCCAAGGCGCTCGGCGGTCTGCTCATGGGCACCATCGTGACCGGCCTGTTCGTCGCCATCAGCATGTGCACCGGCGGCGGCGCCTGGGACAACGCCAAGAAGTACATCGAGGACGGCAACCACGGCGGCAAGGGCTCCGAGGCACACAAGGCCGCCGTGACCGGCGACACCGTGGGCGACCCCTACAAGGACACCGCTGGCCCGGCCGTGAACCCGCTGATCAAAATCATCAACATCGTGGCGCTGCTCATCGTGCCGCTGGTGGTGAAGTTCCATGGCGGCTGACACCTTCGCAGGCCCCCTGGCCCGCGCTTGAAGAACGAGGGGGCCGAGCGCCCCCTCGCTGCCTTGGAACCGTTCACGATCTTTGCATGGAGTGCGCAAGGCAGCATCCATCCGGGCGCGTTCCACGGCGATACTCGCACACGATGAAAGACATTGGTATTTCTTCAAAAGAGAACTGACTTGAAACACGTCGCACCGTCTGCCCCCGCCCCCGCAGGACCCGACGCCGATATCTACCAGCGCCTCCTGCACAGCGTGCTGGAGGATGCTCGGCATCTCATGGAGCGCGTCACCGAGGCCACGCGCCAATCCCTGCAATCGCGCGAAGACCTGGCGCGCACCCCGGGCGAGCGCCATGCGCTGCTCGACGCGCGCCAGCAACTCGCCAAGCTCGCCCCCGTGATGAGCGACCGCTACCCCGGCACGCTGCGCAAGGCGCTCGATCAGGGCAACGCGGAAAGCCAGAAAGCCACGCGCTCCCTGTTCACCGTCCATTTCGACGACCTCGAACTGATGGACGAGACACAGATCAGTGAAAGCGTCGAACGCGCCCGCGCCGGGCAGATCGTGGCATCGGCCGTGGAGGCTCCCCTGGCCGATCTCGATGCGCTCGTGTGCGCGGCCCGGGGGCTGCCCACCGTCCGCCCGGAACACAACCCCCTGCGCCCCGAAGCCTTCCTGCAGGCGCTGCAGGGCGTGGTGTCGCAGATGCAGGCCACCGACCAGGTGCGGCGCGACTGGATGGCGCACATGGCCCAGGCCCTGGGCGGCGAACTGCGCAAGCTCTACCTCGCGCTGATCGGCCAGTTGCAGCAAAGCGGCATCCGGCCCGTGGGCTATGCCGTGCGCCAGGCCGGCGGCGAATATGTCTACCTCGGACCGACCTCCACCGGCGCCGCCCCGGGCTTCGGCCCGGAAACGGCGCCCGCGCGGCTGGAAACACCAGAAACGCCGCCCTTGCAGGCCGGCCACGCCGACTCGCTGCTGACGCTCGACCGCCTGCGCCGCCTGCTGCTGGGCGAGCTCACCGAAACGCCCGTGCCCGCACCCACCTCGCTGGAGGCCTTCGCCGAACGGTTCTCGCGCGAATTCGAAGCCCATGCGCACGAGCCCCTTCCCACGGACTTCGCCATCACCGTCCCTGCCGCCTTCGAGGCCCTGCAGGAAATGAACCAGGTGGGCCACATGATGGAGCGCCTGGGCAGCCAGCGCGGCCAGGCCAGCGGCGGCACGGCCGCATCCGCCGCGGCGCACAAGGGCGCCACGGGCCTGGGCCAGGCCCTGAGCATGGAAGTGGTGGCCCTGATGGTGGACAACATGGCGCGCGACAGCCGGCTGCTCTGGCCCGTCCAGCAGTTCATCCGGGCCCTGGAGCCCGCCCTGCTGCAATTGGCCCTGGCCGACCCCCGCTTCTTCAGCGACAAGGAACACCCCGCCCGCCGCCTGCTGCAGGAGATCACGGACCGCAGCCTGGCATTCGACAGCCTCGAAGCCCCCGGCTTCGAGAGCTTCATGCACCCCCTGATCGAGATCGCCAGCCCGCTGGCCACGGCCGACATCGACAGCCAGGAGCCTTTCGAGCACATCCTGCAGCAGTTGCAGACCACCTGGGCCGAGCGCGAGCAGGCCCGCAAGCGCGAGCGGCTGCGCGCCATCGAGGCCCTGCAACACGCCGAGCAGCGCCACCTGCTGGCGGCCAAGATCTCGCGCGACATCTGGCTGCTGCCCCAGATCGGCCAGGTGCCGCAGGAAATCTCCAAGTTCTTGCTGGGCCCCTGGGCCCAGGTGATGGCCCAGGCGCGCCTGACCGACCACGGCGGCGGCACCGACCCTGGGCGCTACCGCGAACTGGTCGATGCCCTGATCTGGAGCGCGCAACCCGAACTGACCCGCCTGAACGTGGGCCGGCTCGCGCGCCTGCTGCCCAAGCTGCTGAGCAAGCTGCGCGAGGGACTGGCATCGATCGACTACCCCGCCGCCAAGACCGACACGTTTTTCGACCGGCTCATGCAATTGCACCAGCAGGCCTTCAAGCCCGCGCCGGCCGCGCAAGCCGCCAAGCCCGCGCAGCCCAGGCCGCGGCCCGCGCCGCACGCCGACGAAGAACCCTGGGTCGCGCCCTCCGAGGCCAAGGAGTCGGGCTACATCGACTCGACCGTGGCCCCGGAATCCCAGGGCGAGACGCCAGAAGCGATACCCACCGGAACCAGCGCCTCGGCCAACGGCCCCTGCCCCAGCGCGCCCGTGCAGGGCAACCTGGCCGTCGGCACCTGGGTGGACCTGCTGGTGGCGGGCAAATGGGAGCGCACCCAGCTTTCATGGATCGGCCCGCATGGCACGCTCTTCCTCTTCACCAGCGCCTCTGGACGCTCCCAGTCCATGACACTGCGGTTGCTGGAGCGGCTCATCGAACAGGGCTCCATGCGCGTTCTGACGCAGCAAACGGTGGTGGATGGCGCCCTGGACGCCGTGGCCCAGGCCGCCATGCGCAACAGCGTGGATATCAGGCTGTGAATGTCGGAATATCGGCGAGCACGCAATGCTGCCCGGTCCGGCGGCAGCGGTCCTGCTCGCGCCAATAGTCGCCATGCCCCAGGCACCCCGTCTGGCAGATCACCAGATCGGCGGCCACGGCGCTGGCGTTGCCTTCGCCGATCAGCCGGGCCACCAGGCGCGCGTGGTCCTCGCGCGCCAGGGCCAGCGCCGTGTCGCGCACGATCACGGCCGCCCGCAGGCGCACGGCCTGGGCCTGCAGGCGCTCGATCTCGGCACGCTGCTGGGCCATCACCCGGCTGCAGCGCTCCTGCACGGCGCCATACGCGCGGCACAAAGCGAGGTGCTCGTCGAAAGGGGCGTCAATGGGCTCGGTCTGCATGGATTCACGGAAGGAATGCAGACAGTATAAATGAGAATTAATCTCATTAATAGCCCGTGATCGGCATGCTGGCTCAGCTATTGATCTGCGCCCAGAGCTTGTCCAAGCGTTTGACGCTCACCGGCTGCGGCGTGCGCAGCTCCTGGGCGAAGAAGCTCACGCGCAGTTCCTCCAGCAGCCAGCGCAGCTCCTGCATGCGCGCGTCCACCTGGCCCTTGCGCTCGGCCACCAGGCGCCAGTAGCGCTGCTCCTGCGGGCGCAGCTCGGCCAGGCGGGCGGCGTCGCGCGCCGGGTCGGCGCGGACTTTGTCCAGCCGCAGCACGATGGCCTTGAGGTAGCGCGCAAAGTGCGCCAGCTGCGGCCAGGGCGCGGCCGCCAGGAACTGCTTGGGCATGAGGCGCTGCAGTTGCTGCTGCGCATCCTGCGTGGCCTCGGGCGCGCCCTTGGTGTCCTTGATCTTGCGCACCGCCGTGGCGTATTCCTGCAGGATGGTGAGTGCCAGGCGCGCCACCTCGTTGGCGATCAGCGTGAGGCGAGCGCGCCCTTCCTGCACGCGGCGCTCGAAGTCCTGCGCGTTGGTGGGCAGCGGGTCGAGCAGGAAGGCGCGGTCCAGCGCCACGTCGAGGATCTGCGCGCGCAGTTCTTCCTGCGTGCCCAGCGGCATGTAGGCCACGGCCATCTTCTGCAGGTCGGGGATGTTCTTTTCGAGGTACTTGAGCGCGTCCTTGATCTGCAGCGCGCACAGGCGGCGCAGGCCGGAGCGGTGCTTGACGGCCGCCACCTCGGGTTCGTCGAACACCTCGATGGTGACCGCATCGCCCGCGTCGATGAGCGCCGGAAAGCCGATCAGCGTCTGCCCGCCCTTGCCGATCTCCATCAGCTCCGGGAGTTCGCCAAAGGTCCAGGCGGTGTAGCGTTGCTCGGCCTGCGCGGCGGGTGCAGTCTTCGCTCTCTTTTCAGGAGCTGCTTGCGCTCTATCTGCGGCATTTTCAGATGGTTTTTTATCTGAATCCGGCTTGGATGAAGCGCCAGGCGCTATCTTTAATGAAGCAAGCGCCTGGAAGGCCCCGCGCGCCTTGGCGCCCAGTTCGGCCTTGAGCGCGCCCAGGTTGCGCCCCTGGCCCAGCTGGCGGCCGTGCTCGTCCACCACGCGGAAGTTCATGAACAGGTGCGGCGGCACCATGTCGAGCTTGAAGTCGGCGCGCTTGACGTCGAGCGAGGTTTCGTCGCGCACCTGCTTGAGCAGTGCGTCCACCAGCCCCGTGTGGCCCACGCGGTCGGGCGTGCCCAGCAAGGCGGCCAGGCGCGTGGCGCTGTCGGGCAGCGGCACGAAGCGGCTGCGCGGGCGCTGCGGCAGGCTCTTGAGCAGGGCCTGGATCTTGTCCTTGAGCATGCCGGGCACGAGCCACTCGCAGCGCTCCTCCTGCACCTGGTTGAGCACGAACAGCGGGATGGTGACGGTGATGCCGTCGCGCGGGTCGCCGGGCTCGTGTAAATAGCTCGCGGCGCAGTCCACGCCGCCCAGGCGCACCATCTTGGGAAAGGCGCTGGTGGTGATGCCTGCCGCCTCGTGGCGCATGAGTTCGTCGCGCGTGAGCTTGAGCAGGTCGGGCCGGGCCTTGCTCTCCGCGCGGTACCAGTGCTCGAAGCTGCGGCCGTTGCACACGTCCTGCGGCACCTGCTGGTCGTAGAAGGCGAAGATCAGCTCCTCGTCCACCAACACGTCCTGGCGGCGCGACTTGTGTTCCAGCTCCTGCACCTTGGCGATGAGCTTGTCGTTGGCGGCCAGGAAAGGCAGGCGCTTGTCCCAGTCCTGCGGCGCCTCGCCGCCCACCAGCGCCTCGCGGATGAACAGCTCGCGCGCGGCATGCGGGTCCACCTTCTCGTAGCCCACGCGGCGCCCGCTGTACACCACCAGGCCGTACAGCGTGGCGCGCTCGAACGCCACCACCTCGGCGGCCTTCTTCTCCCAGTGCGGGTCGAGCACCTGTTTCTTCAGCAGGTGCGCGCCCACCTCTTCAAGCCATTGCGGCTCGATGGCGGCGATGCCCCGGCCGAACAGGCGCGTGGTTTCCACCAGTTCGGCGCAGACGATCCAGCGCCCCGGCTTCTTGCGCAGGTGCGCGCCGGGATGGCGGTGGAACTTGATGCCGCGCGCGCCCAGGTAAACGTCCTCTTCCTCGGGCTTGAAGCCGATGTTGCCCAACAGGCCCGAGAGCATGGACAGGTGCAGCGCCTCGTAGCTGGCGGGCTGGTTGTTGAGCGCCCAGTGGTGCTCCGTCACCACGGTGAGCAGTTGGCTGTGCACGTCGCGCCACTCGCGCACGCGGCGCACGTTGATGAAGTTCTGGCGCAAGAGCTGCTCGTACTGGCGGTTGCTGAGCTTGTGCGTGGGGGCGGCCGCCGCAGGCACGGGCTGCGCCGGCGCGGCCGCCTTGCGCTGCGCCACCGGCAGCACGGCCTGCGAGGGGCCGCGCGCGCGCGCCTGGGCCTGCTGCACACGCGCCGAGGGCAGCTGCGGCACACCGCCGCGCGCGTCCTGCAGCCACTGCCAGAGCTTGAGGTAGCCGCTGAATTCGCTCTTGTCGTCGTCGAACTTGGCGTGCTGCTGGTCGGCCTGCTGCTGCGCCTCCATGGGGCGGTCGCGCACGTCCTGCAGGCTCAGGGCGCTGGCGATCACCAGCACCTCGCTGAGCGCGCCACGCGCACGGGCTTCGAGGATCATCCGGCCCACGCGCGGGTCGAGCGGCAGCTTGGAAAGCTCGCGCCCCATGGGCGTGAGCTCGTTCTTGTCGTCCACCGCGCCCAGTTCGTTGAGCAGTTGGTAGCCGTCGGCAATGGCGCGGCCCGAGGGCGCGTCGATGAACGGAAAGTCTTCCACCACGCCCAGGTGCAGCGACTTCATGCGCAGGATCACCCCCGCCAGCGAGCTGCGCAGAATCTCGGGGTCGGTGAAGCGCGGGCGGCCCGTGAAGTCCTTTTCGTCGTAGAGCCGGATGCAGATGCCGTTGGCCACGCGCCCGCAGCGCCCGGCGCGCTGGTTGGCCGCCGCCTGGCTGATGGGCTCGACCAGCAACTGCTCCACCTTGCTCCGCAAACTGTAGCGCTTGACGCGCGCCGTGCCTGCGTCAATCACGTACCGGATGCCTGGAACGGTGAGCGAGGTCTCGGCCACGTTGGTGGCCAGCACGATGCGCCGGCCGGTGTGGCCGTCGAAGATGCGGTCCTGCTCGGCCTGCGACAGGCGCGCGAACAGCGGCAGCACCTCGGCGTTGCGCGTGACCGGCTGGTGCGCCAGGTGCTTGCGCAGGTGGTCGGCGACCTCGCGGATTTCGCGCTCGCCGGGCAGGAAGACGAGGATGTCACCGCCCGCATTGCCTTGCCAGAGTTCGTCCACGCCGTCGGCGATGGCCTCGTTCAGGCCGTAGTCGCGGCTTTCCTCGAACGGCCGCCAGCGCTGCTCCACCGGGAAGGTGCGGCCCGACACCTGAATCACCGGCGCCGGAATCAGTTCGCCCCCACGCTCCCCCACTGCGTGTGGGTCGCTGCCCCCCGAGGGGGCCGCGCCCGGCTTGGGGCGGCCCGGCGCCGGGCGGGCGCTTGCAAAATGCTTGGCGAAGCGGTCGGCGTCGATGGTGGCGGAGGTGACGACGATCTTCAGGTCCGGCCGGCGCGGCAGCAACTGGCGCAGATAGCCGAGCAGGAAGTCGATGTTCAGGCTGCGCTCGTGCGCCTCGTCGATGATGAGGGTGTCATAGGCGCTCAGCAGCGGGTCGGTCTGCGTCTCGGCCAGCAAAATGCCGTCGGTCATGAGCTTGACCGAGGCATCGCGCGAAAGCCGGTCCTGGAAGCGCACCTTGTAGCCCACCACCTCGCCCAGCGGCGTTTTCAGCTCCTCGGCGATGCGCTTGGCCACGCTGCTGGCGGCGATGCGGCGCGGCTGGGTGTGGCCGATGAGCCGGCCCTTCTGCCCCTCCGGCGCATTGCACTTGCCACGCCCCAGGGCCAGCGCAATCTTGGGCAACTGCGTGGTCTTGCCCGAGCCGGTTTCACCGCAGACGATGATGACCTGGTGCTGGCGCAGCGCCTCCATGATCTCGTCGCGCCGCCCCGACACGGGCAGGGACTCGGGAAACTCCAGGGTGAAGGCGCGGGAAGGCTCGGACGGACGCGGATCGGAAAAAGACATAGGCCCGCATTATCGGCAGCGCCGCCCGTCCCGGCGGGCAGGACGCACAATAGCGGGCGAACAAGCATTCCCTGGCAAAAGCAAAGCACATGCGCATTCTGGTGGTCGAGGACGACGAGGGCATCGCGGGCGGGCTGGCGGCCACGCTCCGGGGCGCGGGCTACGCCGTGGACATCAGCCCCACCCTGTCGGCCGCCTGGACGGCCCTGCATGTCGAGGCCTTCGACATGGTGCTGCTCGACCTGGGCCTGCCCGATGGCGACGGCATCGACTGGCTGCGCCGCCTGCGCCAGGAAGGGCTGCACCTGCCCGTGCTCATCCTGACCGCGCGCGACGCCCTGCCCGACCGCATCGCCGGGTTGGACGAAGGCGCCGACGACTACCTCGTCAAGCCCTTCGACCCCGGCGAACTGCTCGCGCGCATGCGCGTGGCGCTGCGCCGCAGCGAGGGGCGCGCCTCACCCGTGCTGCGCCATGGTGACCTGGAGGTGGACCCGGCCGCCCACACCGTGCGCCGCGCGGGCGCGCTGGTGCCGCTGCGCGCCAAGGAATTCGCGCTGCTGCTGGCCCTGCTGCGCGCCAGCGGCCAGGTTCTGACGCGCCAGCGGCTCGAAGAGGCGCTGTACGGTTTCGACGACGCGCTGGAGAGCAACGCCCTGGAGGTGCACATCCACCACCTGCGCCGCAAGCTCGGCAACGAACTGCTCCAGACGGTGCGCGGCGTGGGTTACTACGTGCCCCGCGCCGATGCGAAACCGCTCCCTGCGGGCCCGGCATGAGCACGGCCCGTCCGCCCGCCCCCACACCCCGGCGCCCGCTGTGGCGCCACCTATGGGCCTGGACGCTGGGCACGCTGGCGGCCATCTGGCTCATCCTGGCCGCCGTCGCCTACTACACCGGCCTGCACGAGGCCGACGAAATCACCGACGGCCAGCTCGAATCGACCGCCCAGCTGCTGTTGCGCCCGGACGCCCCGATCGGCCCGGGCCGCGCACCCGCCCGCCCCGTGGACGACGGGCAGGCCACTGCCGTCTATGCCCCCGCATTGCGCATCGTGGTCTGGGAGCATGGCCGCGTGCTGTGGGACACGCACGGCATCGCGGCGGTGCTGCCCGACCCCTTGCCCGCGGGCCGCCGCACGCTCACCCTCGGCGCCGCGCATCCGGGCCACACCTGGCGCGCCTTCGTGGCCGACGCCCCCGCCAGCGCCCAGGCGCCGCGCCGCGTGGCCGTGCTGATCGACATGGGCTGGCGCCAGGCCCTGGGCCGCGACATCGCGGAGCACATCGTGCGCCCGGCCCTGATCCTGCTGCCGCTCGTGGCCTTGCTGCTGGCCTGGGCCATCCGCCGGGGCATCGCGCCGCTGGAACACCTGTCGGACCAGATCGCCGCGCTCGACCTCGACGCCGGAAAGACCTTGCCAGCGCAGCAACCCTTCGAGGAACTCTCCGCCACGGCCCATGCCATCAACGCGCTGGTGCAGCGCCTGCAGTCGCAACTGGAGCGCGAACGCCGCTTCACCTCGGACGTGGCGCACGAGCTGCGCACCCCGCTGACCGCCATGCTGCTGCAGTCGCGCCTGGCCCGCGAAACCCGCCAGGACGCGGACCGGGATGCGGCCCTGGCCCTGGTCGAGCACGACGCCCTGCGCGCCGGCCGCATCCTGGGCCAGCTGCTGGACCTGGCCCGCGCCCAGAGCCTGGACGGCCAGGCCTCGGAGCCGGTGGACCTGTGCCACCTGGCGCGCCAGGTGGTGGCCGCGCACGCGCCCATGGCCTACGAGCTGGGGCAGGAGCTGGCCCTGGAGGCCCCGCCGGGCCCGGTGGTGGTGCAAGGCCACACCACCATGCTGGAACTGGCCCTGCGCAACCTGGTCGACAACGCCCTGCGCCACACGCCCGGCGGCACGCTGGTCGAGGTGCATGTCGGCCATGCCGCCGACGGCGGCGGCTACCTCTCGGTCCGCGACAACGGCGCGCGCGACGGCGCCCGGCCCAGCGCCAGCCCCGGCCTGGGCGTGGGCCTCACGCTGGTGCAGCGCATCGCCGACGCGCACGGGGCCGTGCTGGAGCAGGTCCAGGGCACGCCCGCCGAACCGCACCGGGTCACCCTCGCCTGGCCGCCGGATTAATGTTGAGATAAGCCTGGAGTCCAAGAATCGCCGCACCCAAGTGCACCCCGGTTCCCGACTCCATGCCCCTGACTGCCCCCCTCCGCGCTCCCTGGCACCCCACGGCCCTGCTGCTGGTGCTTGCCCTGTGGCTGGCCACCCTCGGCAACTTTCCGCTCTGGACCGCCCTGTGGAGGCTGCCCGAGATGCACGGCCCCCAGGCCGTCGCCACGCTGGGTCTCCTGGTCCTGGTGGTGCTGGCCGCCACGCTGCTGCTGCTGAGCCTGCTGGTCTGGCCCCGCTGGCTGAAGCCGGCCGGCCTCCTGCTGCTGACCATCACGGCATCGAGCAGCTACTTCATGGCCAGCTACGGCATCGTGATCGATCCGACCATGGCGACCAATGTGGTGCAGACCGACATGGGCGAGGCGCTGGACCTGCTGTCCTGGCCGCTGCTCGTCACCCTCACGCTGGGCGCCGCGCTGCCCGGCATCTGGTGGTGGCGCCAGCCGGTGCGCGCGGTGGGCGCGGTGCGGCTGGCCGGGCAGCAACTGGGCGCCGGCCTGCTGGGCCTGCTGGTCGCCGTGGCGCTGCTGTGGACCTCGTTCCAGGACGTGGCCTCGCTCATGCGCAACCACAAGCAGCTGCGCTACATGGTCAACCCGTTCAACACGGTGTATGCCGTGGGCCGCGTCGCGGTGGGCCGCACCACGCAGGCCCAGAAGCCGCTACGCCCCCTGGGCGAGGACGCGCGCGGCCCCGCCGCCACGGGCACGGACCCCGATGGCGCACCCCTCATCGTGCTGGTGGTCGGCGAGACGGCCCGCGCCGCCAATTTCGGGCTGGGCGGCTACGGGCGCGACACCACGCCCCGGCTCCAGGCGCTGCAAGGCCAGGGCGATCTGGTGTATTTCTCGAACGTGAGCTCCTGCGGCACCAACACCCAGACCTCGGTGCCCTGCATGTTCTCGCACCTGGGCCGGGACGGCTATGCGGACGCCTCCGAACGGCACGAGAACCTGCTCGACGTGCTTCAGCGCGCGGGCCTGGCCGTGCTGTGGCTGGACAACCAGTCCGGCTGCAAGGGCGTGTGCGAGCGCGTGCCGAACGTGGACACCCGCGCCCTGGACTTTCCCGACGTCTGCCCCGACGGCCAGTGCCTCGACGAGGCGATGCTGCGCCAGCTGCCCCAGGAACTGTCCAAGCTTCCCGCCGAACGCCGCGCCCGGGGCACGGTGGTGGTGATGCACCAGATGGGCAGCCACGGCCCGGCCTACTACAAGCGCTCGCCGCAGGCGCTCAAGCGGTTCCTGCCCGAATGCACCAGCCACGCGCTGCAGGAATGCCCGGTGGAGCACATCCAGAACGCCTACGACAACTCGCTGCGCTACACCGACCACTTCCTGGCCGAGACCGTGCAGTGGCTGCAGGCGCAGAAGCGCCCCACGGCCCTGCTCTACCTCTCCGACCACGGCGAATCCCTGGGCGAGAAGGGGCTGTACCTGCACGGCATGCCCTACCGCATGGCGCCCAAGGAGCAGACCCAGGTGCCCATGCTGGCCTGGATCTCCAAGCCCCTGCAGCAAGACCGGCACTGGGACATGGCCTGCCTGCGGGCCAAGGCCGGCCAGCCCTGGTCGCACGACAACCTGTTCCACACCCTGCTGGACGTTGCCAGCATCCACACCCAGGTACATGTCCCCGCGCTGGACATCCTGTCGGACTGCGCCCGCCCGGCCTGAGCAATATCGGTGAAAATCGCGCACCGGCCGCCCGCCGGTGCCCTTCCCTCTTTGCCAGCCCGCCACCACCGCATGTCCACCGTCTTCAACTTCACCTTCGTGCCCTGGTTCCGCTCGGTGGCGCCCTACATCCACAAGTTCCGCCACCAGACCTTCGTGGTGGGGCTCACGGGCGAGGCCATCGCGGCCGGCAAGCTGCACAACATCGCGCAGGACCTGGCCATGATCAAGGCCATGGGCGTGAAGATCGTGCTGGTGCACGGCTTTCGCCCGCAGGTGAACGAGCAACTGCAGGCCAAGGGACACCAGGCGAAGTACTCGCACGGCATCCGCATCACCGATTCGGTGGCGCTCGACTGTGCCCAGGAGGCCGCCGGCCAGCTGCGCTACGAGATCGAGGCCGCTTTCAGCCAGGGCCTGCCCAACACGCCCATGGCCGACTCCACCGTGCGCGTGATCTCGGGCAACTTCATCACGGCGCGGCCGGTGGGCATCGTCGACGGCGTGGACTTCGAGCACTCGGGCCTGGTGCGCAAGGTGGACGTGGCGGGCATCCAGCGCGCGCTGGACATGGACGCGCTGGTGCTGCTCTCGCCGTTCGGCTTCTCGCCCACGGGCGAGGCCTTCAACCTCAGCATGGAAGAGGTGGCCACCTCGGTGGCCATCGCGCTCAAGGCCGACAAGCTCCTGTTCCTCTCCGAGGTGCCCGGCATCCGCACCGACCCCGAGGCCCCCGAGGGCGACGACAACCCCATCGACACCGAGCTGCCCCTGGCCCAGGCCCGGCAGCTGCTGGCGCGCGTGCCGGCCAGCCAGCGCCCCACCGACACGGCCTTCTACCTGCAGCACTGCGTGAAGGCCTGCCAGGGCGGCGTGGAGCGCAGCCACATCATCCCGTTCGCTGTCGATGGCGCGCTGCTGCTCGAAATCTATGTGCACGACGGCATCGGCACCATGATCGTGGACGAGAAGCTGGAGGAACTGCGCGAGGCCACGGCCGACGACGTGGGCGGCATCCTGCAGCTGATCGAGCCGTTCGAGAAGGACGGCACCCTGGTCAAGCGGGACCGCACCGAGATCGAGCGCGACATCGCCAACTACACCATCATCGAGCACGACGGCGTGATCTTCGGCTGCGCCGCGCTCTACCCCTACCCCGAGGCGCGCACGGCCGAAATGGCGGCCGTCACGGTGTCACCCCAAAGCCAGGGCACGGGCGACGGCGAGAAGCTGCTCAAGCGCATCGAACAGCGCGCGCGCAACCTGGGGCTCGAATCGATCTTCGTGCTCACCACGCGCACCATGCACTGGTTCATCAAGCGCGGCTTCGTGGTGGTCGACCCCGTGTGGCTACCCGAGGCGCGCAAGCGCAAGTACAACTGGGACCGGCGCAGCCAGGTGCTCGTCAAGAAGCTTTGAGCCCGTCCCGCGCCGCTACCACCGCCCGCGCCACGTCGGCGATGGCCGCGTCGCGCTGCCCGGGCGCGGCGGTGGAGCGCGTGAGGTAGCAGACCACCAGCACCGGCGCGGCGCCGCCAGGCGGCCAGAGCACGCCGATGTCGTTGGCCGTGCCGCTCTCGCTAGCGGTCCCCGTCTTGTCACCCACCCGCCAACCGGGCACGCCGGCGCGCAGGCGCTTGTCGCCCGTGCTCGTCTCCACCAGCCAGCGCTGCAGCCAGGTACGCGACGCGGGCGTGAGCGCATCGCCCAGCACCAGCTTGCGCATGGTCTGCAGCATGGCCTGGGGCGTGGTGGTGTCGCGCGGATCGCCCACGGCCGCCTCGTTGAGCGTGGGCTCGTTGCGGTCCAACCGCGTCACGCCGTCGCCCAGCGAGCGCACGAAGGCCGTGAAAGCGGCCGGCCCGCCATGGCGCGCCAACAGCAGGTTCGCTGCGGTGTTGTCACTCAGGCTCACGGTGGCCGCGCACAGCTCGCCCACGGTGAGGCCACCGCCCTCGTCCGCACGGCTGGCGGTGGCGGGCGAATAGGCCACCAGAGCTTCTCGGCCGTAGAACACGCGCGCGTCGAGCCGCTCGCGCCCCTGGTCCACCAGCGCCAGCATCCAGCCGGCGAGCGCCAGCTTGAAGGTGCTGGCCATGGCGAAGCGCTCATCCTGCCGCCAGCCCAGCGCCAGTCCCGTGCCCGTATCCAGCATGGCCACGCCCAGGCGGCCCTGCACCGTGCGCTCGATGCCGGCCAGTGTCTCGGCCCATTGGCGGGCGGTGGCGTCCCTGCTCGCGGCATGGCCGGCACCGGCACACCCCCAAAGCGGTAGGGCCGCAGCGGCAATCAAGCCCAAGGAAAACTGTCGTCTTCGCATATGGAATTTGCGATGAGTGAGAAGAAGCCTAGAACGATAGAGGGACTTCAACCAAAGCACTATCGACAATAATTGCCACCAGACCCCAGAAAAACTGAACCCTCCCATGCACCTCCCGCTCAACGCCCTGCGCGCGTTCGAGGCCTCGGCGCGCCACCTGAACCTCACGCGGGCGGCCGAGGAGCTGCACGTGACCCAGACCGCCGTGAGCCAGCACATCCGCAAGCTGGAAGACCGTCTGGGCAAGCCCCTGTTCCGGCGTCTGCCGCGCGGCCTGGCGCTCACCGACGAAGGCCAGGCGCTGCTGCCAGTGGTGGCGGAGGCGTTCGCCAGCGTGGCGCGCGCGCTCGACACCCTGGGCGACACGCGCCCGCGCGAGGTGCTCACCGTGGGCGCCGTGGGCACTTTCGCCGTGGGCTGGCTGCTGCCTCGGCTGCGCGACTTCCAGCAGGCTTGCCCGTTCGTGGATCTGCGCCTGCTCACGCACAACAACCGGGTGGACATGGCGGGCGAAGGGCTGGACTACGCCATCCGTTTCGGCGACGGCGCCTGGCACGGCACGCAGGCCGAACGCATCATGGAGGCGCCGCTGTCCGCCATGTGCGCGCCCGCCCTGGCCCACGGTCTGCGCACGGCAGCCGACCTGGCGCGCCAGCCGCTGCTGCGCAGCTACCGCGCCGATGAATGGGCGGCCTGGTTCGAGGCAGCGGGCGTGCCCTGCCCCGTGGTGCGCGGCACGGTCTTTGACTCTTCCCTCACGCTGGCCGAGGCCGCCGCCCAGGGCGCGGGCGTGGCGTTGCTGCCGGTGCGCATGTTCACGCGCGAACTGCGCCAGGGCCGGCTGGTGCAGCCGTTCACGCAGGAACTACACCGGGGCGCATACTGGCTCACGCGGCTGCAGTCCCGCACCCTGACCGATGCCATGGTGGCCTTCCGTGACTGGCTGATCGTCCACGCCCATGCAGGCAGCCCCACCACAAAAAACGAGCAGCAACAATAGCGCTCGCGCGTACCCCGCCCGACATACCCGCGAAACAAATGGCTACCGCCAGGCAACGGGCAGGCATAATCGAAAACATGAACATGCCACGAACCTTTTCCGCGTTGCGCCTGTGGGTGCTCGCATGGTTCATGGCATCGCTCGGCGTGGCGATCGCCGCGCCCATCGTGCACCCGCAGCCCATCCAGCTCATCTGTTCCAGCACCGGCACCGTCATGCTGCTCATGCAGACCGACGACGGCACCGTGGAGAAGGTAGGCGCCTCGGGCATGGACTGCCCCCTGTGCTCCCCAGCGGGCGCGCCACCGGCCGCCGCCTCTGGCACGCTGCCCCCTCCCCGGCCCCTGGCCCACGCGCTGCAGCCCATCGAGGCCGCGCGCATCGCAGCCGCCACCGCCGCGCCACTGCCGGCGCGCGGGCCTCCCTCGCTCTCCTGACCCTGCCCGTTCCGCCCTCGCGCCACACACCGTGGCCGTGGGCCCGTGTGTCCGCGCTCGCGCGCGCCCGCTCGACGTCACCCCTTGCACAAGAAGGGCGGGCTGACAGAGCGGACGCGACCCTGCGCCATCCGTCAGAGAGAGTTTTCATGATCCGTTCCACCGCACCCGCCCGCGTGGCCGCCACGCGCGCCCACGCCCCTTCGTTCACCCTTTCTCCCTTGTGCGCCAGCCTGCTGGCGGGCCTGGCCCTCGCGCCCCTGGGGGCCGCCGCACAAAGCAAAACCGCCGAAGCCCCTACCCTGCAAGCCGTGGAGGTGGTGGATTCCGTGCCCACCCCCAATGGCCGCATCAACCTCGACACCCCGGTCGAAACCGGCAGCCGCCTGGGGCTGACGCCCCGCGAAACGCCCGCCTCGGTCACCGTGGTGGACCGTTCCACCATCGAGGCCCGCGGCGCCCAGGACACGCAGGAAATCCTGCGCGCCATCCCGGGCGTGACCGCGCACAACGCGCCCGGCAGCATCGGCGTGAGCTACCGGGGCTTTGGCAGTGGCTCCATCGGCCAGATGTTCAACGGCATCAGCGTGCAGTATTCGATCGCCGCGCGCCCCGTGGACAGCTGGATCTACGACCGGGTCGAGGCCATTGGCGGCCCGTCGAGCTTTCTGTTCGGCTCGGGCGCCGTGGGGGGCTCGATCAACTACATCACCAAGACGGCCGAGCGGCACGACTTCACCGAAGGCCAACTGCGCTTGGGCCAGAACAACCTCAAGGAGGTCTCGCTGGGCCTGAACCGGCGCATTGCCGGCAGCGACAACGCGGCCGGCCCGCAGCATTTCGCGCGCATCGACCTGAACCACCGCGATGCCGGCAACTGGGTGGAAGGCATGCACACGCGCTCCACGCAACTGGCCACCTCGCTGCTGTCCGACCTGGGCGGCGGCCTCACCCACACGTTGGCCTACGAGTACCAGAACGAGCATGTCGACCGCCCCTACTGGGGCACGCCGTTGCTCAACCCGATGGCGGGCGAGCTGCGCATCGATCCGCGCACGCGCTTCGCCAACTACAACAGCGCCGATGGCCTGTACGCCCAGCGCGTGCAGTGGCTGCGCTCGGTCACGCAGTGGCGCGCCTCGGACGCCCTGGAGCTGCGCAACACGTTCTATGCCTACGACGCGCTGCGCGACTACCGCAACGTCGAGACCTACCGCTTCAACACCGCCAACACCCAGGTGATCCGCTCTGGCGCCTACCTTCAACGCCATGACCACGAGGTGGTGGGCGACCGCGTCGAGGGCACCTACAAGAGCAGCATCGCCGGCCGCAAGAGCGACTGGGCCTTCGGCCTGGACGTGAGCGTGAACCGGCAGACACGCTTCCCCAACAGCGGCTCGGGCACGGTGAGCACGGTCGACCCCTACCGCTTCGGCACGGAGAATTTCTTCGACATCCCCGGCATGGTTCCGGGCTTCAAGCCCGACCGCGACAACAAGGTCACCACCACGGCTCTGTACCTGGAAAACCGCACCGCCGTCGCGCCCCGGTTCAACCTCGTCACCGCCCTGCGGCACGAACGCATCGACCTGGACCTGACCAATCGCCGCACCGTCACGGCCGCCATGCCCGCCACCTACAGCCGTGGCTACAGCCCGACCACGGGCCGCATCGGCGTGGTCTGGGACATCGCTCCAGGCGCCAACCTCTACGCACAGTATTCCACCGCTGCCGATCCCCCATCCGGCATCCTGTCCACGGCCTCGTTCGCCGACGTGATGAACAACAGCGAGTTGACCACCGGCCGCCAGGCCGAGGTGGGCAGCAAAATCGACTTCTGGGGCGGCAAGGGCACGGCCACCCTGGCGCTCTACCAGATCACGCGGCGCAACATCGCCACGCAGGACCCGAACAACCCTGGCGTGACCCTCTTGGTGGGCGAGCAGTCGGCCCAGGGCGCCGAACTGTCGGTGGGGCTGCGCCCGTCACCGCGCTGGCAAGTGCAGGCCAACCTGACGCATGTGGACGCCCGCTACGAGAGTTTCATGCAGGGCGGCGTGTCGCTCGCCGGCAAGGTGCCTACCAATACCCCGGCCACGGTGGCCAACCTCTGGGTGGGTTACGCCATCACGCCCCAGCTCCAGGCCAGCGCCGGCGTGCGCCACGTGGGCAAGGTGTACGCCAATGCGGCCAACACGCAGTGGCAGGCGGCGTACACGCTGCTCGACCTGGGCCTGGCCTGGAAGATCAACAAGACGAGCACGCTCACCGGGCGCATCCGCAACGCCACCGACCGCGTCTATGCCGCCAACCTGAGCAGCCAGGCCTACCTGGGCGCGCCGCGCACGGCCGACGTGACGCTGCACGTCGCCTTCTGAGGCACCGGAGACCATCATGGTGCATGCCAAACGCTGGCTGTTCCTGGTCCACCGCTGGCTGGGCGTGCTGCTGTGCGCCTTCTTCGCCATGTGGTTCATCTCGGGCGTGGTGATGCTGTACGTGGGCTACCCCAAGCTCACGGCGGCAGAGCGGCTGGAACACCTGCCGGCCCTGCGCACCGCCCCGGTGGCGCTGGAGCCCGCGCAGGCGCTGGCGCTGGCGGTGGCCGGGCTGCAAGGGCCACTGCAGGACCTGCGCCTGGCCGTGGCCAGCGCGGGGCGCGCCGTCTACCTGGCCACGCCTGCGCACGAGGCGCCTGCCGGGCGCCCCAAGAACGCCCGGGCACATCGCCCCGCCACCGTGGTCGTCGATGCCAACACCGGCGCGCAGCTGTCGGGCGTGGACGCGACCCATGCCCTGGCGAGCGCCGCGGCCTATGCGGGGCCAGGGATCGCAGTGGTCCATGAGGGTCCGGTGGACGAGGACGCCTTCACCCATTCGCGCGCGCTCGACGCCCACCGCCCGCTGCACCGCGTGCGGCTGGACGATGCCCAGGGCACGCTGCTCTACATCTCCGGCAAGACGGGCGAGGTGGTGCGCGACGCCACGCGCACCGAGCGCGGCTGGAACTACGCGGGCGCCTGGATCCACTGGCTCTATCCGTTCCGGGGCAACGTGTTCAACACCTACTGGGCCGACATCGTCAACGGGCTGTCCATCCTCGGCATCGCCATGACGATCCTGGGCACCGTGGTCGGCGTCATGCGCTGGCGCTTTTCCGGCACCTACCGCAATGGCACGCGCTCACCCTATCCCGGCGCCATGATGCGCTGGCACCACATCGCGGGCCTGCTGTTCGCGGCCATCACCTTCACCTGGATCTTCAGCGGCCTGATGTCGATGAACCCCTGGCGCATCTTCGACAGCGGCGCCGCACCGCTGCAGGCCGACGCCATGCACGGCGGGCCGCTCCTCCTGCCAGGGCAACCGGCCAGCGTACAGGCGCTGCTCGCTGCGTCCCCGGCCGGCGTGCGCGAACTGCGCTGGACACGCACCGCGGGCCACACGCTGGTGCAGGCCCTGGCCCCGGGCGAGCGCACCGTGCTGCTCGATGCGGCCACGGCCCGCGCCCATGCCTGGCAACCCGGCGAACTGGAAGCCGCCGTGGCCCGGCTGCTGCCCGCCCCGGTGGAACGCATCGACACGCTGCAGGCCTACGACACCTACTACTACGCCCGCGAGGCCCACACCATGGGCGGCGGCGCCGAAAAGCCCCTGCCCGTGCTGCGCGTGGTCTTTGCCGATGCGCAGGCCAGCTGGGTGCATCTGGACCCGCACACCGGCACGGTGCTGGGCCGCCTCGACGGCCACCGCCGCGTGTCCCGCTGGCTGTTCGGCATGCTGCACAGCTGGGACTGGCTGCCCCTGCTGGAGCGGCGCCCGCTGTGGGACATCGTGTTGGTCGTGCTCAGCCTGGGCGGCGTGGCCATGAGCCTGACGGGCATCGTGATCGGCTGGCGGCGCGTGACACTCAAGCTGCGCGCCATGCGCGCGCCACGCGCCCTGGCCCGCGCAGCGCCCGCCGACGGCGCCTGAGGCTCAATGCGTGGCCCCGGCGGGCGTGTCGATCTGCTCGGGGTCCAGGAACTGCTCGGCGTAGCGCTGGTACACCCGCTCGCGCACGAACACGTCGAACAGGTCGGGGTCGATGTGGCCGCCGTGCACCATCTTCTGCATGATGGCCAGCGCCTGCGACAGCTTCATGCCGCTCTTGTAGGGCCGGTCCACGGCGGTGAGCGCCTCGAAGATGTCGGCGATGCCCATCATGCGCGCCTGCACCGACATCTGCGCGCGCGTGAGGCCGCGCGGGTAACCCTTGCCGTCCATGCGCTCGTGGTGGCCACCCGCATACTCCGGCACGTTGCGCAGGTGGCGCGGCCAGGGCAGCGTCTCCAGCATCTTGATGGTGGCGACGATGTGGTAGTTGATGGTGTCGCGCTCGGCCTGCGTCAGCGTGCCGGCGCGGATGGTGAGGTTCTCCATCTCCTCGGCCGTGAGAAAGGCCGTGTGCACGCCGTCCACGTTGCGCCAGTGGCGCTGCGTGCCGATCACCCGCACGCGCAGCTGGTCAGCCTCCTGCATGGCCTCCGAGCCCTGGTTGCAGCGGCGCAGGAAGGCGCGGTCGGACTCAATGGCCTGGATCTCCCGCTGCAGGCCGGACAGGGCGATGCCCTCGGCCTCGGCGTCCACCATGGGCCGCAGGGCCAGCTGCGCGCGCAGCGCGGCCAGCTCGGCGTCGCGCTTGAGCACCTCGAAGCGCGTGTCGACCAGGCCGATGCGGTCGTAGATGGTCTGCAGCTTGGTGGCCTTGTCCACCACATGCACGGGCGTGGTGATCTTGCCGCAGTCGTGCAGCAGGCCGGCCATCTGCAGTTCGTAGCGGTCGCGCTCGGTCATGTGGAAGTCCGCCAGCGGACCGGTGGTGGTGGCGTCGGCCGCCTCGGCCAGCATCATGGTCAGGGCCGGCACACGCTCGCAATGCCCGCCGGTGTAGGGTGATTTTTCGTCGATGGCAATGTTGATGAGCTTGACGAACGACTCGAACAGCCGTTCGAGCTGGGTGATGAGCAGCCGGTTGCTCAGGGCGATGGCCGCCTGCGAGGCCAGCGATTCGGTCAGGTTCTCGTCCTCCTCGGAGAACGGCACCACCTGCGCGCTCTCCGGGTCCAGCGCATTGAGCAGCTGCAGCACGCCGATCAGCTCGCCGTCGTGGTTCTTCATGGGCACGGTCAGGAAGGACTGCGAGCGATAACCCGTGCGCTGGTCGAAGGCGCGCGTGCCCGAGAAGTCGAACCCCTCCTCGGCATACACGTCGGCGATGTTCACCGTGCGGTCGTGGATGGCCGCGTGCGCCGCCACCAGCGCGTCGTTGGGCGTGCCGTCGGCGCGGCGCAGCGGCAGGTCGGGCAGGTCGATGCGCTGCCCGGTGGTGCCGCCCAGACGGATGCCCAGCGAATCGGTGCGCATGATCTCGAAGCGCAGGGCCGTCTGGTCGTCCGTCACGCGGTAGAGCGTGCCGCCATCGGCGCCCGTGAGGGTCTTGGCCGCTTCGAGGATGTTCTCCAGCAGGCGCTCGATGTCGCGCTCGCGCGAAAGCGCTGCGCCAATGCCGTTGAGCTGCTCCAGACGGCGGAACAGGTGTTGTACGGTGGTCTTGAGCATGGCGGGCCTTTTCCGCCGGCCACCCGCGGGCCGGCCAGACAGCCATGTTATCCAAAGCGCCCACGGTATGGGGCGCGGCGCGCTACAAATGCTCCGATTCGATGGTGCGCTCGCCCGGCGCCCCCTGCAGGGCCGCCTCCAGCAGCGCCCGCGCGATGCGCGCCGCCGCCACGGGCCGGTAGCGCCGGGGAATCAGCGGGCCGAGCGCGCGCGACACCCACAAGCCGGCCACCTCGCCCGGGCGCGAGGACTCGCGCTCGGCGGCGATCAGCGAGGGGCGCACGATGGCCAGCGAGGGGTAGCCCAGCGCGCGCACGCCCTCTTCGGCCTCGGCCTTGGTGCGCAGGTAGAAATTGCCCTGGGCGCTAGCCCCCAGCGAGGAATTGAGCGCCATGCGCGTGGCGCCCGCCTGGCGCGCCAGCCGCGCGGTGCCGATGACAAGGTCGCGGTCCACGGCGGCGAAGGCCGCCCGCGAGCCCGCCACCTTGATGGTGGTGCCCAGCGCGCAGACCACGGCATCGGCCCGCCACCAGGGCGCTGCAGCGTCGAGCTGCGTGAAATCGATGACGGGATTGAGCAGCCGCGCATGTGGCGCCAGCGCGCGGCGCGTGGGGGCGGTGACCTGGGCCACGCGCGGGTCGGCCAAGGCCAGGGCCAGCACCTCGCGGCCCACCGCGCCGGTAGCACCGAGCAGCAGCAGGCGCAGGGGCTGGGCGGTGGCCGTCATGGGCGAAGAGCGCCCGTTCAGGAGCGGCGCATCCCGCGCGCCAGCAGCCACAGCATGGCCAGGCTAAAGACGACGAACCAGACGAAGGACCAGTTGGCGATGGAGCCGCCGAGGAAGGTCCAGTCGATGGCAGCGCAGTCGCCCGAGCCCCGGAAAATCATGGGGATGGCGCGGCCGATGGGGTAGCTTTCGATCATGCCGTAGAAGTCGCGCCCGCACATGGCGAACTCGGGCGGATACCACTGCAGCCAGCTCTGGCGCGCGGCGGTGAAGGCGCCAAAACCGCCGGCCAGCACGGCCAGCGCGGCGAACGACATCCACCAACCTTTTTTGCCGCTAAGGCTTGCCAATCCAGCGAAGACAGCTACCAAAATAAGAGCATAGCGCTGCACGATGCACATCGGGCAGGGCTCCAGGCCCACGGCGTGCTGCAAGTACAGACCAAAAGCCAGCATGGCCACGCAGGCCGCGCTGATGAGCGCCAGCACCCGGCGGGGCGCGTTATCGAACCAGTTCAAAATCATTCGTCACCTTGTGGGCCGCCGGTGCCGCGCGCACCCGGCGGGGGCGCGTCAGATGCCGGAGGCGTGGTCCAGAAAAACCCGGGCTCGGCGCGGCGTCACCACCAGCGTGTCCCCCTCGGAAAAACCCATGTCCCGGAATTGCTGCGCAGGGATCTGCGCCTCGATCAGGGCTTCCGGGTTCGCATTGTCCGCTGGTTTGTGGCCGTCCACGGGAATAAGTTCCAGCCGGGCGATCGGGCCCACGACGATGGCCCGGCTCAGCTGCGCAACGATGCCGCGCGGCCGGCCCTCGGCGTCCACGCCCGCGCCGGGCACGTAGCGTTCCACGTCCAGGTCGTGCGGGCGCACATAGGCGAAGGCCTTGGCGTTCTGTGCCTCGTGGTGCTCGGGCGAATCAAGCTCCATGCCCTCCAGGTGCACCAGGCCCTCGTGCGCGCGGCCATGGAACAGGTTCACGTCGCCCAGGAAGCCATACACGAACGGGCTGGCCGGATGGTCCCAGACCTGCTGCGGCGTGCCGCTCTGCTCGATCTTGCCCTGGTTGATGACCACCACGCGGTCGGCCACCTCCAGCGCCTCTTCCTGGTCGTGCGTCACGAAGATGCTGGTCACATGCAGCTCGTCGTGCAGGCGGCGCAGCCAGCGGCGCAGTTCCTTGCGCACCTTGGCATCGAGCGCGCCGAAGGGCTCGTCGAGCAGCAGCACCTTGGGCTCCACGGCCAGCGCGCGCGCCAGGGCGATGCGCTGGCGCTGCCCGCCCGAGAGCTGCGAAGGGTAGCGCTCGGCCAGCCAGTCGAGCTGCACCAGCTTGAGCAGGTCCATCACCTTCTGGCGGATCTGCGCCTCGCTGGGGCGCTCGCCACGGGGCTTCACGCGCAGGCCGAAGGCCACGTTCTCGAACACCGTCATGTGGCGGAACAGCGCGTAGTGCTGGAACACGAAGCCCACGTTGCGCTCGCGCACATGCACGTCGGTCGTGTCCTCGCCACTGAAGTGGATGCTGCCCACGTCGGCCGTCTCCAGCCCGGCGATGATGCGCAGCAGCGTGGTCTTGCCGCAGCCCGAAGGGCCGAGCAGCGCGATGAGTTCGCCGGACTGGATGTCCAGGCTCACGTCGCGCAGCGCCTGGAAGTCACCGAACTGCTTGCTGACGTTGCGGATTTCAATGCTCATGTTCTTGTTCTCCTTCAGCGAGCGGCCGGCGCGGGCCGCTCGGGGGGCAATTCGGCAGCGGCCTTGAGGGCCTGCTCGTTACGGTGCTCGGCGACGGTCTTGATGACCAGAGTGACCAACGCCAACAAGGCCAGCAACGAGGCCGCCGCGAACGCCGCGACAGATTGGTACTCGTTGTAGAGAATTTCAACGTGCAGCGGGATGGTGTTGGTTTGCCCCCGGATGTGGCCCGAGACCACCGACACCGCGCCGAACTCGCCCATGGCGCGCGCGTTGCACAGGATCACGCCGTACAGCAGGCCCCACTTGATGTTGGGCAGCGTCACATGCCAGAAGGTCTGCCAGCCCGTGGCGCCCAGCACGATGGCGGCCTGCTCCTCGTCGTTGCCCTGGGCCTGCATCAGCGGGATCAATTCGCGCGCGATGAACGGGAAGGTCACGAACACCGTGGCCAGCACGATGCCCGGCACGGCAAAAATGATCTTGATGTCGTGCGCCTGCAGCCAGGGTCCAAACCAGCCCTGCGCGCCGAACATCAGCACGTAGACCAGGCCTGCCACCACCGGCGAGACCGAGAACGGCAGATCCACCAGCGTGGTCAGAAAGGCCTTGCCCCGGAACTCGTACTTGGCGATGCACCAGGCCGCCGCCACGCCGAACACCAGGTTCAGCGGCACGGCGATGAGCGCGGTGATCAGCGTGAGCTTGATGGCCGACCAGGCGTCGGGCTCGCGCAGGCCTTCAAGGTAGGCGCCCAGGCCCTTGCGCAGCGCCTCGGCGAACACAGCCGCCAGTGGCAGCACCAGGAACAGCAGCATGAAGGCCAGCGCCAGCGCGATCAGCGTCCAGCGCACCCAGGGCGCCTCGGTGGTGCCGGCACGGGCGCGGCGCACCGTGCGAGTATTGTTTCCACTCATGCCGGAGCCCCCGCGTGGCGCCGCTGCCAGGCTTGCAGCGCGTTGATGATGAGCAGCAGGATGAAGGAAATGACCAGCATCACCACGGCCACGGCGGTGGCACCGGCGTAGTCGTACTGCTCCAGCTTGCCGATGATGATGAGCGGCGTGATCTCGGACACCATGGGCATGTTGCCCGCGATGAAGATCACCGAACCGTATTCCCCCACGGCGCGCGCGAAGGCCATGGCGAAGCCGGTCATCAGCGCTGGCGTGATGGACGGCAGGATGACGAGCCGGAAGGTCTGCCAGCGCGTGGCGCCCAGACAGGTGGCGGCTTCTTCCAGTTCCTTCTCGGCATCTTCCAGCACGGGCTGCACGGTGCGCACCACGAACGGCAGGCCGATGAAGATCAGCGCGATGACGATGCCCGCGGGCTTGAACGCGAGCTGGATGCCCAACGGCTCCAGGATGCCGCCCACCCAGCCGTTGCCGGCCAGCAGCGCGGTGAGCGAAATACCCGCCACGGCCGTGGGCAGGGCGAACGGCAGATCGACCAGCGCGTCCACGATCTTCTTGCCGGGGAACTTGTAGCGCACCAGGACCCATGCGATCAGCAGGCCGAAGAACAGGTTCACCAGCGCCGCCAGGAACGAGGCGCCGAAGGTCAGCCGGTACGAGGCCACCACGCGCGGCGCGCTGACGGCCGTCCAGAACTGCTCCCAGGTCAGCGAGAAGGTCTTGAAGACCAGCGCCGACAGCGGGACCAGCACGATGATGCTCAGATAGAACAGCGTGTAGCCCAGCGACAGCCCGAAGCCGGGCAGCACGCGTTTGGGCGCACGCCGCCCGGCCTGCGCTGGGGCTGCCCCCAGCGCGGCCACAGAGGTGGCGGCGGTCATGGATTACTTGGCGCTGTAAATTTTGTCGAACTGACCGCCGTCGTTGAAGTGCACCTTCTGCGCTTCCGTCAGGCTGCCGAAGTACTTGGCCACGGTGAACTGCTTGAGCGGCTTGAAGGTGGCTTCGTGCTTCTTGAGCACCTTTTCCGAACGCGGACGGATGGCGTGCTTGGCGGCAATCTCCTGCGCCTCGTCGGAGTACAGGTAGTCGAGGTAGGCCTTGGCGAGCTGCGCCGTGCCCTTCTTGGCCACGGTGCGCTCGACCACGGCCACGGGGTTCTCTGCCACGATGCTGACCGACGGGTAGATCGCATCGACCTTGCCGGCGCCAAATTCGCGGTCGATGGACACCACCTCGGACTCGAAGGTGATGAGCACATCGCCCTGGTTGCGTTGCAGGAAGGTGGCCGTGGCGTCGCGCCCGCCCTTGGCGAGCACGGGCACGTTCTTGTAGAGCTTGGCCACGAACTCGGCGGCCTGCTGCTCGGTGCCGCCCTTCTCGCGCACCGCGCCCCAGGCGGCCAGGTAGGCATAGCGGCCATTGCCGCCGGTCTTGGGGTTGACCACGATCACCTGGATGCCGGGCTTGATGAGGTCTTCCCAGTCCTTGATGCCCTTGGGGTTGCCGTTGCGCACCAGGAACAGCATCGTCGAGGTGGTGGGCGAGGCGTCGTGCGGGAACTTCTTGGCCCAGTCCTTGGCCACCACGCCGCTGTCGGCGAGGAACTGTACGTCGGTGGTGGTGTTCATGGTTACCACGTCGGCGGCCAGGCCGTCGTTCACGGCTCGCGCCTGGGCGCTGGAGCCGGCGTGCGACTGGTCGATCTTCACGTCCTGGCCGGTGGTCTTCTTGTAGTGGGCAGCAAATGCGGCGTTGTAGTCCTTGTAGAACTCGCGCGCCACGTCGTAGGACACATTGAGCAGCTGGCTCTGCGCCGATGCCACGCCGCTGGCGGTCAGGGCCAGCGCGGCCAGGAGGGTCTTGATTTTCAGGGAGGTCATGGTTGCATCGCCCGGTGATTGCTATGGATGGAAGGCATTGTGCGAAGGCCTTCTTAAAACGCAAAAGAATATATTTTTGTTAATTAATCCGTTAAAAGCATATGAAAGAAAGGAACAAGGTGCACCGCCGCACCATGGTCCATGCTGCATTTTTCAAGCAAAATCGCCATCCAAGGCAATGCTAGCAAGCGCCAACAGCTATTCTTTTGATAGCATCAGCAGGAGATTTGCCTGGCCTCCCGCGAGGCTGGAGCCGCGCGGGCCACGTCGCCGGTGAGCGATTGCAGCAGCGCCAGGCCCAGCGGCCAGTCGCCATGACCCGATTCGATGTTGATGTGGCCCGCCTGCTGCAGGCGCACGAACTCGCTGCCCCAGGCCCGCGCGTAGGCACCCGCGAGGCGGATGGGGCAATACGGGTCGTTGCTGCTTGCCACCACGATGCTGCGGTACGGCAGCGCGGCATGGGGCACGGGGGCGAAGTCGCTCAGGATGGCCCGGCGCTCGGGATCGGCTGGAGCCACCAGCAAGGCACCCTGCACACGGGCAGCGGCCTCGGGCCCCATGTGTACCGTGGCGATGCAGCCCAGGCTGTGCGCCACGATGACCACCGGATGGGGCGCTGCCAGCACGGTCTTCTCCAGTTGCCCGACCCAGGCCGTGCGCGCGGGCGTGATCCAGTCGTCCTGCACCACGCGGCGTGCCTGCGGCATGCGCTCGGCCACAGGCTCTGCCAGTGGCCCGGACCAGAGTCCCGCCAGCCCGGAACGATGATGATGGAAGACGAGGACACGTAGCAAGACTCCAGCGGTTGGGGACGGCCCGCGTCCCGAGCCTGATGACAGCGGTCCGAACCTGCCCGGTGGTTGAGATGCCTCGGATTCTGCGAGCCACGCTTTAAAACCCAAACGAATAAATAGTTCTTACTTTATGCGCGCTAGCGGTGGTCGTCGCATGCCGCGTTCGTTTCGGGCTATCGGAGCCATAGCGAGAACACGCTTGCCGCAGGGTCGAACCGCCACCAGAATCGCGGCTCGCTTGTAATAAATTACAACATTTCTTACCTACTTCACCAAGGCAGAATCCGATGCACTCATGGAAGATCCGTCAGCGCCTGATGGCAGGTTTTGGCCTCGTCATCGCGATGTTGCTGGGCATGTCGGTGTACAGCGTGTACATCGCACGCGGCATTGATGCGGCACTCACGGCCAACGCCACCCAGAACGCGGTGATTCAGCGCGCCGCCATCAATTTCCGGGGCTCCGCCCACGACCGCTCGATTGCGGTACGGGATGCGGTGCTGGCCCCCGACGCGGCAGCGCGCCAGCGCGAGATCGAAGCGATCGACCGCCTGGCCGCCTTTTATGCCGCATCGGGCCAGCAAATGGACAAAGTGCTGCAAGGTGGCGGTTCGGTCCCTCCCGAGGTTGCGCCCATGGTGCAAGCCATCCAGGACATCGAAGCGCGCACCGTTGCCACCACGCGCAAGGTCGTGTCCCTGGTCCAGGCGGGTGACCGCGCAGCGGCCGAAGCCCTGCTTTGGAGCGATGCCAAGCCGCAGTACGAGCAATGGCTGGCCGCCATCAACAAGCTGATCGACTATGAAGAGGCCCGCATCATCAAGAACAGCACCGAGGCCAATCAGGAAGCGCACCAGTTCAGCGCGGTGATGCTGGCCATCACCGCCCTGGCCTTGCTGGTGGGGGTGGGCGCCACGGTCCAGGTGTCGCGCAGCATCAGTCGCGAGCTGGGGGCTGAGCCACGCGAGGTACGTTCCGTGGTGCAGGCCATGCAGCAGGGCGACCTGACGGTGTCCGTGCCGGTACGGCCCGGCGACAGCAGCAGCGTGATGGTGGCGGTGCGCGACATGCAGCAGCGCTTCCATGAGCTGGTGTCCGCCGTGCGCGACAACATCGGCGAACTTCACGCCACCAGCAACGCCATCGCCAGCGGCAACCAGCATCTGGGCCAGCGCACCGAACAGGCCGCCAGCAGCCTGGAGCAAACCGCCGCCAGTATGGAAGAGCTGACCGCCACCGTGCGCCAGAGCGCCGATTCCGCCCAGGCGGCCAACCAGTTGGCCACGCAGGCTGCTGGCACGGCCTCCCGGGGTGGCGAGGTGATGCAGCAGGTGGTGAGCACCATGGAGGACATCCACCACAGCAGCCAGAAAATCGCCGACATCATCAGCGTGATCGACGGCATTGCGTTCCAGACCAACATCCTGGCACTCAATGCCGCCGTCGAAGCTGCCCGTGCAGGCGAGCAAGGCCGAGGCTTTGCCGTGGTGGCCAGCGAGGTGCGCAGCCTGGCAGGACGCAGTGCCGAGGCGGCCAAGGAGATCAAGGCACTGATCCAGGCCAGCGTGGAAAAGGTGGACTCAGGCAGTCAGCTCGTGACGAACGCCGGCGCCACGATGGACGAGATCGTGCAAGGCGTGCAGCGCGTCACTTCCATCATCGGCGAGATCAGCACCGCCGCCATCCAGCAAAGCGACGGCATTTCGCAGGTCAATGTCGCGGTCTCCCAGCTCGACCAGATGACCCAGCAGAACGGCGCACTGGTTGAACAAAGCCACACGGCCGCCGACAACCTGCAGGCCCAGGCCCAGCGCTTGACCGCCCTGGTGGACATGTTCCAGGTGGGCGCAGCCCACCGGCTCGCCGCCCTGCCCGCGCGTTGATAGACCAGCGCCGCGAAGCGCTCAGAAGCGCACGGCCTCGAACGCCGGGTACAGCTCGTCCACCCAGTGGTTCAGTTCATCGTGCGAGACAGCGAGCGAGGCCATGCAGGCCTCGCCATGCTGGCGCCATTCGCGCGAAGGCTCCAGGCCCTCGTGGTGGTGCACCAGGTATTCGGCCAGCAGGCCCAGTGCCACGAGGTGGCGCACGGTGGGGCTGAATCGCGTGTCGTTCAGGCAACTGAAATCGTGGTGCAGCCAGATGGCCTGCGCCACATCGCCCGTCAGGTGCCAGGTGCGCGCCACGATGGCGCCCACGACGGCATGGTCGGTGCGGTGGTTGGCGTTCTCGGTCTGGGTGAAGGTGCGGTCCTGGCGCGCCAGGGCCTCGGTGACGGTGCTGGCATAGCCTCGCACGGCCTTCACCAGCACCGGCATGCCGACATGGCAGAACAGGCCGAAGCTGTAGCCCAGGCCGGGATCGAAGCTGTAGAGCTGGCGGCCGATGTGCTCGCAGGCGATGGCGCGGCGCTGCGAACTCTCCCAGAAATGCTCCAGCAACGGCGAGCGCACCTGCAGCGCATGGCGTGTGATGAAGGCCGAAAGCAGTTCCACCGCCGGGCGCAGCCCCAGCACGGTGAGCGCCATGCCCACGGTCTGCACCGGCTGGGTCAGCGCGTACAGCGGGCTGTTGGCCTGGCGGATCAGCGCCGCCGCCATGGCCACGTCGGACGCGGCGAGCTGGTCGATGGCCGCCGGGTCCAGCTCGGGGGCGGCCACGATGGCCTGCAGCCGCACCAGCGACTCGGGGCACGGTGGGATCACGATGGCGCGCACGGCGGGAAGCAGGCGGGCCTTCTGGATGTCTTGGTCGATCGGATGGGTGGTCACGGCGCGTCCCCGGCAATGCCATGGGCGCAACCGCCGCCGCGCCCGATTTGTTGCAATTGGTTGCATTGTGGCGGCAAAACCCAGGCACCGGACGGGTAACCCCACAAACTGGCGGCCCCTCTTCAGCCTGGTGACAGGGAGGCGCGCGTGGCCAGGCTGCTGCGCCCGGGCATGGCCTCGCCGAGGAAATCCAGGAAATGCCGCACCGCGGGCGACAGCCCCCGGCGCGAGGGGAACACGGCGTGCACGATGCCCGGGGTGGGCGCCCATTCGGGCAGCACGCGCACCAGGCGGCGCTCGCGGATCTCCTCGTGGCACATGTAGTCGGGCAGCCAGCAGATGCCGGTGCCCGCCAGCGCCGCGAACTTGAGCGTGAGCAGGTCGTCGGCCACGTAGCGCGGCGTGTGCTGCACCATCTGCTGCGCGCCGTTGGGGCCGATGAGGTGCCAGACGGCCTTGCCGTCGGGCGCCGACATGGCGATGGAGTCCATGCGCGCCAGGTCGGCCAGCGTGGCGGGCGTGCCCTGGCGGATCAACAGCTCGGGGCTGGCCACCAGCACCTGCCGCGCCACATCCAGGCGCTTGACGACCATGCTGCCGCTATCGTCCACCGAAGGCCGCACGCGCAGCGCCACGTCCAGGCCCTCGTCCACCAGGTTCACCGCGCGGTTGCTCACCTGCAGTTCCACCCGCACCAGCGGATGGCGCGCCAGGAAGCCCGGCATCATCTCGGCCAGCACCGTCTGCGCCAGCGTCACCGGGCAGCTCACACGGATGGTGCCGCGCGGCTCGGTCTGCACCTGGGCCACGGTGTCCTGCGCGGCCAGCGCCGACTCGCGCACCGCCTGGCAGTGGCGCAAATACGCCTCGCCCACGTCGGTCAGCGAGAGCTTGCGCGTGGTGCGCTGCAACAGCCGCACGCCCAGGTGCGCCTCCAGCTCCGACACGCGGCGCGACAGGCGCGACTTGGGGATGCCCAGGGCCCGGCCAGCGGCGGCGAACCCTCCCCGCTCCACCACCTCGGCGAAGTACAGCATGTCATTGAGGTCCTGCATGGCGGCTCCTTGGCGCTTGATTGTCCCATCCACAGAACAATCTATCGCATTTTTCCCAGCTTATCAAAAACTAGCGCCATCTCCACAATCTATCCATCGCCACACACCGTGGCCCCATCCCAGGAGATCACCATGCAACTGCTTCACATCGATTCCGCCATCACCGGTTCCAACTCGGTTTCCCGCCAGCTCACCGCCCAGGTGGTCGCAGCCTGGACCGCAGCCCACCCCGGCACGCAGGTGGATTACCTGGACCTCGTGGCCAACGCGCCGGCCCACTTCACCATGGACGCCATGGCACCGCGCACCGGCCAGACCGAAGGCTTGAGCGATGCGCAGCAGCGCGAGAACGCCGTGTCCGAGCAGCTCGTGAGCCAGTTCCTGGCCTCGGACGTGATCGTCATCGGCGCGCCGTTCTACAACTTCAGCATCCCCACGCAGCTCAAGGCCTGGATCGACCGCATCGCCCAGCCCGGCCGCACCTTCCGCTACACCGCCAACGGCCCCGAAGGCCTGGCCAAGGGCAAGACGGTGATCGTGGTGTCGAGCCGCGGCGGCGTGTATTCCACCAGCGAGGGCGGCCGCGCCATGGAGCACCAGGAGAGCTACCTGCAAACGGTGCTGGGCTTCTTCGGCGTGACCGACGTGCGCTTCGTGCGCGCCGAGGGCGTGGGCATGGGCGAGGCCGCCAAGGCCAGCGCCCTGAGCACGGCGCAGATCCACATCGGCCAGGCCGCGAACCAGGCCCAGGCGCAGCAAGCCGCCTGATGCCCGGGCCGGGCGCGCGCCCGGCCGCCGCTCATGCGGCCAGCGCGCGCTCCAGCGCCGCGTGCAGACGCCGCGCCAACAGCGCGGCTTCCGGCGGCTCGTCCGTCAGCGCGTCGCACGATACCGTGCGGCGCAGCATGCCGTCCACATCCTCGGGGTGGCCCAGGGCGCCACACAGCAGCGCCCAGTCGGGCCGTGCCACCAGCGTGCCGGCCACCAGCAGCACGCCGGTGCGCTGGCGCCGCTGCGCCAGGCCCACCAGCTTGCGTCCGGCGGCATCGACCACCTCCCACGGCGCCAGGCTGCCGTAACAGGCCCAGTCCACCACGGGGCCGAGCCGCGCGTTGGCCTCGGGCACCTCGGCCTCGGGCAGCGCCCGCGCGCTGACGCCCAGGCCGGCCAACACGTCCACATGCAATTGCCCCAGGTCGCGGTAGCTGTCGGGCAGGCGCCCTTTCACCCAGGGATGCGCCAGCGGCAGCACCACCGAAGCGCTCACCATCCACGGCCCGGTCAGCACCGCGCCGCCGCCCGAGGGCCGCAGCATGAGCTCCATGCCCGGCGGCAGCCGCGCGGCGGCCTCGGCCTGGCGAGCGCGCTGCGAGCAGCCCAGCACGATGGCGGGGTCGCGGTAGGTCCAGACGCGAAAGCGCGGGGCAGCGACGGGCTCGGCCATCTGGAGGCTGTTCCAGGCCTGCTCTTGCGGGGCGGTGTCGATGAGAATCTCCGAGTTTGGCAGGGCATACGCTCCCGGGGCTGGGGGCGCGGCGGAACTATCGGCCCGGTGCTCCCGAAAGTCAAATCGGCGCCCGCGGGCGCCGATGAATGCTATTGATTGGATAGCTACCAGCGCTCTACCGGCGGGCGCCAGACGCCATTTTTATTAGAACCCAGGCAGCACGGCGCCCTTGAACTGGGTCTCGATGAACTTGCGGATCTCTTCCGACTGGTAGGCCTTGACGAGCTTGCCCACCCAGGCCTGGCTCTTGTCGGCCTCGCGCACGGCGATCAGGTTGACATAGGGGCTCTTGGCGCTTTCCTGGGCGATGGCGTCGGTCTTGGGGTTCAGGCCGGCCGAGAGCGCGAAGTTGGTGTTGACGGCAGCGGCGTCCAGGTCGTCCAGCGAGCGCGCCAGCTGCGCCGCGTCCAGCTCCACGAACTTGAGCTTCTTGGGGTTGCCCACCACGTCCAGCGGCGTGGCCTTGAGGCCCGCGCCCTCCTTGAGCTTGATCAGGCCCTTGTCCTGCAGCACCAGCAGCACGCGGCCGCCATTGGTGGGGTCGTTGGGGATGCCGAACTTGGCGCCTTCCTTCAGGTCTTCGAGCTTCTTGACCTTCTTGGAATACAGGCCGATGGGGAAGTTGACGGTGTAACCCACGGGCACGATCTTGTAGCCCCGGTCCTTCACCTGCGCGTCGAGGTAGGGCTTGTGCTGGTAGGCATTGGCGTCCAGGTCGCCGGCGGCCAGCGCGGCATTGGGCTGCACATAGTCACTGAACTCCACCACCTGGATCTTCAGGCCGTCCTTCTCGGCAACCTTCTTCACCTGCTCGAAGATCTGGGCGTGCGGGCCGGCCGTCACGCCGATCTTGAGCGCCTTCTCCGACGCCAGAACGCCAGCGGAAAAGCCAGCGGCCAGGGCCAGCGCGAGGGTGGTTTGGAGCAGGGAGCGCTTGTTCATGGGCAATACCTTTCGTAAGAGATGGCTCGCATCCTAGAGTTTACACCATAAAACTCAAAATAATAAATATTTGTTTTTTAATTCAAATTAGAAATATAGACTACATGGCACGGCCCAAGTCCTGCCATCCTCGCCATGGCCGTCCATCGCCTGGCCCGTCGCATCGATATTCAGGACGCCGCTGAATAATCAATCGCCAGGCACGCAGAGGGCCTCAGATAATCGGCTCGCGGTTCCGTGGAACGAGGCAAAATCCCAAGAAAATCCATCGGACATACACGAGTTTACATAACGGGTTTTTCTGCCGCAAAAAAAGGTAGAATCGACCGGCGGCAGGCGCTCCGAATATGCGCCACAGACGGTGGAACGCCCTGGTTTTGATACAGATTCAGAGCTACACCAAGTCACGCGCCTTTGCTGTCGCCTATGCGACATGGCAAAAAACGCCATTGTGAACAGCCTCGCACGGGCCATGAAACCACCTCCGTGCACCCAACCCCGGCCCGCGCCAACCGCCCTTCCAGCCAGCGATCACGACGCCAAACCACCCACCGTCAGCAGCCCGAAAGCAGCGCCAGCACTCGGTATGCTGCAGCGCAACCCCAAAAACCGTGGCCACTTGCGGCAACGCAGCATGCGGCCAGGCCACCGTGTTCCCGCGCCGCGCCAAAGTTGCATGGCAAAACCACATTTGAAGCAGGTCATTGATCCCCGTCAAACATGCAAACGCGATTCAGGTTCACCATGCCCAGGCAATGAGTTACAAACAAAAATAAATATGTAAATCCCACGCGCCGGAATCTCCGACTATTTTTCTTGGTTTTTACCAAGCCAGGTTTTACCGGTCATGCATGCCGCATGCATGTGTCAGATATTGCTTGGCCACCATTTTGTCGGTGCAGAAGGCCATTATCAAAACCCTTGCGGGTTTCTATTGAAAGCAGTGTCTTGAATATCTCCAGCGCCATTGTTTATGCAAGACCGGGTTCCGACCAGGTTCTGCGCGAACAGCTCCCCCAAGTGCCGGGTGTCGAGGTCCACGCCGCCTCCGAGGACGGAAAGATCGTCGTCACCATCGAGGCGGAAAACGACCGCGCCGCCATCGACGTCTACGAGGCCCTAGGCCGGATGGACGACGTCCTGAACGTCGCCATGATCTTTCAGCAAACCGAATCCCACCCTGATCAGGAGTTAGTGAAATGCAAGTAACCCGTCGTGACCTTATCAAGGCCCATGCTGTCACCGCTGCTGCCACGGCCATTGGCATCAGCGTTCCCGGCGCGCAGGCGCTGGCACAAACCGCCGGTTCCGGCGACGACGTCCGCTGGGACAAGGGCGCCTGCCGCTTCTGCGGCACCGGCTGCGGCGTGCTCATCGGCGTCAAGGACGGCCGCGTGGTCGCCACCCAGGGCGACCCGGACGCCCCGGTGAACAAGGGCTTGAACTGCATCAAGGGTTACTTCCTGTCCAAGATCATGTACGGCAAGGACCGCCTCACGCAGCCGCTGCTGCGCATGAAGGACGGCAAGTTCGACAAGAACGGCGAGTTCGCCCACATCTCCTGGGACAAGGCCTTCGACATCATGGAGGAGAAGTGCAAGGCGGCGCTGAAGGCCGGCGGCCCGCGCAACATCGGCATGTTCGGTTCCGGTCAATGGACCATCTGGGAAGGCTATGCGGCCTCCAAGCTGTGGAAGGCCGGTTTCCGCTCCAACAACATCGACCCCAACGCGCGCCATTGCATGGCCTCGGCCGTGGCCGGCTTCATGCGCACCTTCGGCATCGACGAGCCCATGGGCTGCTATGACGACTGCGAGCACGCCGACGCCTTCGTGCTGTGGGGCTCGAACATGGCCGAGATGCACCCCATCCTGTGGTCGCGCGTGACCGACCGCCGCCTGACGGCCAAGCACGTCAAGCTGCATGTGCTGTCCACCTTCACGCACCGCTCGTGCGAGCTGGCCGACAGCGAACTGATCTTCAAGCCGCAGTCGGACCTGGCGATCCTCAACTACATCTGCAACTACATCATCCAGAGCGGCGCGGTGAACGAGGACTTCGTCAAGAAGCACGTGAACTTCCGCAAGGGCGTGACCGACATCGGCTACGGCCTGCGCCCCACCCATCCGCTGGAGCAGGCCGCCGGCAACAACGGCTACCCCGGCCCGGACGGCAAGCCCAAGGGCGCGCCCGATGCATCGACGTCCATCAGCTTCGAGGAATTCAAGCAGTTCGTCTCGGAATACACGCTGGACAAGGCACACGAGCTCTCCGGCGTGCCCAAGGACAAGCTCGAAGCGCTGGCCAAGACCTACGCCGACCCCAAGACCAAGGTCACGTCCTTCTGGACCATGGGCTTCAACCAGCACACGCGCGGCACCTGGGTCAACAACATGATCTACAACGTCCACCTGCTGGTGGGCAAGATCTCCGAGCCCGGCAACAGCCCGTTCTCGCTCACGGGCCAGCCCTCGGCCTGCGGCACGGCGCGCGAAGTGGGCACCTTCGCCCACCGCCTGCCCGCCGACATGGTGGTGACCAACCCCAAGCACCGCGAAATCTCCGAGAAGCTGTGGAAGCTGCCCGCCGGCACCATCCCCGACTGGGTGGGCCTGCACGCCGTGGCCCAGAGCCGCGCGCTCAAGGACGGCAAGCTCAACTTCTACTGGACCACGACCACCAACAACATGCAGGCCGGGCCGAACATCAACGGCGAAATCTGGCCCGGCTTCCGCAACCCGGCCAACTTCATCGTGGTGTCCGACTGCTATCCCACGGTGTCCGCCATGGCGGCCGACCTGATCCTGCCCTCGGCCATGTGGGTGGAGAAGGAAGGTGCCTTCGGCAACGCCGAGCGCCGCACGCAGTTCTGGCGCCAGCAGGTGCGCGCCCCGGGCCAGGCCAAGTCCGACCTGTGGCAGTACATCCAGTTCTCCAAGCGCTTCAAGGTCGAGGAAGTGTGGCCCGCCGAGCTGCTGGACAAGAACCCCGAGTACAAGGGCAAGACCCTGTACGACGTGCTGTACGCCAACGGCCAAGTGAACAAGTTCCCGCTCGCCGACCTGCAGAAGGGCTTCGACAACGACGAATCCAAGGAACTGGGCTTCTACCTGCAGAAAGGCCTGTTCGAGGAGTACGCCGAGTTCGGCCGCGGTCATGCGCACGACCTGGCGGCGTTCGACGTGTACCACAAGGCGCGCGGCCTGCGCTGGCCCGTGGTGGACAACAAGGAAACGCTGTGGCGCTTCCGCGAGGGCTACGACCCCTATGTGAAAAAGGGTGAAGTGGTCAAGTTCTACGGCAAGCCCGACGGCAAGGCCTGGATCTTCGCCCTGCCCTACGCACCCGCCGCCGAGGCACCCGACGCCGAGTACGACCTCTGGCTCTCCAGCGGCCGCGTGCTGGAGCACTGGCACACCGGCTCGATGACGCGCCGCGTGCCCGAGCTGTACCGCGCCATGCCCGACGCCTGGCTCTACATGCACCCCGAGGACGCCAAGAAGCGCGGCCTGCAGCGCGGCGACACCGTCAAGGTGATGACGCGCCGTGGCGAGGTCAGCACCAAGGTGGAAACCCGGGGCCGCAACAAGCCACCGCTGGGCCTGGTGTTCATGCCCTTCTTCGACGAGCACCGCCTGGTGAACAAGCTCACGCTGGACGCCACCTGCCCGATCTCGAAAGAGACCGACTTCAAGAAGTGCGCTTGCAAGGTGGTGAAGGCCTGACCCACCCCGGGCGCATGGAGACACGCGCCCGCGCCGCCCTAACCGCCCTTCCATTTCCGCCATGACCGCACCCACCCCCGTCAAAGACTCCGCGCGCCGGCAGTTCATCCTCGACACCACGAAGATGGCTTGCGGCATGGGGGTACTCGGCCTGGGGCTGGGGCTGGTCAACAAGCAGGCCAAGGCCTTGCCGGCGGGCGCCATCCGCCCACCGGGCGCGGGCAATGAGACGGACTTCCAGTCCGCCTGCATCCGCTGCGGCCTGTGCGTGCGCGATTGCCCCTACGACATCCTGCAGCTGGCCACGCCGGCCCAGCAGGTGGCCCTGGGAACGCCCTTCTTCGTGGCGCGCACCAAGCCCTGCGAGATGTGCGAGGACATCCCTTGCGTCAAGGCCTGCCCGACGGGCGCGCTGGACCATGGCCTCACCGACATCACCCAGGCCAAGATGGGCCTGGCGGTGCTGGTGGACCATGAAACCTGCCTGAACTTCCTCGGCCTGCGCTGCGACGTGTGCTACCGCGTCTGCCCGGTGATCGACAAGGCCATCACGCTCGAAGTGCAGCACAACGAGCGCACGGCCAAGCACACCATGTTCCTGCCCACGGTGCACTCCGACCACTGCACCGGCTGCGGCAAGTGCGAGGCGTCCTGCGTGCTGGAGGTGGCGGCCATCAAGGTCTACCCCATCGCGCAGGCCAAGGGTGAACTGGGCGCGCACTACCGCGTGGGCTGGGAGGAAAAGCGCAAGGCCGGCAAGTCGCTGGTGGAGGACAAGGGCCTGATCGACCTGCCCGACCGCATGCCCGAAGGCACGACCCTGCCCGGCCACTTCGATCCGGGCAGCAGCCAGGGGCTCCCCAGCCCCTTCGGCCCCGAGGGCAAACTCCCCGATGGAGCGCCGCGATGAAGCCCGCCGACAATGCCTTCGCCCGCGAGGCCATCGAGGCCAAGGGCTGGTGGGGCGCGCACCGCTGGCTGGTGCTGCGCCGCCTGGTGCAGCTGACCGTGCTCGCGCTGTTCCTCGTGGGGCCGTGGTTCGGCTGGTGGATCGTCAAGGGCAACCTCAACTACAGCCTGACGCTGGGCACGCTACCGCTGGCCGACCCGCTGGTGATGCTGCAGTCGCTGCTGACGCGCCATGTGCCCGAACGCAACGCCGTCATCGGCGTGTGCATCGTGCTGGCGTTCTACCTGCTGGTGGGCGGCCGCGTCTACTGCGCCTGGGTGTGCCCGGTGAACATCGTCACCGACACCGCCAGCGCGCTGCGCCGCAAGCTCGACATCCGCGGTGGCGGCGACATGCCGCGCCAGACGCGCTACTGGATCCTGGCCCTCATCCTCGTGCTGGCGGCCACCACCGGCGGCATCGTCTGGGAGCTGGTCAACCCGGTGTCGCTGCTGCCGCGCGGCCTGATCTTCGGCATGGGCGCGGGCTGGCTGGTCATTGGCGGCATCTTCTTGTTCGACCTGTTCGTCATGAAGCGCGGCTGGTGCGGCCACCTCTGCCCCGTGGGTGCCTTCTACAGCCTGCTGGGGCGCTGGAGCCTGGTGCGCGTGTCGGCCACCAAGCGCGAGGCCTGCAACAACTGCCTCGACTGCTTCGTGGCCTGCCCCGAGCAGCAGGTGATCCGCATGCCGCTCAAGGGCGCCAGCAAGGGCGTGGGCCCCATGATCCTGGACAGCAACTGCACCAACTGCGGCCGCTGCATCGATGTCTGTTCCAAAGACGTATTCACCTTCGTTCCGCGCTTCGCGCCGAACGAGGCCAACCCAACCGGCGCGGCCCCCCTGCCGCCGCAATGATTCCAAACACCTTTCAAACGTGGAGATCCCCATCATGAAGACGACCCTCAAAATCTCGCTGGCCGCCCTCCTTTCCGTGGCCGCATGCTGGAGCACCGCACAGACGGTGAGCGCCATGCGCAGCAGTGAAGTGTCGGCCGTGGACAAGGCCCCGGAAGTCCAGCCCTACCTGGGCAGCAAGCCCGGCGGCCATGCGCTGATCCAGCGCACCTTCAAGGAACAGCCCCCGCTCGTTCCGCACAAGGTCGAGGGCTTCGACGACATCACCAACGAGGACAACGTCTGCCTGGACTGCCACATCCACAAGGAAGTGCGCGGCCAGAAGATCCCGCAGGTCAAGGAAAGCCACCTCGTCAAGCCCGTTAACCCCGATGCTCCGGAGATCAACAAGGCGCGCTGGCAGTGCAACTCCTGCCACGTGCCGCAGATCGACGCCAAGCCCCTGGTGGAAAACATCTTCAAGGGCAACACCGCCGCGAAGTAAGCCACGCCCGGGCACCGCAGGCCCGGTTTTCTCCGAATGACCCCCGCTTTCCGCACCTCGGGCAGAGCCTCTGCCTGTGGGTGCGGTTTTTTTCTTTTCAAGGCATTTTTGGCCGTCAAAGCCCGATGGACATGCGCCAGTAGCTATTTAATTGATAGCAATCACCGGTGGCTCAAGCGCCGCACGGCCCAGTCGCCCAGGCTTTGCACGGCCTGCACGAAGAACACCAGCACCACCACCACGGCCAGCATGATGTCGGGCAGGAAACGCTGGTAGCCGTAGCGGATGCCCAGGTCGCCCAGGCCGCCGCCGCCGATGGCGCCGGCCATGGCCGAGTAGCCCGTGAGGCTCACGAAGGTGATGGTCAGCCCCGCCACGATGCCGGGCAGCGCCTCGGGCAGCAGCACCTTCCAGACGATCTGCGCCGTGCTCGCGCCCATGGCCTGCGCGGCCTCGATCAGGCCGTGGTCCACCTCGCGCAGCGCGGCCTCCACCAGCCGCGCCACGAACGGCGCCGCCGCCAGCGTGAGCGGCACCACGGCCGCCGCCGTGCCGATGGACGAGCCCGTGATCAGGCGCGTGAACGGGATGATGGCCACCAGCAGGATGATGAAGGGCGTGGAGCGCACCGCGTTCACCAGCCAGCCCACGGTCTTGTTCAGCGGCCCGTTCTCCAGCACGCCGCCCTGGTCCGTCAGGCGCAGGAACACACCCAGCGGCACGCCCAGCAACGCGCCCACCACGCCCGAGATGCCCACCATCACCAGGGTTTCCCACAGCGAGGTGGCGAACAGCTCCAGCATCATTTCGGAAAAATTCTCGAACATCGCTCAATCCTCCAGCGCCACGGCCACTTCTTGCACTTCCACGCCCTCGTCGCGCAAACGCGCGATCGCGCCGCGCAATTGCGCGGCCTCGCCGCTGGCGTACACCGCCAGCGAACCGAAGGTCTGGTCCTGGATCTCGTCCACCTGGCCGTGCAGGATGCTCATGTCCAGCCCGTAGCCCCGGATCAGCCGCGACAGGATGGGCTGGTAGGCGCTGTCCCCCGCGTAGGACAGGCGCAGCAATTGCCCTTCGGCCCCCTGCCCCGCGCCCCGCAACTGGGCCGCGAGCTTGCGCACATGGTCCAGCACGCTGGCGGGCAGTTCCTGCGGCAGGATCTCCTCGATGAGGCTGCGCGTGATGGGCTGCCGGGGGCGCGTGAACACGTCGAGCACGCGGCCCTGCTCCACGATGCGGCCCGCGTCGATCACGGCCACGCGGTCGGCGATCTGCTTGATGACCTGCATCTGGTGCGTGATGAGCACCACCGTCAGGCCCAGCTCGCGGTTCACCTGGCGCAGCAGGTCGAGGATGGAGCGCGTGGTCTCGGGGTCCAGCGCCGAGGTGGCCTCGTCCGACAGCAGCACCTGGGGCCGGCTGGCCAGCGCCCGCGCGATGCCCACGCGCTGCTTCTGCCCGCCGCTGATCTGCGCCGGATACCGGCCGGCAAGCTGCGCCAGGCCCACCAGTTCGAGCAGCGGGTTCACGCGCTGGGCGATCTCGCCACGCGGCATGCCCGCCAGCTCCAGCGGCAGCGCCACGTTGTCGAACACGGTGCGCGAGGACAGCAGGTTGAAATGCTGGAACACCATGCCGATGTCGCGCCGCGCGGCGCGCAGCTCGGCCTCGCCCAGCCGGGTGAGGTCGCGGCCGTTCACGATGACTTCGCCGCGCGTGGGCCGATTGAGCAGGTTGATGGTGCGCACCAGCGAGCTCTTGCCCGCGCCGCTGCGCCCAATGATGCCGAACACCTCGCCCGGCGTGATGTGCAGGTCGATGCCGCGCAGGGCCTCGACCGGGCCTTGCGGGCCCTGGTAGGTTTGGGTCAGTCCCCGGATTTCGATCATGGAAAGGAAAAGGCCGCCCCGCGATGTGTCGCGCGCTGCGGCCTGTATCAACAACGATGGCCTGATTCTACAGAAATAGCATGTAAAACCAAACTATCAAAAAATTAAGTAATAAGACAACGTAGTTATAAAGCGCCCGCAAGGAAGCCGCAGCGGCCCCACGATCGCGGGCCGCGCCCCGGGCAAGCCACTGGACAAGCGGTGGCTCCTAGAATGAAAGCCCCACAGGATCGCGCACCATGAGCACCAAACCACTGGACCGACTGCTGTTTGCGCAAGGCGGCGACTGCTTTTTCTGCCGCCAGCCGCTGCCGCGCGAGCAGGCCAGCATCGAGCACCTGGTCGCCACCACCCATGGCGGCAAGGACAACGACGAGAACCTCGTGGCCTGCTGCCAGGCGCTCAACACCCTGTTCGGCCGCATGTCGCTCAAGGAAAAGCTCGCCGTCATCCTGCGGCAGAAAGGCGCCTTCCAGTGCCCGGCCCGGCTGGCGCCCGCCACGGCCAGCGCCGCGCCGCCACCCGCGCCCCAACCCGCCGCCCCGGCCTGCGCTGCCACGCCCCTGCAGGCCGTGCTGGCCGGACTGCGGAAACGCGGCAACGCCCGCCCGCGCACGCTGGACGCGCTCGCCGCGCTGGTGGCGGACCTGCTGGAGCAGAACGGCTTTGCCGCGCGGGAAGCCAAGGACGTGCTGGCCCGGCTGCGCGGCCAGCACTACATCGAGGTGCAGGACCGCCGGATCACTGCCTATCTGCTGCCGCCCCGCCAGGGTTGAGGCAGCACCCCATCCGCCTCGAATGCTATCTATTTGATAGCTTACAGCGCTTTATCCATGGGCTGAAACGGCATTTTCATCACATATCTCAGGGCGCCGCATGGCGCAGCCGTCGCAGGCTGAACCCCGCCGCCACGCAAGCGAAAAGCGCCGCCAGCCCCAGCGCGATGACCGGGCCGCGCCCGTCGTGCGCGTTGACCACGCTGAAAATCATGGCCAGCAGCACCGCGCCCGTGGTCTGCCCGGTGAGCCGTGCCGTACCCAGCATGCCGCTGGCCCCGCCCGAGCGGTGCACCGGCGCCGAGGTCACGATGGTGTGGTTGTTGGGCGACTGGAACAGCCCGAAACCGATGCCGCACAGCGCCATGCGCCACACGATATCCATCCCCGTGGGCTGCGCGGGCAACAGCGCCAGCAGCGCCAGGCCCAGCGCGAACAGACCCAGGCCGATGCCGCCCAGCAAGCCGTCCGGGTAGCGGCCGATGAGACGCCCGGCCAGCGGCGCCGCCACCACCGTGCCCAACGGCCAGGCCGTGATGAGCAGGCCCGCCTCCACCGGCGAGCGGCCCAGCCCGTCGAGCAGGAAAAACGGCAGGCCCACATAGGCCAGCATCTGCGCGGCGAACGCGCCCACCGAGGTACACATCGACAGGCGGAATACCGGAATGCGCAGCAGGTCCACCGGGAACAGCGGCACCGGCAGCGCCCATTGGCGCCGCAGGTACACCACGCCCACGGCGATGCCAGCCGCCAGCAGCGCCAGCGCCGTGGCCAGCCCGGCGGGCGTGGGCGCCGAGCCCGCGCGCGTGCCCAGCATGTCGGCGCCGAGGAACACCAGGCCGAACATCAACACGTTCATCAGCACATCGGGCCACGACAGGCCCGCGCCCTGCGGCCGCGCCGTGGCGTTGTGCGGCAGCGCCACGTAGCCCATGCCCAGCACCAGCAGGCCCAGCGGCAGGTTGAGCGCGAACAGCCAGGGCCAGGGCCCCAGCGAGAGGATGAGCGCCGACACGCTGGGCCCGGCCACCGAGGCCGTGGCCACCACCACCGAATTGAGCGCCACGCCGCGCCCAAGCAGGTGGGCCGGGTAGATGCGCCGCACCAGCGCCGCGTTCACGCCCATGATGCCGGCCGAGCCCAGCCCCTGCACCGCGCGCCAGAAGGCCAGCGACGGCAGCGAGTCGGCCAGCACGCAGCCCAGCGACGCTCCGGTGAACAGCGCCAGCCCGCTGAGATACACCCGGCGATAACCCACCAGGTCCCCCAGCATGGCACAGGGCAGCAGCAGCCCCAGCGTGGCCACCTGGTAGGCGTTGACCACCCACACCGACTGCGCCGCGCTGGCCTGCAGGTCGCGCGCGATGCCGGGCAGCGCAAGGTTGACGATGGTGCTGTCGAGCACCGACATGGCGATGCCCATCACGATGACAAGCATGGCGCGCAGACGCGCGCGGGGAGGAAGACCGTCTTGCATGGAAAAGAAAGCGCATCCGGGCAGCGCGGCAAGGTCACGGCGCAATGGCGGAAGGCGAGCCGGGATTGTCGCGCGCCAGCCACCGCCGCGCAGCCGTTGGCGCGGAGCCCCCAGGCGGGGTATGCCAAGGGTTGACACGCAAGGCGTGCAGCGCGGCAATAGCCGTGGCTCTTGCGAGGATAAGCAACGCGGTGGACGGCCCGAGACCGCAGATGCACACGGTGTGGCGATTCGTGCAGGGCATCCTTAAGTCCTGGTTAATGCGCGGCTTCTAGAGTCGGCCGCCATGACGCACTCCCACCGCTCCCGTCGCCCGTCCATCGCCGCTTCGCTGGCCCTGCCTGCCCTGCTGGGGCTCCTGTGCACCTGCGCACCGGTTCACGCCAGCGCACCCACCGAGAAAGTGGTCTGCACCGACGCGCCGCGCTCACAGTGGATGAGCGAGGCCCGGGCGCGCGAGATCTTCGGCGCCTCGCGCTTCGTGGCCGTGAAATTCAAGGTCTCCAAGGGCAACTGCCACGAGTTCTATGCCGTGGACGCCCAGGGCGGCGTGGTCGAGGCCTACCTGCACCCGGTCACGGGCCAGGAAATCCGCGCCACGCGCATCCCGGCGCAGGAAAAAGCCCCACCGAAGCCCTGACCTGCGCGCGGTGTCACGCCGCGGTGGCCACCAGACGCTCGGCCTGCTGACGGCGCGCCTGCGCCGGGTGCGGCGGCCGGGGCAGGCCCAGGTGCTCGCGCAGGGTGCGGCCGGTGTACGCGGTGCGGAACAGGCCGCGCCGCTGCAGCTCGGGGATCACCAGCGCCACGAAGTCCTGCAGGTCATAGGGCAGCGTGGGCGCCATCACGTTGAAGCCGTCGGCCGCGCCGATGGTGAACCAGTGCTCCAGCTCGTCGGCGATGGACTGCGGCGTGCCCACCACCGTCCAGTGGCCGCGCGCCGTGGCCACGCGCTGGTAGAGCTGGCGCAGCGTGAGGTTCTCGCGCCGCGCCAGGCCCAGAAACAGCGCCTGGCGGCTCTGCCAGCCCTCGGTAGGCGGCAGGTCGGGCACGGGGCCGTCGAGTGGGTAGGCCGAGAAGTCGAAGCCGCCGACAAAGCTCGACAGCAGCCCCAGGCCCACCGAGGGCTCGATCAGCGACTGCAGGCGCTCGTACTTCTCCTGCGCCTCGGCCTGGGTGCGCCCCACCACGGGCGAAACACCGGGCAGGATCTTGAGCGCGTCCGGTGCGCGGCCGTGCGCCGGCAGGCGGCTCTTGAGGCTGCTGTAGAAGGCGCGCGCGTCCTCCACCGACTGGTGCGCGGTGAACACCAGTTCGGCGGTGGCGGCGGCCAGTTCCTGTCCGTCCTCGGAAGACCCCGCCTGCACCATCACCGGGTAGCCCTGCACCGGACGCTGGCTCTGCAGCGCGCCTTGCACCTGGTAATGCTTGCCCCGGTGGTCGAGCCGGTGCAGCTTGGCCGGGTCGAAGTAGCGGTCGCCCACCTTGTCGAACAGCGGCGCATCGTCCTCGAAGCTGTCCCACAGGCCCTTGACCACGTCCACGTACTCGCGCGCCTTCTCGTAGCGGCTGGCGTGGCTGATCTGCTGGTCCAGGCCGAAGATGCGCGCCTCGTGGTCCGAGCCCGAGGTGACCAGGTTCCAGCCCGCGCGGCCGCCGCTCAGGTGGTCCAGCGTGGCCACCTTGCGCGCCAGGTGGTAGGGCGGCAGGTAGGTGGTGGAGACCGTGCCCACCAGGCCGATGCGCTCGGTCACGCCGGCCAGCGCGGTCAGCAGTTCCAGCGGCTCGAACTGGTGCGGCGGCACGTTGCGCGCCAGCGCCTCGGCGGGCGCGCCGGGCAGGCCCATGGTGTCGGCGCTGAAGATGGCGTCGAACAGGCCCGCCTCGGCGATGCGCGCCAGGTTCTTGTAGTGCTGCGGGCGCAGCGCGGCGGCGGGGTCCACGTCCGGGTGGCGCCAGGCCGCGATGTGGTGGCCGACGCCGAACAGGAAGGCGCCGAGGTGGAGTTGACGGGGTGCGGTGCTCATGGGTGGGGCCTTTCGTCTGGACAGGGATGGGTGCCTACAGCTTGGCGATGGAGACTTCGGTGGACTTGACGAGCGCGACCACGTCGGAGCCCACGACGAGGCCCAGGTCGTCCACAGAGCGGGTGGTGATGACCGAGGTGACGATGCCCCACGGGGTCTCGACATCGACCTCGGAGACGACGTCGCCACGGATGATTTCGCGCACCTTGCCCTTGAACTGGTTGCGCACGTTGATGGCTTGGATGGACATGGTTTTCTCCTTGAAAAGTCCGTTGAAAAAGGTGTTGCAGAAGGGGCGGTCAGATCGCCCAGCGCAGCCCGTGGGCGGGCACGCCGGGCCAGGGGTCGATGGGTATCGCGGGCTCGGGGGCGGGCTTTTGCAGCACGCGGTCGAGGATGCGTTGCTCCAGCGCGGCAAAGGCGGCGTCGTGCACGCGCGGGCGCGGCAGGTCGATGCGCTGGTCCAGCGCGATGCGGCCGTCCTCGATCAGCACCACGCGGTCGGCCAGGGCCACGGCCTCCTGCACGTCGTGCGTGACCAGCAGCGCGGTGAAGCCATTGGCACGCCACAGGCTTTCGATGAGCCGGTGCATCTCGATGCGCGTGAGCGCGTCGAGCGCGCCCAGGGGCTCGTCGAGCAGCAGCAGGCGCGGCTGGTGCACCAGCGCCCGGGCCAGGGCCACGCGCTGGCGCTGGCCGCCCGACAGGCGCGCGGGCCATTCGCCCTGGCGCTCGCCCAGGCCCACCTGCTCCAGCACCGTGGCGGCCAAGGCATGCTGGCTGCGGGGCAGGCCCAGCGCCACGTTGTCCAGCACACGCTTCCAGGGCAGCAGGCGCGCCTCCTGGAACATGATGCGGGTGGCCTGCGACAGCCCCGTCAGCGGCGCGCCGTCCAGCCGGATCTCGCCGCTGCTGGCGGATTCAAGCCCCGCCACCAGGCGCAGCAGCGTGCTCTTGCCGCAGCCGCTGCGGCCCACGATGGCGACGAACTCGCCGGGCGCGATGTGCAGTTGCGTCTGGCGCAGCACCTCGCGCTGGCCGTAGCGCTTGCCCAGGCCGGAAATGTCCAGGCGCACGCCACCGAAAGGGGATTGTTGGTTTTCTGAAGTCAAAGGGGCCTCCCGCGCCCGTCTATCGGGCGCTAGTAGCTATAAAAAAGGGAGTTATCGAGACACAGCCCGAGCACTTGGCGCGGCCCCAGGCGCGGGACGCCGCGCAAGGGCCGCCCCGCAGCGCTGGCGTCGTCCCCCTTCCCGAAGCGCGCAGCGCGTAGAGAGAAGGGGGAAGCCGCGCAGCGGCTCAGGGGGTTGCATACCCTGGATGCCAGCGCAGCCACCAGCGTTCGAGCGCCTTGGCAAACCAGTCGGCCAGCTTGCCCAGCAGCGCGTAGAGCAGGATGCCCACGAGCACGATGTCGGTCTGCAGGAACTCGCGCGCGTTCATGGTCAAGTAGCCGATGCCGGCCTGCGCCGAGATGGTCTCGGCCACGATCAGGATCACCCACATCAGCCCGAGCGAGAAGCGCAGCCCCACCAGGATGGACGACAGCGCGCCGGGCAGGATGATCTGGCGGTAGAGCTGCCAGCGGTTCAGGCCATAGGTGCGCCCCATCTCGATCAACCCTGGGTCCACGCCGCGGATGCCGTGGAAGGTGTTGAGGTAGATCGGGAAGAACACCGACACGGCGATGAGGAACAGCTTGGCCGCCTCGTCGATGCCGAACCACAGGATCACCAGCGGAATCAGCGCCAGCGCCGGGATGTTGCGCACCATCTGGATGCTGGTGTCGAGCAGCGCCTCGGCCCAGCGCGCCGAGCCCGTGAGCAGGCCCAGCACCAGCCCCAGCCCGCCACCGATGGCCAGCCCGGTGAGCGCCCGACCGGCGCTGACCTGCACATGCGTCCACAGCTCGCCCGAGGCGGCGAGTACACCGGCGGCGCGCACCACGTCCAGCGGCGCGGGCAGCACGCGGCTGGACAGCCAGCCCCATTGCGCAGCAACTTGCCACAGGGTGACCAGCGCCACGGGCACAAGCCAGGGCAGGCACCGACGGGCCGCCCCCCAGGCATGGCGCCGGGCAGCGAGCCCCCAGGCGGGAGAAAGGATGGCGGAGGGTGGCGGTCCGGCAAGGGTCTTGGTGGTCATGCGGTTCTCCGGTGCGGTGGACGGGTCAGTACGAGATGGCGAAGCCGGCCCGGGGGGCGCGGCGCAGCACGCGGCGCTGCCGGGGGTGCAGGCCCCAGGCGTTGGCCGTGGTTTCCAGCAGGCGCTGCAGGCGCTCATGCAGGGGGAAGGACACAGGGGTGTTCATGGCGTGTGCTCCTTGGCGCGATCAACCCAGGTCCACCGGCGCGGCGTGCAGCAGGTTGAGCTTTTTCGGGATCAACTTGAGTTCGAAAAAGGTGTCGGCAATCTGCTGTTGCTCGGCCAGGATCTCGGGCGTGACCGGCCCCACGCCAAAGCGCGCGCGCCCCAGGTACAGATCGGTGATGGCCTTGTCCAGCCCCAGCACCGCCGACAGCTCCGTGGCCGCAGCCTCCTTGTTCTTCGAGGCCCAGGTGTCGATGCCGTTGAGCTCCTCGATGGCGATGCGCAGCACGTCGGTGCTCCGGGTGGCGAACTCGCGCGAGGTGAAGTAGTAGGCGCGGTTGTTCACCACGCCCGTGGCATCGACCAGCAGGCGCGCGTCCAGCGTCTTCTGGGCGGCGGCGAGGAAGGGGTCCCAGATGATCCAGGCATCCACGGCGCCCCGCTCGAAGGCGGCGCGCGCATCGGCCGGGGCCAGGAACACGGATTGCACGTCGCCGTACTTCAGGCCGTGCTTTTCCAGCAGCTTGACCAGGAAGTACTGCACGTTCGAGCCCTTGTTGTAGGCCACGCGCTTGCCCTTGAGGTCGGCCACGGAGCGGATGCTGGAACCCTGGGGCACGATCACCGCCTCCAGCGCCGGGCGCGGCACCGTGGCGCCCGCGTAGACCAGCGGCGCCCCGGCGGCCTGCGCAAAGATGGGCGGCGCCTCGCCCACGTCGCCGAAGTCGATGGAGCCGACGTTGAGCGCTTCGAGCTGCACCGGCCCGGCGGTGAACTCGGTCCAGGTGACCTTCACGCCCAGCGGCGCCAGGCGCTTTTCCAGCGTGCCGCGCCCCTTGAGGATGGACAGCCAGCCCTTCTGGTGGCCGATGCGCAGCACGCGGCCACCCTGCTGGGCCAGGACGCCGCTGCTGGCGCCCAGCGCGGTGGCGGCCAGACCGGTGGCAAGAATCTGGCGACGGGTGAACGATGGCTTGAAAGAGGTCATGAAAATACTCCGAGGGGTCGTTGCGCGGGCAAGGCTCCGCCCTTGCCGCGTGCGCGGGTTCAAAAAAATGGGGACAGGGGAAGGATTCAGGCCGGGCCGGTGCGCCCAGGCCTCAGGGCGTCACACGCTACATCGCACCTGCGAGAAGGGCACCGGCGCGAACCGGGTGGCCTGCGCGGGCGAGGGGCGCAGCGTCTCGGTCACGAGCAGGTTCACCGCGTCGTCCAGGCGGGTGGCGATGTCGCGCCCCACGGCGTAGGCGCCTTCCGGGGTCACCGTCACCTGGGCATCGGTGGCATAGATGCCCGGCAGGATGTGCTTGGCACCGAGCGACTGGAGCACGGGCCGCAGCGCATAGTCCAGCGCCAGCATGTGGTGCGGGCTGCCGCCCGTCGCCAGCGGCAGCACGGTCTTGCCCTGCAGCGCGGTCTGCGGCAGCAGGTCGAGAAAGACCTTGAGCACGCCGCTGTAGGCGGCCTTGTACACCGGCGTTGACACCACCAGCACCCGCGCCTGCGCCACCTGGGCCACGGCCTGGCTGATGCTGCGGTGGTGCGTGTCGGCCAGCAGCAGCGCCTGGGGCGAGAGGTCGCGGACATGGACGCGGTCCACGAGCGCGCCGCGTACCGTCAGGCGCTGGGCCACGGCGTCGAGCAAGGCGGCGGAGCGTGAGCGCTCCGAGGGGCTGCCGGCAATCAACAGGGCGGACATGGGCTTCCTTTGGTTCAACTTTGATAGCTGCCAGCGCTTGTGTGGCAAGCGCTAGAGGCCTGTTTGGCTCTTATTTCCGGCTGTAGATCTGATCGAAGCTGGCGCCGTCGGCAAAGTGCTCCTTGGCCGCCTTGGTCCAGCCGCCAAAGGCGTCGTCGATGGTGAACAGGTTGAGCTTGGGGAACTGCTTGGCGTACTTGGCCTTGGCCTTCTCCGACACCGCCGGACGGTAGAAATGCCGGCCCGCGATGTCCTGGCCTTCTTCGGTGTAGAGGTACTTCAGGTAGGCCTCGGCCACGGCGCGCGTGCCCTTCTTGTCCACGTTCTTGTCCACCACCGTGACGGCGGGCTCGGCCAGGATGGAGAGCGAGGGGTAGACCACATCGACCTTGCTGCCGAACTCCTTCTCCAGCAGATAGGCCTCGTTTTCCCAACTGATGAACACATCGCCCTGGTTGCGCTGGGCAAAGGTGATGGATGAACCGCGCGCGCCGGTATCGAGCACGGGCACATTGGCATACAGCTTGGCGACGAACTCCTTGGCCTTGGCGTCCCCGCCGTACTTGCGCTTGGCGAACTCCCAGGCGGCCAGGTAGTTCCAGCGCGCGCCGCCCGAGGTCTTGGGGTTGGGCGTGATCACGCTGATGCCCGGCTTGACGAGGTCGTCCCAGTCGCGGATGCCCTTCGGGTTGCCCTGGCGCACCACCAGCACGATGGTCGAGGTGTAGGGCGCGCTGTTGTGCGGCAGGCGCTTCTGCCAGTCCTTGGCGATCCAGCCGCCGTTGGCGTGCAGCGCGTCGGTGTCGCCGGCCAGGGCCAGGGTGGCCACGTCGGCCTCCAGCCCGTCGATGATGGAGCGTGCCTGCTTGCCCGAGCCGCCATGGCTCTGCTTGATGGTCACGTCCTGGCCGGCCTGGGCCTTCCAGTGCCGCGCGAAGGCCTGGTTGAACTCCACGTACAGCTCGCGCGTCGGGTCGTAGGAAACATTGAGCAGGGTCACGCCCTGGGCCCAAGCCGATGCGGCGCCCAGGGTCAAAGCGGCGGCGGCCAGGGGAAACTTGATAAAGTGACGGCGAAGGTTCATTTTGGTGGTTCCGAAGGTTTTGTTGTGCGGTGAATGGATTCTGAAAGTCACCCTTCAAAACTGGAACTACTGTGTTTTCAGTTTTTAATTACCCAAACATCTAAAAGGCACCCCCATGGCACGCATGGTTCAATGCATCAAGCTCGGCAAGGAAGCCGAAGGCCTTGATTTCCCCCCCTACCCCGGCGAGTTGGGCAAGCGCATCTGGCAGAGCGTGAGCAAGGAGGCCTGGGCCGGCTGGATCAAGCACCAGACCATGCTGGTGAACGAGAACCGCCTGAACCTGGCCGACGCGCGCGCCCGCCAGTATCTGGCGCGCCAGATGGAGCAGCACTTCTTCGGCGGCGGCGCCGACTCGGTGCAGGGCTACGTGCCTCCTACGAACTGAGCGCCGTTCTCCCGCTCCCGTGGCGCCCTCCGTGGCGCCTTTTTCATGGGCTTTTCCGCACCGCACACCATGGCCGAAAGCATTGACTGGCTCGACGACGGCACCCCCTACAGCCCCCGCTATGGCGACCGCTACCACGGCGAACAAGGCATCGCGCAGGCGCGCGACGTGTTCCTGCACGGCTGCGGCCTGCCCCAGGCCTGGGCCGGCGCGCCGCAGTGGCGCATCCTGGAGACCGGCTTCGGCTTCGGGCTGAACTTCCTCGCCACCTGGGCCGCCTGGCGTGCCGACCCCCATCGGTCCACGCTGCTGCATTTCATCTCGCTCGAAGCCTGGCCGGTGTCCGCCGACGACCTGCTGCGCGCCGCCCGGCGCCACCCCGAGCTGCTGCCGCTGGCGCAGGAACTGCATGCGCAGTACTGGGGCCTGCTGCCCGGCGTGCACCGCCTGTGGCTGGACGGCGGGCGCGTGCTGCTGACGCTGTGCATCGGCGACGCGCAGGCGCTGCTGCGCCAGCAGTCTTGGGAGGTCGATTCGGTCTACCTCGACGGCTTCAGCCCGCAGAACAACCCCGACATCTGGAGCCTGGACACCCTCAAGGCCATCGCGCGCTGCTGCCACCGGGGCACGCGCCTGGCCACCTGGACCATCGCCCGCGCGGTGCGCGACGCGCTCGCGCAGTGCGGTTTCACGGTCGAGAAGGTGCCGGGCCTGCCACCGAAGCGCGACAACCTGCAGGCCGTGTTCGACCCCGCCTGGGAGCCCCGCGCCCAGCCAGCCGAGGACGGCCCCCCGCCCTTCGCCGCGCCCGCGCGCTGCATCGTCATCGGCGCGGGCCTGGCCGGCGCCACCACGGCCGCCAGCCTGGCGCGGCGCGGCTGGCGCGTGCAGGTGCTCGATGCGGGCGACACGCCGGCCAGCGGCGCCTCGGGCCTGCCCGTGGGCCTGTTCGCGCCGCACCTCGCGGCGGATGACAACGTGTTCGCGCGCGTCTCGCGCGGCGGTGTGCGCGCCATGCTGCAGCAGTCGCAGGCGCTGCTGCGGGCGGGCGAGGACTGGAACCCCGCCGGCGTTCTGGAGCGCCGCCCCGCTGGCAAGACCGGCCTGCCGCCCGGCTGGCAGGACGGCCCCGGCGCCGACTGGAACCGGCCCGCCAGCCCCGAGACCCTGCGCGCCGCCGGCCTGCCCGAAGACACCACCGCCTGCTGGCATGTGCGCGCCGGCTGGGTGCGCCCGGGCCGCCTGGTGCGGCGCCTGCTGGAACAGCCCGGCATCGCGCTGCGCACCGGCAGCGCCGTGGCCGACCTGCGACGCACCGGCGACGGTGCCTGGCAGGCCCTCGATGCCACCGGCCAGGTGCTGGCCGAGGCCGAGGTGGTGGTGGTGGCCGCCGGCCCCGCCTGCAACCCCCTGATCGAGCGCGTGCGCGGCGCACGCCTGCCGCTGCAATCCGTGCGCGGCCAGCTGTCCTGGGGGCCCCAGCCCGCCGGGGTGCAAGGCCTGCCCCCCTTCCCGGTCAACGGCAACGGCGCCCTGGTGGCGCATGTGCCCGGCGCGGAAGGCCCGCTGTGGCACCTGGGCTCCACCTTCGACCGCGACGAAGAGCGCCTGCCCCTGCCGCCCGAGGAAGAAGCCGCCTCGCACACCACGAACTGGCAGCGCCTGCAGTCCCTGGTGCCCGCCGCCGTGCCCGCGCTGCGCCCCGCCTTCGAGGGCGGCGCCCCGCTGCACGCCTGGGCCAGCGTGCGCTGCACCTCGGCCGACCGGCTGCCCATCGTCGGTCCGGTGGACGCGCAGGCCCTGCCCGGCCTGTGGCTGTGCACCGCCATGGGCGCGCGCGGGCTCACCCGCGCCGTGCTGTGCGGCGAACTGCTGGCCGCGCGCCTGCAGGGCGAGCCGCTGCCGCTCGATGCCAAGCTGGCGCGCGCCATGGGCACGGAAAGGCTGCTGAAATAAGTGACCACCCCCTGTGCGGCTGCGCCGCTTCCCCTTTCTCACGCGCTATGCGCGGGAAGGGGGACGCCACCAGCGCGGCGGGGCGGCCCTTGCGTGGAGGCCGCTGGCCTGGGCCCCGCGACAGCAAAAGGCCAACAACCCGCGCCAATGCTCATGCATAAGCTTATTCGCATAAGGGAAGCACGAAACAATCGTTTGTTTTCATATGCGAGCCGCCTACATTGGCGCCCATGCATGATTTCGCGTTCATCTTTGCGGGCTTCGCTGTCGGCCTGATCGTCGGTCTCACGGGCGTGGGCGGCGGCTCGCTGATGACGCCCGTGCTCATCTTCTTCTTCGGCGTGAAACCCCACCTGGCCATCGGCACCGACCTGCTGTTCGCCGCCTTCACCAAGCTCGGCGGCACCGTGAGCATGGCGCGCCAGCGCCTCGTGCCGTGGCGCGTGGTCGCGCTGCTGTGCTCGGGCAGCATCCCGGCGGCGCTGGGCTCGCTGTGGCTGCTGCACCGCATGGGCCCGGCCAGCGACCGCGTGCAGCACCTCATGACCACCACCCTGGGCGCCGCCCTGCTGCTGACGGCCGCCGCCATGCTCTACAAGGTGCTGGCCTTCTCGCCCAAGCACCAGGCCATCGAGCTGGCCGCGCGCCAGGCCAATGCCGCCAACGCCGCCGAGCCGCGCCACTGGAGCCTGCCGGTGCTGCTGGGCGCGGTGATCGGCACGCTGGTCACTTTCACCTCGGTGGGCGCGGGCGCCATCGGCGTCACCGTGCTGCTGCTGGTGTTCCCGCACCTGCCGCTGCCGCGTATCATCGCCGCCGACATTGCCTACGCCGTGCCGCTGACGCTGGTGGCCGGCCTGGGCCACGCCTCGCTCGGCTCGGTCGACTGGCCGCTGCTGGCGCAACTGCTGGCCGGCTCGCTGCCCGGCATCTGGCTGGGTTCGCGCCTGGTCTCCCGCACGCCCGAGCGCGTCATCCGCTCGGCCCTCTCCGTGCTGCTCGCCTGGGCGGGCGCCAAACTGGTTTTGATTTAAGTCTCGGCAAAGAGATTCTCCCCACCATGTACCAATACACCGCCTTCGACCAACAGTTCATCCGGCTGCGCGCCCAGCAGTTCCGCGACCAGCTCGAACGCTGGCAGGCGGGCAAGCTCGCCGAGGATGAGTTCCGCCCGCTGCGCCTGCAAAACGGCTGGTACGTGCAGCGCTACGCGCCCATGCTGCGCGTGGCCGTGCCCTACGGCGAGCTGTCCAGCCAGCAGCTGCGCGTGCTGGCGCGCGTGGCGCGCGAATACGACCAGCCCGACGCCGCCCTGCTGGCCGAGGCCCAGGCCACGCAGGAAAAGCTGGGCGACATCCCGCTGCACGATGGCCGCCGCATCGGCACCCAGCTCAAGTACGGCTACGGCCACTTCACCACGCGCACCAACGTGCAATACAACTGGATTCCGTTGACCAAGGCCGCCGATGTGATGGACCTGCTGGCCAGCGTGAACCTGCACGGCATCCAGACCAGCGGCAACTGCATCCGCAACATCAACAGCGACGCGCTGGCCGGCATCGCCGCCGACGAGATCGCCGACCCGCGCCCGTTCTGCGAGATCCTGCGCCAGTGGAGCACGCTGCACCCCGAGTTCTCGTTCCTGCCGCGCAAGTTCAAGATCTCCATCGCCGGCGCGCGCGAGGACCGCGCCGCCCTGGGCTGGTACGACGTGGGCCTGCAGCTCGTGAAGAACGACGCGGGTGAACTCGGCTTCAAGGTGCGCGTGGGCGGCGGCATGGGCCGCACCCCCACCATCAGCCCGGTGCTGCGCGAGTTCCTGCCGTGGAACCAGCTCATGAACTACCTGGAGGCCGTGATCCGCGTCTACAACCGCTACGGCCGCCGCGACAATGCCTGGAAGGCGCGCATCAAGATCCTGGTGAAGGCCGAAGGCCAGGCCTACATCGACCAGGTGGACGAGGAGTTCCGCCAGATCGTCGAAGTGGAAGGCGGCCCGCACACCATCACCCAGGCCGAACTCGACCGCGTGACGGCCTCGTTCCAGGAGCCCCAAATCGACCTGGCCCCCTCCGACGCCGAAGCCGAAACCCTGGCCCTGCTGCGCGCCACCACCGAGAGCGATGCCGAATTCGGCCGCTGGCTGGCGCGCAACGTGCTGCCGCACCGCAACCCGCAGCTGCGCGCCGTGGTGCTGTCGTTCAAGCGCCTGGGCCATGCGCCCGGCGACGCCACGGCCGAGCAGATGGAGGCCGCCGCCGACCTGGCCGACCGCTTCTCCGCCGGCGAGCTGCGCGTGACGCACGAGCAGAACCTGCTGCTGCCCTGGGTGCGCCGCGACCAGCTGCCCGCGCTGTACAAGGCCGCGCGCGCGCTGGGCCTGGCCAAGCCCAACATCGGCCTGCTGACCGACATGATCGCCTGCCCCGGCGGCGACTTCTGCTCGCTGGCCAACGCCCGCTCGCTGCCCATCGCCGAAGCCATCACCGAGCGCTACCAGGACCTCGACGAGCTGTTCGACCTGGGCGAAATCGACCTGCACATCAGCGGCTGCATCAACAGCTGCGGCCACCACCACAGCGGCCACATCGGCATCCTGGGCGTGGACAAGGACGGCAAGGAGTGGTACCAGATCACGCTGGGCGGCGCCGACGGCTCCAACCTCTCGGGCCCGGCCTCGCCCGGCAAGATCATCGGCCCCTCGTTCAGCGCCGCCGAGGTGCCGGGCGTGATCGAGGCCCTGCTGACCACCTACCGCGCCCAGCGCCAGCAACTGCCCGACGCCTCGCAGGGCCCGAAGTACGAGCACTTCATCGACACGGTGCGCCGCGTGGGCATCGAACCGTTCAAGGCCGCCGCCAACGCCGTGCGCCTGCCCGCCGAGGCCCTCACGGCCTGAGCCCCCGAAGGAATCACTATGAAAATCATAGCTGCCAGCGCCCATCAGAAGGCCGCAGAAGGCCAAAACATCATTGAACTGCCGAACGACGCCGACCCCCTGGCGCTGGACCTCACGGGCGTCACGCGCATCGACCTGCACTTCCCCAAGTTCAGCGACGGCCGCGCCTTCAGCCAGGCGCGCCTGCTGCGCCAGCGCTGCAAGTTCACGGGCGAGATCCGCGCCACCGGCGACGTGCTGATCGACCAACTGGTGCAGATGGCCCGCTGCGGCTTCGACGTGGCCGTGCTGCGCGAGGGCGTGGACCTGGCCGACGCGCAGCGCCAGTTCGACCGCTTCAGCGCCTTCTACCAGGGCGACGCACTGCAGCCGCAGCCCCACTTCGCGAGGCCCGCATGACCGGCGCCACCTCCTCCTTGCTGGGCGGGCGCGGCGCGCCGGCCAAGGCCACCGAACTCAACGCCCGCGCCAGCAGCGACTTCGCCGCCAAGCTGGCCGAGACGCAGGCCCTGCTGCGCCAGGCCGCCGCGCTGGGCGAGGTAACGCAGGCCTCCAGCCTGGGCGCCGAGGACGTGGTCATCACCCACCTCATCAACGCGCTGGCGCTCGACATCCCCGTGTTCGTGCTGGAAACCGGCGCGCTGCACACCGAGACCCTGGCGCTGCTGGAGCGCACGCAGGCCCACTCGCGCGCGCCGGTGCAGGTATACCGCCCACAGCACGAGGCCGTGATCCACTTCATCCGCGACCACGGCCAGGACGCGATGTACCGCAGCATCGAGCTGCGCAAGGCCTGCTGCCACATCCGCAAGATGGAGCCGCTGGCGCGCGCGCTGGCCGGCAAGAAGGGCTGGATCACCGGCCTGCGCCGCGAGCAGTCCACCGCCCGCGCCGACGTGCCGCTACAGGACACCAGCGAAGTCGCCACCAAGGGGCTGACCAAGTTCAACCCGCTGGCCAACTGGACCTGGGGCGACGTGTGGCATTACATCGCCGAGAACGGCGTGGACTACAACCCGCTGCACGACCAGTTCTTCCCCAGCATCGGCTGCGCGCCCTGCACCCGCGCCGTGACGCTGGGCGAGGACTTCCGCTCCGGCAGATGGTGGTGGGAAAGCGAGGATGCGAAGGAATGCGGCTTGCACGTCAAGTCGCATTCCGGTGCGGCAGCACCGGCGGCGCAAGCCGCTGCATCCGAAGCTTCGGCGCAGGCTCATGCCGCCGCAGGCGGCGTGAAGGTCACGCAGTGACCGGCCGAAGCCACGACGAGGCGGCCAAGGAATGCGGCTTGCACGTCAAAAAATGATAGCTGCCAGCGCTTTACACATAAGCCTCAGAGCCGAATTTGACTGAGAAAAACCATGAATGCCCGCATTGATACCTCCACGCTGAGCCACCTCAGCAACCGCCACCTCGACGCGCTGGAAGAAGAAACCATCTTCATCCTGCGCGAAGTGGCCGCCGCCTTCGAGCGCCCCGCCCTGCTGTTCTCGGGCGGCAAGGATTCGCTGGTCATGCTCAAGTGCGCCGAAAAGGCCTTCGGCGTGGGCCGCATTCCCTACCCGCTGCTCATGATCGACACCGGCCACAACTTCCACGAAGTGACGGACTTCCGCGATTTCCGCGCGAAGGAGCTGGGCGCCGAGTTGATCGTGCGCAGCGTCGAGGATTCGATGGCGCGCGGCACCGTGCGCCTGGCGCACCCCGGCGAGAGCCGCAACGTGCACCAGTCGGTCACGCTGCTCGAAGCCATCGAGGAATTCCGCTTCGACGCCCTCATCGGCGGCGCCCGCCGCGACGAGGAAAAAGCCCGCGCCAAGGAACGCATCTTCAGCCACCGCGACAGCTTCGGCCAATGGCAGCCCAAGGCCCAGCGCCCCGAGCTGTGGACGCTGTTCAACACCCGCCTGCAGCCCGGCGAGCACTTCCGCGTGTTCCCCATCAGCAACTGGACCGAGCTGGACGTGTGGCAGTACATCGACCGCGAGCAGATTGCCCTGCCCTCGCTCTACTACGCGCACCCGCGCCAGGTCGTCGAACGCAAGGGCCTGCTCGTGCCCGTGACCGAACTCACCCCGCCCCGCGATGGCGAAGTGGTGGAAACGCGCCAGGTGCGCTTCCGCACCGTGGGCGACATCACCTGCACCTGCCCCGTGGAGAGCCCGGCCGCCACGGCCGCCGACATCGTGATCGAGACCCTGGCCGCCGACGTGAGCGAGCGCGGCGCCACGCGCATGGACGACAAGACCTCCGACGCCTCGATGGAAAAGCGCAAGAAAGACGGGTACTTCTGATGACTACGAATTTGATAGCTGATACCGCAGCAGCAGCGGGCGCCGCAGCCCAAAACGACCACATTTCCGCGCTGAAATTCATCACCTGCGGCAGCGTGGACGACGGCAAGAGCACGCTGATCGGCCGCCTGCTGGTGGACAGCAAGGCCGTGCTGCAGGACCACCTGGCCGGCGTCCAGCGCCAGGGCGAGACCGATTTGGCGCTGCTGACCGACGGCCTGAGTGCCGAGCGCGAACAGGGCATCACCATCGACGTGGCCTACCGCTACTTCGCCACCGAGGAACGCAAGTTCATCATCGGCGACGCGCCGGGCCACGAGCAGTACACCCGCAACATGGTCACCGCCGCAAGCAGCGCCGACGCCGCCGTGGTGCTGGTGGACGCCACCAAGCTCGACTGGCAGAACCCCGGCCTGCAACTGCTGCCGCAAACGCGCCGCCACAGCCTGCTGGTGCACCTGCTGCGCGTGCACTCGCTGGTGTTCGCCGTGAACAAGCTCGACGCCGTGCCAGACCCGCAGCTCGCCTGGCGCCACATCGCCGCCGCGCTGGCGCAGTTTGCCCAGGACGCCGGCATCTCCGTGCGCGCCACCGTGCCCGTCTCCGCCCTCAAGGGCTGGAACGTGGTCGATGCCCAGCCCGGCTGGTGCGGCTACGAAGGCCCGAGCCTGCTGCAAATCCTGGAACTGCTGCCCAACACCCCGGCCGACACCGGCCTGCCGCTGGCCTTCCCGGTGCAATGGGTGGAGAAGTTCTCGTCATCGTCCGACACCTCGCAGGGCCGCCGCGTGTTCTGGGGCCGCGTGGCCGCGGGCAGCGTGCAGCCGGGCACGCCCGTGCAGATCTTCCCCAGCGGCCAGCGTGCCAGCGTGGCCCAGGTGCTCGACCATGCGCGCCGCCCCGTGGGCGTGGACGCGGGCCAGAGCGCCGGCATCGTGCTCGACCGCGAGGTGGATGTCTCGCGCGGCGACTGGATCGTGGCCGCCCCCACCGAGGCGGCCCCGGCCGAGGACGACTTCGACACCCCCGCCGCCGTGCCCGCCTGGCCCGGCAGCCGCGAACTGCGCACCACCATCGCCTGGATGGACAACGAACCCCTGGTGGCGGGCCGCGTGTACTGGGCGCTGCACGGCCACCGCTGGGTCAAGGCCAAGGTCAAGCGCGTGGTGCACAAGCTCAACATCAACACCCTGGCCGAGGAAGACGCCCAACAACTCGACCCCAACGCCATCGGCCATGTGGAGCTGCTGCTGCAGGAACCCCTGCCCGCGGCGCCGTTCAGCCAGGCGCGCGTGCTCGGCTCGCTGATCCTGGTGGACACCGCGAGCCACGCCACGGCCGGCGCCGTGCTGGTGAATTGACACTGGCACATTGACCTTGGTCACGCTTTTCCACTGCACCGGCAGGGCCGCCGCCCTGCCGGCCCTTACCCGTCCTAAAATCACGGGTTTTCCCGATCCCCAAAAAACACTGCCATGACCCACGTCGTTTCTGAAAACTGCATCAAGTGCAAATACACCGATTGTGTGGACGTGTGTCCCGTCGACTGCTTCGTCGAAGGCCCGAACATGCTGGTCATCAACCCGGACGAATGCATCGACTGCGCCGTCTGCGTGCCTGAGTGCCCGGCCAACGCCATCTTCGCCGAGGAAGACCTGCCCCCCACCGAGCTGGCCTTCATCAAGATCAACGCCGATCTGACCAACGCCCCGGGCTGGAAGCCGATCACCAAGCGCAAGGCCGCCCTGCCCGACGCCGACGAGTGGAACGGCCAGCCCGGCAAGGTCAAGGACCTGCAGCGGTAATGCACAACCCCCTGTGGCGCTGCGCGCCTTCCCCCTTCTCTCGCAAAGCCGTGCTTTGCGGGAAGGGGGACGCCGCCGGTGCTGCGGGGCGGCCCTTGCACGGCGGCCCTGGCCTGGGCCTCGCCCGTTGCCTCGGCCGCTGGGCTCGTTGAGTTCTGGAATGCTCAGCACCGACGCCATCGTCATCGGCGCGGGGCCTGTCGGCCTTTTCCAGGTGTTCCAGCTCGGCCTGCACGGCCTGCGCGCCCACGTCATCGACGCCCTGCCCCACCCCGGCGGCCAGTGCGCCGAGCTGTACGGCGACAAACCCATCTACGACATCCCCGCCGTCCAGGCCTGCACCGGGAACGAACTGGTGCAACGCCTGTTGGCGCAAATCCAGCCCTTCTCTCCCACGCTGCACCTCGGCCAGCAGGTGGACACCGTGCAGACCCTGCCCGAGGGCGGCTTCCTCGTTGGCACCGCGCAGGGCACGCGGCTGCAGGCCCGCGCCGTGTTCATCGCCACCGGCGTGGGGGCCTTCGTGCCGCGCGCCCTCAAGCTCCCCGGCCTGGAGGCCCACGAGGGCGGCCAACTGCGCTACCGCCTGGACGAAGGCTCCAGCCTCGCTGGCCAGCGCGTGGTGGTGCACGGCGGCGACGAACCCGCCGTGGCCCAGGCCATCGCCTGCGCCACCGCCCCCGAGGCCCTGCGCCCCGCCCACACCACCCTGCAACACCGCCGCGACGTGTTCGACGCACCACCCGATGCGCTGGAACAACTGCAGGCCCTGCGCGCGGCGGGCAGCATCGAGGTCGCCATCGGCGTGGCCGGCGGCATCGTGGAAGAACAAGGCCGCCTCACCGCGCTGGAGCTGACCACGCCCGAAGGCACGCAGCTCCGCCTGCCGCTGGACCTGCTGCTCGTGCGCCTGGGCCTGGTGCCGCGCCTGGGCCCCATCACCGAATGGGGCCTGGCATTGGAGCGCAAGCAGATCGTGGTGGACGCCGCCACCTTCGCCACCAGCGTGCCCGGCATCCACGCCGTGGGCGACGCCATCACCTACCCCGGCAAACGCAAGCTCATCCTCAGCGGCTTCCACGAAGCCACGCTGGCCGCCTTTGGCGCGGCGGAATGGCTGGCAGGGCACAAGCTGCCGCTGGAGTACACGACCAGCAGCGCCCTGCTGCAACAGCGCCTGGGCGTGCAACCAACTCCCTGAAGGCTCCGGGGCGGGCCTGGGCCGCAGGAGCATCAAAAACCATAGCAATCAGTGCAGTCCAGATCTGCATTGATCCCGGTTTTTTTGCACCTTTCATGGCTGGTAAAATTTCCCATGAATAACAATTTGATACATTCGTGATGCACCTTTCCGCGAATGAAACCACGCTGCCACGGTTGCATCTGATCGGCACGCTGGGTCTGGTGCTGATCATCACGCTGGCCATGGCGGGCTTCGCCTCTTGGCAGAACGAACGGGAACAACGCAACTCGTTCGAGCGCATCGAGCAGGTCCTCACCCAGCAACAGAAGGAGCGCCTCACCGCCGAGATGAATTCGGCCGTGGGCTACCTGGATTTCGCGCGCTCGCGCACCGAGAGCGAGATGCGCCGCAGCCTGGTGGAGCAGGTGGATGCGGCCGTGCAGATCGCCCAGGCCATCCATGAGCGCGAGTCGCCCCACCGCACTCCGGCGCAGGTACAGAAGCTGATCGTCGAGGCCCTGCGCCCGGTGCGCTTCTTTGACGGGCGGGGCTACCTTTTCATCGACAGCATGCAGGGCCAGTTCGTGCTGCTGCCCACCGCGCCACGGTACGAAGGGCGCGCGGGCATCGACAACCAGGACGACACGGGTGCCTACATCATGCGCGGGCTCATCAATGCCGCGTATGTGCCGCAGGGCCAGGGGTTCTTTCGCTACCGCTGGTACCGCCCGGACGCCCCCCAGACCATGGCCGACAAGGTCGCCTATGTGCGCCACTTCGCGCCCCATGACTGGCTCATCGGCACGGGTGACTACCTGTACGAGTGGGAAAACCGGCAGCAACAGGAGGCGAAGCAGCGCCTGCGCGCGCTGCGCTTCGGCGCCACCGGGTCGGTGGGGGTGATCGACCGCGACGGCCGCTCCGTGCTCAGCCCGAGCAACGCCGCCCTTGAAGGACTGCTGCCCGCGCAGATGCCGCCACTGGAGCAGCGCGCCCTGGAAAAGCTCCGCGCGGTCGCGCAGACCGGGGGCGGTTTCGTCGAGTACGAGTGGCCCCGGCCGGGCGCGCGCCCCGGCGATCCACCGGGCCGCAAGACCGCCTTGATCACCACCTACGCTCCCTGGGGCTGGGTGCTGGTGACCACCATGTTCAACGACGAGCTGCATTCCACGCTGCGCACCGAAACCCAGGCCCACGAACAGGGCAGCACCCAGAAGCGCATGGAGCTGGCACTGATGCTGGCGGGCGCGCTGGCCCTGGGCCTGGCCGGTTCGTTCGGCTTCTCGCGCTGGTCGCGGCGCCTGTTCAGCGGCTACCACCGCGAGCTTCAGGCCGCGCAGGAAAAGCTGCGCATCGCGGCCATCGCCTTCGAGTCGCAGGAGGGCATCTTCGTCACCGACACGGCGGGGAAAATCCTCAACGTGAACCGCTCGTTCACGGCCATCACCGGCTTCAGCGCCGAGGAGGCCATCGGGCAGACCCCGTCGCTGATGCGCTCCGGGCGCCACGGCCCCGAGTTCTACGCCGCCATGCGCGCGGCCATCGCCAGCGCGGGCGCCTGGTCGGGCGAAATCTGGAACCGACGCAAGGACGGCTCCATCTTCCCGGAATGGCTGACGATCACCGCCGTCAAGACCGAGGCCGGCGAGGTCACGCACTTTGTGAGCACGCTCACCGACATCACCCAGCGCAAGGCGGCCGAGGAGGAGATCCGCCACCTGGCCTTCTACGATCCGCTCACCCGCCTGCCCAACCGCCGCCTGCTGCTCGACCGCTTGCAGCAGGCCCTGCTCACCTGCCAGCGCACGCACCACCAGGGCGCGCTGATGTTCATCGACCTGGACAACTTCAAGCTGGTCAACGACAGCCTGGGCCACGACCAGGGCGACCTGCTGCTGCAGGAGATGGGGCGGCGCCTGGTCACGACGGTGCGCGAAGGCGATACCGTGGCGCGCCTGGGCGGCGACGAATTCGTGGTGGTGCTCGAAGACCTGAGCCCACAGGCGCCCAAGGCGGCCCGGCAGGCCGAGGAGGTGGCCGAGAAAATGCTGCACACCCTGGCTGCCCCGGTGGCGCTGGCGGACCAGGAGGTCAAGACCTCCTGCAGCGTCGGCGTGGTGCTGTTCGCCAACGACGCCGTGCGGACCGAGGACCTGATGAAGCACGCCGACCTGGCCATGTACCAGGCCAAGGAATCGGGGCGCAACACGGTGCGCTTTTTCGACCCCGAGATGCACGACGCCGTGGTCAACCGCCTGGCCCTGGAGCAGGATCTGCGCACCGGCCTGCAGGAGGGCCAGTTGCTGCTGTACTACCAGGCACAGGTCGATGGCCACGGCCAGATCGTGGGGGCCGAAGCCCTGGTGCGCTGGCGGCACCCCCGGCGCGGCATGGTTTCGCCCGCCGAGTTCATTCCGCTGGCGGAAGACAGCGGGCTGATCCTGCCGCTGGGCCAGTGGGTGCTGCGCACGGCCTGCGAGCAGCTCGCGCGCTGGGCGCGGGAGCCTGGGCGCGAACAGCTCACGCTGGCGGTCAACGTCAGCGGCCGCCAGCTGCACCAGAAGAACTTCGTGGAGCAGGTGCTGCAGGCGCTGCAGCAGACCGGCGCGCCCGCGCACCGCCTCAAGCTGGAACTCACCGAAAGCCTGCTGCTGGACGACCCCGAGGACGCCATCACCAAGATGAGCGCCTTGAAAGCGCACGGCGTGGGCTTCTCGCTCGACGACTTCGGCACCGGCTACTCGTCGCTGGCCTATCTGCGCCAGTTGCCCCTGAGCCAGCTCAAGATCGACCAGAGCTTCGTGCACAACCTCGTCACCGACCCGCGCGCCACCGCCATCGTGCGCACCATCGTCACGCTGGCCGACAGCCTGGGGTTGAACGTGATCGCCGAGGGCGTGGAAACGCAGGAGCAGCGCGAGCACCTGGCCCGCAACGGCTGCCACACCTGCCAGGGCTACCTGTACGGCCGGCCCGGGCCGGTGGAGGAACTGCTGCGCTGAGCCCCCCGGCACCCCTGCGCGCCTGCACGGACGGGTTTGCTCTTTAATTGAGAGCATCTTGCGCTGTCTCCATGGGCTTCAGAGCCTGTTTTCCTGCAAAGCCCTGGAACCCTGCCCCGGCCCGGCAGGGACACCGGCAAACGCCTACAATCGCGCCGTGCCACCCGCTCCCGGGTGGCACGACCGCTAGGGGTGTCGCCAGGGTCCGGACCGGACCCGGCGGCTGAGAGAGTCCCTTCGAACCTGATTGAGATCATCCTCGCGCAGGGAAGCCCGTCCGCCATGCCACGCCAGCGCCGCGCGTGGCCGGAACCTTCCTTGTGCCGCACTGCCAAGGAGTCCGCATGAGCACCCCCACCCCGTCCGCCAACGAGGCGTTGACCCCCGTCGCCAGCGACCAGCGCGTCTTCCGCTGGCACGACCACGCCTCGCTGTGGTTCAGCCTGGGCGTGGGCCTGCTGGTGATGCAGGTAGGCGCCTACCTGATGCCCGCGCTGGGCACGCAGGAGGCCGTGCTCGCCATCGTGGCGGGTTCCATCCTCGGCGCGGGGCTGCTGGGCTGGGTGGCCAAGATCGGCTGCGACAGCGGCCTGGCCAGCGCGGGGCTGATGCACGCGGTGTATGGCCGCACGTTCGCGCGGCTGCCCATCGTGCTGAACATCGTGCAGCTCATCGGCTGGGGCACCTTCGAGCTGGTGGTGATGCGCGACGCCAGCGTGGCCATCGGCCGGCAGGCGGGCGGCATGGCGGCGGGCTACTGGCCCGTGCTCGCCACGCTGCTGTGGGGCGGCGTGGTGCTGCTCCTCATCAGCGGCTCCATGGTGCAGCTGGTGCGCCGCATCATCGCGCGCGTGGCGCTGCCGCTCGTGGTGCTGTCGCTGCTGTGGCTGTCGTGGCAGTTCCTCGGGCTGGCGCAGGCGCAAGGCCTGGAGCAGCTCTGGCAGCGCCGGGGTGAAGGCGGCATGGGCGTGATGCCCGCGCTGGACCTGGTGATCGCCATGCCGATCTCGTGGCTGCCGCTGGTGGCCGACTACGCACGCCACGGCCGCCATGGCGGCGCCGCGCTGCGCGGCGCGTGGACCGGCTACGCCGTGGCCAACATCTGGTGCTACGCGCTGGGCGTGCTGGTGGCGCTGACGCTGCCCAGCCAGGACCTGGTGACCGCGCTGCTGCTGGCGCAGGGCGGGCTCATCGCGCTGTCGCTGATCCTCATCGACGAGGTGGACAACGCCTATGGCGACGCCTATTCGGGCGCCGTCTCCAGCCACAGCCTGCTGCCGCGCTGGAGCGTGCGCCAGTGGGGCCTGGTGGTGGCCGTGGCCTGCACGCTGCTGGCCCTGGTGCTGCCCATGCACAGCCTGGAGCCCTTCCTGCTGCTGCTCAGCTCGGTGTTCGTGCCGCTGTTCGGCGTGATCCTGGGACGCCTGGCCTTCGGCGCCGACGCGGGCGCACTGCTGCAGCGGGCCGGCAAGGCGCATGCCGCGCCGATCGCCATCTGGCTGGCGGGCGTGGCGTTCTACCACCTGCTGCCCAAGGTGGCCCCGGCGCTGGGCTCGGCCCTGCCCACGCTGGCGCTGAGCTTCGCGCTGACCTGGGCGACGCGGCCGCGCGGCGCCTGAACGCTCCTTTTTCGATAGCTACTGGCGCTGGATGGAAAAGCGCCAGAGCCCGAAAACATTCAAAAACTACCGCACCACCTGCGCCACCGGCGCGTAGCCGTGGTTCAGCGGCCCGTGGCCGTGGCCGGTGCGCACGGCGGCGCCGGCCTGGATGGCGCCCAGGATGTAGGCCCGCGCGCGCGCCACGGCCTGGGCCAGCGGCAGACCCAGCGCCAGGTGCGCGGCGATGGCCGACGACAGCGTGCAGCCCGTGCCGTGGCCGTTGTGCGTGGCGATGCGCTCCGAGCGCAGGTGCGTGAGGGCGCCGCCGGCCTGGGCCAGCACGTCCACCACATCATCGCCCGGCAGGTGCCCGCCCTTGAGCAGCGCGGCGCGCGCGCCCAGCGCCAGCAGGCCGCGCGCGGCATCGTCCAGGGCCTCGGTGCCCTCGATGGGGTGGCCCAGCAGCAGCGCCGCCTCGTCGAGGTTGGGCGTGACCAGCTCGGCCAGCGGGAACAGCTCGCCCACCAGGGCCTGCACGGTTTCGCCGGTGGTGAGGCGGTCGCCGCTGGTGGCCACCATCACGGGGTCGAGCACCACATGCGGCAGGCGATGGCGGCGGATGGCGTCGGCCACCACATGCACCACCTCGGGCGCGTGCAGCATGCCGATCTTCACGGCATCGACGCCGATGTCCTCGACCACGGCGTCGATCTGCGCCTGCAGGATTTCCGGCGGCACGCCGTGGATGGCGCGCACGCCCAGCGTGTTCTGCGCGGTGATGGCGGTGATGGCCGTCATGCCGTAGCAACCCAGGGCGCTGAAGGTTTTGAGGTCGGCCTGGATGCCGGCGCCGCCGCCACTGTCGGACCCGGCGATGGAGAGCACGCGGGCGTAGCGTGGCGCCCGCGTGGAGGAAGAATTGGTTTGCGTCATGGCAAAAATTATGCGGGATGCGGCGGCGGCGGCCCAACGCGGATTCCCGGATCGCGCATGCGCCATGTCAAGGCCAGGGCCATCGGGATGTGCTGTAATCCGCCCAGGACGAAACAGGGGTGTCCCGCCACCGTGGCGCGGACTGAGAAACACCCTGGGGCAGCACCAGCGGCATCTTCGGGCGCCGCGCCCCGTTACCCGATCCAGGTCATGCTGGCGTGGGGAGTTTCCAGCGCAGGCACCTGCCCGTTTTGTCCCCTGTAGCTTCACAGACGGACGACGATGACCCTCCAAACCACCTCCTTCACCATTCTGGGCGCCGGTCTCATGGGCCGGCTGCTGGCCGTGGCGCTGGCCCGCCAGGGCCATGCCGTCAGCATCTACGACGATGGCGGCCCGCTGGCCGAGAATTCCGCCGCGCGCGTGGCTGGCGGCATGATCGCGCCGCTGGCCGAGTCGGCCATCACCGAGCACGGCGTGGTGCGCATGGGCCGCCACTCGCTCACGCGCTGGCCCGACCTGCTCGCGCAGTTGAACGCGCCGGTGTTCTTCCAGCAGGAAGGCACGCTCATCGTCTGGCACCGCCAGGACGCCCAGGAGGCCGCGCGCCTGCGTCTGCAGCTCGACAAGACCCGCAGCGTGGTGACCGAGCTGCCCGCCATGCAGGTGCTCGACAGCGCCAGCATGGCCCAGGTGGAGCCCGCGCTGGCGCAGCGTTTCGCGCAGGGCATGTACCTGCCCGGCGAAGGCCAGCTCGACAACCGCCAGCTCCTGGCCGCGCTGGCGCAGGAAATGGAGCGCCTGGGCGTGCAAGCGCACTGGAACAGCCCCAAGGACCCGGCCGATTTCCCCGCCGACCACGCCGGCTGGCTGCTCGACTGCCGGGGCCTGGGCGCGCGCAAGCAGTGGCCCGGCCTGCGTGGCGTGCGCGGCGAGGTGGCGCGCATCCACGCGCCCGACGTGACGCTGCAGCGCCCCACGCGTCTGGTGCACCCGCGCTACCCGATCTACATCGCGCCCAAGCAGGACCATGTGTTCATCATCGGCGCCACCGAGATCGAATCCGAGGACCTCTCGCCGCCCAGCGTGCGCTCCACGCTGGAGCTGCTGAGCGCGGCCTACGCCGTGCATCCCGGCTTCGCCGAGGCGCGCATCATCGAAGTGGCCTCGCAATGCCGCCCCACCCTGCCCGACAACCTGCCCGCCATCCGCCAGACGGCAGCGCGCCAGCTGGAGATCAACGGCATGTACCGCCATGGCTACATGGTGGCGCCGGCCCTGCTCGACGTGGTGCTCGAAGTGCTGGGCACCGGCGGCTCGGACCTGGCCAGCGGCTTCGACCTGTCGCTGCAGCTCCTGTAATTGCATGCCCGCCCCATGAACGTCTTCATCAACCTCCAGCCCCACGAACTACCCGAAGGCGCCACCGTGGCCGACGCGCTGGCGGCCATGCAGGCCCGGCCGCCCTACGCGGTGGCCGTGAACACCGTTTTCGTTCCCTCTTCCGAACACCCGCGCCACCCGCTGCAGGCGGGCGACCGGGTGGAAGTCATCTCCCCCGTCACCGGGGGTTAAAGGCCATGACCATGAACACCACCAACGACGACGCCCTGGTCCTCTACGGCCAGAAGTTCGCGAGCCGCCTGCTGCTGGGCACCGCGCGCTACCCCTCGCCCACCGTGCTCAAGGCCGCCGTGCAGCGCGCCAAGCCCGCCATGGTCACGGCCTCGCTGCGCCGCCAGGGCGCCAACCCCGCTGAAAACGGCCACGGCTTCTGGGAGCTGCTGCGCAGCCTCGACGTGCCGGTGCTGCCCAACACCGCCGGCTGCCACAGCGTGCAGGAAGCGATCACCACTGCGCAGATGGCGCGCGAGGTGTTCAACACGCCCTGGATCAAGCTGGAGGTGATCGGCGACGACTACACCCTGCAGCCCGACACGCTGGCCACCGTAACCGCCGCCGAACAGCTGGTGCGCGACGGCTTTCAGGTGCTGCCCTACTGCACCGAAGACCTGGTGGTGTGCCAGCGCCTCGTCGACGTGGGCTGCCAGGCCGTGATGCCCTGGGCCGCCCCCATCGGCACCGGCCGCGGCGCCATGAACCCCTACGCGCTGCAGGTGCTGCGCGAGCGCCTGAACGTGCCCCTGCTGGTGGACGCCGGTCTGGGCTTGCCCTCGCATGCCTGCCAGGTGATGGAGTGGGGCTTCGACGGCGTGCTGCTCAACACCGCCGTGGCCCTGGCGCAGGACCCCGTGGCCATGGCCGGCGCCTTCGCCGATGCCGTGCAGGCCGGCCGCGCCGCGCGCCATGCCGGCGCCATGCAGCCCCAGCAGGCCGCGCAGCCCAGCACGCCCGTGCTCGGCACGCCGTTCTGGCACCACGCCTGATGACCATGCAGGATACCGACGCCCTGGCGACCGAGATCCTGCGCCAGCACGGCGCCACTTTCGCCGGGTTCGAAGCGCAGCCCGTGCCGGCCAGCGATGCGACCGACCCGGTGTACCTTGCCGCGCTCCAGGCGTGCAGCGCACTGGGCTTTATTGCCCACGACGCACAGACCCTGGCCCGCGCCTGGCAGGCACAGACGGCGCGCACCGGGGGCTTTAACGCCAGCCACTGGCCCGACGATCCGCGCGACTTCGGCCTGCAGCCGCTGCCACGCGCACAGGCGTTTGCGCCGTGTCCGCAAGCACTGGGCCTGTACGCCGTGCTGCCCGACGCCGCCTGGGTCGGCCGCATGGCCCGGGCCGGCGTACCCACGGTGCAACTGCGCTTCAAGTCCGACGACACGGCCGCCATCGCACGCGAAGTGCGCGCCGCCGTCGAAGCGGTGCGCGGCACGGATGCGCTGCTGTTCATCAACGACCACTGGCGCGAGGCCATCGCCGCCGGGGCCTACGGCGCGCACCTGGGCCAGGAAGACCTGGATGCACTGAGCGCGGCCGAGCTGCAGGAGCTGCGCGCCAGCGGCCTGCGCCTGGGCGTGAGCACGCACGGCTACGCCGAGATGCTGCGCGCCGACGCCGTGGGCCCGAGCTACATCGCCCTCGGCGCGGTGTTCCCCACCACGCTCAAGCGCATGGCCACGGCCCCGCAAGGCGTGGCGCGGCTGGCCGCCTATGTGCGGCTGATGCGCGGCTACCCGCTGGTGGCGATTGGTGGTATTGCGCTGGAGCAGTTCCCCGAGATCCTGGCCACGGGCGTGGGATCGATCGCCGTGGTGCGCGCGCTGGTGAACGCCAACGACCCCGAGGCCGCCGCCACCACGCTGATGCGGGCCATGCGGTCTTCCACATAAACGGGGCGCAACGCCCATGAAAAAAGCGCTGAATGCTATGTTTTGAATAGCATCCAGCGCTTTTTGTTTTGATTCTCTTCAGCTGGGCTTGCGCTCGTCGGGATCGTGGCGCGCCTCGAAGCGGTCGCTGTTGGCGCCAAAGCCCACTGCCTGGCCCGGCTCCGGCCCCTTGGTCACGGGCATGGGCGGCAGGTCGCTCTGGGTGATCGGCGGCAAGGGCACCGGGTCGTCGGCGAACGGGGCGGACAGATCGAAATCGAGCGGAACACCCAGGCCAGCGGCCGGCGGCACGGTGGGGGGGGGCTGGGGCGCGGCGGCGGGCCGGGGCGCTGGCGCGGGGCCCTTGGGCAGTTCCAGCAGCCAGTCGGGGTCATAGTCGAGCAGGCTGTCGCCGCCATCGGGCAGGCCGCTGCTGGACAGCAGGTCCACGGCCGCTCCGGCGGATGGTCCCACCGGCGGCGGGGCGGCCGGCGCATCCTCCTCCACGACCAGCGGCGTGGTGCGCTGGCGCGGCGGTGGCGCGCCGCGCGCGGAGGGCGGCGTGGTGCGGGCAATCGCGTTGAGCAGCAGCAGATCGTCGTAGGCGGCAAGGTCGAAACGCTCCTCGACCGCGTCCGCGCCACGGAAAAGCAGGCTGCCGAGCAACGGCAGCACCGAATCATCGCTCCAGAGGGCCTCGACCTGGGCCAGGATGGACGGGTAGGCCAGCAGCGAGCGTCCAGGCTGGTTGAAGGCCGCGAACTGCGGCACCTGGGCATTGAAATGCTCGTGGAACTGGGCGCGCAACTGGTTGAAGTCCTCCACCCGACTCAGCGAGCGGTACAGGCGCAGCAGTTCGAGGTAGGCGGCTGGTGCCGTGGCCTTGTTGTTCGCGATGTACAGCTTGAGCACGCCAATGGCCTGTTCATGCTCGCCCACGGACACGAAGAATTCCGCTTGCTGCTGCAGGTCGAACAGCTCCTCGGGGTTGATCAACAGGGAGGGCTGCGGGGCCGCCTGCCGCGGGGGCGGCACGGGCTCTGCCTTCACAAGGGGCGCCACGGGCGCCGGGGCTTCCCTGGGAGCCGAGGGCTCGGGTGCCGGCTCCATGGCGGAAGGCACGACCGCCGGGGTGTGCAGGAAGTCGGGCGTGGAATCCTGGGGAGCGGAATGCAGCCAGTGGTCCTCCGGCTCGGGGCCGGGCGACGCTTGCTGCGCCACGGCGCCGGCCCACGCTTCCTGGGCCTGGAGCGAGACGGCGCGCAGGCGCGTCGCCATCCAGGCCGCCCAGGCCACCACGGTGACCAGCAAGGCCAGGAGCAGGTAGACGATGGTGCCCGAATAACGCTCGGACTTTTCCTTCTCCAGCCGCTCCAGCAGTTGCTGCGTGGCGGCGCGGTCCTTGTCGGCCTGGGCGCGCACCAGCGCCAGCTCGGTATTGAGTTCCGCCGTGCGTGCGCCTTCCTTCAGAAGGTCTTCGGGCAGCATGTTCAACGCCCGCCATGCGGCCTGCGCCTGCGCGCGCTGCTGGTCGGTGGTGGAGGCCGAGGGCAGCGAGAGTTCCGGCGTCATGCGCAGCGGCGTGCCGCTGGTATCGGGCCAGCCTTCGAGCGGCTCGATGACCAGGCGCGATGGCGGCGACTCGGGCGCGCGCGCGGCGTTGGCGCGCCGGCTGGCCTTGGATGTGGCGGCGGGCCGGGTGCGTGGCGTGGCGGCTGGGGCCGCCTCCGGGGCCTGGCTGGCGCGCGCGGTGCGCTGACGGGGCGCGGGGGCCGCATCGCTCGGCACGACCGGCACGGCCTGCGCCGGGCGCCGAACGCCGGGTGCGCTGGCGGGGGCCACCGGCGCGCTGGGCGCGGCCATGGCGCCCGTCACCGCCTCGGCCACGGGAATGGCGACGGGGCGCGAGGAAGCGGCAATGGTGTCGGGCAGCTCCGACAGGAAGGTGTAGGTGCGCGCGATCTTGCCCGAGCAGCCAACATGCAGGGTCACGGCAAGCATGGGCTCATCGGCCAGGAAGGTGGACTGCACGCGCACGGCGGCAGGACGCCCGGGCAGCGTGGGCAGTGGCGTCACGCGCACCCGCCCGCTGGACACCGGGGTGGTTCCGGACACCATGTCCGCCGTGACGCACGCATCCTCCAGCGCCTTGCCGGGTTCGAGGTGGACGTCGAAGGCCAGATCGATGGGTCGGCCCAGCACCACCACGCCCCGGGCATTGCCGAGCGAGAGGGCTCCGGCCCCGCAGGCCGCGGAGCCCAGGCAGATCGTGATCAGTGCGTTACGAAAATTCACATTCATTCTCGGTTCTGCGCTTGATTCTTGCACAAAACCTATCGATCGCGCCTATCAGCAAGGCTGGAGCCATAATCATGCTATGAAAAATCATTTTCCGCTCGTAGGGGTCGTCGGGGCCGGCGCCATGGGGCGCGGCATCGCGCAGATGATGGCCCAGGCCGGCAGCCGGGTGCTGCTGCACGATGCCCAGCCCGGCACGGCACAGGCCGCATGCCAGAGCATCGTGCAGCAGTGGCAGCACATGGTCGAGAAGAACCGCCTTGACGCGGAGCAAGCCACGGCCTGCGCCGCGCGGCTGCAGGCGGTGGACACGCTGGCGGCGCTGGCCGGCTGCGATCTGGTGGTGGAGGCCATCGTCGAGCGCCTGGACGCCAAGCAGGCGCTGCTGCGCGAGCTCGAAGCGCTGCTGCGGCCCGACGCGGTGCTGGCCACCAACACCTCGTCGCTGTCGGTTACCGCCATAGCCGCGGCGCTGCAGCGGCCACAGCGCTTCGCGGGCCTGCATTTCTTCAACCCGGTGCCGGTGATGAAGCTGGTGGAGGTGGTGCCAGGCCTGCGCACCGACCCCGCGCTGTGCACGGCGCTGGCCGAGCAGGTGCGCGCCCTGGGCCACACCCCGGTGCTGGCGCAGGACACACCGGGCTTCATCGTCAACCACGCGGGCCGGGGCTTCACCACCGAGGCGCTGCGCATCGTGGGCGAGGGCGTGGCCGATTTCGCCACCGTGGACCGCATCCTGCGCGACCAGGCGGGCTTCAAGATCGGCCCGTTCGAGCTCATGGACCTGACGGGGCTCGATGTCTCGCACCCGGTGATGGAGTCGGTCTACCACCAGTACCACGAAGAACCACGCTTTCGCCCCAGCGTCATCACCGCCCAGCGCCTGGCCGGCGGCCTGCTGGGCCGCAAGACGGGCGAGGGCTTCTACCGCTATGACGGCAACGTGGCCCAGGTTCCCGAAGAAGCGTCCGCGCCCGTGGTGGACAGCATTCCACCGGTGTGGGTCTCGCCCCGCGCGGCGCGGCGCCCCGAGATCTACCAGATGCTCAAGCACCTGGGCGCGGACATCGAGACCGGGGCCGCGCCATCGGCCGGCGCCATCATCCTGGTCGCGCCGCTGGGCTTCGACATCACGACGGTGGCCGTGGTCGAGCGCCTGGACCCGGCGCGCACCATCGGCATCGACATGCTGGTCGAGGAAAGCGCCACGCGCCGGCGCGTGCTGGCCACGAACCCGGTCACGCGCATCGACATCCGCGACGCCGCGCACGCCCTGATGGCGCGCGACGGCAAGGCCGTGAGCGTGGTGCGCGACAGCGGCGGCTTCGTCACGCAGCGCGTGGTGGCCACCATCGTGAACATCGCGGCGGACATCTGCCAGCAGCGCATCTGCACGCCGCGCGACCTGGAGGCCGCCGTGACCCTGGGCCTGGGCTACCCGCTCGGGCCCCTGGCCATGGGCGACCGCTGGGGCCCGACCAACATCCTGGAAGTGCTGTTCAACCTGCAGACCGTCTACGGCGACCCGCGCTACCGCCCCAGCCCATGGCTGCGCCGGCGCGGCGCCATCGGCCTGAGCCTGCAGCACGTGGAAGAATGACGGCTTCGCTCCAGCGCCTTTTGCCACCATGCCCGCAGAACTCCGCAGCACCAGCCACGGCCAGACCCTGGTCCTGACCTTCAGCAACCCCGGCCTGCGCAACGCGCTGGACCCCGCCATCTACGCCGCCGGCACCGAGGCGCTGAACGGCGCCGAGCGCGGCACCGAAGTACGCAGCGTGGTCATCACCGGCGCCGACGGCATGTTCAGCGCGGGCGGCAACCTGCAGCGCCTGCAGGCCAATCGCGCGCTGGGGGCGCAGGTGCAGGAAGAGAGCATCGACGCGCTGCACAACTGGATCGAGACCATACGCGCCTACCCCAAGCCGGTGATCGCCGCCGTGGAGGGCGCCGCGGCTGGCGCCGGCTTCGCGCTGGCACTGGCCTGCGACCTGGTGGTGGCCGCGCGCAACGCCCGGTTCGCCATGTCGTACAGCCGGGTCGGCCTCTCGCCCGACGGCGGCGCGAGCTGGAGCCTGGCTCACGCCCTGCCCCGCCCCCTGGCCGCCGAGCTGCTGATGTGCGGCGATGCGCTGGACGCCGAGCGCCTGCACGCGCTCGGCCTGGTCAACCGCCTGGCCGAACCCGGCGCCGCGCTGTCCGTTGCGCTGGAACTGGCGCAGACGCTGAATGACCGCGCCCCGAACGCGCTGGCCAGCATCAAGGAGCTGCTGGACGAGGCGCGCCACAACCCGCTGAGCGCCCACCTGGGCCTGGAACGCCAGCATTTCGTGCGCAACCTGCACCACGCCAACGCAGGCGAGGGCATTGCCGCATTCCTGGAAAAGCGCCCGCCGCGCTACCGCTGATCGCGGCAAAAAAATAGCTATCAAATAGATAGCTGCCAGCGCAATACCAGCAATCGCTACAAACCGTTTTCATATCAAATAATAAGGCACATGCCGAGGATGGCGTGTGCCTGCGCGCGGCAACGCCCTGCGCGACAGACACGCAGGTGACAACCCCCATGCCGGCGGCGGGTCCCTCACGCGACAATGGACGCGTACTCAGTCACCCAAAAGACAGACCATGGACGACCCGATTCTTACTATCGAAGAACGTGAAGCGATCAACTCCGGTCGCTGGTTTTCTTCCCTCTCACCCTCGCTCCGACACGACATACTGCGATGCGCCTACGTCAAACGCTTCAAGGATGGTGCCTTGATCACCGCCCGCGGCGAGCCGCCGGAGGAATGGATCGCCTGCGCCAAGGGCGCGGTGCGCGTGAGCTCGACCTCGATCTCGGGCAAGCAGATCACGCTGACTTATGTCGAGCCGGGCATCTGGTTCGGCGACGTGGCGATCTTCGACGGGGACCGGCGCACGCACGATGCCTATGCGCACGGCGACACCACCATCCTGTGCGTGGCCAAGGCCGACTTCAAGAAGATCCTGGCCACGCACGTGGAGCTGTACGAGGCCATGCTGCGCCTGCACGCGCGGCGCATCCGCCAGCTTTACGGCCTGGTGGAAGACCTCAACACCCTGCCGCTGCGCGCCCGGCTGGCCAAGCAGCTGCTGCACCTGGTGCGCAGCTATGGCATTCCCAGCCTGTCGCACGGCGACGAGATGCGCATCGGCCTGCAGCTGGCGCAGGAAGAACTGGCGCAGCTGCTGGGCGCCTCGCGCCAGCGCGTGAACCAGGAACTCAAGGCCCTGGAGCGCGAGGACATCATCCGCATCGAACCGGGTGGCCTGGTCGTGCGTGACCGCGAAGCCCTGATGCACGTCTCCGAAATCGACAACTGACCACCAACCCCATGAGCAATTTCGACCATTTCATCGGCACCCGTGCCGTCTCCGGGCAGCATGCCTTCGACACCGCGGCGCTCGGCGCCTGGCTGCAGCAGAACCTCGAAGGTTTCGAAGGCCCCCTGAGCGTCGAGATGTTCAAGGGCGGTCAGTCCAACCCCACCTACAAGCTCATCACGCCCGGCAAGAGCTATGTGATGCGCGCCAAGCCGGGCCCCGTGGCGAAGCTGCTGCCCTCGGCCCACGCCATCGAGCGCGAGTTCGCAGTGATGAGCGGCCTGGCGGGTACCGACGTGCCCGTGCCGCGCATGCATGCGCTGTGCGAGGACGAGTCCGTGATCGGCCGCGCGTTCTACGTGATGGAATTCATGCAGGGCCGCGTGCTCTGGGACCAGTCGCTGCCCGGCATGACACCGGCAGAGCGCGCGGCCATCTACAACGAGTCGAACCGCGTCATCTCCGCGCTGCACACGGTGAAGTTCGCCGAGCGCGGCCTGGCCAACTACGGCAAGCCCGGCAACTACTTCGAGCGCCAGATCGGCCGCTGGAGCAAGCAGTACGTGGCTTCCATCACCCAGCCCATCGAGGAGATGGACAAGCTCATGGCCTGGCTGCCCGCGAACATGCCCGCCAGCGCGCGCGACGAGAACCGCGTGTCCATCGTGCATGGCGACTACCGCCTGGACAACCTCATGTTCCACCCCACCGAGCCGCGCGTCATCGCCGTGCTCGACTGGGAGCTGTCCACGCTGGGCCACCCGCTGGCCGACTTCAGCTACCACTGCATGGCCTGGCACATCCAGCCGGGCCAGTTCCGCGGCATCGGCGGCCTGGACCTGCCAGCCCTGGGCATCCCGTCCGAGCAGGAGTACATCCGCCTGTACTGCGAACGCACCGGTCTGGCCACGCCCGAGGAGCTGGCCGCCGACTGGAACTTCTACCTGGCCTACAACCTGTTCCGCCTGGCCGCCATCCTGCAGGGCATTGCCAAGCGCGTCGAGACGGGCACCGCGTCGAGCGCCCAGGCCAAGGCCTCGGGCGAAGGCGCCCGCCCGTTGGCGCAACTGGCCTGGTCCTTTGCCCAACGCTGAGCCACACCACCCGTTTTTCTAGGAGAACCCATGGACTTTGACTACTCGCCCAAAACCAAGGAACTGCAGGCCAAGCTGCTCCAGTTCATGGACGACCACATCTACCCCGCCGAGGCCGAATACGCCGCCGAGCTGGCCGCCAACACGGCGGCGGGCAAGCGCTGGACGCCGCTGCAGACCATCGAGAACCTCAAGCCCAAGGCCCAGGCCGCCGGCCTGTGGAACCTGTTCCTGCCGGTGGACACGGCCCAGGCCTCGGGTTACCACGGCGCGGGCCTGACCAACCAGGAATACGCCCCCCTCGCCGAGATCATGGGCCGCGTGCTGTGGTCGAGCGAGGTATTCAACTGCTCCGCGCCCGACACCGGCAACATGGAGACCATCGCGCGCTACGGCTCCGAGCCCATTAAGGCCGCCTGGCTCAAGCCCCTGCTCGAAGGCAAGTTCCGCTCGGGCTTCGCCATGACCGAGCCCGACGTGGCATCGAGCGATGCCACCAACATCGCCACGCGCATCGAGCGCGACGGCGACGAGTACGTCATCAACGGCCGCAAGTGGTGGACCTCGGGCGCCATGGACCCGCGCTGCAAGGTGCTCATCACCATGGGCAAGACCGACCCCGAGGCACCCAAGCACTCGCAGCAAAGCATGATCGTCGTGCCCGCCGACACCCCCGGCGTGAAGATCGTGCGCGGCCTCAACGTGTTCGGCTACGACGACGCCCCGCACGGCCATGCCGAGGTGCTGTTCGAGAACGTGCGCGTGCCCGCCTCCAACATCCTGCTGGGCGAAGGCCGAGGCTTCGAGATCGCCCAGGGGCGCCTGGGCCCCGGACGCATCCACCACTGCATGCGCCTGATCGGCCTGGCCGAGCGCGCGCTCGAACTCATGTGCAAGCGCGCCATCTCGCGCGTGGCCTTCGGCAAGACGCTGGCCCAGCAGACCGTGACGCAGGAACGCATCGCCGAGGCGCGCTGCAAGATCGACATGGCGCGCCTGCTCACGCTCAAGGCCGCCTGGATGATGGACGTGGCCGGCAACAAGGTGGCCAAGACCGAGATCGCCATGATCAAGGTGGTGGCACCCAGCATGGCCTGCCAGGTGATCGACTGGGCCATCCAGGCGCACGGCGGCGGCGGCGTGAGCGACGACTTCCCGCTCGCCTTCACCTATGCCCAGGCGCGCACGCTGCGCTTCGCCGACGGCCCGGACGAAGTGCACCGCAACGCCATCGCCAAGTGGGAACTCGGCCGCTACGCGGCACCCAAGGCCGCCCACTGAACCCGGGACGCGCCCCGCTCAGCCGGGCGGGAGCGTGTCCGGCTGCGAATCGGGCGGCGGTGGCAGGTTCTGCGCCGCCATGGCGGCCGCCGTGGTGAACAGCGCCGCCGCGTACCGCAGGTCGGGCAGGTGGCAGGGGGTTGTCTGCATGCGCAGCGACACCTTGCCATCGGTCAGCAGCAGCAGCAGGGGCGCCAATGCGCGCTCCGCCTCTGCCCGCTCCATCAGCAGATGCGACACCACGGCCGCGTTCACCCAGCGCTGGGCATGATCGGCCCGGTCTCCCACCACGGCGTACAGACGCGAGAACGACGCGGGCAATTCCGGCCAGCGCAATTCCTCATAGATGGACAGCCAGCGCATTTCCTGCGGCAGGCTGTCGTCGACCGCCGTCTGCGTGGTCTCGGTGATGGCGCCGTACATGCGCGCCTCCAGTACCTCCTTGAGCGGCCGGCTGACCACCATGACGGCGATTTCAGGCGCGATCCGCATGTCCACCCGGGCACGCAGCTCCGTGTCCTGCACATAGTCGCGCGTGGGCGCGCCGCTCTCCATGCGCCAGGGCTGCCCGGCCACCTGGCCGCCGAGCTGGAACTGCGCCGGCTTGCCCTGGAAGGCGAAAGCCCAGCCCTGCCCTGCGGCCCACTGCGCGAGCTGGGTGGGCGTCGCCAGGCCCGCCTCATCGGCCTGGGCATGGCCCCGTGTGAACACATTGAGAAGTTTTTCGAGCATGGCGTCCTCCCTCAAGAGCGGGCGGCAGCATGCCAGGAACGCCATCGACCCCGGCGTCAGCCCAGGTGCATGCTGCTGCCCGTGACATGGAAATCAAGCATCGGCGCGCCGGCGCCAAACGGCATGCCGAGCGCGATCTGGCCCCGGCCATGCAGAAGGCAGGCATCGCGCCGCAGCGATACCGCCGTGTCGCTGCCCTCGAAGCGAATCCAGGTGCCGAAGCTGCTGAGGTCCGTGAGCGTGAACGTTCCGTTGTGCCAGTCGATGCGCGCATGCATGCGCGAGACCCGGGGATCGCTGATGCACAGTTCCGCAGCACTGGACCGCCCGATGTGCACGGGCGTATCGCCCGAGGCCACGGACAGGCTGTCCTCCTGCCAGGACAGTTCGATGGTTCCGAAAAAGACGTCCAGCGGCGCAATCGCGCTGGGCAAGGCCGCCTGCATGGTCATCGCATCCACGGCATCGTTGTCCCGCCATTCCGCCTGGTAGATCATCTGGGCCTCGGTCTTGCCCCGGATTTCAATCACGCCCAGCTTGCGGAAGCGGATGCCCGGCACCGCTCCGGCATCGACGGCCGTGACATCCGTGGTCCAGATCTCGCCCAGGCCTGCCCGCTCGCACAGGCGCGAGGCCACATTGACCGCATCGCCATAGGAGTCGCCGTCCACTTCCAGCACTTCGCCACTGGCCACGCCGACGCGCATCTCCATGCGCACTGCGACCGGCCAGCGCTGCAGATGGATCTGGTGGCTGCGCTGCAATTCACCGGCGGCGCCAACCGCCTGGCACGCCTGGGCAAAGATACCCAGCACGCCATCGCCCAGCTTCTTGACCACCCGTCCGCCATGAGCCTCGATCACTTCGCCGATCCATTGGGTCAGGCGCGTCACCGTTTCGGTGGCTCGCTCATTGCCCAACGCCTCGAACAGCAGCGTGCTGCCCGAGAGGTCCGCGAAAACCACCGTGGACACAGAACTCATGGGCAGAGGGCAATGTTGGTGGACATACGATCCAGTTTAGACCAAGTACACGGATCGCGCATCCCATCCATGACCAGGATCACGCCGCCGGGTCACTCCCCGCCATGACAGCACCAGCCCAGCGGGCCGCTCCCTGGCCCGCGCGGACGCCCGTGGCCATGCACGCCGTGAGCAGGTAGCCCCCGGTGGGCGCCTCCCAATCCAGCATTTCGCCCGCGCAGAACACACCTGGCCGGGCCTGCAACATCAGGTGCGTATCCAGCCCCTCGAATGCGACACCACCGGCCGTGCTGATGGCCTCGTCCAGCGGACGCGCCGCCACCACGGTGACGGGGACGGCCTTGATGGCCTGCGCCAGCGCCTGCGGGTCGTTCAGGCGATCCTTGCCGAGTTGCTCATGCAGCAGGCCCATCTTGATGCCATCGAGCCCCAGCCGGCCCTTGAGGTGGCTCGACAACGAGCGCGAACCGCGCGGATGTCGCACCTCGGCGAGCACGCGCTCGGGGGAGTGGTCGGGCAGCAGGTCCACGGTGAAGGTGGCGCTGCCGTGGGCCTCAATCTCGTCGCGCAGCAGGGCCGAGACGGCATACACCAGACTGCCTTCCACACCCGTGGCCGTGGCGACGAACTCGCCTCGGCGGCAGAAGGCGCGGCCATCACGGCCGTTGAATGCGATGGCCACCGACTTGAAGGGCTGGCCGGCGAAGCGCTCCGCGAAATGCCGCGTCCACCCCACCGGAGGTGCGGGCGGCCGCCCCATGATCTCCTGAAGGAATTCGCGCCGGGTTTCTCCAGCATCGGCCGCCGGCACGTCAAAGCCGCAATTGGCGGGACGCAGCGGCGCCAAGGGAGCGCCGCATTCGGCCAGGAGCGGCACCCAGGCGCCGTCCGACCCCAGCCGCGCCCAGCTGGCGCCCCCCAGCGCCAGCACCACGGTGGACGCGGCCACCACCACGGGTCCCGAGGGCGACTGAAAACGCAGCCCGCCCTGCCCGTCCCAGCCCAGCCAACGGTGGCGCATGTGAAAACGCACCCCCAGGGCCCGCAGGCGCTGGAGCCATGCCCTGAGCAAGGGGGCCGCCTTCATGTCGGACGGAAACACACGCCCTGACGTTCCGACGAATGTCTCGATCCCCAACTCCAGGGCCCAGGCACGCAATTCAGCGGCACCGAAGTCTTGCAGCAGTGGCTGCAGCCAGCGCTGGCGCGGGCCATAACGCTCGGCAAAGGCGCCAAATGGTTCGGAATGGGTGAGGTTGAGCCCTCCCTTGCCGGCCAGCAGGAACTTGCGTCCCACCGTGGGCATGGCATCGAACAGGTGCACGGCCACGCCCGCGCGGGCCAGCTGCTCGGCAGCCATCAACCCCGCGGGCCCGCCCCCCACCACGACGGCTTCGGCCTGGAGGGATGACGGAGAAATTGTCTGGTTCATTTTGGTGTTTTCATGGCCCTGTCAACACAGGGAAATACAGCGAAAAAGCGAGGGACGGGCACCCTCGGCGCCCATCGATTTTTGCTATGACAGCCATAGCGCCGCACAGCCTTGCAGCCGGCAGGGGCAGGGGCGTTTCTGTCACAATGAATGGACTTTATACGTACCAGCACCACACAGTAAGGAAAGCGCATGGCAAGCGAACTCATCAAACAACTTTCTGACGCCAGCTTCGAGGCCGACGTTCTGAAATCCAGCACGCCCGTGCTGGTGGACTACTGGGCCGAGTGGTGCGGTCCGTGCAAGATGATCGCCCCGATTCTCGACGAAGTGGCTGGCACCTACCAAGGCAAGCTCACGATCGCCAAGATGAACGTGGACGAGAACCGTGAAATTCCGGCACGCTTTGGCATCCGTGGCATCCCCACGCTCATGCTCTTCAAGGACGGCCAGCTCGCCGCCACCAAAGTGGGCGCCATGAGCAAGGCGCAGTTGATCGCTTTCGTCGACCAGCAACTGGCCTGAACCACGGCCTTCCCCACGACGCACCGGCATCCCTTACCGCGCCCCTGGCTCCGCTAGGCGGCGCCATCGGCCCAAGACCCCGGCCACGGCGCGTTCCACAGAGCTGAACTACAGCGTTTTTCCTGTCATAATTCCGCCTGATCTCTGGCCCGCATGCATTGGCGGCCCGTCCGGAGATCCCCAGGCACGCCAGGGCCGCTCGCAGCGGCCCGATCGGCTAAGCAGCTTCCCCCAGATTCATACCCGCTCCGCCCAGGAGTCACTCCATGCACCTCAACGAACTCAAGGCACTGCACGTGTCTGAAGTCCTCAAGCAGGCCGAAGAGCTTGATATCGAAAACACCGGCCGCATGCGCAAGCAGGAATTGATGTTCGCCATCATCAAGAAGCGCGCCAAGGCCGGTGAACAGGTGTTCGCCGATGGCGTGCTGGAAATCCTGCCCGATGGCTTCGGCTTCCTGCGCAGCCCCGACACCAGCTACACCGCCAGCACCGACGACATCTACATCAGCCCCAGCCAGGTGCGGCGCTTCAACCTGCACACCGGCGACATGATCGAAGGCGAAGTGCGCACGCCCAAGGACGGCGAACGCTACTTCGCGCTGACCAAGCTCGACAAGGTCAATGACGGCCCGCCGGAGCAGAACAAGCACAAGGTGATGTTCGAGAACCTCACGCCGCTGTTCCCCAAGGAACACATGCGGCTTGAGCGCGACATCAAGAGCGACGAGAACATCACCGGCCGCATCATCGACATCATCGCCCCCATCGGCCGCGGCCAGCGCGCGCTGATCGTCGCGCCCCCGAAGAGCGGCAAGACGGTGATGATGCAGCACATCGCCCACGCCATCACGGCCAACAACCCCGACGTGCACCTGATGGTGCTTCTGGTGGACGAACGCCCCGAGGAAGTGACGGAAATGCAGCGCACGGTGAAGGGCGAGATCATCGCCTCCACCTTCGACGAACCCGCCGCGCGCCATGTGCACGTGGCCGAGATGGTGATCGAGCGCGCCAAGCGCCTCGTCGAGCTGAAGAAGGACGTGGTGATCCTGCTCGATTCCATCACCCGCCTGGCGCGCGCCTACAACAACGTCGTGCCCTCGTCGGGCAAGGTGCTGTCGGGCGGCGTGGACTCCAACGCGCTGCAGCGCCCCAAGCGCTTCTTCGGCGCGGCGCGCAAGGTCGAGGAAGGCGGCTCGCTGACCATCATCGCCACGGCGCTGGTCGACACCGGCAGCCGCATGGACGAAGTGATCTTCGAAGAATTCAAGGGCACGGGCAACTGCGAAATCCACCTGAACCGCCGCCTCTACGAAAAGCGCGTGTTCCCCGCCATCGAACTCAACAAGAGCGGCACGCGCCGCGAAGAGCTGCTGCTGGCACCCGAGATCCTGCAGAAGACGCGCATCCTGCGCCAGTTCATGTACAACATGGACGAAATCGAGTCGATGGAACTCATGATCAAGAACATGAAGGCCACCAAGAGCAATGTCGAATTCTTCGACATGATGCGCCGTGGTGGCTGACGTCGCCATTCGTGCGATAATTTAGGGCTTTTCGCGAAAAGTGCTGCGGCAAATAGGTGCCGCAGTGGCTGCCGCAGTTGATACATACAAGGATTCGCCATGAAAGAAGGCATTCACCCCAACTACCGCGAAGTTTGCTTCCAGGACATGTCCAACGGCTTCAAGTTCGTCACGCGCTCGTGCGTGAACGCCAAGGAAATGATCAAGATGGAAGACGGCCGCGAACTGCCGCTGTTCAAGCTGGACACCACCAGCGAGTCGCACCCCTTCTACACCGGCACGCAAAAGTCGGTGGACAACATGGGCGGCCGCGTGGAGCGCTTCCGCAACCGCTTCGGCAAGACCGCTGCCAAGTAAGCCAGCGCTTTTCCGCCACAAAGGCAGCCCGGGCAACCGCGCTGCCTTTTTGTTTGCGTTTATTCTCGACGGCCAACCCCCTTCCTGCTACAGCGTGAACCAGCCCACCCCCGCCATCGTTCCCCAGAGCGCCGTGCGCCCTCTGCCCCGTTGGGCACTGTGGCTGCTGTGCATCGCCTACATCGTCCCAGGCTTCATCGGCCGCGACCCATGGCGCGGCGCCGACATGACGGCCTTCGGCTACATGCAAGAACTCGCGCAGGGACATACGGGCTGGCTCGCGCCGCTGCTCGGCGGCCTGCCCCCCGAAACTGACGGTCTGCTGCCCTATTGGCTGGGCGCCTGGGCCCTGCAAACCATCGCCCCCCTGCTTTCGCCAGAGATGGCGGTCCGGGCCCCCTTCATCGTGTTGCTGTGCCTGACGCTGCTGGCGGCCTGGTACGGCATCTATTACCTGGCGCGCAGCCCGGGCGCGCAGCCCGTGGCATTCGCCTTCGGCGGCGAGGCGCAACCGGCCGACTATGCCCGCGCCATGGCAGACGCCGGCCTGCTCGCCTTGCTGGCGAGCCTGGGGCTGGCCCAGCCCTCCCACGAAACCACCTCCTACCTGACCCAGCTGTTCTGCACCACGCTGGTGTTCTTCGGCCTGGCCGCTGCGCCACACCGCACGGCCCTGCCTCTCCTCGCTCTGTCGGCCGGACTGGCGGGGCTGGTGCTCAGCGGCGCACCGGCCCTGGCACTGCTGTATGGTCTGGGCGGCGGCGCCATGTGCCTAGCCGACACCACCAGTCCACCCGAGGAACGGCGGCGCAGCCACGCTTTTGCCTTGGCTCTCCTACTGATGGCAGTGGCCGCGACCGGCCTGGCCTGGCTGCTGGACCTTTGGCGCTGGCGCATGGACTGGCCCCAGGACAATGACAAGGAATGGAGCAGCCTGGCACGCCTGCTGCTCTGGTTCACCTGGCCCACCTGGCCGCTGGCTCTCTGGACCCTGTGGCGCTGGCGCCGGCAGATCCTGAACCGGCGGCTGCACCGCCACCTGCTCCTGCCCCTGTGGTTTGTGCTGGTATCGGTCGGCGCCACGCTTTTCACCCTGCCATCGGACCGCGCCCTGCTGCTGGGCCTGCCCGCGCTGGCAGCGCTGGCGGCCTTCGCGCTTCCCACGCTGCGGCGCAGCGTGGCCGCGCTGGTCGACTGGTTCACCCTGTTGTTCTTCTCCGTTTCCGCCATCGCCATCTGGGTGGTCTGGATCTCCCTGCAGACCGGCGTGCCCGCCAAGCCAGCAGCCAATGTGGCCAAGCTGGCCCCCGGCTTCATGCCCTCCTTTTCGGCCCTGGCCCTGGCCATCGCCGTCGCGGCCAGCGCGGCCTGGTGCGCCCTAGTCTGGTGGCGCGCTGGCCGGCACCGCACGGCCATCTGGAAGAGCCTGGTCCTCCCGGCCACGGGCGCGACACTGAGCTGGCTGCTGCTGATGACCCTCTGGCTCCCCATGCTCGACTATGCGCGCAGCGACGCGCCGCAGATGCAGGCGCTCGCCGCCAGCGCGGGCCGGCCCGCCTGCATGCACATGCATGGCCTGGACCGCAACCAGATCGCCGCGCTGCAGTACCACGGCCAGCTACGCCTGCTGCCTCTATCGGCCTCCAGCGCGGAGTGCCCCTGGCTCGTGGTGGCACCGGACGATCCCGACGACAAGAAGCCCCCCGAGCCTCCGCCAGACCTGACGTCCTGGACCCTGCACGCCCGCCAGGCCCGCCCCACCGACCGCAAGGACCTCCTGACGCTCTCGCTCTACCGCCGCGACGCGCCCTGAAACGCCACAGCCATGCAGGAGCGCTCCCTCATCGCGCGCCACGCAGCCACCGTGCTGGCGGGACAACTGGCCGTCATGGCCTACGGCGTGACCGACACCATCGTCGCCGGACGGCATGCCCAGGCTTCGCTGGCCGCGCTGTCCATCGGATCGGCCTTCTTCATCAGCGTCTACGTCGCGTTGATGGGCCTGCTGCAGGCGCTGCTGCCCGTCTGGGCCGAGCAGCGCGGCGCGCGGGAGCACGCGGGCATCGGCCGCTCCGTGCGCCAGGCGCTCTACCTCTGCGCGCTCACCAGCCTGCTGGGCATGGCGGCCCTGCTCTTTCCGGATGTCGTGCTCGAATGGACGGACATCCCGCCCGACCTGCACCCGCCCGTGCGCCACTACCTGGCCGTGCTCGCGCTGGCGCTGCCACCGGCCCTGCTGTTCCGGATGTACAGCACGCTGAACCAGGCCCTGGGGCACCCAAGGCTGGTGACCTGGCTGCAGGTGGCTTCACTGCTCGTCAAGATCCCTCTGTCGATCTGGTTCACCTTCGGTGGGGCAGGTCTGCCGGCGCTGGGCGTGGTGGGCTGCGCCTGGGCCACCCTGGTGGTGAACTATCTCCAGCTCGGCCTGGCCCTGTGGCTGCTGCGCACCCAGGACATCTACCAACCCCTGCGCCTGTGGCAGCCCCTGGAGCGCCCCGACGGCCGGCAGCTCGCGGCCTTCATGCGGTTGGGCGTTCCGGCCTCGCTGGCCATCGCAGTAGAGGTGACGTCATTCACGCTGATGGCCCTGTTCATCGCCCGCCAGGGCACCCTGGCGGCCGCCAGCCACCAGATCGCCTCGAATCTGGCCGCGGTCCTCTACATGGTGCCGCTGTCGCTGGCCATCGCCACCAGCGCCCGTGTGAGCTTCTGGCGCGGCGCGGGCAACGACCGGCATGCACGGCAAGCGGCATTGATAGGTTTTAGGCTTGCAGCGCTTGCCAGTATTGCGCTATCAGCTATGCTATTAATAGCAAAATACAGGGTGGCAGGCATCTACACGGCCCAGGCTGATGTCGTGCAGCTGACCGCCGGACTGCTGGCCTGGGTGGCCGTCTACCACCTGGCAGATGCCGTGCAGCTGCTGTGTATTTTCGTGCTGCGCTGCTATCGCATCACCCTGGCACCGCTGCTGATCTATGGCTGCATGCTCTGGGGCGTGGGGCTGGGCGGCGGCTACTGGCTGGCCTACCGGGGCCTGGGCCCGCTGCCGACGCTGCATTCGCCCACGCCCTTCTGGGCCACCAGCACGGCGGCCCTGGCCGTGACAGCAGCCGCCTTCGCCTGGATGCTGGCGCGCACCCTCAGGAGCCCGCAGGCCCAGAGTTGAGCGGTGCGCCGCTGGAGCAGCGCAGCCGACTGGCCGGCAGACGCACGCTGAAGGTCGATCCCTGGCCCAGCACGCTCACGATCTCCAGCGCAGCGCCATGGCGCTGCAGCACATGCTTGACGATGGCCAGGCCCAGCCCGGTGCCTCCGGTCTCGCGCGACCGGCTGCGATCGACACGGTAAAAACGCTCGGTCAGCCGAGGAATGTGTTCCGGGGCGATGCCCGGCCCGGTGTCGCGCACGGAAAACACCGCGCCGCCGTCATTCTGCGGTTGCCAGCGCACCTCGATGCGCCCGCCCGCCGGGGTGTAGCGCACGGCATTGCTGACCAGATTGGACAGCGCGCTCTGCAGCTCCGGCAGCGAGCCCGCGATGTCCAGCGCGACCTCCGGAGCCGACAGGTCCGGAAACTGCAGATCATGGGAGCGCTGCTGGCTCTGCGTGAGCAGGGCCGAAAGCGCGCGCCCCTCCTCCTCGCAGCGCTGCAGGAGCACCGGCACCGCTGTCCATTCCCCCATGCCAGGCAGGGGGCTGCCTTCGAGCCGCGAGAGCGTTAGCAGGTCCTGCACCACGCTCTGCATGCGCGAGGCCTGCTGCGCCATCATGCCCAAATAGCGCGAGCGCTCCTCGGCATTGAGCGGCAGCGTCTGCAGCGTTTCCACGAAGCCCATCAGCACCGTCAGCGGCGTGCGGATCTCGTGGGACACGTTGGCGACGAAATCACGCCGCATCGCCTCGGCCTGCTCCAACGCCGTGATGTCGCGCGACAGCAGCAGGCTGCGGCCATCGCCATACGGATGCAATTGCACCGAAATGCGCACAGGCCGCGAGGGCGTGCTGGAGCGCCCCTCGATCACGACATCGTGCGCATAGTCCTGTGCCGCGTAATAGGCGCTGAACTCCGGGTCGCGCACCAGGTTGCGGATGGACTGCATCGCGTCGCGCTGGGCATCGAACCCGAACTGGGTGGCCGCCATCTGGTTGCACCACTCGATGCGTCCTTCACGGTCCAACAGCACCACGCCATTGGGCGAGGCCTGCAAGGCCGCCAGGATTTCCTGCAGGCGATCCTGGCTTTCCTGCGCCCGATCCTCCTGCCTGCGCACCAGGCGCCGGGTGCGCTCGACCGCCTCGCCCCACATGCCGCGCATGGCGGGCGCATGCGCCATGTCGCCCAGGCGCAGCCAGCGCAGCATGCGCACGCCACGCAGCAGGTCCAGAAAGAACCAGATCCACGCGGCCACCGCCGCGCCCACGGCGGCGCCCCAGGCGCCGCCCTGCCACCAGCCCAGCCCGCCTCCGGCCAGTTGCCAGGCCAGGAAAAAGGAAAAACGCCAGAACATGCGCCGAGCCGCCGTGCCCGCTCAGGCGCGCAATGGCACCTGCGGTTGCGCCGTGAGCCGGTAGCCCGCGCCCCGCACCGTCTCGACCATGGCCCCGGCGTCGCCCAGCGCCTCGCGCAGGCGCTTGACATGCACGTCCACGGTACGCTCCTCGATGAACACATGGTCGCCCCAGACCTTGTCGAGCAGCTGCGAACGGCTGTGCACGCGTTCGGGGTGTTTCATGAAGTAGTGCAGCAGCTTGAACTCGGTCGGCCCCACCTTCAGGGGCTGGCCCTGGTAGGCAACGCGGTGCGTGGCGGCATCGAGCGCCAGGTCGCAGATGGTGACGCTGTCGCTGACCTGCTCGGGCGCGCGCCTGCGCAGCACGGCGCGGATGCGCGCCAGCAGCTCCTGGGTGGAAAACGGCTTGGTGATGTAGTCGTCGGCGCCGGCATCGAGGCCCGCGATCTTGTCGGGCTCGTCACCGCGCGCGGTGAGCATCAGGATGGGCACGGGCTTGGTGCGGCTGTCGGCGCGCCACTTGCGCGCCAGCTGCAGGCCGCTCTGACCCGGCAGCATCCAGTCGAGCAGGATCACGTCGGGCAGCACGGCATCGAGCTCGCGCTGGGCGCTGTCACCATCCTCGGCCCAGAACGGCTGGAAGCCGTTGTGGCGCAGGTTCACGGCGATCAGCTCGGCGATGGCCGGCTCATCCTCGACGATCAGGACACGGGGAAGTTTTCTCATGTCTTTGCACAGGCCCTACAAAACCGCCGACTCGATTTCGCCCACGGAGGTGTGCCGCACATCCATGCCCTTGACCAGGTAGATGATGAGTTCGGCGATGTTCTTGGAGTGGTCACCGATGCGCTCGATCGCCTTGGCCAGGAACAGCAGGTCCAGGCTCGGCGAAATGGTGCGTGGATCTTCCATCATGTAGGTGATGAGCTTGCGCACGAAACCGTCGAACTCCTTGTCGATCAGGTCATCCTCCTTGAGGATGGCCACGGCCATCTTCGTATCCAGGCGAGCGAAGGCATCCAGCGCCTTGCGCAGCTGACCCGAGGCGAGGTCCGCCGCCACGCGCAGGTCGTTGGACGGCAGCGAACGCGGCGCGCCGCCCTCGATGATGGAGCGCACCATGCGCGCCATGCGGCTGGCCTCGTCGCCCATGCGTTCCAGGTTGGCAGTGGCCTTGGAGAAGGCCAGCAGCAGGCGCAGATCGCGCGCCGTGGGCTGGCGGCGCGCGATGATGGTCGAGAGATCATGGTCGATCTCGACTTCCATGGCATTGACACGGTTCTCGATGGCCGCGACCTGATCGGCCGCTTCGATGCTGAACTGCGACAACGCGTAGACGGCCTGGCGGATCTGGGATTCGACCAGCCCGCCCATTTCCATCACGCGGGTGGAGACGCCGTTGAGTTCGCTATCGAACTGGGAGGAAAGATGCTTGTCTGACACGGGATGCTCCTCAGCCGAAACGGCCGGTAATGTAGTCCTCGGTTTCCTTGCGCTTGGGCTTGAAGAAGATCTCTTCCGTCTCCCCGAATTCCACGAGTTCGCCCAGGTACATGTAGGCGGTGTAATCGCTGCAGCGCGCCGCCTGCTGCATGTTATGGGTCACGATGAGGATCGTCACCTTGTTCTTGATCTCGGCGATCAACTCCTCGATGGCGCCCGTGGCGATGGGGTCCAGCGCCGAGGTTGGCTCGTCGAACAGAATGATCTCGGGGTCCGTGGCCAGGGAGCGCGCGATGCACAGGCGCTGCTGCTGCCCGCCCGAGAGATTCACCGCGACCTCGTCGAGCCGGTCCTTCACCTCGTTCCAGATGGCGGCGCCCTTGAGCGCGGATTCCACCTTGTCCTCGATATAGGTCTTGGACTTCTCGCCGCGCACGCGCAGGCCGTAGGCCACGTTCTCGAAGATCGATTTCGGAAACGGATTGGGCTTCTGGAACACCATGGACAGGCGCATGCGCACTTCGATCGGGTCCACGGAAGGGTGGAGCAGGTCGATCTCGTCCGGCAGCAAATCGATCGAACCGCCGTAGCGGTGTCCTGGATAGAGATCGTGCATGCGGTTGAAACAGCGCAGGAAAGTCGATTTACCGCAGCCGCTGGGGCCGATCAGAGCCGTCACCTTGTTCTCGTAGATCGGCATGCTGATGGACTTCAGCGCCTTGAAATCGCTGTAGTAGAAATCCAGGTTCCTGGACTGCGCCTTGATCTTTGGCGTCTTCAATGGAGCTTGTGCGGCGGGTGCCATGGTTATTCCAGTGTGGGTTCGTTCGTGGCTTACCACTTGAGGTTCTTGCGGAGGCGGTAGCGCAGCCAGATGGCCACGGCGTTCATGCTCAGCGTGAGCACGACCAGCACCAGGCTGGCGGCGGCGGCATTGGCGTGGAAGGCCGGATCGGGCCGCGAGGTCCAGTTGAAGATCTGGATCGGCATGACCGTGAACGGCGAGAACAGCCAGTCGAACATGCCGGCGGGAACCTCGCCCGTGAATGGCACCGGCGGCAGGAAGGCGATGAAGGTCAGCGCGCCGATGGTGATGATGGGCGCCGTCTCGCCAATGGCACGCGACAGGCCGATAATGATGCCCGTGAGGATGCCGGGCATGCCGTAAGGGATCAGGTGGTCGCTGCACACCTGCCATTTGGTGGCTCCGCAGGCATAGGCCCCTTCGCGCACCGTTTGCGGGATGGCACGCAAGGCCTCCCGGGTTGAAACGATGACGATGGGAAGGATCAGCAGCCCCAACGTGAGGCCCGCCGACAGGATGCTCTGCCCGAAACCGAAGGTGTAGACGAACAAGCCCAATGCCAGCAAGCCATACACGATCGACGGGACGCCCGCCAAGTTCGTGATGTTGATCTCGATGATGTCGGTGAACCAGTTCTTGCGCGCGTACTCCTCCAGGTAGATCGCGCTGGCCACACCCACCGGAATGGCGAACAGCGCCGTCACCAGCATGACCAGCAGCGATCCGACCCAGGCCGACAGGATGCCGGCCTGACCCGCGCGGCGGGAAGGGAAATTGGTGAAGAAATCGACCGTCAGGCGGGGCAGGCCGTCGATTGCCATTTCCACGAACAGTGCCACCAAGGTCAGGATGCCGACGGACATGGCCAGCAGGCCGACCAGGCCGAAAATGACGTCCCAGCGCTTGTGCGAACGGATGACCGCGCGCAGTTTCTCGGTTTTTTCAGTGTTGAGGGTCATCAGTAGGCCTCGCGGAATTTGCGGCGCAGCCAGTAGCCCAGCAGGTTGAACGACAGCGTCATGAGCATCAGCGTCAAGCCGGCGGCGAAGATGGTCTGGTAGCCGATGCTGGCATGGGGAAGATCACCCAGCGCCACCTGCACGATGAACGAGGTGACGGTCGCAGCGGGCTCCAGGGGGTTGAGCGTGAGGTTGGGCTGCATGCCGGCGGCCACCGCCAGGATCATGGTCTCGCCCACGGCGCGGGAGATGCCCAGGATGTAAGCCGACGCAATGCCCGAGAAGGCCGCCGGCACCACCACGCGGGTGGCCGTCTGGAAGCGCGTCGATCCCAAGGCATAGGCGCCTTCGCGCAGGCTCATCGGCACGGCGCGCATCGCGTCCTCGGACAGCGAGGACACATAGGGGATGATCATGACTCCCATCACGATGCCGGCCGACAGCACGTTGAAGGTAGGCAGGTCTGGGTAGACCTTCTGGATCAGCGGCGTGACCACCAGCAGCGCGAAAAAACCATAGATGATGGTGGGCACGCCGGACAGCAGCTCCAGCACCGGCTTGAGGATTTCGCGGGATTTGTGCCCCGCGAACTCGGACAGGTAGATGGCGATGATGGTGCCCAGCGGGATGGCGATCAGCAGCGCCACGGCCGAGCTGGAGACCGTTCCCGCCAGCAGCACGCCGATGCCGAAATGCGCATCGTCGAACAGCGGCGTCCACTGCGTGTCCGTCAGGAATTGCCACACCGGCACATGCGTGAAGAAAAGAAGCGATTCCTTCACCAGGATGTAGACGATCGCCAGCGTGGTGAACACCGAGACGCAGGCTGCCAGGAGCAAAACGCTCTCGACCAGCTTGTCCTTGCGCTTGCGGGCCGCCTTGGACCGGGCCAGCTGCGCGAGCCGGGCCTCTCCCGTGAGGGGTGGATTCGACATGATGCGATCCGGGGTAGTGGTGGACGCGGTCATTTTAGGAATGGAATGGCATCAGGGGTATTGGCCGCACCCGCACCAGGCCCGGAAGGCCCGGCGCAGGGCGCGCACCGGCCAGGCCGTTACAGGGAGGCTTCGCGCTTGAGCAGTTCACCGATGGTGATGCCCACTTCGTTCTTGCCACCGAACACGGTGCCCTTCTTGCCCTTGGCAAGGTGCTCCAGGGCGGTCTTGTATGCGTCGGCCGGCAGCGGCACGTACTTCACTTCCTTGGCCATCTGCGCGCCCTCCTTCATGAAGAACTCGACAAACTTCTTGACCTCGGGCTTGGCCAGGGACTTGGCGTTCACATAGATGAAGATGGGGCGGGCCAGGGGCTGGTAGGTCCCGTCGAGCACGGTCTTCTCGCTCGGCGAGACGGCGGGCTTGCCCTCTTTCTCGACGATCGGCAGCGCCTTGAGCTTGCCCATGTTCTCGGCGTAGTAGGCATAGCCGAAGTAGCCGATGGCATTCACATCGCCCGCCACGCCCTGCACCAGCACGTTGTCGTCTTCCGAGGCCGTGAAATCGCCCCGGCTGGACTTGGACTTGCCCACGATGGCTTCGGTGAAGTAATCGAAGGTGCCAGAGTCCGAACCCGCGCCAAACAGCTTGATGGGCTGATCGGGCCATGCCGGGTTGATCTGGTTCCAGCGGGTGACCTTGCCCTGTGCAGCGGGTTCCCACATCTTCTTCAGTTCAGCCACGGTGGCCTGCTTGAGCCAGGCGTTCTTCGGGTTGATCACCACGGTCAACGCATCGAAGGCCACCGGCAGTTCGTAGTACTCGACGCCCGCTGCCTTGCAGGCTTCCATTTCCGACTTGGAGATGGGACGCGATGCATTGGAGATGTCGGTCTCGGCGCGGCAGAACTTCTTGAATCCGCCGCCAGTGCCAGACACACCCACCGTGACCTTGGTGCCCTTGCTGGCCTTCTGGAACTCCTCGGCGACAGCTTCGGTCACCGGGTATACGGTGCTGGAACCATCCACTTTCACCACCTGGGCCAGGGCAGGCGCGCCCAGAAACGCCAGGGCGGAAGCCGCCAGCAGGGATTTGACATCGAGCTTTTTCATGTGAGTCCTCGGGATAGGAAAGGATTGACGCAACTTTATGTACCTTGTGTGACTGTTTCGTGACACAGTCATCGAACCGCCCGGCACTGGCGGGCGGCCGTCTTGCCGTTGTGCTGCAGTTCCATGGTGCCCTGCGTCAGCAGCTTCCAGCCCTCGCCTTCGTAGACACCCCCACCCTTGTGATCCAGTTCATAGCCGCCTTCGTGGCGGATGCGCACCGAGCTGCCATCGGCCGCCAGCCGGGCCTGGAGACGCTTGCCGCCCTCGCATTCGTAGGCGACAAACTTGCCGGCCTGCATGCCGACCGGAACAGCGGAGCCAGTGGCGCAGCCGGCAAGCAGCGCGGCACCCAGCAAAGAGACGGAGAGAGCGAATTTCATCGGCAGATCCTTCAACAAGAATGAAACAACACAGGCACTATTGCGCGCGGTCGTGACACTGCGATGACGGTTTCTTGATGACGGCGGATCAAGCCACGCACCCATCCGCTGCCGCTGGACATGACGGCATCATGAAACCGTCAAAAAAATGCTGCACACTTGCCGTTCGGCCCCTCCCTGCGCACCATCCCTGCGTTCCATCCCCCGTCACCCATGCAAAACGGCACCTTTCTCGCTGCAGTCGACCTTGGCTCGAACAGCTTCCGCCTGGAAATCGGCCGCTATGAGCACGGCCGCATTCAGCGCGTGGAATACCTCAAGGAAACCGTGCGCCAGGGCAATGGCCTCGACAAGGAGCACAACCTCAGCCTCGAAGCCATGCAACGCGGCTGGGATTGCCTGGCCCGCTTCGCCGAGCGGCTGGCGGGTTTTCCACGCGCCCAGGTCCGCGCCGTGGCCACCCAGACCCTGCGCGAAGCCCGCAACCGCGAGGTTTTCCTGCAGCACGGCAGCGAAGTGCTGGGTCACCCCATCGACGTGGTGTCGGGCCCCGAGGAAGCACGCTTGATCTACCAGGGCGTCTCGCGGTTGCTGCCCCAGTCGGACGAGCGGCGGCTGGTGGTCGACATCGGAGGGCGTTCCACCGAGCTGATCCTGGGCGAGCGCTTCACGGCGCGGGCCGTTGCCTCGTTCCGCGTGGGCAGCGTGGCCTGGTCCGGCCGCTATTTCCCGGAAGGCCAGTTCACCAGCGCGGCCTTCGCCGCCGCCGAAATCGCCGCCAAGGCCGTTTTGGACGAGGCCCTGGAAACCTACCGCCCCAGCGCCTGGGACGTGGCCTACGGCTCCTCGGGCACCGTGGGCGCGGTGGGCGATATCCTGGCTGCTGCCGGGCAGCCCGAGGGCACCATTACACGCGCCGGACTGGACTGGCTGCGCGAGCGCCTGCTGCGCGCTCAAAGCGCGGACAAAGTCCGGCTCGACGGCCTCAAGGAAGACCGCCGCCCCGTGATCGGCGGCGGACTCAGCGTGCTGCGCGCCGTGTTCGATCTGCTGGAAATCGACACCATGCATGTCGCCCAGGGCGCGCTGCGCCAAGGCGCCTTGTACGACCTGCTGGACCGCGAGCAACCCGAGACCGATCTGCGCACCTCCACCGTGCAAGGCCTGCTGCACAGCTTCGCGGTGGAGCGCATCCATGCCGAGCGCGTCGCCCGCACCGCCTGCCAGCTGTTCGAGCAAGCGGCGCCGGCCCACCCCGGAACCGCCCTGCGCAAGCTGGGCTGGGCGGCGCAACTGCACGAGATCGGCTGCCGCATCTCGCACAGCGATTACCACAGGCACGGCGCCTATATCCTCGACAACACCGATGTCGCCGGCTTCGCCCAGCACGAGCTGCACCGCCTGGGCTCCCTGGTGCTGGGGCACCGGGGCAAGGTGCGCAAGCTCGAAGCCGACCTCAACGACGCGACCTTCGCTCTGCAGCTCCTGTGCCTGCGCACTGCCGTGGCCCTGTGCCATGCACGCCGCGATCCCGATATGCACGGGCTGAAGCTGACGGTGACAGGCAGGCGCTTCTGCCTTGCCACGCGCTCCGGCTGGGCCGCGGCCTATCCGCAGTCGGCCCATCTGCTGCGCGAGGAAATGGCCGCATGGCTGCGCACGCCCTGGGAGCTGGAGGTGGTCCTGTCTTGATGCCGGAAATAAACGATATATACTGTTTATACCGTTTCACCAAGGGAATCCGTCATGGCCACATCGCAGAGCACTGCCGCAACGCCGCCCCAACCCGCATCCTCCCCGGCCCAGCCTGCCCGCAAGGCCGTGCGCAAACCGGTCACGCCACGCAAGACCGGCGCTGCGCCCAAGGCCATCGCCGAGCCCAAACCAGCCCCTGTCAAGGTCGCGGCTGCGGCCCCAGAAAAGGAGCACAAGGCCAAGAAGCCCAAGCTCGTGCGCGACAGCTTCACCATTCCCAAGGATGAATACGCCGCCATCGACACGCTCAAGCTGCGCACCGCCGCGCTGTCGCAACCGGCCAAGAAAAGTGAACTCCTGCGCGCTGGCCTCAAGGCCCTGGCGGGCATGTCGGACAGTGCGCTGCGAGCCGCGCTGAAGGCCGTTCCAGCCATCAAGACGGGCCGCCCGAAGTCCGACAAATGAGCAAGGCAGGGGCCGGTGCCCTCCGGCCCCATGGCATCAGAGAAAGTCGGGCGCCTGCACTGCGAGCAGAATGGTTTCGCTGTGGTCCATGCGCTGGCGCTGGCGCAGCCACCACACGGCGCCCTTGCGCACGGCGCATTCACCCGACCGCATGTCCAGCAACCGGGCCACGGTCTGGCCCAGCGCGGGCTGGTGCCCGACCACGAGCACGGCCCCGCGCGCACGGGGCCATTGCGCCAGTTCGAGCAGCTCCTGCGGCGAGCCGTCGGGCAGCAGTTCAGCGCGCAATTTGAACTTGCGGCCCAGCGCCTGCGCCGTCTGCTCCGCACGGCGTGCCGGGCTGGACAAGACCCGCAGACCATCGGGCAGTTGGCGATCGAGCCATACCGCCATCCTCGCGGCCTGCTTCTCGCCGCGCGCGGTCAGGGGGCGCTGCAGGTCGTCCATGCCTTCGCCACCCTCTTCCGCCTCGGCGTGACGCCACAGTATCAGGTCCATCGCGCGCTCCCGGCCTAACCCCGGCCGTTGCGCTCGCCCGCCACCGGCGGGCCGTAGCGCACCATGAGGGCGTTCTGCGCGCCATGGCCCCTGGCGTATCGCTCGGCACGCGCATACGAGCCTTCGGGCTGAAGCTCCCAGGCATCACGGTCATCGTGCAGGTAGGCCAGCAGACATTCGTCAATGATGCGCTGGCGCAAATGGGGATCGGTGACGGGCCAGCAGACTTCGACCCGGCGCATCATGTTGCGGTTCATCCAGTCGGCACTGGAAAGGTACAGCTCCTCCTCTGCGCCGCAGCGGAAATAGAACACGCGCGAATGCTCCAGGAAACGGCCGATGATGGAGCGCACACGGATGTTCTCGGTCAGTCCCGGGAGCTGCGCCGGCAGAATGCAAGCGCCGCGCACGATGAGATCGATGCGCGCGCCACGCTGCGCGGCCAGCACCAGCGCGCGTGCCAGTGCCTCGTCGGTCAAGGCGTTCATCTTGACCACGATGCGGCCGCCCTCGCCCCGCGCCGCGGCCTGGCCGACCTGCTCGATTTTTTCCAGCGTGCGCCGGTGCAAATGGAAGGGCGCCACCAACAGGCGCCGCATGCGCGGCAGGCGGTTCTGGCTGGCCAGATGGTTGAACACACTGTCCATGTCGGCCGTGGTGTCCTCGTCGGCCGTGAGGTAGCTCAGGTCCGTGTACAGGCGGGCCGTGCGCGGGTTGTAGTTGCCCGTGGACAGTTGCCCGTAGCGGCGTAGCTGCCGCCCCTCCTTGCGGGTAACCAGCAGCATCTTGGCGTGGGTTTTCAGGCCCACCACGCCGAACACCACCTGCGCGCCCACCGATTCGAGGGCCTCGGCCCAGTTGATATTGGCCTCCTCGTCGAAGCGCGCCTTGAGCTCGACGACCGCCATGACCTCCTTGCCACGCCGCACCGCCTCGCGCAGCAGCTCCATGAGTTCAGGATCGGAGCCCGTGCGGTAGATGGTCTGCTTGATGGCCACCACCTGCGGGTCGTTCACGGCCTCGCGCAGGAACGCCAGCACACCGTCGAAACTCTCGAACGGCTGGTGGATCAGCACGTCATGCTGACGCATCTGGGCCATGATGGACGTACCGGCCGGCATCTGGCGCGGCCAGGCCGGGCGCCAGGCCGGGAACAACAGCCGTGGGTCGGCCACCAGGTCCACCAGCTGCGCCAGCCGCACTAGGTTCACGGGACCATGTACGCGGTAGAGCGCTGCGGCAGGCAGATCGAACTGGCGCAAGAGGAAATCGGACAGGTACTGCGAACAGCCCGAGGACACCTCCAGCCGCACCGCCTGGCCAAAATTGCGCTGCTGCAGCCCTTGGCGCAGCACCATGCGCAGGTTGCGCACGTCCTCCTCATCCACGGCGAGATCCGAATGCCGCGTGACACGGAATTGCGAGAACTCCGTCACCTGGCGCCCTGGGAACAGGTCCGCCAAATGGGCGCGCACCACGCTGGACACGCTGACGAACTGCTTGCCCTTGGGCGCGACGCCGGCCGGTAGCCGCGTGAAGCGCGGCAGCACGCGCGGAATCCGGACAATGGCGATCTCGTTCTCGCGCCCGAACGCATCGGCCCCCTTGAGCCGCACGATGAAATTGAGCGACTTGTTGGCCACCTGCGGAAACGGGTGCGCCGGGTCCAACCCCACGGGCACCAGCAAGGGCTGCACCTCGCGCGTGAAATATTCGGCGACCCAGCGGCGCTGGGCGGCACTGCGCTCGCCGTGCGGGACGATGCGTATGCCCTCATCCATCAGCGCCGGGACCAGAATCTCGTTGTACAGCGCGTACTGGCGTTCCACCAGATCATGCGCCTTGGCCGACAAGGCGTCGAAGGAAGCCGCGCTGTAAGGCCCCTTGGTCTCACCATTGCGGGCAGCCGTGATGTGCGGCTCGGCGCGCACCTCGAAGAATTCGTCCAGATTGGACGACACGATGCTCAGATAGCGAAGCCGCTCCAGCAACGGCACATCCGAGCGCGCGGCCCAATCGAACACACGCTCGTTGAAAGCCAGGATGCTGTGGTCGCGATCCAGGAACCGCGCCATGGCGTGGGGCCGCGCAGGGCGCGCCGGGTGAACGGAAGACGCCGCGCCACCATCTCCCTGCGGCTCATGCGTGGTGTCATCCTCCATTGCGGATTCATGCGACAGGGTCACGTTTCTTTCATTGGAAAATGGTGACATGGGCACGTTCAGAAACGAATGGAACACCCGCGAAGTATTGGACGACCCGGTGACAGTTTCATGACAGTCATGATGACAGTCACACCCCCTCGCCTGTCAAGCATTTCCTGCAGAACCTCAGCTTCCCAGAAAATGCTTGCGGTAGCGCGCCGGTAGATCCGCCAGGCGCATCAGCATGGGCAGGTCAGCGGTGTTGAAGTCCGGATCCCACGCGGGCGCGCCCAGCACCCGCGCCCCCAATCGCAGGTAACCCTTGATGAGCGCGGGTGGCTCGATGTCCAGCGAGGCATCCAGGCGATCCACCGGCAGGGGCAGGCGCGGCAGCACCTGGTACTCGATGGGCGCCAGATGCGTTTCGCGCAGCTGCCGCCAGATGCTCGCTGCGGCGTCTCCGCAGACCATGCCGTTGTGCATCATGGGAATGCTGGCACAGCCCACCATGGTGTCGAGCCGGTTACGCACCATGAAGTCGGCCAGCGCGCCCCACAGCGCCAGGATCACGCCGCCATGGCGATGCTGCGCATGCACACAGCTGCGTCCCAACTCCACCATGCGCGAGCGCAGGCCGCGCAGGCGCGTGAGATCGAATTCCGTATCACTGTAGGTGCAACCGATGCGCCGCGCCTGCTCGGGCGTCAGCACGCGATAGGTACCGATCACCTCGCGCGTCCGGACATCGCGGACCAGCAAGTGTTCGCAGAAGTCGTCGAAGATGTCGGTGTCATGGCCTGCAATGGTGGCCTTGAGCCTGGCCCCCATCTCGGTGGCGAAGACCTCGTACCTCAGGCGCTGGGCTTCCCGGACCTCATCGAGGTGGCGCGCCCAAGCCACCTCCACGCCGCCACGCCCGGGCGCATCGACCACCGCCCCCACCGGGCCGCCCTGGCAATGAAGCGACCCCCGAGGCAGGGACACTGGCGACAGGGGCAGCGTGGGGCTGGGCAAATCATTCATCGAAGGACTCCTTTGTGTCAGGTCTGCCACAGTGGCGGCAGCGGTCGCCGCCCGGAACCACCCGCCCCGAAACGGCCACCTGCCAGCGCAGTGTGGTTCGCTCGCATGACACCGCCATGTCGGAACCATGGCGCCTACATGACACGCCCGTTCGCCGCTCCGGCCCGCGGCATCTCCCACCCATTCCAGGGGATAAGGTTTACCCGCACACGGGCAGCCCACCCCGGCTGATACAATTTCGCACACTTTCCGGCAAAGCCCGGCCCCCCACCTGGCCATGCCATCAGCGGCGAAATGTCTTTTCAGAACGACAGTACCGGATTGCCTCCATCCGCCCCCCTGACCGATACCTCCCTTGAGCGGACCTTGCGCGAGCAGCAGACGCTGCTGGACAACGCCGGGGCAGGCATTGCCTTCATCCGCCAGCGGCATGTGGTTCGTTGCAACCGGCGCTATGCCGAAATCTTCGGCTACGAATCCCCCGAGGCGCTGATCGGCCAGCAGAGCGAAAGCTTCCATCCCGACCCCACCGCCTTCCGCGAGCTGGGGCGCGCGGCCTATCCGGTGGTTTCTGCCGGGCAGACATTCCGTGTCGAGCGGATCATGCGCAGGCGCGACGGCACGATGTTCTGGGGCCGCCTGAGCGGCAGCCTGATCAACCCCAAGGACACATCGGAAGGCTCCATCTGGATCATCGACGACATCGACGAGCAGAAGAACGCCCAGGTACAGCTTGACGCCGCCATCTGCGAAAAGCAGATCCTCCTGGACAACGCCATGGTGGGCATCGTGTACCTGCGCGACCGGCAGTTGACGCGCTGCAACCGGCATTTCGAGCAAATGCTGGGCTACGAACCCGGCGAGTTGCTGGGCAGCCCTTCGCGGCGCTGGCTGCCAAGCGACGAAGCATGGGAGGACGTGGGCCGCCGCTGTTACGAGCCCCTCGCCAGGGGACTGGCTTTCGAGGGCGAGCTCTCGCTGTGCCGCAAGGACGGTACACCCGTGGTGTGCGTGGTGCGCAGCAAGGCCATCGATCCCTCGGACCTTGCCCTGGGGTCCATTTGGATCTGCATGGATATCACCGCGCGCAAGCAGGCGCAGTCGGAGCTGATCCGGGTCCATGCGGAGCTGGAATCCCTGGTGGCCGAGCGCACCCAGCAGTTGCGCGAAACCGTGGACACCTTGCACCGCGAGATCGACGACCGCAAACTCGACCAGGAACGCATTTACTGGCTGGCGCACTACGACCCGCTGACCGGGCTGCCCAACCGCACGCTGCTGGCCGAGCGCAGCACCCAGGCCATCGAGGTGGCCCGCCAGGAGCAGACGCCGATTTCCGTGATCTTCCTCGACCTGGACCACTTCAAGCATGTGAACGACTCGCTCGGACACCGCGTGGGCGACGCGCTGCTGGTCCAGATCGCCAAGCGGCTGCGCGCCGTGGTCCGCGAGAAAGACACGGTCTGCCGCCTGGGCGGCGACGAATTTATCCTCCTGCTTCCAGGCGCCAATGCACGGGGGGCCGCGCGGGTCGCGGGCAAGCTCCTGGAGGCCTCGCGCCAGCCCTACCAGATCGAGCACCATGAACTGACCATGGCGCCGTCGATGGGGATTGCCGTATACCCGGACGACGGGACCGACTTCGACTCCCTGAGCCAGTCCGCCGACGTGGCCATGTACCGCGCCAAGCTCGATGGCCGCAACACCTACCGCTTCTTCACACCGGAGATGCAAGCCCGCTCGGTGCGCTCCCTGCAGCTGGAAAACGCCCTGCGCCGCGCGCTCGAACGCCAACAGTTCAGCCTGCACTACCAGCCCCAGGTATGCATCGCCACGCAGCAGGTGCTGGGCGTCGAGGCGCTGCTGCGCTGGCAGCATCCCGAGCTGGGCATGGTTTCTCCCGCCGAGTTCATCCCCATCGCCGAGGATTGCGGCCAGATCCTGCCCATCGGCGAATGGGTGCTGCGCACGGCGCTGGCGCAGCTCAAGCACTGGCACATGCAGGGGCTGACGCTGCCCTCGATGTCGGTCAACCTCTCGGCCATCCAGTTCCGCCAGCCCAGCCTGCCCGAGCTGATCGCGCGCATCCTCGCCGAGACCGGCCTGTCGCCGGGATCGCTGGAGCTGGAGCTAACCGAGGGCGTGGCCATGGACGACCCGCGCATGGCGATCGCCACCATGGACCAGCTGCACAACCTGGGCGTGCAGCTCTCGATCGACGATTTCGGCACGGGTTATTCCTCGCTGAGCCAGCTCAAGCGCTTCCCGATCAGCAAGCTGAAGATCGACCAGTCCTTCGTGCGCGACCTCGGCGAGGACGCCAACGACCGCGCCATCGTCAGTGCCATCATCCGCATGGCGCAGGCCCTGGGCATGGAAACCATCGCCGAGGGCGTGGAAACACGCAGCCAGTTCGAGTTCCTACGCGACCAAGGCTGCACCCAGGCACAGGGCTTCTATTGCGGCCAACCGCAGCCTGCGGACCAGTTGCAGATCTACCTGCAGGCCTGCCGCAAGGCCGTGCAGAGCGGCGCGACCGCGAGCCCCCGCCAAAGCAGCCCACCGGACATCTTCACGGCCTTCCTGCGCTGACGGCGCCTGGCATCAGCGCATCGGATAGGCGTACATCAGTCCGCCTTGGCTCCACAGTCGGTTGGCGCCCCGCGTCAAGGCCAGTGGGGACCGGGCGCCCACGTTGCGCTCGAAGATCTCACCGTAATGGCCCGTGGCCTTAAGCGCACGGGCCATCCATTCCCGGTCCAGCCCGAGCATCTTGCCGGTGTCGTCGGTGGCTCCCAGGAGGCGCTGCACCGCAGGGTCCTGGCTGCCGCCTTTCATCGCATCCACCCCTGCCTGGGTGATCCCGTGTTCCTCGGCCTCGATCAGTCCATGGATGACCCATGTGACGATGGCGTGCCATTCATCGTCCCCCCGGCGCACCAGCGGCCCGAGCGGCTCCTTGGAGATCAGGTCGGGCAGGATGGCGTGGTCGGCGGGCTTGGCCGCCTGCCTGCTGCGGATGGAAGCCAGGCCCGAGGCGTCGGTGCTGTACGCGCTGCAACGGCCCGCGAAATACGCAGAAGTGGCCGCGTCTTCCTTCTCGAACAGCACAAGCTGGATATCCAGGCCGCGCGCCCTGGAAAAATCGTTCAGGTTGCGCTCCGAGGTGGTGCCCGACTGCACGCACACCTTCTGGTTCTTGAGCTGCCGCGCGCTGCGGATGCCGCTGCGCACCGGCACGATGAACCCCTGTCCGTCATAGTAGGTGACGGCCGTGATGCGCAGGCCCATCGAGGCGTCGCGCGCGAGCGTGAACGTGGTGTTGCGCGACAGCACATCGACCTCGCCCGATTGCAGCGCGGTGAAGCGCTGCTGCGCGGTCAGGGGCACGTATTTGACCTTGCCGGCATCACCCAGCACGGCGGCCGCGATGGCGCGGCAGACATCCACGTCCAGCCCCATCCACCGGCCACTCGCATCGGGCGCGGAAAAACCCGCCAGCCCGGTATGCACTCCACACACCACCTGCCCTCGCGCCCGGACGCCATCGAGTGTCTTGCCGGCATGCGCCGGCATGGAAAGCAGGCCAGCGGCCATCGCCAGCAAGGCGGCCGAAGCCTTGAGCCGGTTCCTCTTCATGCGACCATCTCCATCCATCTGTTCATGGCTTCCATGGCCGAGCATACCGGTTCCAGGCAATTTTTGCACAAGGGAAACTCCCCTCTGACGCCCAAGCGACAAGCGCCATCAGCTACATTTTCAGTAGCATTCAGCTATGCCGCGCCGCATCGGCCAAGCGCTCGGCTGCCGCGCTGGCCTGCGCCAGATCGCGCGCCTCGACCATCACACGCAACAGGGGTTCGGTGCCGCTGGCGCGGATGAGGACGCGCCCGGTCTGGCCCAGCCCCGCCTCGACGGCCTGTGTCTCCTGGGCCAGCCGGCCGTTGGTGCGCCAGTCCTGGCCTGGCTGCAGGCGCACGTTGAGTAGCACCTGCGGAAACAGGGCCACGCCTTCGAGCAACTGCGCCAGGCTCTGGCCATTGCGCACGCAGGCCTGCAGCACCTGCAGGGCGCTGACGAGGCCATCCCCCGTGGTGTGCTTGTCCAGTACCAGCAGGTGGCCCGAGCCCTCGCCTCCCAGGTTCCAGCGGTGGCGCGCCAGCTCTTCAAGCACATAGCGGTCACCCACCTTGGCGCGCAACAGCGGCACGCCGCGCTCCTTCAGCGCCAATTCGATGGCCATGTTGGTCATGAGCGTCCCCACCACGCCGGGCACATGCTCATCACGCCCCATGCGGTCGCGCACCATCAGGTACAGCAGTTCATCGCCGTTGTAGAGACGGCCCGAGGCATCGACCATCTGCAGGCGGTCGGCGTCGCCGTCGAGGGCGATACCGTAGTCGGCATGGTTGGCGCGCACCGCCCGCACCAGGGCATCAGGGTGCGTGGCGCCCACTTCATGGTTGATGTTCAGGCCATCGGGCGCACAGCCGATGGCAATGACCTCGGCCCCCAGTTCATGGAATACCTTGGGCGCGATGTGGTACGCGGCCCCGTGCGCGGCATCGACCACGATCCTCAGGCCCTTGAGCGTGAGGTCCTGGGGAAAGGTGCTCTTGCAGAACTCGATGTAGCGCCCCGCCGCATCGTCGAGCCGGCGCGTCTTGCCCAGTGCGGCCGAATCAACCCAGACCGGCGGCTCGTCCAGCGCAGCCTCCACGGCCAACTCCCAGGCATCGGGCAACTTGGTGCCCTGGGCGCTGAAGAACTTGATACCGTTGTCTGGAAACGCGTTGTGGCTGGCCGAGATCACCACGCCCAGGCTGGCGCGCTGCGCGCGCGTGAGATAGGCCACGCCCGGCGTGGGCAGCGGCCCAAGCAGCAGCACATCGACACCGGCGGAGTTGAACCCCGACTCCAGGGCGCTCTCCAGCATGTAGCCCGAGATACGCGTGTCCTTGCCGATCAGCACCAGGGGGCGCTCCTCGGTCTGGCGCAGCACGCGCCCCACGGCATGGGCCAGGCGCAGCACGAAGTCAGGGGTGATCGGGGCCTGGCCCACGGTGCCACGGATTCCGTCGGTGCCAAAGTACTTGCGTGTCATGCGGGGTTCTCCTCGTTGTTGTTGGTAGGGGCCGGGCTGCCGTCCTGCTGGTGCATGGCCCGCCAGACGCTGAGCGCCTGCGCCGTCTCGCGCACATCGTGCACGCGCACCACGCGCGCGCCGCGCTCCACGGCCAACAGAGCGGCCGCCACGCTGGGCAGCAGCCGCTCACTTACGTCCAGCCCTGTCACGGCGCCCAGCGAGGACTTGCGCGACCAGCCCGCCAGCAGCGGGTAGCCCGGCGCCAGCAGCTCCCGCTGGCGCGCCAGCAGGGCGAAGTTCTGTTCCACGGTTTTGCCGAAACCTATGCCGGCGTCCAGAACGATGCGGTTTTTTTCGACTCCCAAAGCGCGCAGATCCTGCGCCGCATGCTCCAGAAAAGTGAGCACCTGGGGCACACAGTCGCCGGCCATCGGCGCCACCTGCATGGTCTGCGGGTCGCGGTGCATGTGCATCAGGCACACGCCGCAGGACGGATGCGCGGCCACCACGGCGGCCGCGCCCGGCTGGCGCAGCGCCCAGATGTCATTGACGATGTCCGCCCCCAGCTCCAGCACCCGGTGCATGACCTCGGGTTTGTAGGTGTCCACCGAGACGGGTACGCCCAGACGCACCGCCTCGCGCACCACGGGCAGCACGCGCGCGAGCTCCTCGTCCAGTGGCACGGCCGGGCTGCCGGGGCGGGTCGATTCCCCGCCAATGTCGAGGATGTGGGCTCCGTCCGCGATAAGCCGCTCGCAGTGGCGCAGCGCGGCGGCCGTGGTGGCGTGGCGGCCGCCGTCGGAGAAGGAGTCCGGGGTCGCGTTGACGATGCCCATGATCCGGGGGCGGCCCAGGTCGATGGCGAATCGGGCGGTTTGCCAGATCATGTGCGGAAAAAGAAGGTGGGCTGAAAGGAAAAACGGGGCTGCAGGCCCCGTCATTCACATGGTGGCCACCCGGCCTCAGGCCGCGGTGGGCGTGGCGTCCGTGTTCACGGCCGGCGTGCCGCCGCCAGAACCATCGCCACCCGAGGAAGGCGTGCGCGGCGTCCAGTCCTTGGGCGGACGCGGCGGGCGACCCGCCATGATGTCGTCGAGCTGCTCGGCGTCGATGGTTTCCCATTCGAGCATGGCCTTGGCCATGGCGTGCATCTTGTCCTGGTGCTCCTCGATCAGACGACGCGCCAGGGCATACTGCTCGTCGATGATGCGGCGCACTTCGGCATCGACCTTCTGCATGGTCTCTTCGCTGATGCTGGTGGTCTTGGTCACCGAGCGGCCGAGGAACACCTCGCCTTCGTTCTCGGCATAGACCATGGGGCCCAGCGCCTCGGTCATGCCGTAGCGCATGACCATGTCGCGCGCGATGTGCGTGGCACGCTCGAAGTCGTTGCTCGCACCCGTGGTCATCTGGTGCATGAACACTTCCTCGGCGATGCGGCCGCCGAACAGCATGGCGATCTGGTTCAGCATGTACTCCTTGTCGTAGGAGTAGCGGTCCTTCTCGGGCAGGCTCATGGTCACGCCCAGCGCGCGGCCGCGCGGGATGATGGTGACCTTGTGCACCGGGTCGCACTTGGGCAGCAGCTTGCCGATGAGCGCGTGGCCGGCCTCGTGGTAGGCCGTGTTGCGGCGCTCTTCCTCGGGCATGACCATGCTCTTGCGCTCGGGGCCCATGATGATCTTGTCCTTGGCCTTCTCGAAGTCCTGCATCTCCACGGTGCGCGCGTTGCGGCGCGCGGCCATGAGGGCTGCCTCGTTGCAGAGGTTGGCCAGGTCGGCACCGCTCATGCCGGGCGTGCCGCGCGCGATGATCGCGGGGTTGACGTCCTGGCCCACGGGGATCTTGCGCATGTGCACGGCCAGGATCTGCTCGCGGCCGCGGATGTCGGGCAGCGTGACATAGACCTGGCGGTCGAAGCGGCCGGGGCGCAGCAGCGCGGCGTCCAGGATGTCGGGACGGTTGGTCGCGGCGACCACGATCACGCCCAGGTTGGTCTCGAAGCCATCCATCTCGACGAGCATCTGGTTCAGCGTCTGCTCGCGCTCGTCATTGCCGCCGCCCAGGCCCGCGCCACGCTGGCGGCCCACGGCGTCGATTTCATCGATGAAGATGATGCAGGGAGCGTTCTTCTTGGCGTTCTCGAACATGTCGCGCACGCGGGCCGCGCCCACGCCGACGAACATCTCCACGAAGTCGGAGCCCGAGATACTGAAGAACGGCACCTTGGCCTCGCCCGCGATGGACTTGGCCAGCAACGTCTTGCCGGTGCCCGGAGGGCCGACCAGCAGCAGGCCGCGCGGAATGCGGCCGCCGAGCTTCTGGAACTTCTGCGGGTCCTTCAGGAAGTCCACGACTTCCTTGACCTCTTCCTTGGCTTCGTCGCAACCGGCGACATCGGCGAAGGTGACGCTGTTGTTGTTCTCGTCGAGCATGCGCGCCTTCGATTTACCGAAGCTGAAGGCACCGCCCTTGCCACCGCCCTGCATCTGGCGCATGAAGTACACCCACACGCCAATGAGCAGCAGCATGGGGCCCCAGCTGACCAGCAGGGTCATGAGCAGCGAGCCTTCTTCGCGCGGCTTGACGTCGAACTTGACGTTGTTGTTGATCAGATCACCCACCAGGCCCCGGTCGAGGTAGGTGGCCGTGGTGCGGATGCGGCGGTCATCGTTGGTGATGGCCACGATCTCGGTGCCGCCCTGCCCTTCCTGGATGGTCGCGCTCTTGATACGGTTGCTGCGCACCTCTTCCAGGAATTCCGAATAGCCGATGTGGCCCGCAGCGCCGACCGCACGCGTGTCGAACTGCTTGAACACGGTGAACAACACCATGGCGATGACCAGCCATACGGCAATTTTTGAAAACCACTGATTGTTCAAGCGGAACTCCGGTGAGGGTGGCGAAAGACGGGGACGTTATGCCAAATGGGTCCGATTTTAGGCTTTTCAAGGCATGCGCGGGCGGCAATACCCCCTGGCACCCCTGGGAGGATCGCGGGTTTTTCCCGTTCTCCTGCCCTGGCGCAAAACCCCGGCCGCGGTCAGGCCTGCTTTTTCAGACCGATGCCGACCAGAAAGGTTTCGGACGACTTGTCGCGCGACGCCTTGGGCTTGACGGGCTTGACGGTCTTGAAGGTCTCGCGAAAGAGCTGCACCAGCTCGGCATAGCCGCCACCATGGAACAGCTTGACGACCAGCGCGCCCTCGGGCCGCAGGTGCGCGCAGGCGAAATCCACCGCCAGTTCCACCAGGAGGGTGATGCGCGTGGCGTCCGTCGAGGCAATGCCGGAGAGGTTGGGCGCCATGTCCGACACCACCACGTCGATCGGACGCCCCTGCAGCGCCTGCTCCAATTGTTCCAGCACCTCGGGCTCGCGAAAATCCCCCTGCAGGTAGGTCACACCCTCGATAGGTTCCATGGGCAGGATGTCCAGCCCGATGATGCTGCCGTTGAGCGCGCCCACGGCAGCCCCCGAGGGCGAGAGGCGGCGGCGCACGTACTGGCTCCAGGCCCCGGGCGCGCAGCCCAGGTCCACCACCGTGGCACCCGGGCGGATCAGGCCGAACTGCTCGTCGATCTCCTTGAGCTTGTAGGCCGCGCGCGCGCGGTAGCCGTCTTTCTGGGCCTGCTTGACATAGGGGTCATTCACATGGTCGTTCAGCCATGCCTTGTTGACCTTCTTGCTCTGGGTTTTGGTTTTCATGCTTCTTTCGTCCTGCCTGGATAATACGGCCCATGCCCCAAATTGAACTCACTCCCGCCGAGCGCCGCGAATACCGTGCCGCCGCCCACCACCTCGACCCCGTCGTGCTCATCGGTGGAGATGGCCTGACCCCCGGCGTGCGCAAGGAAATCGACGCCGCGCTGAATGCGCATGGCCTCATCAAGATCCGCGTCTTCGGCGACGACCGCGCCGCGCGCGAATTGATGTACCAGGAACTGGCCGCCGAACTCAGCGCCGCGCCCATCCAGCACATCGGCAAGCTGCTGGTGCTGTGGCGCCCGCAACCCGCCAAGGAGCGCACCGTCGACGAGGACCGCATGCCCGGCCCGCGCGACGTGAAAGTGCTCAAGTTCAGCAAGCGCGGCGGCCAGCGCCCCGAGATCAAGCAGATCCGCGTGCTCGGCAACCAGCGCCTCACGCCCGGCGGCCAGATCAAGCGCGCCAAGAAGCGCAAGCCGACCTCGGTGAAGAAACGCCAGGCCGACTAAGCCGATGACCACCACCGCCGCCACGGCGCGCCAGCGCCATGTGATCTGCATGAAGTGGGGCACGAAATACGGCCCCGAGTACGTCAACCGCCTCTACGCCATGGTGCGCCGCCACCTCAGCGGCGACTTCAACTTCGTCTGCCTGACCGACGACAGCACCGGCATCCGCTCCGAGGTGCAGTGCCTGCCCATCCCGCCGCTGGACCTGCCCCCGGGCATTCCCGAGCGCGGCTGGACCAAGCTGGCCACCTTCAGCGCCGACCTGCACGGCCTGCGCGGGACGGCGCTGTTCCTCGACGTGGACGTGGTCATCACCGGCAGCCTGGACGACTTCTTCACCCAGCCGGGCGAGTTCCTCATCATCCATGACTACAAGCGGCCCTGGCGCATCACCGGCAACTCGTCGGTGTACCGCTTCGAGCTGGGCGCGCACCCGGATGTGCTGGAATACTTCCGCGGCCATTTCGACGAGATCCGCAAGCAGTTCCGCAACGAGCAGGCCTACCTGTCGGACTTCCTGCACAAGCAGGGCAAGCTGCAATACTGGCCCGCCGAGTGGTGCCCGAGCTTCAAGTACCACGGCATCCCCGCCTGGCCCACGAACTACTGGAAGGCGCCGTTCGTGCCGCCCGGCGCGCGCGTGGTGATCTTCCACGGGGAATGCAATCCGCCCGACGCCCTGGCGGGCCGGCGCAACCGGCGCTTTCGCTTCATCCAGCCCGCCACCTGGGTGGCCGAGCACTGGCGCGAATGACCCCCGCTCAGGCCGGCGGTTGTGCGCCGGCCGGGCGCAGCGTGTGCCACAGCGTGGCCAGCGCGCAGCACCACTGCAGGGTGTACATGAGCGTGCCCAGGCCATGCCAGAACTTCAGGTCCTGGCGCGCCACGATGCGCGGCGATACACCGAACTGCACCAGCAACGCCAGCAGCAGCCCACCCACTATGAAAAGTGTAGCTGCTCGCGCCCACGGATAAAGGGCTACATCGCCTTTTGGCCTTGAAATCAGAAGCAACACCATGCAGCACGCCACCGACAGCCAGGTCTGCGCGGCAAAGAGCTTGGCGGCCGTGTTGCCCGCCATGGCCGGCGTGGGCAGGTGCGCGAACAGCAATGGCACGGCCATGAAGCCGATGGCACTGAGGCTCCCCCACCAGAGGGCGGCCAGCAGGGCAGGAAGGCGGGCCTTCATGCGCGCAGCTCAGGCGTAGCGGACGCCGACAATCTCGTAGCGGCGCACGCCGCCCGGGGCCTGCACCTCGGCCGTGTCGCCCTCTTCCTTGCCGATGAGCGCGCGGGCGATGGGACTGGACACATTGATCAGGCCCAGCTTCAGGTCAGCCTCGTCCTCGCCCACGATCTGGTAGGTGACGGCGTCGCCCGAATCCTCGTCTTCGAGTTCCACGGTGGCGCCGAACACCACCTTGCCGCCCGCGTCCACGGCGGAGGGGTCGATGACCTGCGCGGCCGAGAGCTTGCCCTCGACTTCCTGGATGCGGCCTTCGATGAAGCCTTGGCGGTCCTTGGCCGCCTCGTATTCGGCGTTTTCGCTCAGGTCGCCCTGGGCACGCGCCTCGGCGATGGCGGCGATCACCGCGGGGCGATCCACGGTCTTGAGGCGGTGCAGCTCGGCCTTGAGCTTCTCGGCGCCGCGCTTGGTAATGGGAATGGTGGCCATTCGGTCAGTCTCCATTGGATAGGTGTGCCGCGCACTCGGGCGCGGCCGGTTCCGGCGCGCCACGGGCCCATAGCGGGTTTATGGCGTCGCCAAAAGCAAACCGCCGCACGTTGCCGCGCGGCGGTGTTGGTTCAGGGCGCAATTATGCCGTGATTACGGCAGCTTCAAGCCGCCAGCTGGGCGTGCATCTCCTGCACGGAAATCACGTCGAGCTGGTTCATGTGCTGCATGCCTTCCACGGCCGCCTCGGCGCCAAAGATGGTCGTGAACGTGGTCACACGCGCCAGCAGCGAGCTGGTGCGAATGGCACGCGAGTCGGCGATGGCGTTGCGGCGCTCTTCCACCGTGTTGATGACCATGACGATCTCGTTGTTCTTGATCATGTCCACGATGTGCGGGCGGCCTTCGGTCACCTTGTTCACCACCTTTACCGGCACGCCGGCCGCCTCGATGGCGGCGGCCGTGCCCTTGGTGGCGACCAAGTCAAAGCCCAGCGCGACGAGCTGGCGCGCGATGTCCACGGCGCGCGGCTTGTCGGCGTTCTTCACGGTCAGGAACACCTTGCCCGAGGTCGGCAGCTTGGTGCCGGCGCCGAGCTGGCTCTTGACGAAGGCCTCGCCGAAGGTCTTGCCCACGCCCATGACTTCGCCGGTGGACTTCATCTCGGGGCCGAGGATGGTATCCACACCGGGGAACTTGACGAACGGGAACACGGCCTCCTTCACGCTGAAGTACGGCGGCACCACCTCCTTGGTGATGCCCTGCGCGGCCAGCGTCTGGCCGGCCATGCAGCGCGCGGCCACCTTGGCCAGCTGGATGCCCGTGGCCTTGCTGACGAAGGGCACCGTGCGCGAGGCGCGCGGGTTCACTTCGAGCACATAGATGATGTCCTTGCCGTCGGCTTCCTGGATGGCGAACTGCACGTTCATCAGGCCCACCACGTTCAGGCCCTGGGCCATGGCCGTGGTCTGGCGCTTGATCTCGGCCACGGTCTCGGCCTTGAGGTAGTACGGCGGCAGCGAGCAGGCGGAGTCGCCCGAGTGTACGCCGGCCTGCTCGATGTGCTCCATCACGCCGCCGATGAACACGGCGCCGGAGCTGTCGCGCACGCAGTCCACGTCGCACTCGATGGCATTGGAGAGGAAGCGGTCGAGCAGCACGGGCGAGTCGTTGCTCACCTTCACGGCCTCGCGCATGTAGCGCTCCAGGTCGCGCTGCTCGTGCACGATTTCCATGGCACGGCCACCCAGCACGTAGCTGGGGCGCACCACCAGGGGGTAGCCCAGGGCGGCGGCCTTCTCCAGCGCCTCGGCCTCGGTGCGCGCGGTGGCGTTGGGCGGCTGGCGCAGGCCCAGGTCGCCCAGCAACTTCTGGAAGCGTTCGCGGTCCTCGGCGGCGTCGATCATGTCGGGCGTGGTGCCGATGATGGGCACGCCGGCGGCCTCCAGGCCCAGCGCGAGCTTAAGCGGCGTCTGGCCGCCGTACTGCACGATGACGCCAGCCGGTTTTTCCTTGTCCACGATCTCCAGCACATCTTCCAGCGTGACGGGCTCGAAGTACAGGCGATCCGAGGTGTCGTAGTCGGTGGACACGGTCTCGGGGTTGCAGTTGACCATGATGGTCTCGTAGCCGTCCTCGCGCATGGCGAGCGCGGCGTGCACGCAGCAGTAGTCGAACTCGATGCCCTGGCCGATGCGGTTGGGACCGCCGCCGAGCACCATGATCTTCTTGTTGTTCGTGGGTTCTGCCTCGCACTCTTCCTCGTAGGTCGAGTACAGGTAGGCGGTGTTGGTGGCGAACTCGGCCGCGCAGGTGTCCACGCGCTTGTAGACCGGGCGCACGTTGAGGGCGCGGCGCTGGTCGCGCACGGCCTGCTCGCTGGTCTTGAGCAGCTTGGCCAGACGGCGGTCGGAGAAACCCTTCTTCTTCAGCGTGCGCAGGGTGCCGGCGTCCAGCGCGGCGAGCGCGCCCTCGCCCTTCTCGGCGGTGAGCTTGTCGAGGTCGAGTTCGATCTTCACGATCTCCTCGATCTGCACCAGGAACCAGCGGTCGATCTTGGTCAGATCGAACACCTCGTCCACCGACAGGCCCATGGCGAAGGCATCGCCCACGTACCAGATGCGCTCGGGGCCAGGTTCGCCGAGTTCCTTTTCCAGCACCTCGCGGTCCTGGGTCTTCTCGTTCATGCCGTCCACGCCCACTTCCAGGCCGCGCAGGGCCTTCTGGAAGGATTCCTGGAAGGTGCGGCCCATGGCCATGACCTCGCCCACGGACTTCATCTGCGTGGTCAGGCGGCTGTCGGCCGTGGGGAATTTCTCGAACGCGAAGCGCGGGATCTTGGTCACCACGTAGTCGATCGAGGGCTCGAACGAGGCGGGCGTGACGCCGCCCGTGATCTCGTTGCGCAGCTCGTCGAGCGTGTAGCCCACGGCCAGCTTGGCCGCCACCTTGGCGATCGGGAAGCCCGTGGCCTTGGAGGCCAGCGCCGAGGAGCGCGACACGCGCGGGTTCATCTCGATGACGATCATGCGGCCGTCCTTCGGGTTCACCGAGAACTGCACGTTGGAGCCGCCCGTGTCCACGCCGATCTCGCGCAGCACCGCCAGCGAGGCGTTGCGCATGATCTGGTATTCCTTGTCGGTCAGTGTCTGCGCCGGGGCCACGGTGATCGAGTCGCCCGTGTGCACGCCCATGGGGTCGAGGTTCTCGATGGAGCAGATGATGATGCAGTTGTCCGCCTTGTCGCGGACCACTTCCATCTCGTACTCCTTCCAGCCGAGCAGCGACTCTTCGATCAGCAGCTCGTTCGTGGGCGAGGCTTCCAGGCCGCGCTTGCAGATGGTCTCGAACTCTTCGGGGTTGTAGGCGATGCCGCCACCCGTGCCGCCCAGCGTGAAGCTGGGGCGGATCACGGTGGGGAAGCCCACGTTCTTCTGCACCGCCCAGGCCTCGTCCATGCTGTGGGCGATGCCGGAACGTGCCGAGCCCAGGCCGATGCGGGTCATCGCATCCTTGAACTTGAGGCGGTCCTCGGCCTTGTCGATGGCCTCGGGCGTGGCGCCGATCAGCTCGACCTTGTACTTGTGCAGCACGCCGTTGCGCCACAGGTCCAGCGCGCAGTTCAGCGCGGTCTGGCCGCCCATGGTGGGCAGGATGGCGTCGGGGCGCTCCTTGGCGATGATCTTCTCGACCGTCTGCCAGGTGATGGGCTCGATGTAGGTGACGTCGGCGGTAGCCGGGTCGGTCATGATCGTCGCGGGGTTGCTGTTGATCAGGATGACCTTGTAGCCCTCCTCGCGCAGCGCCTTGCAGGCCTGCACGCCCGAGTAGTCGAACTCGCAGGCCTGGCCGATGATGATCGGGCCGGCGCCGATGATGAGGATGCTTTTGATGTCTGTACGTTTTGGCATGGTGTGTCTATCAGTCGGTCGCGGTTCCGGCTTCCGCGGAAGGTGTGGCGGCCACGGCGGCGGCGGGGCGCCGGGCGTTCAGCTTGTCCAGCAGGGCCTCTGCGCGCTCGGCGGGCAGGTTCTTCTGCATGAGCTGCAGCAGGCCGTCGCCCTGAACGAGGGGGCGCAGCACTTCGGCTTCGGCGTCGTAGAACGTGACGTCCCACTCCTGCAGGGCCTCGGCGAAGGTGGCTTCGTCCCAGGACTTGCCCTTGGCCACCAGCGTGACCAGGGGCATGGCCTTGTTCTCGACGAAGGCCTTCTTGTAGGGCTTTTGCTGCCAGCGCTCGGTGAACCACTCCTTGTGCGGCGACGGCAGGGTGAGCACGCGCTTGTGGATCGCCTTTTCAAGCGCTGCGGCCGGGAAGCTGAAGAGTTTCATGGCGCCGGGTTCCTGGTTTACTTGGCCTGCGCGACGCGCATGGCGTCGGTGAAGCGGTCGAACAGGTAGCCGATGTCGTGCGGGCCGGGCGATGCCTCGGGGTGGCCCTGGAAGCAGAACGCCGGTTTGTCGGTGCGCACCAGACCTTGCAGCGTGCCGTCGAACAGGCTGACGTGCGTGGCACGCAGGCTGGCGGGCAGCGAGTCGAGGTCCACCGCGAAGCCGTGGTTCTGGCTGGTGATGCTGACGCGGCCGGTGTCCAGGTCCTTCACGGGATGGTTGGCGCCGTGGTGGCTGTGCGTCATCTTGAAGGTGCGCGCGCCCGAGGCCAGGGCCATGATCTGGTGGCCCAGGCAGATGCCGAAGGTGGGGATGCCGCTGTCGATGAGGGTGCGCGTGGCGGCGATGGCGTAGTCGCAGGGCTGCGGGTCGCCAGGGCCGTTGGACAGGAACACGCCATCGGGGTTCAGGGCCAGCACATCGGCGGCCGGCGTTTGCGCGGGCACCACGGTGACCTTGCAGCCGCGCTCGGCCAGCATGCGCAGGATGTTCTTTTTCACGCCGAAGTCATAGGCCACCACGTGGAAACGCGGCGCCTCCTGCGTGCCATAGCCCTTGCCGAGTTGCCACTCGGTCTGCGTCCACTCATAGCGCTCCTGCGTCGTGACGACCTTGGCCAGGTCCAGCCCGGCCATGGGCGGCGCGGCCTTGGCGGCGGCGATGGCTTCGTCGATGAGGGCCTGCGTCACTTCCTGGCCGGCGGCCAGGCCGATGATGGCGCCGTTCTGCGCGCCCTGGGTGCGCAGCAGGCGCGTGAGCTTGCGCGTGTCGATGTTGGCGATCGCCACCGTGCGCTCGCGCACGAGGTAGGACGACAGAGTTTCGGTGCAGCGGAAGTTGCTGGCCAGCAGCGGCAGATCCTTGATGATCAGGCCCGCGGCATGGACCTTGTCGGCTTCGATGTCCTCGGTGTTGACGCCATAGTTGCCGATGTGCGGGTACGTGAGCGTCACGAGCTGCTGGCAGTAGCTGGGGTCGGTGAGGATTTCCTGGTAGCCGGACATCGAGGTGTTGAACACCACTTCGCCGACGGTGGTGCCGGTGGCACCGATCGAATTGCCGATAAAGACCGTGCCGTCTGCGAGCGCCAGGATGGCGGGCGGGAAGGTTCCCTGAAGAGACAAAAGCACTGGGTTCTCCGGATGGTTACGGTCGCCCGGCGCCTGCAGGCCACTCGCGCGCGAGTGCCAGTGGCTGCTCTCTGATGGATTGTTGCTTTGGGTGCGGTCGGGCGACGCTGTTGCGAGAAAAGCCCCTGATTGTACTCGCAGACACCACCGGTTCGCTGACGGTGGTGCACTGCAGCATGATCCGCCAGGGGTATTCCACCCGCCTGGCGGCAAGGCCGTCAGCGCCCGGCGCCGCTGGCGTGCAGGCAGATAGCGGCGGCAGCCGCCACGTTCAGCGATTCCTCCCCGCCCGGCTGCGCGATGCGGATGCGCCGGCTGGCGCGCGCCTCCAGTGCGGGCGAGACACCCTGCCCCTCGTGACCCAGCACCCAGGCGCAGGGCCACGGGAGTTCGGCGCGGTGCAGGAAATCGCCCTCGTGCACATGGGTCACCAGCAGCGGCACCCGCAGGACCTGCAGGTCCTCCACCTCCAGCCCTTCGACCAGATCGAGCCCGAAGTGCGCCCCCATGCCGGCCCGCAGCACCTTGGGCGACCACAGGGCGGCGCTGCCCTTGAGCGCCAGCACCTGGCGGAAGCCGAAGGCCGAGGCGCTGCGCAGGATGGAGCCGACGTTGCCCGCGTCCTGCACCCGGTCGAGCACAACGCTGGCGGCGCCGGGCTGCACGGCGGTAGGCGCGGGCAGGTCCAGCAGGTAGCCCATGCGCGCGGGCGACTCCAGGCCGCTGATGTCGGCGAACAAGGCATCGGCGAGCACTATGATTTTTGGAGCTGCTTGCGCCCATTCTGCGGGCGCTTGAGGCCAAAAAGACTCTGAAAAAACCGCGATGGCGGGATGCACGCCCCGCGCCAGCGCGGCGCGGCACAGGTGGTCACCCTCCAGCCACACCCGACCCTGCTTGCGGTAGGCCGTGCTGTCCTGCGCCAGGCGGCGCAGATCCTTGACGAAACCGTTGTCGCGCGACTGGATGTGGGTCACCTGCGCTGCGCTCATGCAGCCTCCTCTTGCGCCGGTCGCAGGTTCTGCGCCACGGGAGCGAACGAGCTGCGGTGCAGCGGGCAGGCGCCGTGCGCGCGCAACGCCTCCAGGTGCGCCGCCGTGCCGTAGCCCTTGTGTCCGGCAAAGCCGTACTGCGGGAACTGTTCATGAACCTGAGCGCACCAGCGGTCGCGGTGCACCTTGGCCAGGATGGACGCGGCCGAGATGGCGGCCACCAGGTCGTCGCCCTTGACGATGGCCTCGGCCGGCACGTCGAGCACCGGCAGGCGGTTGCCGTCCACCAGCACCAGCGCGGGCTTGAGGCGCAGGCCCTGCACCGCGCGGCGCATGGCCAGCAGCGTGGCCTGCAGGATGTTGAGGCGGTCGATCTCCTCCACGCTGGCCTCGGCGATGCTGCAGCACAGGGCCTTGGCGCGGATCTCGTCGAACAAGGCCTCGCGCCGCGCGGCGGTGAGCTTCTTGGAGTCGGCCAGGCCAGGAATCGGGCGCAGCTCGTCCAGGATCACGGCGGCGGCCACCACCGGGCCGGCCAGCGGGCCCCGCCCGGCCTCGTCCACCCCGGCCACGAGACCCTGGGGCGGGTGCCAGTCCAGGCAAGCCTGTTCAGGCTTCGAGCGTTTGGCGGATGGCATCGGCGGCCAGTCGGGGGGTGTCGCGCAGCAGGCTCTGGTGCAGCGAAGTGAAGCGCTGCTGCAGCGCGGCGATGCGCTCGGGCGGCGCGTCGAACCACTGCAGCACGGCGGCCGCCAGCGCCTGGGGCGTGGCGGCGTCCTGGATCAGTTCGGGCACGGCGAATTCACCGCAGAGGATGTTGGGCAGGCCCACCCAGGGCTGGAGCTGCTTGCGGCGCATCAGCCGCCAGCTCAGCGGGTGCATGTGGTAGCCGATGACCATGGGGCGCTTGAACAGCGCCGCCTCCAGCGTGGCCGTGCCACTGGCGATCAGCGTCACGTCGCAGGCGGCCAGCACCTGGTGCGATTGCCCGGTGACGATGGTCAGAACCTCGCCCAGGCCGCATGCGCGCGCTGCGTGCTCGATGCGCTCGCGCAGCGCCGGCACCGCAGGCACTACCATTTTGATAGCTGGATGCGCTTGATGGATAAGCCTTGCAGCCTCAAAGAACTTGGGAGTGATGTACTGCACCTCGGCCGAGCGGCTGCCCGGCAGAATGGCCAGCACCGCATCGCCCTCCCCCAGCCCCAACTGCGCGCGGGCCACCACGCGGTCGGGCGCCAAGGGAATCACCCCGGCCAGCGGGTGGCCCACGTAGGTGGCGGCGATGCCGTGGCGTGCCAGCAACTCGGGCTCGAACGGGAAGATGCACAGCACATGGTCGGCGGCGCGGCGGATCTTCTCCACCCGGTCGGCGCGCCAGGCCCAGATCGACGGGCAGACGAAATGCACGGTCTTGATGCCGGCGGCGCGCAGGTCGGTCTCCAGGCCCAGGTTGAAATCGGGCGCGTCCACGCCGATGAAAACATCGGGCCTGTCCTGCAGCAGGCGCGCGCGCAGGCGTTTGCGGATGCCGATGATCTCGGCCAGACGGCGCAGCAATTCAAAGCTGTAGCCGTGCACCGCAAGCTTGTCGCTGGGCCACCAGGCCTCGAAACCGCGCCGCTGCATCTGCGGTCCGCCGATGCCCTGGCTGGTGAGTTCGGGCCAGAGGCCGCGCAGGCCGTCGAGCAGCAGCCCCGCAAGCAGGTCGCCCGAGGTCTCGCCCGCCACCATGGCGACGCGGGGGGATGCCTCCATTGCGCCGTCCTTCAGCGGGCAATGCCCGCAGCCGAGCTGGCGAGGAAGGCGTCCATCAGCGCCACATCCTGCGCCGCCTCGGGATACGTGGCAGGCAGTTGCTGGATGGCGGCGCGCGCCTGCTCCAGCGTCAGGCCCTGGCGGTAGAGCAGCTTGTGCATCTCACGGATGGCGCTGATGCGCTGGTCGGAGAAATCGCGCCGGCGCAGTCCCACGAGGTTCACGCCGCGCACGGCCAGCGGGTTGCCGTCCACCACCATGTAGGGAGGCACATCCTTCGCCACATGGCTGGAAAAACCCACCATGGTGTGCGCGCCGATGCGCATGCGCTGCAGCACGCCGGTCAAGCCGCCGACGGTGGCCCAGTCGCCCACCTCGACATGGCCCGCCAGCGTGGTGTTGTTGGCCAGGGTGGTCTGGTGGCCCACGCGGCAATCGTGCGCGATGTGCACGTAGGCCATGATCCAGTTGTCGTCGCCGATGCTGGTGATGCCCCGGTCCTGCACGGTGCCGGTGTTGAAGGTGCAGAACTCGCGGATGGTGTTGCGGTCGCCGATGCGCAGCTCGGTGGGCTCGCCGGCGTACTTCTTGTCCTGCGGCTGGGCGCCCAGCGAAGCGAACTGGAAGATGCGGTTGTCGCGTCCGATAGTGGTGTGGCCCTCGATCACGCAGTGCGGCCCCACCGTCGTGCCCGCGCCGATGGTGACGTGCGGGCCGATGACGGCATAGGGGCCGATGGTGGCGGAAGGGTCGATGCGCGCCTGCGCGCCGACGATGGCGGTGGGGTGGATGCTGCTCACGGCGAACCGCGCTCCTGCCTTCAGCCCACGGCGCGCATGGTGCACATCAGCTCGGCCTCGCAGGCCACCTCGTCGCCCACGCGGCCCACGCCCTTAAACTTCCAGATGCCGCCGCGCACACGGTCGATGGTGATGTCGAGGATCAGCTGGTCGCCAGGCTCCACGGGGCGCTTGAAGCGCGCGCCGTCGATGCCGACGAAGTAGTAGATGTTGTTTTCATCGGGCACCTGGCCCATGGCATCGAACGCCAGCAGGCCGGCCGCCTGGGCCAGGGCTTCCAGGATCAGCACGCCAGGCATCACCGGACGGCCGGGGAAGTGGCCCATGAAATAGGGCTCGTTGAACGTGACGTTCTTGATGGCCTTGATGCGCTGGTTGCGTTCGAGTTCAAGCACCTTGTCCACCAGCAGGAAGGGGTAGCGGTGGGGCAGTTGCTTGAGAATTGCGTGGATATCCATCATCAGCGTTCAATCTTTGTTGTTCTGAAGAAGCCCTTCGAGGGCCTTGATGCGCTCGCGCAGGCTGTGCAGTTGCTTCAGTGTGGCTGCGTTCTTTTCCCAGCGCGCATTGTCGTCGATAGGGAACATCCCCGTGTACTGACCGGGTCGGGTGATCGAGCGGGTGACCGTCGTGGCCGCCGACACATGCACGTGGTCGGCCAGCGTGAGGTGGCCCAGCACGATGCCGCCTCCGCCCACCGTGCAGTGCGCGCCAATGGTGGCGCTGCCGGCCACGCCGACGCAGCCGGCCATGGCCGAATGGCGGCCGACGCGCACGTTGTGGCCGATCTGGACCAGGTTGTCGAGCTTGACGCCGTCCTCGATCACGGTGTCATCCAGCGCGCCGCGGTCGATGCAGGTGTTGGCGCCGATCTCGACGTCATCGCCAATGCGCACCGCGCCAAGCTGCTCGATCTTGACCCACTGCCCTTTTTGCGGCGCGAAGCCAAAGCCGTCGGCGCCGATCACCACACCCGCATGCACGATGCAGCGCGCGCCGATCTGGCAGTTCTCGCCCACGGTGACGCGCGACTTGAGCCAGGTTCCAGCACCCACGCGCGCGCCGCGCTCGACCACGCACAGCGGCCCGACCGTGGCCGTCGGGTCCACCACGGCCTCGGGGTGGACCACGGCGCTCGGGTGCACACCGGGCGCCACGGGCGTGCCGTGCGTGCGCTTCCACAGCTGCGTGGCCCGCGCGAAATACACATAGGGGTCGTCCGCCACGATGCAGGCACCGCGCGCCAGTGCGGCCTCGCGCAGGGCGGGCGCCACAATGACACAGGCCGCCCGGGAGGCGGCCAGTTGCTGCTGGTAGCGCGGGTTGCTGAGGAAACTCAGGTCCTGCGGGCCGGCGGCTTCCAGGGGAGCCAGCCGGTCGATGCGCAGATCGGGGCTTCCTTCGAGCGTGCCGCCCAGCGCCTCGATGAACTGGGCCAGGCGCAAGCTCACAGCCACCCCGCCATCGGCATCCGGGCCTTACTTGGCTGCATTCAGCGCCTTGATCACCTTGTCGGTGATGTCGTGCTTGGGATTGATGTAGACAGCCTGGTCCACGATGATGTCGTACTTTTCCTGCTCGGCCAGCTGCTTGACGACCTTGTTGATGCGGTCGCCCATCTGGCCCAGCTCTTCGTTCTTGCGCGCGTTCAGGTCTTCCTGGAACTCGCGGCGCTTGCGCTGGAAGTCACGGTCCTGGTCCACCAGCTGGCGCTGGCGCGTGTTGCGCTGGCTTTCCGACAGCGTGGGCGCATCGCGCTCGAACTTCTCGGTGGCCGTCTTCAGCGCATTGCCCAGGTCGTTGAGCTCCTTGTCACGGCGCGAGAACTCCTGCTCCAGCTTGGCCTGCGCGGCCTTGGCGGTGTTGGCCTCGCGGAATACGCGGTCGGTGTGGATGAAGCCCGCCTTGAACTCTTCCGCGTGCGCCGGGAGGGCGGCGCCAAAAGAGCCGAGGGCAAGAGCCAAAGCGATATGACGGGAAAGGGTTTTCATTAGAAAGAAGTTCCGATCTGGAATTGCAGTTTCTGGATTCTATCGCCCGCGAACTTGCGCACCGGGTTGGCATACGCCAGGCGCAGCGGGCCAAGGGGGCTGATCCAGCTCAGGCCCAGGCCGACCGAGGCACGCATTTCGCTGAAGCGCATTTTCTCGCCATCGCCATACACGTTGCCCACGTCCACGAAAGTAAAGACACGCAGCGTGCGGTCATTGCCGGCCCCCGGGAACGGAGCGATGAGTTCGGCATTGAGGGTGACCTTCTTCGGGCCGCCCAGCGAAGCGCCGGTGACGTCGCGCGGCCCCAGGGTACCCTGGTCGAAGCCGCGCACCGAGCCCAGGCCGCCCGAGTAGAAGTTCTTGAACACGGGGAACGGGCGGCCGTTCATGCCCTTGCCCAGCCCCAGTTCGCCGTTGAAGGCCAGGGTGAACTTCTTGTCCAGCGGCACGTATTGCTGGTACTGGTAGTTGGCACGCACATAGCGCGCGTCGCCGGCCACCGACCACTCGGAGTTGAGCCGCTGGTAGCGTCCCGAGTTGGGCGCCAGCGCGCTGTCGCGGTTGTCGCGCGTCCAGCCGATGGTGAGCGGCACCGACGAGCTGGTGCGGCCGTAGCGCTCGGCATAGGCGAGATAGGCCGCAGGGATGTTGGTGCCGGACTTGATGCGGGTCTGCTCCAGCGCACCACCGAAGAACACGGTGTCGACCTCGGTGAACGGCACGCCGAAGCGCATGCCCGCGCCCGTGGTGATCAGTTCGTAGTTGCCGCCCTGGTCCTCGTAGGGCTTGTCGGTGCGGTAGTACAGGTCGAGCGTGCGCGAAATGCCGTCGGCCGTGAAATACGGGTTGGTGGTGCTGAACACCAGGGTGCGCTTGAACTTGCTGGTGTTCACGTCCACGCCCAGGTAGTTGCCCGAGCCGAAGACATTTTCCTGCTTGATGGCGAACGACAGCGACAGCTTTTCGGCGCTGGAGAAGCCGGCGCCCAGCTGCAGCGAGCCGGTGGGCTTTTCCACGACGTTGATCACCAGGTCGACCTGGTCGGGCGCGCCGGAAACCTCTTGGGTCTCGATGTTGACTTCGGTGAAATAGCCCAGGCGGTCCACGCGGTCGCGCGACAGGCGGATCTTTTCGCCGTCGTACCACGAGGCTTCGTACTGGCGGAATTCGCGCCGCACCACCTCGTCGCGCGTGCGGTTGTTGCCGGTCACGCTGATGCGGCGCACATAGGCACGGCGCACGGGATCGGCCTGCAACACCAGGGCCACGCGGTTGTTCTCACGGTCGATCTCGGGCACGGCCTCGATGCGCGCGAAAGCAAAGCCGAAGTTGCCAAAATGGTCGGAGAAAGCCTTGGTGGTCTCGGCCACCTGGTCGGCGTTGTAGGGCTCGCCAGGGCGGATGGCGACGAGCGACTTGAACTCGTCCTCGCGCTCCAGGTAGTTGCCTTCGAGCTTGACGCCGGACACCACGAAGCGCTCGCCCTCGGTCACGTTGACGGTGATGGAGATGTCCTGCTTGTCCGGAGAGATGGCCACCTGGGTCGAATCGACGCGGAATTCCATGTAGCCGCGCTGCAGGTAGTACGAGCGCAGGGTCTCCAGGTCGGCGTTGAGCTTGGTGCGCGCATAGCGGTCGGACTTGGTGTACCAGCTCAGCCAGCCACCCGTGTCCTGGTCGAACAAGCCCTTGAGCGTGGATTCGCTGAACGCCTTGTTGCCGACGATGCGGATGTCCTTGATGCGCGCCGTCTCGCCCTCGACCACCGAGAAGGTCAGGTTGACGCGGTTGCGCTCCACGGGCGTGACGGTGGTGATCACCTCGGCGCCATAGAAGCTCTTGTTGATGTACTGGCGCTTGAGTTCCTGCTCGGCACGGTCGGTCAGCGCCTTGTCGTAGGGGCGGCCATCGGTCAGGCCGATGTCGCGCATGGTCTTCTTGAGCAGATCCTTGTCGAACTCGCGCGTGCCCACGAAATCCACGTCGGCGATCGTGGGCCGCTCCTCGACGACCACGACGAGCACGCCGCCGCTGGCTTCCAGGCGCACATCCTTGAACAACCCCAGGCCAAACAATGCGCGGATGGCCGCGGCACCCTTGTCGTCGTTGTATTCATCGCCCACGCGCAGGGGCATGGAGGCGAACACGGTGCCGGGCTCGACACGTTGCAAGCCTTCCACGCGGATGTCCTGCACCTTGAATGGTTCGAGCGCCCAGGCCGCCTGCGCGGCAAGAACCATGGCTGCGACAGCCGTCGCGGTGCACGCACCGAAGCGATTGAGATGTTTTTTCATGAATGAAGCCGGTACCTCCCTGGTCAAGCAGGGCGGTCTTAAGGTTAGCCAAATAGCCGGGAGATATCGTTGAACAAGGCGATGGACATCATCAGGAACAGCACGGCGATGCCACCGCGCTGCAGACGCTCCATCCAGGCATCCGAGATGCTTCTCCCCGTCACGCCCTCCCAAAGATAATACATCAGGTGCCCCCCATCGAGGACCGGCAACGGCAGCAGGTTGAGCACCCCCAGGCTCACGCTGATGAGCGCCACGAACCCCAGGTAATGCGTCAGGCCCAGGCTGGCCGAACGCCCGGCGTAGTCCGCGATGGTCAGCGGGCCACTGATATTCTTCAGCGAGGCCTCGCCAATGACCATGCGGCCCATCATCTTGAGCGTGAGCACCGACACCTGCCAGGTGCGGGCTGCGCCATTCCACAAACCTTCGAGCAGACCATGCTGCACGGTGGTGAATTGCGGTCGCGCACCCACGTAGGCACCGACACGGCCCACGGCCACGCCCTGCTCCTGCTGCACGTCGGGCCGCACATCGATGGTCAGATTCTCGGCGCCGCGCGTGATGCGCCAGGGTTGCGCCAACGGCTGCCCATCGCGCACGGAGGCGCGGATCAACTCGCGCAATTGCTGTCCATCCACCACCTCGGCGCTGCCGATGCGCAGCACCAGATCACCCTCCTTCAGCCCCGCGCGCTCGGCCGCGCCGCCTGCCATGACCTCGCCCAGCACGGGCTGCGTCCAGGGCCCCATCAAGCCGATGCGGTGCATCAACCGCGCGTCGACATCCTTGGCGTCGATACTGTCAAGCGCCAGCAGCACCGTGCGCAGCGTGGCACCCGCGGAGGGCTCCACCTCCAGCCGCACCGGCGTGGATTCCAGCGCCCCACGCGTCAACAGCCAGCGCAGATCCTCGAAGGAGCGCACCGGGCGCGGCTCCTCGTCGCCCAGGGCGGCGCTGTGCACCAACTCCCCGCCATGCAGCCCGGCCGCCTCGGCCACCGAACCCGGCACCGGGCGTGCCAGGTAAGCCATGGGTTCCTGCACACCGATCCAGTTGACGGTGGCGTAGAGCAGCACGGCCAGCACCAGGTTTGCCACCGGCCCCGCCGCGACGATGAGGGCGCGCGAGCGCAGCGGCTGGGTGTTGAAGGCCAGGTGGCGCTCCTCGGGCGCCACCGGGGCCTCGCGCTCATCGAGCATGCGCACGTAGCCACCCAGCGGGAACGCGCCCACGACGAATTCCGTGGATGAACCCTTGGGCTGCCAGCGCAGCAGCGGCTTGCCAAACCCCACGGAAAAACGCAGCACCTTGACGCCGCAGGCCACGGCCACGCGGTAATGGCCGTATTCGTGCACGGCGATCAACACCCCCAGCGCGACAAGAAAGGCAATGACGGTCAGCATCCTGGCTCCGGTGAACGGTGGAAAACTCAGCTCAGGCGGCCATGCGCTCCACGCCACGCCACGCGGCCTCGCGCGAGCGCGCGTCGAGCGCCAGCAGGTCGCCAAGCGAGTCGGGGTTGGAGGGCGCGACGGCGGACAAAGTTTCCAGGTTCAGCGCATGGATCTGGTCGAAGCGGATGCGCCGCTCCAAAAAGGCGGCCACGGCGACCTCGTTGGCGGCGTTGAGCACGGCCGTCGTGCCCCCGGGCGCCTCCAACGCCTCCCAGGCCAGGCGCAGGCCCGGAAAACGCTCGGGGTGGCCATGGTCGTCGATGGCCTCGAAGGTCATGGCGCCCAGGGCATGGAAGTCAAGCGCGGTCGCGCCCGACTCCACCCGTTCCGGCCAGGCCAGGCCGTAGGCGATGGGCACGCGCATGTCGGGCGTGCCCAACTGCGCCACCACCGAGGTATCGCGGTACTGCACCATGGAGTGGATGATGCTCTGCGGGTGGATGACCACGTCGAGCTGGCGCGGCGCCAGGCCGAACAGGTAGCGTGCCTCGATGACCTCCAGCGCCTTGTTCATCATCGTGGCCGAATCGACCGAGATCTTGCGCCCCATGACCCAATTGGGGTGGGCGCAGGCTTGTTCGGGCGTGACCTCGCGCAAGGTTTTCGGATCGCGCTGGCGGAACGGGCCGCCTGAAGCAGTGAGGATGATCTTGTCCACGCGCCGCTGCCAGGTCGCCGGGTCCTCGGGCAACGACTGGAAAATGGCCGAGTGCTCGCTGTCGATCGGCAACAGCGTGGCGCCACCCTCGCGCACCGCGCGCAGGAACACCTCGCCACCCACCACCAGGGCCTCCTTGTTGGCCAGCAGCAGGCGCTTGCCCGCGCGTGCCGCCGCGAGGCACGGCGCCAGCCCGGCCGCGCCGACAATGGCCGCCATGACAGCATCCACCTCAGGATGAGATGCTATCGTTTCAATAGCATCTGGCGCTTGCAGTACCTGCGTTGGAAGGCCATTTTGCTCAATTTTCTCGGCCAGCAACCGGGCGTGCGGCGCGCTGGCCATGACGGCATGGCGCGGACGGAAACGCGCGCACTGCTCCAGCATCAGTTCCACCTGCGTGGCCGCGCTCAGCGCGAAGACCTCGAAACGGTCGGGGTGGCGCGCCACCACGTCGAGCGTGCTGGTGCCGATGGAGCCCGTGGAGCCGAGCACCGTGATGCGTTGTTTCATGCGTGTACCAGGGAGGAAAGCATCATGGCCAGCGGCAGCGTGGGCAGCAGCGCGTCGACCCGGTCGAGAACGCCACCATGGCCGGGCAGCAGGTTGCTGCTGTCCTTGACACCCGCGCTGCGCTTGATGAGCGATTCGATGAGGTCGCCCACCACGCTCATGGCCACCATGAACAAGGTGCCCAGCAGCAACAGCCACCAGCCCTGGCGCGCCAAGCGCGTATAGAAGCTGGCAACCGGCGCCTGCCAGTGCGCATCGGCCACCACCCAGGCCAGGGCCAGGGCCAACACGCCGGCGACACCGCCCCACACGCCTTCCCAGCTCTTGCCCGGGCTGATCGTGGGAGCCAGCTTGTTCTTGGTGAAGCGCAGGCCGAAGGCCCGGCCGGCGAAGTAGGCGGCGATGTCGGCCATCCAGACCAGGGTCATCACCGACAGCAGAAAATTGATGCCCACGGCGCGCGCCTGCACCACCGCCAGCCAGGCCAGCCACAGGGCCAGGACGCCGGAGACAAGACGTACCACGGCCGGAATGCGCGGCCAGCCAGCCACGCCCGCGCGCAGCAGCCAAGCGCTGCCCAGCACCCAGAACGCCCCCGCGCCCACCCACAACGGCAACAGAACGCGGCCGGTCAGCCCAAACATCCAGGAAGCGGCGCACAACGCCACGCACACGGCGCCCACGACCACCGAGCCCGCGCCACCCGCGCCATTGAGACGCCCCCACTCCCAGGCGGCGCCTGCCATCAGCACCAGCACCACGGCGGTGAAGGGCTCCGGCGACGGGTAGAACAAAGCGGGCAGCAGGATGGCCAACAGGACCAGGGCGGTGATGATGCGCTGCTTCAGCATGAAGGCCCTTTCAGAACCTGTTTTCAGGCGCGCGCCAATGCGGAAGGCGCGGACAGGATTTGCTCGGAAGTCTTGCCAAAACGGCGCTCGCGCGCATGGAAGGCAGCGATCGCCTCGTCCAGCGCGGCATCGTCGAAATCAGGCCAGAGCTTGTCGCTGAAGTACAGCTCGGAGTAGGCGGCCTGCCAGAGCAGGAAGTTGCTCAGTCGCATCTCGCCACCGGTGCGGATCAGGAGGTCGGGATCGGGCACATGGGCCAGCGCCATGGCTGCGTTCAGGCTGGTCTCGGTGATGGGTTCGCCCCGCGCCGCCAGCTTGGCCGCGGCCTGGGCCATGTCCCAGCGCCCGCCGTAGTTGAAGCACACATTGAGCACCAGGCGCGTGTTGTGCGCCGTGGCCGCCTCGCCCTGCGCCAGGCCTTCGCGCACCTTGTCGGAGAGACCTGCGCGTTCGCCGACGAAATGCAGTTGCACGCCATCGCGCAGCAGTTGCGGCACCTCGCGCGACAGGGCCTTGGCCAGCAGTTCCATGAGGCCGGACACCTCTTCCTGCGGGCGGTTCCAGTTCTCGGACGAAAAAGCGAAGACCGTGAGCACGCCCACGCCACGCTGGGCGCAGGCTTGCACGCAGCGGCGCAGCACGTCCACGCCCTGCTTGTGGCCGGCCAGGCGCGGCAGGAAGCGGCGCTTGGCCCAGCGGCCGTTGCCATCCATGACGATGGCGATGTGGTGGGGTGGCACCAGATTCTGGGCCATGGGGGCAGACATCGCGGCGGGTTTCAAACCGCCATGATTTCCTGTTCCTTGGCAGTCACCAGGGTATCGATCTCGGCGATGTGCCGGTCGGTCACCTTCTGGATGTCTGCCTCGGCGCGCTTCTGGTCGTCCTCGGAGGCGAGCTTGTCCTTGACCAGCTTCTTCACCGCCTCGTTGGCGTCGCGGCGCAGGTTGCGCACGGCGATCTTGGCCGACTCACCCTCGTTGCGGGCCAGCTTGGTCATTTCCTTGCGGCGCTCTTCGCTCATGGGGGGCATGGGCACGCGGATCAGGTCGCCCAGGGAGGCCGGGTTCAGGCCCAGGTCGCTCTCGCGGATGGCCTTCTCGATCTTGGCGCCCATGCCCTTTTCCCAGGGCTGCACGCTGATGGTGCGCGCATCGAGCAGGGACACGTTGGCCACCTGCGACAGGGGCACCATGGAGCCGTAGTACTCCACGTGCACCGAGTCGAGCAGGGCGGGATTGGCGCGGCCCGTGCGGATCTTCTGCAGGTTGTTCTTGAAGGCCACGATGGACTGGTCCATCTTGGTTTCGGCATTCTTCTTGATGTCGGCAATCGTCATGTTTTCTCCTCGGGGGACTGCCGGCCGCGCCCTGCGCGGCCCGGCCTTCAGGCGTAGACCAGCGTGCCTTCGTCTTCGCCCATCACCACGCGCTTGAGGGCGCCGGACTTGAAGATGGAAAAGACCTTCACGGGCAGCTTCTGGTCACGGCACAGGGCAAACGCCGTGGCATCCATGATGCCCAGGTTCTGCGCCATGGCCTCGTCGAAACTGAGCTTGGCGTAGCGCGTGGCCGAGGGGTCCTTGTGCGGATCGGCCGTATAGACACCATCGACCTTGGTGGCCTTGAGCACCAGCTCGGCACCGATTTCTGCGCCGCGCAGCGCGGCGGCGGTATCGGTGGTGAAGAAGGGGTTGCCCGTGCCGGCCGCGAAGACCACCACCTTGCCCTCTTCGAGGTACTGCAGCGCCTTGGGGCGCACATAGGGCTCGACCACCTGTTCGATGGAGATGGCGGACATCACGCGGGCCGTCAGGCCCTGCTTGTCCATGGCATCGGCCAGCGCCAGCGCGTTCATCACGGTGGCCAGCATGCCCATGTAGTCGGCCGTGGCGCGGTCCATGCCGACCGAGCCGCCGGCCACGCCACGGAAGATGTTGCCGCCGCCGATCACCACGGCCACCTCCACCCCCATGCGGGTGACCTCGGCCACCTCCTGCACCATGCGCACGATGGTCGCGCGGTTGATGCCGAAGGCGTCGTCCCCCATGAGCGCCTCGCCCGACAGCTTGAGCAGGATGCGCTTGTAGGCTGGCGTGGCGGTGGTCATGGGCGGTCTCCGTGGATGGTGTGGATGGGTGAACGGCGAAAGGGGCTGGCAGAGAGGATCAGGCTGCGGCCTTGGCGGCTGCCACCTGGGCGGCCACTTCGGCGGCGAAGTCGTCCACCTTCTTCTCAATGCCTTCGCCCACGACGTAGAGCGTGAAGCCCTTGACGGTGGTGTTGGCGGCCTTGAGCATCTGCGCCACGGTCTGCTTGCCGTCGGCGGCCTTCACGAAGACCTGGTCGGCCAGCGAGACTTCCTTCAGGTACTTCTGCACGGCGCCGTCGATGCGCTTGGCGGTGATTTCGGCGCTCTGCGCAGGCTTGCCAGCGGCCACCAGCTCCTTGTTGGCTTCATCGGCCTTGCCTTCGGCGACAGCGCGCTCCTTGGCGATCAGGTCGGCGGGCACGTCGGCGCTGGTCAGGGCCACGGGCTTCATGGCGGCCACGTGCATGGCCACGTCCTTGGCGGCGTTGGCGTCACCGTCGAACTCGACGACCACACCGATGCGCGAGCCGTGCAGGTAGGCCGCCAGGTTGGCGCCGCTGAAACGCTTGAAGCGGCGGAACGACATGTTCTCGCCGATCTTGCCGATCAGGCCCTTGCGCACGTCTTCCAGCGTGGGGCCGAAGCCGTCCTGCTCGTAGGCGAGTTGACCCAGGGCCTCGATGTCGGCGGGATTGTGCTTGGCGATCAGCTCGGCCGCGGCCTTGGCCATGGCGATGAAGCTGTCGTTCTTGCTCACGAAGTCGGTTTCGCTGTTCACTTCGATCAGGGCGCCGGTGGCGCCGTCGATGAAGCTGGCCACCACGCCTTCGGCGGTGACGCGCGAAGCGGCCTTACCGGCCTTGGTGCCGAGCTTGACGCGCAGCAGCTCTTCGGCCTTGGCCATGTCGCCGTCGGCCTCCGTCAGGGCCTTCTTGCATTCCATCATGGGGGCGTCGGTCTTGCCACGCAGTTCGGCGACCATGCTTGCGGTAATTGCAGCCATTTGTGTTTCTCCGTATTCAGTTCAATCGTTCGAGATCAATCGTTTTCCAGATAAAAAAAGGGGGCCGATCGAGCCCCTCTTTTTCTCCGCGACGCATCGCGCGGGCCCGGGACTTCAGGCAGCGGACTCTTCCACTTCCACGAATTCGTCGGAGCCTTCGCCGGAAGCAGCCTTGGCCACTTCGGTGACGGCGTTGTTGCGGCCTTCGATGATGGCGTCGGCGATGGCGCGCACGTACAGGTCCACGGCCTTGGCGGAGTCGTCGTTGCCGGGGATAACGTAGTCAATGCCTTCGGGCGAGTGGTTGGTGTCGACCACGCCGATCAGCGGGATGCCCAGCTTGCGGGCTTCGGCGATGGCGATCTTGTGGAAGCCCACGTCGACCACGAAGATGGCATCGGGCAGGGCATTCATGTCCTGGATGCCGCCGATGTCCTTTTCGAGCTTCTCGATCTCGCGGGCGAACATCAGCTGTTCCTTCTTGCTCAGGGACTCCAGGCCGGCTTCCTGCTGGGCCTTCATGTCCTTCAGGCGCTTGATCGAGGTCTTCACGGTCTTGAAGTTCGTCAGCATGCCACCCAGCCAGCGCTGGTTCACGAAAGGCACGCCGGCGCGCGCGGCTTCGGCGGCGACGGTGTCACGGGCCTGGCGCTTGGTGCCGACGATCAGGATGGTGCCGCGGTTGGCCGACAGTTGCGTGGCGAACTTGGTGGCTGCCTGGAGCATCGGCAGCGACTTTTCCAGGTTGATGATGTGGATCTTGTTGCGGTGGCCGAAGATGTACGGGGCCATCTTGGGGTTCCAGAAGCGGGTTTGGTGGCCGAAGTGGACACCGGCTTCCAGCATTTCGCGCATGGTGACGGACATAAAAATACTCCAAAGGTTGGGTCTAAAATCCAGCCCGACATTTGCGGCCTTCCGGGCCGCAACACCTTGATGGGACTGGTTCGCGATTTGTCTTGCCAAGTTTCAGCACCCGGCAAAACCCAAAGATTCTAGCACAGGCATGCCCAGAGACCTTGACACCACGCGGCGCATGCTGCAGGCCGGCCAAACCAGCGCCCGCTTGGAAATGGAGGCCGCCCTGGCCGCCGCGCGCTCCCCCGCCTGCGCCCACGCCTTCACCCGCCCGCTGTTCGACGACGCCATCGCCCGCGCCGCCCAGCCCGGCATCGAGCGCCTGCCGCTGGCGGGCCTGGCCGTGTCCGTGAAGGACCTGTTCGACATGCAAGGCCTGCCCACGCCCGCTGGCTCGGTGGTACTGGCCGACGCCCCGCCGGCGGCCGAGGACTGCCCCGCCGTGGCGCGGCTGCGCGCGGCCGGCGCTGCCTTCATCGGCCGCACGAACATGGTGGAATTCGCGTTCTCCGGCGTGGGCACCAACCCGCACCACGGCACGCCCGCCGCCTGGGATGGGCGCTTTGGCGCCTTGGCCGGCCCGGCGCGCGTGCCCGGTGGCTCGTCGTCGGGCGCCGGGGTGTCGGTGGCCACGGGCGCGGCCTTCATCGGCCTGGGTTCGGACACGGGCGGCTCGATCCGCATACCGGCCGCCCTGAACGGCATCGTGGGTTTCAAGAACACCGCCCGGCTGGTGCCCACCGAGGGCGCCGTGCCGCTGTCGACCACGCTGGACACCGCCTGCGCCCTCACGCGCACGGTGCGCGACGCGGTGCTGGCGCACGAAATCCTGGCCGCGCGCCGTGTCACGCGCAGCCCGGCGCCGCTGTCGGCCTGGCGCCTGGCCGTGCCCTCCGGCATCTTCCTCGACGGACTCGACGCGACGGTGGCGCAGGCCTTCGAGCGCTCGCTCGCGGCCCTGCGCGGCGCCGGCGCGCGCATCGACACCATCGACCTGCCCCAGGTGGGCGACCTGGCCGGCATCCAGGCCACCGGCGGCTTCTCGGCGGCCGAAAGCTACGCCTGGCACCGCCCGCTGCTGGCCCGCGAGGGCCCGCGCTACGACCCGCGCGTGCGTGCCCGCATCGAGCGCGGCGCCGCCATGGCCGCGTTCGAATACATCGACCTGCTGCGGGCCCGTGCGCGCTGGATCGCCAGCGTGGAGTCCGCCATCGCGGGGTACGACGCCCTGCTCTCGCCCACGGTGCCCATCGTGGCACCGCCCATCGCCAGCGTCGCACCCGCCGAGGGCCGCGATGCGGCCCAAGACGCCGCGCGCGACGCCGCGTTCTTCCACGCCAACGGCCTGCTGCTGCGCAACACGAGCATCATCAACATGCTCGACGGCTGCGCGCTGTCCTTGCCCTGCCACGCCGCTGGGGAACTGCCGGTCGGCATGATGGTGTGGCATGCTGCACTGCACGATGACGCCGTGCTCAACATCAGCCTGCGCATCGAAGAAATACTACAAAAACAATAGCTACTGACGCTCACCAGCATTGCGCCAGAGGCCAAAAAAACTCTGAATCCATGAAGATAGCCATCGTGGGCGCCGGCATCGTCGGCGTCACCACCGCGTATGAACTGGCGCAAGACGGCCATGCCGTCACCGTGTTCGAACAACGCGGCGCCGCCGCCGAAGAAGCCAGCTTCGCCACCGGCGGCCTGCTGGCCCCCGGGCCCCTCGCGCCCTGGTCGGCCCCCGGCGCCTCGCAAGCACCGGCCTACTTCGGCCGCTCGGCCGCCCCCCGCCTGGGGCGCGCGCTCACGCTGGCCGAACTGTCCTGGCTGCGGCGCTGGCGCCGTGCCGCGCGCGCCTGCGCCAAGAGCGGCGAGCCCCTGCCTCCGCTGGCGGCCCTGGAGCGGCTGGCGCGCTACAGCCACGCACGCCTGCTGCGCCTGGCCGAGTCGCTGGACCTGCAGTTCGAGCACAGCGCCGGCACCCTGATGCTGCTGCGCACGCCACGTGACGCAGAAACACTGACACCCGTGCTCAAGGCCTTGCGCGACGCCGGCAGCACCGTCCACGAGGTGGACGCCGATGCGGCCCGCGCCATCGAGCCCGGCCTCTCGCCCGCCCTGCCCCTGGCCGGCGCGCTGCACCTGCCCGATGGCCTGGCGGGCAACTGCCGCCAGTTCGCGCTGCTGCTGCGCCAGGCCGCCCAGCAGCTGGGCGCCGAATTCCTTTTCAACACCCGCATCTCCCGGCTCGCCGGCAGCCCCGCCAGCGTACAGGTGGAAGGCGAACCCACCCCCCGCGCCTTCGATGCCGTGGTGCTCTGCGCGGGCGTGCAGAGCGCCGCGCTACTGCAGCCGCTGGGCCAGCGCCTGCCCTTGGTGGCGCTGCACGGCAGCTCGGTCAGCGCGCCACTGCGGGAAGAACTGCACGCCCCCCTGGGCGTGGTGGTGGACGTGGCCAGCCAGACCACCATCGCCCGGCTGGGCCAGCGCGTGCGCGTCTCGGGCGGCGCCGAACTGGGGCGAAGCAGCGCGCACCCGCAGACATTGAACACGCTGTACCGCGTGCTGGGTGAATGCTTCCCCGGCGGTGTGTCGCATTCCAGCGGCGTGCAGGTCTGGCGCGGCGCCCGGCCCATGCTGCCCGACGGGCCGCCCATCATCGGCCCCAGCGCCGCGCCCGGCTTCTGGTTGAACCTGGGCCACGGCGCGAGCGGCTGGGCCCTGGCCTGCGGCAGCGCGCGCGCCTTGGCCGACCAGATCGGCGGCCGCGAGGCCGATATCGGCCTCGAAGGACTGGGCGCACAACGCTTCTGATGGCCGCGGCTGGCGCACAATGGGCCATCGCCCCGACGGGGCGCCGCCGCACGCCGCCATGCACCGCATCCGCACTGACCAGCCGCATCCGCTCCATGACACCGCCGCCACGCGCCGCATCGAACATGCCGCGGCGGCCCAGTTGCCCGCGCACACGCTGATGCAGCGCGCCGGCCTGGCCGTCGCCCGGCTGTCACGCGCCCTGGCGCCGCACGCACGCACCCTCTGGATCGCCTGCGGCCCCGGCAACAACGGCGGCGACGGCCTGGAGGCCGCCATGCACCTGCGCCAGCAGGGTCTTCCCGTGGTGGTGACCTGGCTCGGAGCCCCCGAAAGCGCGCCATCAGACGCCCTGCAATCATGGCGGCGCGCCCAGGATGCGGGCGTGCAGTTCGCCAGCGAGGCACCGGCAAATCTGGGTCCGCACGACTTGTGCGTCGATGCGCTGCTGGGCATCGGCCTGGCGCCTGGCGACACCCGGCCGCCACCCCAGGGCCGGCTCCTGGCCCTGCTGCGGCAACTGCACTCCAGCCCCGCGCCGCTGCTGGCCGTGGACCTGCCCTCGGGCCTGCAGGGTGATACCGGGCAATACGCCCCCGGCTTCGCCCCCCCGGCCGATGTCGGCCTCCTATCGCCACGCCACACCCTGAGCCTGCTCACGCTCAAGCCTGGGCTGTTCACGGGTGCCGGGCGCGACGCCGCCGGCACGGTGTGGCTCGATGATCTGGGCAGCCACAGCGCCGGCAAACCGCCCAGCGCATGGCTCGCGGGCCCGCCCACAGCACCGCCCCGCATCCATGCCAGCCACAAGGGCAGCTATGGCGATGTGGCCGTGGTGGGCGGCGAGGGCCTGCAGGCGCGCGGCCTGGGCATGGGCGGCGCGGCGCTGCTGGCGGCCAGCGCGGCACTGCACGGCGGCGCGGGCCGCGTGCTGGTGGCGCTGCTGGGCGGCACGCTTGATCTCGATGTGCGGCAGCCCGAACTCATGTTCCGCCACGTCGATGCTCTGCGGCTCGGACAGCTCACCGTGGTGTGCGGCTGCGGCGGTGGCGAAGCCGTGCGTGCCGTGTTGCCCCGGGTACTGGCCGAGGCTCCGCGCCTGGTGCTCGATGCCGATGCGCTCAACGCCATCGCCTCCGACGCCACGCTCGCGCAGGCCCTGGGCGACCGCGCGCGCAGGGCGCAGGCCACCGTGCTCACGCCCCACCCGCTGGAAGCGGCGCGCCTCCTGGGCACGGACACCGCCAGCGTGCAGGCGCACCGCCTGGCAGCAGCGCAGCAGTTGGTGCAGCGCTTTGGCTGTGTGGTCGTCCTCAAGGGGTCGGGCAGCGTGGTGGCAGCGTCCGGCCAGCCACCCTGCATCAACCCCACCGGCAACGCCCTCCTGGCCACGGCCGGCACCGGCGACGTGCTCGCCGGCCTGATCGGCGCGTACTGGGCCGCCGACCTGGCGCCGCACGATGCAGCCGCCGAGGCGGTGTATGCCCATGGCCGCGCCGCCGATGCCTGGCCCGCCGGACAGGCGCTCACGGCCAGCGCGCTGGCGCAGCGCATGCGGCCCAGGGACACCTTCACACCAGCGTGACCTCGCGCAGGGGCTTGAGCACGCTCGACGGCGTCATACCGAACGTCTGTCGGAAGGTGCGGCTGAAATGCGCGGAGTCGCTGAACGCGCCGTGCAGTGCGGCATCGGTCAACCGGGGTTGCGTGGCCAGCCCCGCCATGGCCGCCCGCACCTGGGACCACACACGGTAGCTGCGAAAGCTCACGCCCATCTCCTCGCGGAACAGGTGGTTGAAGCGCGACGCCGACAGGTGCGCCGCCTGCGCCACCTGATCGCGCGGCAAGGCCCCGTCGCGCGCCATGCGCAGGTGCCGCAGGCTGCGCAATACGCGGGCATCGAGTTCGGCAGCCGTCTCGAAACGCTGGCCCAGCAGGCCCTGCAGGTCGAAGCTGCGCAGGCGGGCTTCCGTGCAGCCACGCGCGCGGGTCGGCGTGGCCGGGTCGAACACCACGCCGCCTTGCTGCCTGAACCAGGGCCGCAGGCCGCGGGCCTCGGCGGAATCGGGCTCCAAGTACACCAAGGCCACGCGCTCGCCGCACGGGTCGAACAGATGCCAGACCCCCATGTCGATGAGCGCGCTATGGCAGCTTTCCACGCGCCCCGAGGCCAGATGCACCGCAAAGTGCCCCGACAGCCCCAGCAGCAGCACGGGCGCGGCGTGGCGATGCCAGCCGGTGGCCGGCAGCTCTCCCACATACAGGGCCCGGTCGGCACCCAGGGTCAGTGTGTTCGTCGCGCGCATAGCCCAAACATACAAGTTTTCCGGCGGGCTTGCCGATAGCCTTGCGCACGGCCGATCACATCACCATCCTTTGGAGAACCCTTTGAAACGCCTTGTCCTTGCAGGCTGCACCGTGCTGCTGCTGTGCGCCGTCGCCACCTACCACGCCTTTCCGCTGCTCTACAAGGAGCCCCTGCTGTGGCTCAACCGCAGCCTCTCGGGCCTGGAGGAAATGACGGTGCAAGCCGCGGGCCACCGCATCCACTACCTGGAGGGCGGTGCAGGCAGCGCGGACGGCACGCCGGTCGTGCTGCTGCACGGCATCTTCGCCGAGAAGGACCACTGGGTGGATTTCGCCCGCCCGCTGACCGGCAGCCACCGCGTCATCGCACCCGACCTGCCAGGCTTTGGCGAAAGCGGTCGGATCGAGGGCCAAGCCTACGACTATGCGGCACACACCGAACGCCTCGCCGCATGGCTGGACGTGCTGGGCTTGCCGCGTGTGCACCTGGCGGGCAACTCGATGGGCGGCACGATCGCCGCGCTGTTCGCGCTGCGCCACCCGGACCGCGTGGCCAGCGTGGCCTTCATCGGTGCGCCGCATGGCATCCGCTCGGCGCAGCCCAGCACCATGGACCAGCTGATCGATGCAGGCCAGGCGCCGCTGGTCGCGCACGACGCGGTGGCCTTCGACGCGATGATGGACTTGGTGTTCGCGCAGCGCCCGTTCCTGCCCACGCCGATTCTGGAGGCGGCGCGCGCCGATGCCGTGCGCGACGCGCCCTCCAACCTCCGGCTGTGGCATGCGCAGCTCAAGGACCGCTACCTGCTACAGGAGCGGATCGGCGGGCTGCGACCGCCAACGCTGGCGCTGTGGGGGCAGCAGGACCGCGTGTTTGACGCCTCGGGGGCCGAGGCGCTGCGCTCACTCCTGCCCCAGGCCCGCGTCGAGATGCTGCCCGGCCTGGGACATCTGCCCATGATGGAAGCCCCCCAGGCGGTGGCGCGTCGCTACGCGCAGTTTCTGAACGAGCAAGGCGAACGCCGTGGAGAGAAAACAGAAAAATAGCCTACAGCGCTTATAAAATAAGCGCTATAAGCTATCGTATTTATAGCATCAACCACGCCGGGAGGCGCGCCCCTTGGCCTTGGCGCTCTTGCCGGACGGCGTGCGTGGCTTGCTGAGCAAGGCCGCCTTCTGGCTGGACTTGCCCGCCCCCTTGCGGTCGCCGGCCGTGCTGCGCGCAGGCGGCTCGGCGTCGGGCACCGACCGGCGCTTGCCTGCGCCGGCACCGGACCCGGTGCGCGCACCGCCCTTGTCCCGCGACGGGCGTGCCGCGCCGAGCGGCTCGCCCTCGCTGACCAGCCGGAAATCGATGCGCCGGCCATCGAGGTCCACGCGGCTGACCTGCACGCGCACACGGGTGCCGATGGCGTAGCGGATGCCGCTGCGCTCGCCGCGCAGTTCCTGCCGGGCTTCGTCGAACTTGAAGTACTCGCCCCCCAGTTCGGTGATGTGCACCAGGCCCTCGACGTACATCGCGTCGAGCGTGACGAAGATGCCGAAGCTCGTGGCGGAGGAAACAACGCCGCCGTACTCCTCGCCCAGGTGCTCGCGCATGTACTTGCACTTGAGCCAGGCTTCGACATCGCGGCTGGCCTCGTCGGCGCGGCGTTCGTTGGCGCTGCAGTGCAGGCCGGCGGCCTCCCAGGCCTGGGTTTCGGCCAGCGCGGCACCGGTTTCCTTCTTGCGCGGTTGCTTGCCCGGTGGGGCCACGCGGCTGGCCAGGCGCTTGCTGAGCTTGGCATGCGCCTCGCCCGGCGTCGGCAGCATCGGCAAGCGGTACTTGGTGTTGCCCAGGATGGCCTTGATGACACGGTGCACCAGCAGGTCGGGGTAGCGCCGGATCGGGCTGGTGAAGTGCGTGTAGGCATCGAACGCCAGGCCGAAGTGGCCGCTGTTGATCGGCGTGTAGATGGCCTGCTGCATGGAGCGCAGCAGCATAGTGTGGATCTGCTGCGCGTCGGGCCGGTCCTTGGTGGCCTCGGCGATGGCCTGGAACTCGGAGGGCTGCGGGTTCTCGCTGATCGACAGGCCCACGGCCATGGCCTTGAGGTAGTTGCGCAGGGTGTCCTGCTTCTCGGGCGTGGGGCCCTCGTGCACGCGGAACAGGCCATGCTGCTTGCCCTGCGCGATGAAGTCGGCGCTGCAGACGTTGGCCGCGAGCATAGCCTCCTCGATCAGCTTGTGCGCATCGTTGCGCGTGCGCGGCACGATCTTCTCGATGCGGCCGTTCTCGTCACAGACGATCTGCGTTTCGGTGGTTTCGAAGTCCACCGCGCCACGCTCGCGCCGCGCCTGCAGCAGGGCGCGGTACACGTCGTGCAGGTTCAGCAGGTCGGGCACGCGCTCCTTGCGCTTGGCCGCCTCGGGACCGCGCGTGTTGGCCAGGATGGCCGCCACCTCGGTATAGGTAAAGCGCGCATGGCTGAACATCACCGCCGGGTAGAACTGGTAGGCATGCACCTCGCCCTTGGCGGTGACGAGCATGTCGCAGACCATGCACAGGCGCTCGACCTCGGGGTTGAGCGAGCACAGGCCGTTGGAGAGCTTCTCGGGCAGCATCGGAATGACGCGGCGCGGAAAGTACACGCTGGTGGCGCGGTCGTAGGCATCGATGTCGATGGCGCTGCCGGTCTGCACGTAATGGCTCACATCCGCGATGGCCACCAGCAGGCGCCACCCCTTGCCACGCCCCACCTTGGCGGGCTCGCAGTACACGGCGTCGTCGAAGTCGCGCGCGTCCTCGCCGTCGATGGTGACGAACGGCACGTCGGTCAAGTCGATGCGCTGCTTCTTGTCCTGCGCGCGCACCTTGTCGGGCAAGGCGCCGGCCTCGGCCAGGCAGTCCTCGGAAAACTCGTGCGGCACGCCGTACTTGCGCACCGCGATCTCGATCTCCATGCCCGGGTCGTCGACTTCGCCGAGCACCTCGGTGATACGGCCCACGGGCTGGCCGAACAGTGCGGGCGGCTCGGTGAGCTCGACCACCACCACCTGCCCCGGCTTGGCCAGCGCCAGCGCACCGCCGGGAATCAGGATGTCCTGGCCGTAGCGCTTGTCTTCTGGGGCCACGATCCACACGCCGCTCTCCTGCAGCAGGCGGCCGATGATGGGCTGGGGAGGCCGCTCGACGATCTCTACCACGCGGCCCTCGGGCCGGCCCCTGCGGTCTTGCCGCACGATGCGGGCGCGCACACGGTCCTTGTGGAGCACGGCGCGCATTTCGTTCGGTGGCAGGAAGATATCGGACTGGCCGTCGTCGCGGATCACAAATCCATGGCCATCGCGGTGCCCCTGCACGCTGCCTTCAATTTCATCGGACGAATGCGAAGACGTCGTGCCCGAGTTCATTTTTTTGATATACAATCTAAATCTTTCCTGAAATGCCCAGGTGGCGGAATTGGTAGACGCACTAGTTTCAGGTACTAGCGAGTAACATCGTGGAGGTTCGAGTCCTCTCCTGGGCACCAAGTTTAACGAAAAGCCGCTCCTTCCAGCGGCTTTTTTCAGAGCAAGAAAAAAGCGCAAACAGTTTCAGGAAGGCGCTTTCTTGCTATACAATTTGAAAATCCTGAAAGCCCAGGTGGCGGAATTGGTAGACGCACTAGTTTCAGGTACTAGCGGGTAACTCCGTGGAGGTTCGAGTCCTCTCCTGGGCACCAAAACAAAAAAAGCCGTTGCATCCGCAACGGCTTTTTTCATTTCCGCAGGGTGTTCCGCATATCTGGCCTGCACCCTTTCCCGGCAAGGCCGACCCGCAGATGGCATGCGGACCGGCCCACCCGGACAGGATCACTTGCGGAGCAAGGCCTTCAGCACGTTCTGCAGGCGGCGTGCGCTGCCGGCGTCACTGGCGCTGGCCAGCACGCGCGCGGTATCCTGCCCCCAGGTTTCGACCGGTGCCGGATCGTTGCGGCGCGTCAGCAACTGCAGTTGCAGCATGCGCCGGTCCGACAGGTGTTCGGCCGGCGTGGGGACTTCCGCTGCCATTTCCAGGCGCAGCAACGCCTGCGCGGCATCGCCCGACGGCCCCGCGCCCAGGGCTTGCACCCAGGCGCTGCGCACGGCAGGGGCCACGCGGCCTCCCAGTTCCTGCGCCGAAGGCACCAGGGCGCCGTCGCGTTTTTCCCAGGCCGTGAGCAATTGCGTCAGGGCCTCGCCGTGCGCCTGGGCGGCCAGCTTCTTGAGCGCCTGCTGGGCGTGGTCCAGGGCCTCGCGCTGGGCGCGGAACGCCGTATCGCCAAGGCGCGGTCCGCGCTCCTCCAAAGGACGGCGTTCGCCGAAACGTCCACCACCACGCATTTCGTCACGCGTGCCACGGGCGTCGGACCGGCCAGCATCGCGCCCAGGACGGGCATCACGCCGCTCGCCAGAACGCCCACCACGTGGCGCGGCGGACGGTGCTTCTTTTTTCATGCCCGGGCGATCATCGCCACGCACCGCGACCACCGGTCGGGCAACAGGCTTGGACGCGGGCGCCGCAGGCGTCTCGGCGCCATCAGCGGGCGCCATATCGGCAGTGGGTGTCTCGACCACAGGCGTGGGCTCGGATGCCGCCGCGGCCAAGCGGCCCTCCTCGGCCGCAGCCTGCGCCTGGCCGCGCAAGGCGGCTTCCAGCGCGGCCATGGCCGCGCGGATTTGCTGCGCGTCCCCGCCCGCATTGGCGGCCTCCAGGGTCTTGGCGGCCTCCAGCACGGCACGGTCATGCGCGCTTGCCTGCGATGCACCGCGCTCGCGCTCCGCGCTCTTGCGGTTGAAAGCTTCGTCGATCGGCTTGCGGAAGGCATCCCAGAGCTTCTGCTCCTGGCGGCGCTCCAGCGGCACGGCCTGCGCCTCGGCCTGCCAGCGCTGCTGCAAGGCCTTGATGGCATCGATGCGCAGCGTGGGCGCCGCACCCAGCACCGCAGCCTCCTCGATCATGGCTTGGCGGCGCGCCAGGCTTTCAGCCTGCGCCTTTTCGAACGGCTGCGCCGCCGCCGCGATGGCCTGCTTCCACAGCGGCTGCAGCTCGGCGAAAACCTTCTCGCCCACATGGCCGCTCTCGCGCCAGCGCTCACCGAACTGGTGCAGAGCACGGTTCACGGCCTTCCAGTCGCCCGTGGCGGCATGCTCCTGCGCCCAGGCCTTGACCTCCTCGATCAGAGCCAGGCGCTGGGCCTTGTGTTCGGCGGTCTCGGCACGGATCTTGTCCAACCAGGCTTCGACCACCTTGTGCGCGGCATTGCATGCCTCGTCGAACTTTTTCCACAGGCCATGGTTGGGTGCGCCACCCTGGTCGGCCTGCTTCCACTGGTCACGCAACTGGCGCAGCGTTTCCTGCATCTTGCGGCCGCCCAGCGCCTGCCCTTCAGGGCGCTTGAGCAGGCTTTCGGCCTTGGCCACCAGCTCCTCGCGCACCTGGTCGGCGCTCCAGCGCTGCCAGCCTTCCAGTTCACCAGCCGCCACCAGCGCCGCATGCACGCGCTGCTCCAGCGCTGCATCGATATGCCGGCCCTGGGCCTTGAGCACGGCACGCAGTGCCGTGGCAGCCCCCGCACTGGCCTTGCCGTGGCCTTCGGCGGTTTCCTGCTCCAGCTTGGCCAGCGCCTCGCCGACGAGTTGTGCGGCCTTGGCGACCACTTCGGGATCGACTTTGGGCTTGGCGGCACGGGCTGGGCGTTCGGCCGCCACCACCGCCTCGGCAGGAACACCGCGCGCCAGGCGCAGCTCATCGGCCCAGACCGGCACGGGTGGCAGCGCGGCCTGCACATCCTCGGCCGCAGCCACGGCCAGTGCCAGGGCCGACTGGAAAGCCTCCCAGACCACCAGCAACTGGGTGCGCGAAGCATCGAGCAACGGCGGGAAGCGCGCCTCCACGCTGAGCCAACTGGCATCGCCCGAGAGCGATTGCGCCTGCTCCTGCCAGTGCTGCACATCGGCGCGCAGCACTTCCAGGGCCGCCTGCGCATCGCGCCACGACTTGGTGGACAGCACCTCGATGCGCTGGGCCAGCAGGACGGCGGCCTCGCGCTGGACCTGCACACGGTGCTGCAGGTCTTCGATGACCTTGACGCGGTCCGCCAATTGCGCCTTGAGCAGCGACAGCGGCTCGCGCGACAGCGGCGCGCCGGCCTTGGCCGCATCGCGCTGCCACGCCAGGGCGTCGGCGATGTTGAGCTTGGACGCCGCCAGCAGCGCCTGGGCCTTCTCGGCCCATTCTGTGGCGATGGACTCCTGGGTCTTGGCGCGGCGGATTTCATTGAGGCGCTCGCGCACGGCGCGGGCGGCCCCCTTGTCGCGGCCGCTGAGCTCCTTGAAGACTTCCTGCAACTGCTCGGAAGCGGGCTGCTTGGCCAGCCATTCGCGGATGCGCGCGGCACGCTCGCCCGACGTCGCCGCCGAGAAGGCACCGCCCGTCAGCGCATCGAGCGGATGCACATCGGGGGCTTTGGCGGGAGCCGGGGGGGTTTCGGGTGCGTCGGACATTTTGTTGCGGGAAAAGAGTGGAAACATGGAATCAACAGGTAGGCCCCCGGCCAAGGCCGGGCGGCACAAGACAGGCCCATGGCCACGGGCCAGGGCGCGCGGCGGGCTAAAGCGCTATTTTCACCGGGATTTGGCCCGGAGCCCTAACCCAGGTCAACGGGTGGCCAGTGTCAGCTCGGCATGGGGCTTCCAGGCAGCATCCTGCGGAGCCACACGCACGGCCCCAAGGAAGAGCCGGTCCGATGGCAGCTGGCGCGACGCCAGGTAGTCACGCACGGCCACGCCGCGGGCCAGCGCCAACTCGCGCATGGATGCCTCGGACACCGGGATGTTCGCCAGCAGCAGCGCCTCCATCTCGCCGGGTGGCAGATCCTTGGCGATGCCCACCAGGTTGCGCGGCTTGGCCATGTCGGAGCGGCGGTACACCTCCTTGAGCAGCGCCGGATATTCCTCCGGCGTGACAGCTTTCACCTCCTCCGCAGGCTGCCCCGCTCGCAGCGCGGCGCGGCGCTTTTGCGCCAGCAGGGACTGCTGCAGCTGGGCCCGCTTCCAGGCGTCACGCTCCACCTCAAGGCTGGCCATGCCAGCCACCGTCATCTTGAGAGCAGGCCGGTCGATCAGCGCCTTCACCACCTTGTCCAACCCTTGCAAGGCCTCTGCGTCGAGCACGGCGCTGCCGGCCGCGAAGGGCACCGAGCCCAGTTCATCGCCGCCACCGAACGCCCCGGCCAGCAGGGAGAACGGCGCGGTCACCGCCTTGAGGATGAGGTTGCCGATGATCTTGAAGATCACCGAACCCAGCTTGAACTCCGGATCATTCAGCGAACCGCTGATGGGGAGGTCCACATCGATCACGCCGTTGCGGTCCGCCAGCAGCGCCACCGCGAGCTTCACCGGCAGGCTGGCGGGCGCGCCCGGCACCGGTTCACCGAAGGTGAGCTGGTTGAGCACAAGCTTGTTGCTGGCCGTGAGCTGGCCGTCGGGCTGCACGCGGTAATTCACATCCATGCTGAGCTTGCCGCGCTCGACCCCATGGCCCGCGTACTTGATGGTGTAGGGCGACAGCGGCGGCAACTCCAGATCGCGCATGCGGCCCTGGATATCCAGGGCCAGCGGCTTGGCCAATGGATTGAGCTTGCCGGTCACCTCCAGCGAGGCCGTGCCCTCGGCCCGGCCTCGCAATTCCAGATCGGCCATCTCCGGTGTCGCACCGTCGACGGCAGGAACCGAGGAGAACGCGCTGAGCCGCCCCGCGAGCTCGCTCAGATCCGCGGAATAGTTGGGCTGGATGAAATAGTCACTGAAGTGGACACGGCCTCCCGTGAGCGTTACCGGTCCGAAACGGATGACCGGTGCTGGCGCGGCATCGGCCGCCCCACCCGAAACCGGAGCCGAGGCCGCATTGCCCGGTGACGCCGGGGGTGCGGCTTGCGGCGTCGCCGATGGTTGAAGCATGTCCTGCAGATTGATGCGTCCGTCGGACTGCACGATGATGCGCGCGAAAAAGTCGCTGAGCGCCGTTTCACGGACATCCACCGCGACGGGCTTGCCCGGGGCCATGGACACCTCGATGCCGCGCAGGCCCAGGGATTTCCAGTTCAGCAACTCCTCCCCTCGGCGCACCACCCGGGGCGTCTCCGTGCCCACCCCCTCTTCGGCCTGGCCCATCGGCGCCATGCGCACGCGCACATCGTCGAGAGCGGCATCGCCCTGCACACCCAGCCGGGGCCCGGCGGGGGTATCGGTGTACTGCACCTGCCCCTTGAAACTGCCATCGGCACGACGCACATCCACCCGCAGGGCCTTGGCGACATAGGGCTCGAACGCATGCAAAGGCAGGTGACTGGCCAGCACCCGGCCCTGGACCTGGACCGGCGCGATGCCCAGCGTGCCCTCGTATTCCAGCCGCCCTGGATCGGCCCGGCCCGTTCCCAGACGCGCCGACAGGCTGATGGCCGATGGCCTGGCCAAGGCCGCCAGCGGCGCGAAGTCCTGCAGGCGCAGTCGCAGGCCCGTCATGGTGAATGCCACGGGCTCGGCCGGCACGGCATCCCTAAAGGCCGCAGCGCCCCCGTCGATCTCGACATTCGCCAACTGCACTGCCCACGGTGCGGCACCCGCCTGGGGCTGGCGCCCGTCAGCCAACTGCTGGGGACGCTGCCAACGCTCGAACATCCATCGGCCATCGGCCGTGCGGTCCACCAGCGCGCGCGGCTGGGTCAGGGCAACCCGGCCCACGCGCACGCTGTGCTGCGCCAGATCGATACGGGCATCCTCCACGCGCAGCCGCTTGAGCTCGGCCAGCGACTGCTTGTCCCGCAGGGCCAGGGCGGCCGGAGCGGCGCCCTCACAGTCGGAAGCGCTGGCGCAGGACAGGAACACATCGTCGAGCCCCAGCCCCGCCACCTGCGCCACCAACGCCGCACCGTTCCAGGCCAGGCCAGCATCGGTGTCCAGGACACCGCCCAACCGGGGCGTGGCCCATTGCGCCAGGTAGGGCGCGGCCCATTCCAACGCCAAGGAACGCACGGAAACCGCCACCTTCCCTTGCCGGTCCGTTCCATCGCCAGCAAAAGCCAGTTCCGCCGGCTTGCTGCCCTCCGGCCCGGCCAGCCGCAAGCTGCCGGCAAAACGCGCTGGGTGCTCGACGGGCATGGAGATGGCCGAGGCATCCAACGCAATGTCATGCAGCGCCAGCCGCGCCGTGCCCGGCACGCTCTCGTCTTGCCAGGAGGCTTGGCCTCCCCGCACGGCCACGCGGCCCAGTTCCACCTTCCAGCCATGGTCCGGCTTGCTGGCGGCTGGCGCCGAAGCTTGCCCCCCCGGCCCTTCCAGGTTGAGATGGCCCGCGCCATCACGCCGCAGGGCCAGGCGTGGAGCCTCCCACTCGACGGCTTCGATGCGCAGCAGGCGCTTGAACGGCTGCAGTTCGGCCAGCCGCACTTCCAGGGCATCGAACGCCAGCAATTCATGCTGCTGGGCATCACTGAGCCGCACGCCGCTAGCCCGCAGCACGCCACTGAGCTGCACCACCGGTGCCGGCCTTTGCTCGAACGACAGGCGCAAGTCCGCATCGACCGTGCCCGCATCCAGGCGCGCCGGCAGACTGGCGGGGAGATAGCCCCGGTAAGGGGCAAGGTCGAAATCCTTCAGGCGGATGCCGGCATCGGTGCGCAGGCTTTCCGTGAAGGGCGTGGTCTCGGCATGGGACTCGAATGCGCTGCCATTGAGCTCGAACGCCAGCCGGGGCACCACCTTGACCTCTCGCTGGGCCCCGAGATTGCCGATGAACGGCAAGGCAAAGCGCAGGTCACGCACCTCATGCGTGCGATCCACGGTCTTGTCCATGAAATCGACCGCCCCACCCCGCACGGCAATGTTGTAGAGCATGAAGCCGACCGGCTTGGCCTGCGGATCACCGGGCCGCGTAAGGCGTTCCATGATGTCGTCCACATCGGTCCGCCCGGGCGCCAACTGGGTAAGGCGCAGCACCGGCGCATCCACCTCCAGGGCATCGACCACAGGCGCCAGGCGCACCAGGGATTGCAATTCGGCATCTATATAGATGCGCTCCACCCGCAACAAGGCATGGCTGCCATCGGCGCCTGCCACGGCCACGTCATGCAGGCTCAATTCCAGAGACCAAGGCCGAAAGCTCACCCCTCCGATCGTGACCTTGCGCCCCAGTGCCTCCGATGCCAGTTGCTCGCCCTGGCTTCGAAGGAGCGGCGGAACCGCGAGCCAGCCCAGGATCCAGAGCAGCACGAGCGCGGCCAGGGCCAACGCCAGCCGCCGGGGCCAGGGAGTGTTCTTGAAGGAGGTCAGGAGAACGGAGAAATTCATGGCCAATGGCTTCGGGGCGCCCGGGTATTCACTACCCGCCATTGGACCAGAGTCCGTGGCTACCCGCGCAACCGCATGAAACAAGAAAGCCCGGTGGAGCGGCTCGTGCCGCCCCACCGGGCTTGACGGCTGACACAACGGTCTTTGCCATCGGTTCGCAGCACGGAGAAGAACGGTCCGGTCTGCGAGGGGGCAAGGTATTGCCCCCAGGGGGTTGCCTTGGAAGCTCCGCGCTATCTCCACCTTCGCACTGCATGCTGGGGCAGGTGGCCTTGCTTCGTCCGGCGATGCCTTCATTCAAGAGGCGATTGCACCTTAGCAAAGAAAGCCCCGAGGCACAAATCAGCGGCTCAATCAGGGTTCGGGACGCGATTGAAATTGAGCTGAGCTCTCCATTTCGCCGCAGGCCCCACACCGTGGAAACGCCTGTGAAAGCCCTCAAAAACTGTGATTTTTCACACATTTATAATAATTCAAAAATCTAAAAACTTAGTTCAATAGTGTTGACTTGGCATTTAATGCCCTCCTAGAATCCGCCAGCTTCGCAAAAGCTAGTACAAACCCCAACCCGCTGCCGAATCCGGCTAAGTCAGTTCAGTGTTCGTGGTGCCACGCGCCAGGCACGAATTTGATGGCGTACCAATCCAGGCGAGAACCTACCGTGCCACGCTGCCCATGGCAGCCAGGCGCGGCCCCGCCGCAGAAAGGAAAGCTATGACAGCGACAGGAAAAATGGTCTCCGGCTTGCGCACCTTCGCCGCCGATGTAGCCCACGGTTTTCTGGAGATCACCCACAACAGCTTCGCCCTCCTGGGCTTGGCTGTGGCCTTCGCGGCCATTGCCCTCACGGCACGCCCCGACCTGCGCCAGGCAGGCGAGGAACAACTCATGGACTGGCTGCAAGCCCGCCAGGTCACGCTGCTCGGCGACGTGGCAGAGCCCCTGGAGCCCAGCGAGCGCGCCCTGGCCGCCGACCCGAAGGAGCTACCCAAGGAGCAGGCCCGTGTGGCCTATTGGCTCAGCAAGAAATACCGCGTGGCGCCCGAGCCGCTGAGCCTGCTCGTGGCCGAAGCCTATGAGATCGGCAGCCGCACCAAGCTCGATCCCACGCTGATCCTGGCGGTCATGGCCATCGAATCGCGCTTCAACCCGTTTGCCCAGAGCCCGGTGGGCGCGCAGGGGTTGATGCAGGTGATGACGCGCGTGCATACCGACAAGTACGAATCCGTCGGCGGTCACCTTGCAGCCTTCGACCCCGTGACCAACCTGCGCGTGGGCGTCAAGGTGCTGCAGGAATGCATTGCCCGCGCAGGCACCGTCGAAGGCGGCCTGCGCTACTACGTGGGCGCCAGTGATCCGGCCGAGGACGGCGGCTATGCCAGCAAGGTGATGGCCGAACATTTCCGCCTGCGCCAGGTGGCCGGAGGCCGTCCCATGCCCATGGAACAGCCCGTGACCCCGCCCACGCTCTCCAGCCAGGCGCCCGCCAAGGCCGTGCCCGCGGCTGCGCCTTCCGAGCGCGCCAGCACGGCCACGGAAAAAGTGGCCCTGCTCTCCCCCCAGTTCTGACCCGCACCCAGGCACCGCGCAAGGCTCCTCCCGGCAACGCCACGCCCGGGCTCAGTTACACTAACGGGGTACGCGACTGGCGATAGGCGCGGGCTCCCACGGAGCCCGCCGCTGACGTGGAAACCTGCAGGGGCCCGCCCCCTGTGAACCACCGGGGAGCGTGCCGCAGGGGCCCCGGCTTCTGCGTTCCGCCGTTCGCCTGGGCAGCCCTTGTTTCAAGGGACACCAAGTCATAGGACTGCCAAACCATGTACGACCGCAACATCCTCGTCGAACAGACCGACCCCGAACTCTTTGCCGCCATCCAGGCCGAAAACAAGCGCCAGGAAGAGCACATCGAACTCATCGCCAGCGAGAACTACGCCTCGCCCGCCGTCATGTGGGCCCAGGGCACGCAGCTGACCAACAAGTACGCCGAAGGCTACCCCGGCAAGCGCTACTACGGCGGTTGCGAGCATGTGGACGTGGCCGAGCAACTGGCCATCGACCGCGTCAAGCAACTCTTCGGCGCCGAAGCCGCCAACGTGCAGGCGCACTGCGGCGCCTCGGCCAACGAGGCCGTGTTCCTGGCCTTCCTCAAGCCCGGTGACACCATCATGGGCATGAGCCTGGCCGAAGGCGGCCACCTGACGCACGGCATGCCGCTGAACATGTCGGGCAAGTGGTTCAACGTGGTCTCCTACGGCCTGAACGCCAAGGAAGAAATCGACTACGACGCGATGGAAGCCAAGGCCCGCGAGCACAAGCCCAAGCTGATCGTGGCCGGTGCCTCGGCCTACAGCCTGCACATCGATTTCGCCCGCTTCGCCAAGGTGGCCAAGGAAATCGGCGCCATCTTCATGGTGGACATGGCCCACTACGCCGGCCTGATCGCCGCGGGCGTGTACCCCAACCCCGTGCCCCACGCTGATGTGGTCACCAGCACCACGCACAAGAGCCTGCGCGGCCCGCGCGGCGGCATCATCCTGATGAAGGCCGAGCACGAGAAGGCCATCAACAGCGCCATCTTCCCCGGCCTGCAGGGCGGCCCGCTGATGCACGTGATCGCGGCCAAGGCCGTGGCCTTCAAGGAAGCGCTGCAGCCTGAATTCAAGGCCTACCAGGAACAGGTGGCCAAGAACGCCAAGGTCGTGGCCGAGACGCTGACCCAGCGCGGCCTGCGCATCGTCAGCGGTGGCACGCAAAGCCACGTCATGCTGGTGGACCTGCGCGCCAAGGGCATCACCGGCAAGGAAGCCGAGGCCGTGCTGGGCCAAGCTCACATGACCATCAACAAGAACGCCATCCCCAACGACCCGGAAAAGCCGATGGTGACCAGCGGCGTGCGCATCGGCACCCCCGCCATGACCACGCGCGGCTTCAAGGAAGAAGAAGCCCGCGCCACGGCCCACCTGATCGCCGACGTGCTGGACAACCCGCGCGACGAGGCCAACATCGCCGCCGTGCGCGCGAAGGTCAACGCCCTGACCAGCCGCTTCCCGGTCTACCGCTGATCCGGCCCACGCGCCTGCACGCCCCATGAAGTGCCCGTTCTGCAGCCACCACGAGACACAGGTCGTCGAGACCCGCGTGTCCGAGGACGGGGACTTCATCCGCCGCAGGCGCCGCTGCGCCACCTGCGAGAAGCGCTTCACCACCTACGAGCGGCCCGAGGTCAGCTTCCCGGTGGTGGTGAAGAAGGACGGACGGCGCACCGACTATGCGCGCGCCAAGCTCCTGGGCTCGTTCAACATCGCGCTGCGCAAGCGGCCGGTGAGCACGGCGCAGGTGGATTCGGCCATCGAGCGCATCGAGGAAAAGCTCCTCAACCTGGGCCAGCGCGAGATCCCGTCGAGCCGCATCGGCGAACTGGTGATGCGCGAACTCAAGAAGCTCGACAAGGTGGCCTACGTCCGCTATGCCAGCGTCTACCGCAGCTTCGAGGACATCGACGAGTTCAAGACCCTGGTCGACGAAGTCCGCCAGTGAGCCCCGGCGGCCATGCAGCCGCTATGAATTCGTGAGCATCTGGCGCCGTATCTACGGCCTCCATAACCCCACAAAGCCCAAAACCATGTCGCGCACGGCACCGTGCGCGCGGCCCGAAGCCGGCACAATGCCGGGGTGAGAACCCGCCATCTGCTGCAGCTTGTGCTGCTGTCTGCCCTCTGGGGCGCCTCCTTCCTGTTCATCCGCATCGCCAGCCCGGTGCTGGGCCCCAACGTCATGGCCGCGCTGCGCATCGGCCTGGCCACGCTCACGCTGGCGGCCATCATGCGCGCCACGGGCGAGCCCTGGCCCTGGCGGCACTGGCGCGAGCTGACGGGCCTGGGCGTGATGACCGTCGCCCTGCCCTTCCTGCTCTACGCCTGGGCGGCGCTGCGCCTGCCGGCGGGCTACAGCTCGCTGCTCAACACCATGGTCGTGCCCTTCGGCGTGCTGGCCTCGGCCTGGATGAAGGAGGACCAGCTCAGCCCGCGCAAATGGCTGGGCTGCCTGTGCGGCTTCATCGGCGTGGCCTTCATCGTGCGCCTGGGCCCCGTGCAGCCCACGCCCGAACTCATGGTGGCCGCCCTGGCCTGCGTGGCCGCTGCCGCCTGCTATGGCATCTGCACCCCCTGGATGAAGCGCGCCACCCAGCGCATCAGCCCGCTGGCCATCGCGGCGGGCATCCATGCCACGGCGCTGGTGGGCTTGCTGCCCGGCGCTGCCTGGGACCTGCCGCACGCCCGCTTCACCGCGCCGGCCCTGCTGGCCGTGCTGGTGATGGGCGTGGTGACCTCGGGCCTGGCCTACTGGCTCAACCTGCGCGTGCTCAGCCAGATCTCGCCCGTGGCGGCGATGAGCTCGGCCTTCATGATTCCGCTGTTCGGCGTGGCCTGGGGCAGCCTGTTCCTGGGCGAGGCCCTGGGCCCGGGCATGCTGTGGGGCGGCGCGCTGGTGCTGCTGGCCACCACCCTGGTGACCGGCTTCAACCCGCTGCGCTGGCTGGGCTTCCTGCGAACGCGCTAAGCGCGCTTGAGAGGCTCAGGGCCGGGCGGCGGGGATGGGCGGCACCGGCTGCGCCACATCGCCGCACTGCGCGCGGTGGCGCAGCGCGTGGTCCATGAGCACCAGCGCCAGCAGCGCCTCGGCAATGGGCGCGGCGCGGATGCCCACGCAGGGGTCGTGGCGGCCCTTGGTGACCACCTCGGTGCTCTGACCGTGGATGTCGATGGACTCGCGCGGGCTCAGGATGGAGCTGGTGGGCTTGATGGCGATGCTCACCTCCAGGTCCTGCCCGGTGCTGATGCCGCCGAGCACGCCACCCGCATTGTTATTGGCAAAACCCTCGGGCGTGAGCGAATCGCCGTGCGTGGTGCCGCGCTGCGCCACGCTGGCAAAGCCGGCGCCAATCTCCACGCCCTTCACGGCGTTCAGGCCCATCATGGCGTAGGCGATATCGGCGTCGAGCTTGTCGAACAGCGGCTCGCCCAGGCCCACGGGCACGCCCGAGGCCTGCACGCGGATGCGCGCGCCGCAGGAGTCGTGCGCCTTGCGCAGCTGGTCCATGTAGTCCTCGTAGCGCTGCACATCGGCCACGGGCGCGAAGAAGGGGTTGTGCGGCACATGGTCCCAGCTCTCGAACGGAATCTCCAGTTCGCCCAGCTGCGTCATGCAGGCACGAAACTGCGTGCCGTACTTTTCCTGCAGCCACTTCTTGGCCACCGCGCCGGCGGCCACGGTGGGGGCCGTCAGGCGCGCGGACGAACGGCCGCCGCCACGTGGATCGCGCAGGCCGTACTTGTGCCAGTAGGTGTAGTCGGCATGGCCGGGGCGGAAGGTGCGCAGGATGTCGCCATAGTCCTTGCTGCGCTGGTCGGTATTGCGGATCAGCAGCGCGATGGGCGTGCCGGTGGTGCGGCCCTCGTACACGCCCGACAAAATTTCCACCGCGTCGGGTTCGTTGCGCTGCGTGACGTGGCGGCTGGTGCCTGGGCGGCGGCGGTCCAGGTCGTGCTGGATGTCGGCCTCGGACAGCAGCATGCCGGGCGGGCAGCCATCGATCACGCAGCCAATGGCCGGGCCGTGGGATTCACCGAAGTTGGTGACGCAAAAAAGGGTGCCGAAGGTGTTGCCGCTCATGGCGAAGAATTATCCCAGACGGTCGCCTGTGACGAAGGCAACATAGTTGAAGGCCTCGTGACTGGCGCGGCCCAGGCCAGCAGACACCGCGCAAGGGCCGCCCCGCCGCGCTGGTGTCGTCCCCTTCCGCAGCGCGCAGCGCTGCAAGAGAAGGGGGAAGCGGCACAGCCGCTCAGGGGGCAGTCTTTTCCTCCGGCCAATCGCGGATGTAGGCCTTGAGCATCTTGTTCTCGAAGTTCTGGCTGTCCACCACGGCCTTGGCCACGTCGTAGAAGCTGATCACGCCCATGAGCATGCGCTTGTCCATCACCGGCATGTAGCGCGCGTGGCGGTCCAGCATCATGCGGCGCACCTCGTCCATGTCGGTCTCGGTGGTGCAGGTCAGCGGGTGGTCGTCCATGGCGGTGCGCACGAGCATGGTGCCCACGTTGCCACCGTTCTTCACCATGGCCTGGATCACCTCGCGGAAGGTGAGCATGCCCACCAGGTCGCCGTGCTCCATCACCACCAGCGAGCCGATGTCCTTCTCGGCCATGGCCTCGGCCGCGCGCGCCAGGGGCTCGTCGGGATGGACGGTGAACAGGGTGTTGCCCTTGACGCGCAGGATGTCGCTGACTTTCATGGTGCTTCTCCGTGGACGCCACTGGGGCGCTATGCATTTAGAAGTCAAATATAGCCCACAATGCCAGGGGCTCCGCCCTAGTCCGATACACCTTGGAGACAACTTCATGCCCGGTTACGCCGATCCCGGCTTCGACACGCTGGCCCTGCACGCAGGTGCCACCCCCGACCCCGCCACGGGCGCGCGCGCCGTGCCCATCCACCTGACGACCTCGTTCGTGTTCGATTCGAGCGACCACGCGGCCGCGCTGTTCAACATGGAGCGCGGCGGGCACGTCTATTCGCGCATCAGCAACCCGACCAACGCCGTGTTCGAGCAGCGCATGGCCGCGCTCGAAGGCGGCGCGGGCGCCATTGCGGTGGCCAGCGGCCAGGCCGCGCTGCACCTGGCCATCTGCACGCTGATGGGCGCGGGCTCGCACATCGTAGCCAGCACCGCGCTCTACGGCGGCTCGCAGAACCTGCTGCACTACACGCTGCGCCGCTTCGGCATCGAGACCACCTTCGTCAAGCCCGGCGACATCGACGCCTGGCGCGCCGCCATTCGCCCCAATACCAAGCTGTTCTTCGGCGAAACCGTGGGCAACCCCGGCCTGGACGTGCTCGACATCCCCACCGTCAGCGCCATCGCACACGAGCACGGCATTCCGCTGCTGGTGGACTCGACCTTCACCACGCCTTGGCTGCTCAAGCCCTTCGAGCATGGCGCTGACCTGGTCTACCACTCGGCCACCAAGTTCCTCAGCGGCCACGGCACGGTGATCGGCGGCGTGGTGGTGGACAGCGGCGCGTTCGACTGGGAAGGCTCGGGACGCTTCCCCGAAATGACCGCGCCCTACGAGGGCTTCCACAACATGGTGTTCAGCGAGGAATCGACCGTGGGCGCCTTCCTGCTGCGCGCACGGCGCGAGGGCCTGCGCGACTTCGGCGCCTGCATGAGCCCGCACACCGCCTGGCTCATCCTGCAGGGCATCGAGACCCTGCCGCTGCGCATGCAGCAGCACATGCGCAACACCGAGAAGGTGGTGCAGTTCCTGGCCAGCCAGCCCTTCGTCGAGCGCGTGGGCCACCCGCTGCTCGAATCGCACCCCAGCCACCAGCTCGCGCAAAAGCTGCTGCCGCGTGGCGTGGCCTCGGTGTTCAGCTTCGACCTCAAGGGCACGCGCGAGCAAGGCAAGAAATTCATCGAAACGCTCAAGATCTTCAGCCACCTGGCCAACGTGGGCGACTGCCGCAGCCTGGTGATCCACCCGGCCAGCACCACCCACTTCCGACTGGCGGACGACGCGCTCGCGGGCGCGGGCATCACGCAGGGCACGATCCGCCTGTCCATCGGACTGGAAGACCCGGACGACCTCATCGACGACCTCAAGCGCGCCCTGAAGGCCGCAGAAAAGGCGGGGGTTTAAGCCATGGAACTGCAAGTCAACGGCCACAAGACCTTCTGCTACACCGGCGGCAAGCCCTTCAACCCGGCGCAACCCACCGTGGTGATGGTGCACGGCGTGCTCAACGACCACAGCGTCTGGGCCATGCAGAGCCGCTACCTCGCCAACCACGGCTGGAACGTGCTGGCGGTGGACCTGCCCGGCCACTGCAAGAGCGCCGGCCCGGCGCCGGCCTCGGTGGAGGAAGCAGCGGACTTCGTCATCTCCCTGCTCGACGCCGTGGGCGCGCCGCGCGCCGCGCTGGTGGGCCACAGCTGGGGCTCGCTGATCGCGCTGGAGGCCGCCGCGCGCCTGCAGGAACGCGCCAGCCACCTCGTGCTGGTAGGCACGGCCTTCCCGATGAAGGTCTCGCCCGCGCTCATCGAGGCCTCGCTGAACGAGCCCGAGAAGGCGCTGCGCATGGTCAACGTGTTCTCGCGCAGCACCCTGTGCGCGCCGCCCACCGCGCTGGGCCCCGGCACCTGGGTGTACGGCGCCAGCATGGCGCTGGGCCGCCGCGTGCTGCGCAGCAACCGCGAGGTGAACCTGTTCCACCGGGGCTTCGTGGCCTGCGACAGCTATGCAGGCGGCGAAGAGGCCATCGCGCGCATCACCTGCCCCGTGCTGTTCGCCCTCGGCGCGCAGGACCAGATGACCACGCCCAAGGCCGCGCAGGGCCTGATCGCCAAGGCACGCGAAAGCGGCAAGCAGGTGCAGGTGGCCCACCTTCCGGTCGGCCACCACCAGATGACGGAGACACCGGAGGAGACGCTGTTCGCCATCCGGGACTTCCTGGCGCGCTGAGTTTTGCTATTGAATAAATAGCTGCTAGCGCTTTCTGGGATTAGCTCAGGGCCGTTTTTCTGCCTCAATGCTGGTCAACGCATCGCCCAGCAGCAGGCCATCGAGCCCCGCCCGGCCCCACACCCCCTCCAGGCTGGGGCTGCGCACCAGCAGCAGGCGCTGCACCAGCGGCGCCAGCGGGGTGGTTTGCGGGTCGGCCAGCAGCACGTAGCGCGATTCGGCCTGGCGCGGCGTGGCCCCGTTCTCCTCCTGCAAGCGCCCCACCCAGTCCAGGGCGAGGAGGACATCGAGCGCGGGTTCGAGCTGCAGCGCATCCACGCGCAGGCGCTGCGCCAGCGCATCGGCGCGCAGGCCCCGCGCCGGGGTGTGGCGGGCCACGTCGAGCTGCTGCAGCACCTCCACGGCCAGCTCGAAATTCCAGCCCTGGTGGCCCGAGCGCCGCGCCACGCCCGCCAGCAGGCTGGGCAGGTAGGCGGCCACCACGGCCCCCAGCAGCACGATGACCCAGGCCACGTAGATCCAGACCAGCAGGATGGGCAGCGTGGCGAAAGTGCCATACACCGCCGAATAGGTGGGCACCTTGGCCACGTACAGCGCCAGCCCCTTCTTGGCCAGTTCCATGCCCACCGCCACGAAAACGCCGCCCGCCCAGGCATGGCGCCAGTTCACCTGGGTGTTGGGCACGTAGTGGTACAGCCCGGCCATGCCGGCGGCGAGCACGAAGAATTCGAGCGAATCGAGCAACAGCCGCAGGCCGCCCGGGATCTGCCCCACCAGCCCGCGCGAGGCCGACAGCGCATACGAGGTCAGCGCCAGGCTGGCGCCCAGCAGCAGCGGCCCCAGCGTCATCGCGGCCCAATAGATCAGCACCCGCTGGCCCAGCGGCCGCAGCCGGCGCACGCGCCAGATGTTGTTGAGCGTGCGGTCGATGGTGAGGATCAGCGCCAGCGCGGTCGCCAGCAGCACGGAAAAGCCCAGCAGCCCCAGGCGGTTGGCCTTGGACGCGAACTGCGTGAGGTAGCCCAGCACCTGGCGCGCGATGTTGTCGGGCACCAGGCTCTCCACCAGCCAGCGCTGCAGCACGTCCTGCAGCTTGCCGAACATGGGGAAGGCTGTGAACACGGCCAGCGCCACGGTGACGAAGGGCACCAGCGCCAGGATGGTGGTGAAGGTCAGGCTGCTGGCCGTCAGGCCCAGGCGGTCTTCGCGGAAGCGCTCGCGCAGGGTGTGGGCCGTGGTTTTCCAGGGGAAGTGCGATAGCTCGGCAGCCAGCGCCTCCAGGCGCCGCACCACGGTCTGTAAGGAAAAGGGCATGCTCGTATGATCCCAGATTTCCCCGGGCGCACGCCTGGAAACGCCGCCACCATGAACCCTGCCTCCCCCGCCCCCCTACCCGCCGCCGCCCCGCTGGTGGACGGCGCGCGCCGCGTGGCCGTGGCCAGCCTGCTGGCCCTGATCGCGCTGTGCCTGGCCTGGGAGCTGTTCCTGGCGCCGCTGCGGCCCGGTGGCTCGTGGCTGGCGCTGAAAGCCTTGCCGCTGTGCATTCCTCTCGCCGGTTTCCTGAAGAACCGCATGTACACCTACCGCTGGGTCAGCCTGCTGGTCTGGCTGTATTTCACCGAGGGCGTGGTGCGCGCCTGGAGCGACCGCGCCCCCGGCAACTGGCTGGCGCTGCTGGAAATTTTGCTGTGCCTGGTGCTGTTCACCGCCTGCACCGTGCACATCCGCATGCGCCTGCGCAGCGCCCGGCCGGACGCCAGCGCCCCCTGAACCCACCTGGCGGCGCGCCTGCCGCCCTGGAGCCCTTCCCATGCAAGACCTGATCGAATCCCTGCGCCAGATCGTCGGCGCCGCCCATGTGCTCACCGAGGGCGACCTCAGCGCCTGGGAGCAGGACTGGCGCCGCCGCGTGCGCGGCAAGGCCCTGGCCGTGGTACGCCCGGCCAGCACGCAGGAGGTGGCCGGCGTGGTCAAGGCCTGCGCCGCCGCGGGCGCGCCCATCGTGCCGCAGGGCGGCAACACGGGCCTGTCGGTGGGCTCCACGCCCGACACCTCGGGCCGCGAGGTGGTGCTGAGCCTCACGCGCCTGAACGCGGTGCGCGCGCTCGATCCGGACAACCTCACCCTCACCGTCGAGGCCGGCTGCATCCTGCAGAACGTGCAGGACGCCGCCGAGAAAGCCGGGCTGCTGTTCCCGCTCTCGCTCGCGGCCGAGGGCAGCTGCACCATCGGCGGCAACCTGGGCACCAACGCTGGCGGCACGCAGGTGGTGCGCTACGGCAACTCGCGCGACCTGTGCCTGGGCCTGGAAGTCGTCACGCCCCAGGGCGAGGTGTGGGACGGCCTCAAGGGCCTGCGCAAGGACAACACGGGCTACGACCTGCGCGACCTGTTCGTCGGTAGCGAGGGCACGCTGGGCATCATCACCGCCGCCACGCTCAAGCTCTATCCGCGCCCGGCGGCGCAGCTCACCGCCTGGGCCGCAGTCTCCTGCATGGAGCAGGCCGTGCGCCTGCTGGCCCTGGCGCACCAGCACCTGGGCGCGGGGCTGACGGGCTTCGAGGTGATGGGGCGCTTTGCGCTGCAGCTCGTCGACAAGCACATGCCGCAACTGCGCGTGCCCTTCATCGACCAGGACGAGGTGGCCTACGGCGTGCTGCTGGAGAACTCCGACAGCGAATCCGAGGACCACGCGCGCGCCCGCTTCGAGGCCCTGCTGGAAACCGCCTTCGAGGCCGGCTGCGTGCAGGACGCCGTGGTGGCCGAGAACATCACCCAGGCGCACCAGCTCTGGCACATCCGCGAGAGCATCCCACTGGCGCAGGCCGAGGAAGGGCTGAATATCAAGCACGACATCTCGGTGCCGATCTCGCGCATCCCCGCCTTCGTGGAGCATGCCGACGCGCTGCTCACGCGCGAGATCCCCGGCGTGCGCCTGGTCAACTTTGGCCACCTGGGCGACGGCAACCTGCACTACAACGTGCAGGCCCCCGAGGGCGGTGACGCCAAGGCCTTCCTGCGCGACCAGGAAGACCAGGTGAACCACCTCGTCTACGAGGCCGTGGCGCAATTCGGCGGCTCGTTCTCAGCCGAGCACGGCGTGGGCGCGCTCAAGACCGACAAGCTCGCGCGCTACCAGTCGCCCGTGGCCCTGGGCATGATGCGCGCCATCAAGCAGGCGCTGGACCCGCAGAACCTCATGAACCCGGGGCGGGTGCTGGGCGGCTGAGCCGCGTCCCATACGCTCTTATAGCTATTATTTTTGTAGCTATTCGCGCTTGCCAGATAAGCGCTGGAGCACTATTTCTTCATAAGCCCTAGAATGGCACCCGGCGCACGGCCCAGCCCGTGCGCCATGTTATTTCTGCCGCCTTGCCGAGACCGTTCCATGCCCTCCCGCCCCATCCGCTCCCAGTACGAAGACTTCATGCGCCATGTGTTCTTCCATGGCGTGGCCAAGGGCGACCGCACGGGCACGGGCACCAAAAGCGTGTTCGGCCACCAGATGCGCTTCGACCTCTCCGAGGGCTTTCCGCTGGTCACCACCAAGAAGGTGCACCTCAAGAGCATCATCCTGGAACTGCTGTGGTTCCTGCGCGGTGACAGCAACGTGCGCTGGCTGCAGGAACGCGGCGTGACCATCTGGGACGAATGGGCGCGCGCGGACGGCGACCTGGGCCCCGTGTACGGCGTGCAGTGGCGCAACTGGCCCACGCCCGGCGGCGGCCACATCGACCAGATCCAGCAGGTGATCGACACGCTCAAAAGCAACCCCGACTCGCGCCGCATCATCGTGAGCGCCTGGAACGTGGCCGAACTCGACCAAATGGCGCTCATGCCCTGCCACGCCTTCTTCCAGTTCTACGTGGCCGAGGGCCGGCTCAGCTGCCAGCTCTACCAGCGCAGCGCCGACATCTTCCTCGGCGTGCCCTTCAACATCGCCAGTTACGCGCTCCTGACCCACATGGTGGCGCAGCAGTGCGACCTGGAGGTGGGCGACTTCATCTGGACCGGCGGCGACTGCCACATCTACAGCAACCACACCGAGCAGGTGCAAACGCAGCTGGCGCGCGCGCCCTACCCCTACCCCACGCTGCGCATCAAGCGCCGCCCCGACAGCATCTTCGGCTACGAATACGAAGACTTCGAGGTGCTCGATTACCAGTGCCACCCGGCCATCAAGGCGCCGGTGGCGGTGTAGCACGGCCTTCACCCGGCATGGCACCCTCGCGGTGCCCGCCTTCCCTCAAGAACCCTGACTTTCCGACGCACCATGTCTTCCGGTGGATTCCACGTACACGGCCCCCACGACCACGCCCTTGAGCACGCCACGCACGGCCACCATGAGGCCGCGCACGACGAGGGCGGCGCCATGACCAACCAGATCGCCATGTTCACGGCCATCATCGCCACGGTGGGCGCGATCTTCGCGTACATGGGCGGCGCCACACAGGCCAATGCCGGCCTGTACAAGAACGATGCGGCCATCAAGAAAACCGAGGCCTCGAACCAGTGGAATTACTTCCAGGCCAAGAGCACCAAGCAGTCGCTGGCCGAAGTCTCGCGCGACCTGACGCCCAACGCCGAGGAAAAGGCCAAGTACCAGGCCAAGATCGACCGCTACGAGAAGGAAAAGAACGAGATCAAGGTGGCGGCTGAAAAGCTCGAACAGGAAGCCACCGCGTGGGACAAGAAGAGCGACGCGCAGATGCACCAGCACCACCGCTGGGCGCAGGCCACGACGGCGCTGCAGGTCGCCATCGCGCTGGCCGCCATTGCCCTGCTGACCAAGAAGAAGTGGCTGGAATACGCCATGTTCGGCATGGGCGCCATCGGCGTGGCCGTGGGCGGCCTGGCCGCGCTGCACATCTGAAACCCGCGACCGAAAGCCCGCCATGCAAGTGCACCTCATCTACGCCCGCGCCGCCAATGGCGTCATCGGCAAGGACGGCACCATGCCCTGGCATCTGCCAGAGGACATGGCGCACTTCAAGGCGCTCACGCTGGGAGCGCCCGTCATCATGGGCCGCAAGACCTGGGACTCACTGCCGCCGCGCTTTCGCCCACTGCCGGGCCGCGCCAACATTGTGGTCACGCGCCAGGAAAGTTGGAGTGAAACAGGCGCGCAGCGCGCATCCAGCCTTCGCGATGCGCTACAAATGGCAGAGCAATCCAAGCCTGCAACGGTGTGGGTGATTGGCGGCGCGCAGATCTACGCCCAGGCCCTGCCGCTGGCCCAGCGCGTGGAAGTGACCGAGATCGCGCAAGACTTCGACGGCGATGCCCACGCCCCCGTACTCGGCCCCGAATGGGTGGAAACCGCGCGCGAGGCGCACACCAGCGCGGGCGGCCTGCCGTTCAGCTTTGTGCGCTACGAGCGGCGCTGATTCGCAATCCCGCAGCGTAAAGAACCGGCACGGCCCAGGCCAGGGCTCCCGCGCAAGGGCCGCCAGTATTCCCACGTGCGGGCGCTGGGAGCGTCCCCTTGCCCGCAGCGCACAGCGCTGCGAGAGCGGGGGGAAGGCGCCGCAGGCGACTCAGGGGGGGTATTCACCTCATGCCGGGGCGCCCACGATCACGCTCGACGCCTTGAAGATCGCCGTGGCCGTGCCGCCCTCGGTCAGGCCCAGCGCCTCGCAACTGCCGTGCGTGATGATGGCGGCCACCGAGCCGCCGCCGGGCAGCGCGATCACCACCTCGTCGTTCACCGCGCCCGGCGTGATGCGCGCCACCTGGCCCGTGAGGCGGTTGCGCGCCGAGAACTTGGCCCCATCCGCCTCCGTCACCACCACGATGGACGAGGCCTTCACCAGCGCGAAGGCCTGCGCGCCCACCTGCAGGCCCAGGCCCTCGGCGCTTTCGTGCGTGACCGTGGCCACGATGGCATGGCCGCCCGCCACCTCGATCTCGATCTCGTCGTTCACCGCGCCCCGCAGGACGCGCGTGACCTGGCCCAGGAAATGGTTGCGTGCGCTGGTTTTCATGCTGATGTTCCGGATCAGGAGATAGTCGTCCGCGATGCCCTGGGCCTGCTGGCCCAGCTGCGCGATGAAACGCTGGTGCTCCGCCTCGATGCGGCGGAAGTTCTCCACCAGTTGCAGGCCCCGCTGGGTGAGCCGCGTGCCGCCGCCACCCTTGCCGCCCGCCACGCGCTCCACCAGCGGCTCGCCGGCCAGGTTGTTCATGGTGTCGATGGCGTCCCACGCGGCCTTGTAGCTCATCTTCATGGCCTTGGCGGCGTGGGTGATGGAGCCCTGCTCACCCACCAGCGCCAGCAGCTGCACGCGGCCCGAGCCGCCCAGGCTTTCGCCGTCCACGGTCATCCAGACCGAGCCGCCGAGTTCGATGCGTTTGTCTTGTTCAGGCATGGGCTATCTCCTCCGTCATGTGGCCGCCCTGCATGCGCAGCACCTGTTCGCCGAACACGCGCACGTCCTCGGGGTCGTGCGTGATCAGCACCATCGGCACCCGCAGGCGGCGCTGCAGCGCGTCCAGCTCGGCGCGCATGCCCACGCGCAGCTCGGTGTCTAGCGCGGCGAAGGGTTCGTCGAGCAGCAGCGCGCGCGGCCGGGCCACCAGCGCGCGCGCCAGGGCCGTGCGCTGGCGTTGCCCGCCCGACAGCTCGTGCGGATGCTGGTGGGCCACCTCGCGCAAGCCGAAGGCATCGAGCCAGCGCTCCACCTCCGGGCTGGCATGGGCCGCCGGCGGGTTGCGCCAGCCGCGCCGTTCGCCAAAGGCAATGTTCTGGCGCACATTGAGGTGCGGGAACAGCGCGTAATCCTGGAACAGGTAGGCCACGTTGCGCGCCTGCGGCGGCTGGTGGATGCCCTGGGCGGTGTCGAACAGCGTTTCGCCATCAATGCGCACATGGCCCGCGTCGGGCCGCACCAGCCCGGCCAGCGCCTTGAGCAGCATGCTCTTGCCCGCGCCCGAGGGGCCCACCACCACCACGCGCTCGCCCTGCGCGCAAAAGCGCGCCTGCAGCTCGAAGGTGCGGTGGCCCGAACGCAGCGTTTGGCGGATGTCCACGTCAAGCCGCATGCACACCTCTCTGTGTTTCGCTGCTTCGCAAACGGCAAACAGCCCACGATGCGGGCGCGGCCCAAGCCAGCGGCCACCGCGCAAGGGCCGCCCCGCCGCGCTGGTGGCGTCCCCCTTCCCGCTTCGCGCAGCGAGGCGAGAGAAGGGGGAAGGCGCGCAGCGCCACAGGGGGATGCCTCATTGCCTCGCAACGCGCCCCGGCGCCAGCTTGCCCACGGCCAGCAGCACCGCCACGCACACCACCGAGGTGATGAGCACCAGCAGGTTGGCCACGTCGTCCTGCCCGGCCTGCACGGCCTCGTACACGGCGATCGACAGCGTCTGCGTCTTGCCCGGAATGCTGCCCGCCACCATCAGCGTGGCCCCAAACTCGCCCAGCGCCCGCGCAAAGCCCAGCAGCACCCCGGCCAGGATGCCGCGCCAGGCCAGCGGCAGCGTGACGCGCCAGAACACACCCAGCTCGGAGATACCGAGCACGCGCGCGGCGTCCTGCAACTGCGGGTCCACCGCCTCGAAGGCGGCGCGCGCGGGCTTGAACACCAGCGGGAACGCCACCACCGTGGCCGCGATCACCGCACCCGTGAGCGTGAAGATCAGGTTGATGCCAAAGGTGGCATGCAGCCAGCCGCCCACCCAGCCCTTGCGCCCCAGCAGCACCAGCAGGTAGTAGCCCAGCACCGTGGGCGGCATCACCATGGGCAGCGTGAGCAGCGTGTCGATGAGGTCGCGCCCCGGAAAGCGCCAGCGCGCCAGCGCATAGCCCACGCCCGTGCCCAGCACCAGGCACAGCAGCGTGGCCCAGGTGGCCACCTGCAGCGAGAGCCAGAGCGCGGGCCATGCGTTTTCCATCTCAGCTATCCATTCCGTGAACGCGGCACCAGCGGCGCATGAAACTGGCGCACCCCAGGACAGGGCCGCCCCGCCGCGCTGGCGGCGTCCTCCTGCCCGCAGCGCGCAGCGCTGCGAGAGCGGGGGGAAGGCGCCGAAGGCGACTCAGGGGGGTGTTTCACTTCAGGGTTTCAGAAAGCCGTAGCGCGCCAGAATGGCCTGCCCGGCGGGCGAGCGCACATAGGCGATGAACGCCGCCGCCTCGGCAGCATTGCCGCTGGCGGCGGTGCGCGCGATGGGGTAGAGGATGGCCCGGTCCAGCGGCACGGCAAAGGCTGTCTTCACCTTGTCCTTCATCAGCGCGGCATCGGTGGCATAGACAAAGCCCGCATCCACCTCACCGCGCGCCACGTAGTCGAGCGACTGGCGCACGTTCGTCGTGTTCACCGCCTTGGCCTGCACCGCGCCCCACAGGCCCGCTGCCTCCAGCGCGTGCCTGGCGTAGCGCCCCACGGGCACGCTGGCGGGCAGCGCCAGCGCCACGCGCGCCACGCCGGGCCCGGCCAGATCCTTCAGCGCGGCGGGCGGCGCTTTGGCATCCATGGGCGCAATCACCACCAGGGTGTTACGCACAAAGTCTTGCCGGTCCGCCGCGCGCACCAGGCCCTGCTGCTGCGCCGCGTCCATGGTCTCCTGGTCGGCCGAGGCGAACACATCCACCGGCGCACCCTTGGCCATCTGCTGCAGCAAGGCGCCGGAAGCGCCGAAGTTCAGCAGCACCTTGCTGCCGGGGTGCGCGGCTTCATAGCCCTGGGCCATGTCCTTGAAGGCATTGGTCAGGCTGGCAGCGGCGGACACCGTGACTTCACCCGCCGGGGCGGCGCTGGCAAGGCCTGCCAGAAGACCGGCGGCAAGGCTGCGTTTCAGGGACGTGAGGGCCATGGGATGGGGCTCCGGGGGCGTTACAAACGAGCGAAGTATACGCTTGGTTATAACGCGAGTTTTGGCCCTGGAATGCGGCCTTTTGATGCAGCGCAACCGTCTTGTCGGGATCGATCTGGCTCGCAGCAGAGGGCGCGGGTTGTGCTACGCCAACCGCCAGGGATTTTTAATGAAATCAGCCTCTATCGCTTATAGATAGGTCGCAAAAAGCTATATATTTAATAGCAATACTGGCAAAACCAAGATGTCACGGCGAAGACCGAAATCGGCTAGGAGCGGTCACGAGCAACCGATTGATATCAAATCGCGCAGCGCGTCGGCGCTGAGCAGGGACGATACTTCACCTGACCAGAAATCAAGAAAAGAGGGACAGCATGGAGTGGTCTGCAGACGAGATTAAGCGCGCAATAGCTGACAACGAAATCAACGCGATCACACTGGACACGTCCGTATTCGATGGAAATGGAAACCGGTTCGAACATGGCCTGCTTCCTCGACTCGCGCAGTTCAACACCACCGAAGTAATGTTTGTCCTATCTGATGTAGTTGCGGGGGAAGTCTGCAGACACGTCGCACAAGAGGCGGCTGAGGCGCGGTCTAAGGTGACCGCTGCACTCAAGGAGGTCGGGAAAGCTTGGCAGGTGAGCAATGTCCAACGGGACGAAGCGCTGGCGCAACTTTTCGGCAAGGAACTGCCAGACGCGTTGGCGCGTCGCCGCTTCAATGCCTTCGTTAAAGCAGTTGGAGCAGGGATCATTGAGTCCGGTTCGCGTGTTGACGTGGCACGCATGCTCGACGACTATTTTTCATCGAAACCGCCTTTTGGTAAGGCCGCCCTCAAGAAGAACGAGTTTCCCGATGCCATCGCGTTGCAGGCGCTAGCGAGCTGGGCAGCGGAACAAAACACCGTGCTCCTTGCTGTCTCTCGGGACGCAGACTGGAAGAGGTTTGCAAAGACCTCCGAGCATCTCGTTGTGATTGACGATTTGGCCCAGGCGCTTGGCTACTTTCATCAAAATGCGAATGTCGCTTGCGCTAGGTTGGTGGAGCGGGTCAAGAACGGCCAACTTGACTTGATCGACAGGATTCGTGAAGTCGTCGAAAGCGAGATTGAGCGCTCGGTCTTCATCCCAGAGATGGCATCGGCGTACAACTTTGACGCAGACATAAATGAGGCAGTGGTCAAGACGGTAGCGCTCGACACCATCGCATATCTGGCCGGACCATTCAGTGTTGTAGACAAACCCAGTGAAACTGAGCTCGTGGTCGAAGCGGAAGTAAAAGTCGAAATTGAGGTGACTGCCGACATCACCTTCTCAGTCAGAGATTCATTGGATGGGGACCAGGTCCCCATCGGATCGTCTCGATCAAAGGCCACGACGAACCGAACCTTCAACGTCCTGCTGACGTTTGAGGGTGACCTCGCTGCCGATGCCCAACTGACGGACGCTGAGGTTTGGGCAAAGGGTAAGAGCCGCTACATCACAGTGGATTTCGGCGAAGTCGGACCTCAGTGGGACGAGGATGAGGAAGAAGAGGACGAGTGACTCCGCGCCGTAACATGAGGGTGAACTGATGTGATTTGCCACTTTGCGGCGGCGTGAACAGCAAGACGAATGCCTGCAAGGAGTCGAAGCCACCCACCCAACTCCGCTACTCCAGCACCCCAAATCGTCCCCTACCCCTGGCACCCCCGCAACCCATCCGGCCGCACGCGCCACAGCACCGGAGCGATGCGCCAGCACAGCAGCCCAAACGCCGCCACCCAGCACAGCCCCGCCAGCCCCAGCAGAGTTGCCGCCGCATCCGGCACAAAAGCCGCAGCAGCCCGCAGCACAGCCCCGGCCAGAATCAGCACCGCGCCCTGCGCCACCCAGGGCCGCTCGTCCGACGCGTGGCCGCAGTGCGCGCGCCCGGCGATGCAAATCACCACGTAGATCGACAGCCCCAGCGCGCCCATGGTGAGCAGATGGCGGCCCGCGCCTGCACCCGGGCCGCCCGCGAGCAGGGCCGTGCCGATGAGGGCATAGCCCTGCGCCATGCAGGCGTACACGGTGTAGAGCATGAAGGGCAAGCGCCGCAGCAGCGGGCGGCCGACATGCCAGTCGCCCATCAGGTTGGCCAGCGCGGCGGCGGCGGCGCAGGCGAGCCAGCCGGAGGTGGCGCCGCCGGGCTGCGCAAACTCGGCCAGGGTGAACAGCGCGATGCACAGGATGGCGAGGTTGCGCCGGGGCGGGCGGGCCAGGTAGGGCTCGCGGCCCTCACCGGCTTCATCAATGGCAGTGTTGACGATGCGCATGGAGATGCGGCTCATGGCCACGATGATGAGCACCATCACCAGGCCCAGCACGGCCAGCAGCCAGCGCATGGGGTAGTGGCCGCGCAGCGCGTCGGCATAGAAGCCGGCCACCAGCAGGAACAAGCCCGCCAGCGCCCAGCCAAAGGCGCGGTGGCGCCGCCCTGCCACGGTGCGCAGCGCGGGCCACAGCAGCGCCAGCAAGCCGCCGATGAGCGCCAGGTGCGCCAGCGCTGCCAGCACCAGCGCGGGGCTGCCCGCCACGCCCGAGAGCCAGAAGCCCGCGCGCCCCAGCAGCCACACCAGCACCAGCTGGCGCGCGGTGCGCGGGCTGGCGCTCGCGGTGTCGGTGAACTCGGGCACGGCGGTGAGCACGAAGCCCGCCACCGCCGCCAGGCCAAAGCCCAGCAGCAGTTCGTGCGCATGCCACACCAGCGCGCCGCCGGCCACGGGGGGCGGCGGCAGGCCCAGCGCCAGCACGGCGCTCCACAGCGCAATGAGCAGCACCGCCGAGCCCATGGTGAGCAGGAAGAAGGGGCGCATGGCGCACATCCACACCGGGTGCTGGGGCGACAGCAGGCCGGGCGGGTTCATCACAGGGGCGGCTATCCGCATCGCATCCTCCGCGCGCCGGGGGTGGCCGCGCCTGGCTGTGGCGCGGGCTGCAGGGGCAGCACGCGCGCCTCGGGCGGCGGCAGGGTGTTGGCGAATTCACTGCCGTCGCAGGCGCCCTCTTCCAGCAGTGCATCCAGGCCGAAGGCCGCACGCACGGCGGGCACGCGCAGCAGTTCGGCGGTGTCGCGGTAGACCATGGCGTCGGTGCGCGCCAGCGCGGGGGCCTGGGGGGTGTGCAGGTGCACGATGCGGCCCGGCCCGGCGGCCATGACGAGCACGGTGTCGGCCAGGCGCACGGCCTCCATGAGGTCGTGCGTGATCATCAGCACGGCCGTGCCCTTGCCCGCCTGGTGGCGCAGCAGCAGGCGGTGCAGTTGCGCCTTGAGGCCGATGTCGAGCGCGGCAAAGGGCTCGTCCATGAGCAGCAAATCGGGCTCCAGCACCAGCGCGCGCGCCAGCGCGGCGCGGCTTTGCATGCCGCCCGAGAGCTGGTGCGGGTAGGCGGCCAGGGCCTCGGCATCGAGCCCCAGCACGGCGCCCATGGCGTGGGCGCGTTCTCGCGCGGCGGCCCGCGCCATGCCCTGCGCGCGCAGGCCCAGGGCGATGTTGTCGGCCGTGGTCTGCCAGGGCAGCAGGCGCGGCTGCTGGAACATCAGCGCGGAGTTGCCGAAGGAGTTGTCCAGGCGGCCCTCCTGCAGGTCAAGCAGGCCGGCGCACAAATGCAGCAGCGTGGTCTTGCCGCAGCCCGAGGGGCCCACCAACGCCAGCACGCCGCCAGGCGCCAACGCGAGGCCCACGCCGCCGAGCACTTCGGTCAGCGCGTAGCTGTGGCGCACATCTTGCAAAAAAAGGCTCATCGCGGTGCTTCCCGCCAGCGCTCGACTTCGCGCTTGAGCGGTTCCAAAAATCCATATTCAACGACCAGCAGGCAGCCCACCACGGCGCAGATCCAGCCCAGCGTGGTGGCGGTGTCCAGTTGCGAGCGGCTGGCCGCGAGCGCCGCGCCCACGCCGTCGGTGCTGGCAAGCAGCTCGGCCATCACGGCCACCTTCCAGGCGCTGCCCAGCGCCGTGACCCAGGCGGGGAACAGGTACGACAGCACATGCGGGCCGTACACCTCGCGCAGCGCCATGCCCATGGGCAGGCGGTAGGCGCGCGCCATATCGCGCAGTTGCAAATCCAGCGTGCGCGTGCCCTGCAAGGCGCTGGCAAACACCACGGGGAAGCAGGCAATGAACACGGTGAACACCGGCGTGCCGTCGCTCATGCCGAACCACAGCATGGCCAGCACCAGCCAGGCGATGGGCGGCGTGCCCAGCAGCACCGTGACCAGCGGGCGCGCGAGCACCGAGGCCGTGACGGACAGCCCCGCCAGCAGCCCCAGCACGCTGCCCACGCCCAGCGCCAACGCAAGCCCCATGAGCGCGCGGCGCGCGGTGGCCCACAGCGCGGGCCAGGCAGCGCCCTGCTCCACCACCGCCCACAGAGCGGCGAAGGCGGTGCGCGGGTCGGGCAGGATCAGCGGGTCGTACAGCGCGGCCACGGCCTCCCAGCATGCGAGAAGCAGCAGCAGGCTGGCGCCAGCGCCCCAGCCGCTCCACAGGTAGCCCGGCAGGCCCGCGAGCACGCGCCCCAGCAAACGCAGCATCAGCGCCCTCCGCCCGCGCCGCCGGGGGCGGTGGCCGGGTCCACGCCGCCCTCGGGCACGTAGACCATGGAGCCGTCCTTCATGCGATAGGCCACGCCGGCCTTCTCGCCGTCGCCCTCGCCGATCTCGCCACTGGACTTGTACTTTTCGATCTTCTCGCCGCGCTTCTGGATGACTTCCATGGTGGGCTTGCCCGCGTCGGTGATGACGGTGACGTCCTGCTTGGAAAACGGGCTGAGCAGCGGGTTTTGGGCCACGGTGATGAGCAGCGCCGCGATCACGACGAGGAACACGTCGATCAGGTTGACGACGGAGAGGATGGGGTCGTCGGCTTCGGTTTCGTCGAGGAATTTCATGCTTCGTTACCTGCTTCGGCCATGTGGCCGGCGGCCGGGGTGCGCATGCCCTGGCGTTGCAGCCAGACCAGTTCCTCGGCCAGCCAGCGCCGCTGCACCGACACCACCCAGAAGGTGATGGCCGCGGCGATCAGCGCCAGGATCACGGCCGCGAAGGCCACGGCCAGATTGTCCGACACCTGGCCCAGGTTGCCGTCGGACAACCCCTTGAGCGCTGGGCCCATGGGGATCATGGTGGCGATCAGGCCCAGCATGGGCGCCACGCGCGTGGCGATGCGCGGCAGCTCCAGCAACTGGTGCGCCTTCACGTCCAGCTCGTCGGCGCTGGCATCGGGCTGCGCCTTGGCCCAGGCCAGCAGGTGGTGGCCGCGCGTGGCCCCCTGCATGCCGGCGCGGCGCTGCCACCACTGCGTGATGAACGCCCCGAGCAGGAAGAAGGCATAGACAAACAGCACGGTGATGACCACCAGCGTCGGGAACAGGAAGACCTGGCTGGCCTGGTACATCAGGGATTCAAGCAAATGGCTCATCAAAACTCCTAGAAAGGGTCAAAAACGGTGGGTGGCGGGCGTGTAGAGCTATATTTTTGATAGCTGCTCGCGCTTATCTATGCTGGGCTGAAGGCACTTTTCGCCTTGAATGGACGTCTGCGCTGCCACCAGCCGCCGCCCAGCATGGCGGCGCCCAGCGCCAGCGCCACCAGCAGGGCCTGCAGCGGCGGGGGCGCGTGTTCACGCACCTGCTCGGCCACCTTGTCCAACCGCATGCCGCTGATGGGCGGCGGCGGGGGCGGCGCGGCGGGGGCGGCCTCGGCAGGCGGTGGTGGCGCTGCGGCGGCCTGCGCTGCGGCGGCGCCGGAGGGCGGCATGCCCAAGGCCAGGCCAAAACCGGCGGCGCCCTGCCCCACGCCCACGTAGCGCTGGAAGGCAGTGTTGTCGCTGCGCACGTCGAAGCGCTGGGCCAGGTCGCGCCAGCGGTCTTTCAGTTCGGCCACGGTGGCGGCGTCGGCCTGCCAGTAGCCCTGGCGCGCGGCCTCCAGCATGCGCTCGATGTTCTGCGCCAGCGCGTGCGGGTTGTGCGCCTCGAACCACTTCTTCAGGCCCAGCTGGTGCTTGTCGCGCACGTAGACTTGAACCATCTCCTGCCACTGGTCGTCGCGCACGATCTCGCGCGCCACCGCCGTCCAGCCCCAGAAGTTGTTGGTGGCGTCCAGCACCTGCAGCGTGCCGGCGTAACCCTCGTCCATCAGCCCTTTGATGTAGCCGGGGTGGAACTGCCGCGTGGCCAGCTCCTTGGCCAGGAACTGCGCGGCGCCTTCCACGCGCCCGCTTCCGCTGCCGCGCAGGTTGCTGATGTAAAGCTGCGGCGCCTTGCCGTCGAGGTGGCGCACGGCCAGGCCGATGCCGCCCAGGTACTGGAACGGGTCGTCGGTGGTGAGCATGCCGTAGGTGTTGGAGCTGCGCGAGAGCACCGCGCCCTCGGTGCCGCGCAGTTGCTCGGCGTAGAGGTTGAGCGGCTGGCCGTCCTGGCCCTTGAGGCCGCCGCCGGGCAGGCTGCCCCAGGTGGATTCGTCGGCGCCGTAGGCGAACTGCATGCGCGAGAGGTACAACTGCGCGAGCTTGCGGTCGCCCTCGGCCTTGCCCTTCCAGGTGTCGGTGGCGAGCGTAGCGTCGTCCAGGCCGGTGCCGTACTTGCCCGACTCGGAGGCGTAGATGCGCGTTTCCGCTGCCGCCTGCGCGGCCTTGTCGGGCATGCCCTGGGCACGCAGGCGCGCGGCGATGGCGCGGGTGTGCGCCGCCACCGGGTTGGTCTCTTCGCCCGGCCCCTGGGCCTGCGCGGCCAGTTGTGCGGCCAGCGCCAGGATCTTCATGGTGTTGGGGAAATGGTCGCGGTACAGGCCCGTGGCCGAGAGCACCACGTCCACGCGCTCGCGCCCCAGTGCCTTGCGCGGCACGAGCTTCACGCCCGTGACGCGGCCGCCCTCGTCCCACACGGGCTCGGTGCCCAGCAGCCACAGCGCCTGCGCTTCGAGCAGGCCCTGGTGGCGCATGGTTTCCACCGACCACAGCGAGACGGCCAGCTTCTTGGGCGGCTGACCGGTCAGGCGGCGGTGCTCGGCGATGAGCTGCTCGGCCGCCTCCTTGCCCGCCGCCCAGGCCTGCTTCGTGGGCACGCGCGAGGGGTCGAAGCCATAGAGGTTGCGGCCTGTGGGGTAGGCGTCGGGGTTCTTGATGGGGTCGCCGCCGTAGGAGGTGGCCAGGTGCTTGCCCGCCAGCACGTTCAGCAGCGCGGGCAGCTCGTGGTCGGCGCCGATGGCGGCATGCCAGGCGCGCGCCTTGTCCAGCTGCTCGCGCAGCGGCGTGGGCAAGCCCTGGGTGCCTTCGCCCTGCACCACATGGCGTTGCAGCAACTGGTAGGGCGCGGTGCCGGGCAACTTGTCGTAATCGGCCAGCAGCGCCTCGTCCACCTCGGCGGCGGGGATGCCCGCGTGCAGCGCGGCGGCCTCCCAGAACGGGCGGCCCAGCATCAGCAGCACGGTGGCCAGGCGGTGCTGCGCCTCGGGCGCGCGGCCCAGGGTGTGCAGGCCCAGGGGCTGGGCGGTTTCGGCCAGCTCGTGCAACTGGTTGTGCAGCGCATCGACAAAGGCAGGGAATTCGGCGCGGGCGCGCTCATTCGTCCAGCCCATGTCCAGCGCGGTGCGCTCCTTGGCCACGGCAGCCAGCAGGTCGGCCTTGATTTTTTCCTTGACCACGCCTTCGTCCTGCGCCACCCAGGCGTGCAGCAGGTCGTGCATCTGCGTGAGCGTCTGGTGCAGCCCGGCGGGCTTGAAGGGCGGCGTCTGGTGGCTGATGATGACGGCGCGGCCCCGGCGCTTGGCCTGCTGGGCTTCGCCGATGTTGTCGGCGATGTAGGGGTAGGCCACGGGCAGGTCGCCCACGGCGAGCATGCCGGGGTCGTACACCGAGAGGCCGCGCTCCTTGCCGGGCAGCCATTCCTGGCTGCCGTGCGTGCCGAAGTGCACCAGCGCGTCGCTGGCCTGCTGCTCGCGCGCCCACAGGTAGGCCGCCAGGTAGTAGTGCGAGGGCCAGGCGTTGCTGGAGTGGTAGAGGGCTTTTTCCTTGGGCTCCCACTTCTCGCCGCGCGGCGGCTGGGGCAGGATGGCGATCTTGCCCAGCATGAGGCGCGGCACCACGAACACACGCTGTCCGCCTTGATTCAAGACCATCGACGACGCCTCGGGCTCGCCCCAGCGCTCGCGCAGCTTGTCCTGCACCGCCTTGGGCTGGGCGGCCAGCCAGGCACGGTAGCGCGCCAGCGGCACGGTGGCGGCCAGGCCGTCGCGCAGCAGGGGCTCCAGTTCGCCCTCGCGGTAGGCGGGGGCCAGCAGGCGCTGGAGCTTGGCGATGAGTTCGGGCTCGGACGGCACCTCGGTGTCGTAGCCCTGGGCGCGCAGCGCGGCCAGCGTGGTCTGCAGGCTGCGCGGCACGTTGAGGAAGGAGGCCGAGAGGTTCTTCTCGCCCGGCGGGTAGTTCCAGAAGAAGACCGACAGGCGCTTGTCGGCATTGGGCTTGCGCTGCAGCGCCACCAGGCGCAGCGCCTTGCCGACCACGGCGTCGGCCTGCGGGGGGATGGCGGCAATGGGCGCGTCGCCCGCGCCGCTGGCCGAGGCGACCTGGATGTCGGTCACGCCCGCGTATTCGGCCTGCGCCAGGTAGAAGGGCACGTCCATCAGCGGCACGCCCTGGGGGTTGGCCTGCCAGTGCGCGGTGTCGCCGCGCCGGTAGGTCATGGCCTGCAGCACGGGGATGCCCAGGCGCTCGAACTCGGCGCGGCGCTGTTCGGGCATGAGCATGATCTGGGTGTTGATGAGCACGTCGGCCAGCGCCTTGCCCTGGGGGCGCAGCATGCGCTCGAGCGCGCCCGCGTCCATCATGGGGCTGTAGAAGGTCAGCGCCACGGCGCCTGCTGCCTCGATGCGCGCGATGAGGTCGTCGATGTAGTCGGCCTGCACCGAGGCGATGTACTGCTGGTGCACGGCCAGCGCCACCACGGGGCGGCGCTGCGGGTCGGCCGGGTTGACACCCGCCCAGCGCAGGTAGGCCAGCGGATCGGCGAACACCAGGCCGGGCGCGCGCGGGTGGTAGATCGCCGTCTTGGGGAAGATCACCGGGTCGGGCACGCCCTGGGCGGCCTGGCCCTTGAGGTGGGCGGCCACGGTGGCCATGAAGCCCTCGAAGTTCTGCCGCCCGCCGTTGCTGTAGTAATGGGCCAAGCGGCGGCCCAGGGCCTCATCGACCCCGCCGCCCCAGGCGGGGCGCGCGTCGTACAGCCAGGCATGCGGCGCGCGCAGGCCGGGCAGCGCGCGGGCCAGGTGCTGGCGCACCTCGTCCTGCTGGTAGGTGTCGAAGAACACCATGTCCTGCCCCTGGAACAGCCCGGCATCGGCGTCGGCCGGGATCTTGCCCAGGTAGCGCACCTGCACGGCTATGCCATGCGGGCGCGCGATCTCGGCCAGCAGGCGGAACTTGCCCGGCGGCACGTTGGAGGTGGCGATGAACAGCACCGACGCGGCCTGCGCCCCTCCCCAAGGCAGAAAAGCCAGCAGGCACAGGGCCAGCCAGCGGCGAAGAATGGACATGGGGTTCACTGGAATTCTTTGAATGAAATTGGCCTCTAGCGCTTATTCAATAAGCGCTAGTAGCTATATTTTTAATAGCATTCAGGCACGGTGTGGCACACACCCCGGCCCTCGCTTCCCCACCAGAGAGGAGGCCGGGGGTGGTTCTTCACACGGGTTCTATCGCTTCACTCACTCCCCTCTTCAAAAATCCACACGCGCCGACACGAACAGGCGCCGGGCCCGCTCGGCGTAGCCAAAGCTGGCGGACTTTTCCGCCAGGTTCACGTTGCCGATGTTCTCCAGCCCGGCGCGCAGCGCCAGCGTGCGCTGGCCGTCCAGCGCGATCTGCTTGCCCACGCTGGCGCTCCACAAAGCGTACGAGGGCAGCCCCTTGCCGTCGGTCGCCGTCTGGCTGCCGATGAACTCGGCCACCAGGCGGGCGCTCCAGCCCGTGGCGTCCTTCCACTCCAGGCGCGAGGTCAGGCTGCTCGATGGCCGGTCGGCCAGGCGCTTGCCGGTGGTCTTGTCGCGCGTGTTGAGCAGCGTGAGGTCGTTGCTCCAGCTCCACTGGCGCGTCACGTCCCAGACGACGCCGGCTTCCAGGCCCCGGATGCGCGCGGCATTGATGTTGTCGTATTGGTAGAAGCGGCGCACGCCCTCGGTGCGCAGCAGACGGTAGGTGATGAGGTCCTTGACCTCGGTGTTGAAGGCCGTGGCGCGCAGCGTCCAGCCGGGCGCGGCCTGCCAGTCGGCGCCGATCTCGAACGAGTTCGACGATTCGGGCTTGATGTTGGCATTGCCGGCGAAGGTGTGCGGCCCCTCGGCGCCCACGTAGTTGGGCGAGATCTGCTTGAGCGTGGGCGCCTTGAAGGCGTGGCCGAAGCCGCCCTTGACGACGAGCGCCGGGCTGGCCTCCCACACCAGATAGGCGCGCGGGCTGACCTCGCTGCCGAAGAGCTGGTGGTTGTCGGCGCGCAGACCGGCAGTGAGCATGAGCGACTGGGTCAGGGCGATCTCGTCCTGCACGAACAGGGCCTTGTGCGTGGCCGAGTCGCTGCCGTTCTTCAGGCCCGCGTTGACCAGGGTCTCGTCGCGCCACTCGCCGCCCACGGTGAGCTGGTGGGCGCCGAGCTTGAAGCTGGCGTGGCCGTCGAGCACGTCGTCCGTCATGTTCTGCGGCCGCGTGGGCGCCACGCCGTTGCTGGCGGTGTTGGTGATGTCGATCTCGCTGCGGTAGGCGCGCACGCGGCCGCGCCACTGGTCGAAGCGCCCTTCCCAGCCCACGTGGGCCTGGGTGCGGTCGATGTCGTAGCTGCTGCGGTAGGCGCCCTTGGTGGTGGAGGTGGTGTCGTAGAAGCGGCGCTCGTTGTTGCCCGTCCAGCCCGCCTCCAGCGTCTGCTGCGGCGTGAGCGCGAAGCTGGCGCTCAGTCCCCCGGCCTGTGCGTGGTGGCCCTCGATCTCGGAGACGCGCGGGTCCTTGCGGTCCGCCACCGGGGCGCCGTGCGAGACCTCGCCATTCACGCGCAGCGTGAGGCGCTCGCCCACCGGCCCGGCGGCGAACACCGAGGTCTTGCCCGTGGGTTCGCCCTCGCTCGAACTCGTGGGGTTGCTGCCGGTGATGCCGACCGAGCCGATCCAGCGGTCCTTGGGCTGGCGCGTGATCATGTTGACCACGCCACCCAGCGCCTCGGAGCCGTAGAGCGCCGACATGGGGCCCCGGATGATCTCGATGCGCTCGATGGCCGACATGGGCAGCCAGCCGTACTGGTAGTCGGAGTGGCCCACCACGTCGTCCGAGGCGCTGATGCGGCGGCCGTCGATGAGGGTGAGCGTGTGCTTGCCTTCCAGGCCGCGCAGCGCCAGCGTCTTGCGCCCGCCCACCTGGCGCGGCGAGAGCGTGAGGCCGGGCGCTCCGCGCACGGCGTCGAGCAGGTCGGCGGCGTTGCGCGCGGCCAGCTCCTCGCGGTCGATCACGGTGACGCTGGCGGGCGCGGTGCGCGCGTCCTGTTCGGCCAGCGTGGCGGTGACGGTGACCGAGGGCAGCGTCTGCGCCTGGGCCACAGTGATGGCGCCATCGCTGCTTGCTGCGGTCTGCGCCTGGGCAGCGCTTGCCAGCGCCAGAAGGGCCGCCAGCGCCACCGGATGGCGCGCCAGGGCACTGCGGGAGAGAGAACGGGAAACGTCAAGAACCATGGTGAAACACTCCTGAGTCGAGAAAACCAGTGATGACCCAGGTGGCGGCGGCTGCCAGGGATGCATGCAAGAAAGGGAAACAGCGGACGGCTTCAGCCGGGCGTGTAGAACGCGGCGGGGGGCAGCTTGCCCCCGAGCAGGCCGGGGTTGCGCGCCATGAGCTGGCCGAAAAAGAACTCCAGCTCCTCGCGCGCCTGCGGCAAGGGCACGGCGTCCATCTGGCTCACGGCGATGGCGTCGGCCACGGCCTCGGGCGTGAGCAGGTCGATGTGCCGGGCCATCATGCGGCCGCAGTCCATCGGGTGGGCGCGGCACCAGGCCAGCGACTGCGCGTAGGCCCGCGTGACGGCGGCCAGCGCCTCGGGCTGCGCGCGCAGGGCACCGACGGCGGCGATGCCCGCCTGCGGCAGGCGCGCGGGGCGCTGGTACAGGCGGCCCCATTCCTGCTGCATGTCGGCGCCCCGGTGCAGCTCGGGCGCGATCAGCCCCACGGGGAAGGAGCGCGTCTTGCGCAGCGCCAGCGAGACGGCGGGCTCGGACAGCAGCGCGTGCGAGACGCGGCGCGTGATGAGCAACTGCATGGCCTCCATGGGCGTGGGCACGTAGCGGATGCGGAAGTCGCGCAGCGGGTCCAGCCCCTGCTTGGCCGCGAGCAACTGCAACACGATGTCGGGCATGTCGCCCCGGAACGGCACGGCGATCTCCTCGCCCTTGAAGTCCGCCAGCGTCTTGCGCGCCGCATCGCGCGTGACGACCCACTGCGACCCCCAGGTGGAGATGTTGAGCAGCGCGACCCCGGCACCCCGGTTGTAGAGGTTGGCCGCGACATTACTGGGCATGGCCAGCACGTCGGCCTTGCCGCCCATGGCCATCATGCGCAGTTGGTCGGGGTCGCGCCAGGCCGTGAACACGGTGCGCTGCGCCACGCCCTGCAGCGCATGGGTTTCGGCCATGTGGATGAGCGGCGCCGACACGATGGCGGGCGGCCCGGCCAGGGTGATCTGCGGCAGCGGCGCGCCCGTGGCCGCCCATGCGGGTGCTGCGAGAGGCGCTGCCATCGGCACGGCCAGCAGGGCCAGTGCCTGGCGGCGCGAGAGCGGTGTCTGAAGGCTCAAAAAGTGGTCATGCATGGTCGTCGCGCTCCACGTCCATTGCGGCCCGGTGCCACCAAGGCACGGGCCGCAAGGGAAAAAATTGGTTCTTAATGAGTCATGGCGAGCGTCTCACTCGCTCCATAGGCCACTGGCGCGGCCCAGGCCAGTGGCCGCCGCGCAAGGGCCGCCCCGCCGCGCTGGCGGCGTTCCCCCTCCGCGCAGCGAAGCGAAGCAGAGAGGGGGGGAAGGAGCGCAGCGACACAGGGGGGTGCTTCAGAATTTGTAGGTCAGGCCGGCCGTCAGGCTGCGCCCCAGGCCCGGCAGGTAGCCCGGCTGGGCCGCAGTGGCCTGGTTGCGGATGGCGTAGCTGCTGGCGTAGCGGCGGTCGGTCACGTTGTCGGCCTGCACATACACGGCCCAGGGGCCTTCGCGCCATTCGAGCTTCAGGCCCAGCAGCGCATACGACTCCTGCTGTGTACCCGGCGTGTTGGCATGGTCGGTGGGGGTGCTCACCGGCACCCAGCGCAGGTTGGGGCCGAAGCGCCAGGCGCCCAGGCGAACCATGAATTCGGCGTTGATCAGGTGGCGCGGCACGCCGGCGATCTGCTTGCCGGCGTATTCGCCCGCGCGGAAGCGGAAGTCGCTGTAGGTCCAGCTCGCGCGGTAGTCGAGCGCGCCCACCCCCATGCGCTGGCTGCCCGAGAGACCCAGCTCCACGCCCTGATGCAGCGTGCCGCCCCGGTAGTTGTAGGTGCCCACCTTGATGCCGTTGGCGTCGGTGGTGGAAATGAGTTCGTCGGCCAGCACGCTGCGGTACACGGCCGCGTTCCACTGCAGGGACTGCGCGCCCTCGCCCAGGCGGCCCTGGCCACCGAGTTCGAGCGTGGTGGCGCGCTGCATCTTCAGGCGCACCAGCTCGGCGCTGGCGGCGGCCGGGTTGTTGGGCGCCACGGTGGCGCCGAGGATTTCCCAGTAGGTGGGCGCTTCCTGGCTGCGGCTGAGGTTGGCCCACAGGCGCGTGGTGGGCGAGAGGTCCCAGTTCACGCCGAGCTTGGGCGTGGCGAAGTTCCAGCTCTGGTCGAGCTGGGCCGCGCTGGTGCGGCTGGCGGCGTCGCGCGTGAGCTGGCTCCACTGCAGGCTGCCCAGCACGGTCCAGCCTGGGGCCACGCGCCAGTCACCCGCCACCAGCGCCTGCAGGTTGCTGGCGTCCAGGTCGTAGGAGCCGAAGCGCTGCATCTGCTGACCGTTGGCCGGGTTGGTGGCGTACAGGTCGCGCTGCATCTGGCTTTGCGCCCACGACAGCGCGGTGCGCCAGCCCACGGCCCCGGCCGCGCCGTCGGGCCGGCCGCTGGCCTGCCACTGCGCGCCGGTGGTGCGGCTGTGCGTGACGGTGTGGTGGGTCTGGTTGTTGAACAGGTCGTCGGTGTCCTGCCAGTACACGCCCACCTCCTGGCGCAGCGCTTCGTTGCCCCAGGTGGAGCGGTTGGCCAGGCGCAGCTGCGTGGCCTCTCGGCGCGGGTCGCGCTTGTAGACGTTGAGCAGTTGGTCCTGCGGCGTCTTGCCGTCGCCCATGACACCGCGCGGGTCGGAGCCGATGCGGTCCTTGGGCACCACGCTGGGGATCTGGAAGGCCAGGTCGGTCCAGTTCAGGTAGGTGCGGTTCTGGAAGCCGCCATCGCCCTGGAAACCCACGTTGGCCTGCAAGGCATCGCGCTGCGAGGCGGAATGGCGGCGGTAGCCGTCGTAGCGGTCGCTGCTGACGGAGACGCGGCCGTCGAGCCGCTCGCCCACCGCGCCCACGGCGCCCTGCAGGCCCTGGCGGCCGAAGCTGCCCGCCTCGGCGCGCACACGGCCGCGCTCGTCGGCCCCGGTGAGCGAGACGAAGTCGACCTCGCCGCCGAGCATGGTGGCGCCCGGCGTGGTGGCGTTGGCGCCGCGCCGCGCGCTGATGAGCGCCGCGTTGCGCGGCTCGATCAGGCCGATGATGAAGGAGCCGTCGGCCTCGTTGAGCGGCAGGCCGTCCTGCAGCAGCAGCACGCCCCGGTTCACCGGGTTGCTCTGGATGCCCGAGCCCCGGATGCCCAGGCGCGGCTGGTCGGTGCCGCCGAAGAAGTCCTGCAGCACGATGCCGGGCTGGTAGTCCAGCGCGTCGCGCAGCGTGGCCAGGCGGGCTTCCTTCTGCGGCTCGGCCAAGTTGGTGCCGCCGGGCACCCGCGCCAGGCGCTCGCGCTCCTGCTGCGCCGTGGTGCGCAGCGGCACTTGGGCGCTGTCACGGGTGGACTGCACGGTGACGGACGGCAGCGCGGCGCCTTCCTGCGCCTGGGCCACACCGCCCAGGGCGGCCAAAAGCAGCACACCGGCCACGGCGCGCAGGGGGAACGGAGGATGGGCGGAGTTCATGTAAATCTTGTTGGGAGTAATTCGCATTTGCAATATCATCCTGGAAACCATTGGTATCCGGCAATGACATTTATCAACGTCCGCCCCGCCCCCGCCACGCCGCTATTGCAGCTGGCCGCCCATCCCCTGCTGCGCGAACTGGCCCCCGAGGTGCTGCAAAGCCTGTGCGCGCGGGCCGAGCTGCGCCCCTACCGCGATGGCAGCGTCGTGTTCCACGAGGGCGACGCCGCGCAGCACTGGCTGCTGGTGGCCAGGGGCCATGTGGAGGTGGTGCGCTTTGGCAGCGACGGCAGCGAGCGCGTGTACCACCGCTTCGGCCCGGGCGAATGCGTGGCCGAGGCCGCCATGTTCATGGCCCATGGGCGCTACCCCATGCAGGCGCGCGCGGTGGGCGTCACCACGGTCTGGCGCCTGGAGCGCCAAGCCTTGCGACAGGCCTGCGAGCACCACCCGGCCCTGGCGCTGCGGCTGCTTGAAGATTTCAGCCGCCGGCTCTACCACTACATCAACGAGGTGGAATGGCTGACCGTGAGCAGCGCGCCGCAGCGGCTGGCGGCCTTTCTGCTGCGGCTGCAGGCACAGCAGGGTCCGCAGATGGAGCTGCCCAGCAGCCAGCGCCAGGTGGCCGCGCACCTGGGCGTCCGCGCCGAGACGCTCAGCCGCCTGTTGTCGGAATGGCAGGCGCGCCAGTGGCTGCGCGGCGAGCGCCGGCACTGGACGCTGCTGGACACGGCGCCCCTGCAGCAGCTGGCGGGGGCGTTGGCGCGCAGTTTCTGAAGCCCTTCAGGGTGCTCGGTCCGGGCCAAGCCGCTACCATCGGCACCCTGCCCTTCTCCCGATCGAGCCACCATGCAAATCGCCACCTGGAACGTCAACTCCCTCAGCGTGCGCCTGCCCCAGGTGCTGGACTGGCTGGCCCGCCAACCCGTCGATGTGCTGTGCCTGCAGGAGCTCAAGCTGACCGAGGACAAGTTCCCGTTCATGGAGCTGCGCGCGGCCGGCTACGAGGCCGTGGCCTTCGGACAGAAGACCTACAACGGCGTGGCCCTCCTGGCGCGCACGCCGCCGACCGCCGTGGTGCGCAACATTCCCGGCTTCGAGGACGAGCAGGCGCGCGTGATCGCCGCCACGGTGGAAACGCCACAAGGCCCGCTGCGCGTGCTCAACGGCTATTTCGTCAACGGCCAGGCGCCAGGCACCGACAAGTTCGCCTACAAGATGCGCTGGCTGCAGGCCCTGCACGACTGGGTGCGCGCCGAACTGGCGGCGCACCCGCGCCTGGTGCTGCTGGGCGACTTCAACGTGGCGCCCAAGGACCGCGACTCCTACGACCCGGTGGGCCTGGCGGACACCATCCACCACACGCGCGAGGAGCGCGCGCATTTCCAGGCACTGCTGGACCTGGGCCTGGCGGATGCCTTCCGCATGTTCGAGCAGCCCGAAAAGAGCTATTCGTGGTGGGACTACCGCATGCTCGGCTTCCAGAAGAACCGGGGGCTGCGCATCGACCACATCCTGGTCAGCGAGGCGCTGCGCGGCAGCGTGACGGCCTGCACCGTCGACCGCGCACCGCGCAAGAACCCGCAGCCGAGCGACCACGCCCCGGTGGTGCTCACGCTGGCCTGAATGCTATTGTTTTAGTAGCTACTTGCGCTTACCCAGCAAGCGCTAGAAGCCATTTTTTGCATCATCCGACGCATCCAGACCCAGTTCCTGGATCTTGCGCGTGATGGTGTTGCGACCTATGCCCAGGCGCTGCGCCGCCTCCATGCGGCGGCCGTGCGTGGTGCCCAGCGCGGCGCGGATCAGGCGCGACTCGAAGCGGTGCATGAGCCGATCCCACACCTCGCCCTGGCCGCTGGCCAGCAAGGCGTGCACTTCGCTGTCGAGCGCCTGTTCCCAGGCGCTGGCTTCGACCAGCGGCGCCGCGCCATTGGCGGCGGCAAGGGGGGCGGGCGCGGACACCGGCACGGTATCGGCCGCGGGTTGTGCCGGAAGATGGGCGGAATGCACGGGCGCTTCGACAGGCCATGCGGGCGGCGCGCTGGGCGCGGCCACGGTGTTGCCGAGCAGGGGCGCCTCCAGCACCTCGGGCGGCAAATCCTGTACCGAAATGACCTGAGCCGGCGCCATCACCGTGAGCCAGTGGCAGATGTTCTCCAGTTGGCGCACATTGCCCGGGAAGGCGAAACGCGACAGACGGGCCAATGCCGCGTCGTCGATGCGCTTGGGCTCCACGCCGAGCTGGCGCGCGCTCACCTGCAGGAAGTGGCGCGTGAGCATGGGCACGTCCTCGGCGCGCTCGCGCAGCGCTGGCAGGCGCAGGCGGATGACGTTGAGGCGGTGGAACAGGTCCTCGCGGAACACGCCGTCCTTGACGCGCTGCTCCAGGTTCTGGTGCGTGGCGGCGATCACGCGCACATGGGCCTTGACGGCCGCATGGCCGCCCACGCGGTAGAACTGGCCGTCCGACAGCACGCGCAGCAGCCGCGTCTGCAGGTCGAACGGCATGTCGCCGATTTCGTCGAGGAACAGCGTGCCGCCCTCGGCCTGCTCGAAGCGCCCACGCCGCTGCGTCTGCGCGCCGGTGAAGGCGCCACGCTCGTGGCCGAACAGCTCGGACTCCAGCAGGTCTTTCGGGATGGCCGCCGTGTTGATGGCGACGAAGGGGCCGCCAGACACCGGCGAATGCTTGTGCAGCGCGCGCGCCACCAGCTCCTTGCCCGAGCCCGATTCGCCCGTGATAAGCACGGTGACCTGGCTCTGGCTCAGGCGCCCGATGGCGCGGAACACGTCCTGCATGGCGGGCGCCTGGCCCAGCATCTCGGGCGCCACGTCCTGCGCGTCCTGCACCACGTCCTCGCGCTGGCTCTCTTGCACGGCGCGGCGGATGAGTTCCACGGCCTTGGGCAGGTCGAAGGGCTTGGGCAGGTACTCGAAGGCGCCGCGCTGGAAGGCCGAAACGGCGCTATCGAGGTCGGAATAGGCCGTCATGATGATGACCGGCAACCCCGGCTGCAGGGTATGGACCTTCTCCAGCAGTTGCAGCCCTGAGCCTCCCGGCATGCGGATGTCGCTCACCAGCACCTGGGGGCCGGGCAACTCGGCCTCGCCGGCACCGAGCTGCGCCAGGGCATCGAGCACCTCGCGCGGGTGGGTGAAGCTGCGCGTGGGCAGGTTCTCGCGTGCCAGCGCCTTCTCGAGCACGAAGCGGATCGAGGGGTCGTCATCTACTATCCAGATCGGCTTCATGTGTGTTCAAACTCCCCTGGTTGCGTGACTGGAAACCTCAGGGCAGGGGAATCAGGATGCGGAAGTCGGTGCGTCCCGGGACGCTCTCGCATTCGATCAATCCATGGTGCTGCTGCACGAAGGTTTGCGCCAGCGTCAGCCCCAGCCCCGAGCCGCCGTCGCGACCCGACACCAGTGGATAGAAGATCCTGTCCCGGATGGTGTCGGGCACGCCCGGCCCGTTGTCGATCACATGCAATTCCAGTGCCAGCCTGTAGCGCTGGCGGCCGAAAGTGACCTGCCGCGCCACGCGCGTGCGCAGCGTGATGCAGGCGTCGCCCTGCGCGATGCGCTCGGTGAGGGCCTGCGCCGCGTTCTGCACGATGTTGAGCAGCGCCTGGATGAGCTGGGCGCGGTCGCCCCGGAACTCGGGAATGGAGGTGTCGTAGTCGCGCTGCACGCGCAGGCCGTGCGGGTGCTCGACCAGGATCAGCGAGCGCACGCGCTCGCACACTTCATGGATGTTGACATCGCCCACCTGGTGCGGGTGGCGGTGCGGCGCCAGCAGGCGGTCCACCAGGCTCTGCAGGCGGTCGGCCTCGTGCACGATGACCTGGGTGTATTCGCTCAACTCGGGGCTTTGCAGCTCCAGCTCCAGCAGCTGCGCCGCGCCCCGGATGCCGCCCAGCGGGTTCTTGATCTCGTGGGCCAGGTTGCGGATCAGCTCCTTGTGCGCCTGGGCTTGCTCCAGCAAGCGCTCTTCGCGGTCCTGGCGCACCTGCTGCTCCAGGGGCCATAGCTCGACGAGCACCTCGCCCCGCGTGTCGGTGGGTGCCACGTTCACATGCACGGGCACCGGGTCCTGGTGCAGGCGCTTGAGGCTGGCTTCGTAGCGCAAGGCGGCGAAGTCGTTGCTGGTGGCGCCGGCCAGCGCGGTCTGCAGCAGGGCCGGATCGGTGAAGAACTGCGCGAATTCCACGCCTTCCAGCGTGCGGCGGGACATGCCGAGCTGCTGTTCCAACGCGGCGTTGGCGTACAACACGGTGCCGTCCGTGCGCAGCACGGCCACGAGCAACGAGAGCATGTCGAGGGCCTGCAGGCGCTGCAGCCCATGCGTGGCGTGCTGTGCCATCACCAGCAGGCGTCAGCGGGTCGGCAGCCGGGCCAGCTCGCGCTTGATGCCGGCGATGTCGCTTTCGCTGCGGGCGATACTGGCCTTGAGTTCGGCCGTGCGCTCCATGTAGCGCTGCGGATTGCGCAGGTCGAGCGCGCCCCGCTCGGGCGCGCCATTGTTGTATTCCTTGACCAGCTCGGCATGGCGCGTTTCGGCCTTGCGCAGTTCGGACTCCAGGATGGCGCGTGCATCGGCATCGCGGCTGCGCTGGTCGTTGGGATCCACCTTCGGTGCAGAAGGCGGGGATACGGCAGCCTTGGGCGCGGCACCCGATGCCGCGGGAGCGCTGCGCGCCCCCTCCACCACCGTGACGTTGCCCCCTTCCACCAGCTTGCAGCCGCGCTCCTTGGCCTGGCTGGCGTTGTTGGTGTACTCATTGCCGCAGCGGTAGATGCGATCCTGGGCCTGCGCCGGGCCCACGGCGGCAAGGCACAGCACGGCAGGGAGCAGAGTGAAGAATATTTTGTTCATACGGTTTCCTCGCACCGAGGCGTGCAGGGCTTGCGCCAGAGTATCACCCAAACAAGTCCCATCTCCAACGCGTTGCTGTGATGGAACTGCAACGAACTGCAGTGGGACCCGCCGCGCCGCGCCAAGGTTCCTGTGGGCTCGCCCATCATGGCGCCCGGCAATCCCGGCAAGAAAAAAGGCGGCCCGGGGGCCGCCTTTGCTTTGCAAGTCCGCCTGGCGGATGCTTACAGCGAATAGTACATGTCGTACTCGACGGGGTGCACGGACATGCGGAAGCGGGTGACTTCCTGCATCTTCAGATCGATGTAGGCATCGAGCATGGCGTCCGAGAACACGCCGCCCTTGGTCAGGAATGCGCGGTCGGCATCCAGGGCTTCGAGGGCCTGGTCGAGGCTGTGGCACACGGTGGGCACCAGCTTGTCTTCTTCGGGCGGCAGATGGTACAGGTCCTTGGTGGCGGCTTCGCCCGGATGGATCTTGTTTTCCACGCCGTCGAGACCGGCCATCAGCAGGGCCGCGAAGCCCAGGTAGGGGTTCATCAGCGGATCGGGGAAGCGGGCCTCGACGCGGCGCGCCTTGGGGTTGGCCACGTAGGGAATGCGGATCGATGCCGAGCGGTTCTTGGCCGAGTAGGCCAGCTTCACGGGGGCTTCGAAGTGCGGCACGAGGCGCTTGTAGCTGTTGGTGCCGGGGTTGGTGATGGCGTTCAGGGCACGGGCGTGCTTGATGATGCCGCCGATGTAGTACAGGGCGAAATCGCTCAGGCCGGCATAGCCGTCGCCAGCGAACAGGTTCTTGCCATCCTTCCAGACGGACTGGTGCACGTGCATGCCGGAGCCGTTGTCACCGTGGTAGGGCTTGGGCATGAAGGTCGCGGTCTTGCCGTAGGCATTGGCCACGTTGTGGATCACGTACTTCTGCAACATGGTCCAGTCGGCGCGCTCGACCAGCGTGGAGAACTTGGTGCCGATTTCGTTCTGGCCGGCGCCCGCCACTTCGTGGTGGAACACTTCGACCGGAATGCCCACGGATTCGAGGATCAGGGCCATTTCGGCGCGCATGTCCTGGGTGCTGTCGACGGGAGGCACGGGGAAGTAGCCACCCTTGACGGTGGGACGGTGGCCGCGGTTGCCGCCTTCGAGCTTGGAGCCTGTGTTCCAGGGGGCTTCGTACTCTTCGATTTCGTAGAAGGTGTTGTGGGGTTCGGTGCCCCAGCGGATGCCGTCGAAGATGAAGAATTCAGGCTCGGGACCGAAGTAGGCGGTATCGCCCAGGCCGGAGGCCTTCAGGTAGGCTTCTGCGCGCTTGGCGATCGAACGGGGATCGCGATCATAGGCCTTGCCGTCGCTGGGCTCGATCACGTCGCAGGTCATGATCAGGGTCGTCTCTTCGAAGAAGGGATCGATATTGGCCGAGTTCGGGTCGGGGATTAGCTGCATGTCCGATGCCTCGATACCCTTCCAGCCAGCGATCGACGAACCATCGAATGCATGGCCCGACGAGAACTTTTCTTCGTCGAAATGCGACACCGGCACCGTGGTGTGGTGCTGCTTGCCACGGGTATCGGTGAAACGGAAGTCAACAAACTTGACTTCGTTTTCCTTCACCATCTTCATCACGTCTGCAACGGTCTTTGCCATCAGGTTCTCCTGGGTAATACGCTGGTTGAAAATACTATGCCGCAGTCAAAGCACTTTGCGTGCCAAGCAGGGCTTTCGGGCACGCGAACAATCCCATCGGTGCGCCGTGCGGCACCAACAATCAAATTGCACCAATTTTGTGCGCAGGAAATGGCTCGATTAAAAATCACAGTTTTCGCACCATTTCAGGGCCGCAGCTTGCACCAATTTCGTGCAAACCATTCCTCAATGCCCTCCATGCCGCAGGAACAAGACGCTCTGGCCCCTTGACCCCCAATTCAATATGCCGACCGTACTGCGGATGATCCACGCTTGGCAGGCTGAACACCTTGATCTGTGGATGGTCCAGCTCGATCTGCTGCATGAGAGGGGTGAGCAATGCCTCCAGGCCTCCATGGACACTCACCGAGTGCTCCGTCTGTGGAGCGCTGTTGAACAGGTGGGCATAGTGCTCATCGAGTACCCATTCGATCATGGGCCACGCCATGACCGGAAATCCTGGAACGAAGAACAACCTGCCACCGCCCGTCCCCGCACAGCTGAACCCAGGGATTTTGTTGTAAGGGTTCGGGATGATGGAAGCGCCTTCCGGAAAGACACCCATGTTCAAGCGATGCTGGTTATCCGGGCGATCAGCTTCATAAGGCACGCCCTGCTCCTTCGCCATGTCTTGCATGCGCTCACGGATCAGGGATTCCGCCTGTGGATGCAAGGCAAGCCCAACCCCCAGCGCCCGCGCGGCAGACTGGCGCGTGTGATCGTCGGGCGTTGCGCCAATCCCTCCGGTGGAAAACACGGCATCGCCCGAAGCGAAGGCGCGTTGCAAGACAGCGGTGATCCTGTCCGGCTCGTCCCCCACGTATTCGGCATATGCAAGAGCCAATCCGCGCGCCGCCAGCAGTTCAATCACCTTGGACATGTGCTTGTCGGCACGCTTGCCCGAGAGAATTTCATCGCCCACGACGATAAGACCAAATTTCACGCCCATTTCCACCTCACTCGAATCGTTGAGGCGTAGCAGCCGACACGGATTCCACCAAAAGCGCGGGAGGAGCCCCCTCCGGCGATCGCGGTGCCGCAGGCAACTCGGCCCGAAGCTGCTCCAACGCGGCAAGGCAGAAATGCGCAAACCATAGCGAGGAGAAGGCAAAAACAAGCGTATAGATCCAGATCGCCAACGGAATCAGCACGAAGAATGCCGCAACGAACACCACGCCCGAAGCCCAGACAATGGCGGGAGCCGCCCCCAGATAACCGCTCAGGATACCCAGGCCCAACAAGGGTATGCGGTGGCGGCGAAAGATCTCTTGCCGCTCGGCACGGCTCGCATGCTCCGCCAAGGCATCGAACGCCATGACCCTGTAGGTCAGCCATCCCCAAATCAATGGCGGAAGCACCAACACCAACGGGGGAATCAGCCACAGTGGCATCGAGGCAAGCAGTGCGGCAAGCGCCAGCAACGTAGACCCAAGCGACCACGCCATGCTCAGAAGAAACGAACCGCCCTTCTTGCGCTCCAACCCCGAAAAACGGCGCAGAGCCACCAATGACACCAGGGCAGGTGTCATCATTAGCGCGACTGCAAGCAGCGAAAACACCACGATCAGCGGAGCCACTCCCACAGCAACAATCAGTGGCGCGATCAGCGCCTGCACACCTCCAAGGCCCAGGCTCTGCAACCACGCCAAGAAGCTGCCCAAAAGCCCCACGGAAACCAGCCAGGCACGCACTGCCTCGACCGCTGGCGCCCAGAAGTAATAGCTCAGACCCAAGGTCAGACCCCCAATGAGTAACAGCGGCAACACCGACAACGCAATCACTCGCGGATGCAGGCAATACGCCACCGAGCGCCAGAAGGAGTCAAGCAATGCAGACATAGGACAAGCATACATCTGGCGCCATTGGACAGCCAGGCCGTTACAAGCCAGTCATTTGGAGTTTCTGCAGGTCTTGCCCGCTCAGCCAGCGCCACTCACCAGGCTTCAAATCAGCGGGCAAGGCAAGATCACCAATACGTGATCGGTGCAAGGCCTCCACACGATTTCCCACAGCGGCCAGCATCCGCTTGACCTGATGGTATTTCCCTTCGGTCAACGTGAGGTGCAGGCACCGAGGGCTCACCAGCTCGCATGCGGCAGCGCGCACCGGCCGAGGATCGTCATCCAGTACGACCCCTGAAAGCAATTGCTCTATCTGGTCTGGAGACAAATCATGCTTGACGCCAACCTCGTACACCTTGGGTACATGCTTCTTGGGTGAACTCATGCGGTGGATAAACTGGCCATCGTCGCTCAGCAACAGCAGCCCGGTTGTGTCTTGATCCAAGCGCCCTACTGCCTGGACTCCTTGGACAGCGCTTTTGGTAGGCCGCTGTCGCAAGGGTACCGGCAGCAAGGTGTAAATGCTGGGATACGTTGATGGCTTTTGCGAACACTCCGTTCCAGCGGGCTTGTGCAGCATCACATAGGCCTTTTCTTGGTACGGCCAAAGCTGCCCCTGCACGCGAAACTCCAAGCCTTCGGGAGCAAAAACCTCCGTGGCATCTCTGCAGGACCGAAAGGCCGGATCCGGTGCACTGCGATCCATTACCTCGACCCACCCATGCTGCACAAGACCCGCGCACACGCGGCGAGTGCCAAAACCCTGGGAATAAAGGATGTCCTGCAGCTGCATCATGTTCAAGAAAATGGAAGTAGAAAGCAGAAACGCCCCGCTCATTGCTGAGAGGGGCGTTGCTGGGCTGTAAGAGCCTGACGATGACCTACTT
>NZ_QXGR01000027.1 GCF_003604195.1 Simplicispira lacusdiani
TAGTTGGGCCCACCGCCCCCCTCGGGCGTCACCCACACGATGTTCTGCGTCGGGTCCTTGATGTCGCAGGTCTTGCAGTGCACGCAGTTCTGCGCATTGATCTGCAGGCGCTGGGCGTTGCCCCCCGCCGCCTCGTCGGGCACGAACTCGTACACCCCGGCCGGGCAGTAGCGGCTCTCGGGGCCGGCGTATTGGGCCAGGTTGATCTTCACCGGCACGCTGGCGTCCTTGAGCGTCAGGTGCGCCGGCTGGTTCTCCTCGTGGTTGGTGTTGCTGATGAACACGCTGGAGAGGCGGTCGAAGGTCAGCTTGCCGTCGGGCTTGGGGTAGTCGATCGGCTTGCACTGGCTGGCCGGCTTGAGGTACTCGTGGTCGGCCTTGGCGCGGTGCAGTGTCCAGGGGATGTGGCCGCGCAGCACGAACTGCTCGAAGCCGTTCATCACGGTGCCCACGGTCAATCCGTACTTGAACCAGTTCTTGAAGTTGCGGTCCTTGTTGAGCTCGGTGTGCAGCCAGCTGGCCTCGAACGCCTTGGGGTAGGCGCTGAGTTCGTCGTGCTGGCGCCCCGCGGTGACGGCCTCGTAGGCGGCCTCGGCCGCCAGCATGCCGGTCTTGATGGCGGCGTGGCTGCCCTTGATGCGGCTGACGTTGAGGTAGCCCGCGTCGCAGCCGATGAGCGCGCCGCCGGGGAACACGGTCTTGGGCAGGGAGTTGAGGCCGCTGGCGTTGATGGCGCGCGCGCCATACGACAGGCGCTTGGCGGTGACCTCGCCCTGGTCGTTCTCCAGGTAGTAACGGACGTTGGGGTGGGTCTTCCAGCGCTGGAATTCCTCGAAGGGGCTCAGGTAGGGGTTGGTGTAGCCCAGGCCGGTGACGAAGCCCAGGGCGACCTTGTTGCCTTCGAGGTGGTAGAGGAAGGCGCCGCCGTAGGTGTCGTTCTCCATGGGCCAGCCGGCGGTGTGCATGACGAAGCCGGGCTGGTGGCGCGCGGGGTCGATCTCCCACAGCTCCTTGATGCCGATGCCAAAGCTCTGCGGGTCGCGGTTCTCGTCGAGCTTGTAGCGGGCGATGAGCTGCTTGCCCAGGTGGCCGCGCGCGCCTTCGGCGAACACGGTGTATTTGCCCAGCAGTTCCATGCCGAGCTGGAAGTTGTCGGTGGGCTCGCCATCCTTGCCCAGGCCCACGTTGCCGGTGGCCACGCCCTTGACCGAGCCATCGTCGTTGTAGAGCACCTCGGCGGCGGTGAAGCCGGGGAAGATTTCCACGCCGAGGCTTTCCGCCTGCTCGCCCAGCCACTTGGTGACCGCGCCCAGGCTGACGATGTAGTTGCCGTGGTTGTGCGCGAACGGCGGCAGGAACATGTTGGGCACGCGGAAGGACGACTTCTCGCCCAGGAAGATGTAGGCGTCATCGGTGACGGGCTGGTTCAGGGGGGCACCCTTTTCCTTCCAGTCGGGGATGAGTTCGTTCAGTGCCTTGGGGTCCATGATGGCGCCCGAGAGGATGTGCGCGCCGGGCTCCGAGCCCTTCTCCAGCACCACGACCGAGATGTCCTTGCCGCGCTCGGTGGCCAGTTGCTTGAGGCGGATGGCCGTGGCCAGGCCGCCGGGGCCGCCGCCGACCACCACCACGTCGTATTCCATGGACTCTCGGGGGCCGAACTGGGCGAGGAT
>NZ_QXGR01000028.1 GCF_003604195.1 Simplicispira lacusdiani
TGCGTGTATCGTGAAGTCATCTGTGCAAGTTACCTGAGGTTCAGGTGTTGCACTTCAGATTTGAGACCGCCGATTAAATTTTAGAGATACCGCCTTCAGACGCACCAATAAATAGTTTTTGCATTCTCTTGTTTCCAATATGGAAAATTAATTTCGAAGCCATATAATCCAAAAATGAAAGCCAAACAACCGCATCAGCTTCTTTGAAAATCAAGTGGCCACTATTGAGGCAATTCAAAAAAGTTTTTAGCTGAGAATATAAATCCAGCTCCGAACTCAAAAAAGCCAAGCTCAGAATTTCTAGCAATTCTGGATTTAGACCAACCCCATCACTATAGTAATGAAACCAGGAATCATGAATTAGCCAAGCGGTTAATTTTGTATTAGAACATGCATCAAAATAGTTCAAGTAAACATGTAGATTAAGATCAAGTTCACTAGAAACGTCTTCAACATGATATTGGATTACAGCATCTTCAAGTATTTCTTTCAGAAAAACCAAACGATCTTCAATTCTTTCAACATCCGCAGCACTGAGCTCTTTTTCAAACGACGTCCATAAATCTGGATTCAACATCATTACCTCGACAATGGTTCATTTGCTGCACGCTCCCACTCGGGCAGCATGGACGGAGGTGTTGTGCAATGGAGCTTTACGCGCCTGATTGCATCTTTCAATGCCTCTTGCAATTGCGGTATCGCTTTAGCATGACCAGCATCTCGGCCACGAGCCCCCCCCAGATTCGTACTGCGGCAACCGCTTGGTAGTTAATTTCCAATAAGCGTTCGAGGCGTCAACAATTGCTTTCTCGCACGCCTTATTGCAATCGTCAGGAAAGACTATAGGCGGAGGTATTCGAATAGGCTTTGGGAGCATCCCTGCTTCGTTGCAGGTGGCCGCATTCGCAGGACTCTGGTAACACCACTGTACGGAGGTCTGTAAACCCTCTGGATCGATCCCGCTCAGCGGGTTTCCCCCCACATAGCTAAACCGATTCCACCCCCCGTTGAGTCCGATGGGGTCACTCTGCGTGTAGCGTCCTGTGCGCGGATCGTACGAGCGGAAGTAGTTGTAATGCAACCCGCTCTCTTCATCAAAGTACTGCCCCGGATAGCGCAGGTTGAAGCGCACAGGCGGGATGTTCGTTGCACCCGTCGTGGGGTTCGTCGTTTCGTTGGTAAACCGCTGCGCCCCCAGCGTGGGGGCTTCGTCGCCATAGGGGGTGTAGGCCCATTGCCAGGCGGCCTGCCCGTCGGCCTGGGTCAGGCGCCGGGGCGTGCCCAGGTGGTCGGTGTGGATGGCGTACAGGCGGCCGTCGATCTCTGCGGCAATGGGGATGGGGCCTTGGCTTGTGGGCAGGTACAGGTATTGGCTTTGCCCTGCGCTTTGTGCACCGCCTGTGCCGTATTCGCCCAGCAGGCTGCCTTCTTCGTCGTACACATAGGCCCAGCCCAGGTGTTCGGCGTCGCTCTTGGCGGGGCTCCACAGGCGGGCGAAGAAGTGGGCCAGGGTTTGCAGCAGGCCGGGGTCTTCTTCCTCGTCGTCCAGGGCGCCGTCTTTGCTGCTGGCTGCGGCATACAGGGGCTCGGTCTTGAAGACGCGCTGGCCCAGGGCGTTGTGGGCGTATTTGGTGGTGGGTGCGTCCGGGCCCTGGCCCGTCTGGCTGCT
>NZ_QXGR01000004.1 GCF_003604195.1 Simplicispira lacusdiani
AAGTAGGTCATCGTCAGGCTCTTACAGCCCAGCAACGCCCCTCTCAGCAATGAGCGGGGCGTTTCTGCTTTGGGCGTTCGAAATCTGTCCGGTAAGGCTGTTCATGGAGATTGGCTTGGGGTAGGATTTACGTTGACGTAAACGTCATCCTTGAAGCCATTGTAGGGATGATCGGGCTACAGGCCTGTCATCTGTGCAACTTTGCAACAAGCCCGCACGACACCATGGCCAGCACCACATACACCATCAGAGATCTCGCTAAAGAGTTCGACCTCACCACCCGCGCCATGCGCTTTTACGAGGACATGGGTCTCCTGCAGCCCGAGCGCACCGGGCCAGGCGGGCGCACCCGTACCTACAGCCCGCGCGATCGCACGCGCTTGAAACTGACGCTGCGCGCAAAGCGCCTGGGCCTGTCACTCACCGAGGCCAAGGAAATCATCGATCTCTACGATAGCCCGCGCGACACCAACGTGCAGCTACAGAAGTTCCTCAATGTGCTCGAACAGCACCGCAGACAACTCGAAGAACAGATGGCCGATTTGCAGGCCAATCTGGATGAAGTCAAGGAGCATGAAAAAGAGGCGCGCGCCCTGCTGGGCAAAGCAGGCAAAAATCCCGCATAATTGACGTTTACGTAAACGTAAATTAGGACGGCGCATGAACACCCCCCGCTTGGAGCCTCGCGACCCCCACTTCGCACAGCGCGTGCAAGAGAGTTTTGCGCGCCAAGGGGCCATGCAGACGCTCGGCGCACGGCTGGGCCTGTTGGAGCCTGGGGCGGTCGATATCGAGCTGGACTGGGCACAGGCGCTGACGCAGCAGCACGGTTTTCTGCATGCGGGCATGGTGGCTACGGCGCTTGACTCCGCCTGCGGTTACGCAGCCTTCACCCTCATGCCCGCCGACGCGGCGGTGCTCACCATTGAATTCAAAATCAATCTGCTGGCGCCCGCTCAGGGCGAACACTTCCGCATGGAAGGGCGTGTGCTCAAGCCGGGCCGCACCATCACGGTGAGCGAGGGGCGCGCCTATGCGCTGTCCGGCGGGCAGGAAAAACTCGTGGCCACCATGGGCTGCACCCTGATGACCGTCACCGGCCGCCAGGAAATCAAGGGCTGAGAAGGCCCGCAACAACCACTCACACAGGAGAACACCATGAGCATTCCCGCCAACATTCCGGGCCTTAACTTCCAGCTGGGCGAAGAGGTCGATGCCCTGCGCGACGCGGTGCGTGATTTCGCGCAGTCCGAGATCGCACCCCGCGCCGCGGAGATCGACCACAGCGACCAGTTCCCCATGGATCTGTGGCGCAAGATGGGCGACCTGGGCGTGTTGGGCATCACGGTGTCCGAGGAGTACGGCGGCGCCAACATGGGCTACCTGGCGCACATGGTGGCCATGGAGGAAATCTCGCGCGCCTCGGCTTCGGTGGGCCTGAGCTACGGCGCGCACAGCAACCTTTGCGTGAACCAGATCAAGCGCAACGGCAACGACGAGCAGCGGAAAAAATACCTGCCCAAGCTGATCAGCGGCGAGCACGTGGGCGCGCTGGCCATGAGCGAGCCGGGCGCCGGCTCGGACGTCATCAGCATGAAGCTCAAGGCCGAGGACAAGGGCGGTTACTACCTGCTCAACGGCAGCAAGATGTGGATCACCAACGGCCCTGATGCCGACACCCTGGTGGTCTACGCCAAGACCGAGCCCGAACTGGGCGCGCGCGGTGTCACGGCCTTCCTGATCGAGAAGGGCATGAAGGGCTTCTCCATCGCCCAGAAGCTCGACAAGCTGGGCATGCGCGGCAGCCACACGGGCGAACTGGTGTTCCAGGACGTGGAAGTGCCCGCGCAGAACGTGCTGGGTGGCGTGAACAACGGCGCCAAGGTGCTGATGAGCGGCCTGGACTACGAGCGCGCCGTGCTCACCGGCGGCCCGCTGGGCATCATGCAAGCCGTGATGGACAACGTGGTGCCCTACATCCACGACCGCAAGCAGTTCGGCCAGAGCATCGGCGAATTCCAGCTCATCCAGGGCAAGGTCGCCGACATGTACACCCTGCTGCAGGCGGGCCGCTCGTTCGCCTACACCGTGGCCAAGAACCTCGACATGTTGGGCACCGAGCATGTGCGCCAGGTGCGCAAGGACTGCGCCAGCGTCATCCTGTGGTGCGCCGAGCAGGCCACGAAAATGGCGGGCGACGGCATCCAGATCTTCGGCGGCAACGGTTACATCAACGAGTACCCGCTGGGCCGTCTCTGGCGCGACGCCAAGCTGTACGAGATCGGCGCCGGCACCAGCGAAATCCGCCGTATGCTGATCGGCCGCGAACTGTTCGCCGAAACCTGCTGACCACACCCTGTCCCCCAGCCACCACGAGGAAAGAAGCCATGGCCACCGATTCGATTGATGACCTGTTCGTCCACAACCGTGAATGGGCCGCGCAGATGCAGCGCGACCGGCCTGGCTTCTTCACCCAACTGATGGCGCAGCAAAAGCCCAAGTACATGTGGGTGGGCTGCTCGGACAGCCGGGTGCCTGCCAACCAAATCACCGGGCTGGAGCCGGGCGAGGTCTTCGTGCACCGCAACGTGGCCAACGTGGTGGTGCCGACCGATCTCAACTGCCTCTCCACCATCCAGTACGCGGTGGACCAGCTGCAAATCGAGCACCTCATGGTCGTAGGCCATTACGGCTGTGGCGGCGTGCTGGCAGCGTTGCAGGACATCCGCGTGGGTCTGGCCGACAACTGGATCCGCCACGTCAAGGATGTGCGCGACCGCCACCGCGACCTCATCGCCTCGATCGCGCCAGAGTGGCGCCACGACGCGCTGTGCGAGCTCAACGCCATCGAGCAGGTGGTGAACATCGCGCACACCACCGTGATGCAGGATGCCTGGGCGCGCGGGCAGAAGGTGCATCTGCACGGCTGGTGCTACGGTCTCAAGGACGGCCTCATCAACAACCTGCACATGACGGTGGCCGGCAGCCAGGGCATCGACTCCCTCTACAAGGCCGCCGTGGCGGGGGTGGCCGCGGCGCGGCGCTAAAGTCAGGGGGCTCCCGTTCACACTGGACGCCCACGCCCATGTTTCCACAGCGCCTTGATTCGCCCCAAGCCTACGACATCGCCAAGGCGATGATGGACGGGTTCAACCGCCATTACCGCCTGTTCCGCACTGAATCCGCGCGCGCCAAGCACCGCTTCGAGACCGCAGACTGGCACGGCCAGCAGCGCGCCCAGCGCGAGCGCATCGAGTTCTACGACCTGCGCGTCAAGGAATGCACGATGCGGCTGGAGAAGGAGTTCAAGGCCGGCCAGCAGCCCATGGACGTGTGGCACCAGGTCAAGCTGCACTACATCGGCCTGCTGGTGGACCACCACCAGCCCGAACTGGCCGAGACCTTCTTCAACTCGGTCACCACCAAGATCCTGCACCGCACGCATTTCCACAACAACTTCATCTTCGTGCGGCCGGCGGTCAGCACCGAATACATCGAGAACGAGGAGCCCGCCGCGCGCCCCACCTACCGCGCCTACTACCCTTCGCGCGAGAACCTGTTCGAGACGCTGCTGCGCATCGTGGACAACTTCCAGCTGCAGCGCGAGTTCGACGACCTGCCGCGCGACCTGCGCCATGTGCTCGGCGCCATGCAAGGGCGGCTGGACAAGGTGCGCCTGCGCGCCAACTTCCAGATCCAGGTGCTCTCCAGCCTGTTCTTTCGCAACAAGGGCGCCTACGTGGTGGGCAAGATCATCAACGGCTTCAACGAGGTGCCGTTCGCCCTGCCCATCCTGCACAACGAGGCGGGCAAGCTCACCATCGACGCGGCGCTGTTCGGCGAGGACGACCTGCAGATGCTGTTCAGCTTCGCGCGCGCCTACTTCATGGTGGACATGGAGATCCCCAGCGCCTACGTGCAGTTCCTGCGCAGCCTCATGCCGCGCAAGCCGCGCGCCGAGATCTACAACGCCCTGGGCCTGGCCAAGCAGGGCAAGACGCTGTTCTACCGCGACTTTCTCTACCACCTCAAGCATTCCAGCGACCAGTTCCGCATCGCGCCCGGCATCAAGGGCATGGTGATGCTGGTGTTCGACCTGCCGAGCTTTCCCTTCGTGTTCAAGCTCATCAAGGACTACTTTCCGCACCAGAAGGAAACCACGCGCGAACAGATCAAGGGCAAGTACCTGCTGGTCAAGCAGCACGACCGCGTGGGCCGCATGGCCGATACGCTCGAATACAGCGAAGTCGCCTTTCCGCGCGACCGGTTTGACGATGCCTTGATCGCAGAGATCGAGAAATTCGCGCCCAGCCAGCTCGAAATCAGCGACCGCGACGGTGACGGCCAGCAGGAGGTCATCATCAAGCACCTCTACATCGAGCGGCGCATGATCCCGCTCAACATCTACCTGCAGGAGGCCTTCGACACCGGCCTCTCGGACGCGCGCGCGCGCCAGCAGATGGAGCGCAGCGTCATCGAGTACGGCAACGCCATCAAGGACCTCGTGGCCGCCAACATCTTCCCCGGCGACATGCTCTGGAAGAACTTCGGCGTCACGCGCAACGGCAAGGTCGTGTTCTACGACTACGACGAGATTGAATACCTCACCGACTGCAATTTCCGCCGCGTACCCACGCCGCGCAACGAGGAGGAAGAGATGAGCGGCGAGATCTGGTACACCGTCGGCCCGCGCGACGTCTTCCCCGAAACCTTCGGCCCCTTCCTGCTCGGCAACGATGCCGTGCGCGAGGTGTTCATGCAGCACCATGCCGACCTGCTCGGCGTGGAGTTCTGGCAGTCGCACAAGGAGCGCATCCTCGCGGGCCATGTGTACGACGTGTTCCCCTACGACGTCAGCCGCCGCTTCTCGCACGCCCACGAAGCCCAGGGCATCTGATTCCGTTTTCCCCTCATTTCACCTAGGAGATCTTCCATGTCCGCATCCCAAGACCCCATCGTCATCGTCGGCGCCGCCCGCACCCCCATGGGGGGCTTCCAGGGCGATTTTTCCGACCTCGCCGCGCATGACTTGGGCGGCGCCGCCATCAAGGCCGCCGTCGAGCGCGCGGGCGTGGCGCCCGCAAAGGTCGATGAAGTGCTGTTCGGCAACTGCCTGATGGCGGGCCAGGGCCAGGCGCCCGCGCGCCAGGCCGGCTTCAAGGGCGGCCTGCCGCGCAGCACCGGCGCGGTGACGCTGTCCAAGATGTGCGGCGCCGGCATGGAAGCCACCATCCTCGCGCACGACCAGCTCGTGGCGGGCAGCCGCGACGTGATGGTCTCGGGTGGCATGGAGAGCATGACCAACGCCCCCTACCTGCTCAAGAAAGGCCGTGGCGGCTACCGCATGGGCCACGACAAGATCTTCGACCACATGATGCTCGACGGCCTGGAAGACGCCTACGAGGCCGGCCGCTCCATGGGTACCTTTGGCGAGGATTGCGCCGCCAAGTACCAGTTCACGCGCGAGCAGCAGGACGCCTTCGCCATGGCCAGCGTGCAGCGCGCCCAGGACGCCATCAACTCGGGCGCGTTCAAGGCCGAGATTACCCCCGTCACCTTCAGCACCCGCAAGGGCGAGGTCACGGTGGCGCAGGACGAAGGCCCGCTGAAGATCCGCCTGGACAAGATCCCCACGCTCAAGCCCGCGTTCAAGAAGGACGGCACCATCACCGCCGCCGCCAGCTCCAGCATCAACGACGGCGCCGCCGCCCTGGTGCTGATGCGCCAGTCCACCGCTCTGGAACTCGGCTGCAAGCCCCTGGCGAAAATCGTCGCCCACGCCACGCACGCGCAGGAGCCCGAGTGGTTCACCACCGCCCCGGTGGGCGCGACCGAGAAGGCCCTGAAGAAGGCCGGCTGGAAGGTGGACGACGTGGACCTGTGGGAAATCAACGAAGCCTTCGCCGTTGTCCCCATGGCGCTGATGGCCGACCTGAAGGTGCCGCACGAGAAGGTCAACGTCAACGGCGGCGCCTGCGCGCTGGGGCACCCCATCGGCGCTTCGGGCGCGCGCATCCTGGTCACGCTGCTGCACGCGCTGCAGGCGCGCGGCAAGAAGAAGGGCCTGGCCACGCTGTGCATCGGCGGCGGCGAGGCCACGGCCATGGCGATCGAGCTGGTTTGATTGCTATCGAATTAGTAGCTTCTAGCGCTTTTATATAGGGTGCTGGAGGCCTATTTAATTCATATTCAATGCCTACTGTCCTGGTGATCGGCGCTTCGCGCGGCATCGGCCTGGAGCTGGCGCGCCAGTACGCCGCCGAGGGCTGCCGTGTCATCGCCACCGTGCGCGACGAGGCAGGCCGCGCGCGCGTGCAGGCGCTCGGCGCCCAGGCCCTGACCGTGGATGTGGCCAACCCCGCCAGCGTCAGCGGCCTGGCCTGGCAGCTCGACGGCGAGGAGATCGACGTCGCGCTCTACGTGGCCGGCGTGATGCGCCGCCCCGGCGCGCGCACGCCGCCCACGCAAACCGATTTCGACGCCGTGATGCACGCCAACGTGCTCGGCGCCATGCAGGCCATCCCGCAGGTCGCGCCGATGGTGGAGGCCGCGGGCGGCGTGTTCGCCTTCCTGTCCTCGTCCATGTCGCAGATCGGCAGCGTGGGCGAGAGCAGCGCCTGGCTCTACCGCGCCAGCAAGGCCGCGCTCAACATGGCCGTGGCGGCCGCGCAGCACGATTACCCGCGCGCGACGCTGGTCACCATCGACCCCGGCTGGGTGCGCACCGACATGGGTGGCGAGCACGCGCCGCTCAGCGTGCAAGACAGCGTGCGCGGCATGCGCCACACCCTCGCCCACCTCACCCCCGCCGACAAGGGCCGGCTCTTGCACCACGACGGCCAGCGCGCCGCTCACTGGTGAACGCCCACTGAAACCACATTGACGGAGACCCCATGCTGCTGACCCAAGACCAGGAAATGATCCGCGACGCCGTGCGCGCCTTCGCCCAGGAGCAACTGTGGCCCCACGCCGCGCGCTGGGACAAGGAACACCACTTCCCGCGCGACGCCCACCAGGGCCTGGCTGCCTTGGGCGCCTATGGCATCTGCGTGCCCGAAGACCTGGGCGGCGCTGGCCTGGACTACCTCACGCTGGCCCTGGTGCTCGAAGAGATCGCCGCCGGCGACGGCGGCACCAGCACGGCGATCAGCGTGACCAACTGCCCCGTCAACGCCATCCTCATGCGCTACGGCAACGCGCAGCAAAAGCGCGACTGGCTCACCAAGCTGGCGCAGGGCGAGATGCTCGGCGCCTTCTGCCTGACCGAGCCGCATGTCGGCTCCGATGCCTCGGCACTCAGGACGACGGCCGTGAAGCAGGGCGACGAATACGTGATCAACGGCGTCAAGCAGTTCATCACCAGCGGCAAGAACGGCCATGTGGCCATCGTCATCGCCGTCACCGACAAGGGCGCGGGCAAGAAGGGCATGAGCGCCTTCCTCGTGCCCACCAGCAACCCCGGCTACGTGGTGGCGCGTCTGGAAGACAAGCTGGGCCAGCACAGCAGCGACACGGCGCAGATCAACTTCGACAACTGCCGCATCCCGGCCGAGAACCTCATCGGCGCCGAGGGCGAGGGCTACAAGATCGCGCTGGGCGCCTTGGAGGGCGGGCGCATCGGCATCGCCGCGCAGAGCGTGGGCATGGCGCGCAGCGCGTTTGATGCGGCGCTGGCGTATTCCAAGGAGCGCGAGAGCTTTGGCACGCCCATCTTCAACCACCAGGCCGTGGGCTTCCGCCTGGCCGACTGCGCCACGCAGATCGAGGCCGCGCGCCAACTCATCTGGCACGCCGCCGCGCTGCGCGACGCGGGCCAGCCCTGCCTGAAAGAAGCCGCCATGGCCAAGCTCTTCGCCAGCGAGATGGCCGAGCGCGTCTGCAGCGCCGCCATCCAGACGCTGGGCGGCTACGGCGTGGTGAACGACTTCCCGGTCGAGCGCATCTACCGCGACGTGCGCGTGTGCCAAATTTACGAAGGCACGAGCGACGTGCAGAAGATCATCATCCAGCGCGCGCTGGCGTGAGGAGAAGGGGGCAACCCCCTGAGGCGCTGCGCGCCTTCCCCCTTCTCTCTCGCCTCGCTGCGCGATGCGGGGAAGGGGAACGCCACCAGCGCGGCGGGGCGGCCCTTGCGCGGTGGCCGCCGGCCTGGGCCGCGCCGTGGGTGCATGCACTGCGGATGGCTGGCTGTGGGCTGCGGTCGCACTGGTGCGCCTTGCACTCTGGTGACAGAATGTATCCATGAGCGCCAAAGACACCGCACCGGCCGTTGATGCGACGGCCACCGATTCCCCTTCCAGCACCCCGGTCCGCCGCCGTGCGGCACGCGCCACGCCGCAGGCCGCCCGCCCGCGCGCCGCGCGCCGGGGCGACACCGCTCCCACGCTGACACCGTCCGCCGTGGCCCGCCATGTGCAGCGCGAGACCACGCAGGCCGCGCAAGGCAGCCAGTGGGCCGCCGTGCAGGACCTGGTGGCCAACACCGGCCTGCCGGCGCGCCAGCGTGCCTCGGCGCTGCGCGCGATGCTCGAAGGTGCCTCGCAGGACGACCGGGAGGTGCTGCGCCAGGCCCTGCTGGCCGGCGCCGCGCAGGAGGCCGGGTCCATCATCGGCAAGGGCCACCCCGACGACGAACTCGCGCAGGGCTGGCGCGACGGCGGCTATCCCTACAAGCACCTGATGCGCCGCGGTACCTACGAGGAGCAGAAGTACCTGCTGCAGGTGGAACTGCTCAAGCTCCAGGCCTGGGTCAAGGAGACCGGTCAGCGCGTGGTGATCCTGTTCGAGGGGCGCGACGCGGCCGGCAAGGGCGGCGCCATCAAGCGCTTCATGGAGCACCTGAACCCGCGCGGCGCGCGCGTGGTGGCGCTGGAAAAGCCCAGCGACGTCGAGCGCGGCCAGTGGTACTTCCAGCGCTACATCCAGCACCTGCCCACGGCCGGCGAGATCGCGCTGTTCGACCGCAGCTGGTACAACCGCGCGGGCGTGGAGCGCGTCATGGGCTTTTGCTCCGACGGCGAATACCACGAGTTCATGCGCCAGGCGCCCGAGTTCGAGCGCCACCTGGTGCGCAGCGGCGTGCACCTCATCAAGTTCTGGTTCTCGGTGAGCCGGGCCGAGCAGCGCCGCCGCTTCAAGGAGCGCGAGGTGCACCCGCTCAAGCAGTGGAAGCTCAGCCCCATCGACATGGCCTCGCTCGACAAGTGGGAAGACTACACGCGCGCCAAGGAGGCCATGTTCTTCGACACCGACACGGCCGACGCGCCCTGGACCGTCATCAAGAGCGACTGCAAGAAGCGCGCGCGCCTCAACGCCATGCGCTACGTGCTGCACAAGCTGCCCTATGCCAAGAAGGCGGCCGACACCATCGGCAAGCTCGACCCGCTGATCGTGGGCCGGGCGCATGTGGTGTACGAGCGCGGCGAGAAGGCGGGCGCCCTTCTGTGAGTGCCGGGCCGCCCGGGTGGCGGTTCTGGCGACAATGGCGGCTGCCTTGCTTCCGACACCCGCCTCCATGACTTCACCCGCCGACCCCTGCCCCTGCGGCCGCACCGGCGACCGGGGCGTGCCCCGGTCCTACGCCGGATGCTGCGGCCGCTACATCGACCACTGGGACGGCGCGCCCGCTCCCGACGCCGAAAGCCTCATGCGCTCGCGCTACACCGCCTTCGTGCGCGGGCACGCCGACTACCTGCGGGCCACCTGGCACGCCAGCACGCGCCCGGCCGCGCTGGACCTGGACCCGGGCGCGCGCTGGCTCGGGCTGGAGGTGCGCGGCCACCAGGCCACCGGGCCGGAACGGGCCGAGGTCGAATTCGTGGCGCGCTACCGCGTGGGCGGGCGCGCCGTGCGCCTGCATGAACGCAGCCGCTTCGTGCACGAGGCCGGGCGCTGGTACTACGTCGATGGCGACATCCGATAGCAGGGTTTGAATGAAATCGGGCTTTGAGTCCCGCCCCATAAGCGCTAACAGCTATGAAATTTGAAGCAATCCTGTTCGACTGCGACGGCGTGCTCGTCGACAGCGAACCCATCACCAACGGCGTGCTGTGCACCATGCTCAACGAAGCGGGCTGGGCGCTGTCGTCCGAGGAGTGCATGCGCCTCTTCATCGGCAAGACGGTGCGCAGCGAGGCCGCGCGCATCGAGGCGCACACCGGCAAACCCCTCACCGACGCCTGGATGGCGGCGTTCTACGCCCGCCGCAATGCGCGGCTGGAAGCCGAGCTGCAGGCCATCGAGGGCGCGGTCGAGGCCGTGCGCGCCGTGCATGCGCGGCTCGGCGGGCGCATCGCCTGCGCCTCGGGGGCCGACCGTTTCAAGGTCGAGATGCAGCTGGAAAAGGTGGGCCTGGCGCCGTTCTTCGCGGGCCGCGTCTTCAGCGGCCACGAGATGCCGGCCACCAAGCCCGCGCCCGATGTCTACCTGGCGGCAGCCGCCGCCGTGGGCGTGCCACCCGCGCGCTGCCTGGTGGTGGAGGACACGGTGACCGGCGTTGCCGCGGGCGTGGCGGCGGGCGCCACCGTGGTGGGCTACAGCCCCTCGTCCGTGGGCCATGGCTCGCCCGAGGCGCTGCGCGCCGCCGGGGCCGTGCAGGTCATGAAGCACATGGGCGAGTTGCCCGGGCTGCTGGGGTGATTCCCTGTTCCCTGGCGCGGACCCGCGCCGGGGTCAGAACGATTCCCAGTGGGTGTCGTCGGCCGTGGCGGCGGGCAGCTTGGCCGCCGTGGTACGCGGGGCCGGCGCCTGGCGCACGGCGGCTGGTGCCGGACGGGCGGGCGGGCGGTGCGCGGCGGGCGCGCGGACCGGGGCCGATGCCGCGTGGCCCGCGCCCAGCTGGAACACCGCCACCGATTCCACGAGGGCCTGGGCCTGGGCGTTGAGGCTGCTCGCGGCGGCGGCCATTTCCTCCACCAGCGCGGCGTTCTGCTGCGTGGTCTGGTCCATCTGCGTGACGGCCTCGCTCACCTGCGCCACGCCCGACGCCTGTTCGCGGCTCGCCGAGCTGATTTCTCCCATCAGGTCGGTCACGCGGCGGATGCTGTCCACCACCTCGCCCATGGTCTCGCCCGCCTGGTTCACGAGGGTGCTGCCCTGCTGCACCTGCTCCACGCTGGCGTGGATCAGGGCCTTGATCTCCCGGGCCGCGTCGGCGCTGCGCCCGGCCAGGCTGCGCACCTCGCTGGCCACCACGGCAAAGCCCCGGCCCTGCTCGCCCGCGCGCGCCGCTTCCACGGCGGCATTCAAGGCCAGGATGTTGGTCTGGAAGGCGATGCCGTCGATCACGCCGATGATGTCGCTGATCTTGTGGGAGCTTTCGTTGATGCCCTTCATGGTCTGCACCACCTGGCCCACCGCGTCGCCGCCCCGGGCCGCCACGGTCGAGGCGCTCTGCGCCAGCTCATTGGCCAGGCGGGCGCTGTCGGCGTTCTGCCGCACCGTCGCGCCCAGCTCTTCCATCGAGGCCGCGGTCTGTTCCAGCGCGCTGGCCTGGCTTTCCGTGCGCGCGGACAGGTCCTGGTTGCCCTGGGCGATCTCCGCGCTGGCCATGGCCACGCTTTCCGAGCCGCGCCGCACCTGGGACACCACCTCGGCCAGGCCCGCCTGCATGGTGGACAGCTGCGCCAGCAGGCTCTGCGTGTCTCCGGCGCGCACGGCCACCGTGCGCGTGAAGTCACCCTGCGCCACGGCGCGTGCCAGGTCGGCGGCGGTGCGGGGCTCGCCGCCCAGCTCGCGCAGCAGGCTGCGCGTGATCAGCGTGCCCAGGCCCGCAGCCAGCGCCAGCGCCAGCAGGCCCAGCGCGATGAGCGTGGTGCGTGCCGTCTGGTAGGTGGCGGTGGCGGCGCTGGCATCGGCGGCGATGCCGGCCGATTCATGCTCGATCATGGCCGCGATGGCTTCCTTGTAGGCGCCCAGCACGGGCCGCAGCTTGCCGCTCAGGTAGGCCTTGGCCTCGTCCGGCTGGTCGGCCAGGATCAGGGCCACCAGGGCTTCCTGGCCGGCGATGTACCGGCTGCGCTGTTCGGTGACGCGGTTCAGAAGCTGCCGGTCCGGTCCGGCCGTCATGCTTTTCTCCAGCTCCTCGATGCGCGCGCCGATCGTCTTGCGCGCCTGGGCGATCACCTCGACCTGGCGCTGCCGGTCGGCGCCCTCCTGTGTCAGCATCATGTTGCGCAGGGCGATGGCGATGGCGTCAACCTGGGTCAGGATCGTCGTCGATGCCGAGATCCGGGGCCAGCGTTCGTGGGCGATCTGGCCCAGGTCGGCCTTCATGCGGCCCATCGAGACCAGGCCCATGCCGATGCACAGGAGCAGCAGCGCGCAGACGGCGCCAAAGCCGGTGCTCAGGCGCGTGCGCACCTTCCAGGCTGATATATCCATGGGAAGATCTCCGTGAGAGTAGGAGCCGGCCGGTGGGCCGGCGGGTCGTGGCGGGCTGGATGCCGCCCTGGCGGGCAACCCGGTAGGGTTGTGCGAATGAGATGTAACCGCATGTTATTCAGGGCAGGCTTGCAAAAAGCTTGCAGCCAGTGAAAGGGCCTGGCGTCCATAAGGGTTTGCCCGCAGTGGCGTGGCGCGGGAGCGGGGCGGCGGGGTCAGATCTGGATGCCATATCCCGTCCATGTGGCGTCGGGTTTCCAGTGGCGCACCCAGCCGGGCAGCTCGCTGGCGGGCATGGGGCGGGCAATGCCGTAGCCCTGCGCCTGCTCGCAGCCCAGGGGGATCAGCAGGCTGCCGTGCGCGATGGTCTCCACCCCCTCGGCGATGACTTCGCGGCGGAAGGCGTCGGCCAGGCCGATGACGCCCCGCACGATGGCCAGGTCGTCCGGGTCGCTCTGCATGTCGCGCACGAAGCTCTGGTCGATCTTGATGACCTCGGCGTTCAGGCGCTTGAGGTAGGTGAGCGAGGAGTAGCCGGTGCCGAAATCGTCGAGCGCGAAGCGCACGCCCAGCGCCTGGCAGCGGTGCATGATGTCGGAGACATGGGCGATGTCCTCCAGCGCGCTGGTTTCCAGGATTTCCAGCTCCAGGCGGTCGGGCCGCACGTCGGGCTGGGCCGCGAGCAGTTCCGCCAGCCGCTTCACGAAGCCCTCGGTCTGCAGCTGCAGGGCGTCGATGTTCACGCTCACCGCCAGGTCCAGCCCCTCGGTCCGCCATTGCGCCATCTGGCGCAGCGCCGTGGCCAGCACCCATTCACCCACCTCGATGCTGATGGCGTGGCCCGCCATGGCCGGCAGGAAACTGGCGGGCGAGAGCAATCCACGCTCGGGGTGCTGCCAGCGGATCAGGGCCTCCGCACCGAGGACCACGCCGGTGCGCATGTTCACCTTGGGCTGGTAGTGCAGCACGAACTCTTCGCGCGCCAGGGCCTTGCGGATGCGGTCGATCTCCTCGCGCTGGGTCTTCACGGCGGTGTCGTGGGCCACGTCGAACAGGTGGTAGCGGTTCTTGCCCGCCTGCTTGGCCAGGTACATGGCCTGGTCGGCGTGGCGGATGAGCAGGTCGGGCTCCACGCCGTCGGTGGGGTACAGCGTCACGCCGATGCTGGCCGAGACCTGCAGCAGGGCGTCGCCCACGTGCATCGGGTCGGCGGCCGCGTGCAGCATGCGTTCCAGCACGGGCTCGCAGTCCTGCGCGTGCTCCAGGTCCACCAGCACGGCCACGAATTCGTCGCCGCCGATGCGCGAGAGGGTGTCGCCATCGCGCAGAGCGGTCTTGAGGCGGTGGGCCAGCGCCACCAGCAGTTCGTCGCCGCGCTCGTGGCCATGGTGGTCGTTGACGGATTTGAAGCCGTCCAGATCGAGGAAGGCCACCGCCAGCGACTGGCCCGTGCGCTGGCAGCGCAGCATGGACTGCTGCAGCCGGTCGGCCAGCAGCACGCGGTTGGGCAGGCCGGTCAGCGCGTCGTAGTGGGCCACATGCTCCAGCTGGCGCTCGTTCTCCTTGATCTCGGTGATGTCGGTGAACAGCGACACGTAGTGCTGCACTTCCCCGCTGGCGCTGTGCACGGCGCTGATGGTGATGATTTCGGCGAACAGCGAGCCATCCTTGCGGCGGTTCCACATCTCGCCCGTCCAGTGGCCCTGCGCCGTGAGGGTGCGCCAGAGGGCGGCATAGAACTCGGGGCTCTGCCGTCCCGACTGGAGCATGCGCGGGTTGTTGCCCAGCGCCTCCTCGCGCGTGTAGCCGGTGATCTGCGTGAACGTGTCGTTCACATCGATGATGGTGCCGCGCGGGTCGGTGATCATGATGCCCTCGCGCGCGTGGGTGAACACGCTGGCCGCCAGCTGCAGCTTCTCGTGCGACTGCATGCGCTCGGTGACGTCGTGGAACGATCCCACCATGGTGAGAGCCCGGCCCCGGGCGTCACGCTCGGTCACGCGGCCGCGCCACAGGCCCCAGATCCAGCGGCCATCCTTGTGCCGGATGCGCTGCGCGGCCTCGAACTGCTCGGTCACGCCTTTCAGGCAGATGCGCAGCGAGCGGTCCAGCGTGCGCAGGTCGTCGGGGTGCGTCCGGTGCCGCCAGGTGTCCACCGGGAGCTGGGCCATCTCGTCGGGGGTGTAGCCGAAGATGCGCGCCAGGATCTCGTCGCTGTGCACCGTCTGGGTTGGCAGGTCCCAGCGCCACATGCCCATCTGGGCGATCAGCATCGCCTGGTCGATGCGGTCCTTGGCCGCCTGAAGCTCGCGGCGCTGGGCATCGAGCTCGGCCTCGATCCGCAGCCGGTCCGCCACCATGGTGTTGAAGCCCGTGGCCAGTTCGACCAGTTCCACGGGGCCGGAGGGCTCGGCCAGCACGCCTTGCCCACCCTGGCTGAACTCCTGCACGGCCTGCCTCAGCGAGCCGATAGGGCGCTCGATGCGGCGCGCCAGCGCCAGGGCGAACAGCACCAGGCCCAGGATGATGAACATGCCCAGGGCGGCGTTGGTGAGGGCGCGGCTGCGGGTGTGCTCGGCGATCGGGGCGCTGGGCACGCCGAAGAATGCGACCCAGTCGGTTTCCGGGATGGGCGTGGTGGAGTAGTAGCGCGCGATGCCGTCAATGCCGGCCAGCTCGAAATCGCCGCTGCGCATCTCGGCGATCTTGCTGGCCGTGGCCCAGTCGGGCCGGGTGCCGATGAGGCCTCCCGGGTCTTCGTTGCGCCAGATCAGCGTGCCATCGATGCCGATGATGCCGTAGCGGCTGTCCGGCGGCAGCTCCCGTGATCCCAGGCTGGGGCGGAACGCCCGCAGGTTGAGGGGCAGGTGCACCGCGCCCACGACCTCGCCGCCGGGTTCGCGCACGGGCATGCTCAGCACCGAGACCCACTTGCCCGTGATCGGGCCGATGTGGGGCCGCCCGACGCTGAAGCGCTGCTCGGCCATGACCTTCTGGAACCAGTCGGTGCCGCCCACGTTCACCGGCCGGTTGGCCGGCAGCGGCACGGCCGAGCACAGCGTGTTGCCCACGCGGTCGGTGTAGACGATGTTGGAATACTCGGGTGTCAGCGTGTGCAGGTCCGCCAGCACGCTGTCGCACTGCAGGGGGTCCATGGCCTGGACCCGGGGGCGTTCGGCGATCAGGCGCAAGGTCTCGTGCGTGGATGCGATCTTGCGCGACAGGTCGGCGGCGATGCTGGCCGCCAGCGGGCGCTGCGCCGCCCGCGCCTGGGCCAGCGTGTCCTCCGCGTCGCGCAGCACGTTGTAGCCGAGCGTCCCGATCAGCGGGATGACCAGTGCAACCACCAGCAGCAGGAGATAGGCGCGGAGAGGGGCTTTCATCAGGGCGGGTTCAGGGCCGGGAAGAATGGGTGTGCTGGCGTGTCCACGGGATCGCCTTGCGGGCCATTGGGCCTGGGGAAACCGTCCGTGTCCACGGCAAGCACGTACCAAGCATGGGGCGATGGCGGCGCATGTGCTGCCCGCGCGCTCAATCCCCCCTGGGTTGCGAGGGGTTCATGCCGGGGTGAAGGCGTGAAATTGTTTCGACGTGTAAACGTCGTCGCGCCCCGGGGTGGCCGCTAGGCTTGGGTCAGGGCCGTAGATCGGGCGAGGGCGTCGCGGGCACGCCCTGGTCCAGCGCCGCCTGGTGCTGGGCCGCCAGCGCGCGCTGGTAGGCCGGGCGCTGCCGCAGCCGCTGCCAGTAGGCACGCGTGGCGGGGCCGAATTGCGGCTCCAGGCCCAGGTGCCAGGCCAGCAGCAGCGCGTAGCCCACCGCCACGTCGGCCGCGGTGAAGCGGCCGGCGCACAGCCATTCGCCGTGGCCGAGCGCGGCCTCCACGGCGCGCAGCCGCGCCAGGAACCAGCGGCCGTAGTCCTGCGCCACCTGGGGCTGCAGGCGCTCGGGCGGCTCGAAATGCGTGTAGCGCAACACCAGGGTCAGCGGGAAGGTCAGGGTGGCGTCGCTCATGTGCAACCAGTTGAGGTAGCCGCCGAACGCCGGATCGCTGGCCTCCACGCCCAGGCCCGCCTCGGGCTGCAGGGCGGCGAGGTACTGGCACATGGCGCCCGACTCGGTCATGCGCGTCTCGCCATGCACCAGCAGGGGCACGGTGCCCAGCGGGTTGTGGCCGAGAAAATCCCGCGCATGCACGCGCGGCGGGAACGGCAGCATGTGGAGCTGGTAGGGGCGCCGCAGCTCTTCGAGCATCCACAGGGGGCGGAACGAGCGGGCGCTGACGCAGTGGTGGAGGTGGATCATGGGCAGTGAAATTTCCAGCGCCTTCAGTCTATTGGCGGGGGCGGCACAAAAGCTGCCAGCGGCGGCGCGGATCACGCCGGAGAGCGTGCCTTGCGGCGGAATTCGGCGGGAGACTGTCCCGTCCAGCCCCGGAACGCGCGGATGAAGCTCTTGTCGTTGGTGAAGCCCGCCTCGTGCGCCACCTGCTTGATGGGGCGGTCGGTGCGGTGCAGCAGGGCGATGGCGCGCTCGCGCCGCACCTCGTCCTTGAGTCCCTGCAGCGAGGCGCCCTCGTCCTTGAGCTGGCGGTGCAGGGTGCGGGGCGACAGGTGCAGGCGCTGCGCCAGGGCCTCGGCGCTGTGCGCGGCGCCCGGATCGGCGGCCAGGGCATGGCGCACGCGCTGCACCAGCAGGCGGTCGCGCCGGTACTGCAGCACCGTGAGCGGCAGGGCGCGCTGCAGCATCAGGCGCAGCGCGGCCTCGTCGCGTTGCAGCGGGAGCTGCAGGTAGCGCGCGTCGAAGCGGAGGGCGGCCGGGCCGGTGCCAAAGCGCGTGGGGCCCGGGAACAGCACGGCATAGGCGTCGTGGTGCGCGGGCCGGGGGAACGGAAACTGCGCGCCCAGCAGCGGAATGCGCGAGTCGATGAACCAGCAGGCCAGGCCGTGCGCGTTGCGCAGCACCGACACCGGGCAGAACTCGCGGAACGGCCCGAGGTCGCGGTGGGCGGTGAGCGAGAGCGTGGCCGTGCCGCCCTCGCTCTCCAGGTGCAGCGTGACGTCCTCCTGCAGCAGGCCATGGTGGCGGCACCAGCGCAGGAGCGCCACGCCCAGCGTGGGCGAACTGATGGAGGCGCGCGCCAGCAGCCCATAGCTGCCCCAGGGCAGGCGGCGCTGGAACCAGCCCAGCGCCTCGTCGTCCAGCGCCTGCATGGCCAGACCCGACAACCGCTCGAACTGCCAGGCGGTCACGCGGGCGGCAGGGTTTTCCACTTCCTGTGGCGCGATTTGTGCCTGTTGCAGCAGTGGGACGGGGTCGCGCCCGGCCTGCAGGCAGGCCTGCACGATGGCCTGGACGAAGGCCATGGGCGTAACGGCGGGGGACGCCGGTGCGGGCGAGGCCAGGGGGGCGGAGGGCGCGGAGCGGGCGGATGTGTTCACGGGGTGCAGTTTGGCCTTTCGTGGCGTTATTTGCAACCACGCTGGCAACCTTGACGACGCACCCGGGCGTATTCTCGGGGCTGAACCATCGCGCTGGAATGGCGCAGGCAAGAGCCTTCCGGGCTCGTTGCCCCCACCCGCCCCTTGAAAGAGCCCCATGCCTGTTTTGCAGACCCAACTCAATGCCCGCTCGGCCGACTTCCAGGCCAACGCCGCCGCCATGCGCACGGTGGTGGACGACCTGAACGCGCAGATCGCCAAGACCTTCGAAGGCGGTGGCGAGGCCGCGCGCGCCAAGCATGTGGCGCGCGGCAAGCTGCTGCCGCGCGAGCGCGTGGCGAACCTGCTCGACCCCGGCACGCCCTTCCTGGAACTGGCGCCGCTGGCCGCGCTGAACATGTACAACAACGACGCGCCGGGCGCGGGCCTGATCGCCGGCATCGGCCGCGTGAGCGGGGTGGACTGCATGATCGTGTGCAACGACGCCACGGTGAAGGGCGGCACCTACTACCCCATGACGGTGAAGAAGCACCTGCGCGCGCAGGAAGTGGCGGCGCAGAACCGCCTGCCCTGCATCTACCTCGTGGACTCCGGTGGCGCCAACCTGCCCAACCAGGACGACGTGTTCCCCGACCGCGAGCATTTCGGCCGCATCTTCTTCAACCAGGCCAACATGAGCGCGCAAGGCATCTCCCAGATCGCCGTGGTCATGGGCAGTTGCACGGCCGGCGGCGCCTACGTGCCCGCGATGAGCGATGAATCCATCATCGTGAAGAATCAGGGCACCATCTTCCTGGGCGGCCCGCCGCTGGTGAAGGCCGCCACGGGCGAGGTGGTCAGCAGCGAGGACCTGGGCGGTGGCGACGTGCACACGCGCCTGTCGGGCGTGGCCGACCACCTGGCGCAGAACGATCTGCACGCGCTCAAGCTGGCGCGCCACGCGGTCGCGAATTTGAATAAAAACAAGCCGCAAACGCCCGCCGATACTGCGCCAGTAGCTCCTAAATATGCAGCGGAAGAGCTGTACGGCGTGATCCCCGTGGACACGCGCAAGCCCTTCGACGTGCGCGAGATCATTGCCCGCATCGTCGACGGCAGCGAGTTCGACGAGTTCAAGGCGCGCTTTGGCAGCACCCTGGTGTGCGGCTTCGCCCGTGTCGAGGGCATGCAGGTCGGCATCATCGCCAACAACGGCATCCTGTTCAGCGAGAGCGCGCAGAAGGGCGCGCACTTCATCGAGCTGTGCTGCCAGCGCAAGATCCCGCTGGTGTTCCTGCAGAACATCACCGGCTTCATGGTGGGCCGCAAGTACGAGAACGAAGGCATCGCGCGCCACGGTGCCAAGCTGGTGACGGCCGTGGCCACGGCGGCCGTGCCCAAGTTCACCATCATCATCGGCGGCAGCTTCGGCGCCGGCAACTACGGCATGTGCGGCCGCGCCTACAGCCCGCGCTTCCTCTGGATGTGGCCCAACGCGCGCATCTCCGTGATGGGCGGCGAGCAGGCCGCCAGCGTGCTGGCCACCGTCAAGCGCGACGGCATCGAAGGCAAGGGCGGCCAGTGGAGCATGGAGGAGGAAGAGGCCTTCAAGGCCCCCATCCGCCGCCAGTACGAAGAGCAGGGCCACCCCTACTACGCCACCGCGCGCCTGTGGGACGACGGTGTGATCGACCCCGCCGACACGCGCCGCGTGCTGGCGCTGGGCCTCTCGGCCACGCGCAACGCGCCCATCGAGGACACCAAGTTCGGCGTGTTCCGCATGTAAGAACGCACGCCGCCACACGGAACGCACCATGGACGCCGCAGCCCACTTTGGCCAGCTCGCACGCTACAACGTGTGGGCCACCGAGCGCCTGCTTCAAGCCGTGGACGCGCTGCCCGAGGCGGACTACCGGCGTGACCTGGGCCTGTTCTTCCGCGGCATCCACGGCACGCTCAACCACCTGCTGGTGGGCGAGCACCTGTTGTGGTTCGTGCGCTTCGCCGAGGGCGGCTCGCCGCGCGTGGCGCTGGACGCCGAGGTGGAGAGCGACCGCGCGCGCCTGGCCGCGCGCCTGCGCGAGGGCGCGGCGCGCTGGGAGCCGTTGATCGCCGGTATCGAGCCGGCGCGCTGGAGCGGCCTGTTGTCGTACACCACCATGCGCGGCACCCCAGCATCGCTGCCGTTCGCCGCCACGCTGGCGCATGTGTTCAACCACGGCACGCACCACCGCGGGCAGATCACGGCGGCGCTCACCGCGCTCGGCCAGCCCTGCCCAGAGCTCGATCTCGTCTATTTCCTGCAGAACCCGCATTTGCCATGAGCCAGAACCTTTCCATCACCCAGTCGGGCCCGGTCGCGCGCATCACGCTGACCCAGCCCGAGGTGCGCAACGCCTTCAGCGACGAAGTCATCGCCGAGATCACCGCCGCCTTCCTTGACGTGGGGGCCCGTTCCGACGTGCGCGCCGTCATGCTGGCCGCCGAGGGCCCGGCCTTTTGCGCCGGCGCCAACCTCAACTGGATGCGCCGCATGGCCGACTACACGCGCGCCGAGAACATCGCGGACGCGGGCAAGCTCGCCGAGATGCTGCGCGTGATCTACGCCTGCCCCAAGCCGACCGTGGCCCGCGTGCAGGGCGATGTGTACGCTGGCGGCATGGGCCTGGTGGCGGCCTGCGACATGGCCGTGGCGGTGGACACGGCGGGCTTCTGCCTCAGCGAGGTCAAGCTCGGCCTGATCCCGGCCACCATCAGCCCCTACGTGATCCGTGCCATGGGCGCGCGTGCCGCGCACCGCTACTTCCTCACCGCCGAGCGCTTCGGCGCCGCCGAGGCGTTGCGCATCGGCTTCGTGCACGAAGTCGTGGCCGCCGACCAGCTCGATGCCAAGGTCGATGACATCGTCAAAGCCCTGGTCAGCGCCAGCCCGAACGCCGTGCGCGCCTGCAAGCAGCTGGTGCAGGACGTGGCCGAACGCGAGATCGACGCCCCCTTGATTGCCGCCACCGTCGAAGGCATCGCCGACATCCGCGCGAGCGAAGAGGGCCGGGAGGGCGTGCAGTCCTTCCTGCAAAAACGCAAACCGGCGTGGTTGCAGGCCTGAGCACGCACGTATGCGCCTGAACGACCATGGACCAGCTCTGGCTGCACATCGTCCAGTGGCTCCACACCGTGGGGCTGCATGTGGACGCGGGCACCGCGCGGGGCGTGGCCGAGGGCGCGGCACGGGCCACGGCCCAGCTCGACATGCCGGGCCTGCTGGCGCTGGCGGCCGCGCTGGGCTGGGCCAGCGGGTTCCGGCTCTATGCCGTGGTGTTCCTCGTCGGCCTGATGGGCGCGACCGGCTGGTTGGCGTTGCCGCCGGGCCTGCAGGTGCTGCAGCACCCGGCGGTGCTGGCGGTGAGCGGCTTCATGCTGCTGGTCGAGTTCTTCGCCGACAAGGTGCCCTGGCTCGACAGTGCCTGGGATGCGCTGCATACGGTGATCCGCATCCCGGCGGGGGCGGTGCTGGCGGCGGGGGTGTTCGGCGCCGACAACGCCACCATGGCGCTGGTCGCCGGCCTGCTGGGCGGCTCGCTGTCGGCCACGGCGCTGGCCACCAAGATGACCACGCGCGCGGCGGTCAATATCTCGCCCGAGCCGTTTTCCAACTGGGGGCTGTCCTTCCTCGAAGACGGCCTGGTGGTGGCCGTGGTCTGGCTGGCCACGCAGCACCCGCTGTGGTTCGGCGTGGCGCTGGTGTTCATGCTCATCGTGTCGGCGCTGCTGCTGGTGCTGCTTTTCCGATTCCTGCGCGCGGTGCTGCGCCGCGTTGCCTCGTTTTTTTCTGGTTCTCCTGGAGTGGCCTAAATGTTTACCAAAATCCTGATTGCTAACCGCGGCGAGATTGCATGCCGGGTCGCGGCGACTGCCAAGCGCATGGGCGTCAAGACCGTCGCCGTGTATTCCGACGCCGACGCCAATGCCAAGCATGTCGCCGTGTGCGACGAGGCCGTGCACATCGGCGGCAGCGCCCCCAAGGACAGCTACCTGCGCTGGGAGCGCATCATCGAGGCCGCCCAGGCCACGGGCGCCCAGGCCATCCACCCCGGCTACGGCTTCCTCAGCGAGAACGAGGAGTTCGCCCAGGCCTGCCAGGATGCCGGCCTGGTCTTCATCGGCCCGCCGCCCTCGGCCATCAAGGACATGGGCCTGAAGGCCGAGTCCAAGCAGCTCATGGAGAAGGCCGGCGTGCCGCTGGTGCCCGGCTACCACGGCGTCAACCAGGACGCCGCGCTGTTGCAGGCCGAGGCCGACCGCATCGGCTACCCCGTGCTCATCAAGGCCAGCGCCGGCGGCGGTGGCAAGGGCATGCGCGCCGTGGACAAGGCCGAGGACTTCGCGGCCGCGCTGGCGTCGTGCAAGCGCGAGGCGATCAACAGCTTCGGCGACGATGCCGTGCTGATCGAGAAATACGTGCAGCGCCCGCGCCACATCGAGATCCAGGTGTTCGGCGACACGCATGGCAACTATGTCTACCTGTTCGAGCGCGACTGCTCGGTGCAGCGCCGCCACCAGAAGGTGCTGGAGGAAGCCCCCGCGCCCGGCATGACGCCCGAGATGCGCGCCCAGATGGGCCTGGCCGCCGTGGCCGCCGCGCGCGCCGTGCACTACGTGGGCGCGGGCACGGTGGAGTTCATCGTTGAGCAGCGCCCCGATGGCAGCATGAACTTCTTCTTCATGGAGATGAACACGCGCCTGCAGGTCGAGCACCCGGTCACCGAGGCCATCACCGGCCAGGACCTGGTGGAATGGCAGCTGCGCGTGGCCGCGGGCGAGCCGCTGCCGCTGCAGCAGGACGAGCTGCGCATCACCGGCCACGCCATCGAGGCGCGCATCTGCGCCGAGAACCCCGACAACAACTTCCTGCCCGCCACCGGCCAGCTCGCCGTGTACGGCCTGCCCGACTGCGTGGCCTTCGAGCGCGGCGCGGTGCGTGTGGACTCCGGCGTGCGCCAGGGCGATGCCATCAGCCCGTTCTACGACTCCATGGTGGCCAAACTCATCGTGCACGGCGACACGCGCGAGCAGGCGCTGGCGCGCCTGGACGAAGCGCTGGCCCAGACCCACATCGTCGGCCTGGCCACCAACGTGCAGTTCCTGCGCATGGTGGCGCGCACCGATTCGTTCGCCAACGCCAACCTCGACACCGCACTGATCCCGCGCGAGGAGTCCGTGCTGTTCAAGCAGGAGCGCGTGGGCCTGCCGCTGGCGGCTGCCGCCGCCGTGGCCCAGACCCTGCTGCGCGAGCGCGCCACCGAGGGCGCGGACCCGTTCAGCCGCCGCGACGGCTGGCGCTCGCACGGTCTGGTGGAGCGCCGCTTCGAGTTCGACTTCAACGGCGCGCACGCCAAGGCCAGCCTGACCTACCTGCACGACGGCGGCCTGCGCCTGACGGTGGGCGAGGGCGCCCAGGCCGTTTCCGGTCCGCTGGTGTTTCAGGCGGTGGCCGGAGGCATCGAGCTGCAGTACGCGGGTGAACGCACCCGCGCCACGGTGCACGCCATGGGCGAAACCGACCATGTGTTCATGCCCCGGGGCGCCACGCAGATCGTCGCCATCGACCTGCTGGCCCATGCGGGCGAGGACCAGTCCGAGGGCGGGCGCCTGACCGCGCCCATGCCGGGCAAGGTGGTGTCGTTCGCGGTGCAGGCGGGCGACAAGGTCAGCAAGGGCCAGGCCCTGGCCGTGATGGAGGCCATGAAGATGGAGCACACCATCGCCGCGCCCGTGGACGGCGTGGTGCAGGAGCTGCTCTACGCGCCGGGCGACCAGGTGGCCGAGGGCGCCGAGCTGCTCAAGCTTTCCGCGGAGTGACAGAAGTTTCGCGGCGGGCGGGGTACGCTCGGTGGCCATGAAGATCACCTTTTGCTGTACCGATACCAAGGCCGAGCCCTGGCTCCAGGGCCTGCGGGCCGCCTTCCCGCAGGCCGAGATCGCCGTCTGGCAGCCCGGCGCGCCCGTGGCCGACTATGCCGTCGTCTGGGCCCCGCCCCAGCAGTTCATGGACGAGCAGCAGGGTCTCAAGGCCCTGTTCAACATCGGCGCGGGCGTCGATGCGCTGCTGCAGCGCCGCCTGCCGCCGGGGGCGCGCGTGGTGCGCCTGGACGATGCCGGCATGGCCGTGCAGATGGCCGAGTACGTGTGCCACGCCGTCATCCGCCACTTCCGTGAATTCGACCAATACGAGGCCGGCATGCGCGCGGGCCAGTGGGCCTACCGCAAGCCGCGCCTGCGCCAGGACCTGCCCGTGGGCGTGATGGGCCTGGGCGTGCTCGGCGAGCGCGTGGCCCGGGCGTTGGCGCAGTTCGATTTTCCGGTGAACGGCTGGAGCCGCTCGCCCAAGGCGCTCGACGGTATCCGCGCCTTCAGCGGGCCGGAGGGCTTCCACGGCTTCCTGGCCGCCAGCCGCGTGCTGGTGAACCTGCTGCCGCTCACGCCGGATACGGAAAACATCCTGAACCGCGACACCCTCGCGCGCCTGCGGCCGGGCGGCTACCTCATCAACGTCGCGCGCGGCGCGCACCTGGTCGAGGACGACCTGCTGGCGCTGCTGGACAGCGGCCACCTCGCGGGCGCCACGCTGGACGTGTTCCGCACCGAGCCGCTGCCCGCCGGCCACCCGTTCTGGAACCACCCGCGCATCGTCGCCACGCCGCACACCTCGGCGCGCACGCTGCGCGACGAAAGCATCGCCCAGATCGCGGGCAAGATCGGCGCGCTGGAGCGCGGCGAGGCCATTGCCGGTGTCGTGGACCCCGGGCGTGGCTACTGACCGAACCCGATTCACCAAGGACCTTCCCATGAGCATCCCCTCCCGTGTCCAGATCATCGATGTCGGCCCGCGCGACGGCCTGCAGAACGAGAAAACTCCCGTGCCCGCCGAGGTCAAGGTGGCCCTGGTGCACCGCCTGCAGGACGCCGGCCTGCAGGAGATCGAGGTCACCAGCTTCGTCAGCCCCAAGTGGGTGCCGCAGATGGCCGACAACGTGGACGTCATGGCCGGCATCGAACGCAAGGCTGGCGTGCGCTACTCCGTGCTCACGCCCAACCTGCAGGGCTACGAGGCGGCCGTGAAAACGCGGCCCGACGAGATTGTGGTGTTCGGCTCGGCCAGCGAGGCCTTCAGCCGCAAGAACATCAACTGCTCCATCGCCGAGAGCATCGAGCGCTTCGCCCCCGTGGTCGAGGCCGCGCTGGCGGCGGGCATCCGCGTGCGCGGCGCCATGAGCTGCACCGTGGGCTGCCCCTACGAGGGCGAGGTCGCGCCTCGGCAGGTGGCCTACCTCGCGGGGCTGATGAAGGGCATCGGCGTGCAGCGCGTGGACGTGGCCGACACCATCGGCGTGGGCACGCCGTACAAGGTGCAGCGCGCCATCGAGGCGACGCTGCAGCACTACGGCATCGACGCGGTGTCGGGCCATTTCCACGACACCTACGGCCAGGCGCTGTCCAACACGCTGGCCGCGCTGGAGCTGGGCGTGTGGAATTTCCAGGCCTCCGTCTCGGGCCTGGGCGGCTGCCCCTACGCCAAGGGCGCCACGGGCAACGTGGCCACCGAGGATCTGGTGTTCATGCTCCAGGGCATGGGCATCGAGACCGGCATCGACCTCGACAAGCTCGTCGATGCCGGGGCCTATATCAGCGACTTCCTGGGCCGCAAGCCCAATTCGCGCGTGGCCGTGGCGGTGCTGAACAAGCGGGCCGGCTGACGGGCTCTCAGGACGAAGCCTTCTTCCAGAACGCGTGGCCGGTGCCCGCCTGCTTGGCCTGGTACATGGCCTGGTCGGCGCTGCGCATCAGCTCGATGAGGGTGTGGCCGTCCTGCGGGCTGCGCGCGATGCCGGTGCTGGCCCCCACGGTGAGCGCCTGGCCCTGGAAATCCACCGGCTGGCGCACCGCGGCGTCCAGGCGCCGTGCCAGTGCCGCCAACTGATCGTCGGGCAGCGGCGCGGCGAGCAGGACCACGAATTCGTCGCCGCCCAGCCGCGCCACGATGTCGCCCGCGCGGACCTGGGCCTGCAGGCGCGCCGCCACGGCGCGCAGCACGGCGTCGCCCGCGTCGTGTCCGTGGGCGTCGTTGATGGGCTTGAAACGGTCCAGGTCGAGCAGCATCAGCGCATGCGGCAAGTGGTCGGCCAGCATCCGCGTGGCGCCCTGGGCCAGTCCGGTGCGGTTGGCCAGGCCGGTCAGCGGATCGGTGGCGGCGGCCTGCGCCAGGTGCGCGGCATGCAGGCGCAGTTCGATCTGCGAGGCGCGCAGGCCGCTGATGCGGCTGCTCAGCGCGATGGCGAACACCACCATCTCGGCCGCCACGCCGATCTGCAGGCCGTTGGCCAGCAGGAAGGGCGCGTCGATCACCTTCCAGTTGACCAGCACCACGCCCAGCACCGACAAAAACAGCATGGCCTGGCCGCCCAGGTACCACTGCGCGGGCGCGAAATCGCGCCGCAGGATGGCGACGGCCGCCACGGCGGCCAGCAGCGCGCCCAGGCTGGCGGCGGTTTCGTTCAGGGTCTGGGCCGTGGCGAACAGGCCCAGCAGGCCCAGCAGGGCGGTGAACGCGGCCAGCGCGGCAATGGCCTGCACCAGCCGGTCCAGCAGGGGCAACTGCCGCGTGCCCAGGAAGCTGCGCGTGAACAGCGCGCCGAACAGCAGCCACAGGCTGGGCAGCACCACGTTGCCGCGCTCCTGCCACCAGGGCCACTGGCCCCACAGGTAGTGGGCCGCGTGGCCGTTGAAGCTGGCCAGCGTCAGCAGCGCGAAGGCGCACTGGCCGATGTAGAAACCGTAGGTGGCATCGCGGAAGATGCCCGCGAGCGCGAGGTTGTAGACCAGCAGCGCCAGCAGGATGCCGTAGCAGATGCCGTCGAACAGCCGCTTGTGCTGGCGCCATTGCAGGTATTCGGCCGTGTCCCAGACCGACAGGCCCAGGATGGGCGCCGTCTCGCCGAGCAGCCGGGCATAGACCGTGTAGGTGCCCGGGCCGGGCAGCTGCAGGCGCATGAGGTAGCGCTCGCTGCCCAGGGGCCGGGTGGCAAAGGGCTGCGACAGACCGGTGTGCACCGGCGGTGCCAGCGCCCGGCCCTGGGCGTCGAACGGGCCGTGGAAGCGCACGTCCTTCAGCGCCGTGGTCTGCGTGGCCAGCACCCAGTCGCCGCTCTCGGCGCGCTGCTCTAGTTCCACCTTGAACCAGTGCGGCCGCGCGCCGCCGCCACGCGGCGGGTTCGCGGTGGACACGAAGCGCCCGGCGTGTGCGGGGCCGAGAAGGTCGTCCAGCGTCAGCGTGCCGCTGTCGTCCTCCAGCCACTGCAGCGGGACGGTTTCGCCGAGCAGCAAGCCTTGCCGGTGCTCATCGAGGACGATGGGCGTGGCCCGGGCCCCTGACAGGTGGATGGCAAGGAGGCACAGCAGCAGGCAGGCGCGAAGCAGCTTCATGGACAATGGAGGGCAATATCCACACTGTAACCGTGTGTGCACTCAGTTTTCGTGACGCAGCCCTTGCCGGAGGCGTCTTTTGCCAGGTGCGCACCGGCCCGCACAGCCCGCCATGAACCACCTTCCAGAAAGCACCCAACGCGTGGCCGCCGCATTGCAGGCGGCCGGCCATCCCCACGGACCGCGCATGCTCGACGACGCCGCCCGCACCGCGCAGCAGGCGGCCGACCAGCTCGGCGTGCAGCTTGGCCAGATCGCCAAGAGCATCATCTTCCGGCGCAAGGGCGACGACGCGGCCGTGCTCGTCATCACCTCGGGCGACCGGCGCGTGGACGAGAAGAAGGTCGAGGCCCATGTGGGCAAGATCGGTCGGGCCGACGCCGGCTTCGTGAAGGAGCGCACCGGCTTCTCGATCGGCGGCGTGTCGCCCGTGGCGCATGCCACGCCCCCGGTCACGCTGATCGACCGCGACCTGCTGCGCTTCGACGTGGTCTGGGCCGCCGCCGGGCACCCGCACGGCGTGTTTCCGCTCCATCCCGCCGACCTGGAACGGCTCACCGGCGCGCCGGTGGTCGATGTGGTGCAGGAGCCCGCAGCCGCATGAGCGCTACAGAAGGCATAGCTGCTCGCGCCCGTCTGCTGGGCGAAGCGGGCTATTTTGATGCGAATTCCGACGAGGTGATCCCCTCGCCCTGCATTTCCGTGTGCCGCATGTCCGAGGACCGCAGCCACTGCGAGGGGTGCTTCCGCACCATCCCCGAGATCCGCGCCTGGGCGCAGGCCGACAGCGCCGAACGCCTGGCCATCTGGGCGCGGCTGGCGCAGCGCGCCGGCATCGCTTTCCCTCCCTGAAGACCCTCTCGACCTAGGAGCCGCCATGAAGCACATCGTCTTCCACCTGGACTTTGTTTCACCCTATGCCTGGCTGGCCTTCGAGCGCCTGCCCGAGGTGCTGGAGGGCCTGAGCCACAGCGTGGAATACCGGCCGGTGCTGCTGGGCGCGCTGCTCAAGCAGCATGGCAACCCGGGCCCGGCGGGCATCGCTCCCAAGCGCGACTGGACCTACCGCCATGCGGTCTGGCTCGGCCATTCGCTGGGCGTGCCGCTGGCCATGCCGGCGCGCCACCCGTTCAACCCGCTGGCGCTGCTGCGCCTGGCCCTGGCCTGCAGCGAGGACGGCAGCATCAACCGTTTCGTCACCGGCACGGTGTTCCGCCATGTCTGGCAGGGCGGGCAGGATGCGCTCGACGCCGAGCGCCTGACCCAGCTCGCCGCCGAGCTGGAGCCCCAGCGCAAGCCCGGCGACGAGGATGGCGCGCGCGCCAAGGCGCTGCTGCGCGCCAACACCGAGGCCGCCACGGCGCGCGGCGTGTTCGGCGTGCCGGCCCTGGAGGTGGACGGCAAGGTCTTCTGGGGCTACGACAGCCTGCCCATGCTGCGCGCCTACCTGGAGGGCGACGCCTGGTTCGACCAAGGCTGGGACGCCGCTGCAAGCGTGGCGCAAGGCCTGCCGGTTTGAATGCGGGGGCCACGCCCTGGCGCGGCCCCTTCATCGTCTGCACCCATGCCCAGCGCCTTCAATTTCAATGCCTCGCCTTTCGACTGCCTGAGCCTGGACGAGCAGCACCTGGTGCGCGCCAGCGTCGACATCGCCTACTTCCCCGAGGGCGCCGTGGTGCTCGACGTGGGCGTGGCGCCCACGCACCTGTTCGTCCTCATCAAGGGCTACGTCACGCAGACCGAGGGCGACGAGGTGCTGGCCACCTACGGGCCGGACGATTGCTTCGACGGCTGCGGCCTGATGACCGGGCGTGTCAACAGCCGCTTCGTCGCCGCCGAGGAGGTGGTGGCCTACCAGCTCGCCCACGCGGCGGTGAACGAGCTCATCGCGCGCAACACCACCTTCGGCGCGCTGCTGTTCTCCGACCTGGGGCAGAAGCTCAGCGCGCTGGCGCAGCGCGCCGACCAGCACGAGCTGCAGTCGCTCACCCTGGCGCGCGTGGACCAGGCCTTCCTGCGTCCGGCGCACACGGTGGACGCGGCCACCGACATCGTCTCGGTGGTGCGCCTGTTCCAGGCACAGCGCACCACCAACGTGCTGGTCACGGGCCTGCCCGGCGGCGCGCTGGGCATCTTCACCAACACCAGCCTGCAGCGCGCCATCCTCGACGGCCGCCCGCTGGACCGGCTGGCCGTGGGCGAGCTGGCCAGCGGCCCGGTGGTCACCGTGCGGCCGGCGGACCAGCTCGGCGACGCCATGGCGCTGATGCTGCGCCGCCGCGTGCACCGCCTCGTGGTGGTGGAGGAGGGCGGCACGGTGCGCGGCATCCTGGAGGCGCTCGACCTGTTCAGCTTCCTGGCCAACCACTCGCACCTCATCACGGTGCAGATCGAGCATGCGCAGGACCTGGAGGCGCTGGCCCAGGCGGCGGCGCAGATCACGCGGCTGATCGCGGCGCTGTACCGCGCGGGCACGCGCATCGGCCTCATGGCCAAGCTGGTGCAACAGCTCAACGCCCGGCTGTTCGAGCGTGCCTGGACCATGGTGGCGCCGCCCGCGCTGGTGGACAACAGCTGCCTGTTCGTCATGGGCAGCGAGGGGCGCGGTGAGCAGTTGCTCAAGACCGACCAGGACAACGGCCTGGTGCTGCGTGACGGCTACGCGCCGCCCGCCGACCTCGACGCCATCTGCCAGCGCTTTTCCGAGGTGCTGGCGAGTTTCGGCTACCCCGAATGCCCGGGCCGCATCATGGTCAGCAACCCCGACTGGCGCGGCGCGGCGGGCGAGTTCGGCCAGCGCGTGCGCCAGTGGCTGCTGCAGCCCGAGGGCGACAGCCTGATGCAGCTGGCCATCTTCCTCGACGCCCACGCCGTGGCCGGCGACGCCGCGCTGCTGGCCACCGTGCGCGAGGGCGTGGCGGCGCTGGCCGTGGACAACGACGCCGTGCTGGCGCGCTTCGCCGCTGCGGTGGAGAACTTCGGCGGCCCCACGGGCTGGTGGAGCCGCCTGTTCGGCCTGGGCGACGAGGGGCACAGGATCAGTCTCAAGAAGGCCGGCATCTTCCCCATCGTGCACGGCGTGCGCAGCCTGGCCCTGGCACGGCGCGTGGCCGCCACCGGCACGGCCGAGCGCATCCGGGCCCTGGTGGCCGACGGCACGCTCGACGCGGCGCTGGGCGACGAGCTGGTGCAGAGCCTGCACTTCCTCATGGGCCTGCGCCTCAAGGCCGGGCTGGCCGAGACCGACACCGGCCGCCCGGTCACCGGCAATGTCGACCCCGAACGCCTGAGCAGCCTGGAGCGCGACCTGCTCAAGGATGCGCTGGCCGTGGTCAAGCGCTTCAAGGCCCTGCTGCACCACCGGCTGAAGCTGGACGCGCTGTGAGCCTGTTCGAGCGCGTGCGGCGTGCCTGGCTGCTCTACCACCTGGCCGACCCGGCCTATGCCTTCCTGTTCGATCCGCCGCCGCCCGATGAATGGGTGGCGCTGGACTGCGAGACCACGGGGCTCAACGTGCGCAACGACGAAATCATCGCCATCGGCGCGGTGCGCATCGCAGGCAACCGCATCCTGACGAGCGAGCGGCTGGAGCTGCTGGTGCGCCCGGAAAAAGGCGTGTCGGCCGACAGCGTGCGCATCCACCGCCTGCGCAGCCAGGACGTGGCGCAGGGCCTGCCGCTGCAGGAGGCCATGGGCCGGTTGCTGCGCTTCATCGGCAGCCGCCCGCTGGTGGGCTACTACCTCGAATTCGACGTGGCCATGCTCAACCGCGCGCTCTGGCCCATGCTCGGCATGGGGCTGCCGCAGCCCAAGATCGAGGTCTCGGCGATGTACTACGAGCACAAGTTCCGCCAGCTCCCGCCCTACCAGCAGCAGGCCAACGCCGACATCGACCTGCGCTTTTCCACGCTGATGGACGACCTGGGCCTGCCCCGGCGCGACGCGCACGACGCGCTCAACGACGCGGTGATGGCGGCGCTGGCCTTCGTCAAGCTGCGCCAGTTGCGCGGCGGCTGAGCCAATCCAAGCCAAATCGGGCTTCGGGGCCCTTCCGTAAAGCGCCAATAGCTATTGTTTTAATAGCAAAAGCGCCCTGTGCGCAGGCTCCCGGAAATGAAAAACCGGGCACGGGGCCCGGTGGAGGCGGCGCGGCGGAGGGGCCGCCGCGCCAGTGGTTGCGCTTCTTCTTGTGGTCAGTGGCCGGATGCACCCGCTGCGCCGAAGCCGGTTTCGGAGCGCACCTGCTGCGCCGGGAACGCAGCGCGCTCGCGCGCGGCGTTGGCGCTCTTGTCGGTGATCGAGAAGAGCCAGATGCCCACGAAGCCGATGGTCATGGAGAACAGCGCCGGCGAGGTGTAGGGGAACAGCGCCGAGCCGGCCGGGTTGCCCAGCGTGGCTTCCCACACCGAGGGCGACACGATGGTCAGGCCCACCGAGGAGATCAGGCCCAGGAAGCCGCCGATCACCGCGCCGCGCGTCGTGCAGTCTTTCCAGAGCACCGACATGAACAGCACCGGGAAGTTGGCCGAGGCCGCGATGGCGAACGCCAGCGACACCATGAAGGCGATGTTCTGCTTCTCGAAGGCGATGCCCAGCACCACGGCGATCACGCCCAGGGCCAGGGTGGTGATGCGCGAGACCTTCAGCTCGGAAGCGCTGTCGGCCTTGCCCTTCTTGAACACCGTGGCGTACAGGTCGTGCGACACGGCCGAGGCGCCCGAGAGCGTCAGACCGGCCACCACGGCCAGGATGGTGGCGAACGCCACGGCCGAGATGAAGCCGTAGAAGATGTTGCCGCCCACCGACTTGGCCACCAGCACGGCCGCCATGTTGGCCGTGCCCGCGCCGCCGTGGATCACGCCCTTGACCACGTCCGCCATCTCGGGGTTGGTCAGCACCAGGGTGATGGCGCCGAAGCCGATGATGAAGATCAGGATGTAGAAGTAGCCGATCCAGGTCGTGGCCCACAGCACCGACTTGCGCGCTTCCTTGGCATCGGGCACGGTGAAGAAACGCATCAGGATGTGCGGCAGCCCGGCGGTGCCGAACATCAGCGCCATGCCGAACGAGATGGCCGAGATCGGGTCCTTGATGAAGCCGCCCGGGCCCATGATGGACAGGCCCTTCTTGGCGGCGTCCTCGGCCGACATGCCGGTGTTGGCGGCGATCTTGGTGCGCACTTCCACGCCCTTGGCGAACAGCGCCTCGGGGCTGAAGCCGTATTGCGCCAGCACCATGAAGGCCATGAAGCTCACGCCGGCCAGCAGCATCACCGCCTTGATGATCTGCACCCAGGTGGTGGCCGTCATGCCGCCGAACAGCACATACACCATCATCAGCGCGCCGACGATGACCACGGCCATCCAGTACTCCAGGCCGAACAGCAGCTTGATGAGCTGGCCGGCGCCGACCATCTGCGCGATCAGGTAGAACGCCACCACCACCAGCGTGCCCGAGGCCGCGAAGGCGCGGATCGGCGTCTGCTGGAAGCGGTAGCCCGCCACGTCGGCGAAGGTGAACTTGCCCAGGTTGCGCAGGCGCTCGGCCATCAGGAAGGTGATGATGGGCCAGCCCACGAGGAAGCCGATGGAGTAGATCAGGCCGTCGTAGCCGGTGGCCATCACGGCCGCCGAGATGCCCAGGAACGAGGCCGCGGACATGTAGTCACCCGCGATGGCCAGGCCGTTCTGGAAGCCGGTGATGCCGCCGCCGGCGGTGTAGAAGTCGGCGGCCGATTTGGTCTTGGCGGCGGCCCATTTGGTGATCCAGAGCGTGCCGGCGACGAACACGCCGAACATGATGATGGCCGTCCAGTTGGTGGCCTGCTTGGCGGCCTGGCCGACGTCGCCGCCGGCGGCATGGGCGCTGCCCGCTGCCAGCAAGGCGAGGAGCACGAGCATGCTGCTCCCGTGGTTCTTCTTGGCGTTCATTGCGATGCGTCTTTCAGGATGTCTTTGGTCAGGGAGTCGAATTCGCTATTGGCGCGGCGCACGTAGATGCCGGTGATCACGATGGTGAAGACGATCACGCCCATGCCGATCGGAATGCCCAGCGAGGTCACGCCGGCGCCAATGGGCTGGGCCAGGAACTTCTTGTCGAAGGCGATCAGCGCGATGTAGCCGTAGTACGCGAGCAGCATCAGCGCGGTCAGCAAGATGCCCAGGCGGTTGCGCTTGGTGCGCAACTCCAGGTACTTCGGATGGCTTTGTATTTTCTGGACCACCGGGTCACTCATGGATATGTCTCCTCTAGGTTGGGATGCGAAACCGCAATGGGGGCGGCATGGCGCCGCTCACACGTTTTTGATTCTGCAAATGCGCACTGACCAACTCCTTACGCAGTGCAGCATTTTTGTGCAATGCACCAGCCGCAAAGCCAGCATCCATGCGTGTTTGGCGTCAGCGCGCAGACCGGCGCAACGGTCCGGGGAAGGTGCTTTTTCGCATCGGGAAAAGAGGTCCGAGGGTTACTACCAAAGCTGTAAGCCTGGCGGAAGTTTCGCGTCAATCTCTGTAAGAAATGCGTCAGAGCGGTGTCAGTGGCGGCCTTGATAGTGGCCCCACAGGTAATTTTTCGCATTTGCCTGTAATTCAAAAAATCACAGGAGACAAATCATGGCAACCCAGCAACCCGGAATGCGGCCGATGTCAGTCGGCGGCTCCGCGAAAGTGCATCCCGCAGCGAGGCCGATGTCCGCTGAAGAGAAGAAAGTGATCTTCGCTTCATCGCTCGGCACGGTTTTCGAGTGGTACGACTTCTATCTGTACGGCTCGCTCGCCGCCATCATCGCCAAGCAGTTCTTCAGCGGACTGGACGCGGGCTCCGCGTTCATCTTCGCGCTGCTGGCCTTCGCCGCGGGCTTCATCGTGCGCCCCTTCGGCGCGCTGGTGTTCGGCCGCCTGGGCGACATGATCGGCCGCAAGTACACCTTCCTGGTCACCATCCTGATCATGGGCATTTCCACGTTCATCGTGGGCGTGCTGCCGTCCTATGCCAGCATCGGCGTGGCCGCTCCGGTCATCCTGATCTGCCTGCGCATGCTGCAGGGCCTGGCGCTCGGCGGTGAGTACGGCGGCGCCGCCACCTACGTGGCCGAGCACGCTCCGCACGGCAAGCGCGGTGCCTACACCTCCTGGATCCAGACCACCGCCACGCTGGGCCTGTTCCTGTCGCTGCTGGTCATCCTGGGTACCCGCACCGTCATGGGCGAGGCCGCCTTCGGCGACTGGGGCTGGCGCATTCCGTTCCTGGTGTCCATCCTGCTGCTGGGCATCTCGGTGTGGATCCGCCTGTCGCTGTCCGAATCCCCCGCCTTCCAGAAGATGAAGGCCGAGGGCAAGACCTCCAAGGCCCCGCTGTCCGAGTCCTTCGGCCAGTGGAAGAACCTCAAGATCGTGATCCTGGCCCTGATCGGCCTGACCGCCGGCCAGGCCGTGGTCTGGTACACCGGCCAGTTCTACGCGCTGTTCTTCCTGACGCAGCAGCTCAAGGTCGATGCCGTCACGGCCAACCTGATGATCGCCGCCTCGCTGCTGATCGGCACGCCGTTCTTCGTGTTCTTCGGTTCGCTGTCCGACAAGATCGGCCGCAAGCCCATCATCATGCTGGGCTGCGCGCTGGCCGTGGTGACCTACTTCCCCGTGTTCAAGATGCTGACCGAAGCCGCCAACCCCGATCTGGCCGCCGCGCAGGCCAAGAACAAGGTGGTGGTCGTCGCCGACCCGGCCGAGTGCTCGTTCCAGTTCAACCCCACCGGCACGGTGAAGTTCACCAGCTCGTGCGACATCGCCAAGCAGGTGCTGGCCGCCAGCTCGGTGAGCTATGACAACGAAGCCGCTCCCGCCGGCACCCCCGCCGTCATCAAGATCGGCGAGAAGGTGATCCAGGGCTATGCCTCCAAGGGCCTCCCCGCCGACGAGGCCAAGGCCAAGGACGCAGCCTTCAAGAAGGCCGTGGCCGAGACGCTGAAGGCCGACGGCTACCCCGCCAAGGCCGACCCCGCCAAGATGAACAAGGTCATGATGATCGCCATCCTGACCTATCTGGTGATCCTGGTGACCATGGTGTACGGCCCCATCGCCGCCATGCTGGTGGAGCTGTTCCCGACCCGCATCCGCTACACCTCCATGTCGCTGCCCTACCACATCGGCAACGGCTGGTTCGGCGGCCTGCTGCCCACCACCTCGTTCGCCATCGTGGCCCAGACCGGCAACATGTACAACGGCCTGTGGTACCCGATCATCGTGGCTGGCGCCACGGCCATCATCGGCACGCTGTTCATCCGCGAAACCAAGGACGTGGACATCTACGCCGACGACTGATCGATCGCGGTTACGATGCCGCAGGGCCGGCCCCACGGGGGGCGCCCTGTGTTCCAGAAAAGGGCTTCACGCGTTGCGAGAGCACCGTGAGGCCCTTTTGTTGAACAGTCCCCCTTCATTCTTTTTCAGGAGATTCCCATGTGGAAATTGGTCGTTGGCTTCGTTCTGTTCGCGGCGCTGTCGCTCTTCGTCATCATGAAGGCCGGTGACAAGGTGGACATGAGCGGCGAGAAGCATGGCGCCGATGCCGTGCACGCACCGGAAGCCCCCGCGTCGGCGCCCGCCGCAGCGGCATCCGCCGCCGCAGCGCCCGCGTCGGCCGCCAGCGCGCAGTAAACGCACGCAGGCCAAGGGCCGCCACGGCAGCAGGCCTGCCGTGGCGGCCCTTGGCTTTTCAGCGCGGGATCAGCGGCGGAAGCGCCCGTCCGGACCAACGATGGACAGGTCGGCGAAATCCAGGCCTGAGTGGTCGCTGGCGCTGTAGCTCAGCTCCAGGCCGCCCAGGTCGAATTTCTTCAAGCCCTCCAGGGCCGCGTGCAGTTGCGCGCGGTCGGACCTGGGGCCGGCGCGGCGCAGGCCCTCGACCAGCACCTTGGCGGCGACGAAGCCTTCCACCATGGCGGGCGTCAGGTCGCCCGTGCCGCGCGCGCGGGCCAGGTCCATGGCCTCCTTGATGAGCGGCGAGTTCAGCGAGCGTTCGGAGGGAAACACCTGCGTCACCACCACGCCGCGCGCGCTCTCGCCCAGCGCCTTCACGAAGCCGCCCGAGGCGTTGTTCGACAGCGTCACGATCTGCCCCATCACGCCCGCGGCGCGCAGCGCCTTGATGCCGTCCACCACGGCCGCGCCCGTGCCGATGATGACCACGGCCTGCGGCTCGGCCTTGGCCGCGCGCGGCGCGATGGCGCTGAAGTCGGGCTTGGCGCGGTCGAACTTCTCGATGAACAGCGCCGTGATGCCGTTGGCCTTGAAGCCCGACTGCGCGCCCGCCAGGCCGTCGGCGCCGAAGCTGTCGTCCACATGCACCACGCCAATGCGCTGCACGCCCAGCGTGTGCAGGTGGCCGATGGCCTTCTCCACCTCGCGCTGGTAGGGCGCGCGCACGTTGAACACGTATTTCTGCACCGGCTTGTGCAGCACCATGGCGCCGGTGGACGGGCCCACCAGCGGCACGCCATGCTGCTCCAGCAGCGGCAGGATGCCCTGGGTGTGCGGCGTGCCGCGCGTCATGAACAGGGCCAGCACGCCTTTTTGCTCGATCAGCGCGCGCGCGTTCTCCAGCGTGAGCTTGGGGTCGAACTGGTCGTCGAGCGACAGCACCTCCACCTTCTGCCCGCCCACGCCGCCGCGCGCGTTCACATGGTCGATGTAGAGCGCCGCGCCCTGCATGGACTCCTTCACGGTGGCGGCGGCCGATCCGGTGATGCCCACGGTCTGCCCGATCAGCAGCTGGGCCTGGGCGGCACCCACGGCCAGCAGGGCCAGGGCGGCGAGGGCGAGGGTGCGCAGGGCGGCGGTTGAGGGCATGGCGGCTCCAGGGGGAAAGCGAAAGGCGCCAGTGTTGGGGATGCGGCGGCGCGTGCCATCCGTACCATTACGTACCGTGCCCGCCCGTCCATAGGGTCAATCGGTGCCCTGGCGCGCTGCCGCGCCGCGCAGTTCCTAGAATGTTCCGCCTCACAGACCAAAGACACCCACCATGACCCAGGGACAGATCCGCATCCGCGGCGCGCGCCAGCACAATCTCCAGAACCTGGACCTGGACATCCGCACCGGAGAGCTGACCGTGGTCACCGGCCCCAGCGGCTCGGGCAAGTCCAGCCTGGTGTTCGACACCCTCTACGCCGAGGGCCAGCGCCGCTACGTCGAGACCTTCAGCGCCTACGCGCGCCAGTTCCTCGACCGCATGGACAAGCCCGCCGTGGACAAGGTGGAGGGCGTGCCGCCGGCCATCGCCATCGACCAGACCAACCCGGTGCGCAGCTCGCGCTCCACCGTGGGCACGATGACCGAGCTGAACGACCACCTCAAGCTCCTGTTCGCGCGCGCCGGCCAGCTGTTCGACAAGCAGACGGCGCAGCCCGTGCGCCACGATTCGCCCGAGACCATCTACGCCGAGCTGCAGCGCCGCTGTGGCATCGAGCCGCCGCCGGGCCGCCCCAAGGCGGCGAGCGCCCCCTCGGGGGGCAGCGAACCACACGCAGTGGGGAGCGTGGGGGCCATGTCCTATCCGCGCCTGGTCGTGACCTTCCCCGTGGAGCTGCCCGCCAACACCAGCGCCGAGCAGCTGGAGCAGTGGCTGTCGGCCAGCGGCTTCACCAAGGTGCAGGCCGAGCGCGAGGCGGGCGGCGTGAAGCTGCTGGACGTGGTGGCCGACCGCTTCCGCCTGGGCAATGCCGAGCGCGCGCGCGTGGTCGAGGCCATCGAGGTGGCGCTCAAGCGCGGCGGCGGGCGCATGAACGTGTACCGCCTCGTGGAGGAGGGCGAGCCCGAAATCTGGCGGTTCTCCACCGGCCTGCACTGCCCCGACAGCGACCTGCGCTACAGCGAGCCGCTGCCCTCGATGTTCTCGTTCAACTCCGCCGCCGGCGCCTGCGACACCTGCCGGGGCTTCGGCCGTGTGATCGGCGTGGATTACGGCCTGGTCATCCCCGACGAGAAGAAGACGCTGCGCAACGGCGCCATCAAGGCCATCCAGACGCCCGCCTGGCAGGAATGCCAGGACGACCTGATGCGCCACGCAGAGGCCGCCGGCATCCCGCGCGACACGCCCTGGTACCGCCTCACGCCCGAGCAGAAACAGTGGGTGATCGACGGTTCGCCGAACTGGAAGGGCAAGTGGAACCAGCAGTGGTACGGCATCAAGCGCTTCTTCGAGTACCTGGAGAGCAAGGCCTACAAAATGCACATCCGCGTGCTGCTGTCAAAGTACCGCAGCTACACGCCGTGCCCGGTGTGCGCCGGCGCGCGCCTGAAGACCGAGAGCCTGCTCTGGCGCATCGGCAGCAAGCAGGATGCCGACGCCGTGCTCGACCCGGCCCTGCGCTTCATGCCCCAGGGCGTGCAGTGGAGCCGCGCCCAGCTCGAAGCTTTGCCCGGTCTGTGCCTGCACGACCTGATGCTGCTGCCCATCGACCGCCTGCGCCGTTTCTTCGAGCGCATGGAGGCCAGCCAGCGGGCGCCATGTGCTCCTGAAACAGTAGCTTTTGACGCCTTATCCACGGGCGCTGAAGGCTCATTTGACGCAAAGAATGCCGCCGCCACGGGCGAGGCCCAGGCCCTCAAGCTGCTGCACGAGGAGATCGGCACGCGCCTCAAATACCTCAGCGACGTCGGCATCGGCTACCTGACGCTCGACCGGCAGAGCCGCACCCTGTCCGGCGGCGAGGTGCAGCGCATCAACCTCACCACGGCGCTCGGTACCTCGCTGGTGAACACGCTGTTCGTGCTCGACGAGCCCAGCATCGGCCTGCACCCGCGCGACATGGACCGCATCACCCAGGCCATGCTGCGCCTGCGCGACGCGGGCAACACCCTGGTGGTGGTGGAGCACGATCCGGCCGTCATGCTGGCGGCCGACCGCGTGCTGGACTTCGGCCCCGGCCCGGGACGCCAGGGCGGGCGCATCGTCTTCGACGGCACGCCTGAGGCACTGCGCGGTGCCGACACGCTGACCGGCCAGTACCTCGGCGGCCGCAAGCATGTGGGCCATGGCTTCCAGCGCCGCGTGACGGACGCCACGCCGCGCCTCATCCTCGAAGGCGCGCGCGAGCACAACCTGCAGAACCTCACGGTGGAGTTCCCGCTGCAGCGCCTGGTCTGCGTCACCGGCGTCAGCGGCTCGGGCAAGTCCAGCCTGATCCAGGACGTGCTGGCCCCGGCGCTGCTGCGCCACTTCGGCAAGACGACCGAGACGCCCGGCCGCCACGACCGCCTGCTCGGCGCCGACCACCTCTCCGACGTGGTGTTCGTCGACCAGTCGCCCATCGGCAAGACGGCGCGCTCCAACCCCGTGAGCTACGTCGGCGCCTGGGACAGCGTGCGCGAGATCTTCGCCAACGCGCCGCTGTCGCGCCAGCGCGGCTACACCCAGGCCAAGTTCAGCTTCAACAGCGGCGACGGGCGCTGCCCCATCTGCGGCGGCTCGGGCTTTGAGCATGTGGAGATGCAGTTCCTCAGCGACGTGTACCTGCGCTGCCCCGACTGCGACGGCAAGCGCTACCGCCCCGAGATCCTGGAAGTCACCATCGAGCGCGGCGGCCGCCTGCTCAGCGTGGCCGACGTGCTGGAGCTCACCGTGAGCGAGGCCGCGCAGCTCTTCGCCAACGACCGCGACGTGGTGCGCGCGCTGCGCCCCATCCAGGACGTGGGACTGGACTACGTCAAGCTCGGCCAGCCCGTGCCCACGCTCTCGGGCGGCGAGGCGCAGCGCCTCAAGCTCGCCGGCTTCCTGGCCGAGGCGGCCAAATCGGCCAGCAGCAGCCGCCAGGCGCTGGCGCGCAAGGGCACGCTGTTCCTGTTCGACGAGCCCACCACGGGCCTGCACTTCGACGACATCGCCAAGCTCATGCGCGCGTTCGCGCGGCTCATCGACGCCGGGCATTCGCTCATCGTCATCGAGCACAACCTGGACGTGATCGGCGCGGCCGACTGGCTCATCGACCTCGGCCCCGAGGGCGGCGACGCCGGCGGCCTGGTGGTGGCCGAGGGCACGCCGGCCGAGCTGCGCGAGCACCCGCGCTCGCACACTGGCGCCGCGCTGCGCGACTATGCGCGCGCCATCGGCGCGGCCGCCCACGCGGTGCAGGACCGGCCCGCGCCCGTGTGGCACGCCGCGCCGCCGGCGCGCGAGGCCATCGAGATCGTCAACGCGCGCGAGCACAACCTCAAGGGCCTGAGCGTGGAGGTGCCGCGCGGCCGCTTCAACGTCATCACCGGCGTCAGCGGCTCGGGCAAGTCCACGCTGGCGTTCGACATCCTGTTCAACGAAGGCCAGCGCCGCTACCTCGAATCGCTCAACGCCTACGCGCGCAGCATCGTGCAGCCGGCCGGGCGCCCCGAGGTGGACGCCGTCTACGGCATTCCGCCCACGGTGGCGATCGAGCAGCGTCTCTCGCGCGGCGGGCGCAAGAGCACCGTGGGCACGACCACCGAGGTCTGGCACTTTCTGCGCCTGCTCTACGTCAAGCTCGGCGTGCAGCACTGCACCAAGGACGGCGCCGCCGTGCAGCCGCAGACGCCCGAGCGCATCGCCGCGCAGCTGCTCACCGAGTTCCGGGGCCAGCACATCGGCCTGCTGGCGCCGCTGGTGGTGGCGCGCAAGGGCGTCTATACCGAGCTGGCCGACTGGGCGCGCCCGCGCGGCTTCACGCACCTGCGCGTGGACGGCGACTTCCTGCCGACCTCGGGCTTTCCGCGCATCGACCGCTTCAAGGAGCACACCATCGAGCTTCCCGTGCTGAGCCTGGATGTGCAGCCCGAGAACGAGGCGCTGCTGCGCGACGGGCTGGCACAGGCGCTCACGCACGGCAAGGGCGTGGTGCATGTGCTGTCGCATCTGGACGGTCTGCGCGAGGCGCTGGCCGCGCGTGCGCCCACGGCGGGCATCGGGCGCCTGCAGGTGTTCTCGGCCAAGCGCGCCTGCCCGGTGTGCAGCACCAGTTACGCCGAGCTGGACCCTCGCCTGTTCTCCTACAACAGCAAGCACGGCTGGTGCCCCGACTGCGTGGGCACGGGCGTCAAGCTGACCAAGGAGCAGCGCAAGGTGTTCGACGACTCGGTGCTCGCCGACGACCAGAAGGGCCGCGAGCAGACCTTCGCCGAGCCCGAGGTGGAGGACCTGCAGGACACCGCCTGCCCCGGCTGCCAGGGCACCCGCCTCAACGCCACGGCGCGCGCCGTGCGCTTTGGCGCCGACGCGGCCACGGGCCACGCGGGCTGGAGCATCACCGACATCGCGCGCCTGTCGGTCAGCGATATCCGCGCCTGGATCGACACCGTGGCGCTCGCGGGCCGCGAGGCCGAGATCGCGCGCGACCTGGTCCCCGAGATCCGCAGCCGGCTCGAATTCCTCGAAGAAGTGGGCCTGGGCTACCTCACGCTGGACCGGGGCGCGCCCACGCTCAGCGGCGGCGAGGCGCAGCGCATCCGCCTGGCGGCGCAGCTCGGCAGCAACCTGCAGGGCGTGTGCTACGTGCTCGACGAACCCACCATCGGCCTGCACGCGCGCGACAACCAAATTTTGCTGCGCGCGCTGCGCCAACTGAGCGGCAAGGGCAACACCCTGGTGGTGGTGGAGCACGACGAGGACACCATCCGCGCGGCCGACCACCTCATCGACATCGGCCCGAGCGCGGGCAAGCGCGGCGGGCGCCTGGTGGCGCAGGGCGGCGTGGCCGACCTGACCGGGGCCGAGGATTCGCAGACCGGCCGCTACCTGCTGCACGCCATGCGGCACCCGCTGCAGGCGCGCCGTTCCATGGCGTTGGATGCTATTGAAACGGTAGCTGATGGCGCTGTATCCACGGGTGCTACAGGCCAATATGCTTTGAAGGATGACCCCCTGCGCTGGCTCACCGTGCACGGCGCGCAGTTGCACAACCTGCAGAACGTGACCGCGCGCGTGCCGTTGCAGCGCCTCGTCGCCGTCACGGGCGTGAGCGGCTCGGGCAAGTCCACGCTGGCGCGCGACGTGCTGCTGGCCAACGTGGCCGCCTGGGTGCAGCAGCGCAGTACCAAGGCCGGGCGCGACGCCATGGACGCGGGCAACGCGCCCGCGCTCATCGGCTGCACGGGGCTGCAGGGCTTCGAGACCATCGACCGCGTGCTCGAAGTGGACCAGACGCCCATCGGCAAGACGCCGCGCAGCTGCCCGGCCACCTACATCGGCTTCTGGGACACCGTGCGCAAGCTGTTCGCCGAGACGCTGGAAGCCAAGGCGCGCGGCTACGCGGCCGGGCGCTTCAGCTTCAACACCGGCGAGGGCCGCTGCCCGGTGTGCGAGGGGCAGGGCGTGCGCACCATCGGCATGGCCTTCCTGCCCGACGTGAAGGTGCCCTGCGAGGCCTGCCACGGCGCGCGCTTCAACCCCGAGACGCTGGCCGTCACCTGGCGCGGCAAGAGCATTGGCGACGTGCTGCAGATGGAGGTGGACGAAGCCGTGGACTTCTTCGCCAGCATGCCCAGCATCGCGCACCCGCTGCAACTGCTCAAGGACGTGGGCCTGGGCTACCTCACGCTGGGCCAGCCCAGCCCCACGCTGTCGGGCGGCGAGGCGCAGCGCATCAAGCTCGTGACCGAGCTGACCAAGGTGCGCGACGAGGTCGGCCGGCGCGGCCAGAAGGCGCCGCACACGCTCTACGTGCTCGACGAGCCCACCGTGGGCCTGCACATGTCCGACGTGGACAAGCTCATCCGAGTGCTGCACCGCCTTGTCGACGGCGGCCACAGCGTGGTGGTGATCGAGCACGACCTCGATGTGATCGCCGAGGCCGACTGGATCATCGACCTCGGCCCCGAGGGCGGCGCGGGCGGCGGCCGCATCGTTGCCGCCGCTCCGCCCGAGGAGGTGGTGCGCCTGGGCACGCACACGGGCGTGGCGCTGGCGCCGGTGCTGGCACGATGACCGCACCCGGCGCGCCGCGGACACCCCTGCCGCCGGACTGGCAGGTGGTGCACTGGCACCCCGAGGCGCCGCCCAAGCCCCCCGAGGGCGCGCCCTGCAACGGCTGTGGCCTGTGCTGCCTGGCCGAGCCGTGCCCGCTGGGCATGCTGGTGTCGCGCCGCCGCACGGGCGCCTGTGTGGCGCTACGCTGGAGCGAGGCGGACCGGCGCTACCTCTGCGGCATGGTCGCCGACCCTGGCGCGGTGACCGGCTTCACGCGCCCCTGGGCCGTGCGCTGGCAGCAGGCGCTGGCGCGGCGCTGGATCGCCGCCGGCGTGGGCTGCGATGCGCACCTGCAGGCGCTGCCGCCTGCCTGAGCAGGGCGTTTTGTAGCTATTGAAAAGATAGCTGATGGCGCTTTGTGCACGGGCGCTCGGGGTTCTTTTTGCTTGAAATGCCCTTGGTAACACCACGGCTGGCAGGGGCTTGTGCCGGGTCATAAATATTCATTCTTGATGAATCTTAGAATTCGCCGCAGCCGTGCCTAGCACGGATCGCTGTGTGGTCATTTGCACTGCATCAAGAAAGCGGCATGCCCTGCGTGTGCCGGAAAACAAGAAAGGAAACCCACCGATGGACAGTGCCATCCTGAGCCTGCTGGGCGCCTTCCTGCTGTCGATCATGGGGCTGTTCGTCTTCATCTGGTCGATGCGCAAGGGCCTGCTGGTCGAGAACCCCCGGGCGGCTTCGGTCATCTTCGCGCGCGGCGAGATCGGCCAGGCCGACGACCCCGCCTTGCACGAGGCCGGCCGCGCCCACCTGCAGTCCGCGGCCGCCGAGCCGGGCGACGCCGCCCACGCCGCCGATCCGCGCGAGCTGGAGCAGCGCATCGAGGCCGACCGCTCCAGCGCCTTCCCCGTGTTCATGTTCATCGCCTTCGCCATCCTCTGGCTGGTGCTGGGCTCGGTGGCGGGGCTCACGGCGTCGCTCAAGCTGCACATGCCCGACTGGCTGGTGGGCGAGGCCTGGCAGACCTTCGGCCGCGTGCGCACCATGCACCTCACGGCAGTGCTCTACGGCTGGATCACCAACGCCGCGCTCGGCCTCATCGTCTGGCTGCTGCCGCGCTTGCTGCGCACGCGGCTGATCGGTGCGCCCTGGGTGATGCTGGGCGGTGCCTTCATCAACATCGCCATCGCCAGCGCCATCGGCGCCATCGGCGCGGGCTGGAGCGACGGCATGGAGTACCTGGAGATGCCGTGGCAGATCGGCCTGTTCATCGTCGTCGGCTTCGTCTGCATCATCGGCCCGGTGCTGTACACGCTGGTCAACCGCAAGGTCGAGTCGCTGTACGTCAGCGTCTGGTACCTGGTGGCGGCGCTGCTGTGGATCACGCTGCTGTTCCTGGTGGCCAAGCTGCCCGGCGTGCACACCGGCGTGCAGCAGGCCACCACCAACTGGTGGTACGGCCACAACGTGCTGGGCCTGTGGTTCACGCCCATCAGCGTGGGGGCGATCTACTACTTCCTGCCCAAGATCATCGGTCGGCCGGTGCGCTCGTACAACCTGTCCATCCTGGGCTTCTGGACGCTGGCCTTCTTCTACGGCCAGGTGGGCGGGCACCACTTGATCGGCGGGCCGATTCCGGGCTGGCTGAGCACGCTGTCCATCGTGCAGAGCATGATGATGATCATCCCCGTGGCGGCCTTCACCATCAACATGGCGGGCACCATGCAAGGGCGCATGCACCTGGCGCTGCACTCGCCCACGCTGCGTTTCATGATGTTCGGCGGGCTGATGTACATGCTGTCGTCGGTGCAGGGCTCGCTGGAGGCGCTGCGCAGCGTCAACCAGGTGGCGCACTTCACGCATTTCACGGTGGCGCACGCGCACCTGGGGGCCTATGCCTTTGTCACCATGGTGCTGTTCGGCGCCATCTACTTCATGCTGCCGCGCGTGCTGCACTGGGAGTGGCCGTACCCGCGCCTCATCTCGCTGCAGTTCTGGCTCGCGGCCGTCGGCATCCTGATCTATTTCGTGGGCCTCTCCATCGGCGGCTGGCTGCAGGGCCTGGCCATGCTCGATGCCTCGCGGCCCTTCATGGAGTCGGTCACGCTCACCATCCCCTACCTGCAGTGGCGCAGCGTGGGTGGCGCGCTGATGGTGGCCAGCCACCTCGTCTTTGCCGGCCACTTCCTGGCCATGGCGCTGCGCTTCGGCCCGCAGCGCACGGGCGCGGCCCTGTTCGCGCCGCAATCGTCCCAGGCCCTGGAGATCGCCCATGGAAAATGAAGTCAAACTGGCCGCAGGCGCCATGGTGTCGCTGGCCGTGGCCACGGCCGCGCTGGTGGTGCTGCCCTACATGGAGGTGCGCGACATCGCGCCGCCCGAAGGGCTGAAGCCCTACACCAGCGCCCAGCAGCGCGGCCGCGATGTCTACATCGCCAACGGCTGCGTGTACTGCCACACGCAGCAGCCGCGCGACCGCAACCTCGGTCCCGACCATGAGCGCGGCTGGGGCCGCGCCTCGGTGCCGGGCGACTACGTGTACGACAAGCCGCACCTGCTGGGCAGCATGCGCACCGGGCCGGACCTGTTCAACATCGGCGCGCGCCAGCCCAGCAAGGACTGGCACCTGGGCCACCTGTACCAGCCGCGCGCCTATGTGCCGGGGTCCATCATGCCGGCCTACCCCTACCTGTTCGAGACCAAGGCCGCCGCCGAACCGGGCGACGAGGTCGTCAAGCTGCCGCCGGGCCAGGGCCCCGCAGGCAAGGTGGTGGTGGCGCGGCCCGAGGCGCTGGACCTGGTGAAGTACCTGCAGGGCCTGGACCACACCTACCCCGTGCTGCCGCCCCCGCCGCGCAGCGCCGCCGGCCTGGCCGCCGGGTCTGCTTCCTGAGGTTGCCCATGCTCGACCAAGACACTTCGCACCGCGCGCAGGAGCGCGAGAACGCCGATCCCGAGGAGCGCATCCGCCCCGTGCCCCTGATGGCTGCCGCCATCACGCTGGCCATGGTGCTGTTCGGCGTGGGCTATATCTTCCTGTCCGATCCGTTCGGAAACTCCAGCCTGGGCGACCGCCGCACCGTGGCCGACCTGTCCGGCCCCGCGCCGGCCGCCGCGGGCGCGGCCGTGGATGGCAAGGCGCTGTTCGCCGCGCAGTGCGCGGCCTGCCACCAGGCCACGGGCCAGGGCCTGCCGGGGGTGTTCCCGCCGCTGGCGGGTTCGGAATGGGTCACGGGCGAGCCGCGCGTGCTGGCCAACATCCTGCTGCATGGCGTGACCGGCCCGATTACGGTGGCCGGTAAAAGCTACGAGGGCGCCATGCCGGCCTTTCGGCAACTGGGCGACGCCGAACTGGCCGCCGTGGCCAGCTACATCCGCAGCGCCTGGGGCAACCAGGCCGCCGCCGTGGCGCCCGACCTGATTGCGCAGGAGCGCCAGGCCAACGACCGCAGCACGCCGTTCGAGGGCGGCGCCGCGCTCCAAGCCCTGGCGCGCTAAGGCCATGTTGCGCACCGCCGTCCTGAGCCTGCTGCTGGCGCTGTGCGGCTACGCGGCGGCGGATTGGCTCACGCACGGCTTCCAGGTCTGGACAGACGAGGGCGCGCGCCGCCTGGAAGTGGCGCTGCAGCCCGTGGACGCGCCGCGCGTGACGGTGGACGGCCCGGGCGTGGCCGCGCCCGACCTGCCCGCGCTGCTGGCGCAGGGCGGCGGCGTGACCATCGCCGACTTCATCTACACGCGCTGTCAGACGGTCTGCCTTTCGCTGGGCAGCACCTTCCAGCAGCTGCAGGCCGCGCTGCGGGCCGATGCCGAGGCGGGCCATCCTGGCAACGTGCGCCTGCTGTCGATCAGCTTCGACGGTGCGCACGACCACCCGGCCGCACTGCGCGCCTACGCCCAGGGCCTGCGGGCCGACCCGGCGCTGTGGCGCTTCGTGCGCGTGCCCGACGCGGCGCAGGAGCAGGCCCTGCTGCGCCGCCTGGGCGTGGTGGTGGTGCCCGACGGCCGGGGCGACTATGAGCACAACGCCGCGCTGCTGGTGTTCGACGCGCGCGGTCGCATGGTGCGCGTGTTCGACGTCGCCGAGCAGCAGCTCGCGCTGGACTACGCGCGCCACCTCGCCCGGAGCGCGCCATGACGCCCTTTCCACGCTGCACGCCGCGCACCCAGGCCGCCCTGGGGCTGGTCCTGTGCGTGGTGCTGGCCTGGCCCCCGCTGCGCCATGCGCTGGAAGCCAGCATGTGGCGGCACATGGTGCTGCAGTTTCCGCTGCTGATGGCGGCGGGCGCGCTGCTGGCGGCCGCGCTGCCGCCGCGTGCGCGTGGCGCCGTGGCGCGCTGGAACGCCCACGGCATCGCCGGGCTGGTGGGGGTGGCGGTGGTGCTGGGCGTGCTCATGGTGCCGCGCGTGCTCGACCTGGCACTGCGCGACGGCACCATCGAGGCCGTCAAGGGTGCTGCGCTGGTGCTGGCGGGCGCTGCGCTGCGCCTGTCGTGGCGCGCGGCGGGGCTGGTGGTGCAGGGCTTCTTCCTCGGCAACATGCTGCCCATGACCGCTGTGGTGGGCCAGCTCTATATCGATGCGCCGCTGCGCCTGTGCAACGCCTACCTGCTCGATGACCAGGCCCGCCTGGGCCAGTGGCTCATTGCCCTGGCCGTGCTGCTGGCGCTGGGCTGGCTGGCGCAGGTGGGGTGGTGGGTGGTGCGGCGCGAGGGGGCCGCGCTGCTGCCTCACGAGGCCTGAAATGCTCCTGATTTGATAGCTGTTGACGCTTGTTTGGTGGGCGTCAGAGGCCTATTTTTCTTGAAAACCGGCCGCTGGCACGTCGACCCGCGTGGTCCACACGGCGGCCTCGCGCGCGTCCTTGCGCTTGTGCTCCAGGTAGTCGGGCGCCACGCAGAGGAACAGCGTGCGGCCGTCCGGCCCGCCGAGCGCGCAGGCGTACACGCCCAGCGGGCGCGTGGAAATTTCGCCGAGCACCCGGCCGCCCTCGGCCACGCGCAGCACGCGGCGGTGGTTGGCGTCGGCCAGCCACACGGCGCCCTCGGCGTCGAGCGCTGCGCCATCCGGGGCCACCTGGGTCTGCGCGATGACCTGGGCCAGGTGGTCGCCCTGCGGCAGCGGGCCGAAGACGGCCCAGTCGCGGCGCGGTCCCAGGCTACCGTCGGGCAGAGGGTCGAAGGCCGAGAGCCGGTTGCCGAAGGTCTCGCCCACGATCAGCGTGCGGCCGTCGGGCGTGACCATGGAACCGTTGGGAAAGTACAGGCCCTCGGCCACGGCGCTCACCGTGCCGTCGGGCGCCACGCGGGCCAGCCGCGCCGGGGCGAAGGGTGCGCCGCCCATGAGGTTGAAGCCGAAGTTGCCCACGTAGGCATTGCCCTGGCGGTCCACCACCATGTCGTTGGCGTGGCCTTCGGCCACGGCGGAAAGGTCTGCGTGCTCCACCAGCCGGCCATCGGGTTCGCGGCGCAGCAGCTTGCGGTCGCGCATGGAGACGACGAGCAGCCGCCCGTCGGGCAGCCAGCCCAGGCCCGAGGGTTGGCCGGGCACCTCGGCGATGGTCTCCACCGTGCCGTCCAGGTCCACGGCGATGACCTGCCGTGTGTAGAAGTCCGAAAGCCAGAGGCGGCCTTCATGCCAGCGCGGGCCCTCGAAAAAGCTGTAGCCGGACACCAGGGTGGAAAACGTCGGGGTGGGCATGGGGCGGTCTCCAGGATTGCGTGCGGCCATGGTAGGTGGCGCGCGGCAGCGCGTGTGTCGCACGAGCGTCTGTTCACCTTGCCGCCAGGTGGATGCCCGCCAGCATGCAGCGCACCGAGCCGCCCGCCAGTTCGATGGTGGGCACGCGCAGCGGCAGCAGCGTGGCGCTGCGCTCGATCACGGCTTTCTGCGCGGCCGTGAGGCTGGCGGCGGCGCGCTCGGACAGGGCCAGCAGCCGTTGGTCGCCGTGCCCCGTGAGTTCCAGCGCGTTGCCCGCGAACTCGCCGATCTGGCGCGCGTCGAGTTCGATGACTTCGCGCCCGCTCTCGCGCAGCCGCGCGCGCACGGCCTCGCGGCGCCGCGGGTCGGCGATGAGGTGGAAGCCCCCGAGCGCGAAGTCGGTGCCCACGCAGAGCATCACATTGGTGTGGTAGCAGGGCCGGCCCTGCGCGTCGGCGGTGGCGAACGCCATGGGCTCGAAATTGAAATGCGTGCAGAAGCGCTCCAGCGCCACCGGATCGGCGCGGTTCGATTGCGCGGTGTAGGCGATGCGGGCGATGTGGTCCAGCACCATGGCGCCCGTGCCTTCGAGAAACATCCCATCGTGCTCCAGGCCGGAGTAGTCGATCACGTCCTGCACGCGGTACCGGGCCTTGAGCAGCTCGATGATGTCACCGCGCCGCTCGCGCCGCCGGTTGGCGGCGTACATGGGGTAGAGCGCCACATGGCCGCCCGCGTGGGTGGAGAACCAGTTGTTCGGAAATACGGCGTCGGGCGTTGCCGGGTCGTGGCTGTCGAACAGGTGCACGCGCACCCCGGCGGCTTCGAGCCGGGCGGCGGCCTCGGTCACCTCGGCATGGGCCTGTGCGGCCACGCTGGCGGCCGTGGCCGGGCGCTGGAAGGTGTTGTCCGCGGCGGTCTCGGGGTTGGGGTGGAAGTGGTGCGGGCGCACCATGGCGACGGCGGCGGGGGCCTGGAGGGAGGGCGGTGGCATGGTTGTGTGGTGGTTTCAGCGGGGCCCCACAGGAGGGCGGTGCAGGCATTGTGCGAACAGGCCCGACCAACAAAAAGCCGGCAAACTGGTCAAATAGCTGCAAAAATTGGCGAAACGCCAGCCACCACCAGCACCATGACCAAGCTCGACGACACCGACCGCGAAATCCTCAGCATCCTGCGCGCCGATGCGCGCACCCCCGTGGCCACGCTGGCGCACAAGCTGCGCGTCTCGCGCGGCACGGTGCAGAACCGGCTGCGCAAGATGGAGGAGGGCGGCGTGATCGTGGGCTACACCGTGCGCCTGCGGCCCGATTCGGAGCCGCAGCGCATCCGCGCCTGGATGTGCATCGCCGTGGAGGGCAACGCCGCGCCCGAGGTGATCCGCGCGCTGCGCGGCGAACCCATGGTGGGCACGCTGCACACCACCAATGGCCGCTGGGACATCGTGGCCGAGGTGCGCGCCGAGAGCCTGGAGGCGTTTGACGCCGCGCTGGGGCGCATCCGCCTCACGCCGGGCATCGCCAACACCGAGACCAGCATCCTGCTGTCCACCTACAAGGCCTGAGGGGGCGATGCCGACGGCGCTGGCGTGCTGACACATCGGTGACACTGGGTAGGGGCTTTCCGCGATGCTGCGGTGCGTCAACCCAGGTTCAATCGCGGCATCCGATTGCAACCAGGAGCCGCACATGCAACGCCGTCAGATCCTCCAGTGGGGCGCCGCCGCGCTCGCCACCGCCGCCACGGGCGCCCAGGCCCAGAGCTTTCCCGCCAAGCCGATCAAGCTCGTGATCGCCTTCCCGGCGGGTGGGCCGACCGACATCACCATGCGCGCGCTGGCCGACAACGCCAGCAGGGTGCTGGGCCAGCCCGTGATCGTCGAGAACAAGCCCGGCGCCGGCGGCACGCTGCCCGCACAGGCGTTGCAGACGGCGCAGCCCGACGGCTACACACTGGCGCAGATCCCGTTGGGCGTGTTCCGCCTGCCCTACACCACCAAGATCAACTGGGACCCGGTGAAGGACATCAGCTATGTGCTCAACGTCACGGGCTATGCCTTCGGCCTCGTCGTGCCGGCCGATTCGCCGCTCAAGACCTGGACGCACTTCGTCGCCTGGGCCAAGGCCAACCCCGGCAAGCTGAGCTACGGCTCCACCGGCACCATGACCAGCCCGCACCTGACCATGGAGCTGATCGCGCAGAAGCTCGGCCTGGAGCTGCTGCACGTGCCCTACAAGGGCAGCGCCGACCTGATGCAGGCCACGCTGGGCGGGCAGCTCATGGCGGCGGCCGATTCCACCGGCTTCGCCCCGCAGGTCGAGGCCGGCAAGCTGCGCGTGCTCAACACCTGGGGCGCCGAGCGCCTGGCCAAGTTCCCCGATGCGCCCACGCTCAAGGAGCTGGGCCTGGACATCGTGCAGAACTCGCCGTTCGGCATCGGCGCGCCCAAAGGCACGCCGCCCGCCGTGGTCAAGCGCCTGCACGACGCCTTCAAGCAGGCCATGGAGCAGGACAGCTACAAGACGGCCCTGGCCCGCTACGACATGGTGCCCATGTACATGGGCAGCGCGCAGTACCAGAAGTTCGCCCAGGACACCTTCGCGCGCGAGAAGGCGCTGGTGGAAAAGCTGGGGCTGGCGAAGTAGGACTCACCCCCTGAGCGGCTGCGCCGCTTCCCTCTCTCTCGCTGCGCTGCGCTTGCGGGAGGGGGACGCCCCCAGCGCGGCGGGGCGTCCCTTGCGCGGGGGCGCTGGCCTGGGGCGCGCCCGTTGTGTCGTTCCGCTCGCTTGCCGTGGCGGTCGGCACGCATCGGGGGGGCTCTTGATCGGGCCGCCGCGTTCCGTGTGATGATCCGTGCCGACATTGAACGGAACACCGCGAGCACCTATGGCATCTCCCTCCGACAGCATCAGCATGGCCCTGTTTTGCGACTTTGAAAACGTCGCCCTGGGCGTGCGCGATGCGCAGTACGAAAAATTCGACATCAAGCCCGTGTTGGAGCGTTTGCTGCTCAAGGGCAGCATCGTGGTCAAGAAGGCCTATTGCGACTGGGAGCGCTACAAGGGCTTCAAGGCCACCATGCACGAGGCGAATTTCGAGCTGATTGAAATTCCCCACGTGCGCCAGTCGGGCAAGAACTCGGCCGACATCCGCCTGGTGGTGGACGCGCTGGACCTCTGCTACACCAAGTCGCACGTCAACACCTTCGTCATCATCAGCGGCGATTCGGATTTTTCGCCGCTGGTGTCCAAGCTGCGCGAGAACGCCAAACAGGTGATCGGCGTGGGCGTGAAGCAGTCCACGTCCGACCTGCTGATCGCCAACTGCGACGAGTTCATCTTTTATGACGACCTGGTGCGCGAAAACCAGCGCGCGCAGGCCCGCCGCCAAAGCCCGGGCAACCATGCGTCCGCGCCGCGCCGCACGCCCGAGGAAGAACGCCACCGCAAGGAAACCCAGGAAACGCGCCGCAACCAGGGCGTGGAACTGGCGGTGGAGACCTTCGAGGCCCTGCTGTCCGAGCGCGGCGACAGCGGCAAGATCTGGGCCTCGGTGCTCAAGGAGGCCATCAAGCGCCGCAAGCCCGATTTCAGCGAAGGCCGTTATGGCTTCCGCACCTTCGGCAACCTGCTCGAAGAGGCGCAGGCGCGTGGGCTGCTGGAGTTTGGGCGCGATGAAAGATCGGGGGCCTATGTGTACCGTGGCCACGGCGGCGCGGCCGCCCGGCCCGACGCCCTGGGTCCGGCGGATGCACCCACCGAGCGGTCGGGTGGGGGAGGGTACTTCCGCCAGGATCTCCCTGCCGTCGCGCCCGCCCCGCAGGCCGCGCCCGAGGGCGGCGAGGGCCGGGCACGGGGCGGTCGATCGCGGGGGCGCCGACCGGAGGCGCCGGCCGACGAACAGTTGCAACCCGGCGCCGAGGCTGGCGGCGATGCGCCGGCGGAGCGTCCGGTGGGGGGGTATTTCCGCGCCCAGGCGCCGGCCGTTGCGCCAGCCGAGGCAGCGGTCGCACCCATGGAGGTGGCCGGCGATGGCGCACCCGCCGGGGGGGATGGCAGCGTGGTTGCTGCGGCTGAACCGGCCGAGCCCGTGGTGTCCGCCCCCGCACCCCGGAGCCGCCGCGCGGCGCCGGCTGCACGCAAGGCCGGCGGGCGAAAGGCCGCGGCCGCAGAGGACGGCCCGGCGCCGTCCGAATCCGGCGTGCCCACGGGGGATGCGGCATCTCCTGCGGCGACGCCCGCCAAGGCTGCCGCGCCCCGCCCGCGCAAGCCCCGGAACACCGCCAAGCCTGCCGCGTAGCGGCTACGCGCTTACAGCCCGGCGCGCTCCCGGCCCGCCAGGATGGCCCGGGCCACCTCGGCGAATCCCGCGCCGCGCGCGCCCTGTGCCAGGTAGCGCGGCAGGTGGCGCAGTTGCGGCACGAAGCGCGCTACGTTGGCCACGCCCACGCTGTGCGGAAAGTGCTGGAACATCACCTGGTCGTTGAGCGAATCGCCCACGAACACCCAGCGGTCCAGTTCGTCATCGAGCGTGCGGCCCAGCAGCTCGCGCACGATCCAGCGCGCGCCCACCAGCTTGTCGTGCGTGCCGTACCAGCCGTTCACATGGATGCTGCTGACGGTGGCCGTCATGCCGGCCGCGCGCATCAGGGCCACGCACTGGTCGATGCCCGCTTGCGGCAGGTGCGTGAACTCGCTGTGGTCGATGGCGATGTCGGTCTCGCGCCCGGCCGAGTCGCGCGCCAGTTGGGCGCCCGGCACTTCCTCCAGGATCTGGCGCGCCACCTGCTGCATGCGGGCAAAGTGGGCGGCGCGGGTGGCGGCGTCTTGCAGATACCATTTTGATAGCTGCTCGCGCTTGCCTGCATTGGTCTGGAGGCTGATTTCGCTTGTATTTTGCGGCGCGCGTAGCAGTGCCACGGCGCCGGTCTCGGCCACGATGGCATCCACCGGCCAGGTGGCCGCGAAAGGCTCGCTCCAGCCCGCCGGCCGGCCCGTGATGGCGATCACATGCAGGCCGGCGGCGCGCAGCGCGGCCAGCGCATCAAGCGCATCCTGCGTGATGGCGCCCTCGGTGGTGAGGGTGTCGTCGATGTCGGTGAGCACGCCCGCCAGCCCGCGGCAGGCAGCGCGGGGCCAGTCGGACAAGGGGGCGAGGGAGGGTTGCGTCGGCGCCATGCGGCAGGCAAAGCGCGTATTGTTGCACCGGGCTGCGCCCGTCCTCAGTCGGGCGCGTCCAGGAAGGCGCGCACCGCCTGCAACGCGGCTTCGGGCTGTTCGTTGAACAGGAAATGGCCGGCCTGCGGCACCATGACCAGCCGCGCCTGGCGGAAGTGCGCCATGTGGCGCCGCTGCTGGGCCTCGCCCATGGTGGTGCTGCACTGTCCGGCCAGGAACAGTACCGGACCGCCGAAGCGCTCCACGCCGGAGCGGAAATCCAGCGACGCGGCATAGACGGCATCGGACATCATGCGACCCACCGTGGCGTCGAAGGCCGGGCTGCCGGCGCGCCAGCCGTCCACCTGCGGAATGGCGCCATCGCAGGTGTTGGGCACCTGGAAGAGCGGCATCATGGCGCCCACGACAAAGTCGCGCCGGGCGTAGGGATCGCCGTTTGCCGCCACGGTCCACTGCTGCAGCCAGGCGCGGGCCATGCCCCAGGCGACGGTCCAGCCTGGCCAGCCGCCCTGCGGCAGGTGCGCGAGGGAGGCGCTGTCCAGGAAGCCCGGTTCGGCCAGCACTAGGCGCCGCACCTTGCCGGGGTGTTGCCCGGTATAGGCCGATGCCAGCATGGCGCCCCAGGAATGGCCCAGCAAGTGCACGGGGCGGCCCTGGCCGATGTGGTCCACGAAGGCGTCCAGGTCGGCCAGGTAGGTGTCGAGCGAAATCTCCTGCGCCGGCACGCGCGGCGACAGGCCGCTGCCGCGCTGGTCGTAGAACAGGACCTGGTGGTCGTCGGCCAGGGCCTGCAGGCCCAGCAGATAGCGGTAGTCGGCGCCGGGCCCGCCGTGCAGCACGATGAGCACCGGCTTGCCGGCCTGGCCGAAGGTCTGTGCATGGAAACGGTAGCCCCGCAGCGCGATGGTGGGTACGGTGGCGTCGTGCTGCGCGGTGCGCGGCAGGTCGGTGCCCGTGCCGCAGCCGGCGAACAGGCAGACGAATGCAGCGAGGCCGCACAGGATCAGGGTACGCAAGGAGCGCCGTGGCATGGGGGTGGGAAGCGAATGGGACATGCCAGAATGGTGCGGGCATGCCCGGACCGCAGCAACAACAAATGTTATCGACCACCCCCGCAGACCAGGCGCAGGTTCTGCAGATCGCGCAGACGTTCGCGCCGCTGTCCGCGGCCGATTTCGCGCCCGTGCTGCAAGGGCTGCGCTGCGAGGACCTCGCTCCCGGGCAGACGTTGTTCCACATGGGGCAGGCCCGGCCGCAGGAGTGCTTCGTGCTGCACGGGCTGCTGCGCAGCAGCGTGGCCGATGCCCAGGGCCGAGAGGTCACGCTGGGGTTTCATGCCGGCCCGTGCGTGCTGCCGCCCGCCATCACGCGCGGCATGGAGGACCGCTCGCGTGTGGACTGCGTGGCCCTGGAAGCCAGCCGTGTGGCCCTGTTCGATCCCGAGACGCTCGTACAGGCCATGGTGGCCCATGCGCCGGTGCGCGCCTGGGGCGATGCCGTGCTGCGGCACGAACTGTTGCGCATGGCCCAGCGCGAGTGGGCCCTGGCGGCCTGGACCGGCGCCCAGCGCCTGCAGCAGCTGCGCAGGGAGTGCCCCGGCCTGGAAGACCGGGTGCCGCACCGCATGATCGCCAGCTACCTGGGCATGACGCCGGTGAACTTCAGCCGTCTGCGCAACGCGCCCAGGGCGCCCGCGCCGCGCGCCTGAGGCCGGTCAGCCCGCGCGCTGCAGCGACAGCCCCGCATGCTCGCGCAGCGGGTGGAAGTGGATCTTGGGAAAACGCTCCTGTGCCAGGCGCACGTCATACGGGCTGGTGCACAGGTAGGCCAGGGCATCGGCCGCGTCGTGCGCCATGCGCAGGGGGTAGGCGGTCTCGAAATCGCGCAGTTCGGCCGGGGTGTCGGCCGTGATCCAGCGCGCGCCGGTGTACTGGCAGGATTCCAGGCGCACGTCGCAGTCGTACTCGGCCTTCAGGCGGTGCTGCACCACCTCGAACTGCAGCTGGCCCACGGCGCCCAGCAGCATGTTGCCGCCCGCGTCGGGCTTGAAGACCTGGATGGCGCCTTCCTCGCCCAGTTGCATCAGGCCCTGTTGCAGTTGTTTGGTGCGCAGCGGGTTCTTCAGCACCACGGTCATGAACATCTCGGGCGCGAAGAAGGGCAGGCCGGTGAACTGCAGCGCAGGGCCGTCGGTGATGCTGTCGCCCAGCTGCACGCCGCCGTGCGTGGTGAAGCCGATGATGTCGCCCGCGTAGGCCTCTTCCACCGCCTCGCGGCGCTGGCTCATGAAGGTGACGACGCTGGTGGGGCGCAGCTCCTTGCCCGTGCGCTGCACCTTCATCTTCATGCCGGGGGTGTACTTGCCCGAGGCCACGCGCACGAAGGCGATGCGGTCGCGGTGGTTGGCGTCCATGTTGGCCTGCACCTTGAAGACCACGCCGGAGAAGCCCTCGTCCTCGGGGTGCACGATGCGGTCTTCGCGCTGGCGATTGACCTCGGTGTAGGCCACGCGCGCGCCCGGCGGGGGGGACATGTCCACCACGGCGTTGAGCACTTCCATCACACCGAAATTGTTCACGCCCGAGCCGAAGAACACGGGCGTGAGGCGCGCGCCCAGGAACTCCTGGTGGTCCCAGGCGATGGAGGCGCCCACGGCCAGTTCCATGCTCTCGATGGCGTCGTCGTAGGCCTGGCCGAAGCGCGCGCGCAGTTTTTCCACGTCGGAGAGCGGAATGATCTCGAAGTCCTCGGGCCGCTTCTCGCTGCCGGCCTGGAACACCGTCATGCTCTGCGTGCGCAGGTCGATGATGCCGCCGAAGTTCTTGCCCTGGCCCACGGGCCAGGTCATGGGGCAGCAGGGCATGCCCAGTTCGCGCTCCACCTCGTCGAGGATGTCGAGCGGGTCGCGCACCTCGCGGTCCATCTTGTTGACGAAGGTGATGATGGGCGTGTCGCGCTGGCGGCAGACCTCGATCAGGCGGCGCGTCTGTGCTTCCACGCCGTTGGCGGCGTCGATCACCATCAGCGCTGAGTCCACGGCCGTGAGCACGCGGTAGGTGTCCTCGGAGAAATCCTTGTGGCCGGGGGTGTCGAGCAGGTTGATGACGTGGTCGCGGTAGCTCATCTGCATCACGCTGGAGGCCACCGAGATGCCGCGCTGCTTCTCGATCTCCATCCAGTCGGAGGTGGCGTGGCGGCTGGCCTTGCGGCCCTTGACGGCGCCGGCGATCTGGATCGCGCCCGAGAACAGCAGCAGCTTTTCGGTCAGCGTCGTTTTACCCGCGTCGGGGTGGGAAATGATGGCAAAGGTGCGGCGGCGCCGGGTTTCAGAGGCGTAGGACACTAGCGGTTCCAGAAGGTGGGCAGGGCGAGGAGGCCCTGCAGGGGCAAACGGTGGGCCTGCTCCTGCACCTTGTGGGGGAGCGCGGCCGAACCCGCAATTTTACCGGGCATGCACGTGGCGCATAACGGGCTGCCCAACTGCTTTTATAATCCGGCGCATCCGAGGAGCGTTGCAGCGCCCCCAGCATTGGCGGGGCGTGAGGCTCGGAGTCATCAAGCAACGACGCTCATCCACTTTCCGCGTGGTGAGCTTTTTCCCTTCCCCCGGCGAGTGGTTTTTCAAACATGCTTTGGAGCACACCATGAACGCACGCGTCAACGCACCCGCCGCCGACTCCGCCATCGCCGACATCGGCCTGGCCGACTGGGGCCGCAAGGAAATCCGCATCGCCGAAACCGAGATGCCCGGCCTGATGGCCATCCGCGAGGAATTCGCGGCCAAGCAGCCGCTCAAGGGCGCGCGCATCACCGGCTCGCTGCACATGACCATCCAGACGGCCGTGCTGATCGAGACGCTCAAGGCCCTGGGCGCCGACGTGCGCTGGGCCTCGTGCAACATCTTCTCCACCCAGGACCACGCCGCCGCCGCCATCGCCGCCACCGGCACGCCGGTGTTCGCCATCAAGGGCGAAACCCTGGTGGACTACTGGGACTACACCCACCGCATCTTCGACTTCGGCGCCAAGGGCACCGAGGGCGAAGGCCCGAACATGATCCTGGACGACGGTGGCGACGCCACGCTGCTGATGCACCTGGGCAAGCGTGCTGAAAAGGACGCTTCCGTGCTGGCCAACCCTGGCAGCGAGGAAGAGCGCATCCTGTACGCCGCCATCAAGGCCAAGCTGGCCGAGGACAGCACCTGGTACAGCCGCAAGAGCGCCGAGATCCTGGGCGTGACCGAGGAAACCACCACCGGCGTGCACCGCCTGAAGGAAATGTCGGCCAAGGGCACGCTGCTGTTCCGCGCCATCAACGTGAACGACTCGGTGACCAAGAGCAAGTTCGACAACCTGTACGGTTGCCGCGAGTCGCTGGTGGACGGCATCAAGCGCGCCACCGACGTGATGATCGCCGGCAAGGTGGCCGTGGTCGCCGGTTACGGCGACGTGGGCAAGGGCTCGGCCCAGGCGCTGCGTGCGCTGAGCGCCCAGGTGTGGGTGACCGAGATCGACCCCATCAACGCCCTGCAGGCCGCGATGGAAGGCTTCAAGGTCGTGACCATGGAGTGGGCCGCCGACAAGGCCGACATCTTCGTCACCACCACCGGCAACCGCGACGTCATCACCTTCGAGCACATGAAGGCCATGAAGGACCAGGCCATCGTCTGCAACATCGGCCACTTCGACAACGAGATCCAGGTTGCCAAGCTCGAAGAGCACTGCCAGTGGGAAGAGATCAAGCCCCAGGTGGACCATGTGATCTTCCCGGACGGCAAGCGCATCATCCTGCTGGCCAAGGGCCGTCTGGTGAACCTGGGCTGCGGCACGGGCCACCCGAGCTTCGTGATGTCCAACTCGTTCGCCAACCAGACCATCGCGCAGATCGAGCTGTTCACCCACCCCGAGGGCTACGACGTGGGCAAGGTCTACGTGCTGCCCAAGCACCTTGACGAGAAGGTGGCGCGCCTGCACCTGAAGAAGGTCGGCGCCATGCTGACCGAGCTGAGCGACGAGCAGGCCGCCTACATCGGCGTGCCCAAGCAGGGCCCCTACAAGCCCGACAGCTACCGCTACTGAGCACGGTTGCTTCTTTATTGATAGCTGCTGGCGCATGCTGCATGCGCCGTACAGCCCATTTTGACTAGAGAACGCAATGCGTGCAGATGTATTTCTGGTGGAATCCGGCCACGCGAGCACCCGCTCGCAGGCCCAGCGCCTGATCGCCTCCGGCGTGGAATGGCGCCTCGGCCCTGGCGCGCCCTGGACCAAGGTGCTGAAGAACGGCGACGATATTCCGGCGGGTTCCGAGCTGCGCCTGCTCGACGCGGCCGAGGCGCGCTTCGTCTCGCGCGGCGGGCTCAAGCTCGACGGCGCGCTCGAATCCCTGGGCCTGGCGGTGCAGGGGCTGCAGTGCCTGGACGTGGGCCAGTCCACCGGTGGCTTCACGCACTGCCTGCTGGAGCGCGGCGCGCGCCGCGTGGTGGGCGTGGACGTGGGCCACGGCCAGCTGCACGCGCAGCTGCGCGCTGACCCACGCGTGGTCTGCCTCGAAGGCCTCAACGCCCGTGCGCTGACGCCCGAAGCGCTGCAGGCGGCCTGGGAGGACGCCTGGTCCGAGCCGTCCGCCGCGGCCGTGGAGGACGACGCCGAGCCCGACAGCCCGTACCGCTGGATGTCCGGCGACGGCGAGGTGACCGACTACGACGACAGCGACGATGTGAGCGATGACGACGTGGAGGCCGACCTGGCGCGCGAGCGCGGCGCCACCGTGCCTGCCGAGCCCGCCAACCGCCGCCGCCTCAAGGCCTGGGCGGGCGAAAGCACCGCGCCGGTGTTCGACCTGGTCACCGGCGACCTGTCGTTCATCTCGCTCACGCTGGTGCTGCCCGCGCTGGTGCCGTTGCTGGCGCCGGGCGGCCACCTGCTGATGCTGGTCAAGCCGCAGTTCGAGCTGCAGCCGGGCCAGGTGGGCAAGGGCGGCATCGTGCGCGATGCCTCGCTCTACCCCGTGGTGGAGCAGCGCATCCGCGACTGCTGCGCCAGCCTGGGGCTGGAGGTGCGTGCCTGGATGGACAGCCCCATCAGCGGCGGCGACGGCAACCATGAATTCTTTGTTTTCGCGAGGAGGGGCGCATGACCGCTGCCAACGCACCATCCACCGGCCTGCCGGTGAGTTTTGAATTCTTCCCGCCCAAGACGCCCGAGGGCGCCGAAAAGCTGCGCGCCGTGCGCCAGCAGCTCTACGCGCTGCGGCCCGAGTTCTGCTCGGTGACCTACGGCGCGGGCGGCTCGACGCAGGAGGGCACTTTCGCCACCGTGCGCGAGATCCTGCAGGAAGGCGTGAGCGCGGCCTCGCATTTCTCGTGCATCGGCGCCACGCGCGCGTCGGTGCGCGCGCAGCTCGCCACGCTCAAGGCCATGGGCGTGCGCCGCCTCGTGGCCCTGCGCGGCGACCTGCCCAGCGGCTACGGCATGGGCGGCGAGTTCCACTACGCCAGCGACCTCGTGGCCTTCATCCGCGCCGAGACCGGGAGCGACTTCCACATCGAGGTGGCCGCCTATCCCGAGGTGCACCCGCAGGCCAAGTCGCCCGAGGCCGACCTCAAGGCCTACGCGGCCAAGGTGCGGGCCGGCGCCGACGCGGCGATCACGCAGTATTTCTACAGCGCCGACGCGTACTTCCGTTTCGTCGAGGACGCGCGCCGCCTGGGCGCCGAGGTGCCGGTGGTGCCGGGCATCATGCCCATCACCAGCTCCACCCAGCTCATGCGCTTCTCTGACGCCTGCGGCGCCGAGATCCCGCGCTGGGTGCGCCTGCGCCTGCAGGCGTTCGGTGACGACACGGCGTCGATCCGTGCGTTCGGCCTGGATGTGGTCACCGGTCTGTGCGAGCAGCTCGTGGCGGCGGGCGTGCCGGGGCTGCATTTCTACACCATGAACCAGAGCGTGGCCACGCTGGAAATCTGCCAACGCCTCGGCCTCAAGGCCCCGCTGGCGCAGTAACATCCTGCGGTTTCAAATTTTCTCGTGCAGTCATGAAGCGTGTGCTGGCCCTGTTGGTGGCGGTTGTGGGTGTCCTGGGGGTGTCCTCCGTGGGGGCGCAGACGCGCTACCACTGCCGTGATTCCAGCGGCAATGCACTCGTGCTCTCGCGGCCTTGCCCGTCGGAGATGCGGACCACGGCGGTTGTTTCTGGCTCCACGGGTGGGAGCTATGGCCGCAACCATGAGGTGACATCGATCCGCCCGGCGCCCGATGTGCCGGAGCACCACCAATACATGAGCGCGCGCTGCCGTGCCCTGGACGAGAACATGCGCTCGGCCTATTCGCGCGGCATCAAGCCTGACGTGGTGGCGGGCATGCGGCGCGAATACCGGCGTGACTGCAGCGAGGAGGAAGAGGCGGCATATTCGCAGGCCTCCCGCGAGCGGCACAGCCAGCGCGAGCAGCGCCGGGAAGAAGAAAAATCCGCGCGGCTGGAGGCCCAGGTGTCCAGGGAACAGGATGAGCGGTTCCGGCAGCAATGTGCCGAATCGCGCCGCATCCTGGCGGCCAAGCGCGCGCGTACAGACCTGACGGACGGAGAGAAAAACGACCTGCGGCGCTTCGAGGAAGCCTTCATCGCGCGCTGCAAGCGCTGACGATGGGCTTCGCCGGCCGTTAGCCGCCCGCTTCGAGCGTGTGCGTGGCGTTGCGGTCCTGGCCCAGCAGTTCCACCATCTGTGGCAGCGCCGCCTGCAGCGCCGCCTTGAGCGTGTGCGGCGGGTTGATCAGGAACATGCCGCTGGCCGGCAGGCCGGGGCGCTTGGTCTGGCCCTGGGCGGTTTCGGTGATCTTGCCCGACTTGACCGTGAGCGTGGCATGCAGCCAGCTCTTGCCGGCCTTCTGGGCCATGGTCTTGAGGCGGCGCGGCAGGTCATGCGCCTCGGGGCGCGGGATGATGGGGTACCAGACGGCATAGGTGCCGGTGGCGAAACGCTTGAGCGCATCCTGCACCATGTCCAGCACCTTGCCGTAGTCGCTCTTCATTTCATAGCTGGGATCGCACAGCAGCAGCGCGCGGCGGGCTGGCGGGGGCAGGAATTTCTTGACACCCTCGAAGCCGTCCTCGTGCAGCACGGCCACCTGGCGTCCGGCTTCGAGCTGGGCCACGTTGCCGGCGAGCGCGCGCAGGTCGGTGGGGTGCAGCTCGAACAGCTTGAGCTTGTCGTGCGATCGCAACAGGCGCTGGATGATGAAGGGCGAGCCGGGGTAGACCTTGGTGCCGGTGCCCTGGTTGAAGGCGCGGACCATGTCCACGTAGGCCTGCAGCATGGGCGCCAGCGGGGCCTTGGGGGGCTCTGCGGCGATCAGGCGCAGGATGCCCTCGCTGGCTTCGCCGCTGGTGCGGGCGTAGTCGCCATCGAGCCGGTACAGGCCCGCACCCGCGTGGGTGTCGAGCACGGTGAGGGCAGCGTCCTTCTCGGTGAGGTATTGCAGGGCAGCAACCAGCACGGCGTGCTTGAGCACGTCGGCGTGGTTGCCCGCGTGGAAGGCGTGGCGGTAACTGAACATGCGCCTATGGTAACCATGCGCCCGCTGCCGTTGCCCATGGGTGGGTCAGCACGCTGCCCTGGAGGTCCTGGAGGAGGCACAATCGACAATCCTGCGCGAATCGTGACATTTTTTTGCCGCGGTAAGCGTTTTGTTGCGTTTCAACAGCCCTGCCGGGGGATGATTGCGGTTTACTGGCGCCAGAGACCGTTCGTTTCCGGCCGCTTCCGCATGCCTTCTGGGTAATTCCGCCATGACCGATAGTTCCAGTTCCGCCCCCGCGAACGGGGTGCGCCACGTCGATGCGCTGCCGGTGGGTACCCGCCTGGGCGAGTTCGAGATCCTGGCGCTGCTGGGCGTGGGCGGCTTTGGCATGGTCTACAAGGCGTTCGACCATTCGCTGTACCGGGCCGTGGCCATCAAGGAGTTCATGCCGGCGGCCTTGGTGGCGCGCGCGCCGGACGGCTCGCTGCAGGTGCGCTCGCCGGCCGACCAGCCTGCCTTCCTGGCCGGGCTCAATTCCTTCGTGGGCGAGGCGCGCCTGCTGGCGCAGTTCGACCACCCCTCGCTGGTCAAGGTGTTCCGCTTCTGGGAAACCAACAACACCGCCTACATGGTCATGCCCCTCTACAGCGGCATGACCTTCAAGCAGGCGCGCGCGCAGATGCGCACGCCGCCGCCCGAAGAGTGGCTGCGCAAGGTGCTCTGGAGCGTGCTGGGCGCGCTGCGCGTGCTGCACGGCGGACACACGCTGCACCGCGACATCTCGCCCGACAACATCTTCCTGCAGGATGTCGGCCCGCCGGTGCTGCTGGACCTGGGCGCGGCGCGCCATGCCATCAACGACCGCGACCGCAAGCACACGGCCGTGCTCAAGGTCAACTACGCGCCCATCGAGCAGTATTCCGACGGCGATGCCGAGCTGATCCAGGGCCCGTGGAGCGACCTGTATTCGCTGGCCGCCGTGGTGCATGGCTGCTTGTGCAACGACACGCCGCTGCCGTCCACGCTGCGCGCGATCCGCGACCGCATGGTGCCCTTCTCGCGCGTGGCGCGCACGGTCAAGCGCCAGTTCGGCCAGGAATACTCCCCCACGTTCGTGGCGGCCATCTCCCAGTCGCTGGCGCTGCGCCCGCCGGACCGGCCGCAGAACATCGATGCCTTCCTGCAGGTGATGGGCATGACCTCCGCGCCCCCGGGGCTGGAGTATTTCGACTTCCGCGCCGAACTGGGCGATATCTGGGTCGAGCCCACCGACCAGCCCGGCCCGGGGCTGGTGGTGCCCACGGTGGATGTCACGTCGGCCGTGGCGGGGTCGCCTGCCGGCATCGCGGGGCCCGTTTCCGTGCCGGTGCCGGTGGTGAAGGCGGCCGCGCCCGCGCGGGCCGCCGAGCCGCCGCCGCAGGCCGATCCCCTGCAGAAGACGCAGGCCCTGGAGGCCTACGCGGACGAGGGCGACACGGTGTTCCTCGACGCCGGCGACACCGTCGTCATGGAGGACATGCCGGACAGCATGTTCATCGATCCGCAAGCGCAGGCCCCCGCGCCGGCCGGCCGCGCGGAGCCCGCGCTGGAAAGCCGCCCGGCGCCCAGCCCCTCGCGCAGGGCCGCCGCGCGCGCCGCCCGGGAGAGCACCCGGCGCATGGGCGTGGCCTGGTTTGCGGTGGGCGGCGCGGCGCTCCTGGTGGTGGCGGCCAGCGTTTACGGCTGGCGCAGCCGGGCGCCGGTGCCGCCGGTGGACCCGATCATCACCGAACTGGCCGAACCCGCCTCCGCGCCGGCCATGGTGGCAGCGTCGCTGCCGGAGCCTTCCGCGTCCGTGGCCCAGGCGGCCTCCGTAGCCAGCGCGGCCGCCGAATCCGCATCCGCCGCGCCCGCGCCGGCCTTCGTCGTGGCTTCGGGTGCGCGGCCGACCCCGAAACAGCGCCGCCCCGTGCCCGTGGCCAGCGCGCCGGTGGCGGCCGCGGCCGAGCCCCCCTCGGCCGCGCCCCCACCACCGCCTGAGCCCCCACCCGTGGTGGCGCCCCCCCGGCCCGCGCCGCCTCCGGTGCGGCTGTGCGAGAACACCAGCGTGTTGACGCGCAGCATGTGCCTGCGCGAGGAGTGCCGCAAGCCGGCCCATGCGGCGCTGCCGGCCTGCGTGGAGTTCCGCCAGCGCATGGAGCCTCTGGAAAAGCAGCAGATGGCCAATTGATGCCCCGGCGCAGGCGGGCTGCTTCCCACGGGACGCCGGAATTTGTATAATGGTCGGCTTCGCAGCGTTTTTTGGTCCCGCGGCGAAGCATTCTTCCCACCTAAGAGGCTTCCGTCAAAGAGAAGCACCGACCGTGGAAAAGGACCGCCAAACCCTCTTTTGAAAAGAGCAAGCTCATGTCTACTTTCAGCGCCAAGCCCGCTGAGGTCGTGCACGAGTGGTTTGTGATTGACGCCACCGACAAGGTGCTCGGCCGGGTAGCCAGCGAAGTTGCCCTCCGTCTGCGCGGCAAACACAAAGCCATTTACACGCCTCACGTCGATACGGGTGACTACATCGTCATCATCAACGCCGCCAAGCTCAAGGTCACCGGCACCAAGTCCCTGGACAAGGTGTACTACCGCCATTCCGGTTATCCGGGCGGTATCACGGCCACGAACTTCCGCGATCTGCAAGCCAAGCACCCCGGCCGCGCGCTGGAAAAGGCCGTCAAGGGCATGCTGCCCAAGGGCCCGCTGGGTTACGCCATGATCAAGAAACTCAAGGTGTACGGTGGTGCCGAGCATCCCCACACCGCCCAACAGCCCAAAGTGCTGGAACTGTAAGGAGCCTTGAGATGATTGGTGATTGGAACAATGGCACCGGCCGTCGCAAGTCCAGCGTCGCCCGCGTGTTTCTGAAAAAAGGCTCCGGCAAGATCACGATCAACGGCAAGGACATCCAGTCCTACTTCGGCCGTGAAACCTCGATCATGATCGCCAAGCAGCCCCTCGTGCTGACCAACAACCTCGAAACCTTCGATGTCCAGGTCAACGTGCACGGCGGCGGTGAATCCGGCCAGGCCGGCGCCACCCGCCACGGCATCACCCGTGCCCTGATCGACTACGACGCGACGCTCAAGTCGGCACTGAGCCAGGCTGGCTTCGTGACGCGCGATGCGCGTGAAGTCGAACGTAAGAAGGTCGGTCTGCGTTCCGCACGCCGCGCCAAGCAGTTCTCCAAGCGCTAATCCGCGTTTGCTGCCTGCGCAAAGCCGCACCGGGTTCGCCCGCTGCGGCTTTTTGCATTTGGGGTGGCATGGGGGACGGAGGGTATATTGCGGCACCCGGCGCATTCCTTTCCGCGCCCGCTTGCGAGACCGATAGCACAGGAGCTTCCATCCATGCGTTTCCGATTGCTGCGCCGACGCCTCACCATCAGCGCACCCCGCATGTCCGTGCGCAGCGCCATGCCCTGGCCCTTGCGCTGGTTGGTGCTGGCGGTCGTGTTCGGCTTCTGCGCGGCCGTGGCCTTGTGGGCCTTCGAGTTCGGTCGCTCCATCGCGGGGCTCGACGCGGGCATGCGCGACGAGCTGCTGCACCTGCGCTCGGAGGTGGCGCGCTTGCGGGAAGAGGGCCTGCAGCACCAGACGGTGGCCAACACCTCGGACAGTCTGCTGGTGGCCGAGCGCACCGCGCTGGAGCAGCTCACGGCGCGCCTGCGCCAGGCCGAGGCCGAAAACCGCGCGCTGCGCGAGGATCTGGGTTTCTTCCAGAAGCTGATCCCGGCCAATGCCGGCGGCGACGGCATCGCCATCCGGGGCCTGCAGGCCGAAATGGTGGCGGGTACCCATTTGCGCTGGCAGGTGCTGGTGATGAAACCGGTCAAGAACGCCCCTGAGTTCAAGGGGCGGCTGGAGCTTCTGCTGACGGGCGTGCGCGACGGCAAACCCTGGAGCCAGACCGTGGCGGGGGAGGGCCAGGCATTACAGCTGCGCCAGTACCGCCGCATGGAGGGCGTGGTCGATCTGCCGGCCAGGACCGTGGTAAAAACCGTGACGGCCCGGGTCCTGGACGGCAGCGTGCAGCGCGCCGCGCAGACTGTCGAGCTGGGCCAGTGAGCGGCTGCGCGTCCGGCGGGCGCGCAGGCCTTGTTTTCATTCGCGCGGCGGGCCGCGCAAGGAGTGCAATCCATGTTTTCGCGCAACAAGCAGCCCCCCATCAAGAGCCTGATCGCCGAGGGGAGCCGCATCGATGGCAATGTGCATTTCACCGACGGGCTGCGCATCGATGGCGTGGTGGTCGGCGACGTGCGTGCCGGGGACGACAAGCCGGGCCTGCTGGTCATTTCCGCTACGGCCCGGGTCGAGGGCCTGGTGCAGGCTGCCCATGTGATCGTCAACGGCCAGATCAACGGCCCCGTGCATGCCAGCACCATGCTGGAATTGCAGCCCAAGGCGCGCATCGCGGGTGATGTGCACTACAAGACCTTGGAAATGCACCAGGGCGCCACCATCTCCGGAAAGATGTTCCCCGCGGACGTGTTGCTCGAAGAAAAGCCCACACTGAAATTGGCGTCAAGCAACCCGTAAAGTGAAATTCCGGGTGGTTTGCAGTAGCATTCCGCCCAAACCAGAACTGGAGTTCCCATGAGTGCCGTTGCAGAAAACATGCCCCCCGAGATGCCCGACCCGATCATCTTCACCGAAAGCGCTGCGGCCAAGGTGGCGGATCTGATCGCCGAGGAAGGCAATCCGGACCTGAAGCTGCGCGTGTTCGTGCAGGGTGGCGGCTGCTCGGGCTTCCAGTACGGCTTCACGTTCGACGAAATCACCAACGAAGACGACACCGTGATGACCAAGAACGGCGTCTCGCTGCTGATCGACGCCATGAGCTTCCAATACCTCGTGGGTGCCGAGATCGACTACAAGGAAGACCTGCAGGGCGCGCAGTTCGTCATCAAGAACCCGGGCGCCACGTCCACCTGCGGCTGCGGCTCCAGCTTCTCCTGAGCCTCTGAACCACCTTCAGGCGGGGTAGATCCCGCCCAGCACACGGGCGCCTTGGGCGCCCGTGGCGTTTTGGAGGTTGCCCGGCAGGCCGTGCAGCGTCTGGCGCGCCAGCCAGGCGAAGGCGGCCGCCTCCACCTGGAGCGGCGGCAGGCCATGGGTGTCGGTGGTTTCCACCCGCAGGCCGGGCAATAGCGCCCGCAGCCGTGCCATCAGGTGCCTGTTGTAGGCGCCACCGCCGCACACGGCCAGCATTTCACTCCTGTTTTGATAGCTAATGGCGCTTGCTGCACAAGCCTTTGCGGTCAATTCCGTCAATGTTGCCTGGACATCCGCCGCTGTGGCCTGGGCGAAGCGCTCCAGGCGCTGCTGCAGCCACCGTGGATTGAACAGGTCGCGCCCCGTGCTCTTGGGAGGGGGCTGGCGCAGGAAGGGCTCGTCCTCCAGGCGCGCCAGCAGTTCCGGCAGGACCCGGCCGCTGGCGGCCCAGGCGCCATCGCGGTCGAAGGGCTGGCCGGTGTGCTGCTGGCACCAGTGGTCCATGAGGGCGTTGCCGGGGCCGCAGTCGAAGCCCAGCGCGCTGCCATCCGCTCCCAGCACGCTCAGGTTGGCGATGCCGCCGATGTTGAGCACCAGCAGGTCCTGCCCGGGCCTGCCGAACATGTGACGGTGAAAGGCCGGCACCAGCGGAGCGCCCTGGCCGCCGGCGGCCACGTCGCGGCTGCGGAAGTCCGCCACCACGGCGATGCCGGTCAGCTCGGCCAGCAGGGCGGGGTTGTTGAGCTGCAGCGTGTAGCCCGTGCCGTCGAATTCGCCGGGCCGGTGGCGCACTGTCTGGCCGTGGGCGCCGATGGCGCGCACGGAGGCCGGTGCCACCCCGGCTTGCGCCAGCAGGATCTGCACGGTTTGGGCATAGCTGCGCGCCAGCGCGTTGGCGGCCAGCGCGGCGCGGTGCAGTTCGTTGGCGCCCGGGGTGTTGAGGGCCAGCAGCTCGGCGCGCGTGGCGGTGTCGAAAGGCGCGGCGTGGTGGCGCAGCACCGTGCAGCGCGGGCCGGAGAAGTCGGCCAGCACGGCGTCCACGCCATCGAGCGAGGTGCCCGACATCAGGCCGATGTACAGCTCGGGGGGCGTGGAGGAAGTCACCTCGACCAGCAGCCTTGAAGTGCGCGCGGCTCCAGCCAGCAGCCGCCGCGCAAGGGCCGCCCCGCCGCGCTGGCGGTGTCCCCCTTCCCGGCGCCAGCCGAGAGAAGGGGGAAGGCGCGAAGCGCCTCAGGGGGATGCATCGTTATTCAGCGCTGGCCTGCTGGACCAGCTCGGCCGAGGCCAGCTCGGTGCGCATGACGGCGGCCAGGCGGTCGAACGCAGGGCGGCCGGCGGCCGACACGGGCGCGGCGGGCTCGCTCTGGCGGGCGATGACCATCGGGTCCTGGTGCTGGCCGTTGACGCGGAATTCGAAGTGCAGATGCGGGCCCGTGGCCCAGCCCGTGGAGCCCACGGCGCCGATGGTCTGGCCCTGGGACACCGATTCGCCCTTCTTCACGCCGATGCGGCTGAGGTGGGCGTAGACGGTGACGTGTTGATTGCGGTGCTTGACGAAGACCACGTTGCCGAAGCCGTTCTGTACGCCGGCGAACTCGACCACGCCATCGCCCACGGTGCGCACCGGGGTGCCCGTGGGGGCGGCGAAATCGGTGCCCAGGTGGGCGCGCCAGGTCTTGTGGATGGGGTGGAAGCGCATCGCGAAGCCGCTGGAGACACGCGAGAACTCGACCGGCGAGGTCAGATAGGCGCGCCGCAGGCTCTGGCCGTCGGGTGTGTAGTAGGCGCCCTTGCTGGCGCCGGGCTCCTGGAACCACAGGGCCTGGTGCGACTTGCCGTTGTTGTGGAATTCGGCGCTCAGCACGCGGCCGCTGCGCAGCGGCTCGCCGTCGGCTTCCAGCGTTTCATACACCACGGAGAAGCGGTCACCCTTGCGCAGCGCGCGGCGGAAATCGATGTCGCCCGAGAACAGCTCGGCCATCTGCACGGCGACCGGGTCGGGGATGCGCGCCGCGTCGGTGGCGGCGAACAGGGAGCTCTGGATCACGCCACCGGCCAGGCGGCTGGAGGCCGTGAGCGGCGCGGTCTCGATGCGCGAGGCGAAACCCGCGTCGGTCTTCTCGACCACCAGGCGCTTGAACGTGCCGCTGTCATCGGGAGCCCAGCGGGCCGTGAGGCGCAGCAGGCGGTGGTCGTCGGTGGTTTCGGCGGAGACCGAGCGGCCGGTGCGGCCCATCAGGTTCTTCTGCACATGGGCGTCGCGGCGCAGGAAGGCGGCGGCGGCCGGGTCGGCCACGCCCAGGCGTTGCAGCAGGGATTCGGCGGTGTCGCTGCTGCGCAGCTGCTCGGTGCGGAACAGCGAGAAGCCGGGTTGCTCGGTCAGCTCGGCCAGCGAGAGGCCGCTGGCCAGCGAGGGAATGGACTGCTCGATCTGGCGCACCGGCAGGTCGGCCGGATCGGGAGCCAGCGAGGCCACGGCGAACGCGCCGCCACCGCCCGTCAGCAGCAGGGCGGCGAGGATGGCGGTGATGCGTCGGGGGTGTTTCTGGATGCCTTGGATCATCCGGTCGCGCAATGCGAGGCTGGCGGTGGTCAAGCCGGTGTTCAAGAGTCGATCCCCAGGGTGATTGCACGCCCAGCAAGACGCCCTGGCATGGGAACCAGGGGTTGCGGGGCGGGCAGACTGTCAGTGCCGCAGCTTCGGGAGATAGATCCCCTTGGGACGGGCCACTTAGAATCCGCCACTGCGATGTGGGCGCAAGTATAGCGAACCACCAGAGCGGCACACCCAAGAAAACCCTTATGAATCAATCTGTTGTTACATCTGAGCCGGTCACCGATGGTGTAGGCCGGGCGCTGGAAATTTCGCTGCGCGGCGTGGAGGAGCTTCTGCCCCGCGACGAGTGGGTGAAGAAGCTCACGCGCGCCGAGGCCACGGGCCAGCCGCTGCGCATCAAGCTGGGCCTGGACCCGACGGCGCCGGACATCCACATCGGCCACACCGTGGTGCTCAACAAGATGCGCCAACTGCAGGACCTGGGCCACCAGGTGATCTTCCTGATCGGCGACTTCACCAGCCTGATCGGCGACCCCTCGGGCCGCAACAGCACGCGCCCGCCGCTCACGCCCGAGCAGATCAAGGTCAATGCCGAGACCTACTACCGCCAGGCCAGCCTGGTGCTGGACCCGGCGCGCACCGAGATCCGCTACAACAGCGAATGGTGCGAGCCGCTGGGCGCCACCGGCATGATCCAGCTCGCCGCCAAGTACACCGTGGCGCGCATGATGGAGCGCAACGACTTCCACGAGCGCTTCACGGCCGGCAACTCGATCAGCGTGCACGAGTTCCTCTACCCGCTGATGCAGGGCTACGACTCCGTGGCGCTCAAGAGCGATCTGGAGCTGGGCGGCACCGACCAGAAGTTCAACCTGCTCATGGGCCGCCACCTGCAGCAGGAATACGGCCAGGAGCCGCAGTGCATCCTGACCATGCCGCTGCTCGAAGGCCTGGACGGCGTCGAGAAGATGTCCAAGTCCAAGAACAACTATATCGGCATCAGCGAGGACGCCAACACCATGTTCGCCAAGGTGCTGAGCATTTCCGACACGCTGATGTGGCGCTGGTACACGCTGCTGTCCTTCCGCTCGCTCGAAGAGATCGCCCGGCTCAAGGCCGAGGTGGACGGCGGGCGCAACCCCAAGGACGCCAAGGTGCTGCTGGCCAAGGAGATCACCACGCGCTTCCACAGCGCGCAGGCGGCCGACGCGGCCGAGCAGGACTTCATCAACCGCAGCAAGGGCGGCGTGCCCGATGAAATCCCCGAGGTGGCGCTGTCCGGTGCGCCCCTGGGCATCGGCGCCCTGCTCAAGCAGGCCAACCTGGCGCCCTCGACCAGCGAGGCCAGCCGCCTCATCGATGGTGGCGGCGTGCGCGTGGACGGTAGCGTGGTCAGCGACAAGGGCCTCAAGCTCGCCGCCGGCACCTACGTGGTACAGGTGGGCAAGCGCAAGTTCGCGCGCGTGACCCTCGCCTGAGGGCGTCCACCGGCCCGCGCGCGCGGGCCGGCGTTCAGGCCAGGCCCTTGGCCTGGAAGAAGGGCAGGTAGGCACGGTCGACCTTGCAGATGTGGTGCACCAGCCATTCCTTGAGGAAATCGAGCGCCTCGAAGGTGATTTCCTCGCCCATCTCGAAGCGCATCAGCAGCTCCATGGCCTTGCTGGTGAATCCGTCGTGCTCGGCCTTGTGCGCGGGGGTTTCGGGGTAGCCGTGCTGTTGGAACATCACCTCCTCGACGATGAAGTGGTTGTGGGTGTAGTCGACCAGGCCTTCCAGCACCTCGCCGATGGCCTCGCGCCCGGGGGCGGGCTGCGACAGCTCGTCGTGCAGCTTGTTGGTCAGTTGCACCAGCCACTGGTGCTGGCTGTCGATGTCCGCGATCCCCAGCTCCAGCTCGCGGGTCCATGGCATGAACGTCATCCGGATCTCCCTTGCTCCCTTGGTGTGGGTGCTTGCCGGCCGGAAGCACCAGGCTCTGTTGTAGAGGGAGTGGGCGCACTCCTTATTGACGCCCATCAATCCATAACCTTATCGATGATGGGGTCAAGGGTTTTCAGCCGCCGCCGTGGTCGCCCACCGACTGCCGGGTGCGCGCGGCCTCGGCGCGCAGCCAGGCGCAGAAGGCCTGCACCTCCGGGCGCGGGCTGCTGCGCGGGCCAATCAGCAGCCAGTAGGCCAGCGGTGAATCGAGCCGCCGGCCGGGCAGCACCTCCACCAGGTCGCCGCTGGCCAGCGCGTCGGCGATCAGCGGCATGCGCGCCAGCGCCAGGCCCTGGCCGCTGAGGGCGGCCTGCACGATCTGGTGCGCGTAGTTGAAATACAGCCAGCGCGGCGGCTGCAGCAGCGGACAGCCGTGCGCGGCGAACCAGCGGCGCCAGGACAGCCATTCGAGGTGCTGGTTGCGGTGCGCGTCGCCCGCCTCGATCAGGGTGAAACGCTCCACATCGGTGGGCTGGCGCACCGGCTCGGCGCTCTTGAGCAACCAGGGGCTGGCCACCACGGCGAGCTGCTCGCCGAACAGGCGCTCGGCGCCGTCCACGCGCCCGCTGGGCAGGCTGTAGCGCAGGGCCAGGTCCACGTCCGAGGTGTCGAGGTCCACCTGCGCATCGCTGGCGTCGATGCGGATGTCGATGTCCGGGTGCTCGCGCTGGAAGGCCTCCAGGCGAGGGATCAGCCAGGTCGAGGCAAAACTGGCCCAGGTGGTGATGGCCACGCTCTTGCGCCCGGCCGTCTGGCGCACCAGGCGCACGGCGGCGTCCATGCGCTCCAGCGCGGGCACCACGGCGCGCTGCAGTTGCGCGCCCGCGCTGGTCAGCTCCACGGCGCGCGTGTGGCGCAGGAACAGCGGTACGCCCACTTCGTCCTCCAGCGCCTGGATCTGCCGGCTCACGGCCGACTGCGTGAGCGCCAGCTCGTCGGCCGCCGCGCGAAAGTTCAGGTGCCGCGCCACGGCCAGGAAGGCGCGCCAGTGGCCCACCGACACAGGGCGGGTGCGCTGCAACGCGGTGGTGGGATGCGGAGCGGGCATGGGTGTCCTGATTGATGCGTTAAAGGAATCAATAGCGTAGCGCGTTTTCATTGGACCCTGGCGGGAAATCGGAAGAACATGGCTGCACCGGAAACCACTATTGATGCAAAGGAGCCTGCCATGTCTTCCTCTTCGTTGTTGCCCTCGTCCCTGGCCAGCGCGCCCGGCCGCGCACAGGCAGGCCACTGGAAGCTGCCGGCCGGGCGCGCGCTGTCGCTCTATCCGCGCGACCGCGGCGTGCTGGAAATCACCCTGGGCCGCGTCTGGGTCACGGCGCCCGACGGCCACGGCGCCAGCGTGGACCAGGTGCTGGTCGCTGGCGAACGCCTGGTCGTCGGGCCGGATTCCCATGTGGTCATCGAGCCCTGGGGCTGCGCCGGCTGGCCGGCTGCCGCCTTCCGCTGGGACCTGGCACCCAGCGCTGTGCGCGCCGACTGGGAGCATGCCGTGGCGCAGCCCGCGCGCGAACTGGCGGAGGCGCTGTCGCGGGCCGGGCGGGCTGGCGCACGCGTGCTCGCCGGGCTGTGGGACTGGGCGGGTTTGCCGGCCCACGCCGGCGCGGGCCGCGGGGTGCCGTGCGGCGGCGGATAATCCCTCCGCCATCCGGCCGGGGCGGGCCCGTGCCGGAAACCACCCATTGTCATGACACCACTCGACATCCTCATCATGGCGGCCGGCAAGGGCACGCGCATGAAAAGCCGCATCCCCAAGGTCCTGCAGCGCTTGGCGGGCCGCCCGCTCTTGCACCATGTGCTGGACCAGGCCGCCCACCTGCGGGCGCGCAGCGCCATCGTCATCACCGGCCATGGTGCTATGGAAGTAGAAGCAGCTACCGCAGGACTGGCGGGCGCTGCAGGCACATTTGACCTGAAATTCGTGCGCCAGGAGCCCCAGCTCGGCACCGGCCACGCGGTGCAGCAGGGCGTGCCGCACCTGCCGGACGACGGCATGGTGGTGGTGCTCTCGGGCGACGTGCCGCTGACGCGGCCCGAAACCCTGCGCGCGCTGGTCGAGGCCTGCGCGGGCGAGCGGCTGGCGCTGCTCACCGTGGAACTGGCCGACCCCATGGGCTACGGCCGTATCGTGCGGGGTGCCGATGGCGCCGTGCGCGGCATCGTCGAGCACAAGGACGCGAGCGAGGCGCAGCGCAGCATCCGCGAGGTCTACAGCGGCATCATGGCCGTGCCCGCGCGCCACCTCAAGCCCTGGCTGGCGCGTCTGACCAACGACAACGCCCAGGGCGAGTACTACCTGACCGACATCGTCGCCATGGCCGTGGCGGACGGGCTGCCGGTGGTGGCGCACCGCATCCAGGACGCGCTGCAGGTGGCCGGCGTGAACAGTCCATCGCAACTGGCCGAGCTGGAGCGCGCGCACCAGCTGCGCCAGGCCCAGGCGCTGATGGAGCAGGGCGTGCGCCTGGCCGATCCGGCGCGTTTCGACCTGCGCGACGACGCCCGCACCGGCACGCGCGCCGCGCTGGTGTGCGGCCAGGATGTCGAGATCGACGTGGGCTGCATCTTCACCGGCCGCGTGGAGCTGGGCGAGGGCGTGAGCATTGGCGCGCACTGCTGCATCGCCAACGCCAGCATCGCGGCGGGTGCCGTCATACACCCCTACACCCACATCGACGGCGAGAAGCTCGGCGCCCACGTGGGCGCGGGCGCGCTCGTCGGCCCCTACGCGCGCCTGCGCCCGGGCGCGCAGCTGGGCCGCGAGGTGCACATCGGCAACTTCGTCGAGGTGAAAAATTCGATGATGGCCGACGGCGCCAAGGCCAACCACCTGGCCTACCTGGGCGACGCCAGCGTGGGCGAGCGCGTGAACTACGGCGCGGGCAGCATCACGGCCAACTACGACGGCGCGAACAAGCACCGCACCGTCATCGAAGCCGACGCGCACATCGGCAGCAACTGCGTGCTGGTGGCGCCCGTCACCATCGGCGCCGGCGCCACGGTGGGCGGCGGCTCCACCATCACCAAGGATGTGCCCGCGGGCGCCCTGGGCGTGGCGCGTGGCAGGCAGGTGGCCATTGCCAACTGGCAGCGGCCCGCCAAGCAGGCCAAGCCATGAGCGGCGCCCCCTCGGATACTCCGGGGTGCCCCGAGCCGGAGGCGAACCGGTACGAGACACTCGACGCTCCGGCGCTGCGCGCCCTGCTGGCGCAGCGCGATGCGCAACTGGCCGAGCAGGCCGATGCCATGCAGGAGTGGATGCACGCTGTCTCGCACGACCTGCGTGCGCCGCTGCGCCACATCACGTCCTACGGGCCGCTGGTGAGCGAGCTGCTGCAGGAGGCGCCGGGCCTGGAGGCCGAGGCGCGGCAGGAGGCGCTGGCCTTCCTGGCCACCATGGACCAGTCCGCGCGCCGCATGGGCCGCATGCTCGAAGGCCTGCTGGTGCTCTCGCGCATCGCGCGCGCGCCGCTGCGGCGTGAATCCGTGGATCTGGCCGCGCTGGTGGAAGAGGCGCGCGCCGCGCAGGCCGCCGCCGCGCAGGGCCGCGCGGTGCAGTGGCAAATGGCCCCGGATCTGCCCGTGGTGCAGGGTGATGCCCCGCTGTTGCGCCAGATGCTGGCCGAGCTGCTGGGCAATGCGCTCAAGTTCACGCGCGGGCGCGACCCGGCGTGCATCGCCGTGGGCGGCGAGCGCGGCGCGGATGGGCGGGTCACGCTGACGGTGCGGGACAACGGCGCGGGCTTCAACCCCGCGCAGGCGGCCGGGCTGTTCGGCGTCTTCCAGCGCCTGCACCGCGAGAGCGAGTTCGAGGGCGTGGGCGCCGGCCTGGCGGCGGTGCGCGCCATTGCGCGGCGCCATGGCGGCGAGGCCAGCGCCACGGCCGCCGTGGGCGAGGGCTGCACGGTACGCGTGTCCTGGCCGGGGTGATTTTGCTATTGAATCAATAGCTAGTTGCGCTTTCTGGTTATGCGCTGGAGGCCAATTTTTATCAAACCAGATGGCCCGCCGGCAGCCCGTCAGACCGGTTGCGGCTGGGCCGGCGCTGACGGGCCCGCCACCTGGTTGCGCCCCTGGTCCTTGGCGCGGTAGAGCGCGGCATCGGCGTCGTTGATCCAGTCGCGCAGGCTGAGCTGGCTGCGCCGGGTTTCGGCCAGGCCGATGCTGCTGGTCAGGCGCAGGCCGGGCAGCTCGCGCAGCCGCAGGCCGGCAATGCCGTCGCGGATGCGCTCGGCGATGGCGTGGGCCTCGGGCGCACGGGTGTCGCCGCAGACCACGGCGAATTCGTCGCCGCCGTAGCGGCCCGCGTGGTCGTGCGCGCGCACGCAGTCGCGGATGACCTGGCCCACGGCGCGGATCACCTCGTCGCCCACGGTGTGGCCGTGCAGGTCGTTGATGGACTTGAAGTGGTCGATGTCGATCATCAGCAGACAGGCGGGCTCGCCGCTGGCGTGGTAGCGCTCCAGGCTGTCGCTGGCCTGCTCCTGCCAGTGGCTGCGCGCGGCCAGGCCGGTCTGGGCGTCGGTGCGGCGCATGGCTTCGAGCTGGCGGTTTTGCCGGGCCACGGTGCGGATCAGCCGGTAGCTGGCCACGCTGACGGCCAGGCTGTGCACGATGATGAGCGGCAGCGTGCACACGATCACGGTGAGCGAGCTTTCCAGCCGCAGCTCGGGCCGCGCCAGCAGCGTGACCAGAACACCCGTGCCGAACATGCCCGGCAACGAATGCAGCCACAGGCGCTTGATGCCGGTGCTGAACTTGTCGTAGGTGGTCACGGCGGCCAGCACCACGCTGGGTAGCAGGTTGAAGTGCATCAGCGGCACCCACAGGCCGACCATGGCCGAGTCGATCAGCAGGTTGTAGATCTCGGCGCGGAACGGGTTGGTGCTGTGCCGCGCATGCAGGTAGGCCAGGTGCGGCCAGACCAGGAAGGAGAGCACCGCCAGCACCCAGTAATCCCGCAGCGTCTGGTGCTGGTGCAGCACGCTGGCCACCAGCAGGCCGCCCAGGCCCATGCCCAGCACGCGCAGCGGGTAGATGTGGCGGAAGGTGCGCCGCCGCGAGGCCGGGCCGTTGTCGCCAGGGTGGCGCGGGCCGTGCGGCGGTGGGTTCGCGGGGGCGGAAGTCATGGGCGGGCGTGTGGCGCCGGGGCATGGCGCCCCGTGCATGCGAGCCTACCAGGGGGCGGGTACGCGAGTCTTACGCGCCGCGAGGGCGCCAAGCCGCTCGCTCTCGCGCGGGTAGCGCGCGCCATGCGCGTGGCTGATGCTATGTTATTCATAGCTTTTGGCGCTTATGTTTCGGGCGTTAGAGGCACTTTTGTCTCGAATTTTGCCCGGCGCGTCGCGAAAAATGCCTTGACGTTGCGCACGTTGGCGTCGCCCGTGAACAGGCGCTGCGTGAGCTGCAGGTAGGCCGGCATGTCGCGCGTGTGCACCACCAGCACGAAGTCTGGCCCGGGCGAGACGCGCCAGCACTGCTGCACGGCTGCCTCGCGCACGGCGCGGGCCTCGAAGGCGTCGAGCTGCTCGGCGCCCTGGCGGTCGAGCGATACCTCGACGATGCAGGCCAGCCCGTGGCCGCACAGCGCCGCCAGGCGGTCGGGCTGCACGATGGCCACCTGGCGCTCGATCACGCCGGCCTCGTGCAGGCGCCGCACGCGCCGCAGGCAAGTGGGCGGCGAGATATGCACCCGCTCGGCCAGGGCCTGGTTGCTCAGGCCGGCATCGTGCTGTAGCAGGTCGAGCAGCTGCAGATCGGTGGCGTCTAGGGTGATGGATTCCATTTTTTGTTTGTATGTGAAAGAAAATTTCTTTTCTCTGGTTGAGTGAAATTAAATTTCAAATTGCAGCAAAAATCAATCATAAATTAGGCGTCGGCTTCCCTACGATCGCGCCATTCCCTTCCACAGGAGCCTACCCATGTGCGGCATCGTCGGCGCGGTTTCCCAGCGCAACATCGTTCCCATCCTCGTGCAAGGCCTGCAGCGGCTGGAGTACCGGGGCTATGACTCGTGCGGCGTGGCCGTGCACGCCTCCAGCCTCGACCCCGCCCGTCCCGCGGCCCTGCAGCGCGCCCGCAGCACGGCGCGCGTGGCCGAACTGCTGGAGCAGGTGCAGACCGAGCGCATCGAGGGCGCCACCGGCATCGCCCATACCCGCTGGGCCACGCACGGCGCCCCGGCCGTGCGCAACGCCCATCCGCACTTCAGCGCCGGCCCGGGCGGCGACGGCGTGCCCGGCCGCGTGGCGCTGGTGCACAACGGCATCATCGAGAACCATGAGGAGCTGCGCGCGCAACTCCAGGCGCGTGGCTACGTGTTCACCAGCCAGACCGACACCGAGGTCATCGCCCACCTGGTCGACAGCCACTACGGAGGCGACCTGTTCGAGGCCGTGCGGGCCGCCGTGGCCGAACTGCGCGGCGCCTATGCCATCGCCGTGCTGCACAAGGACGAGCCGCACCGCGTGGTGGGCGCGCGCGCCGGCTCGCCGCTGATCCTGGGCGTGGGGCAGGACGGCGCCGAGCACTTCCTGGCCAGCGACGCCATGGCCCTGGCCGGCGTGACCGACCAGATCGTCTACCTGGAAGAGGGCGACCTGGTGGACCTGCAACTGGGCCGCTACTGGATCGTGGGCCAGGGCAAGGAGGCGCTCACGCCCGCCGAGCGCCCCGTGCGCACCGTGCAGGCCTTCAGCGGCGCGGCCGAGCTGGGACCCTACCGCCACTACATGCAGAAGGAAATCTTCGAGCAGCCGCGCGCCATCGCCGACACCCTCGAAGGCGTGCAGGCCATCGTGCCCGAGCTGTTCGACGGCCCGGGCGGCACGGCGGCCTGGCGCGTGTTCAAGGAGATCGACCGCGTGCTCATCCTGGCCTGCGGCACCAGCTACTACAGCGGTTGCACGGCCAAATACTGGCTCGAAGACATCGCCGGCATCCCCACCCAGGTGGAGGTGGCCAGTGAATACCGCTACCGCACCAGCGTGCCCGACCCGCGCACCCTGGTCGTCGTCATCAGCCAGAGCGGCGAAACCGCCGACACCCTGGCCGCGCTGCGCCACGCACAAGCCCTGGGCATGAAGCACACCCTCACCATCTGCAACGTGGCTACCAGCGCCATGGTGCGCGAGTGCGCGCTGGCCTACATCACCCGCGCGGGCGTGGAGATCGGCGTGGCCAGCACCAAGGCCTTCACCACCCAGCTGGCGGGCCTGTTCCTGCTCACGCTGGCGCTGGCGCAGTCGCGCGGCCGCCTCACCGAGGAAGAAGAAGCCGCCCACCTCAAGGCCATGCGCCAACTGCCCAATGCCCTGCAGGCCGTGCTGGCGCTCGAACCCCAGATCATCGGCTGGGCCGAAGTCTTTGCGCGCGTGGAAAATGCCCTGTTCCTGGGCCGGGGCCTGCACTACCCCATCGCACTCGAAGGCGCGCTCAAGCTCAAGGAAATCAGCTACATCCACGCCGAGGCCTACCCGGCCGGCGAACTCAAGCATGGCCCGCTGGCGCTGGTCACCAGCAGCATGCCCGTGGTGACCGTGGCGCCCAACGACGCGCTGCTGGAAAAGCTCAAGAGCAACCTGCAGGAAGTGCGCGCGCGCGGCGGCGTGCTCTACGTGCTGGCTGATGCCGACACCCGCATCGAAAGCAGCGAGGGCCTGCACGTCATCCGCATGCCCGGCCACTACGGCGCCCTCTCGCCCATCCTGCACGTGCTGCCGCTGCAACTGCTGGCCTACCACACCGCCTGCGCGCGCGGGACCGATGTGGACAAGCCCCGAAACCTCGCCAAGAGCGTGACCGTGGAGTAGTTTGCTAGTTGAAGCGCCCCGTATGATCTGCAGGAATAGAGTCTGTCGGGCTGGGAATATTCCCTGTCGGAATGTTGCTTTGCAGCAGACAGCCGCAGCTGTGCTCGTCTTCAACCATGAATATCCTCTGGCGAAGCCATTCGCTGGTGTGATGACGAGTCCAGTTAAATCAGCCCCGCTACTTCGGACTCATTTGCAGCTTTGCTGGGCGCCAACTGCACGCAATTCTGCTGGCCCAACTTTCACTTTCAGATGCCCTGAAGTCTTGGGGAGGGGAAGATCAAGGTGAAGCGCGTTCTCCCCTGGGAGGAATGGGCGGATACGGTACCCCCATGTGCCTCAACGATAGCTTTGGTAATGGACAGTCCTAATCCTGCCCCATCAGATCCTGGATGTGTTCTGGAAGGATCGGCACGATAGAAGCGGTCAAACACCCGGGAGAGATCTTTCGGGTCGATTTCTCTGCCTGTATTTTCGACGGTCACCTCGACGGCCTCTTCATCGCTCGACACGTATATCTGCACCGCTCCCATCTCTGGCGTATGTCGTATCGCATTGGAGAGCAAATTACTCACCGCGCGGCGAAACATCAGTCGATCCCCCTGAATGTCTCCGTCGCCCTGCACACCCAAGCGAATTCCTTTTTCCTCCGCGACAGCGTCATAGAACTCTACAAGCGCTTGAACCTCCCCAGCAGCGGAAAACAGCTCCTTGTGAGGCAAATCTACCCCTCGCTCCGTCTTGGCAAGAAACAACATGTCGGCCACCATTCTGGCCAAACGCTGCAGTTCCTCCGCATTGGAGGCAAGTGTGTCGCGGTAGGTATCGGCGTCGCGCTTGGCAGACAAAGTCACCTGGGTCTGGGTGAGCAGATTGCTGATTGGCGTGCGCAGCTCATGCGCCAAATCGGATGCAAACTCCGATAAGCGCTGGAAATCTTCTTGCAGGCGGCCCAGCATATGGTTGAGTTCGTGTGCCAGATCAGCCATCTCGACGGGCACGGAGTCAACGGGCATGCGCTCCTCCAGCCGTTGCCCAGTGACCGCAGCAGCCCGCTTCTTCATTGCGCGCAGTGGAGCCATGCCTTGATGGGCGGCCAGCCAGCCCAGCAAGCCGCTGATCAACGTGGCAATGGCGGCATAGATGCCAAGGTTGCGCCGCAAATCGGACAAAAACTGCTGGTGATGCTCAATATCAATGGCCACAAAAATGTCAAGATTTGTCGCTGGTGCACTTGATGTGCGGGCCTGAAAATGAATTGCGTTGAACTCGCTTTCACCACTCTTCCAAGCTTCGAATGAAGATCCGTCCGGGGATGGATGTCCCGAATGTGGGCGTTCAGGTACATGGAAGCCTTCTGATTGGAAGAGGGGGGCTCCTTGCGAGTCTTTCACCGCCACATAGAGGCCATGATGATGGCTCAAGGCATCATCCAACCGCCATTTGGCATCCTCTGGCGAATTGGCGTGGGCAAGAATGCTCTCAATCAAGAGTTTCTTGTCTCTGAGGGCAGCACGGTCCAGCTCCTGAAAATGTCGATCGGTGGCAATCATGAACATCGCGCCCAACCCAAGAACAACGGAGGCAGCCACCGTCGTGAAGAAAGCCGTCAGGCGACTGGTGAGCGAAAGACGGCGTAGCACTCACGGCTCCTCGGGGGCTTCCAGCACGTAGCCCATGCCACGTACCGTTTGGATCAGTTTGACATCCTGTCCTTCGTCGATTTTGATGCGCAGGCGGCGCATGGCGACCTCGATCACATTGGTGTCGCTGTCGAAATTCATGTCCCACACCTGCGAGGCGATCAATGAACGCGGCAACACTTCGCCGCTGCGCCGCATCAATAGCTCCAGTAGGCCGAACTCCTTGGCGGTCAGGTCGATGCGTTTACCCGCGCGGGTAACTCGCCTGCGCAACAAGTCAAGTTCAAGGTCCGCCACCCTCAGCGTCGTGCTCTCTGTTCCGCTGCGTCCTCGCCGCAGGATGGTGCGCACACGTGCCAACAGTTCGGCAAACGAGAACGGTTTGACCAGATAGTCGTCTGCACCCAGCTCCAACCCCTTCACCCGGTCCTCCACCTGATCGCGGGCGGTGAGAAACATTGCTGGCATTTGCAGTCCATGTTGCCGCATCGATTGGAGGATTTGCCAACCGCTAAGTCCTGGCAACATGACATCGAGAATCACCAGGTCGTACTTACCTTGCAGCGCCAGGTGCAGGCCATCAATGCCGTTAGATGCCAGATCGACCACAAATCCAGCCTCGCCAAGGCCTTGGCATAAATACTCCCCCGTCTTGGGCTCGTCTTCAACGATCAGAATCCTCACGGTCGCTCTCCACTCCGTTGCGTGGCGATAGTGTGACCAGGTTTTCTGCGCCTTACATGTAGATAACAAAGATGTAATTTGGCGCACAGCTTTGTGTCATGGACATCGTTCAAGAATCTCAACCATGAAAACCGAGATTCACAGCGGATCGTCCAGGCGACTTTCCACTTCTCTGCGCCCAGCGGCGATGAAGCTACCCTGGATGCTGGTATGGGCCGCTACTGCTGCTTCGGCGCAGACCGCTTTGACAAATCCAGCCAGGACACTGGATTCAGTGCCCGGCGAACTGCAGTACGTTTCCGAACTCGGTAGATACCAGCCGTATGTAGACCAGCCTCTGCAGTCATGGCGCGAGGCAAATGATCAAGTGAGGCGAATTGGGGGCTGGCGCTTCTACGCCAAGGAAGCTGCTGTCAATAGCACCAATGAAAAGCCTGCCACCACAAATCCCAATGTCGGCTCCAGTGAGAAGGGAAGGCCGTGATGTGGATTCAGTTGCCGCAGCGCAGAGCCACGCTGGCCTTGGCTGGTTCAGTTATTGCGGTTCTCTCCGGCTGTGCCAGCATCAGCCCTGAGCAGAGCATCGGACGGGTGAACAATGACGTGGCGGCTTTCGCTGAAGGCAAGCTGGTGCTGGCCCGAAGCGCGGAGGAGCGTCAACAGCACACTGAAACCGCCCGCAAGCTCCTGTCGGCCCCTCTTGGTCAAAAAGAGGCGGTCGCATTGGCATTGGTGAACAGCCAAGCGTTGCAGGCATTGTTGGCTCAAGGATGGGCGGAGTCCGCCGAGGCAGCGCAGTCAGGGCGAATTGCCAACCCTGTGTTTGGCTTCGAACGCATAGTTGCAGGTGATGAGCTGGAGTTGGGACGAGCGCTGTCGTTCGGCCTGCTTGATCTTCTCACTCTTCCTGCGCGCCAGCAGATTGCATCCACGCGCATGGAGCTAGCGCAGTTGCGCTTGGCTGGTGAAGTCGTGGACCACGTTACCCGTGTTCGGCAGGCATGGGTGCGCGCAGTTGCCGCACAGCAGACCCATCAGTATGCGCAACAGGTGTTCCAAAGTGCAGAAGCAAGTGCCGAACTGGCCCGTCGGATGCAATCCATAGGAAATTTCAGCCGCCTCAGCCGTGCCCGCGAACAGGTCTTTTTCGCCGATGCCGCCACGCGTCTGGCCACGGCAAGGCACCAGGCAATTTCCAGCCGAGAGGAGCTGGTCCGCTTGCTTGGCCTCGATGCATCTCAGGCTCACATGCTCCTGCTTCCCGATCGGTTACCCGATTTGCCACGGCAAGCGCTGGACCCGCAGGCGGTCGGCGCGTTGGCCACCCAAGCGCGATTGGATATCCGTCTTGCCCAGAACGCTCTGAATGCCGCGGGGAAGGCGCAGAGCTTGACTGTGGTCACCAGCATGACAGACATCGAAATGACGGTCCGCCGTGATACCCAATTCGATAGCGCGGCAGGAGCACGCTCCAACTCCCGTGGGTATGAAATCGGAGTTCGCCTGCCCCTATTCGACTGGGGAAGCATGCAACGCGACGCCTGGAATGCCCGAACGTTGGCTGCCGCCAGTCAGCTTGAAGCAACGGTACGGTCGGCGGCCTCGAATTTGCGAGAGAACTATTCGGCCTACAGAACTGCATTGGATATTGCCCGCCATCACCGAGACGAGGTTATTCCGTTGCGAAAGCTGATCTCAGAGGAAAACCAGCTTCGCTACAACGGAATGATCATTGGCGTGTTCGAGTTGTTGGCCGACGCGCGTGATCAGATCAATACCGTGATGGCGACCATCAGTGCAGAACAGCAGTTCTGGCTGGCGGAGGCGGCCCTTCAGGCCTCGCTGATTGGCCGCCCCACCAATGCATCCCTTTCTGCCGTCTCCCCTGTACCCGGCAGCGATGGCGAAGCCCACTGAGCACCAGGTGCAAGCAATGACATCGAGAAGAGACTTTTTCAGATTTGCAGGTATCGCTGGTGGGGCTGTCGCGGCCAGTACGGTCAGCCGTGTCGCCATGGCAGGACTGCCAGAGCCGATCATCCAGAGTTCGGCGCAAACCATGGCGCCGTTGGTGCCCACTAGCGGTCGTCCCTACAACCCGGTCGTGACCTTGAATGGATGGACGCTTCCCTGGAGGATGAACCAGGGCGTCAAGGAATTTCATCTGGTCGCCGAGCCCGTGGTGCGCGAGATGGCTCCAGGCTTCAAGGCCCATCTGTGGGGCTACAACGGGCAGAGCCCAGGGCCAACGATCGAAGTGGTGGAAGGCGATCGGGTGCGCATCTTTGTCACCAATAAGCTGCCAGAACATACCAGCATCCACTGGCACGGACAGCGTTTGCCCAGTGGCATGGATGGCGTGGCCGGATTGACCCAGCCAGCGATCCAGCCAGGAAAGACATTTGTGTACGAGTTCGTGGCAAGGCGGCCAGGGACCTTCATGTACCACCCACACGCGGATGAAATGACGCAGATGGCGATGGGGATGATGGGCTTCTGGGTCACCCATCCAAAGTCCAGGCACCCGCTGATTGACGAGGTGCAGCGGGACTTTTGCTTCTTGCTCAATGCCTTCGACATTGACCCAGGAAGCTATACGCCCAAGACCATGACCATGCTGGACTTCAATCTCTGGGCTTGGAACAGCCGAATCTTTCCCGGAATCGAGTCGCTCAATGTGCGTTTGAACGACAAGGTGCGCATCCGCATCGGCAATCTCACCATGACCAACCACCCAATTCATGTCCACGGACACGAGTTCGTGGTCACAGGCACCGATGGTGGACCTACCCCGAAAAGCACACGTTGGCCCGAGGTGACGACGGACATTGCTGTCGGCCAGATGCGCCAGATCGAGTTCGTTGCAGACGAGGAGGGTGACTGGGCATTTCATTGTCACAAGAGCCACCACACCATGAACGCGATGGGGCACGACGTTCCGAACCTGATCGGAGTTGACCACCGAGGGGTGGCAAAAAAGATATCCAGCCTCATCCCGGACTATATGGTGATGGGCGAGCGCGGCATGGCGGACATGACCGAGATGGAGATGCCGATCCCTGACAACACAGTGCCCATGATGACTGGCGAGGGGCCCTTTGGCTCCGTCGAAATGGGCGGGATGTTCAGCGTGTTGAAGGTCCGCCGTGATCAAAAACCTGGTGATTACAAGGACCCGGGCTGGTTCAAGCATCCGGAGGGCACGGTCGCCCACGAATACCAAGGGCCGTTGGCTGAGCCGGCCCGATCCAAGGCCAACGGAGGGCAGTCCATGCCCCGCGTCCAGGAGTCCAGCAAATCTTCCGAGGTCAAGGTGCGCAAACCTGGTTCGCACCATGACCACTGACACGCCAACACTACTTCAATGACTTCGATGAAAAGCGCACGCAAGACCCCCCAAAAAATCATCGCCCTGCTGATGTTCGCCGTCACTGGACTGGCCTATGCAAGTGGCAGCCATTCCGGTGGGCATGGTCATGGCACCGATGAAACCGCGATCGGGAAGCCCGGTGAGGCTCGGAAAGCCACTCGCACGATCACGATCAGCATGAGTGACGACATGCGGTACACGCCTTCCACCATCCAGGTCAATCGAAATGAAACCGTGCGATTCATCGTCAAGAACAAAGGTCAGGTCAAACACGAACTGAGCCTGGGCACCCAGAAGGACTTGCTGGAGCATCTGGAGGCGATGAAAAAGTATCCCGAGATGGAGCATGACGAGCCAGGCAAAGTGACGCTGGCTCCGGGAAAGCAAGGGGAGATCGTTTGGCAATTCACGCAGCCCGGTACCGTGGATTTTGCCTGCCTGATGCCCGGCCACTATGAGGCTGGCATGAAGGGCTTGATCAAGGTGGCCCAGAAATAAGTCTCTCCAAGAAGGAATTCAACCATGCGAGAAAAAGCCCCCTCTTCGAAGCCCATGCGTCGCATGTTCCTGTTGAGCATGCTGGCCCTAGGTGCAGTCTCCATGCCTGCCGCCGCCACGTCCCCGTCAATTGCCATGCAGGTATGGAAAGATCCCAACTGCGGATGTTGCAAGGACTGGATCGCGCACCTGGAGCAAAGCGGCTTCCGTGCCAGCGTGGTCGACGAGGGAAACAATGCGGCGCGTGCCCGGCTGGGAGTCGCGCAGAAGTTTGCGTCCTGTCACACCGCGCTGGTGCAGGGCTACGTCATCGAAGGTCATGTACCGGTCGCCGACATCCAACGCCTTCTGAAGGAAAAGCCCAAGGCCCTTGGTCTTGCCGTGCCAGGCATGCCCATCGGCTCGCCGGGCATGGATGGGCCTGCCTATGGCGGGCGCCGGGATGCCTACCAGGTGCTGCTGATCCAGAAAGACGGATCGGCGCAAGTTTTCACATCGCACGCAGGAAAAGCATGAACCTCCTTACCCATCTCCTTGTTGTCTCCGCCCTCGCCGCGGGCTCCTTGCTGCCAACGAGCAGCTTCGCACAGGCCTCCACGGAACATGACCATAGCCATGCGTCTGCGGCCTCCACCGCATCCTTGACCGAAGGCGATGTAAGGAAAGTGGACTTGGAGTCCTCCAAGGTCACGATCAAGCACGGTGAAATCAAACATCTGGAAATGCCGGCCATGACCATGGTGTTCACGGTCAGGGACAAGGGCTTGTTGGCCACGGTCAAGCCGGGCGACAAGATCAAGTTCATGGCGGTGAGCGAGGGAGGCAAGCTGATCGTCACCGATATCCAGCCGCTCCGCTAAGAACACGCTGCAATTGCGTGCCATTGCCGCGCGCTCATGCCTTCCAAGGATGACCACGGCTGTTTCAACCAGGACAGGAGAGAACCATGATCAATATTCGCAAAACCCTGATCGGCATGTGCGTGGCAACGGCGTCGCTGGGTGTTTTCGCCCAAAGCGCCGACGAGCATAAAGACCATCATCCGGAGGGCGCGGCTGCTTCCTCCCCGGCTTCTGTGGTGACAAAGAAGACGCCGGCCCCATCCATGGGTGCGGAAAAAATGGCTGCCATGGATCAGCACATGAAGAACATGCAAGCCATGCGCGAAAAAATGATGGCCGCCCAAACCCCCGAGGAACGTCAGGCGCTGATGTCCGAGCAAATGAAGATGATGCAGGAAGGCATGGCCATGATGAAGCAGATGGGCGGCATGTCCAAGATGGGTGGCATGCAAGGCGGCAAGGGCATGAGCAGCGGTATGTCTGACCGTCAGCAGATGATGGAAAAGCGCATGGACATGATGGAATCCATGATGCAGATGATGATGGATCGCATGCAGTCGCCAATGCCGCCAACGGCCAAGTAAGGGGCGTTCATGAACCACAACCATGCCCCTCAGCCACCGGGACAGCGTGGCCCGAACACTGGCGGCTTTTGGCGCTCACGCTATGCCATCGGGCTCCTGGTGATCGGTGCGGGTGCTGGTTACTTTCTATGGACCGAACACCAAGCCCATCTGGCGCAATGGTGGCCTTACGCGATCTTGCTGCTTTGCCCGCTGATGCACGTTTTCATGCACGGAGGACACGGCAGACACGGCGGACATGCCGAGACAGATACCACCCGGAAGGATGAACATCCTCACAGGAGCTAGGCATCATGGAACACACTGGATCCGCTTACGGGCTCTGGTCACTGGTGGTGGTGAACATCGCTGTGTTCGTCATGTTCGCCTTCAGCTTCTTCAAGCCGGTCAATGCGCGCGACTGGCGCAGCTTCAGCGCGTTCACGGCTTTCATCGTCGCGCTGTTTGTCGAGATGTACGGCTTTCCGTTGACCATCTATTTCCTGTCGGGCTGGCTGGGGCAGAAGTTTCCAGGAGTTGATCTCCTGGGCCATGACGCTGGCCATCTGCTGGAGTTGCTTTTCGGCTGGGGTGGCGATCCGCATTTCGGTCCCTTCCATATCCTCAGCTATGTGTTCATTGGCGGTGGTTTCTGGCTGCTGGCAGAAGCGTGGCCAGTGCTGTATGAGGCCCAGCGCAATGGCCAATTGGCACGTACAGGTCCGTACGCTCGTGTGCGCCACCCGCAGTACATCGGCTTCGTATTGATCATGTTGGGCTTCTTGTTGCAATGGCCGACGGCGCTGACATTGCTGATGTTTCCAACTTTGATGGTGATGTACGCCCGATTGTCCTTGGCGGAAGAGCGCGATAGCGAAATGCGTTTTGGCGATACCTGGAAAGACTATGCAAGCCAAGTTCCTCGTTTTGTTCCAAGACTGGGTTGAGCGAGTTCTGGCCGTAGGTTCTACCCTCTCTCGGAGGCGTCCATGAGTTCAATTCCTCTGCCCATTCGGTTCGGGGCTTCCCATCTGGTTCTTGCCGCATGTCTGCGCGTCAACCGTGGCTGCGGGTATGCCTGAGTTGCCAATGCGCACGAACATGAGGGCTTGGATACTGTGTGGATTGCTGGCCGTGCTGCTGGCTGCGGCCGGCTTGTATGTGCTGAGAGCCAAGGGTGCATGGACTGCCGAGCTGGAACCATATGCACTGCGTCCCGATGACCTGCAGACCGTGCAGGCCGGGGCTCGCATCTATGCACAGCATTGCGCTGCCTGCCATGGAGTCCGTGGCGAAGGGCAACCGAACTGGCGCGAACACGGCCCGAATGGCCTATTGCCAGCGCCTCCGCACGATGAAAGCGGGCATACCTGGCACCATCCTGATGCACAGCTGTTCGCCATTACCAAGCATGGTCTGGCCCAACTGATTCGGCAGCCTGGCTACCGCACCGACATGCCTCGATATGACGGTGTTTTGAGTGACACCGAGATTGTGGCTGTGCTCTCATGGATCAAGGCGCAGTGGCCACAAGAAACCCGCGTACGCCATGACCAGCTCAATGACCAATATCGCAAGTCACTGGAGCGCTGAGGTGTTCCATCAAGACAGGCCCGCTGCAGTAGCAGCGGGCCTTGAGCGCGCAAGACAAAGATCAGTTGGTGTAGAGCGCCTTCATTTGCTCGCGCTCATTGGTGGACTGGTTACGCAGTTCCAGGGAAACCTGCTGCCGCGTTTTGCTGCCAGCAGTTGCCGCATCGGATTTTTGCGCCATCTGCGGGGTCACGGCATCGCCATGGAGCATTTGATCGTGAACGTTCGGATCCAGGGAATGTTTGGCGGTGTTTTGACCGATGTGCTCGGGCGTGAAGTGAACCACGTCACCATTCCCTTGATGCCATGCAGATGTTGCTTGAGCAATACCGGAAAGAGCCGTCAGGGCGACAGCGAGCGCGAGAGAAGTGGTCTTGGCAATCATTTTGAAGTCCTTTTCAGAAGGTTGAGGCGGGATTCCCGGCCTGTGCGAAAGGCACGTACCGACTGTATGAAGCTGCCGCCAACAAAACGATGACGACCAAATTACGTTTCTCTCATTTCGACAGGCGCGTGATTCATTCCCATGGCCTGACGTGACCCTGCCACTGGAATCGTTTTCACAGCGGCGCCAAATCTGGAGCAATCAACCATGCCAGCAAGCACAACGCTGATCTACCACTGCCCCATGCATCCGGAAGTTCGGCAGGACCACCCGGGGCGCTGCCCCAAATGCCAGATGCTTCTGGTGCCGGAGGGGGAGCCGAACCATGGTCATCAGCATGGCCATCATCACGGCCATGTTCATGGTGAAGCACCGGCGCCGCGCGCCGCATCCGCGCAAGTCGATGTGCCAGGTGAAGCAACGCCAGCTCCTTCTGGCACCGTCTACACCTGTCCCATGCATCCAGAAGTACGGCAGGACCATCCCGGCAATTGCCCCAAGTGCGGCATGACGCTGGAGCCCATCATTCCCCTGGACGAGGACGACAACCACGAGTTGCGCGATTTTCAGCAGCGCTTCTGGTGGACGTTGCCGCTCACCGTGCTCGTGACGGTCCTGGCGATGTTTGGGCATCGTCTCGGATGGTTCGACATGAAGGCGCAAACCTGGGTGGAGTTGGCGCTGTCGCTGCCAGTCGTAGTGTGGACGGGTGGACCTTTCTTTGTCAGGGGCTGGCAATCCCTGGTCCAGCGCAGCCCCAACATGTGGACCCTGATCGGCCTGGGCACGGGCGCGGCCTTCGCCTACAGCCTGGTGGCCACGCTGGCGCCGGGCGTGTTCCCTGAATCGTTCGTCTCCATGGGCCGCGTGGCGGTCTATTACGAGGCGGCCGTGGTCATCATCTCGTTGACCATGTTGGGCCAGATCATCGAACTGAAGGCACGATCACAAACTTCTGCCGCGATCAAGGCGCTCCTGGGCCTGGCGCCCAAGACCGCGCGCCGTATCAATGTGGATGGCAGCGAAGAGGATGTGCCGCTGAACCATGTGCACGTCGGGGATCTGCTGCGCATCCGCCCCGGCGAGAAAGTGCCGGTCGATGGTGTGGTGACAGAGGGCAGCAGCGCCGTGGATGAGTCCATGCTGACAGGCGAGCCCGTGCCAGTGACCAAGCGGGTCGGTGACAATGTGATCGGTGCTACCCTGAACACCAGTGGCGCCCTGGTGATGCGCTCCGAGAAGGTTGGCGCTGCCACCATGCTGTCGCAGATCGTGCAGATGGTGGCCAATGCGCAGCGCTCGAAGGCCCCGATGCAGCGCATGGCCGACGTGGTGGCTGGAAAATTTGTGGTGGCGGTGGTGCTCATCGCGGCGGCCACCTTTCTGGCCTGGGGCCTGTTTGGTCCCGAGCCGAGCTGGGTATTCGGCCTGATCAATGCAGTGGCGGTGCTCATCATCGCTTGCCCATGTGCCTTGGGCTTGGCCACCCCCATGTCCGTGATGGTCGCCACCGGCCGTGCCGCTACCCAAGGCGTGTTGTTCCGGGATGCCGGCGCCATTGAAAAGATGCGCGAGGTCGACACCCTGATCGTGGACAAGACCGGTACGCTGACCGAAGGCAAACCTGCGTTTGACACGGCCGTGGCGGCCCCGGGTTACACGCCCGACGATGTACTGCGTCTGGCCGCCAGCCTGGACCAGGGCAGCGAGCATCCACTGGCAGACGCAATCGTGAGCGCTGCGCGCGGTAAGGGTATGGCGCTGGTCCCACCCGCTGATTTCGAATCTGGCAGCGGCATCGGTGTACGAGGCACGATCGATGGTCGCCGACTGGTGCTGGGCAATGCCGCACTGATGCAGCAAGAAGGCGTGGCGACCGATGCACTCAAGGTAGACGGCGAGCGACTCCGTAGCGAGGGCGCCAGCGTGATGCATCTTGCGGTGGATGGGGAGTTTGCCGGTATCTTGGCCGTCACCGATCCGATCAAGGCCACCACGCCCGATGCGATCCAGTCGCTGCATGCCAGTGGTCTGCGCATCGTGATGGCGACCGGTGACGGCCTGACCACAGCAAGGGCCGTGGGTGCGAAGCTCGGTATCGACGAAGTGCATGGAGAGGTCAAGCCCGCCGACAAGCTGGAGCTTGTAGAGAAGCTTCAGAAGAAAGGCCATATCGTCGCCATGGCTGGTGATGGCATCAATGATGCCCCTGCGTTGGCCAAGGCTGACGTCGGCGTTGCCATGGGCACCGGTACGGATGTCGCCATGAACAGTGGTCAGGTCACGCTGGTAAAGGGCGATTTGCGTGGCATTACAGCGGCACGGGACATTTCCGTCGATACCGTTAGGAACATGCGCCAAAACCTGCTCTTCGCCTTTGTCTACAACGGCCTTGGGGTGCCGATCGCAGCCGGCGTGCTGTACCCATTCACCGGGTGGTTGCTGTCCCCCCTGATCGCAGCGTTGGCAATGAGCCTCAGCTCAGCTTCGGTGATTTTCAATGCGCTGCGACTGCGCCGTGGCCATTGAGGGCGCAGGGACCTCTTCGCGAAAATCTATGAATGCCCCTCTTCTCGAATCCGTACTGACCTGCCCGCACTGCGGCTTCGCTCGGCAAGAAGCCATGCCCACGGATGCCTGCCAGTTTTTCTACGAATGTCGCCAATGCAAGGTACTGCTGCGGCCTCGTCCCGGCGATTGCTGCGTGTTTTGCTCTTACGGTTCCGTGCCTTGCCCGCCGGTTCAGTTGCAGCGCGGTTGCTGCGAGTAGCCGCCAGCCGCAGATGACAGAAAAGTAATCTACGGCTCATCCCTCTATCAGGCCGCCCTGCCGAGAATGGCTGCATGGGATGGCGCTGCAGAACCGGCGCGCTGGCAGAACACTGCTGACACCGTGAAAGACACTGAGGGAATCAACGCAATGGATCCAACCTACCATCGGTTCACCGAGCTATTTCAACAACTGGGGCTGGCTGCCGACACCCAGAGCATCCGGGAATTTCTGGTGCGCCACAGCCCACTCCCCCCCTCCATCAGGCTGGAAAACGCCCCGTTCTGGACTCAAGCGCAATCATCCTTGCTACGGGATGAGTTATTGCTGGATGCGGATTGGGCGGAAGTCGTTGATCAACTGAACGCGGCCTTGCGTGGAGCGGAGGGCAAGTGATGGCCACGATCCGCTTGAGACGATCCATCGGTGCCGCTCTGCTGGCACTTGTTTTTACCCAGACAAGTTTCAGTCAAGAGGGGCGACTTGGCGCCCATCTGGAGGGGCTGCTGATTGCGGCGCGAGAGGGCAACCCGGAGTTTGCCAGCATGCAGTTTGAGGCCGATGCTGCCGCAGAGCGAGTCCTGCCTGCTGGTGCTTTGCCAGACCCCAAGTTCAGTATGGAACTGCGTGATCTCACTCGGATGGGCGAGCGCAATCCGACGCTGTTGCCAGGGCGCGTGGGCAGCACGCGCTACTTGATTACACAGGAGTTGCCGTGGTTTGGAAAGCGGGGGCTCAAGCGTGACGTTGCCGAACTGCAGGCCGAGGCGGCTTGGGGACGGGTGTCTGGGACTTGGAGTGAATTGGCCACCAGGATCAAGACAACATACGCACAGCTTTACTACCTGGACCAGAACGAGCGGCTCACCCGGGAAATCCTGGATTTGATGTCCCGCCTGGAAAAGGTTGCGCAGGTGCGCTACGCCAGTGGTTTGGCGGCACAGCAAGACGTGATCCGTGCGCAGCTGGAACAGACCACCATGCGCAATGAATTGATCGCTCTCGAAGCTGAGCGTAGCCAGCTGCAAGCCAGATTGAAGGCGCTCGTGGGGCGTCCAGCCAATGAGCCGCTGGCTGCGCCGGAGCGTATTCGCTCGCTCCCCGCCTCCGAGAGCATGCGCTTTGAGGTTCTGGAGCAGCGCGCACGAGCCAGCAATCCGCTCTTGCGAACCGAGGAATCACAGATCCGGGCAGCGGAAAAGAACCGCGAGCTCACCTACAAGAACCGCTATCCGGATTTCGCGGTAGGGGTGTCGCCGATCCAGTATGGCAAGTCGATCCGGGAATGGGAGCTGATGGTCGAGGTCACCATCCCTCTGCAGCAGGATACTCGGCGCGCGCAGGAGCGGGAGGCGCAAGCCATGCTGGATGCCGCGCGTTCCCGTCGCGAAGTCGCCACCAACCAGGTGCTCGCCGATCTATATGAAAACGTCGCTGGCCTGGAGGCAGCGCGCCGCACGCTGGCATTGACCACGGAGAGCCTGCTGCCCCAGTCGGAACTGACCTATCGATCTGCGTTGGCAGGCTATGAATCCGGCAAGGTGGACTTCGCCACCCTGCTCGACGCCCAGAGGCAAATACGCCAGGCCAAGCTCAATCAGGTCAAGGCAGGCGTCGCCGCGCAAACGCGGCTGGCAGACATCGAGCGCATCGTTGGAGAAGAACTATGACAACAAATCTCAAGGTAGGCGCGCTCGTGCTGGCGGCGGTGGCACTGGCTGCGGGGGGGGGCTACTGGTATGGCCAGCGGCAGTCCGCTGTGCATGGATCGGAGCCGGCGGCTTCGATGGCGGCCTCGGCAAGCGAGAAGAAAGAGCGCAAAGTCCTGTACTACCGCAACCCAATGGGTCTGCCCGACACATCTCCCACGCCCAAGAAAGATCCGATGGGGATGGACTACATCCCGGTCTATGAAGGCGAACAGGAGTCGGAAGCTGAAAGTACCAATCAGATCAAGATCAGCACCGACAAGGTTCAGAAGCTCGGGGTACGCGTCGAGGCTGCCACCTTGCGCACGCTGGACAAGACGGTACGTGCCGCCGGCCGCATTGAACCCGATGAGCGACTGAGCTACGCCATCACGCCCAAGTTCGAGGGCTACGTCGAACGCTTGCATGTCAATGCCACCGGTCAGGCGGTGGGCAAGGGCCAGCCATTGTTCGAGGTCTACAGCCCGGAACTGGTGTCGGCACAACGCGAGTACGCCATTGCCGCCCAGGGGGTTGATTCCTTGAAGAGTGCCAGCGAGGAAACGCAGAACGGCATGCGGCAACTCGCAGAATCCAGCCTGATGCGCCTGCGCAACTGGGATATTTCGGACGAGCAGGTGAAAGCGTTGGCCCAGTCTGGCAACGCGCGCCGCACGCTCACGTTCCGCTCGCCGGTGGCGGGCATCGTGACCGAGAAAAAGGCCGTGCAAGGCATGCGCTTCATGCCAGGTGATGCGCTCTACCAAGTCACCAACCTGTCCTCCGTGTGGGTGATCGCCGATGTGTTCGAGCAGGACATTGGCTTGGTCAAGCCCGGCACGAAGGCCACGGTTCATATCAACGCCTACCCGGACAAAGTCTTCACTGGATCCATCACCTACGTGTATCCGACGCTCACGGCGGAAACCCGCACCGTGCCCGTGCGCGTGGAACTGACCAATGCAGGCGGCTTACTGAAACCGGGCATGTTCGCTCAGGTGGAACTGCCTGCCGCCTCCAAAGGGGCCGTCTTAACGGTGCCAACGTCGGCGGTTATCGACAGTGGAACACGCCAGATTGTTTTGGTGCAACTCAAGGAGGGACGTTTCGAGCCCCGTGAGGTCAAGATCGGCGCACGCAGTGAAGACCGCGTCGAAATCATCAATGGAGTACAGGACGGCGAAATGGTCGTGGTGGCCGCCAACTTCCTCATCGACGCGGAAAGCAACCTCAAGGCTGCCGTCGGAAGCCTGGGACATGCAGGGCACGGTGCGCAACCCTCCACGGACGGAGCCCCCAGTACCAAGGTCGTCACCGGCGTAGGCCATCAAGCCGAAGGCACGGTAGAGGACGTGGACGCGAAAACCTCCACGGTCACCCTGGCGCACGGCCCGGTGGCCAGCCTCAAGTGGCCGGCCATGTCCATGGAGTTCAAGGTGGCCCATGGCGGCTTGCTGAAGGAGCTCAAGCCCGGCGCAGCGGTGGCGTTCGAATTCGTCGAACGCGGGCAGGGCGAGTGGGTGATCACCGCCGCCAAGCCCGCAGGTAAAGCTGCGGCCAATTCGCACGCCGGCCACAACTGATCCTCGGGAGACACCATGCTTGCGAAGATCATTGATTGGTCGGGGAGAAACCGTTTCCTGGTACTGCTGGCGACCCTGTTCGTTATCGTCGGTGGCGTCTATGCCGTGCTCAAGACGCCGCTGGACGCGCTGCCCGACCTGTCGGACGTGCAGGTCATCGTCTACACCGAGTACCCGGGCCAGGCCCCGCAGGTGGTCGAGGACCAGGTCACCTATCCGCTGACCACCTCCATGCTGTCGGTGCCCAAATCCAAGGTGGTGCGCGGCTTTTCCTTCTTCGGCGCTTCGTTCGTCTACATCATCTTCGAGGACGGCACCGACATCTACTGGGCCCGCTCGCGCGTGCTCGAATACCTCAACTTCGCCGCCGGGCGCATGCCCAAGGGCGTGACGCCCCAGATCGGGCCGGACGCGACCGGCGTGGGCTGGGTCTACCAGTACGCACTGCTGGCCAAGGACAAGACCCTGGCCGAGCTGCGCACGTTGCAGGACTGGTACCTGCGCTACCAGCTCACCAAGGCCCATGGCGTGGCCGAAGTGGCGTCCATCGGCGGCTTCGTGCAGACCTACCAGGTCACCGTCGATCCCGTGAAACTGCGCGCCTACGGCATTCCTCTGGCCAAGGTGTCGCAGGTGGTGCGCGATTCCAACCGCGACGTGGGCGGGCGCGTCGTCGAGATGGCCGAGACCGAGTACATGGTGCGCGGCAAGGGCTACCTGCGCGGCGTGGCCGACATCGAGAACCTGGTGGTCAAGGCTAACAAGGGCACACCGGTCCTCATCCGCGACATCGCCCGGGTGGAATTGGCGCCCGACGAGCGCCGTGGCCTGACCGAACTCAACGGCGAGGGTGAGGTGGTCTCGGGCATCGCCATGGCGCGCTACGGCCAGAACGCGCTGGAGGTGATCCACAACCTGAAGGAAAAGATCACCGAAGTCTCGACCGGCCTGCCCGAGGGCGTAACCATCGAGGCGGTGTACGACCGCTCCGACCTGATCCACCGCGCCATCGACACGCTCAAGCGCACGCTGCTCGAAGAAAGCCTGATCGTCGCGCTGGTCTGCATGGTTTTTCTCATGCATGTGCGCTCGGCGCTGGTGGCGATCCTGATGCTGCCCGTGGGGGTGCTGATCGCCTTCATCGCCATGCGCCTGCTGGGCATGAACTCCAACCTGATGAGCCTGGGTGGCATCGCCATTGCCATCGGTGCCATGGTGGACGCAGCCATCGTCATGATCGAGAACGCGCACAAGCACCTGGAGCGGCTGCCCCAGGAACACACAGACACAGAGCGCGTGGACGCCATGATCACGGCCTGCAAGGAAGTCGGACCGGCACTGTTCTTCTCGTTGCTCATCATCACCGTGTCCTTTCTTCCGGTGTTCACGCTGGAATCGCAGGAAGGCCGCCTGTTCTCGCCACTGGCCTACACCAAGACCTTCGCCATGGCTGGGGCCGCGCTGCTGTCGGTGACGCTGGTGCCCGTGCTGATGATGCTGTTCATCCGTGGGCGGATCATGCCGGAGGCCCGCAATCCGGTGAACCGCTTCCTGATCTGGGTCTACCGTCCCATCATCGCCGCCGTGATGCGCTGGAAGAAGCTGACCGTGGCGGCAGCCCTGGTGGTGCTGGGCGTGTCGTTCTACCCGGCCAGCCAGCTCGGGTCGGAGTTCATGCCCACGCTCAACGAGGGCACGCTGCTGTACATGCCAGCGTCGCTGCCCGGTATGTCGATCACCAAGGCCGCCGAGCTGATGCAGACGCAGAACAAGATCATCAAGAGCTTCCCGGAGGTGGCCTCGGTCTACGGCAAGGCCGGCCGCGCCAACACGGCGACCGATCCGGCGCCGACCGAGATGTTCGAAACGGTGATCAATCTGAAGCCCGAATCCGAATGGCGCGACGGCATGACGATGGACAAGCTGATCGCCGAGCTGGACCAGGCATTGCAGTTCCCCGGGGTGTCGAACGCCTGGACCATGCCCATCAAGGCACGCATCGACATGCTGTCCACCGGCATCCGAACGCCTATCGGCATCAAGGTCTTCGGCAAGGACCTTGCCGAGATGGAGCGCCTGGCACGCGAGATCGAAGCCGTGGTCAAGCAGGTGCCTGGAACGACCTCCGCGTTCGCCGAGCGCATTACGGGGGGCTTCTACCTCAACATCGAACCTGACCGGGCACAACTGGCGCGCTATGGTCTTGGGGTTGGGGAACTGCAAGAGGTCATTGGCACGGCCCTGGGGGGCGAGATGGTGACCACCACGGTCGAGGGGCGTGAGCGCTTCGGTGTCACGGTGCGCTACCCACGCGAACTGAGAGCCGACCCGCAGCAGATCGCCAGAGAAGTGCTGGTGCCCACCATGGATGGTTCCATGGTGCCGCTGGGGCAGGTGGCGCGTGTGGAGGTTGCCAAGGGTGCTCCTGGCATCCGGACCGAGAACGCACTGCTGTCAGCCTACATCTTCGTCGACATCCGGGACCGCGATATCGGTGGCTACGTGGCGGATGCGCGCAAGGCGGTGAACGAGCAGGTTCAATTCCCACCCGGCTACTACGCGACCTGGAGTGGTCAGTTCGAGTCCATGGAGCGTGCGGTGCAGAAAATGAAAGTGGTCATTCCGGTCACGCTGCTCATCATCTTCTTGCTCCTGTACCTGAACTTCAAGCGGCTGACCGAAACCTTGATCGTCATGCTATCGGTGCCGTTTGCCTTGGTGGGCGGTATCTGGCTCATGTGGTGGCTGGGCTACAACATGTCGGTCGCCGTCGCGGTGGGTTTCATCGCATTGGCGGGGGTTGCCGCTGAGACGGGCGTGATCATGCTGATCTATCTTGACCACGCGTGGGAAGAGATTCAGTCCCGACGGCGTGCCGAAAACAAGGAGCCTAGCGTGGCAGATCTCTATGAAGCCATCATGGAAGGCGCGGTCGAGCGGGTGCGTCCCAAGATGATGACGGTGGTTGCCATCATGGCCGGCCTGCTGCCTATCCTGTGGGGGACCGGCACAGGCTCGGAAGTGATGAGCCGTATCGCTGCGCCGATGGTCGGAGGAATGATCTCCTCGACCGTACTCACGCTGGCAGTAATCCCGGCGATTTACGGTTTGGTCAAACAATGGAGATTGAAGAGCGTGGTGGCATAGGTGTCGCATCCCGGACGATCGGAGGGGCGCTTGTGGAATAGCTGCGGGGGTGTTTGGTACCACTCTTTCATGGCCTGCATAGGCGTCTTGCTGTCCAGCGTTGACTGCGGCAACTGGTGGTTGCGCAAGGCCACATAGCGCAGCAAGGTCGAGTCCGTCGTCGCCCATGTGCGGCCATGTGGCGGACGTCGGCAGCAGGGCGTTCAGGTCCGTGGGCATGGTGCATCCCCGTTCAATGTGTCGGTAAGCAGAATGCCATGGACGGCGACGCCATGGCACCCTTGCGGCCAACAGCGACCGGCCTGCCCAACCCTTTCGGGTTGGACGGGCAGAACGTCAGCGCTCACCCGCCAGGGCGCGGTCCACCGAGAGCCGGCCCGCGCCGCTGAACAGCAGCGACAGCGAGGCCGCGAACAGGGCCAGCGCATACTCGTAGCCGCCCTTGTCGAGGAAGAAGCCCTTGCTGAAGTGCACCGCGAAGATGGCGACCAGCATGGCGAACGCCAGCGCGGCGGCGGCCGGGCGCACCAGCAGGCCCACGACCAGCGCCAGGCCGCCGAAGAATTCGGCCGCGCCGGCCAGCAGCGCCATCAGGTAGCCGGGGTTCAGGCCGATGGAGCCAAAGAAATGCCCCGTGCCGTCCAGGCCATAGCCGCCGAACCAGCCGAAGAGCTTTTGCGCGCCATGCGCGGCGAAGATGATGCCCACAGGGACGCGCAGGGCCAGGGCGCCAGCGCCGTTGCCGGTGGCCATCAAACGATGAACGAGAGCGTTGTTCATGGTGTTCTCCAGAGGTGTCGGATGGATAGCTCAGGCCTTGCGGATCCAGGTGGGCGCGATCACCGTGCCCAGCCCGGCACCGTAGCCGAGGTAGATGTTCAGGCCGGCCACCGGCTCAAGGTAGCGCGCGTTCTTCAGGCCGCCCGCATCGATGACATCAAAGCCCATGCTCTCGGCCAGCGCGCTGGCGGTCTGCTTGGCGCGCGGGCTGTCGCTGGCGACGAAGACCGTGACCTTGCGGCCGTTGCCGAAATCGGCGCCTTCGGCCAGCACCTGCGCGAACACGGTGTTGAAGCCCTTGACCACCTCGGCGCCCGGCACGGCCTGGGCAATTTCTTCCGCGGCCGAGGTGCTGTGGCCCAGCGTCAGGCCCATGTAGTCGGGCGTCAGCGGGTTGGTGATGTCGATGACGACCTTGCCTTGCAGGTCGCCCACGGCGTGCAGCGCGCCCACGGCGTCGGCATAGCCGGTCGCCAGCACGACCACGTCGGCGCCAGCGGCTGCGCCGGCCGTGGCGACGGGCTGGGCGCCCGGGTGGGCCGCCGCCACTTGCGCCGCCTTGGCGCTGTCGCGGGCGGTCACGCTGACCTGGTGGCCGGCGCGCACGAGTTGTTTGACGAAGGCCGAACCCATATTGCCGGCGCCGATGACTGTGACTTTCATGATGTTTCCTTCGGGTGATACAGCGTGCTGCTGCGATGGAGTGAACTTTAATAGTCACGTAAAAATCAATAAATAAGATATTTATTGATTTATTGAGCCGAAAATCGGCACAATAGAGCCATGGACAAATTCCAGGAAATGCGGGCCTTTGTGGCCGTGGTTGATGCCGGGAGCTTTGTGCGCGCGGCCGATGCGCTGAATCTTTCGAAGACAGCGGTGTCGCGCCTGGTCGGCGACCTGGAGGAGCGGCTGGGCGCCCGGCTGCTGCAACGCACGACGCGCAAGCTTTCGTTGACGGCCGAAGGCGCGGTCTTCCACGAGCGCTGCCGGCAGCTGCTCGACGGCGTGGCCGAGGCCGAAGCCGAGTTGTCGTCCCAGGCGGGCGAAGCGATCGGCCAGCTGCGGCTCAATGTGCCGGTCACCTTCGGCCTGCTGCATCTGGCGCCGCTGTGGCCTGGCTTCATGGCGCTGCACCCCAAGGTGGAGCTGGACGTCACGCTGTCGGACCGGCTGGTCGATCTGGTGGACGAAGGTTATGACCTGGCGGTGCGCATCGCGCGGCTGCAGACCTCATCGCTGGTGAGCCGCCAGCTCACGTCCACGCGGCTCATCCTGTGCGCCTCGCCCGCGTATTTGCAGCGCCACGGCACGCCCGCGCACCCTTCGGAGCTGGCGCGGCACGTGGTGTTTGCCTATTCGCTGCTGGCCTCGGGCGACCAGTGGACCTTCGAAGGGCCGGACGGGCCCGTGAGCGTGAAGGTGGCGCCGCGCATGCGCACCAACAGCGGCGACACCTGCTGCACTGCGGCGCTGCAGCACCAGGGCATCGTGCTGCAGCCCTCTTTTCTGGTGGGCGCGCACCTGGCGTCGGGCGCGCTGGTGGAAATCCTGCCGCAGTTCCGTTCCCATGAACTCGGCGTGTACGCGGTGTACCCGAGCCGCAAGCACCTGACGCCGAAGGTGCGCGCGCTGATCGACTTTCTCGTCGATGCCTTCCGCATGCGGGCCTGGCCGGCCTGATGCGGATTCCGCACGGGCCAGGAATGGCGTGCGTTGCTATATAAACAATAGCTGATGGCGCTTGCTGGGTCTGCGGTTCAGGCCATTTGTGCTTGAATCATCGGCCCAGCGCGTAGAACTCCGTGTTGGGGCGCATGTTCGTCACGTTGGCCATCCGGTTGGACAGCCCGAAGAACGCCGAGATGGCGGCGATGTCCCAGACATCTTCCTCGTTGAAGCCATGGGCCTTGAGCGCGTCGAAATCGGCTTCGCCCACCTGTTGCGCAGTTTGCGAGACCTTCATGGCGAAGTCGATCATGGCTTTCTGGCGGGGCGTGATGTCGGCCTTGCGGTAGTTGGTGGCGACCTGGTCGGCGATGAGCGGGTTCTTGGCGCGGATGCGCAAGATCGCGCCATGCGCGACCACGCAGTACTGGCACTGGTTCATGCTGCTCGTGGCCACCACGATCATTTCCCGCTCGGCCTTGGTGAGGTTGCCGGGCTTCTCCATCAAGGCGTCGTGGTAGGCGAAGAAGGCGCGGAATTCGTCCGGCCGGTGGGCCAGCGCCAGGAAGACGTTGGGGATGAATCCGGATTTCTCCTGCACCGCCACGATCCGCTGGCGGATGTCGTCGGGCATGTCCTGCAGTTCAGGGACGGGAAAGCGGCTCGCGGGCGCGGGCTGGGGCTGCGTCATGGCTTTTTCCTTTGAGGGGTGAGATGGTGCAGGGCCTTGCGGCCCAGGGGTCAGCGGTGGACGTCCACGACGATGCGGCCGCGCACTTCGCCGTTGAGCAAGCGGCTGGCCAGGGGAATGGCGTCGGCCAGTCCCACTTCGTGACCGATCGCGCCGAGCTTGTCCATGTCCAGGTCGGTGCCCAGGCGCTGCCAGGCCCGCAGGCGGTCGGCGCGCGGGCACATCACGCTGTCAATGCCGGCCAGGGTGACGCCGCGCAGGATGAAGGGCGCCACGGTGGCGGGCAGGTCCATGCCACCGGCCAGGCCGCAGGCGGTGACCACGCCCCGGTACCGGGTGGTGGCGCACACGTTGGCCAGGACATGGCTGCCCACCACGTCCACGGCGCCCGCCCAGCGTTCCTTGCCCAGGGGCTTGCCGGGGGATGTGAACTGGGCGCGGTCCAGCACCTCCGCCGCGCCGAGTTGGCGCAGGTAGTCCGCGTCCTGCGGGCGGCCCGTGGCCGCGACCACGGTGTAGCCCAGCCGGCTCAGGATGGCGATGGCCACGCTGCCCACGCCGCCCGCCGCGCCGGTGACCAGGATCTCGCCGTCGGCCGGCTTCACGCCATGCTTTTCCAGCGCCAGCACGCACAGCATGGCGGTGTAGCCGGCGGTGCCGATGGCCATGGTCTGCAGCGGCGCGATGGCAGAGGGCAGGGGGATCAGCCAGTCGCCATTGAGGCGCGCCTTCTGCGCCAGGCCGCCCCAGTGCGCCTCGCCCACGCCCCAGCCGTTGAGCAGCACGGCGTCGCCGGGGCGATGGTCCGGGTGGGTGCTGCTCTCGACGGTGCCCACCAGATCGATGCCCGGGACCATGGGGAACTTGCGCACCACCGGGCCCTTGCCGGTGAGGGCCAGGGCATCCTTGTAGTTCAGCGTGGAGTGGCTCACGCGCACCGTCACATCCCCGTCCGGCAGCCGTGCGTCGTCGATGTCCCGCACGGCGGCCCGGTAGCCCGCGTCGTCTTTCTCGATCAGGATGCCCTTGAACATGTGGTTCCTCCTTTGGATTTAGACCAGTCGTCTATTGGGGTGCAAAAAAAAGCTACCGGGCCCGGAAGCCGGCAAAGAAAAAACCGGCGAACAGGTCCAGCGGCGCTGGGGATTGTTCGAGCTTGGCGCGCAGCACCGCGCCTTCCCAGCCGATCCAGAAGAAGGCCGCCACCTGCCGGGGGTCCACGTCGCGCGCCAGCTCTCCCGCCTCCTGGGCCTCGGTGAGGCACGCGGCGAAGCGGCACTGCCAGTCCTCGAATGTGTCCTGCAGGCGCGTGCGGAAGCTCTCGGGCAGCGCGCCCATCTCCTGGCCCAGGTTGCCAATCAGGCAGCCACGGCGGTAGCCAAAGCGCGCCATGCCCGCCTTGGCGTCGTCGATGAAGGCGTGCAGGCGGCCCAGCGGCGACAGGGCCGTGTTGCGCAAATGGCGATCGAGCTTGCGGGCGAAAAAATCGCCGTAGCGCTGGATCAGCTCCAGGCCGAAGGCTTCCTTGCTGTCGAAGTAGTGGTAGAAGGAGCCTTTGGGCACCCCCACGCGCCCCAGGATTTCATCGATGCCGGTGGCCGAGAAGCCCTTTTCGGTCAGCACCTCCAGGCCGGCGCGCAAGAGCAGCTCGCGCGTGTCGACCAGGCCAGCGCGCTGGCGTGGCGGCCTGCCACGGCGGCGGGGGGCTTGCACTTGCGGGTCCATGGGTGAATATTAGACCGATTGGCTTGTAAATGCAAATCCGCAGCACGGCGGCCAAGGTTCGCCATGCGCGCTTCCGTGAATCCGGAGGAGAGGGCCGTCAGTAGCTGCGCCCGCCCTTGTACATGGCGTGCTGGCGCCGCTGCAGGGTGGCCACCTCGGCCACGCGCGCCATGGCCGCGCCCGCATGGGCGTGCGTGATGGCCAGGCCCAGCGCGTCGGCCGCGTCGGTGCCGGGCAGGCCGGGCAGGTCGAGCAGGCGGCGCACCATCTCCTGCACCTGGGATTTGGCGGCGCGGCCGTGGCCGACCACGGCCTTCTTCATCTGCAGCGCGGTGTATTCGGCCACGGGCAGGTCGCGCGCCACCAGCGCGGTGATGCAGGCGCCGCGCGCCTGGCCCAGCAGCAGCGTGGACTGCGGGTTGACGTTGACGAAGACGATCTCCACCGTGGCCACGTCGGGCTGGTAGCGCGCCGCCACCTCGCCGATGCCGTCGAACAGCACCTTCAGGCGCCCGGGCAGGTCGCCCAGCGCGAGCTGGGTGGTGCGGATAGTGCCGCTGGCCACGTAGCGCAGCTTGTGGCCCTCCACGTCGAGCACGCCAAAGCCGGTGGTCTGCAGGCCGGGGTCGATCCCAAGGATTCTCATATGCTATTGAATTTGTAGCTATTGGCGCTTTATGGTAAAGCGCCAGAGGCCATTTTGCTTATAAACCGAAGTACCAACGCACCGAATGGAAGAACACCGGCGCGGCGAAGCACAGCGCGTCCACCCGGTCCAGCAGGCCGCCCGCGCCCGTGACCGACTGGCCCTGCATGCCCCAGCTGGTGATGCCCCGGTCGCGCTTGAGCGCCTTCATCACCAGATGCCCCAGGCTGCCCGCCACGCAGGCCAGCAGCGCCATGCCCAGCGCCTGCCCCGGCTTGAACGGCGTGATGAACGACAGCAGCCCGCCCACCAGCCCGCCCACGGCCACACCCGCCAGCCAGCTTGCCCACTGGAAGCTCTGGCTCACGGCCGGCGCCACGGGCGCGTGTGGAAAGCGCCGCCCCAGCAGGTGCTGCACCACCATGCAGGTCTGCACCGCCAGCACCAGGTAGAACACCAGGAAGGCGCCCCGGCCTGGCTCCTGCCCCGGGAAGTCGAGCAGCAGCAGCGCGGGCACATGGCTCATGCCGTAGACGCAGACCATGATGCCCCACTGCAGCTTGGCGCTGCGCTCCAGGAAGCGCTGCGGGTCGTTGGCCAGCGCGCTCACCACGGGCAGCGCCAGGAACACGTAGACCGGGATGAACACCGTGAACAGGTCGAAATGCCGCGTGCCCACCAGCACGAACTGCGCCGGCAGCACCACGAAGAAGGCCAGCACCAGGCTGCGGTGGTCGCCGCGCCGCGTGGGCGAGAGCGTGATGAACTCGCGCAGCGCGAAGAATGCCACCAGCGCGAACAGCACCGTGGCCGCCGTGTCGCCCAGCACCCAGCCCACCCAGAACACCGTGGCCATGGCCCAGGAAGTCTGCAAGAGCCCGCGCAGGCGGCGCCCCTTGGCCTTGCGCACGGCTGCGGCGTCGGCATCGCCCGCAGGCGTTTCGCGCAGGCCGCGCGCGAAGGACCAGAGCGTGACCAGCGAGAGCACGCCGAAAACCACGAGGAACAGCGCCCCGATCTGCTGGGTGGTGCTGAGGCTGCGCAGGAAGGCATTCATGGCGTCACACCTCGCGCAGGGCCATGACGGCGCGGCGTGCGCGGTCCAGGAAGGGGCGGCGCTCCTCGCCGGGTTCCAGCTGGATGGGCGCGCCGAACGTCACCGAGCACAGGATGGGCACCGGCACCACCTCGCCCTTGGGGATGACGCGCTGCACGTTGTTGATCCAGGCCGGCACCAGCACCACGTGGGGGAACATCTGCGCCAGCCGGAACAGGCCCGACTTGAAAGGTTGCGGGTCGTCCGCATGGCCGCGCGTGCCCTCGGGGAAGATGATGATCGAATCCCCGCTCTCCAGCGCGCGCACCAGCGGCGCCAGCGGGTCGCCCTCGGGCAGCGCGGCGCGCAGGGCCTCGGGGGTGGGCGGGGGCGGCGCCTCGGCGGTCGGCTCCGGCCCGCCGGGAGGCGCGCCGCCCGCGTCCGCCGCCGGGCCGGCCGGGGCCGCAGGCGGGGAGGCCGCCTGGCGCTCCACGTAGATGGCGTTGAACACCGCGCTGGTGATCCACTGCCGGAAGGGTGATTTCGTCCAGTAGTCGCGCGCGGCGATGGGGCGGGTGATGCTGCGCAGCTCCTCGGGCAGCGCGGCCCAGATCATCACCAGGTCGGCATGGCTCTGGTGGTTGGCGAAATAGATGCGTTGCTCCGCCTTGGGCGGGCAACCGTACCAGCGCGCCTGCGAGCCGGTGAGCACGCGCACCAGGCCCAGCAGGAAGAAACCCATCAACTTGGCAAGCATGGCGGGATCATAGGGCGCGAACGGGGCGGCGCCGAGCCGCCCGTTAGGTGCGGCTCCCGGTGGCGGATTCCAGCACGGCGAGCACGCCCCGGCAGGCGTCCTCCACGATATCGAGCACCTGCTCGAACCCGGCCGCGCCGCCGTAGTACGGGTCGGGCACCTCGCGGGCCGGCACGGTGGTGCAGAAGTCGGTCAGGCGGCGCAGGCGGTGGTGCTGCCCCGGCGGGCACAGCGGGCGGGCGTGGGACTCGTTGGCCGCGTCCATGACCAGCACCAGATCGAACGCCTCGAAATCGCGGGCCACGAGGCGGCGCGCGCGCTGGGCCGAGAGATCGTAGCCGCGCCGCGCGGCGTGCCGCTGGGCGCGCTCGTCGGGCGGCTCGCCCACGTGGTAGCCGTGGGTGCCGGCCGAATCGACGGTGACTTGGCGCGCCAGGCCGGCGTCGGCCACCATTTTTTCCAGCACGCCGTGGGCGGTGGGGCTGCGGCAGATGTTGCCCATGCAGACCATGAGGACGCGGACGGGCCCGGCGCGGTCGGCGAGATGGGGCAGGGCGGGGAGCGAGGGGGTGTGGTGCATGGGGAGGTCAATCAGGGGTGGAGGCACGCTGCGCGCGCAGCGCGCCGGGGCTCTGGCCCAGGTGCTGGCGCATCAGCCGACCCAGGCTGGCGGCGCTGGCCAGACCCACCTCGCCGGCGATGGCGGCCAGGCTGTGGTGCGAGTGCTGCACGCGCCACTGCGCATGCTCCAGGCGCATGCGGGTCCAGTGCTCGTGCGCGCTGACGCCGAAGCGCTCCCGGAACAGCCGATCGAGGTGGCGGCGCCCGATGCCGATGCGCCGCGCCAGTTCGGGAATGCCCATGGGCTCGCCCAGCGAGCTGCGCATCAGCGCGATGGCGCGCGAAAGGTGCCGGCCCAGGCTCGGGTCGCCCTCCATCGAGCGCAGGGGGTGCGCGGGGTGGCGGGGCTCGTCCACCAGCATGTCGGCCAGGCCCTTGCAGGCACGCGCGCGGCCGCAGTGGCGCGCGAGCAGTTCCACCGCCATGTCGATGGCGGCGGTGCCGCCGGCGCAGGTGATGCGGTCGCGGTCGAAGCAGTAGATCAGCTCGCTGCGCACCGCGATGCGCGGGAAGGCGCTGCGGAATTCGGCCACGTGGCGCCAGTGCAGCGCCACCTCGTGGCCGCGCAGCAGCCCGGCCCGCGCCAGCAGGAAGCTGGCGTTGTCGATAGCCACCAGCGGCAGACCGTGGCGGCTGGCGGCGCGCAGCACGGGTGCGTAGGTGCCGGCCAGGGCCATGGACTTTTCCACCGTGCGGCTGCCGAACACCACGAGGTAGTCGAATGCGCGGAAATCCACGTCGGCGGGCGTGGTGTCGGTCTCCACGCGCACGCCGCTGCTCGACGTGACGCTCTGGCCGTCGACGCCCAGCAGCGTCCAGGCGCAGTGGCGCTGGCGGCTGAGGTCCGCGTCGTCGGCGGAAAAGCGCAGCTTGTCGAGGAAGGCGCCGAACGGCAGCAGGGTGAATTCCGGCAGCGGCAGCAGCAGCAGGCGCACGTCGGGCCGCTCGGGTGCCGGTGCGGGAGAAGGGTGCGTGGTCAGGCCCATGAGAATGTCCAGATTGGCTGCAATATAAGCCAGATCGGATATGTGGCAAATCTACCGGCGGGCCTAGACTGCACCGCTGTTTCCACGACTTTTCCGGAGTGCCGCGATGGCCTGGTCCACCTGGTTCGTGTATCTGCTGGCATCGGTGGGCCTGTCGCTCACCCCCGGCCCCAACAGCCTGCTGGTGCTGGCGCACGGCGCGCTGCACGGGCGCCGGCGCACGCTCTGGACGATCGCGGGCGGTGCCCTGGGCTTCGCGTTGCTGATCGGCCTGTCCATGCTGGGCATCGGCGCGCTGCTGCGCGCCTCGGCCGACGCGCTGACCCTGCTCAAGTGGGGTGGCGGCGCCTATCTGGTGTGGCTGGGCATCCAGCTCTGGCGCGCCCCGCCGCTGCAACTGGACATGCCCGAGATCGATGGCCAAAAAGGCCCGATCCGCCGCTCGGTGATGTTCCGCCAGGGCCTGCTCGCGGCCATCTCCAACCCCAAGGCCTTGCTGTTCTACGGTGCCTTCCTGCCGCAGTTCATCGAGCCGGGACGCAGTCTGTGGCTGCAGTACGCCGTCATGGCGGGCACCTTCGGCGTGATCGAGTGCGTGGTGGAGTTCGGCCTTGCCAGCCTGGCGCACCGCGTGCGCCCCTGGCTCCAGCGCGTGGGGCGGCGCTTCAACCAGGGCTGCGGCCTGTTGTTCGCGGCGATGGGGGCGGCGCTGCCGTTGACGAACTGAGCTTGGACGAGGAAAGCGGCCGAGAAAACCGTGCTGCGGCAGTGCGTGACAATCCTTGCTGCGCCGTATGGGCGATGGGGAAAGAGAGTGACCGCATGCATGCAGCGAAGCGCATTTCGTCGGGGACCGTCGTGACACCGAGAACTTCGGTGCTGATGGTCATGGGTGCGTGTCTCGCCGTGCTGGCTATCGCTTGGTACATGACCGGTCAGTGGCCTTCTGCCATGGACTGGTTCCAGTTGGTTTTGGGGAGCGGTCTTGCGGCGGCGATCATGGGGATCGCAACGATGGGGATGGTGGATGAGGTCTGGGATCTTGGCGATCACCTCTTGGTTCGGAAGGGTGGGACCCAGGCGCGCATTGGTCTCGCGAACATCCTGAAAGCCGAGGCATCCGTGAACAGCAGCCCTGAACGGGTGACGGTTTTCCTGGTCAAGCCCTGTGTTTTTGGCCGTCAGGTGGCGTTCCGGCCCGCCGGCCGTCCGCGCAGACTTCCCGGGTTGCGGCACCCCTTGGCGGAAGAGTTGATGCACCGGGCGCACCAGGCTAGGACAGTGCCTTTGAGCAAGGCGCCCGCCGGCTAAGGCAGTTCCGCCCCGCCCATGCGCGCCAGGATGGTGCGCGTGCGCCCGCTCAGGTAGGCCGAGTTCGGCGTCTTCTCGAAGCGCTTGGGCGCGGGCAGCATGACGGCCAGGCGGGCGGCCTCGTGCGGGGCCAGGTCGGCGGCGCTCTTGCGGTAGTAGTGGCGCGCGGCGGCCTCGGCGCCGAAGATGCCGTTGCCCCATTCGACGTTGTTCAGGTAGATCTCCAGGATGCGTTCCTTACTCAGGAACTGCTCCAGTGCCAGCGTGAGCACGAACTCCTGCCCCTTGCGCACCAGGGTGCGCTCGCCCGAGAGCAGCAGGTTCTTGGCCAGTTGCTGGGTGATGGTGGAGCCGCCCCGGATCTTGGGCGCGCGCACCGGCTTGTCGGGCGCGCGGGCCTGGGCCTTGGCGGTTTGTGCCTCGGCCTTGGCGTTGCGTTCCCAGGCCTTTTCGATGGCGTTCCAGTCCACGCCCTCGTGGTTGACGAAGCCGTCGTCCTCCGAGGCGATCACGGCGCGCTTGAGGTGGCCGCTGATCTGCGCATAGGGCACCCATTGCTGGCGCCAGCGCAGCGGGCCGCCACCGGCGATCTGCGCCCAGGCCTCGGAACGCTGGAAGGTCGTGGATTCGGGATTCACCACCGCCATGGCGGCGATGCGCAACACGAAGAACAGCTCCAGCGCCAGCGCCGCGAACGCGACGAGGCCGATCCAGCGCAGCAGGGCTTTCATGGTTGGACGCGCGCGCCGGGTCAGTGCGACGCCATCAGCGCGCGCAGCTCGGCCAGCACCTGGCGGCTGGGCGGGCGCACCCCGCGCCAGAGGGCAAAGGCCTCGGCGGCCTGTTCCACCAGCATGCCCAGGCCGTCGCGCGGCGTCGCGCCGTGCTCGCGCGCCCAGCCGAGGAAGCCCTCGGCGGCGGGACCGTACATCATGTCGTAGGCCAGGCTGCCGGGGCGCAGCACGCGCGAGGGCACGGGCACCTCGGCACCGGCCAGGCTGCTGGCGGTGGCGTTAACGATGAGATCAAAATCATGCTCTAGCGCTTGCGGGGATTGCGCGAGTAGCTCTGTTTTTTGTAGCGCTGCGAGCGCGGCGTGCGATTGCACCAGCGCCTGGGCGCGCTCCAGCGTGCGGTTGGCCACCACCACGCGGCGCGGCCCGGCGGCCAGCAGCGGGCCCAGGGCCCCGGCGGCGGCGCCGCCCGCGCCGACGAGCAGCACGTCGCGCCCGGCCAGGGCGAAGCCGGCGCCTTGCTCAATGTCAGCCACCAGGCCCAAGCCGTCGGTGTTGTCGGCATGGAGGGCGCCGTCGATGAAGCTCAGGGTGTTGGCCGCGCCCGCGAGCTGCACGCGCTCGCTGCGCACGCTGGCGGCCTGCGCGGCTTCGAGCTTGAAGGGCACGGTGATGTTGCAGCCGCGCCCGCCCGCCTCGGCGAAGTCGCGCAGCGCCTGGGCGAAGCCATCGAGCGGCACCAGGCGGCGTTCGTACACCAGGGCCTGGCCCGTGAGTTCGGCGAAGCGTGCATGGATCCACGGCGAGCGGCTGTGCTCGACGGGGTTGCCCATCACGCAGTACAGATCGGGGGAGGGTGCGGAAAAGGTCATGGGACGTGTCTTCCAGGTGCGCCCGGCGGCGCTCCGGCGGTTACCTCACGCTGGTTTCCAGGGTCTGGTCGCGCGTGAACTTGAAGCGCGAGACGACGGCGATCTGGTCGGCCTTCTTGCGCATTTCCTGGTTGAACGGGCCGAACGGCCCGGCGGCCAGGGCCACGGCCTCGGCATGGCGGTCGAGCCGGTGGTTGCCCGAGCCTTGCACGATCTCGGTGGCGACGACACGGCCGTCGTGGTTCACGGTGACGATCATGGTCAGCTCGCCATAGAGCTTGCGGCCGCCGTATTCGGGGAAGTTGACCGTGCCCTTGTCCTCGACCTTGCGGCGCATGGCGTCGTAGTAGACGGCGTACACCTCCTCGCGCGTGGCGGGGCTGATGTAGCGTTTCTTCGGGCGGGCGTTTTCCTCGTTGATGCGCTTCTCGATCTCGGCCAGTATTTTCACGAGCTGGCGGCGGCGCTCTTCCTGGGCGCTCTGGTCGGCGTTCTGGCTGGGCTTGCGCGGGTCGGGCGGGGGCAGGTCGGCGATCTGCTTGCGCAACTGGGCGAGCAACTGGGTCTGCTGCTCCTGCAGCGCGTCCATCTTGCGCTGGGCATCCTCGAAGTCGTCGCCGATGCTGGTCAGCGCGGAGTAGGGCAGCGGGCTGGTGGCGCGGCCCTTCTCGGCGTCGCCGCCGCCGGCCAGCGCGAACTGGGCGATGGCCTGGGCCTTCTCCGGCTTCTCGGACGACTTGGCGTTGACCAGGATGACTTCCAGCGGCGTGTCCTGGAACACGCGGTTGAAGCCCTCGGGGTCGACGAAGCGCACCGAGAGGATGGCTGCGTGCAGTGCCACCGACACGCCCAGCGTGAGCTGCAGCGTGCTGAAGCGGGTGAGGAAGGCGGGGAGTTTCATCGCCGGGCCGCCCCAAGATGAAAAGCGGCCCCCTCGGGGGGCAGCGAGCACACGAAGTGAGGGAGCGTGGGGGCCATGTTCACGAGGTCGAATTATCGCTGCCACTGGCCTCGGGCTCGTTCACGTCGACGGCAATGGCGATCGGGCCGGCCACGGCCTCGTCGTCCTCGGCGTCTTCCACCGGGCCGTCGTCGCTGGCGTCCTGCGGGTCGTCCAGGCGCTCGATCAGCGAGCCGTGCACGTCCAGCGTGATCTCATCGACCTCGCCCAGCCGCACGCGGATGCGCGCGCCGCGCGGCAGGTTCTGCGCGCCCAGCACGGGGAAGACCAGCGGCAGTTCGTCCGCGCGCACCAGGAAGCTGCCGCCCGGACCTTCCTTGAACACCGTGGCCGTGAGTTCGGTGATGTGGTTCTGCTCCACATACTTGAGCGTCCAGAAGCGTTCCATGCCCGCCTGGTAGCCGTTGTAGGCGCTGTAGGCGGCGTCGAAGCTGCTGATGATGGAGAACAGGTCGGCGTCCTTGGGCTTGAACGGCGCGGCCAGCGCGGCTGTCTTGCCGTGGCGCGCGCAGGCGATGATCTGCCACTGGTTCACCAGGTCGGTGTAGCGGCGCAGCGGCGAGGTGGCCCACGAGTACGCCTTCACACCAATGCCAGCGTGCGGCAGCGCCTTGGTGCCCATGCGCACCTTCACGCCGGGCGCCAGGCTGGCCTGGCTGCGGTAGATGCCGGGCACGCCGTGCTCGGCCAGCATCAGGCCCCAGGTGCTGTTGGCCACGATGGCGGCCTCGGCCACGATCAGGTCCAGCGGCGCGCCGCGCTTGCGCGTGCCGATGGTGACCTGCTCCGTGCCCTGCGGCTCGGCGCCGTCGTTGCCGTGCAGGCGGAAGGTGTAGTCGGGGCGGTTGAAGGTTTCGGGCTTGCCGCGCACCAGTTCGCGCCCGGCCTTGAGCTTGAGCGCCAGGCGATACAAAAACGATAGCTGCTCGCGCCTTTCCAGCAAGGCCGGAGGCGTGTTTTCGTGCTGAATCGAAGCGTCTTGCAGCCAGGCCTCGGTGACGATGTGGTCGAGCTGGTCGTGGCGCAGGTTCACGGCCACGGGCACGCGCTCCAGGCGCGTTTCGGTGGCGGTGATCTCCAGCGTGGCTTCGTCGATGGTGGCGTAGAGCGACACGGCCGGGTTGGCGCGGCCCTCGTCGAGCGTGTAGATCTGCACCACCGGGTCGGGCAGCATGGTGATCTTGTAGCCCGGCATGTAGACCGTGGACAGGCGGTTGCGGCCCAGCTTGTCGAGATCGCTGCCGGGCTGGATGGCCAGGCCCGGCGCGGCGATGTGGATGCCCAGCGTGACGGTGCCCGTGCCCAGGCCCTGCACCGAGAGCGCGTCGTCGATCTCGGTGGTCTGCGAGTCGTCGATGGAGTAGGCCTGCACCGGGGCCAGCGGCAGGTCTGCCGGTGGCTGGGGCGCGGTGACGGCGGGGAAGCCCGTGCCCTTGGGGAAGTTGTCGAACAGGAAGCGCTTCCAGTGGAACTGGTAGCTCGAATCGATGGCGCCGGCCTTCTGCAGCAGCTCCAGGGGCGCGGTGTGCGTGGCGCGGCTGGCCTCGACCACGGCCTTGTATTCGGGCGCGTTCTTGTCGGGGCGGAACAGGATCTTGTAGAGCTGGTCGCGGATGGGCTGCGGGCACTCGCCCCGACCCAGTTGCTCGGCCCAGTCGACGATCTGCTGCATCACCGCCTTCTTCTTCTCGATGGCGGCCAGCGCCTGCTGCAGGATCTCGGCTGGGGCCTTCTTGAAGCGGCCCTTGCCGGCGCGGCGGAAGTAGTGCGGCGCCTCGTAGAGCGCGAACAGCGCGCCGGCCTGCTCGGCCAGCGTGGCGCTGGCGGAGAAATAGTCGCGCGCCAGGTCGGCGAAGCCGAATTCGTCCTCGGGTGCGAACTCCCAGGCCAGGGGCAGTTCGATGGTGGCAGCCACGGCCTGGGCCTGGGCCATCAGTTCGGCGGGGGCGGGTTTCTCGAACTTGAGCAGGATGTGGGCGGCCTTGGCCTTGACCCGTTTGCCGGAGTCGAGCTCGATCTGGGCCGAGGTCTCGGCTTCGGAGAGGATGCGGCCGGCCAGGAATTTGCCGGCTTCTTCAAACAATGCGTACATGGGGTCGGATTGTCCCATGGGCGCGCCGGAGCACCGGGGAGGTCAGGCCAGGTCGAGAAAGCGTAGCACGGTGGGCAGGTGGTCGGCGAAATCGCTCAGCCCGTGGTCGCCGCCCTCCAGCAGCCGCAGCCGTGCCTGCGGATAGCGCGCCACCATCTCGCGCCAGTCCAGCACCTCGTCGCCCTTGGCGATGATGGCCAGCTCCGGGCCGCCCGGGGGCAGGCCGCGCTGGTCCAGTGCCTTGAGTTCGTCCACATATTCGGGCCGGAAGAAGAAGCGTTCCTCGGGGTTGTGCCAGGCGGTTTGTTCGCCGATGTGGCGCGCCAGATCGCGCGCCGGGTCCACGGCGGGGTTCAGCAGCACGCTGGGGCAGCCGGTTTGCCGGGCCACCCAGCTGGCGTAGAAGCCACCGAGTGACGAGCCCACCACCGCCATCGTGTCGCGCGGCCAGCCGGCGATGCCCTCGGTCACCAGCGCCATGGCGGCGCGTGGCGAGGGCGGGAGCTGGGGTGCCCAGAAATGCACGTCCGGGCGGTGCTCGGCCATGTGGCCGGCCACCATCCGCGCCTTGGCGGACTGGGGGGAGGAGCGAAAGCCGTGCAGGTACAGAAGGTGGGTGGTGGCCATGGAGGGGTCTGGGAGGCAAAAATCAATGTAACCGCCGCGTGCAGACGGACAGTTGTAAGCATAAGATACAGACTCTGGGGCAGTGCAGAGTGCGCTGCCCGTCCTGCCCGCGTACACCATGCCTGATTTTGCCCCGCTTGCCACCGCCCGACGCTTTGTGACAGGCGGCGGAGGCCAGCCCACCATGCTGGGGCGCTTCGAATTGCTGCGCGTGCTGGGCCAGGGCGCGCAGGCCACGGTGTGGCTGGCGCAGGACCCGCGCCTGGAGCGCCAGGTGGCCATCAAGCTCATGCCGCCGGGGCAGGACGCCGCCGTGCTGGAACACTGGCTGCGCGAGGCGCGCCACGTCGGGCGCCTGGCCCATCCCTACATCGTGCCCGTGTTCGAGGCCGACGTGCAGGGCCGCCAGCCCTACCTGGTGTTTGAATACGTGCCCGGCTGCACGCTGGCCGAGCACCTGGCGCACCAGGGGCGCTGCGCGCCGCACGATGCCGTGGCGCTGATGGTGGACGTGCTCGACGGCCTGCACGCGGCCCACGCGGCGGGTATCGTGCACCGCGACCTCAAGCCTTCCAATGTGATGGTGGACGCGCACCGCCACGCACGCGTCATGGACTTCGGCCTGGCCGCCGCCGTGGCCAGCCCGTCCGACGCCCAACTGGCCAGCGGAACGCCGGCCTACATGGCGCCCGAGGCCACGGCCGGGGCCGCGCCCGCGCCGTCCATGGACATCTATTCGGCCGCCCTGGTGCTGGTGGAACTGCTCACCGGCCGGCCGCTGATCCACCAGACCGACACCTGGCAGGCGCTGTACCGCATCGCCAACGAAACGCTGGAACTGCCCGCCGACCTGGGGCCGGGCGTGGACGATGCGCTGCGCGCCGTCCTGCGGCGCGCCCTGGCGCGCGAGCCCTCGGCGCGCTTTGCCTCGGCGGCCGACTTCCGCGACGCGCTGCGTGCCTGGGCCGCGCCCGTGAGCGCGCCCACGGCGGCGAGCAACGCCACGCTCGACTTCCTGCTGCGGCGCATGCGCCACAAGAGCGATTTTCCAGCGCTGTCGGACTCGGTGGCGCGCATCCAGCGCGTGGCCAGCTCCGAGGACGACAGCATCAGCGACCTGACGAACGAGATCCTCAAGGACGTGGCGCTGACCAACAAGCTGCTGCGCCTGGTCAACAGCGTGCAGTTCGCCCACGCCAGCCGGGGCAGCGTGAGCACGGTGTCGCGCGCCGTGAGCCTGGTGGGCTTCAACGCGGTGCGCAACATGGCGCTGAGCCTGGTGCTGCTGGACCACATGCAGAACAAGCAGCACGCCAGCCAGATGCGCGAGGAATTCCTGCGCGCCATGATGGCGGGCACCCTGGCGTCCGAGCTGTGCGGCCCGGGCCAGGGGGGCGAGGAGGCCTTCATCGGCGCCATGTTCCAGAACCTCGGGCGCATGCTGTGCGAGTTCTATTTCCCGGAGGAGGCGGGCCAGATCCGCGCGCTGGCGGCGTCCGGGCGGACGGAAGGTGGCGACGAGGCCGCTGCGGTGCAGGTGCTGGGCCTGGGGTTCGAGGACCTGGGCGCGGGCGTGGCGCGCATCTGGGGCCTGCCCGACACCTTGCAGCGCTGCATCCGCAAGCCCCAGGGTTCGCCGCCGCAGCGCCCGCCCGAACAGGGCCCCGAGCGGCTGCGCTGGGTGGCGCGGGCCGCCAACGAGGCCACCACCATCCTGCTGCGTAACGAGCGCAAGCAGGCCGATGAAGCCCTGCGCGTGATGGCCACGCAGTACGCGCGCACGCTGGCCATGTCGGCCGAGGCCATCGGCGCGGCCACGACGGAGGCGCGCCAGAAGCTTGCCGGCATGGCGCAGGCGCTGGACCTGCGCGTGGACAAGGGCTCGCCCGCGGCGCGCCTGCTGGCCCAGCCGGCCGCAGATGCGCCGCCAGAGATCGCGGACATGCTCTCGACCCACGAACTGCGCCCGGACGAGACTCAGCCGCTGCCCGCGATGCTGCAGACGCAGGCCGGCAAGGCGCCGTCCCCGGCGGAGGTGGCCGAGGTGCTGTCGGCCGGTATCCAGGAGATCACCAACGCCATGGTCGAGAGCTTCAAGCTCAACGACATCCTGCGCATGATCCTGGAGACCATGTTCCGTGCCCTGGGCGCGCGGCGCATGGTGTTCTGCCTGCGCGACGCCAAGACCGACATCGTGACCGGGCGCTTCGGCCTGGGCGAGGGCAGCGACGAGGCGGTGCGCGCCATGGCCGTGCCGCTGAAGGTGCAGAGCGACCTGTTCGCCGCCGTCTGCCTGCGCGGCGCCGACACGCTGATCGCCGACGCCACCGACGCGCGCATGCAGGAGCGCCTGCCCGCCTGGTACCGCAACGGGCCGAACGCGCCGACCTTCCTGTTGCTGCCGCTGCAGATCAAGGGCCGGCCGTTCGCGCTGATCTATGCCGACCACGCCCATCCCGGCGCCATCGCCGTGGATGACAAGGCGCTGGGCATGCTGCGCACGCTGCGCAACCAGGCCGTGATGGCGTTCCGCCAGGCGGGGTGAAGCACGGCCGTGGCGGCGGCCCGCCAGGCCACGCCCGATAATCGCGCCATGGGAACTTCTTTTGACAAGCCCTCGCTTGTCCAGCGCGTCCTGCCCCTGTTCCGGGGGTTCGACGGCTGGCTGGTCGGGGTCGTGCTGCTGCTGGCCTGCCTGGGGCTGGTGGCGATGTATTCGTCGGGCTATGACCACGGCACGCGCTTTGTCGACCATGGCCGCAACATGCTCATCGCCGGTGTCCTGCTGTTCACCGTGGCCCAGGTGCCGCCCCAGCGCATCATGGCGATGGCGGTGCCGCTGTACCTGACGGGCGTGGCGCTGCTGGTGGCCGTGGCGCTGTTCGGCATCACCAAGAAGGGGGCGCAGCGCTGGGTCAACGTGGGCATCGTCATCCAGCCCAGCGAGATCCTCAAGATCGCCATGCCGCTGATGCTGGCCTGGTGGTTCCAGCGGCGCGAGGGCCAGTTGCGCCCGCTCGATTTCGCCGTGGCCGGCCTGCTGCTGGCCGTGCCCGTGGGGCTGATCATGAAGCAGCCGGACCTGGGCACCTCGCTGCTGGTGCTGGCGGCCGGCCTGTCGGTGATTTTCTTCGCGGGCCTGCCCTGGAAGCTGGTGCTGCCCCCCGTCTTGCTGGGCTTGGCGGGCATTGGGGTGCTGGTGGTGATGGGCGATGCCTGGTGCGCCGACGGCGTCCGCTGGCCGGTGCTGCACGACTACCAGCAGCAACGTATATGCACGCTGCTCGATCCCACGCGCGACCCGCTGGGCAAGGGCTTCCACATCATCCAAGGCATGATCGCCATCGGCTCGGGAGGGGTGTTCGGCAAGGGGTTCATGGCGGGCACCCAGACGCACCTGGAGTTCATTCCCGAGCGCACGACCGACTTCATCTTCGCCGCCTATTCCGAAGAGTTCGGCCTGCTGGGCAACGGCTTCCTCATCCTGTGCTTTCTGTTCCTGGTCTGGCGCGGCTTGGCCGTCGCCCTGGGCGCGGCCACGCTGTTCGGCCGCCTGATGGCGGGGGCCGTGTCGATGATTTTCTTCACCTATGCGTTCGTGAACATGGGCATGGTCAGCGGCATGCTGCCGGTGGTGGGCGTGCCGCTGCCGTTCATCAGCTACGGCGGCACGGCCATGGTCACGCTGGGCCTGGCGCTGGGCATCCTGATGTCCATCGTGCGCGCGCAGCGCCAGCCGCCGCAGGCGGCCAAGCCGACGCTTTGAGAAGGCGTGAGCGAACCTGCCACGCCCGCTCATTTCGCCAAAACACACCCGCTCGTCGTTGCAAATTCTCGCCATGGCCCGCGCCATGGCTGTGCTTTGCGCCTAGATCGGCCGCGTTTTGGCGGCCTGCTCGGGCACGCCGGATTCATTCACGCCTGCTGAGCCCCGCGCCTAAAATGCGGGCATGACTTCCCGCTCTTCTTCCGGCACGCCGCAGCGCGCGCCCACCACCCAGCGCATCGATGTGGCGCGCCAACTGCTGCTGGCGCCTTTCGGGCTGGACGAAACCCATCTGGCGCGCGCCCTGGCCGACATCCGCGCCCACCAGGTCGATGACGCCGACCTGTACTTCCAGTACACCCGTAGCGAGGGCTGGAGCCTGGAGGAGGGCATCGTCAAGACCGGCTCGTTCTCCATCGACCAGGGCGTGGGCGTGCGCGCCGTCAGCGGCGAGAAGACAGCGTTCGCCTACTCCGACGACATCTCGGAGGCATCGTTGCTGGATGCTGCCCGCACCGTGCGATCCATTTCGGCTGCGGCCCAATCTGGAAAAGCGCGAGTAGCTCCTAAAAAAATAGCAAGCAGCCGCAGCCTCTACCCCGGTGTGGACCCCATCGCCACGCTCGACAGCACGGCCAAGGTGCGGTTGCTGGAAAAGGCCGAGCAGCTGGCCCGCGCCAAGGACCCGCGCGTGGTCCAGGTCATGGCCGGCCTGGCGAGCGAATACGACGTGGTGCTGGTGGCGCGCGCCGACGGCACCTTGGCGGCCGACGTGCGCCCGCTGGTGCGCCTGTCGATCACCGTGATCGCCGAGCAGGGCGGGCGCCGCGAGATGGGCTCGTCCGGCGGCGGTGGCCGCTTTGGCCTGGCCTATTTCGATGACGCGCAGATCGGCCAGTACGTGCATGAAGCCGTGAACGCCGCGCTGGTGAACCTCGACGCGCGCCCCGCGCCCGCGGGCGAGATGACCGTGGTGCTTGGCCCGGGCTGGCCCGGCGTGCTGCTGCACGAGGCCGTGGGCCATGGCCTGGAGGGCGATTTCAACCGCAAGGGCTCCAGCGCCTTCAGCGGCCGCATCGGCCAGCGCGTGGCGGCCAAGGGCGTGACCGTGCTCGACGACGGCACCCTCCAGGACCGGCGCGGCTCGCTCAACGTGGACGATGAGGGCCACGCCACGCAGAAGAATGTGCTTATCGAGGACGGTATCCTCAAGGGCTACATCCAGGACAGCCTGAACGCCCGCCTCATGGGCGTGGCGCCCACCGGCAACGGCCGGCGCGAGAGCTACGCCCACATCCCCATGCCGCGCATGACCAACACCTACATGCTGGGTGGCGACAAGGACCCGCAGGAAATCGTCGCCTCCATCAAGAAGGGCCTGTACGCCACCAATTTCGGCGGCGGGCAGGTGGACATCACCTCGGGCAAGTTCGTGTTCTCGGCCAGCGAGGCTTACTGGGTGGAGAACGGCAAGATCCTCTATCCCGTCAAGGGCGCGACCATCGTCGGCAGCGGCCCCGAGTCGCTCAAGAAGGTCAGCATGATCGGCAACGACATGCGCCTGGACAGCGGCGTGGGCACCTGCGGCAAGGAAGGCCAGAGCGTGCCCGTCGGCGTGGGCCAGCCCACGCTGCGCATCGACGGCCTGACCGTCGGCGGAACCGCCTGACGCCGGTCCGCCCGCGCTGGCGGGCTGCACTGCTTTTGGGAGCAGGCGCGTGTGTTGCCGCGCCGCGCCACCCCGGTGCGGTCCACGCCCGTGGCGCGCGCAAAAAAACCGCCAGCGGCGCACAATAGCGCGCATGGCCGCTTCGGGTTCACTGTCCCAGCAGACGATCCAGTCGTTTGCAGACATCAGCCGCTTCCTGCGCGAGGGGGTGGCCGATGAGGAGTCGCGCCAGCTGCGCGACAGCGTGGGCGTGCTGGCCCAGGTCATCGAAGAAGCCGTGCGTGCGCGCCGCGCGCCACCGGATGCGGCGCGCATCACGCGCCAGGCCCTGGCCCTGGTGCACGCGGTGCGCGAACACCAGCTGTTTCTCACCGGCATGGGCTCGGCCTGGCATTCGCTGTATGAGTTCGGCGCCTACCAGAGCGCCTTGCGCGAGCTGCGCCGGGCCGTGGAGGCCTGGCACAAGGCGCTGGAGCGCCGCAGCCCGCGCGAAGGCGGCGCGTTCGATCGGGTCGAGCTGCTGGCCTGGCGCACGCTGGGCGAAGGCATGTTGCTCATCGACATGTACGAGCAGGGCGGGCAGTCTGACAGCGAGCCCGCGGCCGTGGCGGCCCCGCGGCCTGCCCCGACCCCCTGGGAGCGGGCCAAGGCCTGGTGGCAGCACCTGCGCCGCTAAGGCCCCGGGAGGTGGTCTGGCGAGTGTGCTACATTGAGCGCATGCACAAGCCCTGCGCGTTTTATTTTTGCTTTTGGTTCTCGGTCCCTGGCGGATGAGAGGCAAGCGCGCAAGCACCTGAAACCTTCCCAACAACCGCCGATGCTGTAAAGCCCGGCGGTTTTTTGTTTTCAGCCCTGTTTTTTCCAACTTTCGAGAGAGAGCAACCCATGACAGCCAAGAGCCTGCCCACGAGTGATGCCTGGTACCGCAGCGTCGAGAAAACCAGCCAGACCGACGACGAACGCATCAAGGACATCACTGTGTTGCCTCCTCCCGAGCACCTGATACGCTTCTTCCCCATCAGCGGCACGCCCGTGGAGAAGCTGATCACCCAGACCCGCAAGGCCATCCACAACATCATGGCCGGCAAGGACGACCGCCTGCTCGTCGTGATCGGTCCCTGCTCCATCCACGACCCCGCCGCCGCGCTGGACTACGCGCGCCGCCTGAAGGATGCGCGCGAGCAGTACAAGGACACGCTGGAGATCGTGATGCGCGTGTACTTCGAGAAGCCGCGCACCACCGTGGGCTGGAAGGGCCTGATCAACGACCCCTACCTCGATGAGAGCTACCGCATCGACGAGGGCCTGCGCATCGCGCGCCAACTGCTCATCGAGATCAACCGCCTGGGCGTGCCAGCGGGCAGCGAGTTCCTCGATGTGATCTCGCCCCAGTACATCGGCGACCTGATCGCCTGGGGCGCCATCGGCGCGCGCACCACCGAGAGCCAGGTGCACCGCGAGCTGGCCTCGGGCCTGTCGGCGCCGATCGGCTTCAAGAACGGCACGGACGGCAACATCCGCATCGCCACCGACGCCATCCAGTCGGCAAGCCGGGGTCACCACTTCCTGTCGGTGCACAAGAACGGCCAGGTCGCCATCGTCAACACCAAGGGCAACAAGGACTGCCACGTCATCCTGCGCGGCGGCAAGGCGCCCAACTACGACGCCGCCAGCGTGGCCGCCGCCTGCAAGGACCTGGAGGCCGCCAAGCTGCCGGCCACGCTGATGGTGGACTGCAGCCACGCCAACAGCAGCAAGCAGCACGAGAAGCAAAAGGACGTGGCGCGCGACATCGCCGCGCAGATCGCCGGCGGTTCGCGCAGCGTCTTTGGGCTGATGATCGAGAGCCATCTGGTGGCGGGCGCGCAGAAGTTCACGCCGGGCAAGGAATCGCCGTGCGCGCTCGAATACGGCAAGAGCATCACCGACGCCTGCCTGGGCTGGAATGATTCCCTGGCCACGTTGGGTGAACTTTCCGCTGCCGTTCAGGCCCGCAGGGACCGGACGGCGGTGTAAGCTAGCCACCTGGGCCGCGCATGGTGGCGCGGCCCCATCTCCTCAGCAAAAGAAAGGCAACCCATGCACAGCGTAGTGACGGTCACCCTGGACGCCAACCAGGAATTCCGCTTTGAACTCGATGGCGTAGAGCCCATGGCACACGAAGATGCGCGCCGCTGGCTCGACAACGAGTTCACGCGCATGGAATGCGAGCCGCTGCGCGCCAGCGGCAAGGTACTGATGGCCGACAAGGTGCTGGTCGTGGCAGCGGCCGCCGGGGCCAAGCTGCTGGGTGACCGCGCCTGGCTGGCGGATTTCGCACGCGCCACCAGCGCCGCGCTGGCGCGCCCGGTGATCCGCGTGGACGTCCAGTCCATGACCGTGAATTTCTAATGAAACATGGCTCTAGCGCTTTACCAGTAAGCGCTAGTAGCTATTGATTCGGTAGCAAACCTGAAGCGGCCACCGGGAGGTGGCCGCTTTTCAATGGGCGGCCAGCGCCTGCAGCAGCCTGTCGTGCACGCCGCCGAACGAGCCGTTGCTCATGCAGACGATGTGGTCGCCCGGCTGTGCGGCTTGGGTCACCTGTTGCACGAGTTGATCGATCGCGGCGGCGGTGCGTGCCCGTGCTCCGGCGGGCGCCAGCGCCGCGGCGGCGTCCCAGTCCAGTCCCGCGGTGTGGCAGAACGCCAGGTCGGCGCCTTCCAGTGCCCAGGGCAGCTGCGCCTTCATGGTGCCGAGCTTCATGGTGTTGCTGCGCGGCTCGAACACGGCCAGGATGCGTGCGTGCGGCCCCACGCTGCGGCGCAGGCCGTCGAGCGTGGTGCGGATGGCCGTCGGGTGGTGGGCGAAGTCGTCGTACACCGTGATGCCGCGCACCGTGCCACGCACTTCCATGCGCCGGCGCACGTTCTGGAAACTCCCCAAGGCTGCCGCCGCACTGGCGGGCGCCACGCCCACATGGTGCGCCGCCGCGATGGCGGCCAGCGCGTTGAGCTGGTTGTGCACGCCGGTGAGCGCCCACTCCACGCGCGCCACGCGCTGGCCGTGGTGCAGCACGTCGAAGGCGCCGGGCTCACCCTGTGCGCTGAAATCGCTCACGGCGGCGCCGAAGCTGCTCACGCCGCTCCAGCAGCCCTGGTGCAGCACGCGCGCCAGGCTCTCTTCCAGGCCGTTGGCCACCACGCAGCCCGAGGGCGGCACGGTGCGCACGAGGTGGTGGAACTGGCGCTCGATGGCAGCCAGGTCGTCGAAGATGTCGGCGTGGTCGAACTCCAGGTTGTTCAGCACGGCGGTGCGCGGCCGGTAATGCACGAACTTGCTGCGCTTGTCGAAGAAAGCGGTGTCGTACTCGTCGGCCTCGATCACGAACAGCGGGGACGCGCCCGTGGACCCCGTGCCCGGTGTGGGCCGCGTGGCGGCCCCCAGGCGCGCGGAGACACCGAAATTCAGCGGCACGCCGCCCACCAGAAAGCCCGGCTGCTGCCCGGCGCATTCCAGGACCCAGGCCAGCATCGAGGTGGTGGTGGTCTTGCCGTGCGTGCCCGCCACGGCCAGCACATGGCGCCCCTGCAGCACATGCTCGGCCAGCCATTGCGGACCGCTGGTGTAGGGGGCGCCCGCGTCGAGGATGGCCTCCATCAGCGGGAATTTCGGCGTGCCATCGGGCTGCCGGGCGCGGCTGACGACGTTGCCGATCACAAACATGTCGGGCGCGAGCCCCATCTGGTCGGCGCCGTAGCCCTCGATCAGCTCGATGCCCAGCGCGCGCAGCTGGTCGCTCATGGGGGGGTAGACGCCGGCGTCGCAGCCCGTCACCTTGTGGCCCGCGGCGCGGGCGAGCGCGGCCACGCCGCCCATGAAGGTGCCGCAGATGCCCAGAATGTGTATATGCATGGGGGGATTCTAAGGTTCTGCGAAAAACCATTCGAACGCTTGCGCAGTCAGCGCAAGCAGCTATCAAAAAGAGAGTTTTTCCTGGGCACCCGTGCGCGCGGCATGCGAAGGGCCTGCCGCGCGCGGGGCTGCTGGAATGGTTTTTACCGGTGCAGTCCTGCGTTCAGGTCACAATGCGGGCGGGGAGAACCGCCATGTCGACGAACCTTGCCTCAGAAATCGCCCAATCCGCGGCCCGCTTGGTGGTCGAGGAAGGGCTGGAGTACGGCCCGGCCAAGCGGCGCGCGCTCAAGCTGCTGGGCCTGCCGGCACGCACTCCGCTGCCCGACAACGACCTGGTGGACATGGCGGTGCGCGAGCATATCGCCCTGTTCTGTGCCGACACACAGCCTGCGGAGCTGCGCGTGCTGCGCTCCCTGGCCCTGGTCTGGATGGAGCGCATGGCGGCATTCCGGCCCTACCTGGGCGGTGCGGTCTGGCATGGAACAGCCACGCGGCTGTCGGATATTTATCTGCAGTTGTTTTGCGATGACCCGAAATCGGCAGAAATCGCGCTGATCGACCATGGTGTGGACTATGAACCCAGCACGGTGCAGGGTTTGCACGGCGCACCGGTCGAGGCACTCACCGTGGGGTGTCCGTCGCGTGAATTGGGGCAGATGGTCGGCGTGCATTTCCTGATATACGACCTTGACGACCTGCGTGGCGCGTTGCGCCCCGATACCCAGGGGCGCATTCCACGGGGCGATGCCACCGCCGTGCGCCAGCTATTGGAGCCTGAATCTTGACCCAGCATTCTTCGAATTCCCCCGCTGTGGACGGCGTTGCCTCGCCTGGCGCTGATGTTCCCACGCCCGCGGGCGCGCGCCGGCGCCATCTGCTCTATGCCGGGGTGGCGGCCGCGGCTGCGCTGGGTGGTGGCTGGGCCTGGTGGCGCGCCAATGGCTCGGATGCGCATGCGGAAGCGGCCCGGGCCTTCTGGGGGCGCTCGTTCGAAACGCCTGCGGGCGCCACCCAGGCCATGGCCGCGTTCCAGGGCAAGCCGCTGCTGCTGAACTTCTGGGCCACCTGGTGCCCGCCGTGCATTGCCGAGCTGCCGCTGTTGAATGGGTTCTATCGTGAACATGCCGCCAAAGGCTGGCAAGTGGTGGGCATCGCCATTGATCAGCCGTCAGCGGTGCGCGCTTTCCTGGAGCGTGCCCCCGTGGATTTTCCGGTTGTCATGGCGGGACTGGGAGGCACCGACCTGTCGCGCGCACTTGGCAACCTGGGCGGCGGCCTGCCGTTTACCGTGCTGTTTGACGCGGATGGGCGCATTTTCCACCGTAAAATAGGACAGATCACGCCCGACGACCTGCGCCAATGGGTTTCATTGGGGTGATGAAATACCCGATAGAGGTGCTTGCGGCAGGGAGGTGCTGGTGATTGATGAAAATTGCCAGATGAAGAGTAAAAAAGGGTGAAATTGGAGTAAATTCGCGCCCTGTTCAGTTTTTAGCTGTTGGAGCTGCCATGGATTTGCGAAAACTCAAGACCCTGATCGACCTCGTGTCCGAATCGAATGTCTCCGAGCTGGAGATCACCGAGGCCGAGGGCAAGGTCCGCATCGTCAAGAGCGGCGGCACGGTGGTGCAGCAGTATGTCGCGCCCGCGCCGGCCCCCATGGCCGCGGCCCCCGCGCAGCCGGCCCCCGCGGCGGCGCCGGTGGCGGAGCTGCCTGCGCCCGCGCCTGCCGAGCCGGCGGGTCATGTGGTCAAGTCGCCGATGGTGGGCACGTTCTACCGCGCGGCCAGCCCGGGCGCCAAGCCCTTCGTCGAAGTGGGCAGCCAGATCAAGGAAGGCGAGACGATCTGCATCATCGAGGCGATGAAGATCCTCAACGAGATCGAGGCCGACAAGTCGGGCACCGTCACGCGCATCCTCGGCGAGAACGGCCAGGCCGTGGAATACGGTCAGCCCCTGTTCGTGATCGAGTGACGGGTTGAGGCTCAAGATAATTCCGGCCACCGGCCGCGAGGGCGTATATGTTTAAGAAGATTCTTGTCGCCAACCGGGGGGAGATCGCGCTGCGTATCCAGCGCGCCTGCCACGAGCTGGGCATCAAGGCCGTGATGGTCTATTCCGAGGCCGACCGCGACGCCAAGTACGTCAAGCTCGCCGAGGAGGCCGTGTGCATCGGACCGGCTCCCTCGCCGTTGTCCTACCTGAACATGCCCGCCATCATCTCGGCGGCCGAGGTGACGGACGCCGAGGCCATCCACCCCGGCTACGGCTTCCTGTCCGAGAACGCCGACTTCGCCGAGCGCGTGGAAAAGAGCGGCTTCCAGTTCATCGGCCCTACGCCCGAGTCGATCCGCATCATGGGCGACAAGGTGTCGGCCAAGCAGGCCATGATCAAGGCGGGCGTGCCCTGCGTGCCGGGCTCGGACGGCGAACTGCCCGACGATCCGGTGCAGATCCGCCGCATCGCCAAGGCCATCGGCTACCCCGTCATCATCAAGGCGGCGGGCGGTGGCGGTGGGCGCGGCATGCGCGTGGTGCACACCGAGGCCGCGCTGGTCAACGCCGTGCAGATGACCAAGGCCGAGGCGGGCGCTGCGTTCGGCAATCCGGCGGTCTACATGGAAAAATTCCTGCAGAACCCGCGCCACATCGAGATCCAGATCCTGGCCGACAAGCACCGCAATGCCGTGTACCTCGGCGAGCGCGACTGCTCCATGCAGCGGCGCCATCAGAAGGTGATCGAGGAAGCGCCCGCGCCGGGCATTCCGCGCCGCCTGATCGACCGCATCGGCGACCGCTGCGTGGCCGCCTGCAAGAAGATCGGCTACCGGGGCGCGGGCACGTTCGAGTTCCTGTACGAGAACGGCGAGTTCTACTTCATCGAAATGAACACGCGCGTGCAGGTGGAGCACCCGGTGACCGAATGGATCACGGGGGTGGACATCGTGCGCACCCAGATCATGGTCGCTGCTGGCGAGAAGCTGCCGTTCACCCAGCGCCAGATCCAGATCCGGGGCCACGCGATCGAGTGCCGCGTCAACGCCGAAGATCCGTACAAGTTCATTCCCTCGCCGGGACGTATCACCAAGTGGCATGCGCCGGGCGGCCCCGGGGTGCGCGTGGATTCGCACATCTACACGAACTATTTCGTGCCCCCGAACTACGACTCGATGATCGGCAAGATCATCGTGCACGGCGACACGCGCGAGCAGGCGCTGGCACGGATGCGCACGGCGCTGTCGGAAACCGTGATCGAAGGTATCAACACCAATGTGCCGCTGCACCGCGAGCTGATGGTGGATGCCAAGTTCATGGACGGTGGCACGAACATCCACTATCTTGAAGAGTGGCTGTCGCAGCGCCAACGCTGAAGCATCTGAAGGGCGCTCGCGGAAGCGCCCTTTTTCATTGGTTTGCATCCTGAAGGCACGAAGCCATGCATGAACTGAGCCTGTTGTGCCCGCAAGACCGGGTTGAAGCAGTGAGCGAGGCGCTTGAAGCGCTGGACGCGTTGAGTGTTTCGGTGGAGGACGCCGACGCGCAGACCGAGGCCGAGCAGGCGCTGTTCGGAGAACCCGGCATGCCCCCGCCGCGCGCGGGCTGGCAGCGCAGCCGCGTGGTGGCGCTGTTCGGCACGGAGGCCGCTGCGCAGGAAGCGCGGCAACTGCTGGCCGTACAAGATTTCTTCGAGGGCTGCGAGGTTTCCGGTCTCGTGCCTCTGGTCGATCAGGACTGGGTGCGGTTGACGCAGTCGCAGTTCGCGCCGGTGGATATCACGCCCGAGTTCTGGATCGTGCCCACTTGGCACGAGCCGCCTGCGCAGGCCAAGACCATCATCCGGCTCGATCCAGGCCTGGCCTTCGGCACCGGCACGCACCCGACCACGCGCATGTGCCTGCGCTGGATTGCGCGCCAGGGCGGCGGTGCGGCGCTGGGCCGCGTGCTCGACTACGGCTGCGGCTCGGGCATCCTGGCCATCGGCGCGGCCAAGTTCGGTGCCACGGACATCGATGCCGTCGATATCGACCCGGCGGCGGTGGAATCGGCCGCGCTCAATGCCCAGGCCAATGGCGTGCAACTGCAGACCGGCCTGCCCGACAAGGCTGGCGGCAGCTACCAGACCGTGCTGGCCAACATCCTGGCCACGCCGCTGCGTGTGCTGGCGCCGTTGCTCTGTGGCCATGTGGCGCCTGGCGGCCACCTGGTGCTGGCGGGCATTCTGGAACGCCAGGCCGAGGAATTGCAGGAGGCGTATGCGCCATGGCTGTCGCTCACGGTGGCGGACCGCGAGGATGGCTGGATTCTGATGACCGCCACGCGTTGAGGCCCCGGCCGGCGTGGCCTGGAGCGCCCCTACAATGCACAGCCAATGAGCCAGATCACCCGCTGCCCGTCCTGCGCGACGATGTTCAAGGTCGTTGCGGACCAGTTGCGCATCTCCGACGGATGGGTGCGGTGTGGGCACTGCAAGCAGGTTTTTGACGCCTCCGCGCATTTGCTGCCTCCCGAGCCGGAGCCCCTGATGCCGGACCTGGCGCTGGACAAGCTGCGTCCACCGCCGCAGCCGGTGCCGCGCGCGGATCCGCTGGCGCGTTCTTGGGGCGCGTTGCCTGCCTCACCGGCCGCAGCAGCGCCCGTGACGAACGCCCCACCGGCCGCCCCCGTGCCGGACGATGCGCGGGCCGCCCTCCCTGTTCCTCCGCTTCCACCGGTCATGTCGGTGCCGGAGCCCGCGGTGCCGGCCTTTCTCTCGGCCCAGGGGCCGTCTGTACCGGCGGATGGCATGGACGACCTGCCCCCATTGACGCTGGTGCCGGAGACGCCGTTCGCTTGGCGCACGCCCAGTCCTGCGCAGGCCGATCCAGCGGTGTTGTCCGCCAGGCCTTTCGAGGCTGCGCAGGGCGAGGCTCCGGATATCGAGTGGCCGGCCATCGAGTTCACTCCGCCTCCTCTGGGGTATGAACTGCCCTCGCCGGTGCTGGAGGATGTGGACCCCCATGACCTGCTGACGCCGACCGCCGTGGCGCTGGAACAATTGCCAGAGCCAGAGCCAGAGCCAGAGCCAGAGCCAGAGCCAGAGCCAGAGCCAGAGCCAGAGCCAGAGCCAGAGCCAGAGCCAGAGCCAGAGCCAGAGCCATTGGCGCAGGAAGTGCCGCGCGGCGCAGAGGGCGCTGCGCCGGGAAGGGGCGAAGCCATCGAGGCGGTGCGGCCCGAGCCCCTGGGACAGGAGCCGGCATGGCCTGAGGCCGCCGGAGCCGCGCAAACCGGGATGCCGTCAGGCCATGGGAACGATGCCCATGAGCTGGGCTCCGCCGATCTCCACGGGGGGCTGGCCGATGACATCCAGCAGGGCGGCGCCGAGGCGGTGCCGCTGGGCGAAGAGCCATCGTTCGTCCGCGCCGCCAGGCGCAAGGCGTTCTGGCGCAAGCCGTTGGTGCGTGTGGGCTTGTCACTGCTAAGCCTGTTGTTGCTGGCGGGGCTGCTGTTGCAGTTGGCTGTGCAGGAGCGCCATTACCTCGCGGCCGTGGCGCCGCAGGCTCGCGCGCCCCTGGCGGCGCTGTGCGACTTGCTTCAGTGCCGGATCGGCCCTTACCGCCATATTGCTTCCGTGGTGGTGGACGGCTCCTCCTTCCAGAAGTTGAAGGGAGAGGATTACCAGTTTTCCCTGACCCTGCGAAACCGCGCGGACCATGCCGTGGAAATGCCGGCCGTGGAATTGACATTGACCGATGCCCAGGACCAGCCCGTGTTGCGGCGTGTGTTGCGGGCCGAGGACCTGGCCGCGCCCGCCGAGCTGCTGGCGCAAGCCGAGTGGAGTGTGACGGTGCCCGTGCAGATGGCGCTGGGCGGCGCGCGCATCACGGGGTACCGGGTGCTGGCTTTTTACCCTTGACGCGGCTTCGCGCCGCAATGAATGAAATTGAGAACATGGCTGTACTGATTTGTGGTTCCCTGGCTTTCGACACCATCATGACCTTCGAAGGCCGCTTTGCCGAGCAGATCCTGCCCGACCAGTTGCATATCCTCAATGTGTCCTTCCTGGTGCCGGGTTTGCGGCGGGATTTCGGCGGTTGCGCAGGCAACATCGCCTACAGCCTCAGGCTCCTGGGGGGAGAGCCGGTGCCCATGGCCATGCTGGGGAGCGATGGCGCGGACTACTTGCAGCGCCTGGACTCGCTGGGCATCAGCACGCGCTGCGTGGGCCAGGTGCAGGATACCTACACCGCGCAGGCCATGATCATGACCGACCGCGACAACAACCAGATCACGGCCTTCCACCTCGGGGCCATGATGCAGGCGCATGCCAACCGTATCGACGGCGGCGTGCAGGACATCCGTGTCGGCATCATCGCGCCCGATGGGCGCGATGCCATGATCGAACATGCCGCGCAGTTCCAGGCAGCGGGCATCCCTTTCGTGTTCGATCCGGGCCAGGGCCTGCCCATGTTCTCGGGCGAGGAGCTTATGCGTTTCGTGGAGCAAGCCACCTGGGTCACGGTGAACGACTATGAGGGCAAGATGCTGTGCGAACGCACCGGCCTGGGCCTGGAGGCGCTTTCGCGCAAGGTCCAGGGGCTGGTGGTAACGCTCGGCGGTCAGGGCTGCGAGGTTTGGGTGGATGGCGTCAGGACGGTGGTGCCGCCCACGGTGCCGGCTGCCATCGTGGACCCCACGGGCTGCGGCGATGCTTGGCGTGGTGCCTTGCTGTTCGGTCTGGAGCGGGGCTGGCCGCTGGTGCGCTGCGCGGAACTGGGCAACCGCCTGGGTGCGCTCAAGATCGCCGCGCGCGGCCCACAGAACTACACGCTGGATTTCGATCCAGCATCGCTGATGTCCTGATGGAGCGCGGGCGGGCATAAAAAAACCCGGTGCACAGGGCACCGGGTTGGATACAGCCACCAGGGCGCTGTATCAGGGCTTGGTGCCCGTCGGGAAGGGCCATGCGGCCTGGGGATTGAGCGTGGTCTGCGCGGCAGGAGCGGCAGGGGCCTTCTCTGCTGCGGGTTTCTTGGCCGGAGCAGCTTTCTTGGGGGCGGCGGCGGCCTTCTTGGCAGGCGCAGCAGCCTTCTTGGCGGGAGCGGCCTTCTTCGCGGGCGCAGCAGCCTTCTTGGCGGGAGCGGCCTTCTTCGCGGGCGCAGCAGCCTTCTTGGCGGGGGCGGCCTTCTTCGCGGGCGCAGCAGCCTTCTTGGCGGGAGCGGCCTTCTTCGCGGGCGCAGCAGCCTTCTTGGCGGGAGCGGCCTTCTTCGCGGGCGCAGCAGCCTTCTTCGCAGGAGCCGCCTTCTTGGCGGCAGGTTTCTTCGCAGTTGCCATGGTTTTCTCCTTAGGGGTCATTGAGCAAAGAGCACTCCGGGCCTGGTATCAGACCTGGAGCGATCCATGGAGATGGGGACCCTCCCATCTCCATGAATGCGAAACGCTCCACCTCGCGGCGCGTTCGCGGGCCGGGCAGGGTGGAGCGTTGTGACTTGGTGCATGGTGTGCGTCGCTAATCCCAGGAGAGCGCGCCGCCCGACTGGTACTCGATCACGCGGGTTTCGAAGAAGTTGCGTTCCTTCTTCAGGTCGATCATTTCGCTCATCCAGGGGAACGGATTCTCTTCGTTGGGGAAAAGCGGTTCGAGGCCGATCTGGGTGGCGCGGCGGTTGGCGATATAGCGCAGGTAGCCCTTGAACATCGAGGCATTCATGCCGAGCACGCCGCGCGGCATGGTGTCCTCGGCGTAGCGGTATTCCAGTTCGACGGCCTGCATGAACAGGGCCTTGATCTCGGCCTTGAATGCGGCGGTCCACAGATGGGGGTTTTCGAGCTTGAGCTGGTTGATCAGGTCGATGCCGAAGTTGCAGTGCATGGACTCGTCGCGCAGGATGTACTGGTACTGCTCGGCGGCGCCGGTCATCTTGTTCTGGCGGCCCAGCGCGAGGATCTGCGTGAAGCCCACGTAGAAGAACAGGCCTTCCATGAGGCAGGCGAAAACGATCAGGGATTTGAGCAGTGTCTGGTCGTTCTCGGGCGTGCCGGTGTGGAAGGCCGGGTCCATGATGGCCTCGATGAACGGGATCAGGAACTGGTCCTTGTCGCGGATGGACTGCACCTCGTTGTAGGCGTTGAAGATCTCGCCTTCATCGAGCCCCAGGGATTCGACGATGTACTGGTAGGCGTGCGTGTGGATCGCTTCCTCGAAGGCTTGGCGCAGCAGGAACTGGCGGCACTCGGGCGCCGTGATGTGGCGGTAGGTGCCCAGCACGATGTTGTTGGCGGCCAGCGAGTCGGCGGTGACGAAGAAACCGAGGTTGCGCTTGATGATGCGGCGCTCGTCTTCGGTCAGACCATTCGGGTCTTTCCACAGCGCGATGTCGCGCGTCATGTTCACTTCCTGCGGCATCCAGTGGTTGGCGCAGGTGGCGAGGTATTTCTCCCAGGCCCACTTGTACTTGAACGGCACGAGCTGGTTGACGTCGGTCTTGCCGTTGATGATGCGCTTGTCGGCTGCGTTGACGCGGTGTCGCTGGGCTGCTCCTGAATCGGGAGCTGGCGTGGCAGGGGTGGCGCGCGCTGCGGAAGAGGGGGCTTGGAAACCGGAAAGAGGGAAAGTGGGCGGCGCCGATTCCACCGAGCGGTTTTTTTGCAGACCGCCGTCAAAGGATCTTTGCGATGTGGAGGTGACTTCTTCGTCCCAGGTCAGCATGGTTTTTCCAGTGTTCGGATTATGAAAGCAGCGCTGCAAAATGAAAAGCGCTTGCGCGCTGCGCCGCGAAGTTTTGTTGCTTGAATACACATGCGAGGCCGCATTTTTCAGCGTGCCTCGCGTTCGGATTTACTGACAGGCCTCGCACGATGGATCGTCGATGGCGCAGAAGCGCACGTCGCTGGCCGGCGCCATGTCCGCCGCATCGCTTTGCGATGCCGCATGTGCAGACATCGCGCCGCCGCCATGGTCGGAGGCCACGGCGTTGAGCTGGCGCGTGTTCACCGTGCTCATCTCGACGTGCGTGGCGCTTTGCGTGCGCAGGTAGTAGGTGGTCTTGAGGCCGCGCACCCAGGCCAGCTTGTAGGTCTCGTCGAGCTTCTTGCCGGAGGCGCCCGCCATGTAGATGTTGAGGCTCTGCGCCTGGTCGATCCACTTCTGGCGCCGCGCGGCGGCCTCGACCAGCCAGCGCGGCTCCACCTCGAACGCGGTGGCGTAGAGTTGCTTGATGTCCTGCGGCACGCGGTCGATGGCGTGCAGCGAGCCCTTGAAGTGCTTGAGGTCCATGACCATCACGTCGTCCCACAGGCCCAGGCGCTTGAGGTCGCGCACGAGGTAGTGGTTGATCACGGTGAACTCGCCCGACAGGTTGGACTTGACCGAGAGGTTGCCGAAGCACGGTTCGATGGAGGCATCCACGCCCACGATATTGGAGATGGTGGCGGTGGGCGCGATGGCCACGCAGTTGGAGTTGCGCATGCCGTCCTGCGCGATCTTGCGGCGCAGCGCGTCCCAGTCGAGCGTGCTGGAGCGGTCCACCTCCACGTGGCCGCCGCGCGCCTGGGCCAGCGTGTCGAGCGTGTCGAGCGGCAGCATGCCCTGGTCCCATAGCGAGCCACCGTAGCTCGAATAGCGGCCGCGCTCGGCGGCCAGGTCGGTGGAGGCCCAGTAGGCGTAGTAGCAGATGGCCTCCATCGAGCGGTCGGCGAATTCCACCGCGGCATCGCTCGCGTAGGGGATGCGCAATTCGTACAGTGCATCCTGGAAGGCCATGAGGCCCAGGCCCACGGGGCGGTGGCGCAAGTTGGCATCGCGCGCCTTCTTCACCGCGTAGTAGTTGATGTCGATGACGTTGTCGAGCATGCGCATGGCGACGGCGACCGTGCGCTGGAGCTTCCCGTGGTCGATGCCGCCGTCCTTCAGGTGCTGCCGCAGGTTGATGGAGCCCAGGTTGCAGACGGCTGTCTCGCTGTCGCTGGTGTTGAGCGTGATCTCGGTGCACAGGTTGCTCGAATGCACCACGCCGGCGTGCTGCTGGGGCGAGCGCAGGTTGCAGGCGTCCTTGAACGTGATCCAGGGGTGGCCGGTCTCGAACAGCATGGTCAGCATCTTGCGCCACAGGTCCGTGGCTTGCACGGTCTTGCTCGGGCGGATCTCGCCGCGCCGTGCCCTCTCTTCGTAGGCCACGTAGGCTCTTTCAAAAGCGGCACCGAACAGGTCGTGCAGGTCGGGCACGTCGGAGGGCGAGAACAGCGTCCATTCGCCTTTTTCCATCACGCGCTTCATGAACAGGTCGGGAATCCAGTTGGCGGTGTTCATGTCGTGCGTGCGGCGCCGGTCGTCGCCGGTGTTCTTGCGCAGCTCCAGGAATTCCTCGATGTCCAGGTGCCAGGTCTCCAGGTAGGCGCAGACCGCGCCCTTGCGCTTGCCGCCCTGGTTCACCGCCACGGCGGTGTCGTTGACCACCTTGAGGAAGGGCACCACGCCCTGCGATTCGCCGTTCGTGCCCTTGATGTGGCTGCCGAGCGCGCGCACGCGCGTCCAGTCGTTGCCCAGGCCGCCGGCGTATTTGGAGAGCAAGGCGTTCTCCTTGATCGATTCGTAGATGCCGTCGAGCTGGTCGGGCACCGTGGTCAGGTAGCAGCTCGAAAGCTGCGAGCGCAGCGTGCCGCTGTTGAACAGCGTGGGCGTGGAGGACATGAAGTCGAAGGATGAGAGCACCTCGTAGAACTCGATCGCCCGCGCCTCGCGGTCGATCTCGTTCAGCGCCAGACCCATGGCCACGCGCATGAAGAAGGTCTGTGGCAGCTCGATGCGCGTCTTGCGCACGTGCAGGAAGTAGCGGTCGTAGAGGGTCTGCAGGCCGAGGTAGTCGAAGCGCAGGTCGCGCTCGGCCTTCAGCGCGGCGCCCAGGCGAGGCAGGTCGAACTGCAGCAGGCGCTCGTCGAGCAACTGGTTCTCGACCCCCTTGCGGATGCCGTGCGGGAAGTAGTCGGCATAGTTTTGCGCCATGTCGGCTTGCGCTACCTCGCGGCCCAGGACCTCGCGTGTGATGGTGTGCAGCAGCAGGCGGGCGGTGGCGTGGGTGTAGCCGGGGTCGGTCTCGATCAGCGTGCGCGCGGCCAGGATGGCGGCCTTGTGCAGTTCTTCGAGGGGGATGCCGTCGTAGAGGTTGCGCAGTGTCTCCTGCACGATGGGCTCGGCCTGCACGCTGTCCCCCAGGCCGGCGCAGGCCGATGCGATGAGCGCGTGCAGCTGCGCCTGGTCCAGCGCCACGCGCCGGCCCGCGTCCACCACATGCAGGGCCGGGGTGGCGGGCGCCACGGTCTCGGACTGGCGCGCGCGCTCTTGGGCGCGGCGCTCGCGGTACAGCACATAGGCGCGCGCCACTTCATGGTGGCCGCCGCGCATGAGGCCCAGTTCGGCCTGGTCCTGCACATCCTCGATGTGGAAGGTGCCTCCGGCAGGGCGTGAGCGCATGAGGGCGCGCACCACGGCATGCGTCAGAGAGTCCACCACTTCGCGAACGCTGGCCGATGCCGCCCCCTGCGTGCCATGCACGGCCAGGAAGGCCTTCATCAGGGCCACGGCGATCTTCTGCGGCTCGAATGGCACCACGGCGCCATTGCGCCGGATGATTTGGTAATGCGACAGCTCGGCGGACGTGGGCTGGCTGGCGGCTGCGGCCGGCAGAAGGGATGTGCCGGCAAAAGGCGGGGTGTGGGCGTGCGTGGCTGCGTGCATGGCGTCCTCTCGATGTGGTCGAAAAATGGGGCCGGGGAATCACCCCGGGTGGCGGTTCAGGGGGCCTGGCCGGGGTATGGTCAAGCAATTGATGTTCGTCAATTGCACACTATAGGTATAGTGCTTTGTGTGTGTCAAACACTAAATGTAGTGTGTTGAGGAAATCCCTCGCTGCCTGCCGATGGCAGGGGCAGGTGCCGCGCAGGCAGGGCTGCGCCGCGCCGGCCCGGGGCGGGCGGCGTCTGGTTGCGACGCGGGGGAAGTGCCCGGGGGGAGGGTCAGCCCAGGGTGCCGGCCGGGAACTGCTGGCGGTCCCAGGCCAGCAGGTGCTGCAGGCGTGGCCAGTCGAATCCGCTGCCTGGGTCGCGTTTGCGGCCCGGCGCGATGTGCTCGTGGCCGGCCACGTGGGCAATGGGGTAGCGTAGGGCCAGGTCGGCGCACAACCGGGCCAGCGTGTCGTACTGGCCCGGCTCGAAGAGCTGGCCTTCGAGGCCTTCGAGCTCGATGCCCACCGAATCGTCGTTGCACTGGCCGCGTCCCCGGTAACGGGAGGCGCCGGCATGCCAGGCCCGCTGGTCGCAGTCCACGAACTGCCAGAGCGTGCCATCACGCTCGATGAAGAAATGCGCCGACACCTCCAGGCCCCGGATGCCCTGGAAGTAGGGGTGGGCGTCCCAGTCGAGCCGGTTCATGAACAAATCCTGCACGGCATGGCCGCCGTATTCGCCCGGGGGCAGGCTGATGGAGTGCACCACGATCAGGTCCACGCGGGCCTGCGCCGGGCGGGGGCCGAAGTTGGGCGAGGCCAAGTGCCGGGCGCCCGCATGCCAGCCGCCCGTCCAGGGCGGGCTGGTGGTGGGCTCAGGGCTCGGCGTCGGCATGTGGATCGTCGTTGGGCGCGGCGATATTCAGGCGCGCGATGCGGTAGCGGATCTGGCGCAGGCTGATGCCCAGGCGCGCCGCCGTGGCGGTGCGGTTGAAATGGTTGGCCTGCAGCGCACGCACCAGGATCTCGCGCTCCAGGTGGTCCAGCCAGGCCTGCAGGTCGTGGGGCAGGTCGGTGCAGTCGGTGGCCGGCGCCGGTGTGGTCCGCGCGGGCTGCATGTCCGCCGGTGGCGTGGTGCCGAGAACCCGCTCCGCCACGGACGGGGGGGCGGGCTCGACCACGAGGTCTTCGCCGTCGCTGAGGGCGACCGCCCGGTGCAGCAGGTTTTCGAGTTCGCGCACGTTCCCGGGCAGCGGGTGGGTGGCGATGGCCGCCAACGCGGCTGGCGTGAGCCGGTGCACCGGTCCGGCGGATTCCTGGGCGATGCGCGCCAGCAGCGCCTGGCACAGGGCCGGCAGGTCCTCGCGCCGCTCGCGCAGCGGCGGAATGAAGATCTCGATGACATTGAGCCGGTAATACAGGTCCTGGCGGAAGCGGCCCGCCTGCACGGCGGCGGCGAGGTCGTGGTGCGTGGCGCTGATGATGCGCACGTCCACCGTCTCTTCCTGCGTGGAGCCGAGCGGGCGCACGCTGCGCTCCTGGATGGCGCGCAGCAGCTTGGACTGCATGGCCAGCGGCAGGTCGCCGATTTCGTCGAGAAACAGGGTGCCGCCCTGTGCCGCCTGGAAATAGCCCAGGCGGTCGTGCGTGGCACCGGTGTAGGAGCCCTTGCGGGCGCCGAAGAATTCGGCTTCGAGCAGGTTCTCGGGGATGGCTCCGCAATTCACCGCCACGAGCGGCCCATTGGCGCGCTGGCTGCTGGCGTGCAGGGCGCGCGCCACCAGTTCCTTGCCGGTGCCGGATTCTCCGCGGATCAGCACCGGGGCCATGCCGCGCGCCACTTTGGCCACGCGCAGCTTGACATTGCGGATGGCCTCGGAATCACCCACCAGGCGATCCATCGAGGGGCTGCGGCGGTTGTCAGGCTCGGCGGCCCCATGCTGTGCTGGCGGGGTGCGTGGGCTGCGGGGCGCTGGGACGCCCTCGCTGCCTTGCACGGCCGAGGCCACCACGGAGCGGAACTGCTTGAGATCCACGGGCTTGGTGAGGTAGTCGAAGGCGCCCGAGCGCAGGGCCTCCACGGCGTTCTCCGCCGAGCCGTAGGCCGTCATGACCACGCAGCGCTCGCGCCGCTGCTGGTCGCGCAGGTCCTGCAGCAGCTCCATGCCGAAGCCGTCGGGCAGGCGCATGTCGCTGATCACCACGTCGAAGCGCCGTGCCTGCAGTTGTTGACGGGCCTCCTGGAGCGTGGCGGCGGTCTCGACGCGGTAGCCCTCGCGCAGCAGCGTGAGTTCATACAGGGTGCGCAGGTCGGGCTCGTCGTCTACCACCAGGATGGATGCGGCGGGGGCGTTCATGGACATATCAAACCACGATGGTGTCAAACAAGGAAGCCGGCGCCTGCAACTGGCCCGACTTGCGGAAGTGCACGGTGAAGGCGTTGCCCTCCATGTCGCCGCGCTGCGTCATGCGCTGAATGCGCTGGTAGCTGATGGAGGCGCCATGGCGTTCGCACAGTTCGCGGCAAATGTACAGGCCCAGGCCGCTGGAGCGGCTCTCGGAGGAGAAAAAGGGCTCGAACAGGTGGCGCTCGACCGACTGGTCCATGGGCGGGCCGTCGCTCCAGACCTGCACGCTGGCCTGCCCTGGCGCGTGCAGGCGCGTGGTCAGCTGCAGCGAGTCGGGCATCTGACCCATGAAGCGCAGCGCATTGTCGAGCAGGTTGACGAGCACGCGGCGCAGGTGCTCGGCATCGAATTCCACGTGCATCTGTTCGGTGTCCAGCGCCACCACGGCCTGGCGCCGCGCCGGGTCGTGGCCGCTCCAGTCGCGCCAGATCTGGGCCACGCTCTCGTCCAGCGCGACCGTGGATGCGGGGGCATGGCTGATCTGGTGCTGGACGCGGGCGATGTCGAGGATTTCCTCGGCGATCCGCGCGAGGCGGTCGGCATTCTGCTGCACCATGTGCGTGAGCCGTTTCTGGCCCGGGTCATGCAGGTCTTCCTCCAGCAGCGCATTGGCCTGGACGATGGCGGCCAGCGGGTTGCGGATCTCGTGCGCCACGGCGGCCGACATGCGGCCCATGGCGGCGAGCTTTTCCGTGCGCAGCCGGGCCTGCATCTCGCGCAGGTCGTGCAGGAACATCACGCACAGGCGGGCTCCGGCGGGGCCCGTGGCGGCGCGGCGCGGGGCCGTCAGCCAGGTGCGCGCGTGCAGACCGATCGGGCTCTGCCCCTCGCTGACCAGGTTCACATCGGCCACCTGGGGCTGCTCCAGGTGGAAGGTATGGTGAGCCAGCGCCACGAGGGGCTGCCAGGGGGCGCTCTGCACCAAGGTGAAAGGCGGGGCCGAGCCCGGGGTGCAGCCCAGCAGCTGCAGTCCGGCCGGGTTGGCGGTGCGCACGGTGAATTCCTCGTCCACCACCAGCACGCCATCCGTCAGGTTCTGGATCACGAGGGCGCTGACCTGGCTCTGCATCTGGGCCGCGGCCTTGTTGTGCTGCGCGATCTGCTGCTCGCGCACCAGCCGGGACGCCAGCTGATGCACCAGGAAGGCGGCGATAAAGTAACCCGTGCCCGTCAGCGCGGCCTGCAGGTAGCGCTGCGCCGCATCGCCGCCCAGGCCTTGCGTATCCAGCCATCCCGCCCAGGCCAGCAGCAGCAGGGTGACCGCCGCCGTGGTGCCCAGCGCCAGCGTGAGCGTGCCCAGCACCGAGGCCATGAGGATGGGCAGGCCGAACAGGGGCGTGAAGCTCATGCCGCCGGTGTGCAGCAGCTGCAGCGCGCTGATGGCGGCCAGGTCCACGCCGATCGATGGCAGCCAGTGCAGGCCCGAATGCGGCGGCGGCGGCGCATGCCGCCCCGCCACGCGCAGCGAGACCGTTGCCACCAGGTAGGCCAGGCAGGTGGCGAGCACCAGGGGTTCGGGGGTGTGGTTGAGCGCCTGCCCCAGTGCCTGCAGCAGCAGCAGCGCCAGGGCCACCATGGCACGGCCCGTCAGAAAGCCGTGCCACAGGCGCAGGAAGGGGGTGTCGTCCAGGGCCAGCGGCAGGGCGGCCATGCCAGGTGTCTGCGGTGCCGGTTCAGCGCGCATCTTGCCGCTGGTGCTCGGCGCAGCAGTAGCTGCGCGGCCCGCTGGTCAAGGCATCGGCGCGCGGCAGGTGCACGCCGCAGTGGGCGCAGGCCACCATGTCTTGCGGTGCGGGTGGCTGGCGCGGGGCTTCGGTGCGCGACATCGTGGCGCGGCGTTGGCCGCGCCACCAGGCATAGGCCACCACGAGAACGGCCAGCAGCACGAGGTATTTCATGCGCCGCGTCCCAGGATCACTTCGAGGGCGAAGCGCGAGCCCACATAGGCCAGCAGCAGCAGCGCGGCGCCCGCATAGAGCATGCGCCGTGCGCTGCGGCCGCGCCAGCCAAAGCGCGAGCGCCCGAGCAGCAGCGCGGCGAAGGTCAGCCACGACAGCAGCGAGAACACGGCCTTGTGGTCCCAGCGCCAGGCGCGGCCGTACAGGGCCTCGCTGAACAGCATGCCGGCGGCCAGGGTGGCCGTCAGCAGCACGAAGCCGGCGGTCACGAAACGGAAGGTGAGGCGCTCCAGCGTCAGCAGGGGCATGCCGCTGTGCGGGTCCACGGCCAGGCGGATGCGGCGCTCGGCGCGCGTCATCAGGGCCGCGTGCACCACGGCGGCGGCCAGCAGCCCGTAGGCCGAGATGCCCAGCGCCAGGTGCAGCGGCAGCCAGGCCGAGCTGGAGGCGTGCAGGGCCTGGCCCGGGAATGCCAGCGCCAGCAGCACGGCGGCGGCGCCCAGCGCCGCCAGGGCCCAGCGCGCCTGCAGCTGCGGGAAGAGCTGGTGTTCGATGGCGTACACGGTGAGCACCAGCCAGGCCGTGACCGACAGGGCCGGCGCGAAGCCGAAGCGGGGCGTGGCCTCCAGCATGCTCCAGCCCAGCGCCGCCGCATGCAGCGCCCAGGCCAGCCACAGGGCCGTGCGCGCGCCTTGGTCCTGCAGGCGCCGGGCGGCCACCGCCGGGATGGCATAGGCGAGGGCCGCCGCGATACCGAGCAGCAGACTGGCAGGGGAGCTACTAGCTAAAATCATGGTCACAGTTTACCTTTCGCCCAGGGCCCGTGCCCCGGCGCAACCCCTCCCGCCGCCCCCGATCGCGGGCCCACCCGAGAAGACCCGACATGGCCTCCGCCCTTACCGACAAACTTTCGCGCCTCGTCAAGGAGATGCGCGGCCAGGCCCGCATCACCGAATCCAACGTGCAGGACATGCTGCGCGAGGTGCGCATGGCCCTGCTCGAAGCCGACGTGGCCCTGCCGGTGGTGCGGGATTTCATCGCCCGCGTGAAGGAGAAGGCGCTGGGCCAGGAGGTGCTGGGTTCGCTCAAGCCCGGCCAGGCGCTGGTGGGCATCGTCAACAAGGAGCTGGCCGCCACGATGGGCGAGGGCGTGAGCGACATCAATCTCGCCGCCCAACCTCCCGCCGTGATCCTGATGGCCGGCCTGCAGGGCGCGGGCAAGACCACCACCACGGCCAAACTGGCCAAGCACCTGATCGAGAAGCGCAAGAAGAAGGTGCTCACCGTCTCGGGCGACGTGTACCGCCCGGCCGCCATCGAGCAGCTCAAGACCGTGACCAGGCAGGCCGGCGCCGAGTGGTTCCCGAGCACGCCCGACCAGAAACCCCACGACATCGCCGTGGCGGCGCTCGATTACGCCAAGAAGCACTACTTCGACGTGCTGCTGGTCGACACCGCCGGCCGCCTGGCCATCGACGAGGCGCTGATGCAGGAAATCAAGGACCTGCATGCCACGCTGAACCCGGTCGAGACGCTGTTCGTGGTCGATGCCATGCAGGGCCAGGACGCGGTGAACACGGCCAAGGCCTTCAAGGAGGCGCTGCCGCTGACCGGCATCGTGCTCACCAAGCTCGACGGCGATTCGCGCGGCGGCGCGGCGCTGTCGGTGCGCCAGGTGACCGGCGCGCCGATCAAGTTCGCCGGCGTGTCCGAGAAGATCGACGGCCTGGAGGTGTTCGACGCCGAGCGCCACGCCGGCCGCATCCTGGGCATGGGCGACATCGTGGCCCTGGTCGAGCAGGTGGCTGCGGGCGTGGACATGGAGGCGGCGCAGAAGCTCGCCGCCAAGGTCAAGAGCGGCGACGGTTTCGACCTCAACGACTTCCTGGGCCAGCTGCAGCAGATGAAGCAGATAGGCGGGCTCTCCAGCCTCATGGACAAGCTGCCCGCCCAGCTCACGGCCAAGGCCGGCCAGGTGGACATGGACAAGGCCGAGAAGGACATCAAGCGCAAGGAAGGCATCATCCAAAGCATGACGCCGCTGGAGCGCCGCAAGCCCGAGCTCATCAAGGCCACGCGCAAGAAGCGCATCGCCGCCGGTGCCGGCGTGCAGGTGTTCGAGGTCAACCGCCTGCTCAAGGAGTTCGAGCAGATGCAGGACATGATGAAGAAGATGAAGGGCGGCGGCCTCATGAAGCTCATGAAGAAGATGGGCGGCATGAAGGGCCTGGGCGGCGGCATGCCCAAGATGCCGTTCTGAGATTTTTGGCCTCCAGCGCTTGCCCGGCAAGCGCTGGCAGCTATCAAAACAAAAGCAAAAACCGGCGGTGAGCCGGTTTTTTTGTGCGCGCAGCGCCTGGATCGTGCTATTTAAATGGTAGCTTCTCGCGCTTAGTGGAAAAGGATTTCAGATACAAAACACTCTGAAATGCCCGCCAATCAAGCGCGGGCAGCTCACTTTTTTAGCGTCATGCGTTGCGCGCCAGCACCTCGCCACGCAGCGTGTAGGCCTTGGCCTCGGTGATGGTCACATCCACCATCTGGCCCACCAGGCGCTGGCCGCCGGCGAAGTTGACCACGCGGTTGCATTCGGTGCGGCCCATCAGTTCGTCGCCGTCGCGCTTGGAGGCGCCCTCGACCAGGATGCGCTGCACCTTGCCCACCAGGCTTTCGCTGATCGACTTGATGTTGCCGTTGATCACGGCCTGCAGCTCCTGCAGGCGGCGCAGCTTCACCTCGTGCGGCGTGTCGTCGTGCAGGTTCGCGGCGGGCGTGCCGGGGCGCGGGCTGAAGATGAAGCTGAACGAGTTGTCGAAATGGATATCGTCGATGAGCTTCATCATCCTGGTGAAATCCTCCTCCGTCTCGCCGGGGAAGCCGACGATGAAGTCGCTGCTCATGGCCAGGTCGGGGCGGATGGCGCGCAGCTTGCGCACCGTGCTCTTGTATTCCATGGCCGTGTAGCCGCGCTTCATGGCCATGAGGATGCGGTCGCTGCCATGCTGCACCGGCAGGTGCAGGTGGTTGGCCAGCTTGGGAATGTTGGCATAGGCCTCTATCAGGCGCGGCGTGAACTCGTTGGGGTGGCTGGTGGTGAAGCGCAGGCGCTCGATGCCCGGGATCTCGGCCACGTATTCCAGCAGCAGCGCCAGGTCGGCCACCTCGCTCGTGCCACCCATGGCGCCGCGGTAGGCGTTCACGTTCTGGCCCAGCAGGGTGATCTCCTTCACGCCCTGGTCGGCCAGGCCGGCCACTTCGGCCAGCACGTCATCGAACGGGCGGCTCATCTCGTCGCCGCGCGTGTAGGGCACCACGCAGTAACTGCAGTACTTGCTGCAACCTTCCATGATGGAGACGAAGGCGCTGGCGCCCTCCACACGCGCGGGCGGCAGGTGGTCGAACTTCTCGATTTCGGGGAAGCTGATGTCCACCTGCGGGCGATCCTGTCGCACACGCGCGCTCAGCAGCTCGGGCAGACGGTGCAGGGTCTGCGGGCCGAAGACGATGTCCACATAGGGCGCGCGCTTGATGATCTCCTCGCCCTCCTGGCTGGCCACGCAGCCGCCCACGCCGATCTTCACGCCGCGCTCCTTGAGGTGTTTGACGCGGCCCAGGTCGGAGAACACCTTTTCCTGCGCCTTCTCGCGCACCGAGCAGGTGTTGAACAGGATCAGGTCGGCCTCCTCGGGGTCCTGGGTGGTCTCGTAGCCCTCGGCGGCGTGCATCACGTCCACCATCTTGTCCGAGTCGTACTCGTTCATCTGGCAGCCGAAGGTTTTGATGAAGACTTTTTTGGCCATGGGGCAAATCTCGCGGGGAATAGGATGAATGCGCGGCGCCCGCCAGGGTGCCCGGTGAGGGGCGGGGCGGGTGCCGTGGAGGGGCGGAGCCGAAAAGGGCGCCGCTCAGCGGGTGGGCTTGTCCGAGGCGAAGCCGAAATTACGCACCACGCCGGCGCCGGCGCGGGGCTGCGTGGCCTCGACGGTGCTCAGGATCCAGGCGGTCAGCAGCATGCCCGTGCTTTGCTCGATGAGGTAGTTCACGGTGTACTGGTTGCCGACCACGTTGTGCGCCATGACCAGCGTGTTCTGCGGGCTCAGCAGCCGCAGGCCCGGCGCCAGGCGCACCGCGCGCCCATCGATTTCGGCCGTGCCCGGGGAGGTGATGACCAGCGTGCCGCGCAGCGCGGCGTCCGGAAAGTTGCGCTCCGATCCCATGGAATGCTGCACCGTGTTCTGCGCCACGGCCGGCGTGCAGAGCAGCGCGCCGCCGCACAGCGCGGCCAGCAGCAAGGGGGCCACGCGGACGTGGGAGGGGTGGGGGGCGGTGGGGCAGCGGTTCATGGTGTACATCCAGGGGCTGAAGCCGCAATTCTACGGGCCCGCCCGGCAAAAGGCTTCCCCCACGAAGGCCTTTTGCCGGGAAAGGGCCGGGTCAGTGCAGCACCAGCACCGGCAGTTTGCTGCGGGCGATGATGGTCTTGGTGTGCGAGCCGAACAGGAATTCGCCCAGCGGGCCACGCCCGTGGGTGACCATCACGATCATGTCGCAACCCGCCTTTTCGGCCTCGTCCATGATGGCCTGGTCCACGGAGTAGGCGGTCACATGCGATGCGGTGAAGGAAACGCCCGCGGCCTGGGCGCGCTGCGCGAACTGGTCGAGCAGGGTCTTGGCGTGGGCCTCGTTCTTCGATTCGTGGCGCTGGATGCGTTCGGCCGAGGTCTGGGCGTCGTTGCTCATCACCGACAGCGGCAGGTCGGGCTCGACCACGAAGCCGGTGATGGCCGCGCCCAGCTGCCGGGCCAGCGCGATGCTGCCGTCCATGGCGCGGTGGGACAGTTCGGAACCATCCACGGGGACGAAAAGGTTCTTGTACACGGTATCTCCTGGAAAAACCGCCGGGCCGATGCGAATGGCATGGGCGCGGGCATGGGCAGACGGCCTGCGCAACCCTCGGGATGGGCCGCCCACGACAGTGTCTCCCATGGCGGGGGCCGTGGGGCTGTGGATGCTACGTATGGAAAATGGGCGCGGGCCGGACGACGGGCCAAGAAAAAACCCACAGTGTCGCCACTGTGGGTTTGATTTGGTGGTGGTACCGGGACTTGAACCTGGGACATCAGCATTATGAATGCTGCGCTCTAACCAACTGAGCTATACCACCGTAAGACCAAAATTATATAACAAAAAAATCACTGGTGCGTGAATTGGGCCTTGCGCTTGTTCACGAAGGCGTCCATGCCTTCCTTCTGGTCCTGGGTGGCGAACAGCGAATGGAACAGGCGGCGCTCGAACATCACGCCGTCGTTCAGCGTGCCCTCGAAGGCGCGGTTCACCGACTCCTTGGCGGCCATCACGGCGATCTGCGAGAAGTCCGCGATGATGAGCGCGGCGCCCAGGGCCTCGTCCATGAGCTTGTCGTAGGGCACGACGCGGCTGACCAGGCCGGCGCGCTCGGCCTCTTGCGCGTCCATCATGCGGCCCGTCAGGCACAGGTCCATGGCCTTGGACTTGCCCACGGCGCGCGGCAGGCGCTGCGTGCCGCCCGCGCCGGGGATCACGCCCAGCTTGATCTCGGGCTGGCCGAAGCGGGCGTTGTCGGCGGCGATGATGAAGTCGCACATCATGGCCAGCTCGCAGCCGCCGCCCAGGGCAAAGCCGCTCACGGCGGCGATCACGGGCTTGCGGATGCTGCGGATGGTTTCCCAGTTGCGCGTGATGAAATCGCCCTTGTACGCGTCGGCGAAGCTGTACTTGGCCATGGCGGTGATGTCGGCGCCGGCCGCGAAGGCCTTCTCGCTGCCCGTGACGATGATGCAGCCGATCTTCTCGTCGGCATCGAAGGCCTTGAGCGCCTGGCCCAGCTCGTCCATCAGCTGGTCGTTCAGCGCGTTGAGCGCCTTGGGGCGGTTGAGGGTGATGATGCCGACCTTCTCGGCTTCGGTGCGTACTTCGATGACTTCGTAGGCCATGGTGTCTTCCAGTCGTTGTAACAAAACCGTGAAACTATAACCAAGCACCGCCGGGTGTCTGGTCAGGCGCCGTCCAGCCAGCGCGCCGCCTGGGCCGCGTCGCCGACGCCGAGCGAAATGGTGTCGGCCGGTGGCGGCGCGGCCTTGCGGCCGCGTCCCGCGCTGGCGCGGGATTCGAGCGCCAGCGGCAGCCGCAGCAGGCGCCGGTCGCGCGCCACCAGCGCGGTCACGGCCTTTTCGGTGCCGGCGTACAGGGCCACGTCGTCGAGCTTGGCGATGCGCCAGCCCTGGCCGTCCACCTCGATGCCCAGCCACTCGTCGCCCGCGGCCATGCCGGCCTGCTCGGCCAGGCCGCCGCGCAGCACGGTCTTGACCTGCACGCTGCCGTTCTCGGCTACGCGCAGGCCCAGGCGCTGGGCGGCCTGGGCTTCCTCGCGCTTGACGGTGATGCCATGGGCGCCCAGTAGGTGCTCCAGTGGCAGTTCGCCGGTGCCATGCACCCAGGCGTCGAGTTCGGCGTCGAACGGGCGTCCGCCCAGCTCCTGCAGCACGGTGCGCAACGTGGCCTCGTCCATGGGGCCGCCGGCGCAGCGCTGCCACAGGGCGCGCATCACCGCATCCAGCGTGGTGCGGCCCTCGCGGCGCAGCGTGAGGTCCAGGCACAGGGCCACGAGCGCGCCCTTGGTGTAGTAGCTCACCGTGGCGTTGGGGGTGTTCTCGTCCTGGCGGTAGTACTTGACCCAGGCGTCGAAGCTGGCCTGGGCCACGGTCTGCACCTTGCGGCCCGGGGTCTGCAACACCTGGTTGATGGTCTTGGTCAGCAGCTTGAGGTAGCCGCCATGGTCCAGCAGGCCGGCGCGGCGCAGCAGCAGGTCGTCGTAGTAGCTGGTGAAGCCCTCGAAGAACCACAGCAGCTGTGTGTAGTTCTCCTGCGCGTAGTCGTAGCGCGCGAACTCCGCCGGGCGCAGGCGCTTGACGTTCCAGGTGTGGAAGTACTCGTGGCTGATCAGGCCCAGCAGCGTGGTGTACCCCTCGCCCGCGTGCGGCGCCGTGGTGCGCGGCAGGTCGCGCCGGCCGCAGATCAGCGCGGTGGAGTTGCGGTGTTCCAGCCCGCCATAGCCGTCGTCGACCACGTTGAGCAGGAACAGGTAGTTCTTGAAGGGTGGCTTGCCCTCGCCGTGCCAGAAGCGGATGGCGGTCTCGCAAATCTTGCGCGTGTCGGCCACCAGCCGCTTGCCGTTGAAGGAGGCCGGCGCGCCCGCCACGACGATGCGGTGCGGCACGCCGCAGGCGGTGAAGCGCGCGCTCCAGAACGGGCCCATTTCCACGGGGCAGTCCACCAGCGTGTCGTAGTCGTCGGCGCGGTAGGTGCCGAAGCCCCGGTCATCCAACTCCAAGTGGAAAAGGCCTGTAGCGCACGACCAGTGGGCGCTGTCAGCTACGTTTTCAGGAGCAATGATTTCCAGCGTGCACGGCTGGTCGGCCAGGCCTTCGGGGCGCAGGCACAGGCTGGTGCCGTTGAAGAAGCCACGCGTGGCGTCGAGCCAGGCGGTGCGCACCGAAGCATCGCAGGCATACACCTCGTAGCGCAGCTCCAGCGGCTTGCCGCCCTGGCAGTCCACCTGCCAGCGGTGCTTGTCGAGCTGGCGCGGCGCCAACGCCTTGCCGCCCTGGCGGGCCTGCAGGTTTTGCAGGTGCTTGGAGAATTCGCGCACCAGGTAGCTGCCGGGAATCCAGACCGGCAGCGACAGCTCTTGCCGGGCCGTGGGCTTCGCCAGGGTGAGCGTCACATGGAACAGATGGGTGCGCGGATCGGGGGCCTCGATGCGGTAGTGGACCGGGCTGTCGGCGGTGCGGCGTGCGGGCATGGGCAGGATCAGTGGTCGCCGGCATCGGCCAGGCGCTTCTCGACGTCCTGCGCGGGAATGGCGCCGGGAACCCGCAGGCCATTGGCGAAGATCAGCGTGGGCGTGCCCGTGATCTTGTACTTCTTGCCGAAGGCCAGGTTGCGCTGCAGCGCGCTGGTGTCGCAGGTGGCGGCGGCGGGGGCCTTGTCGCGCACCATGTAGTCCTGCCAGGCGGCCGTGCGGTCCTTGGCGCACCAGATGTTGCGCGACTTCTCGGCCGAGTCGGGGCTCAGGATGGGGTAGAGGAACAGGTAGACGGTGACGTTGTCCACGTTCTGCAGGTCGCGTTCGAAGCGCTTGCAGTAGCCGCAGTTGGGGTCCTCGAAAACGGCCAGCTTGCGCTTGCCGTCGCCGCGCACGATGGTGAAGGCGTCCTTGAGCGGCAGTTCGGAGAAATCCACCGCCGTGAGCTTGTTGATCCGGTCCTCGGTGAGGTTGCGGCGCGCCTTGGTGTCGATCAGCTCGCCCTGGATCAGGTAGTTGCCCTTGGCGTCCGAATAAAAAATGTCGGTGCCGATGCGCACTTCGTACAGCCCGGACATCGAGGTGGCCTGGATCTCGTCGATCTTGCCCATCTGCGGGATGCGCTCGGCCAGGGTCTTGCGGATGGCGGCTTCCTGGGCGTTGGCCGACAGGCCCAGGGTCAGCGCGGCGGCGGCCAGCAGGGAAGGGATCAATTGCATGGTGTTCTCGTCGGGGGGTGTCAGGTAGGGCGGCGGCGAGGCGCCAGCCCGTTGGAGTGCGTGCGCGTCAATGCGTTCCCATGGCCTGGCGGGCCATCCAGTCTTTCAGGGAGCCGCTGCGCTCGAAACCCTTCATGCCCCAGTTGCGCAGCTGTTGCCAGGGGCCCTGCGGGCGGGAAAAGAGCTGCTGCAGGCCATCCGTGACCAGGCCCATGGGCAGCAGGGCGGTCTTGCGCTCGCGTTCGTAGCGGCGCAGCAGGCGCGGGTCGGAGACGCTGCGCCAGGGGTCGCGCCCGGCCAGCACGCGCGCCAGGGCCTGCGCGTCGCCCAGGCCCAGGTTCAGCCCCTGGCCGGTGAGCGGGTGCACGTTGTGCGCGGCGTCGCCCGCCAGCACCCAGCTGTTCGCCGGAGCATTCGGCAGGGCACCGCACCAGTGGCGCGCGCGCGCTTGCTGCAGCGGCCAGGCCACACGGTCGCAGGTGGTGCGCAGCGCGCCCAGCGCATCCTGGCTGGCGGCCTGCAGGCGCTGGGCAAAGCTCTCCGGATCAAGCTCCCGCAACAGGGCGGCCTGCTCCGCAGCGACCGACCACACCACCGCCACGGCGTGGCCGTCCTCGCCGTCGAGGGGCAGGAAGGCCAGGATGCTGCCATCGGGCGCGAACCACTGCCGCGCCACCTGGCCATGGGGCTTCTCGCAGGCCAGACGCGTGGCGATGGCGTGGTGGGGGTAGGGCGAGACGTCGAACTCGGCGCCGAATTCCTCGCGCGTGCGGCTGGCGCGGCCCTCGCATACCACGGTTAACGGGGCGGGCACCGGGGCTTGCACCACTTCCACCTGGGGCTGGAAGCGCACCGCATCGTGCAGGCGGGCTTCGAGCGCGGGCACGTCGACGATCCAGGCCAGCGCGGGCACGCCCTGGGCGGTGGCGTCGAAATGCACCTCGCCGTCCTGGTCGCCCGCCACGCGCATGTGCGTGACCGGGGTGGCGTGCTGGACGTCGGGCCAGCTGCGCAGGGATTCGAGCAGGGCGCGCGAGGCGGCATTCAGGGCGTAGGCTCGCACGTCGGATGTGGACGGGGCGGCCGGCGGCGGGCTGGCCACCAGGGCCACGTTCAGCCGCTCGCGCGCCAGCAGCAGAGCCAGCGTGCGGCCCACCACGCCCGCGCCGCGGATACAGATGTCGAAGGATTGCGCCATCCGGGGATTGTAGGAGGGCGCTTCCCGCCCCATGGCGCGTGGGTGCTCTTGGCGTGGCGGGATTCGCCGCTATGCTTCGGCCTCCATCCTTTCCCTGGGCCATTCGCCGTGAGCTTCCATCCCGACTCCGACCTGCAGGGCACCATCGCGCGCCTGTTCGTCCACCCCGTGAAATCCTGCGCCGGCACCGAGGTGCGGGAGGCCGTGCTGACCGAGGCCGGGCTGGAGCTGGACCGGGCCTGGATGGTCGTCGATGCCCAGGGCGTGTTCCTCAGCCAGCGCACGCTGCCCCGCATGGCCCTGGTGCGCCCACGGGTCGTGGGACAGGACCTGGTGCTGCAGGCGCCGGGCCTGCCGGATCTGCGCCTGCTGGCGGGCGCGGCCGAGGGCGCCGCCACGGTGACCGTGTGGAAAGACACCGTGCCCGCGCAGGACATGGGCGAGGCGGCGGCGCGCTGGCTGGGCGCTTTCCTGGGCCAGCCCTGCCGCCTGGTGCGCTTCGATCCGGCGCACCGGCGCCTCTCCAGCATGGGTTGGACGGGCGGCCTGGAGGCGCCCAACCGGTTCAGCGACGGCTTTCCCGTGCTGGTGGCGAGCGAGGCCTCGCTCGCCGACCTGAACCAGCGCCTGGCGGCCGCAGGCCATGGCGCCGTGGGCATGGAGCGCTTCCGGCCCAACGTAGTGCTGGGCGGCGTCGAGGCCTTCGACGAGGACCGCGTGGACGGGGTCCGCATCGGCACCGGCGGCGGGCAGGAGGCATGGCTGCAGCTCGTCAAGCCCTGCGCGCGCTGCCCCATCCCCGACATCGACCCGGCCACGGCCGAAAGCCACCCCGCCGTGGGCGACACCCTGCGCAGCTTCCGCCAGGACAAGCGGCTGGACGGCGCCATCACCTTCGGCATGAACGCCATCGTGCGCCAGGGCGCGGGCCAGGTGCTGCGCGTGGGCCAGCCCATCGCCGCCGACCTGCGCTTTGACTGACGAACCGGGTGTCCGATGCCGGGGCCGTAAAATCGAAGGTTTTCCCCCAGAACACCTGAAAGCCCTGCCATGAGCCTGAAATGCGGCATCGTGGGCCTGCCCAACGTCGGCAAGTCCACCCTCTTCAACGCGCTGACCAAGGCCGGCATCGCCGCCGAGAACTACCCCTTCTGCACCATCGAGCCCAACACGGGCGTGGTGGAAGTGCCCGATCCGCGCCTGAACCAGCTGGCCGAGATCATCTCGCCCGAGCGCATCGTGCCCGCCATCGTCGAGTTCGTGGACATCGCGGGCCTCGTGGCCGGCGCCTCCAAGGGCGAGGGCCTGGGCAACCAGTTCCTGGCCCACATCCGCGAGACCGACGCCATCGTCAACGTGGTGCGCTGCTTCGAGGACGACAACGTGATCCACGTGGCCGGTCGGGTCGATCCGATCTCCGACATCGAGGTCATCCAGACCGAGCTGTGCCTGGCCGACCTGGGCACCGTCGAGAAGGCGCTCAACCGCTACAGCAAGGCCGCCAAGAGCGGCAACGACAAGGAAGCGGTCAAGCTGGTGCAGCTGCTCACGCCCATCCAGGCCGCGCTGAACGAAGGCAAGCCCGCGCGCACGGTGCCCGTGAGCAAGGAAGACGCGCCGCTGCTCAAGCCCTTCTGCTTGATCACGGCCAAGCCGGCCATGTTCGTCGGCAACGTGAGCGAGGATGGCTTCGAGAACAACCCGCTGCTGGAGCGCCTGAAGGAATACGCGGCCGCGCAGAACGCGCCCGTGGTCGCCATCTGCGCCAAGATGGAATCCGAGATGGCCGAGATGAGCGACGAGGACCGCGACTTGTTCCTCGCCGAGATGGGCCAGAGCGAGCCGGGCCTGAACCGCCTGATCCGCGCCGGTTTCAAGCTGCTGGGCCTGCAGACCTACTTCACCGCCGGCGTGAAGGAAGTGCGCGCCTGGACCATCCACGTGGGCGACACCGCGCCCCAGGCCGCAGGCGTGATCCACGGCGACTTCGAGCGTGGCTTCATCCGCGCACAGACCATCGCCTTCGACGACTTCATCCAATACAAGGGCGAGCAGGGCGCCAAGGACGCGGGCAAGATGCGCGCGGAAGGCAAGGAATACGTCGTCAAGGATGGCGACGTGATGAACTTCCTGTTCAACGTCTAACCCCACGCCTGGCGCTTGCGCCAGCGTCCGGCCGCCCGTGGCGCACCTTTCGTGGATGCGCCTTGGCGGCCGATTTTTTTACCAGTGCAGCGCCATGCGCTGCCCTCTCTGGATGGGCCCATGAACACCGGAATCGTCTACGCCGCGCTGGCCTACCTGTCCTGGGGCCTGTTCCCCCTGTATTTCCGCCAGGTGGCCGATGTGCCCGCGCTCGAAGTGGTGCTGCACCGCACGCTGTGGTCGCTGGTGTTCGTGCTGGCCCTGCTGGCGGTGCGCCGGCAGTGGGCCTGGATGCGCGAGGTGCTGCGCCAGCCGCGCGTGCTGGGCGCGTTCGCGCTGTCGGCGCTGCTGCTGGCCGCCAACTGGCTGACCTATGTCTGGGCCGTGAACAACGGCCATGTGGTCGATGCCAGCCTGGGCTACTTCATCCTGCCGCTGGTCAACGTGGCGCTGGGCTATGTGTTCCTGCACGAGCGGCCGCGCCCGGGCCAGTGGCTTGCCGTGGCCGTGGCGGCGGCCGGTGTGCTGTGGCTGACGGTGCAGGCCGGGCGCCTGCCCTGGATCGCGCTGGTGCTGGCGCTGACCTTCGGCTTCTACGGCCTGCTGCGCAAGGTGGCGGTGCTCGGCGCGCTGGAAGGACTCACCCTGGAGACGGTGCTGCTCGCGCCGCTGACGCTGGCCGTGCTGGGCGCCTGGGCCTGGCAGGGCCAGGGGGCACTGGCGCAGGGCGACGCCGCCACCCTGGGCTGGCTGGCGCTGGCCGGGCCGGTCACGGCCGTGCCACTGCTGCTGTTCGCGGCCGGCGCGCGCCGGATTCCGCTGGCCACCATGGGCATCCTGCAATACATCTCGCCCAGCCTGCAGTTCGCGCTGGGGGTGTGGCTGTTCCATGAGGCCTTCGATCCCGCGCGTCTGACGGGTTTCGTGCTGATCTGGGCGGCCTTGCTGGTCTACACGCTCGAAGGCTGGCGCTCGCGCCGCCGTGTCCAGCCGGCCTGAATGGCGTCCGGCATGTTCGCGGCGGGCCGCGCTGGTGGCATACTGGAAAACCCGGGGGAGGGGTAGGGCGGTTGTCCGTAAGATGCTCCGTTTACCAGTGCCCGGTGCGCCTCTGGGGGCGTGCCGGGGGCGGTCTTCAGAATGCGCGCGCAGGGTTCTGGGGGCCGTGTGGAGCGGCCGGCGGCAATTGGCACCCACTGCTTTCCAGTCCATACAACCTGTAGACACAACGACGTTCCTCGCGTTCAAGGCTCATGGGTACCGCCACCATCCTTTCCTTGTTTTTCGGGCGTAGCAAGCCGCAGTTCACCGGCACGGACGTCTTTCCCCTGACCGATGCGATCATGGACTTCGACGATTCGTCGGAGGGGAGCACGCGGCCGGCGCGCCGCGAGACGGATGCCAGCAAACCCGTGGGCAAGCGCTCCAATGCGCAGAAGTGGAGCATCGCTACCGCCCTGATCGGCCTGTTCATGCTGGCGACGCTGGGTTTCCATGCGCTGGACATGGTGCGGCTGTCCACGGTCTATGTCCTCGCGGGCATGGCGGCTTTCTTCATGCTGGCCTTCTTTGCCGTGTTCAAGACGGGCCAGCATTTCCGTTTCCGCGAGAAGCGGCTCAAGCTGCCCATCGTCGCCACGGCCCTGGGCTGCATGCTGGTGGTGGTGTACCTCGAACCGGTCATGCAGATCCTGCTGGCGCCCTTCTCCTTCGTCGCCCTGGCCTACGGCATGTACCGCATTTCGCGCGCCAAGGCGTTCGTGCTCGCTGTCGGCCTGCTGGCGGGTTATGCGCTGGTGATCGTGCTGCACCATGCGCAGCAGCAGAACGAGGCGCTGTTGCGGCTGGAGATCCTGCACTTCATGGCGCTGGCCGCATCGTTGCCGGCCTTTGCCTTCCTGACCGGCAAGGTGCAGATGTTGCACCGCATCCTGCACCGGGCCAGCCGCAAGCTCAAGAACATCCAGGAAGACGCGCAGCGCGACACCTTGCTGGGCTGCTTCAACCGCCGCTACATCGTCGCGGCGCTCGAAGAGCAGAGGCAGCTGGCCGACGAAACCGGCATCCCCCTGTGCCTGGCCGTGATCGACCTCGACCATTTCAAGCGCATCAACGATGAACTGGGCCACCTGGGCGGCGACGAGGTGCTGCGCAGCTTTGCCCGCGTGGCGCAGGAGAACGTGCGCGCGGGGGACCTCTTCGGCCGCTACGGCGGCGAGGAATTCCTGCTCATCTTCCCCGCCACCGCGCTGCTGCCCGCGCTCAACACCTGCGAGCGTATCCGTGCGCAGGTGGAGTCCCATGCCTGGAAGGGCCTGCCCAAGAGCCGCGTGTCGGTGTCCATCGGCGTCACCCAGTACATCCCGGGCGAGTCGGTGCTGGAATTCTTCGCGCGCGCCGACACCGCCATGTACATGGCCAAGGAGGGCGGACGCAACCAGGTGGTGGTGGAAGAGCCGGTGGTCAAGGGCGATCCGTCGGTCTCGGTGCAAATGCTCGGGCCGGCGTCCATCTGACCGCTGCCGGTGGGAGAGCGGTTTCGCAGGGTTTTTCGATATTTCTCCCGTCCAGCATGCGTCAGTAGCTATTTTTTTAATAGCTTAAGGGGTGTGCGCCGCGCCACTGGCGGCGGTTTTCTTGACCGGATTGGTTGACACCCCTCCCGCAGGCGCCACACTGGAAGGACCGGCCGCTTTGCCGGGTGCCCGACACCGCTTCGCATGCCCACCATCCCCGCAGTTTCCCCGCCATGCCCGGCGCCCGAGGCCGTGTTCCGCGCCCAGGGCCTGGGCAAGACCTACCAGACCGGCGCCGTGGCGGTGCGGGCCCTGCACGATGTCAATCTGCAGATCGTGCGCGGCGAGTTCGTGGTGCTGCTGGGCGCCTCGGGCAGCGGCAAGTCCACGCTGCTGAACATCCTGGGCGGGCTGGACGTGCCCACCACGGGCGAGGTCTGGTTCGCCGACCACCGCCTGACCGGTGCCAGCGAGGCCGAACTGACCGACTACCGGCGCGAGCACGTGGGCTTCGTGTTCCAGTTCTACAACCTCATCCCCAGCCTCACGGTGCGTGAGAACGTGGCGCTGGTGACCGACATCGCGCCGCACCCCATGGCGATCGACGAGGCCATCGCCATGGTGGGGCTCACGCCGCGCCAGCACCATTTTCCGGCGCAGCTCTCGGGCGGCGAGCAGCAGCGCGTGGCCATCGCGCGCGCCATCGTCAAGCGCCCCGAGGTGCTGCTGTGCGACGAGCCCACGGGTGCGCTCGACTACCAGACCGGCAAGATGGTGCTGGAGGTGATCGCCCGCATCAACGCCGAACTGGGCACCACGGCGGTGGTCATCACGCACAACGCCGCCATCGCCGCCATGGCCGACCGCGTGGTCTACCTGGGCGACGGCACCATCCAGCGCGTGGAGCGCAACGCGCACCGCGTCTCGCCCTCGGAGCTGTCCTGGTGATGCCGTCCTGGGGCACAGGCCCATGAAGGCCCTCGACCGCAAGCTGCTGCGCGACCTGCGGCGCATGTGGAGCCAGGCGCTCACCATCGCGCTGGTGGTGGCCAGCGGGCTGGGCGGCTTCATCACCTGCCTGTCGGCGGTCGATTCGCTGGCGCTGGCGCGCGACCAGTTCTACGCCCAGGGCCATTTCGCCGACGCCTTCGCCAGCGTCAAGCGCGCGCCGCTGGCGCTGGCCGAGGTGTTGCGCGGCGTGCCCGGCGTGGCCGATGTGCAGGTGACGGTGGAGCAGGTGGTGCGCGTGGAGATCGCGGGGCTGTCCGACCCCATCCTGGGCCAGCTCATCGGCGTGGACCTGCGCCAGCCGCCGCGCATGAACCAGGTCACCGTGCGCCACGGGCGCGCCCTGGCGCCCGCCGGTGCCGGGCAGGCGCGCGGCGACGGTGCCATCGACGCCCTGGTGTCCGAAGGCTTCGCCACCGTGCGCGGGCTGCGGCCGGGCGATGAACTCACGGCCCTGGTCAACGGCAAGCGCCGCGGCCTGCGCATCGTGGGCACAGCGCTGTCGCCCGAATACATCTTCGCCGGGCTCGCGGGCGTGCCCGACATGCGCGGCTTCGGCGTCTTCTGGGTGGACCGCGAGGCCCTGGCCGCCGCCTACGACATGCAGGGCGCGTTCAACCGCGTGGCCGTCAAGCTGGCGCCCCAGGCCTCGGAGCCCGCCGTGCTCGACGGACTCTCGCGCCTGCTCGCGCCCTACGGCGGGCGCGACGCCCGGGGCCGGGAAGACCAGCCCTCGCACGCCATGCTCGACGCCGAGATCAAGGAGCAGCGCGTGCTGGGCACCGTGCTGCCCGCCATCTTCCTGGCCGTGGCGGCCTTCCTGCTGCACGTGGTGCTTTCGCGCCTGGTGTCCACGCAGCGCGAGCAGATCGCCGCGCTCAAGGCGCTGGGCTATGCCAATGCCGCGATCGCCGGGCACTACCTCAAGCTCGTGGCGCTGATCGTCGCCGTGGGGCTGCTGCTGGGCGTGGCGCTGGGCGACTGGCTGGGCACCCTGCTGACGCGGCTGTACGCGGAATTCTTTTTCTTCCCGGTGTTCGGGCACCGCATCGCGCCGTGGCTGTTCCTTGTCGGCGCGGGCGTGACCGGCGCCACGGCCCTGCTGGGCACGCTCAGCGCCGTGGGCGCCACCGTGCGCCTGGCGCCGGCCGAGGCCATGCGCCCACCCGCGCCCGGCTTGTACCGGCGCACCGTGCTGGAGCGTCTGGGCGTGCAGCGCATTCCGCCCGCGCTGCGCATGGTGCTGCGCAACATGGAGCGCCGGCCGCTGCGCACCCTGCTGACCATCGGCGGCACGGCGGCGTCGGTGGCCATCGTCATCATGGGCAACTTCTTCAGCGACGCCATCGACCACATCGTCGACACCACCTTCGAACTGGCCATGCGCAGCGACGTGACCGTGTGGATGGCCGAGCCCGTGGATGCCCTGGCCCTCCTGCAACTGGCGCGCTTGCCGGGCGTGGCGCTGGTGGAGCCCTCGCGCGGCGTGGCCGTGCGCATTCGCCACGGCCACCGCAGCGAGCGCGTGGGCCTGCAGGGCATCGTGCCGGATGCGCGCCTGCAGCGCATCATCGACGTGGACGGCCGCCAGAGCCCCGTGCCGGCGACGGGCCTGCTGCTCACCGACCGCCTGGCCGACAAGCTCGGCCTGCGCGTGGGCGACATGGTGCAGCTGGAGGTGCTCGAAGGCCGCCAGCGCAGCCTGACCGTGCCCGTGCAGGCCACCGTGCGCGAGATGATGGGCCTCAACGCCTACGTGCAGCGCGATACGCTCAACCGCTGGCTGCAGGAGGGCGACGTGGCCTCGCAATTCGCCGTGGCGCTGGAGCCGGGCGCCGAGCCGCGCTTCCTGGAGGCCACCAAGGGCCTGCCGCGCGTGGCGGGGGCGTTCAGCAAGGCTACGCTGCTGCGCAACATGGAGGACGTGAGCGCGCGCAACGTGCGCATCATGAGCACCATCCTCACGCTGTTCGCGGCCGTGATCGCCGTGGGCGTGGTCTACAACAATGCCCGCATCGCCCTGGCCGAGCGCACCTGGGAGCTGGCCAGCCTGCGTGTGCTGGGTTTCACGCGCGGCGAGGTTTCGGCGCTGCTGCTGGGCGAGCTGGCCATCGGCATCGCGCTGGCGCTGCCCCTGGGCATGGCGCTGGGCTGGGGGCTGGTGCACCTAGTGGTGGACCTGCTCAAGAACGACCAGTTTTTGTTCCCCGTGGTCATCGGCCCGCGCACCTATGCCGTGGCGGGCCTGTGCGTGGTGGCCGCGGGTGCGGCCAGCGCGCTGGTGGTGCGGCGGCGGATCGACCAGCTGGACATGGTGGGCGCGCTCAAGACGCGCGAGTGACGGAAAAACGGATCAAGCGAGGACGATGGCGATGCAGAAGAAGACATGGATGCTGAGCGGGGGCGCGGTGGTGGCGCTGGCGGTGCTGCTGGCCTGGGCCTTCGCGCCCCGGCCGCAGCCGGTGGAAGTGGTGGGCGTGGCGCAGGGCCGCTTCGAGACCGGCATCGACGAGGACGCCAAGACCCGGTTGCGCGACCGGTATGCCGTCTCGGCCCCGCTGGCCGGGCGCCTGGCGCGCATCGCGCTGCGCGAGGGCGACGCGGTGCGCGCGGGCGAGGTGGTGGCGCGCATCCTGCCGGCGTTGCCGGCCCTGCTCGATGAACGCAGCCTGCAGGAACACCGGGCGCGCGTGGACGCCGCGCAGGCCGGCGTGCAGCGCGCCGGGGTGCGCGCCGAGCGCAGCCGCGTGGTGCTGGAGCAGGCGCGCGGCGACCTGCGCCGCAGCGAGGACCTGGCGCGGCAGGGCTTCGTGGCCGCCGCGCGGCTGGACGCCGACCGCCTGGCCCTGGACGCCGCGCAGAAGGACGCGCAGGCCGCCATGCTGGAGCAGCAGGCGGCGCGCGCCGACCTGGCCCAGGCGCGCGCGGCGCTCGGCGTGGTGCAACGCCCGCAGGCCGGGGGCCGGGCCTTCGAGGTGCGCGCGCCCGTGGCCGGCCGCGTGCTGCGCGTGGCCCAGACCAGCGAGGGCATGGTGGGGCTGGGCACGGTGCTGGTCGAGCTGGGCGACACCACGCAGCTGGAGGTGGTGGCGCCGCTGCTGTCCACCGATGCGCTGCAGGTGCGCGCGGGCAGCCCCGTGCGCATCGAGCGTTGGGGCGGTCCCGGCGTGCTGCAGGGGCGCGTGCGCGCCGTGGAGCCGGCGGCGTTCACCAAGGTCTCGGCCCTGGGGGTGGAGGAGCAGCGCGTGAACGTGCTCATCGACCTGACTAGCCCGGCCGCGCAGTGGGAGGCCCTGGGCGACGGCTACCGCGTGGTGGCGCGCGTGCTCACGCGCGAGGCAGAGGACGCCACCCTGGTGCCCGTGAGCGCGCTGTTTCCGCTGCACGCCGACGGCGCCGCTGCGGCGGGCGCCGAACCCGCCGCGCCGCGCATGGCCGTGTTCGTGGTGCAAGAGGGGCGCGCCCGCCGCGTGCCCGTGGTGCTGGAGGCGCGCGGTGCCACCCATGCCTGGGTGAAGGAGGGGCTGCAGGCCGGCGCGCAGGTGGTGGTGTACCCGCCCGCCACGCTGGCCGATGGCGCCCGCGTGCGGCTGCGCGCGCCGTGACGGAACCCCGGGCCATGGACCTGCAGGACGACTACGCCGCCGCCGAACGGCGCCTGCGTGCCCTGCAGCGCTCGCCCCAGGCCTTCGACCACCCGGTGGGCGCGGTGGAATGGATCGAAACGCACATCTCCTGGCTGCTGCTGGTGGGTGACTATGTCTACAAGTTCAAGAAGCCGCTGCGGCTGGATTTCCTGGACTTCAGCACCCCGGCGCTGCGCCGCGCCGCGTGCGCGGAGGAGCTGCGCATCAACCGCCGTACCGCGCCGGGCCTTTATCTGGGATTGGTGGCACTCACGGGCGGCGCGCCGGACGGACTGCGCCTGCGTCCCCTGGAGGATGCGCCCCCGGATGCCGAACCCGCGGTGCGCATGCGGCGCTTCGATCAGGCGGCGCTGCTCAGCCACCTGCTGGAGCGGGAGCAGCTCACGCCCGCGCACATCGACGCGCTGGCGTGGCAGGTGGCGCGCTTCCATGGCGCGGCCGCCGTGGCCCTGCCCGGCCAGGGCTGGGGTACGGCGCAGGCCGTGCGCGCGCCAGTGGATGACTGCCTGGCCGCCCTGCGGGCCGTGGCGGCCGATGCGCCGGACCTGGCGCCGCTGCTGGGCGATGTGGCGCGGTGGTGTGCCGCCCAAGGCGCCAGGCTGGCGCCGGTTTTCGAGGAGCGCCTGCGCTCGGGCCGCGTGCGCGAAGGCCATGGCGACCTGCACCTGGCGAATCTGGTGCTCATCGATGATGCGCCGCAGTTGTTCGATGCCATTGAATTCAACCCGGCGCTGCGCTGGATCGATGGCGTGGCCGATGTCGCCTTCCTGGCCATGGACCTGGAGGCGCGCGGCCGCGCCGACCTGGCCTGGCGTTTTCTCAACGCCTGGCTGGAGCGCACGGGCGACTACGCAGGCCTGCAGGTGCTCGATTACTACCGCGTCTACCGCGCCCTGGTGCGCGCCCGCGTGGCGGGCCTGCGCCTGGCGCAGACCGAGGGCCAAGCCCGCGCCGCCTGCCTGCGGGAGCAGCGGCGCTACCTGGAACTGGCGCTGCGCTTCATCCGGCCTCGGCCCCTGGCGCTGTGGCTGGCGCACGGTTTCTCGGGCTCGGGCAAGAGCACGCAGTCGTTGGCGCTGGTCTGCCAGCGCGGCATGGTGCGCGTGCGCGCCGATGTGGAGCGCAAACGGCTGTTCGGCCTGGCGCCCGAGGACGCCAGCGGCGCCGTGCCCGGCGGCATCTACACGCAGGATGCCTCGCTGCGCACGCACGAGCGGCTGGCGCGGGCGGCGCGCTCGGCACTCGATGCCGGCCACGCGGTGCTGGTGGACGCCACCTTCCTGAACCCGGCCCTGCGGGCGCGGTTCATCGCGCTGGCCCAGGCGCTGCGGGTGCCCATCCGTATCCTGTGTTTCGAGGCGCCGCTCGACGTGCTGCGCGAGCGTGTGCGTGCTCGCCAGCAGGCCGGGGGCGATGCCTCCGAGGCCGATGTGCGGGTGCTCGAATCGCAATGGGCCGCGGCCCGGCCGCTCTCGGCCGAGGAGGAGGCATGGGCCATGCACGTGGACACGACCCGGCCCGTGGACTGGGACGCGCTGCTGCCGCCAGAACCGGCTACAGCCCCACCTGGCCTGGCACCAGGTGCAGCAGCACCGTCGTCATGAACAGGTAGCGCAAAAACTTGCCCACGGCCATGTAGGCCAGGCAGGGCCAGAACGGCAGCTTGAGCCAGCCGGCCACGGCGCACAGGGGGTCGCCCACCACGGGCAGCCAGCTCAGCAAGCAGGTCTTGGCCCCCCATTTGCGCAGCCAGATGCGCGCGCGGCGCTCGTTGCGGCTGAGTTCGCGCACCGGCTTGGCATCGGCGCCCGGGGGGGGGCCGGCCCGCCGGTGGCGCCGCGCGGCATCCCAGGCGCGGTGCGCGCCCAGCCCCATCCACCAGCTCACGCCGCCGCCCAGGGTGTTGCCCGCGGTCGCCACCAGGATGGCGGGCCAGAACAGCTCGGGGTTGAGCTTGATGAGGCCGAACACTGCGGGCTCCGAGCCCATGGGCAGCAGCGTCGCCGACACGAAGGCGACGACAAAGACCGTGCTCAGGCCGAACTGCGGCAGGGCCAGCCAGCCGAGCATTGCGTGCATCCAGGATTCCATGGCCAGGGAGTGTAGGGGCAGGCCGTGCGGGCCGCTGCCGGCACCGTTGCATGGAGGGCGGCATGGGGGTGGATATTTCATTTGCTGAAATTTTGAGCAGGTACAATCCTGCCTCCTTTTTCAGCATTCGCTGCCCACCCTCACCCATGCACATCGGCCATATTCCCCTGGCGAACCGTCTGTTCGTCGCCCCGATGGCCGGGGTGACGGACCGGCCGTTCCGCCAGCTGTGCAAGCAGCTCGGCGCCGGCTACGCGGTGAGCGAGATGGTGACCTCGCGCAAGGACCTGTGGAACAGCCTCAAGACCTCGCGCCGGGCCAACCACGAGGGCGAGCCCGGGCCCATCGCGGTGCAGATCGCGGGCACCGAGGCGGCGATGATGGCCGAGGCGGCGGTCTACAACATCGAGCGCGGCGCCCAGATCATCGACATCAACATGGGCTGCCCGGCCAAGAAGGTCTGCAACAAGTGGGCGGGCTCGGCGCTGATGCAGGACGAGGCGCTGGCGGTGTCGATCGCCCAGGCGGTGGTGGACGCCTGCGCGCCGCGCAATGTGCCCGTCACGCTGAAGATGCGCACCGGCTGGTGCCAGCAGCACAAGAACGCCGTGCAGCTGGCGCGCCAGTTCGAGGCCGTGGGCATCCAGATGCTCACGGTGCATGGCCGCACGCGCGAGCAGGGGTACAAGGGCCAGGCCGAGTACGACACCATCGCGGCCGTGAAGGCAGCGGTGCAGGTGCCCGTGGTGGCCAATGGCGACATCACCTCGCCCGAGAAGGCGCGCGATGTGCTGGCCTGCACCGGGGCCGACGCCATCATGGTCGGCCGCGCGGCCCAGGGCCGGCCCTGGATCTTCCGCGAGATCGGCCACTTCCTGGCCACGGGCGAACACCTGGCGCCGCCGTTGGTGGCCGAGGTGCGGCGCCTGCTGCTGGACCACCTGCAGGACCACTACCGCCTCTACGGCGAGCTGACCGGCGTGCGCAGCGCGCGCAAGCACATTGCCTGGTACCTGCGGGCGTTGCCGGGCGGCGAGGATTTCCGACAACATATCAATACGATCGACGACTGCCAGGCGCAATGGCAGGCGGTGGACGACTACCTGCAGGCCCTGGGCCGACAGATGGACCGCCTGCCGGCCGCGAGCGCCGGGCTGGACGCCGACGCACAAGAACAAGAGGGATTGGCTGCATGAGCAAAAAACACATCGAGGAATGCGTGCGCGAGAGCCTGCAGGGCTACTTCCGCGACCTGGGCGGCGAGACGCCCGACGGCATGTACGACATGCTGGTGCGCGTGGTCGAAAAACCGCTGCTGGAGGTGGTGATGAGCCATGCCGACAACAACCAGTCGCGCGCCGCCGAATGGCTGGGCCTGAACCGCAACACGCTGCGCAAGAAGCTGGTCGAGCACAAGCTGCTGTGAGCTTTTTTGCTATATAAATAATAGCTATTGGCGCTTGCTTGGCGGGCGCTGGAGCACGATTTCACTTCAAAACCACCACCATGAACGCACTACTCTCCGTCTCCGACAAGACCGGTATCGTCGAATTCGCGCAGGCCTTGCATGCCCTGGGCATCAAGCTGCTGTCCACCGGCGGCACCGCCAAGCTGCTGCAGGAGGCGGGCCTGCCCGTGACCGAGGTGGCCGAGGTCACGCAGTTCCCCGAGATGCTCGACGGCCGCGTCAAGACCCTGCACCCCAAGGTGCATGGCGGCCTGCTGGCGCGCCGCGAGCTGCCCGCGCACATGGCGGCGCTGAAGGAGCACGGCATCGACACCATCGACCTGCTGGTGGTGAACCTCTACCCCTTTGAAGCCACCGTGGCCAAGGCCGGCTGCACGCTGGCAGACGCCATCGAGAACATCGACATCGGCGGCCCCGCCATGGTGCGCAGCGCCGCCAAGAACTGGAAGGATGTCGGCGTCATTACTTCGGCCGACCAGTACGAGGCCGTGCTGGCCGAGTTGAAGGCCGGCGGCAAGCTGTCCGACAAGCTGCGCTTCGCGCTGTCGGTGGCCGCGTTCAACCGCATCGCCCAGTACGACGGCGCCATCAGCGACTACCTCTCCTCCGTCAGCTTCGAGGCCGAGAAGCTGTCCGAAACCTACGTGCCCCAGCGCGCGCTGTTCCCCGGCCAGAGCAACGGCATCTTTACCAAGGTGCAGGACCTGCGCTACGGCGAGAACAGCCACCAGCAGGCCGCGCTGTACCGCGACCTGTACCCCGCGCCCGGCTCGCTGGTCACCGGCGTGCAGTTGCAGGGCAAGGAGCTGAGCTACAACAACATCGCCGACGCCGACGCCGCCTGGGAATGTGTGAAGAGCTTTGACGCCGCCGCCTGCGTGATCGTCAAGCACGCCAACCCCTGCGGCGTGGCCGTGGGCCTGGATGCCCTGAGCGCCTACAACAAGGCCTTCCAGACCGACCCGACCAGCGCCTTCGGCGGCATCATCGCGCTGAACCGCACGCTCGACGGCGCGGCCGCCGCGCAGATCAGCAAGCAGTTCGTCGAGGTGCTGATGGCGCCCGATTTCACGCCCGAGGCGCTGGAGATCTTCAAATCGAAGGCCAATGTGCGCCTGCTCAAGATCGCCTTGCCCGCGCGCGGCGGCCAGACCGATTGGGAGCGCGGCCGCAACGCCATGGACGCCAAGCGCATCGGCTCGGGCCTGCTGCTGCAGACGGCCGACAACCACGAGTTGGCGCTCACCGAACTGAAGGTGGTCACCAAGAAGCAGCCCACGCTGGAAGAGATGGAAGACCTGCTGTTCGCCTGGAAGGTGGCCAAGTACGTCAAGAGCAACGCCATCGTGTTCTGCAAGGGCGGCATGACCATGGGCGTGGGCGCGGGCCAGATGAGCCGCCTGGACTCGGCGCGCATCGCCAGCATCAAGGCCCAGCACGCCGGCCTGACCCTGCAGGGCACGGCCGTGGCGAGCGACGCCTTCTTCCCCTTCCGCGACGGCCTCGACGTGGTGGTGGACGCGGGCGCGACCTGCGTGATCCAGCCCGGCGGCTCCATGCGCGACCAGGAAGTGATCGACGCCGCCGACGAGCGCGGCGTGGCCATGGTGTTCAGCGGCGTGCGCCATTTCAGACATTGAGAGCAACCCCCTGAGCGGCTGCGCCGCTTCCCCCTTCTCTTGCAGCGCTGCGCGTTGCGGAAGGGGGACGACACCAGCGCGGCGGGGCGGCCCTTGCGCGGTGTCTGCTGGTCTGGGCCGCGCCGGTTTCAAAGGGCAGCGTGACATCCAACAAAAAAGCGGCCTCGGCCGCTTTTCTTTTTGAGTGGGGCAGGGTCAGTTTGGTTTGCCCTTGCGCCCGGCCAGCACCTGTTCGATTTCTTCGTCCTTGGCCTGCCACAGCTCGTTCACCCAGGCCTGCACAGGCGCGCGCGGCGCGGGTTCGCCGTTGGCTGGCAGCACCTGCGGCGGGATGGCGCGCAGATGGGCGTGCACCACCACCTCGGTGATGCGGCCGCAGAGGGCGTCGGTGAAAGTGGGGGCGCCCTGCGGGTAGACGAGGGTCACGTCGAGGAAGCCGGTGAAGGCGTCGCCCAGGGTCTCCAGCGCCATGCCGATGCTGCCCACCTTGGGCTTGAGCAGGTGGCGGTAGGGCGATTTCTGCTGCGCGTGCTTGGCGGGCGTGAAGCGCGTGCCCTCGACGAAGCTCATCACCGAGGTGGGCACGAGGCGGAACTTCTCGCAGGCCTTGCGCCCGGCTTCGAGGTCGGCGCGCGCGCTGGCGCCGCCCTTGCGCTGCATGAACGGAAAGTCGAGCGCCCACCAGGCCAGGCCGATCACGGGCACGTAGATCAGCTCCTTCTTGGTGAAGAACTTGAGCATGGGGATGCGGCGGTTGAACACGCGCTGCAGCACCAGGATGTCCACCCAGGTCTGGTGGTTGCTGGCCACGAGGTACCAGCCGCGCGGGTCGAGCCCGTCCACGCCGCTGACCTGCCAGCGCACCGGGTTGACGGCGCCGAGCCAGAAGGCGTTGATGTCCATCCACAGCGCCGCGATGCCCATGAGGGCGCGGTCGCAGACATGGCGCACCGGGGTGACAGGCAGGATGAGCTTGGCCAGGGCGAACGGGATCATCGAGCTGCACAGCACGAGGGTGTTGATCGCCAGGATCAGCGCGGCAAACAGGAACTTGGGTGCAGCAAGCATGGGAGGAGGGGAGGCGGGTGCGGTAGAAATAAGGGTGTTTTCGGGGTGCAGCGCTTGCAGGGCAAGCGCTGCTAGCTCTTATTTTGAGAGCGTCTTGAACACTTCGCGCGCGGCGGCCACCGTGGCCGCGATGTCGTCGGCGGTGTGCGCCGCACTGACGAAACCGGCTTCATAGAGCGCGGGCGCGATGTATACGCCGCGGTCGAGCAGGCCGTGGAACAGCTGGTTGAAGCGCGCGTTGTCGGTGCGCATGACCTGCGGGTAGTTCTGCGGCAGCTCGGGCATCAGGAAGAAGCCGAACATGCCGCCCTGGCAGTCCACGCTGAAGGGCACGCCCTCGGCGTCGGCGGCGGCCTTGAGGCCGTCAACCAGCGAGCGCGTGGACTTTGAGAGGGCCTCGTAGAAGCCGGGCTTGCGGATCTCGCGCAGCGTGGCCAGGCCGCAGGCCGTGGCCACGGGGTTGCCCGACAGCGTGCCGGCCTGGTAGACGCCGCCCAGCGGCGCCAGGTGTTCCATGATGGCGCGCTTGCCGCCGAAGGCCGCCAGCGGCATGCCGCCGCCGATGACCTTGCCCATCACGGTGAGGTCGGGCTCGAAACCAGGGATGGCCTGGGCATAGACGCTCTGCGCGCCGCCCAGCGCCACGCGGAAGCCCGTCATGACCTCGTCGTACACCAGCAGGGCGCCGTGCTGCGTGCACAGCTCACGGCAGCGGCGCGTGAACTCGACGCTGGCGCGCACGAAGTTCATGTTGCCGGCGATGGGCTCGATCATCAGGCAGGCCACGTCCTTGCCATGCAGGGCGAAGGCTTCTTCGAGCTGCTGCACGTTGTTGTATTCGAGCACCAGGGTGTGCTGCACCACTTCGGGCGGCACGCCGGCGCTGGTGGCGTTGCCGAAGGTGGCCAGGCCCGAGCCGGCCTTGACCAGCAGCGCGTCGGCGTGGCCGTGATAGCAGCCCTCGAACTTGATGATCTTGCTGCGGCCCGTGGCGCCGCGCGCCAGGCGGATGGCGCTCATGCCGGCCTCGGTGCCCGAGCTGACGAGGCGCACCATGTCCATGGACGGCACGATGGACAGGATTTCCTCGGCCAGCTCGACCTCGCGTTCGGTAGGCGCGCCGAAGGAGAAGCCTTCGAGCACGGCCTTTTGCACGGCTTCGAGCACGGCCGGGTGGCCGTGGCCCAGGATCATCGGGCCCCAGGAGCCGATGTAGTCGATGTGCTTTTTGCCATTGGCATCCCAGAAGTAAGCGCCCTGGGCGCGTTGCACGAAGCGGGGCGTGCCGCCGACGGCGCGGAAGGCGCGCACGGGAGAGTTGACGCCGCCGGGGATCACGGCCTTGGCGCGTTCGAACAGGGAGGTATTCAGGTCAGTGCTTGGTGTCATGGGAATGAAGGCCGAAGCCTTCCAGGCTGGGTTGATCTTCTTTGTTGTCGTCGGCGCTGTCGTCGCCGTCTTCGGGCTCGGCCCAGAACATGCGGTCGGGCACGACATGGCCCATGCCGGGCCGGAAACCGGCGTCGAGGCAGCGGTCCAGGTAACTCAGGGCTTCGCTGCAGGCCTCGGCCAGGTCGCATCCGCAGGCCAGCAGGGAGGCCAGGGCGGTCGACAGGGTGTCGCCCGCGCCGGTGAAGGTGGCGTCGAACAGCTCGAAACGGCCGCTGCAGAGCACGGACTCGGGCGAGGCGAGCACATTCTCGACGAACTGCTCGGGCAGCGGGATGCCGGTGACCAGGGTGTAGGGAACGCCCATCTCGGCGGCGGCGGCGGCAATGTCGCGCGGACCGGGGCTGCGCTCGCTCTCCCAGTCGGGCAGGAGCCAGCGCCAGAGCGTGCTGTGGTTTCCAACCAACACGGTGGTCTGCGGCAGCATGAGCTCGCGGAAGGCGTCAAGGTACTGGTCGATCAGTCCATCCTGCCACCACGAGAGGTTGGGCATGTAGCTGACGATCGGCAGCTCGGCGTAGTCCGCGGCCAGTTCGGCGATGGCGCTGATGTTCTCCGGGCCGCCCACGAACCCGACCTTGATGACCTGGACCGGCAGGTCTTCGAGCGCGGCGCGCGCCTGCTCTGTGACCGCCTCGTCGTCGAAGCTGAAGTGGTCGCGCACCTCCGCCGTATCGCGAACATAGGCTCCGGTGACCACCGCTACCGGGTGACCCCCCACCGAGGTGATGGTGGAGATGTCCGCCGTCAATCCGCCCGCGCCACTGGGGTCGCTGGCGTTGAACACCATGACGCAGGCAGGATGAGGGAGGGCATCGGCGGCAGGTGTTTCGGCCTCGTCGGAAAAGGGGGGTGGCGACTGGTTTGGCATGGGCCCGTTGCGGTGCGGATGGTGGCGCGAAAACGGCAACCAGCAGTGGCGCCTAGATACAATCATTGCATTCTATGTGAAGGCCCTTTAAGCTGTGACCGGTTCATTAACTTGGATGTGCTTGCTATGCGGTTGGATTTATGACGAATCCAAGGGTTCTCCCGAACACGGCATTCCACCCAGCACGCCTTAGGACCGGGTTCCAGCCACTTGGGCCTGCCCTGAATGTGGTGCCGGCAAGGATGATTTCGAGATGGTTCGGATCTGAAGCGCGGCAACTGCCTGCGTTGTTTATTTTTCCCATCGGGAGCAGTGACAATTGACTACAACCGGCACATCTTTCAAAGTGCTCGTGGTGGATGACAGCAATACCATCCGACGCAGCGCAGAGATATTCCTCAAACAGGGTGGGCACGAAGTTTTATTGGCGGACGATGGTTTTGACGCCCTTGCGAAGGTCAATGATTACCATCCCCAGCTGATTTTCTGTGACATTCTCATGCCCAAGCTCGATGGTTACCAGACGGTGGCCATCATTAAGCGCAATGCCCGTTTCGCGGACACTCCCGTGGTGATGCTTTCATCCAAGGACGGGGTTTTCGACAAGGCGCGCGGCCGCATGGTGGGCTGCCAGGAATATCTCACCAAACCATTTACCAAAGACCAGCTGCTGCAAGCGGTGCAGCAGTTTGGCAATCCCGATCAAGGAGCGATGTGATGCCGATTCAGAAAGTACTGGTCGTCGATGATTCGAAGACAGAGTTGATGTTCCTGACCGATCTGCTGCAGAAGAAGGGCATGCAGGTGCGCACGGCGGAAAATGCCGACGAGGCATTCCGCCGGCTGGCCGAGGAAAAGCCCGACCTGATTCTCATGGACGTCGTCATGCCCGGCCAGAACGGTTTCCAGCTTACGCGGGCCATTTCGCGCGATCCGCTCTATGCCGATGTGCCCATCATCATGTGCACCAGCAAGAACCAGGAAACCGATCGCGTGTGGGGCATGCGCCAGGGCGCCCGAGGCTATATCACCAAGCCCGTGGATGCTGCCGAACTGCAGGCCAAGATCGATGCGCTGAACTGAGAGTCCGGCATCTTCTATGGCCAATCGCGAAGCGCTACGAGAGCTCCAGATTCGACTCGCCAGCCGCCTGCAGGCGGCCAGGACCGAGGGCTTGTCCGTTTCCTCCTGGCTGGCTGTCGAGTCCGCCGGGAAATACTACCTGCTGCCGCTGGGCCATGCGGGCGAGATCTTCCCCTGGACGGTGGTGCAGCCCGTGCCCTATACCCAGAAGTGGTTCATGGGCGTGGCCAACCTGCGGGGCGGCTTGACGGGTGTGGTCGATCTGGCGGGTCTGCTCGGAGAGGCTCCGGTGCGCACGGAGCAGGCCCTCGCCGAGTCCAGCCTGCTGGCACTCAATGCCGCGCTGGAAGTCAACGCCGCTTTGCTGGTGGACCATCTTGCGGGCCTGCGTGGCACGGATGCCTTCATTGCGTCCGAGCCTCCCCCCGAGGATGCGCCGGCATTTTTTGGCTCGACCTATATCGATTCCGACGGTAAGCGCTGGCAGGAGCTCAATCTTCAGGCCCTGTCTCAACACACCGCATTCCTGAGCATCAGTGCTTGAGTTCTTCTGTAAGGCTGCCCCATGTCTGTTGTCAACAAAATTGGTAATCTGTTCAACCGCAAGCCCGCGAATCAGCCGGCCGAGGCAAGCCCGGCGCCAGACCAGGAATTTCTGTCCGCCGACATGCTCCAGAGCTACCAGGTCGATGGCCTGAACAGCGTGCAGGGCGAACCCGAGAGCTATGCGGCAAGTGCCGCCGTCGATGCCGATGCCAACCATGAACTCATCTCGCTGCCAGTCCTGGGCACGGGAACGGCAGCAAGCCAGCAGCGCCGGTTGCTGGGTCTGTTGGCCGTGGGCGTGCTGGTGCTGGGTGCCATCGCGTTCTGGGTGCTGCAGCAGGCCGATCGCTCCGCGCAGCAGCTCGCGGCCACTGGCCAATCGCTGATGCAGTCGCAGCGCCTCGCCAAGTCGGTGTCCCAGGCGCTGGTCGGCAGTCCCCAGGCCTTCCCCGACGTGGTGGAGAGCTCGGGTGTGCTGGCGCGCAATGTGCGCGCCCTCAATGGCGGCGACTCCGAGCTGGGCGTGCAGGCCCTGGGTGAGCCGTTCAAGCCCGAACTTGACGCCATCACTCCCTTGATGGAGCGCGCCGAACGCAATGCCGGCGTGGTGATGGGGCAGCAGAAGATCCTGACGCAGGTGGGTGACGCTCTGCGCACCATCAACCGCCAGTCTTCCGATCTGCTGGAAATCGCGGAAACCGTCTCTTCGCTCAAGCTTCAGCAGAACGCTCCTGCGGCCGAAATCTCCGCCGCCGGCCAGCTCGTGATGTTGACGCAGCGCATCGGCAAATCGGCCAACGAATTCCAGACGGCCGAAGGCGTGAGCCCCGAGGCTGTGTTCCTGCTGGGCAAGGACTTGAACTCGTTCAAGGAAATCGCGCAAGGCCTGCTCGACGGCAGCCCCGAATTGCGCCTGGCCGCCACCAAGGACGCGCAGACGCGCGAGCAGCTGTCTGCCCTGATCAAGCTCTACGAAGACACCCGCAACCAGGCCAGCGCCATTCTGGGCAACCTGCAAGGCCTGGTGTCGGCGCGCGAGGCGCAGACCGCCATTTTGGGTGACAGTGAACCGATGCGTCGCCAGCTCGAAGGCCTGCAGGGCAAGCTGTCCGCTCAGACGGGTATCGGGGCCGGCCAGTTGGCCGCGCTGGTGCTCGCGGGCTTCTTCGTGCTGTTGTGCGGCGTGGGCATTTCGCGTGTGCAACTGCTCGACAGCCGCAGCCGCCAGAAGGTGGCCGAGGCCCAGCAGAAGGACGCTCAGCGCCAGGAGCAGGAGGCCAAGCGGGTCAACGACGCCAACCAGGCCGCCATTTTGCGTTTGATGAACGAACTGCAGTCCGTCGCTGAAGGCGATCTGACGCAGGAAGCCACGGTGACCGAGGACATCACGGGCGCCATCGCCGACTCGGTGAACTACACGGTGGAAGAGCTGCGCCAGCTGGTGGGCAGCGTGCAGAACACGGCCACCCGGGTGGCGCAGACCACCGCCATGGTGGACAACACGTCCACCGAACTGCTGGCCGCATCGACCGAGCAGCTGCGCGAAATCCGTGAAACCGGCCGCTCGGTGCTCGACATGGCCACCCGAATCAACGAGGTGTCCACGCAGGCGCAAGAGTCCGCTACCGTGGCCCGCCAATCGCTGCAGGCCGCCGACTCGGGCCTGCAGGCCGTGCAGAACGCCATCGGCGGTATGAACTCGATCCGTGACCAGATCCAGGACACCTCCAAGCGGATCAAGCGCCTGGGCGAATCGTCGCAGGAGATCGGTGAAATCACCGAGCTGATTTCCGACATTACCGAGCAGACGAACGTGCTGGCCCTGAACGCCGCCATCCAGGCCGCGTCCGCCGGCGAAGCCGGCCGCGGCTTCTCGGTGGTGGCGGAAGAAGTGCAGCGCCTTGCTGAACGCTCCGCCGACGCCACGCGCCAGATCTCGGCGCTCGTGAAGGCCATTCAGACCGATACCCAGGACGCCGTGGCCGCCATGGAGCGCTCCACGCAGGGTGTGGTGGAAGGGGCGCGCCTGTCCGACTCCGCCGGTACCGCGCTGACCGAGATCGACCGCGTGTCGCGCCGCCTGGCCGAGCTGATTGAGCAGATCTCCTCTTCCACGTCCCGCGAAGCCACGCTGGCCAACGAAGTGGCCGACAACATCCAGCACATCTTCGCGGTGACGGAACAGACCGGTGAAGGCACGCGCACCACGGCGCAGCAGGTCCGCGAGCTGTCCACCATGGCCGAGGAACTGCGCCAGTCCGTGGCGCGGTTCAAGATCGCCTGACGTACCGAACAACGAACGGGCTCTGTGCAGCCGGGAACGAATTCATGTCATCTACTGATGCCGTAAACGCACCAAACGCAGAAGGGGGCCCGGGCGAGCAGGATCTGGGACCACTGGCGTGGGTGCTGGAGGAACTGCGCAAATCCCTGGACGGTGCCGTCAAGGCCTTGCGCCGCTTCGTGCACGACGCCGATCTGGCGCGTGAATCCGATCTGGCGACGCTGGACGTCGCCACGCTGCGTATCGCCCGCCAGCAGTTGCACCAGGCCAGCGGTGCCCTGGAAATGGTCGGAATGGCCTCTCCGGCGCTGGTGTTGCGCGCCATGGAGACGGCGGTGCAGAAATTCGTGCAGCGGCCCGAACTGTGCACCGACGATGCTGCGGGCGCCCTGGAGCGCGCCAGCTTCGCCATGAGCGAATACCTTGAAAGTGTGTTGGCGGGCAAGGCGGTGTCCCCGGTGGCGCTGTTCCCCCAATACCGTGACGTGCAGGCGCTGACCGGCACCGAGCGGGTGCATCCGGCCGATCTTTGGCCGGTGGAGCGGCGTTTCCGCGAGCCCGAGATCGATGTCTCGGCGGAACCGTTGGCCTATGGGCCTGCAGCGCGCGCGCGGCTTGATCAGGCGGTGCTGCGCATCGTCAAGGATGCCGATTTCGATGCCGCGCGCGAGTTGCGCGACATCTGCGCTGGTTTCGTGGCGGGGCAGACCGACCGGCAGTCGCGGGCCTTCTGGAAGATCTGCGCGGGTTTCTTCGAAGCGTTTGGGCGTGGACTGTTCACCCCGGATGTGTATGCCAAGCGCGTGGCCTCGCGCATCCTCATGCAGTACGCCACGCTGGCGCGGGGTGATGCGGGCATCGCCGACCGGCTGGTGCAGGATCTGTTGTTCTTCTGCTCGCAGGCGCAACCCGCCGAGGGCGAGGAGGTGCCCTACCTGCGTGCCGTGCGCAAGGCGTTCGGGCTTGATCGCGCCAGTCCCGTGGACTACGAGGCGCGGCGCTTTGGCCGTTTCGACCCCGCCGTGCTGGCACAAGCGCGCAAGCGCATCTCCGCCGCGGCGGAAACCTGGTCGGCCCTCGCTGGGGGCGACCGCAACAAACTCAAGCCGGCTGCAGACCAGTTCAGCCTGGTGTGCGACTCCCTGCGCAAGCTCCACCGCAGCAGTGAAAGCTTGGCACAGGCGCTGACCAAGGCGCTGGACACCACGACCCGCTCGGGCGAGCCACCGTCGCCAGCGCTGGCCATGGAAGTGGCGACCTCGGTGCTGTACCTGCAAGCGGCCCTGGAGGAAACGGACACCCCGGAAGAACAGATGGTCGCCCGCGCGAAGCGGCTGGCCGAGCGCCTCGACAGCGTGAGCGCGGGCGGTGAGCCCGATCCGCTGGAACCTTGGATGGAGGATCTGTACCGGCGCGTCAGCGACAACCAGACCATGGGCAGCGTGGTCGACGAACTGCGTGCCACGCTTGGCGAGGCCGAGCGGTCGATGGACCAGTTCTTCCGCAACCCCGCCGATGTGTCGCCGCTGGCCACGGTGCCCGGACGCTTGGCCCAGATGCGTGGCGTTCTGTCGGTGCTGGGCCTGGACCAGGCTTCGCTGGCGGTCTTGCGCATGCGCGACACGGTCGAACGCCTGCTTGTCGATGCCGTGGAGTCGGAGCCAGAACGCAAGCAGATTTTCGAGAAGCTGGGCAACAGTCTGGGGGCCTTGGGCTTCCTGATCGACATGCTCAGCTATCAGCGCGCGATGGCGCGCAAGCTCTTTGTCTACGATGAGGAATTGGGCGAGTTGCGCATCCTGATGGGTCGGACCCGCGCGCGCGCCTCCGACCACTCCGAGGACACGGATGCGCTGGCCTCCAAGATCGACGAACGGGCGCCAATGCCGCTGCCCGATGTCGTGCCGCGTGCCTCGCTGTATGCGCCCGTGGCGCCTGCTGCTCCTGGCGTGGCGCCGGAACCCGCGGTGCCGACGGAAGTGCTACCGGTGCCCGTGCTGCCTGAGACTGCGGACACCTCGGTACCCGAGGCCATGGAGTCCGAGGTTGAACCTGTCGTCGCTGACAGTCCGCCACTTGCGGAGACCGTGCCGGCGGTTCTGGAGGCGTCTCCCGCACCGGTTCCGCTGCCTGTGCCCGCCGTGGTGCACGAGGTGGAAGATGAGCTGTTGGACATCTTCCTGGAGGAAGCGCGCGAGGTGGTGGGCAATGGGCTGGCCGCGATCCAGGCGTTGCATGCGGAACCCGGAGACCTGAGCGAGCAGACCACCCTGCGCAGGGCGTTCCATACGCTCAAAGGCAGCTCGCGCATGGTGGGCCTCAATGATTTTGGCGAGGCAGCATGGTCGATGGAGCAGATGCTCAACGCCTGGCTGGCGGAGCAAAAGCCCATGCAGCCACCGCTGCTGGACCTGTCCGAAACGGCATTGCGTGCCTTTGGCCGCTGGGCCGACGATATCGCCGCAGGGCAGGCGGGCGGTTGGCAGGTGGCGCCGTTCAGCGCTTCTGCCGATGCCATGCGCCTGCAGGGCACCGTGGTTCCCTTGGCCTTGCCGGGCGAGCCCACCGAAGCGCCGATGGTTCAGGTGCAGGAGCCCATGGAGCCTGTGGCAGAACCCGCCGAGGAGTTGCCCGCACGGGCGCAGGACACCGAGTTGCAGGATTTCTCGGACACCCAATCCTTGGGCGTGGAGGCGTTGCCCGCCGCAGGCGAGGCTTCCGAGGTTCCTGTGGCCGAGGACATCGATTTCTCGGAGTTCTCCGCCGCGCTGGAGTCGCCGCAGGAACCGGCGCACGAGGTCGTCTCGCCGGTGGCGGAAGTCGATCTGTTGCTGGACATGGAAGCCGAGCCCCCGGTGCAGATCGAGGCTCCGGTGGACGAACTCCTTGGTTTCCCGGCGCTGGGCGAAATGCCCGTGGAGCCCGAGTCCGAGCCGCCCATGGTGCAGGCGACCGTGTCGGAGATCCCGGCAGAAGAGCCCATGCCGGTACCGGACGTGGCGACAGAAGAGCCTCCGGTGCTGGAGGTGCCCGTGCAGCCCCAGGAAGCCCCTGCCGAGGCGCTTGAAGAGGCGCAGGAGCCCGTGGCATCCCAGGAGCCCATGGTCGACGAAACGACCAAGGTGATTGGCGATTTGCGCATCAGCATTCCGCTCTACAACGTTTACCTGAACGAGGCCGATGAATGGTCGCGCCGCCTGGTGACATCGCTCCAGGAGTGGTCCATGGAGCTGCAGGAGCGTCTGCCGGACACGGCCGTGGCCTTGGCGCATTCCCTGGCGGGCAGCTCGGCCACGGTCGGCTTCGATGCACTGTCGGAAACGGCGCGTCTGTTGGAGCACGCGCTTGAGCATGTGCAACTGCAGTCGCAGGGCTCGTCGGACGATGCACGCGCCTTCCTGGACGCGGCCGAGGACATCCGCCGCCTCTTGCACCAGTTTGCCGCCGGTTTCCTCAAGGAGTCGAACCCGCAGGTGCTGGAGGCGCTGCGCCGGATTCTCGAAACCGAGGTGATCAGCACGCAATCGCCGCCCGCGGAGGATGCGGAGCAGGCGCTGCAGGCGTTGCGCGCCGAAGAGGAGGAAGCCTTCGCCGCACGCCTGGCCGAGCAATCACCGCCTGCGCCCGTCCCCGCACCGGTCGAGGCTGCGGTGGAAATGCCGCTGGTTCCCGAGCGTGGGCATGTGGCTCCGGCCCTGTCGGTTCCCGTGCGCGATCTGGAGCCTGCGGTTGAGGAGCCCGTGAAGGATGTCGTGGTGGATATCGATGACGATATCGACGCCATTGACGTCATCGATCCAGACCTCTTCCCTATCTTCGAGGAAGAGGCCGCCGAACTTCTGCCGCAGCTGGGTGGTTCCCTGCGCCAATGGGCCGCTCGGCCCGACAACCTGTCCGCGCGCACCGAGGTGCTGCGCGCTCTGCACACGCTCAAGGGCAGCGCGCGGCTGGCCGGGGCCATGCGCCTGGGCGAGCTTTCGCACCGCCTTGAATCGGCCATCGAGCAGATCGATGTGGAAACGGTCCAGGCTGGTGATGTAGAGCCCCTGCTCGGCAGCTTCGACGGCTTGCAGGCCAATTTCGCGGCGCTGCGCGCCATCAGTGCGCAGGAGCCGGCGGAACCCGTGGCCGTCACGCCTGCCAAGTCCCAGCCCGAGCCTGCGGCGGCCGATGCGGTTCCGGCAGAGGCGGCCAAGCGCCCGGTACTGGCGCGCCCCCAGGGGCCGCTGGAACTGGCGCCCGTGCGCGCGACGGCAGGCCACTCCGTGCGCGTGCGCGCCCAACTGCTCGACCGCCTGGTCAACCAGGCGGGCGAGGTGATGATCACCCGTTCGCGCATGGAAGCGCGGCTTGGGCAGCTCAAGGGTTCGATGGCCGACCTCACAGGCAACCTGGAGCGCTTGCGCCAGCAACTGCGTGATATCGAAGTCCAGTCGGAATCCCAGATGCAGTCGCGCCTGGCCTTGTCCAAGGACTCGGCGGCGGGCTTCGACCCCCTGGAGTTCGACCGTTTCACGCGCGTGCAGGAGTTGACCCGCATGATGGCCGAGTCGGTCAACGACGTGGCCACCATCCAGCGCAACCTCCAGCGAACCGTCGAAGGGACCGAGGACGATCTCATCGCCCAGGGCCGCCAGGCGCGCGAACTCCAGCGCGACCTGCTGCGCACCCGCATGGTGGAGTTCGAGGGCATCGCCGAGCGGCTCTATGCCGTGGTGCGCCAGTCGTCGAAGGAGACCGGAAAGCAGATCAAGCTGGACATTACCGGCGGCTCGATTGAGATGGACCGCGGCGTGCTGGACCGCATGACGCCCGCGTTCGAGCATTTGCTGCGCAATTGCGTGGCCCATGGCATCGAAACCCCCGAGCAGCGCATGGCGCAGGGCAAGCCCGCTACCGGAACGATCACTGTGAATCTGCGCCATGAAGGCAACGACGTATCGGTGGAGTTCCGTGATGACGGCGCTGGGCTGAACCTGTCCGCCATCCGTGGCAAGGCTGTCTCGCAGGGACTGATTCCCCCTGAAGCCGATCTCAGCGACTCCGAGGCGGCCAATCTGATCTTCATGCCGGGTTTCTCCACGGCCGCCGAGGTCACGGGCCTCGCCGGGCGCGGCATTGGCATGGATGTGGTGCGCTCCGAAGTCAATTCGCTGGGGGGACGCATCGAGACCACCACGGAGACGGGCAAGGGCGCGGCGTTCCGCATGGTGCTGCCGCTGACCACGGCCGTGACGCAAGTTGTGATGTTGCGCGCGGGCGATCTGGCCATCGGCGTACCCGCCAACCTGGTTGAGATCGTGCGCCGCGTGCCCACGGTGGAGCTGGAGGCGGCCTATCGCACGGGCACCTTCGAGGTCGCGGGAGAGAACCTGCCCTTCTTCTGGTCAGGAGCCCTGCTGCAGGCGTCGCAGCGCAGCAGCGAGCCCGCGGCGGGCAAGACCCGGCCCGTGGTGGTGCTGCGCAGCGCGTCCCAGCGCATCGCCATGCATGTGGACGAAGTGCTGGGCAACCGCGAAGTAGTGGTGAAGAACCTTGGACCGCAGCTCTCCCGTCTGCCGGGCTTGGCCGGTATGTCGGTGCTCGCATCCGGTGCCGTGGTGCTCATCTACAACCCGGTGGCCCTGGCCACGGTGTATGGCGAGCAGGTGCGCGCAGCGGGCAACAGCATGCCGGTGGCCCTGGGCACGGTGGCGGTCAACGTGGTGCCCGAGGCGGGCGGCGCGGTGCCGGTGGCGGCTGTGGCTCCGGCCTCCGGACAGGTGCCGCTGGTGCTGGTGGTGGACGATTCCATCACCGTGCGCCGTGTCACGCAGCGCCTGCTGCAGCGCGAAGGCTACCGTGTGGTGCTCGCGGCCGACGGCCTGCAGGCCCTGGAGCGCCTGCAGGAAGAGCGCCCCACCGTGGTGCTGTCCGACATCGAAATGCCACGCATGGATGGCTTCGACCTGGCCCGCAACATCCGCGCGGATGCGGCACTGCGCGATCTGCCGATCATCATGATCACGTCACGCATTGCCCAGAAGCACCGCGAGCACGCGATGGAACTGGGTGTGAACCATTACCTGGGCAAGCCGTACTCGGACGACGAGTTGCTGAGCCTGATCCAGCATTACGCCAAGCTGGCGGCGGGAGGCGAGGTGGCCGCCTGACGCGAAGGGTTGTCCGGGCCTGGGCATTCTGGAGCGCTCTGTTGAATAATGAAGCATGGACCTCCAGACCCCTGCCGGTGACCCCAGGCTGCTTTCCTGCCTCGCGCAGATGGTGCGCGAAGGTGCCTCCGATCTTTTCCTGACGGCGGGGGCACCGCCCACGCTCAAGCGGCAGGGCGCCTTCACGGCCATCGCGGGCGCGGCCCTGAGTGCCGAGGAAGTCCGCACCCTGGCCTACTCCATCATGCGTCCGGCGCAGGTCGAGGAGTTTGAGGCCCGGATGGAGTGCGACCTGGCCTTCCAGACGGGCGCCGTCGACCGATTCCGCGTGAACATCCACCTGCAACGCGGCCAGGTAGGCATGGTGGTGCGCTATGTCTCGCCCAGGATACCCTCCCTGGAGGAGCTGGGCCTGCCGCCCGTGCTCAGGCAACTGGCCTTTCTCAAGGGGGGGCTGGTGCTGACCGTGGGGGCGGCCGGTTCGGGCAAGACCACGACGCTCGCCGCCCTGCTCAACCACCGCAACGAAAACACCACGGGGCATATCCTGACCGTGGAGGACCCCATCGAGTACCTGCACGCGCACAAGAAGTCGCTGGTCACGCAGCGGGAGGTCGGGCTCGATACCCTGTCATATGACGAAGCCCTCCGCCATGCCATGCGCGAGGCGCCGAACGTGATCATGATCGGCGAGATCCGTGACCGCGTGAGCATGCAGCATGCGCTGCACTACGCGGAGGCGGGCCATCTGTGCGTGTCCACCCTGCATGCCAACAATGCCTACCAGGCGGTGCAGCGCATTCTCAATTTCTTCCCGGAGGATGCGCACCGGCAACTGTTGATGGATTTGTCCCTCAACCTCAAGGCCGTGGTGGCGCAGCGGCTTATCCAGGGCAACCGGGGGCATCTCGTGCCGGCCGTCGAAGTCATGCTGCAGACCGAATATGTGTCTGATCTGATCCAGAAAGGGCAGATTGACGGACTCAAGACGGCGATGGAGCGCAGCGGCGAGGTGGGCATGTGCACCTTCGATCAGGCACTGTTCGCGCTCTACCAGCGGGGCGAGATTTCCAAGGCCGAGACCGTGGCCAACGCCGACAACAAGACCGACATCACCTTGCGCATGCGGCTGGCATCGGGGGCCTCCCTGGGCGCTGAGAACATGCGCATGGCCCCCGACGAGCCGGAGGGGGCGCCGTCGAACGGACTACATTGAAGCCGGAGGCTCGCTCGTCTTGACCACGGCGTAGCGTTCGAGCGTGCGCTGGCGGGCTTGCTCGTGGTCCACGATGGGGAGCGGGTAGTTCTGGCCCAGCACCACGCCCGCCGCCTGCCGTTCCAATGGTGTCGCCAGCCAGGGCGCGTGCAGGGCCATGCCTGAGAGACCGGCCAGCTCCGGCAGGTAGCGCTGGATGAAGCGGCCTTGCGGGTCGAATTTGCGGCTCTGGCTCACGGGGTTGAAGATGCGGAAATACGGTTGCGCATCGCATCCGCTGGAACTGGCCCATTGCCAGCCGCCGTTGTTCGCCGCCAGGTCGTAGTCCAGCAGCTTTTGCGCGAAGTAGCGTTCACCACGGCGCCAATCGATCCCCAGATCCTTGACGAGAAAGCTTGCCACCACCATGCGCAGGCGGTTGTGCATATAGCCGGTCTGGTTGAGCTGCGCCATGGCGGCATCGACCAGCGGGTAGCCGGTGCGGCCAGCGCACCATGCGCCAAACCAGGCGTCGGCCTGCGGGCCGGATGTCCACGCGATGGCGTCATAGGCGCTCTTGAAGCTGTGTTGCACGACCCGTGGGTGGTGGTGGAGGATCTGAAAATAGAAATCGCGCCAGATCAGTTCGCTCAGCCAGGTGGCGGCGCCTGGGCTGCCCTGCGAGACCAGCGCATGGGCGGTGCGGGCGAGCTGGCGCACGGAGATGGTGCCAAAGCGCAGGTGCGGGCTGAGGTAGCTCGGACCCTTCACGGCCGGGAAGTCGCGCGCGCTGTCGTAGCGGTCGATGCGGGAGAGGAAGTCCGCGAGCAACTTCTGCGCGCCGCTGCTGCCGGTGGGCAGGCGCTGCTGCATCGGGGAGGGGCTGGCGAAGCCGATATCCTGCAGCGATAGGACGGGGCGGCGCGCCCAGTCCGGGCGGGGCGCGAGTGCCTGCGCATGGCGCCGCACGGAATAGGCGCCAAGGTAGAAGGCATCGACCTTGCGCAGCCAAGCGTTCTTGTAGGGCGTGAACACGCTGTACGGGGTGCCCGATTGGGTGAGCAGTTCGTCGCGTTCGAAGACCGTATGGTCCTTGTAGGTGTGGAAGGCTCGGCGAGAGACCGCCAGCGCGGTGCGCACGCGGGCATCGCGCTCCAGCGCCTCGGGCTCGTCGTCGTGGTTGGTGAACACGGCGCCCACGTCCAGGCTGTGCGCGAGTGCGGGCAATTCGTCGTGGGCGTGGCCGTGGCGCACGATCAGGCCGGCATCCGGGTGTCCCGCCAGGGTGCGCAGCGCGCCGTCGAGTTCGACCAGTGCCGCCTGGATGAACGCCACGCGCGCATCGTCGCGGGGCAGGGGGGCAAGGATGTCCTGGTCGAAAACGAAGGCACAGTGCACCTGCTGGCATTGCCGCAGGGCGTGGTGCAGGGCGGCATGGTCAGTGGCGCGCAGGTCGCGGCGGAACCAGACCAGTCCGGAGCGGTAAGTGGCAGGCATGTTCACCGTAAAATTGGGCTATGTCCGCCGATTTTGCGCCCATGAACCTGACGCACCACTTCCTCATCGCCATGCCCGGGATGGAGGATGCGTCTTTTGCGCGCAGCGTGGTCTACCTGTGCGAGCACAGCGCGCGCGGGGCGCTTGGCCTCATCATCAACAAGCCCACCGACATCAGCCTCAAGGGCCTGTTCGACAAGGTCGATCTGTCGCTGGGGCGCGCCGATCTCACCGATGCCCCTGTGTTCCTGGGGGGGCCGGTGCAGACCGAGCGGGGCTTCGTGTTGCACGAGGCACTGCACGCCCGCGAGACCGATGACGAAGAGACCGCCTACGCCTCCACCATGGTCATCCCCGGCGGGCTGGAGATGACCACCTCCAAGGACGTGCTCGAAGCCCTGGCCACGGGTGCCGGGCCGCGCCGGGTGCTGGTCACCCTGGGTTATTCCGCCTGGGGTGAGGGGCAGCTCGAATCCGAATTGGCCGAGAACAGCTGGCTCACCGTGGGCGCCGATCTGGCCGTGATCTTCGACACGCCCGTCGAGCAGCGCTACGACACGGCGCTGGGCCTGCTGGGCCTGGAGGCCTGGCGCCTGTCGCCGGGTGCGGGCCGCGCATGAGCGCCTCGGCACTGCCCCCGATGGCCCCGGCGGTCCCCGCGCATTTCCAGACCTTTCTTGCCTTCGACTTCGGCCTCAAGCGCACAGGCGTGGCCGTGGGCAACCGCATGCTGCGCAGTGCCACGCCGCAGGCCACCATCAAGGCCGAGGGCGACGCCCGCTTCGCCCAGGTGGCCGAGCGCATCAAGGAATGGCAGCCTGACGCGCTGGTGGTGGGCATCCCCTACCATCCGGACGGCGCCAGCCACGACAACACGCGCCGTGCCCAGCGCTTCGCGCGCCAGCTGCACGGCCGCCATGGGCTTCCGGTCTACGAGGTGGACGAACGCTACAGCACCACCGAGGCCCTGGCGGGCGGCGCGCGCGATGCTGACGCGGCCTCGGCCTGCATCATCCTGGAACAGTTTTTGAGGAATCTTCCATGAGTACCCCCCCTCCCAATGCCCCGGGCAGCCTCGTGCTCGATGCCGAAGCCCTGTATGCCGAGCTGCTGCGCGGCGTGCGCTCCCTGCGCGGCGCCGACACGCGCCTGGCCGGCATCGCCTCGGGCGGCGCCTGGCTTGCCGAGCGGCTGCAGAAAGACCTGCAGTTGGACGGCGCCCCCGGCGTGCTGTCGTCGGCCATGCACCGCGACGATTTCGCGCAGCGCGGCCTGGCCGCCAGCGCCCAGACATCGCTGCCGTTCGACGTGAACGGCGCCGACATCCTGGTGCTCGACGACGTGCTCTACACCGGCCGCACGCTGCGCGCCGTGCTCAACGAGCTGTACGACTACGGCCGCCCGGCGCGCGTGCGCCTGGCCGTGCTGGTCGACCGGGGCGGGCGCGAGCTGCCGGTGCAGGCCGACTACGCCGCGGCCCGCGTGGCGCTGCCCGCCAGCCAGTCGCTCGCGCTGGCGCGCACCGAGGGCGGCCATTTCCATTTCCAAGTCCAAGAGGCCTGAGCCGTGCTGCACCAGCGCAACCCCCAACTCAATCGCAACGGCGAACTGATCCACCTGTTGTCCGTCGAGGGCCTGCCGCGCGACATCGTCACGCACATCCTCGACACCGCCGCCAACTTCGTCTCGGTGAACGACCGCGAGGTCAAGAAGGTGCCGCTGCTGCGCGGCAAGAGCGTGTTCAACCTGTTCTTCGAGAACAGCACGCGCACGCGCACCACCTTCGAGATCGCGGCCAAGCGCCTGTCGGCCGACGTGTTCAACCTCGACATCGCGCGCAGCTCGGCCAGCAAGGGCGAGTCGCTGCTCGATACCATCGCCAACCTCAGCGCCATGGCGGCCGACCTGTTCGTGGTGCGGCACAGCGAGTCGGGCGCGCCCTACCTGATCGCCCAGCACGTGGCGCCCCATGTGCACGTGATCAATGCCGGCGACGGGCGCCACGCCCACCCCACGCAGGGGCTGCTGGACATGTACACCATCCGGCACTACAAGAAAGACTTTGCCAACCTCACCGTGGCCATCGTCGGCGACGTGCTGCACTCGCGCGTGGCACGCTCGGACATCCACGCGCTGACGACGCTGGGCTGCGCCGAGGTGCGGGTGGTGGGTCCGCGCACGCTGGTGCCGTCGGACATGGCGCAGATGGGCGTGCGCGTGTGCCACACGCTCGAAGAGGGCATCAAGGGCGCTGACGTCGTCATCACCCTGCGCCTGCAGAACGAGCGCATGAGCGGCGCGCTGCTGCCGTCGAGCCAGGAATACTTCAAGAGCTTCGGCCTCACGCCCGAGAAGCTGCAACTGGCCAAGCCCGACGCCATCGTCATGCACCCCGGCCCCATCAACCGTGGCGTGGAGATCGACTCCGCCGTGGTCGACGGCCCGCAGGCCGTGATCCTGCCGCAGGTCACCTTCGGCATCGCGGTGCGCATGGCGGTGATGTCCATCGTCGCCGGGAATGAAGCGTGACGCAGGCGGAATTCACTATTAATTTTGTAGCTACTGGCGCTTTTTCTGTAGGCGCTTGCGGCCCATTTGGCTTGAAATCATGAAGATACTGATCCAGAACGGCCGGGTGATCGATCCCGCCAGCGGGCTCGACAAGGTGTGCGACGTGGCCCTGGCGGCGGGCCGCATCGTGGGCGTTGGCCGCGTGCCGCCCGACTTCGCGCCCAATCGCCGCATCGACGCAGTGGGCTGCCTGGTCCTGCCCGGCCTGGTGGACCTGGCGGCGCGCCTGCGCGAGCCCGGCCATGAGCACGAAGGCATGCTCGAATCCGAGATGGCCGCCGCCATGGCCGGCGGCGTGACCAGCCTGGTCTGCCCGCCCGACACCGACCCGGTGCTCGACGAGCCCGGCCTGGTGGGCATGCTCAAGTTCCGCGCCGAGAAGCTGCACCAGGCGCGGCTGTTCCCGCTGGGCGCGCTCACGCGCGGCCTGGCCGGCGAGGTGCTGACCGAGATGGCCGAGCTCACCGAATCGGGCTGCGTGGGCTTCGGCCAGGCCGAGGTGGCGCTGGCCAGCACCCAGGTGCTGCAGCGCGCGCTGCAGTACGCGGCCACCTACGGCTACACCGTCTGGCTGCGCCCGCAAGACCTGCACCTCGGCAAGGGCGTGGCGGCCAGCGGGCCGCTGGCCACGCGCCTGGGCCTGTCGGGTATTCCGGTGGCGGCCGAAACCATCGCGCTGCACACCATCTTCGAGTTGCTCAAGAGCACCGGCGCGCGCGTGCACCTGTGCCGCCTCTCCAGCGCCGCCGGCGTGGAACTGGTGCGCCAGGCGCGCGCCCAGGGCCTGAAGGTGAGCTGCGACGTGAGCATCAACTCGCTGCACCTCACCGACACCGACATCGGCTTCTTCGACAGCCGCGCGCGTCTCTCGCCGCCGCTGCGCCAGCAGCGGGACCGCGAGGCGCTGCAGGCCGCGCTGCTGGACGGCACCATCGACGCGCTGGTATCCGACCACAACCCGGTGGATGAGGACGCCAAGACCCTGCCCTTCGCCGAGGCCGAATCCGGCGCCACCGGGCTGGAGCTGCTGCTGAGCCTGGCGCTCAAGTGGTCGCGGGATGGCGGCGTGCCGCTGGCGCGCGCCCTGGCCGTGGTCACGAGCGAGCCCGCGCGCGTGCTCGGCAATGCCCTGGGCACGCTGCAGGCCAGCGTGGGCCAGTTGGTGGAGGGCGGCGTGGGCGATGTCTGCATCGTCGATCCGCAGGCCGCCTGGACCGTGCGCGCCGATGCGCTGCGCAGCCAGGGCAAGCACACGCCGTTCGGAGGCTACGAACTGCCCGGGCGCGTGCGCTGCACCGTGGTGGGCGGCCACGTGGCTTTCGAGCAAGGCTGACCGGCCTGCCGCGTTTTCCCGCGTGAAGCACCTCAAGGCTTGCTGGCGCCTGCTGCGCCTGGCGCTCCACATGCTCAAGGGCCTGTGGATCGTGGCGCTGCGCTTCCCGACGCTGCCACCCGACCGGCAGCAGGCGCTGGTGCAGGTCTGGTCGCGCGAGCTGCTGGCCCATGCCGGCATTGGCCTGGCCATCCGGGGGCAGGAGCCCGTCGGTGGTCCGGTGATGCTGGTGTCCAACCATCTCTCGTGGCTCGACATTCCGGTGTTGCACGCGGCGCGCTACTGCCGTTTCGTCTCCAAATCCGATGTGCAGGGCTGGCCCCTGATCGGCGCGCTGGCCACGGCGGCGGGCACGCTGTACATCGAGCGCAGCTCGCGCCGCGACGCCATGCGCATGGTGCACGCCATGCGCGAGGCGCTGGACCAGGGCGAGGTGCTGGCAGTGTTCCCCGAGGGCACCACGGGCAATGGCCGCGAACTGCAGCCTTTCCACGCCAACCTGCTGCAGGCCGCCGTGGCGGCCGACGCGCCGGTGCAGCCCGTGGGCCTGCGTTTCGTCGACCAGGCCACGGGCGCCACCAGCCATGTGGCCAGCTACATCGGCGATGAAACCCTGGTGGGTTCGATCTGGCGCACGCTCTGCGCGCCGCCCATCGAGGCCATCGTGCATTTCGGCATGCCCGAGCAGGCGCAGGGGCGTGACCGCCGCGTCTGGGCACAGCATCTGCACCGCACCGTGGACACACTGCGCCGAGGCTGAGAACGTAAATACGTTCTGAAGCCCCGCATCTGGGTGCAAAAGCGTGCATATTGCACGAACCGCAGGCCATTGCGGCGTGCGGCATGCTCCATCCCGGATTTCCTCCCGTATCGTGCGCAGCTTTCCGGCCCGTGCCTTCGCGCGGGCCGTCCACATTGCCGGGAGGGCACCATGAACCTGATCGATCGCGCCAAGCGCATTCTTCTGCAACCCAGGGAGACCTGGCACACCATCGAGGCCGAGGCGGCCGACGTGGCGGGCCTGTACACCCGTTATCTGATGGTGCTGGCGGCCATTCCCGCCGTGTGCGGCTTCATCGGCATGTCGCTGGTGGGCACGGGGGCTTTCGGCATCTCGGTGCGCGTGCCCTTGGTCGCGGGCCTGGTGAACATGGTGGTGTCGTATGTGCTGAGCCTGGTGGGGGTGTTCGTGCTGGCGCTCATCGTCGATGCGCTGGCGCCCACATTTGGTGGCCAGAAGAATTCCATCCAGGCGCTCAAGCTCGCGGTGTACGCCAGCACGGCCGCCCTGCTGGGGGGCGTGTTCACCCTGCTTCCGGCGCTGGCCGTGCTGGGGCTGCTGGCCGCGCTGTACTCGGTGTACCTGCTCTACACCGGCCTGCCGGTGCTGATGCGCAACGCGCCGGAGAAAACACTGGCCTACACCGCCGTGGTGCTGGTGGCGGCCATCGTGATGGGCGTGGTCATCGGGGCGGTGGCCAGCCTGGTCCTACCGGGCAGCGCGCTGCTGGGCGGCGCGCCAGCGGTTTCGATCAGCACGCCCGGCGGCAAGCTGGCGATCGACACGGCCGGCCTGGAAGCAGCTGGCCAAAAGATGGAGGAGGCCGCGCGCCAGATGGAGCAGGCGCAGAAGAACCAGGACCCGGCCGCCCTGGCCGCAGCCACCGGCAACGCAGCCGCGGCGGCGGCTGGCATGCTGGGCGGCGGCCAGGCCATCGCCGCGCAGTCCCTCAAGGCGGCGCTGCCCGAGCAACTGGCCGACATGGCGCGCATGGGTTTCGACGTGCAGGACGGCGCGGCCCTGGGCCTGCCCACCAGCCAGGCGAGCGCTCACTACAGCAATGGCCAGCGGGAGGCGCGCCTGGAGATCACCGACATGGGCGGCTTGGGCCAAGTGGCCATGCTGGCCATGGGGGTGCAAGGGGAGCGGGAAGACCAGGACAGTGCCGAGAAGACCTGGCAGGAGGGCGGCCGGACCCTGCACCAGAGCTACCAGAAGGATGGCAGCCGTGCCGAGTTCAAGGCCGTGCTGAAGAACGGCATCCTGGTCAGCATCGACGCGGACCAGATGGACATCCGCGCGGTGCGCGGCCTGATGTCGCAGGTCAACCTCTCGGCCCTGGAAGGATTGCAGCGCAAAGGCAAATCCTGAGAAGCCGTGGGCCGGTTGCGAACGGTGCAATCTGGGCCATGGGCATGATCTAGGCCAGCGGCCACCGCGCAAGGGCCACCCCGCCGCACTGGTGGCACCCCCCTTCCCGCACCGCGCAGCGAGGCGAGAGGCGGGGGAAGGCGCGTAGCGCCACAGGGGTTGTCACTGATCTCAGGCGTTGAAGGGCTGGCGTTCGAGCAGCACGTTGTGGAAGTCTTCCACGAGGTCGGCGCCGAGTTCCTCGATGGCGTCGTCCTCGGCGTCGTAGGCCCACAGCACGCGGATGTCGGTGCCGCGCTCGCCCGCCTCGTTGAACAGCGAGAACAGGGAGCGCAGGCCCATGGTGGATGCGCTGTTGATGTACTGCAGCTGCATCTGGGCCTCGAAGCGGGGCGGTTTGTGGTGTTCGAAGTAGCTGCGCAGCGTCGCCAGGATGGGGCTGAAGAAGGGCAGGGGATTCTCGGGGTAGCACTCGCCCGCCACGACGAGGCGGTGCTCGGCGGGCAGGAAGCGGATTTCGGGAGTGACGGTGGTGCGTTCCGCGTGGATGGCTTGCATGGAAAAGTCTCCGGGTTTCGGGGGAGTCGGGAAAAGGGTCAGACGCGCGCCTTGACGTGGAATAGCGTGGTGCGGCCCGAAGGATCGGTGGCCGGCGAGAAGCTGTATTCGAGCGGTGCGCTTGCGTCGCGGGCGATGGTCAGCAGGCCCAGGCCGGCGCCCTTGCTGACGGCGTCGGTGCTGCGGTGCTCGCTGTTGCGCAGCTGTTCGCGGTAGCTCTGCTTGATCTGCTCCAGGCTCATGGCGCGCACGGCGTCGAGCTTGCTGCTCAGGCGCTCCACGTAGACCAGGTCCACGGGGTTGCTGCAGACGATCCAGTAGTGGCCTGCGCTGTCCTGGCCGTCTTCGCGGCCGATGGCGATCGTGCCGTGCGGGGTCGCGGCGCTGCCATCGTCCGCGGGGGCGGCGTAGTGCAGGATGTTGTGCGCCATCTCCACGAAGGTGGAGAACAGCTTGCGCGTGGCTGGCCCCGAGGCGCCTTCGGCGGCCAGGCGGGTCTTGAGCGAGTCGGCCGCCGCGGCGATCACCGGCGGGCTGAATTCGCCCGTGTAGTAGAACAGCACGCCGCAGTCCTGGGCGTTCTCCTGGAAGCGCGCGAATTCGGGCGGGGTCATGCCAGAACCTCGTTGTTGGCGCGGAAGGCCAGCAGCGAGACATCGTCCCGCCGGCGCTGACCGTGCTCCCATTGGGCGAAGTGCTCGGCGAAGTCGGAGCACAGCGCGCGGGCGCTGGCGCCGCGCCGCTCGGTCAGGAATTGCGCGAGGCGGCGCTTGCCGTGGGCGATCTGCCTGGGCCCGCCGATCTGGTCGATCACGCCGTCGGTGGGTATCAGCAGCAGGCTGTCGCGTGCCAGGGGCACTTCCTGGGTGCTCCAAGCCTGGTCGTCGGGCGTGTCGGCATAGCCGATGCCGGCCTTGTCTCCCTCCACCAGCAGCGCCTCGTCCTGCGCCAGGCCCGCGACCAGCAGGGAGAGCCGCGCCGAGGCGAATTTCAGGCTGCGGCCGCCAGGCGCGAGCAGGAACAGCGCGGCGTCCAGGCCGTCGCTCGATGCCTTCTCGGCCGGCGCGTCGTCCGCGCTGGCGCGCTGCTGCAGCACGCGCTTGATGTAGCGGTTCATCGCCGAGAGCGTGGCGCCGGGGTCCACGGCCGGGTCGGCAGGGTCGATGGCCTGCTCCAGGAACGACAGGGCGATCAGCGTCATGAAGGCGCCCGGCACGCCGTGGCCGGTGCAGTCGAACACGCAGCCGAGCAGGCCGCCCGGGGTGTGGCGGAAGAAGTAGGCGTCGCCGCCCACCACGTCGCGCGGCTGCCACAGCAGGCCGTGGTCGGGCAGGTGGGTGCGCAGCACGCGGTCGGACTCGGCCAGGTGCGAGCGCTGGATCAGGCTGGCGTAGCTGATGCTCGACAGCAGCTGGCGTGTCTTCTCGGCCTCGATGTCGGACATGGCCTTCATCAGCCCGTAGCCCGTGCCCAGGCCCAGGTAGCGGCCCTCGGCCGTGGTGATGAAGCCGTCCTGCAGCACGCGCGTGCCCGCTTCGACGGCGGTCTTGACCAGGCTTTCGATGGGAGTGTCGCGGTCCACCACCACCGGGGTCTTGTCCATGAAGGCGATGCAGCTCTTGCGTCCGAACACGTCACGGGCGAAGGGCCGGGCGTAGTGCTCCATGAAGGTGTTGCGGTTGATCAGGCCGATGGGCCGGCCGTTCTCGACCACGGCCACGGTTTCCAGGGTTTCGCTGCGCGCGAACAGGGCGCGCACGTCCTCGTTGGTGTGCTCGGGGGAGACGGGGTCGGTGGGCGTGCCGAGCTGTTCGGCGCGGGTGGCCAGCAGGGGCTGCTGGGCGTGCAGGTCGGCTGCGCCTGCGGCCAGGGTGTCGTAGAGCCGATCGAGATGGGTCATGCGGGTGCGTCGGAAGTAACCAGGTGCAACCGATTCTTGCGGCCGCCCGTGACGGTTCCATGACGCGTGGCCCTGCCAGCGGAAGGGATTCCGCGCGTGGGTTGCTTCAGATGTGTGCTATTGAAAAAATAGCTGTCAGCGCTTGCGGTACGGGCGCTGGAGTGCCTATTGGCTTCAGGCTTCGCGCTCGAAGGTCACCACATGGTCCACCTGGGCGCGGATGCCGATCCATTCGCCAATGGCGTGGTCGTGGTGGCTGGGCACATGGGCCAGCAGGGACTGTCCGTTGTCCAGGCGCAGGGTGTAGAGGAATTCCGAGCCGCGAAATGCCTTGCGCACGATCTGCGCCTGCACGGGCGCGGCATCGTCGTGCACGATGTCGTCGGCGCGCAGCAGCACATCGCATGCACCCGCAGGGTAGCTCGACGGCAGCGGGCATTCGGTCAGGTTGGCCAGGTCGCCCAGCGGCGTGCGCACCACCACGGCGCTGCCCTGCTGCACCAGCGTGGCCGGCGCGAACACGCCGTGCCCGATGAAGTCGGCCACGAAGCGCGTGGCTGGGCGGTGGTAGAGGGAATAGGCATCGTCCCACTGGTGCAGCCGGCCTTGGTCCATCACACCGATCACGTCGCCAATGGCGAAGGCTTCAAGCTGGTCGTGCGTGACGAACAGCGCCGTGGCACCGGCGGCCTTGAGGATGCCGCGCACCTCGTGCGCCAGACGCTCGCGCAGGTCGACGTCGAGGTTGGAGAAGGGTTCGTCGAGCAGCATCAGCTGGGGGCGCGGCGCCAGGGCGCGCGCCAGCGCCACGCGCTGCTGCTGGCCGCCCGAGAGTTCGTGCGGGTAGCGCTGCTCGCTGCCCTCCAGGCCCACCAGGCGCAGCACCTCGGCCACGCGCGCGGCCTGTTCGGCGCGAGGCAGGTCGTGGATGCCGAAGGCCACGTTGCGCCCCACGCTCAGGTGCGGAAACAGCGCGTAGTCCTGGAACACCATGCCGATGCGCCGTTCTTCGGGCGGCACGCTGTGCTGCGGGCTGCCCACGGTCTCCTTGCTCAGCCGGATGGCGCCAGCGGCCACGGGTTCCAGCCCCGCCACGGTGCGCAGCAGCGTGGTCTTGCCGCAGCCCGAGGGGCCGATCAGCACGCCGATCTGGCCTGCGCTCAGGCCCAGCGAAACGCCTTGCACGGCCGGCTGCGTCTGGCCGGCGTAGCGCACTTCAAGTTGGGAGACCTCTAGGAACATCGGCCGATTGTAGGTCTGTGGCCTCGAATGCTTAAAATTCGTATTTGTATTTGTGGGTACCCCTCGCGGGGGCCGGCGGCAAGACCTGCTGCATTCCTTTCTTGCCGACCGAACCGTTCACCGTGCCACGCCCCTTTGCCGCCCTGCGCACCGTTCCCTTGCTGCTGCTTGCCGGCCTGCTGTCGCTCCCCGTGCTGGCGCTCGTGGGCGCCTGGCTGCCCTGGGGCGCGGCCGAGACCTCTGCCGGCGCCATCCTGCGCGAAATGGCGGCCACCGTGCTGCCGGGCTATGTCTGGACCACGCTCTGGCTGGCGCTCTGGGTGGGCGTGGGCGCGGCCGTGGTGGGCACGGCCTGCGCCGCCGCCGTGACGCTGTTTGAGTTCCCGGGCCGGCGCGTGTTCGAGTGGCTGCTGCTGTTGCCACTGGCCATGCCGGCCTATGTCACGGCCTATGCCTATACCGATTTCCTGCAGTTCAGCGGGCCGCTGCAGGTGGGGCTGCGCGAGACCTTCGGCCTCGAAGGCCGCCTGCTGCCCGAGGTGCGCAGTCTCTGGGGGGCCATCTGGGTCTTCCTGTTCTCGCTCTACCCCTACGTCTACCTGTTGGCGCGCACGGCGCTGGGCGAGCGCGCGGCACACCTCATGGAGGCCGCGCGCCTGCTCGGTGCGCCGCTGCACCGGCGCATCGCCGCCATCGCACTGCCGTTGGCCCGCCCGGCCGTGGCCGCCGGGGTGGCGTTGGTGCTCATGGAAACACTGGCCGATTTCGGCGTGACCAGCTACTTCGGCATCCAGACCTTCACCACCGGCATCCTCAAGGCCTGGCTGTCCATGGACAACCGCACGGCGGCGGCTCAGCTCTCGACCATGCTGCTGGCGCTGGTGCTGCTGCTGCTCTGGCTGGAACACCGCGCGCAGCAGCGCATGCGTTTTGCCGCGCCACGCGGCCATGCGGGCGGCGCCGAAGCACAGCCCGTGCGGTTGCGCGGCGCGCGCTGCCTGCTGGCCTGGGCGGTGTGCGCCGTGCCGGTGTTCATGGGTTTCGTGGCGCCCGTGGTCTTCATGCTGCGCCCGCTGGCGTCCGACTGGTCGGTGCTGCCTTGGGAGCGTTTCCTGGAGTGGGCCTGGAACAGCGTGCGCCTGGGGGGGATCACGGCCGGGCTGGCCGTGGCCGTGGCGTTGGCGCTGGCCTTCGCCGTGCGCCGGCGCCCCGACCTGCTCACGCGCGGCGTGGTGCGTCTGGCGGGCGTGGGCTATGCCGTGCCGGGCGCGGTGATCGTGGTCGGCCTGTTGCTGCCCGTCGGCTGGCTGCAGGGCCTGGTGCCGCACTGGGGCGTGGGTGCGCTGGTCACCACCACGGCGGTGGGCATCGTCTGGGCCTATCTCGTGCGGTTCTGCGCCGTGGCGCTGCAGTCGGTGCAGAGCGGCTATGCGCGCATTCCGGGCAGCCTGGACGATTCGGCGCGCATGCTGGGCGCCGGGAACAGCCGGCTGCTGGCGCAGGTGCACTGGCCGCTGCTGCGCCGCTCCACGGCCGCAGCGGCGCTGCTGGTGTTCGTCGACGTGATGAAGGAGCTGCCGGCCACCATGGTGCTGCGCCCGTTCAACAGCGACACCCTGGCCGTGGTGGCCTACCAACTGGCGCGCGATGAGCGCCTGGGCGAAGCCGCGCTGCCGTCGCTGGCGCTGGTGCTGGTGGGGCTGGTGCCCGTGGTGCTGCTCAGTCGCACCTTGCGCGGCCGCTCTTGAACCGGGGCGGCCCAGGCATGCTCTGGGGACGAGTGGTTGAGCGTGTTGGCCGGTTCAGGTTTGAATTTTCAGGCGAATCACGTTAACCTCCCAGCCTTTGCTGCGCAGATGGGCCTGCATGGCGGGCAGCAGCTGCCGCAGCTTGGCCGCCGCCGCATTGCTTTTCACCATCAGGCACCAGGTCTGCCCCTCGATCGGGCCGGCCTGCAGTGCCGGGCGCAATGCGGGTGGAATCAAGGGTTCCACAGCCTTGAGCCGTTCGCTGGATTCACGTGTCAGCGCCACCAGCTTCGCCAGCATGGGCGATTCGTCGGCGGCCTGCTGCAGTGTGACGGCGTGGTGGCGGCGGTGCATGGGTGTTTGGAGAGACGGGATACCAAGAATGCAGCTGATTATCATGGACTCGCGCCTGGCGCGCAGCAAGGCCATCCACCTGTCGGGGCCGCGTCTTCTGGCCGCCATCATGGCCGCTTCCCTGGTGCTGATGTGCGTGGCCGCCTTGCTCTACCACCTGGTGTTCCTCAAGGGCGCGCGCGAGGGCTGGCCCGTCGTCGGCTCGCTGGTGCGCCTCGTGGTGCAGGATGAATTCGATCAGCGCGACCGATTCGTGCGCCAGAACCTCGATGCCATGGCGCGCAAGGTGGGCGAAATGCAGGCGCGCATGGTGGAACTTGAATCGCTGGGCGAGCGGGTCTCGGGCCTGGCGGGCATGCCGCCGCCGGCCGACAAGGCGCGCACGCCAGGCCTGGGCGGAGCCTTGATCGCCGCGCGCCCGCTGACGATGCAGGAACTCGACGCCACGCTCGATGCGCTCCAGCAGGTGGCGGGGCAGCGCCTGGATCTCATGACGGTGCTCGAATCGCGCCTGTTTGACCAGCACATCCGCAAGCACATGGTGCCGACCGAGACGCCCGTGCCAGGCGGGGTGGCGACTTCGACCTTTGGCTTTCGCATCGATCCGATCACCGGCCGGTCCGCATTGCATGCCGGCCTGGATTTCCCCGCCGACACGGGCGCCGACATCGTCGCGGCCGCGGGCGGCGTGGTGGTCACCCAGGAATACCATCCGGAGTTCGGCAACGTGGTCGAGGTGGACCATGGCAACCAGCTCGTCACGCGGTATGCCCATGCCTCCAAGGTCCTGGTCAAGCAGGGCGATCTGGTGCGCCGGGGGCAGAAGATCGCCAAGGTCGGCTCCACCGGGCGCTCCACCGGGCCGCACCTGCATTTCGAGGTGTTGGTGCAGGGCGTGCCCCAGGATCCGCAGAAATTCCTGGCCGCCGGCAGCCAGTCAGGGCGCCAGGTGGCCCAGCGGCCCGGGGCGCCGTCTAGGCCCTCCGCCGACAGGTAAAATCGCGCGTTTGGGGCTGGGGCCTGCCTTGGGCGGGCCGCTTGCAAAGCCGCGGGGCGGCCCCATCTGAACTCACTACTTCATAGGGATTCTGGACGTTCGGCGTACCCTTCGGCACGCAGGGCGGACCTGTTCGCATGGCCACCAACTTCCTCACCAAACTTTTCGGCAGCCGCAACGACCGGCTTCTCAAGCAATACCGTAAGACGGTGGCGCGCATCAATGCGATGGAGCCCGAATACGAGGCGCTGAGCGACGATGCCCTGCGGGCCAAGACCCAGGAGTTCAAGGAGCGTATCGCCAAGGGCGAAACGCTCGATGCCCTGTTGCCAGAGGCGTTCGCGGTGGTGCGCGAGGGCTCCAAGCGCATCATGAAGATGCGCCATTTCGACGTCCAGCTCATCGGCGGCATGGCGCTGCACTACGGCAAGATCGCCGAAATGCGCACCGGCGAGGGCAAGACGCTGACGGCCACGCTGCCGGTGTACCTGAACGCCTTGTCGGGCGAGGGCGTGCACGTGGTCACGGTGAACGACTACCTGGCCAGCCGCGACGCCAAGTGGATGGGGCGCCTGTACAACTTCCTCGGCCTGACGGTGGGCATCAACCTGCCCAACATGCCGCGCGAGGAGAAGCAGGCCGCCTACAACGCCGACATCACCTACGGCACGAACAACGAATACGGTTTCGACTACCTGCGCGACAACATGGTCTACGAGGCCCATGACCGCGTGCAGCGCCGCCTCAACTACGCCATCGTCGACGAGGTGGACTCCATCCTGATCGACGAGGCGCGCACCCCGCTGATCATCAGCGGCCAGGCCGAGGACCATACCGCCACCTATGTCGCCATGAACAAGGTCGTGCCGCTACTGGTGCGCCAGGAGGGCGAGGCCGACCCGCGCACCGGCGAGGGCGTGACCAAGCCCGGCGACTTCACGATCGACGAGAAGTCGCACCAGGTGTTCCTGACCGAGCAGGGCCATGAAACCGCCGAGCGCGTGCTGGCGGCCCAGGGCCTGATCGCAGAGGGCGCCTCCCTCTACGACCCGGCCAACATCACGCTCATGCACCACCTGTATGCGGCGCTGCGGGCCAACCACATCTACAACCGCGACCAGCACTATGTGGTGCAGAACGGTGAAATTGTCATCGTTGACGAATTCACGGGCCGCCTGATGTCGGGTCGGCGCTGGAGTGAAGGCCTGCACCAGGCTGTGGAAGCCAAGGAAGGCGTGCAGATCCAGGCCGAGAACCAGACGATGGCCTCGATCACCTTCCAGAACTACTTCCGCCTGTACAACAAGCTGTCGGGTATGACCGGCACGGCGGACACCGAGGCCTACGAGTTCCAGGAAATCTACGGCCTGGAAACCGTGGTGATCCCGCCCAACCGCCCGAGCAAGCGCGATGACCAGCTCGACCGCGTGTACAAGACCACGCGCGAGAAGTACGAAGCCGCCATCCAGGACATCCGCGAGTGCCACGAGCGCGGCCAGCCGGTGTTGGTGGGCACGACCTCGATCGAAAACTCCGAGATCATCGACCAGCTGCTGAACAAGGTGGGCCTGCCGCACCAGGTGCTCAACGCCAAGCAGCATGCCCGCGAGGCCGACATCGTGGCCCAGGCCGGCCGCGAGGGCATGATCACCATCGCCACCAACATGGCGGGCCGCGGCACCGACATCGTGCTCGGCGGCAACATCGAGAAGGATGTGGCGGCCATCGAGGCCGATGAGTCCCTGTCCGAATCCGAGCGCGCCGCCAAGGTGGCCGCGCTGCGCGAGCAGTGGAAGGTGGACCACGAGAAGGTCAAGGCGCTGGGCGGCCTGCGCATCATCGCCACCGAGCGCCACGAGTCGCGCCGCATCGACAACCAGCTGCGCGGCCGTTCGGGCCGCCAGGGCGACCCCGGTTCCTCGCGCTTCTACCTGAGCCTAGACGATTCGCTGATGCGCATCTTCGCGGGCGATCGCGTCAAGGCCATCATGGACCGGCTCAAGATGCCCGACGGCGAGGCCATCGAGGCGGGCATCGTCACGCGCAGCATCGAATCGGCGCAGCGCAAGGTCGAGGCGCGCAACTTCGATATCCGCAAGCAGCTGCTCGAATACGACGACGTGGCCAACGACCAGCGCCGCGTGATCTACCAGCAGCGCAACGACATCCTCGACGCTGCCGACCTGTCCGACGTGATCGCCGCCATGCGCGAGGACTGCTTCACCGATATCGTGCGCCAGTACGTGCCGGCCGAGTCGGTCGAGGAACAATGGGACCTGCCCGCGCTGGAGAAGCTGCTGGCCGAGGAATGGCAGATCCAGCTCCCGCTGCAGCAGGTGGTCGAGGGTTCGCAGTCGGTCACCGACGACGAGATCCTGGACAAGGTGGTCCAGGCCGCGCACGACGCCTTCGCCGCCAAGGTCGCGCTGGTGGGCCAGGAGAATTTCACCCAGTTCGAGCGCGTGGTGCTGCTGCAGACCTTCGACTCCAACTGGCGCGACCACCTGAGCGCGCTGGACTACCTGCGCCAGGGTATCCACCTGCGCGGCTATGCGCAGAAGCAGCCCAAGCAGGAGTACAAGCGCGAGGCTTTCGAGCTGTTCCGCCAGTTGCTCGACATCGTGAAGAACGAGGTCACCAAGATCCTGATGACCGTGCAGGTGCAGTCGCCTTCGGAGCTGGACCGCGCTGCCGAGGACATGGAGCAGCGCGCCGAGCACATCGCCAACGTGACCTACACCGCGCCCACCGAAACCGGCGAGGTCGAGACCACGGTGGACGAGCGCACCCTCAGTGTGCAGCAGAAGGTGGCGGCGGGTGGCCGCGTGGGCCGCAACGATCCCTGCCCCTGCGGCAGCGGGAAAAAATACAAGCAGTGCCACGGCAAGCTCGCCTGAACCTGCTTTCGCATCGGACACGGGCTTCGGCCCGTGTTTTCATTTTGGCGGCGCGGTGACTGCGTATCATCGGCCCAGTCTTTGGAAGGAAACACCATGCCCGTTCATCTCTCCGCTCCCAACCCCTCGGATCTGCACCCGGTCGCCGGGCTGCGCATCGGCGTTGCCGAGGCTGGCGTGCGCAAGGCCAACCGCAAGGATCTCACGGTATTCCTGCTGGACGAAGGCAGCGCGGTGGCGGGCGTGTTCACGCAGAACCGCTTTTGCGCCGCTCCGGTACAGGTCTGCCGTGAGCACCTGGCGGGCGGCCAGGCCGTTCGCGCCCTGGTGGTGAACACCGGCAACGCCAACGCCGGCACGGGTGCCGATGGTCTGGCGCGCGCGCGCGCCACCTGCGCGGCGCTGGCGCGCCATCTGCAAGTGGATGCGGCGCAGGTGCTGCCGTTCTCCACTGGCGTCATCATGGAACAGCTGCCCGTGGACCGCATCGAGGCGGGTCTGCCCGCGGCCATCGCCGACGCGCAGCCGGCCCACTGGGCGCGCGCGGCCGAGGGCATCATGACCACCGACACCGTGGCCAAGGCCTTCAGCCGGCAGGTGCAGATCGGCGGTGCCACCGTCACGGTGACCGGCATTGCCAAGGGCGCGGGCATGATCCGCCCGAACATGGCCACCATGCTGGGCTTCGTGGCCACCGACGCGCGCATCGCGCCGGCGCTGCTGCAAGGCCTGGTGCGCGACCTGGCGGACCAGTCGTTCAACCGCATCACCATCGACGGCGACACCTCCACCAACGACTGCTTCATGCTGATCGCCACGCAGAAGGCCGCACATGCCCCCATTGAATCGCTGTCCGGCGCCGAGGGCCAGGCCCTGAAGGCGGCGCTGCTGGAGGTGGCGCAGAAGCTGGCCCAGGCCATCGTGCGCGACGGCGAGGGCGCGACCAAGTTCATCACCGTGCGCGTGGAAGGCGGCAAGACCGGCGAGGAATGCCGCAAGGTGGCCTACGCCATCGCCCATTCGCCCCTGGTCAAGACGGCGTTCTTCGCCAGCGACCCGAACCTGGGCCGCATCCTGGCGGCCGTGGGTTATGCCGGCATCGAGGATCTGGACCAGACCGGCATCGACCTGTACCTCGACGACGTGCACGTGGCCGTGCAGGGCGGCCGCAACCCGCAGTACCGCGAGGAAGACGGCCAGCGCGTGATGAAGCAGAGCGAGATCACCGTGCGCGTGCTGCTGGGCCGCGGTACGGCGCAGGACACGGTGTGGACCTGCGACCTGAGCCACGATTACGTGACCATCAACGCCGATTACCGCTCTTGAGGTGGAACACCCCCCTGAGCCGCTGCGCGGCTTCCCCCCGCTCTCGCAGCGCGGCGCGCTGCGGGCAGGGGGACGCCACCAGTGCGGCGGGGCGGCCCTTGCACGGTGGCTATGGCTTGGGCCGTGCCAGGCTTGTCCATGGTGGGCGTCGTGTGTGTAGGGATTTTGTTGCTACTAAATTAATAGCTTCTGACGCTTTATTGATGAGCGCTGAAGGCCAAAATGAACGAAAAATTTGAACATCTGATCGAACGCGCCGAGCAGCTCATCGCGCGCATCGAATCCGTGCTGCCGCAGCCGCTGGCGGCGCCCGACTGGTCGGCGGCGATTGCCTGGCGCTACCGCAAGCGCAGCAGCGGCCACGGCACGCTCGAACCCGTGCGCCATGTGGCGGCGATGCGCCTGGAAGACCTGAAGGAAATCGACGGCCAAAAGGAAAAGATCCAGCGCAACACCGAGCAGTTCGTGCATGGCCGGCCGGCCAACAACGTGCTGCTCACGGGGGCGCGCGGCACGGGCAAGTCCTCGCTCATCAAGGCCTGCCTGAACGCTTACGCTCCTCAGGGCCTGCGCCTGATCGAGGTGGACAAGGCCGATCTGACCGACCTGCCCGACATCGTCGAGGTGGTGGCCGGCCGGCCGGAATACTTCATCGTGTTCTGCGATGACCTGAGCTTCGAGGACGGCGAGCCGGGCTACAAGGCGCTCAAGTCCATCCTCGACGGCTCGGTGGCCGCCGCCACGCCCAACGTGCTGATCTACGCCACCAGCAACCGGCGTCACCTGCTGCCCGAATACATGCGCGAGAACCTCACCTACACCCACACCGGCGATGGCGAGGTGCACCCGGGCGAGGGCGTGGAGGAAAAGATTTCGCTGTCCGAGCGCTTCGGCCTGTGGGTGAGCTTCTACCCGTTCAGCCAGGATGAGTACCTAGCCATTGCGGGGCAGTGGCTGGCATCTTTCGGGCTCGATAGCGAAGCCATTGCTGGAGCTCGCGCCGAGGCGCTGGTCTGGGCGCTGGAGCGTGGCTCGCGCAGCGGCCGCGTGGCCTACCAGTTCGCGCGCGATTACGCGGGGCGGCGCGGTGGCTGAAGCAGTACCCGTGCAGCGCAAGCACACCGAGGTCGCGGTCGGCATCCTGATCCGCACCGATGGCGCGCTGCTGCTGACCACGCGGCCGCCGGACAAGGTGTATGCGGGCTACTGGGAGTTCCCCGGCGGCAAGATCGAGACGGGCGAGACCGTGGAGCAGGCGCTGCGCCGCGAGCTGCAGGAGGAACTGGGCATCACCATCGGCCCGGCCGCGGTCTGGAAGGTGACCGAGCACGACTATCCGCACGCGCTGGTGCGGCTGCACTGGTGCAAGGTGCACGATTGGACCGGGGACTTCGAGATGCGCGAGGGCCAGTCCATGGCCTGGCAACATTGGCCGCTGGACGTGCGTCCGGTGCTGCCCGGTGCATTGCCCGTGCTGGGTTGGCTTGCCGAGGAGCACGGCGTGCCGTTTGATCCTGAAATACTATCAAACTGATAGCGGTTGGCGCTTTCCCCGAGGGCGTTAGGGCCGAATTTTATTCGGCGCTTGTGCGTGGATCACCAAAGGCGGCGTCCTCGGGTGGCGCGTCGGCTGGGACGCGAAAGTCCTCGCTGGCCCAGGCGCCCAGATCCATCTGCTTGCAGCGCTCGCTGCAAAAAGGCCGCCAGGGGTTCTGCGGGCCGTAAAGGCTGGGGCCGCCACAGGCAGGGCAGGCCACCTTGCGAGGGGTGGCGGGGGATGGGGTCGTGCTGCTCATGCGGGCGGTGCGTGTCAGGCGCAGAGTGTCAGCTCGAACATGGCATCCTCGGCATTGGCTTGCAGAGGCCCGTCGGGTAACTGGCGCATGAGGCGCACAGAGACCATGAGCCGGTTGCCGCTGATTTCAGGTACCAGTCCGAGAGCGGGGTCGATGCGCAGGCGCAGCAATTGGAAGGTGCGGCCTTGTGGCAGGTTTTGCTGTATCTGGCCCCGTTCTGTGGCCACTTTCTGGGGTACGCCGGAGTCCCGCAGCAGCTTGAGCAGCAGGTAGATGGATTCAGCCAGGGGGGCCAGCGTGGAAGCCCAGCCTTCAAGCGCCTGCTGGCGCTCCATGGGGGGGCGGTGTTGCCAGGCGTAATAACTGGGCAGATCGAAACCGCAGGTGCCGCCTGGAATGCCGGCCCGACTGCGGATGCTCATGAGCCAGTCGTTCTCGCTGAGCATCTGGCCGGTCTTGCCGGCCTGGGTGTTGAGGCTGGTGAAGCAGCGGTCGAGCTGGGCCACGATGGCATCGAGGGCCGCTTCGGAGATGGCCGGGTTGCCGCGGTAGCCATCGAGGACATGTTTCTGCTTCTCGATGTCCTTGAGCACGTCGGCCTTGAGGTCGGCGCGTGCGGCCACATCCATGATCTCGAAGATGGTGGTCAGCGCGAAATGGTGGTCCAGTGGATGGCTGCGGGCAATGAGTTCGCCCAGCCGGCGGAACAATTGTTCCAACCGCAGGTAGGTGCGGATACGCTCGTTGAAGGGGTATTCGTAAAGGATCACGCTGCCGGATTCCTGGTGAGGGCGCGAGGGGCTCCGGCCGGCGGTTGGGCACGGCGGAGAGGGCCAGTGTGCAGGTTCATGCGGTCGGGAAAAGGGGCCGGTGAAAGGCGGTTGGGCCGATCATAGCCCGAACCGCGCAGCCAGCGCGCGTACCTGGTTTCGCAAGGATTCAAGGGAAAGGCCATCGTTGTAGAGGATGGCATCGGCGGCCGCGCGGCGTGCCTGCCGACTGGCCTGGGAGGCGATGATGCCCTCGATGGCACCGCGTTCCAGGGCGTTGCGGGCCATGACCCGGACAATCTGGGTTTCCTCGGGGCAATCCACCACCACCACGGCATCAAGCTTGCGGGGCCAGTGGCGCGACTCCACCAGCAGGGGGATGTCGAAAACCAGCAGTGGTTTACCAGCGGCACGTGCCGCCTGGGCCTGCTCTTCGGTCGCCTGGGCCACCAGCGGGTGGATGATGGCTTCGAGCCGCTGGCGTGCCTCGGGCTGGGAAAAGGCCAACTGACGCATGCGCTGGCGGTCCATGGCGCCGCTGGCGTCGATGAATTCCGGGCCAAAGGATTGTGCGATGGCGGGCAAGGCTCGGCCGCCCGGGCTGGTCAGGTCGCGCGCCGCTTGGTCGGCGTCGATGATGGAGGCTCCCAGGTCTGCGAGCATGCGGGCCACGGTGCTCTTGCCGCTACCGATGCCTCCGGTCAGGCCGACACTCCACGGCGCGCCAGGTGGTGCGGTCACAGGCCGAGCGCGCCCAGCAGGGTTTGCAGGATACGCTGCGGGCCGAAGGCCATCGCCAGCAGACCAGCCCCGACCAGGAAGGGGCCGAACGGGACGTAGCCGCCTTCGCGCAGGTTGCTGGAGAACTTCATGGCGATGCCGATGATGGCACCCACCACCGAGGCCATCAGGATCAGCGGCACCAGGGCCTGCCAGCCAAACCAGGCACCCAGGGCAGCGAACAGCTTGAAGTCGCCGTAGCCCATGCCCTCCTTGCCCGTGGCCAGCTTGAATCCCCAGTACACCAGCCATAGCGAAACGTAGCCTGCCGCAGCTCCCACCACGGCGCTGAACAGAGGCACGTCGATCCAGTGCAGCGCGCTCGCCAGCAAGCCGGCCCAGAGCAGGGGCAGGGTCAGGTCGTCGGGGAGCAGGGTGGTGTCCCAGTCGATGAGCGCCAGAACCAGCAGGGTGGCGGAGAACAGGCACCAAGCCAGCCCCGTGGGCGTGGTTCCCCAGCGCTGGACGCAGAAATAGAACAGGGCGGCCGTGGCCAGTTCGACCAGCGGATAGCGCATGCTGATATGGACGCTGCAGGACGAGCAGCGGCCCCGCAGGAACAGGTAGCTCAGCACAGGAATGTTTTCGTACCACCGCAGCTGATGCCCGCAGGCCTGGCAGCGCGACCGGGGCTGTGCCAGGTTGAAGACGCTGGTGTCCGCCGCTTCGGGCACTGGAAGACCCGCTGCCCTGGTGTATTCCATGCATTCGGCGGCCCACTGCCGTTCCATCATTTTGGGCAGGCGGTAGATCACCACATTCAGAAAGCTGCCCACCAGCAAGCCCATGACGCCGGCCAGCGCGGCGTCCCACCACGGTGCGAATTCCATCAGACGACCTGTCCCAGCTTGAAGATCGGCAGGTACATCGAAACCACGATGCCCCCGATCAGGGTGCCCAGGAAAACAATGATGATGGGCTCCATGAGGCTGGAGAGGCCCGCCACCATTTCATCGACCTCTTCCTCGTAGAAATCGGCGGCTTTGCCCAGCATGTGGTCGATCGAGCCGGACTCCTCGCCGATGGCGCACATCTGCAGGACCATGGAGGGGAATACGTTGGCATTGGTCATGGCGGCCGTGAGGCTGGTGCCGGTGGAGACCTCTTGCTGGATCTTATCGGTGGCCATGGCGTAGACGGAGTTGCCTGCAGCTCCGCCGACCGAATCCAGGGCCTCCACCAGCGGCACGCCTGCAGCGAACATGGTGGAGAGCGTGCGTGTCCAGCGCGCCACGGCCGACTTGTTAATCAGGTCGCCAAATACAGGGATGCGCAGCAGCAGCCGGTCCATAAACATCTGCATTTTTTCGTTGCGGCGCCAAGCCTGCATGAAAAAATAGAATCCACCACCAATGATGCCGAAAATCAGCCACCACCATTTGACGAAAATGTCGCTGATTCCCATCACGAACAGCGTGGGAGCGGGCAGGTCGGCCCCGAAGGAGGTGAACACCTCCTTGAAGGCCGGGATCACGAAAAGCATGATCACAGTCACGACGACGAAAGCAACGATAACAACCGCAATTGGATACATGAGCGCGGACTTGATCTTGCCCTTGATGGCCTCGGTCTTCTCCATGTAGGTGGCCAGGCGGTCGAGCAGGGCTTCCAGGATACCGGCGGCTTCGCCAGCCTCGACCAGATTGCAGTACAGACTGTCGAAATACAGCGGGTATTTGCGGAACGCTGCGTTCAGCGAGGTCCCGGTTTCCACGTCGCTGCGGATATCGTTGAGCAGTTTGCCAACGCTCGGGTTGGTATTGCCCCGCCCCACGATGTCGAAGGCCTGCAGCAGCGGCACGCCAGCCTTCATCATGGTGGCCATTTGGCGGGTGAACAGCGCGATGTCCTTGGGTTTGATTTTCTTGCCCGAGCGCATGCGGCGCTTCTTGATCTTGGTCGGGAAGACGCCCTGGCGCCGCAAGGTGGCCTGCACCTGGTTCTCGCCAGAGGCACGAATCTCTCCGCGGACGATCTTGCCGTTGCGGTCCTTGCCTTCCCACTCAAAGACGAAGTCCTTGATATTCCGTGCTGCAGTGGTCGCCATGCTGCTCCCCTTATGGTCTGTCTTATACGTTGGTGACGGCCAGCACTTCTTCGATGGACGTCAGACCCAGCTTGGCCTTGTGCAGTCCTGCTTCGCGCAGTGAGCGAACGCCCTCTCTCCTGGCCTGTTCCGCGATTTCCAGGGCGCTGCCGTCGCGCAGGATGATGCGCTGGAGTTCCTCTGTGATCGGCATGACCTGGTAGATGCCCAGGCGCCCCTTATACCCATTGTTGCAGGCGGAGCACCCCACGGGCTTGTAGGGCACCCAGGAGCCATCGAGCTCTGCGTCCGCGTAGCCTGCATCCACCAGGGCCTCGTGGGGGATGTCGGCGGGGGCCTTGCATTGCGGGCACAGACGCCGGGCCAGGCGCTGCGCGGTGATCAAGATGACGCTTGAAGCGATGTTGAAGGGCGCGATGCCCATGTTGCGCATGCGGGTGAGTGTGGTCGGCGCGTCGTTGGTGTGCAGGGTTGATAGCACCAGGTGACCGGTTTGTGCCGCCTTGATGGAGATATCGGCTGTTTCCAGATCGCGGATTTCCCCCACCATGATGATGTCTGGATCCTGGCGCAGGAATGATTTCAGGGCCACGGCAAAGGTCAGCCCGGCCTTGTCGTTCACATTGACCTGGTTGACGCCGGGGAGGTTGATTTCGGAGGGGTCTTCCGCGGTGGCGATGTTCACTCCGGGTTTGTTCAGGAGGTTCAGGCAGGTGTAGAGGGAAACGGTCTTGCCCGAGCCGGTGGGACCCGTGACAAGAATCATGCCGTAGGGGCGCCCGATGGCGTTGAGCAGCCGCTCTTTCTCCTCGGGCTCGTAGCCGAGGGCATCGATCCCCATTTTGGCACTGCTGGGGTCGAGGATACGGATCACGATCTTCTCGCCGAACAGCGTGGGCAAGGTACTGACACGGAAATCAATGACGCGCTCGGGTCCGACCTTCAGCTTCATCCGTCCGTCCTGTGGTACCCGTTTTTCAGAGATGTCGAGACGCGAGATCACCTTGATGCGTGACGCCAGCTTGTCCTTGATGGCGATGGGAGGGGAGGCGATTTCACGCAGCTCGCCATCGATGCGAAAGCGGACCCGGTAATGGTGTTCGTAGGGCTCGAAATGCAGATCGGAGGCCCGCATGTTGAAGGCATCGAGCAGCATCTTGTGCAGGAATTTGACGATGGGGGCGTCTTCGACTTCGGAGGTGCCTGTGTCGGCAGGCTCGTTTGATTCTTCGATGGCAACGTCGTCAAATTCGAAATCACCACCGCTGGTGTATGAATCCAATGTCTCGCCGGCGGATTTGGAACTGCTCTCGACCAGTTTCGATAGTTTGTCGTACTCGGCGATGATCCAGTCCACCCCCATCTGCGTGGTGAACTTGATTTTTTCGGCGGCTTCCTGGTCGGTAGGGTCTGCCGTTGCCACGATCAGACGGTTATTGCGCTTGCTCAGGACAACGACACGGTAGGCTTGGCAGATCTTGGCATCGAGCAGGTCGCGCGGTAATCGCAGGGGGTCGATGGCATGGAGATCCAGCAAGGGAGCACCGAAGACCGAGGAAACCGTGTGCGCAAGGTCAGCTGCGGAAACCGCGCCCGTGCCGGTCAGTTCCGCGATGAAGCTCGTGCGGCTGATTTGGGACTTGCGGTAGATGTCCTCGGCGGTTTTCTGAGTCAGCTTGCCCGCAGAAATAAGAGCCCTACCCAAGCCAGGGAGGGCGACCGAAGTGGGATCTTTCTGTGTGGAATCGACAGCAGCCATGTAACCGGATTTAGATAAGGAAGCGCAAGGATCATCCTATCATCGCCGATCACTCTGGGGCTGTAAATCACGGCGGTGGCGCCGGGCCCAGGATGGATGCAGGGTTTTGGTCGGGGTGAGAGGATTCGAACCTCCGGCCTCTACGTCCCGAACGTAGCGCTCTACCAGGCTAAGCTACACCCCGATGGCTTGGGCTGCCGGCGGCCTGGTTTCAGGTGCGGCGCTCAAGTAGCTGAGCCGCTAATTGTAGCAAACCTGCACGGTACCCGTTGGCAGGAATTTCTTCCAGTGCGGAAATTGCGCGGCGAGCCTCTGCGGCGGCGGCCTCGCGCGCCACGTTCAGAGCACCGGTGCGACGCACGATGCCCACGATATCCTGGAGTTGTTCCGTGCTGCCGTTCTCGATAGCATGGCGCACCGTGGCCGCTTCCGTGTCTGTGCCGCGCTGCATGGCCGCAATAAGGGGGAGCGTTGCCTTGCCTTCGCGCAGATCATCGCCAAGGTTCTTCCCCATTTCGGCGGCATCGCCGTCGTAGTCGAGCACGTCGTCGATGATCTGGAAGGCTGTGCCGAGTGCCTGGCCGTAGGTGGCGCAGGCCTCTTCCATCGTGGGGCCGCTGCTTGCCAGAATGGCGGCCAGCCGTGCACTGGCCTCGAACAATTTGGCGGTCTTGGAGCGGATCACCCGCAGATAGCCCGCTTCGTCGAGCGATGCGTCGTGCATGTTCATCAGCTGCATCACCTCGCCTTCGGCGATGACATTGGTGGCGTCGGCGAGGATTTGCATGATGCGCATCTGTCCGGCATCCACCATCATCTGGAAGGCGCGTGAGTACAGGAAATCACCGACCAGCACGCTGGCGGGGTTACCAAAAGTTTCATTCGCTGTGGCGCGGCCGCGACGCAGCGTGGAGGCGTCGACCACGTCGTCGTGCAACAGCGTGGCGGTATGAATGAACTCCACCACGGCAGCCAGATTGAAGCGCTGGCTGCCCTGATAGCCGAGTGCGCCGCAGACCATGAGCAGCAGCGCCGGTCTCAAACGCTTGCCGCCAGCGGCAATGATGTATTGGGAGATCTGGCCTACGAGGGGTACGCCAGACGCTAGGCGATGGGCTATGACCAGGTCCACTTCGCGCATGTCATCGGCGATGAGCGAGAGGGGAGATGGGTTTGTTGGGGAGGTGGATGCAGTCAAGGTGGTGGTCGCGAGCAGTGCCGCTGATTATAGAAAACCCGGTGCTTGTGTCCTGCGCGCGGGCACGTCTTGTGGTGTGGTGTACCATGAAGATGCAGAGGTGCTACAATTGCAGGTTCTGTGGAAATCCGTCCACGGAAAACTATTCAAAGTACGAACGGTACTAGAGTAAAAGAGGTCAACATGTACGCGGTCATAAAAACCGGCGGCAAGCAGTATCGCGTTGCTTCCGGCGAAAAAATCAAAGTAGAACAGATTGCTGCGGACGTAGGCCAGGAAATCGTCATCGACCAGGTTCTGGCTGTCGGCAACGGCGCTGAACTGAAGGTGGGTACGCCCCTGGTGTCCGGCGCCACTGTGAAAGCCACCGTCGTGGCCCACGGCAAGCACGACAAAGTGCGCATCTTCAAGCTGCGCCGTCGCAAGCACTATCAGAAGCGCCAAGGCCATCGCCAGCAGTTCACCGAGCTGCAAATCGGCGCGATTGCAGCTTAAGAAGGAGTTGATGTCATGGCACAGAAAAAAGGCGGCGGCTCTACGCGAAACGGGCGCGATTCCAAGCCCAAGATGCTCGGTGTGAAGGCTTTCGGCGGTGAACTGATCAGCGCCGGCTCCATCATCGTGCGCCAGCGCGGTACCCAATTCCACCCCGGCACGAACGTCGGCGTGGGCAAGGACCACACCCTGTACGCACTGGTGGATGGCCATGTGTCGTTCGCCGTGAAGGGCGCACTGTCCAAGCACACGGTCAACGTGACTGCGGCAGCCTGAAGCAAGCCTCCTTGCGTTCGCACCCCTAAGCCCCGCGTCGCCGGGGCTTAGTTTTTTCCGCGTTTCGCGGCATGCTGGCGGTACGGTGCCAGCGAGCCGCCTGCAGGCTGACCGTTGCCCCGTACCATCGGGGCATTGTCCTTTGCGGCCGGTCCATCGTCTGCAGGCCGCTGTTTTGTAAACTGGATACCCCATGAAGTTCGTCGACGAAGCCTACATAGACATTGCAGCCGGTGATGGCGGCAACGGGTGTGTCTCGTTCCGGCATGAAAAATACAAGGAGTTCGGCGGGCCCAATGGCGGTGACGGCGGGCGTGGCGGACATGTGTTCGCTGTGGCCGATCCCAACCTCAATACGCTCGTGGACTTCCGCTATTCGCGTCGCTACGAGGCCAAGCGCGGTGAGCACGGCATGGGGTCGGATATGTTCGGGGCCGCAGGCAGCGACATCACCCTGAAGATGCCGGTGGGCACCATCATCAGCGACGCAGAGACCGGCGAGGTGCTGTACGAGCTGCTCAACCCCGGAGAGGTCCTGACGATCGCCAAGGGCGGCGACGGCGGCTTCGGCAACATGCGCTTCAAGAGCGCCATCAACCGAGCGCCGCGCCAGAAGACGCCTGGCTGGCCCGGCGAGCGTAAAAACCTCAAACTTGAACTCAAGGTGCTGGCCGATGTCGGCTTGCTGGGCATGCCCAATGCGGGCAAATCGACCTTCATCGCCGCGGTGTCCAATGCCCGGCCGAAAATCGCCGACTATCCCTTCACCACGCTGCACCCCAACCTGGGCGTGGTGCGCGTCGGGCCGGAGCAGAGTTTCGTCATCGCTGACATTCCGGGTTTGATCGAGGGTGCTTCCGAGGGGGCTGGCCTGGGTCACCAGTTCTTGCGCCATCTCCAGCGCACGCGCCTGCTGCTGCACATTGTGGACTTGGCGCCCTTTGACGAGGCGGTCGATCCCGTGGCGCAGGCCAAGGCCATTGTTGCCGAGCTCAAGAAGTACGATGCGGCGCTCTATCAGAAACCGCGCTGGCTGGTGCTCAACAAACTGGACATGGTCGCTGCGGATGAGCGTGCTGCGCGCGTGGCGGACTTCGTCAAGCGGTTCAAGTGGAAGGGGCCGGTTTTCGAGATTTCCGCCCTGACCCGCGAAGGCTGCGAGGGCCTGATCCAGGCCATTTACCAGCATGTCCATGCGCAGCAGGTGGCCGAGCAGGCGCCGGTCGCCGAGGTGGATCCGCGTTTCTCGGGGGATGCAGCGGGTTGATCCAGCCTCTGCTGTGCTATCGATAATATAGCTATTCGCGCTTGATTTGCGGGCGCCAAGGCCGAAATGAACGAAAACAAATCCTCCAGCGTGCTGCGCGATGCGCGCCGCATCGTGGTCAAGGTGGGCTCCAGCCTGGTCACCAACGAAGGGCGGGGGCTGGATGAGCAAGCCATCGGCGAATGGAGCCGGCAACTGGCCGCGCTGGTGCGCGGAGACGGCGATGCCCAGGGGCGTCGCGAGGTCATCATGGTCTCCAGCGGTGCCATCGCCGAAGGCATGAAGCGGCTGGGTTGGACCACGCGGCCGCGCGAAGTTCACGAGCTGCAGGCTGCCGCGGCCGTGGGCCAGATGGGCCTGGCGCAGATGTACGAGACCAAGCTGCGCGAGAACGGCATGGGCAGCGCGCAGGTGCTGCTCACCCATGCCGATCTGGCCGATCGCGAGCGCTACCTCAATGCGCGCTCCACTTTGCTGACGCTGCTCGGGCTGGGCGTGGTGCCGGTGATCAACGAAAACGACACCGTGGTCAACGACGAAATCAAGTTCGGCGACAACGACACCTTGGGAGCGCTGGTCGCCAACCTGGTGGATGCCGATGCACTCATCATCCTGACCGACCAGAAAGGCCTGTATACCGCCGACCCTCGCCGCGATCCTGGTGCGCAGTTCGTGCACGAGGCGCGTGCCGGCGATCCCGCCCTGGAAGCCATGGCTGGCGGCGCTGGCTCCAGCATCGGCAGGGGTGGCATGATCACCAAGATCCTTGCCGCCAAGCGTGCCGCGGGTTCGGGGGCCTCCACGGTGATCGCCTGGGGGCGCGAACCCGATGCGCTGCTGCGGCTGGCGCAGGGCGAGGCCATCGGCACGCTGCTGGTGGCCCAGACCGCCAAGACGCAGGCGCGCAAGCAATGGATGGCCGATCATCTGCAGCTGCGGGGCTCCGTCATGGTGGACGAGGGCGCGGCCCTCAAGCTGCGGACCGAGGGCAAGAGCCTGTTGCCCATCGGCATGACGGCCGTGGAGGGGGAGTTCTCGCGCGGTGACGTGATCGCCGTGCGCGATCCGTCGGGCACGGAGATCGCCCGTGGCCTGGCGAACTACGCCAGCGCGGAGGCGCGCCTGCTATGCCGCAAACCATCGTCGGAGTTTGAGCGCCTGCTGGGCTACACCGCCGAGGCGGAAATGGTCCACCGCGACAACCTGGTCCTGAGTGGAAGCTGAGCAGACCCCTGCTTCCGCAGCGTGAGCTGCGGAGGAGGGCTGGGCCTGGGTGTTGCGGCTGGCTCAGGGATCAGCGGGGGGCTGCTGAAAGAGGTTCCGCAGGCGCCCCGGTTGCATCAGGCAGAGGCTGCTGCTGTGCCATGCCCGACTGTGGATCGGGATCGAAGCTGGCACCTGGAGGCAGTTCGACACCGGGGTGGACCAGCAACTGGCCCGTGCGATGCGCTCCACCCGAGGAGAGCTGTTCCGGGTCGCGTCCACGCATGCTGCTGCGCAGGTAGCGGTTGCGTTGTTCGTTGCGCGGCAGAAAACGGGCAAGCTCCGTCAGCGCCATTTCGTAGACGCCGCGCTTGAATTCCACCACCACGTCAAGCGGCACCCAGTAATCGTTCCAACGCCAGGCGTCGAACTCTGGGTGGTTGGTGGCGCGCAGGTTCAAATCCCAGTCGTGCCCCAGCAATTGCAGCAGGTACCAGATCTGTTTCTGGCCCTTGTAGTGTCCGCGCGCATCGCGGCGGATGTACCGGTCAGGCACCTCGTAGCGCAACCAATCCCGGGTGCGGGCCACCACGCGCACATGGTTGGGCAGTAGCCCCACCTCCTCGTGCAGTTCACGGAACATGGCCTGTTCCGGGGACTCGCCCCGGTCAATGCCACCCTGCGGAAACTGCCAGCTGTGGGTGCGGATGCGCTTGCCCCAGAACACCTGGTTTTTCTGGTTGAGCAGGATGATGCCGACGTTCGGCCGAAAGCCGTCCCGGTCAAGCATAATCGAACCCCAAATTTTTAAACTGTGTCCATTATGCACCGCACCCAGCGTGCGGCAAGAGGACCGGCCCCAACTGCCTGAATCGCGCGATGAAAGCCTCCCAGTTCTTTATCTCCACCCTCAAGGAAGCTCCGGCCGACGCCGAAGTGGTCAGCCACCAGCTCATGATGCGCGCGGGGTTCATCAAGAAGCTCGGTGCCGGGGTCTACAGCTACATGCCCATGGGCCTGCGCGTGATCCAGAAGGTGGAAGCCATCGTGCGCGAGGAAATGAACCGCGCCGGTGCCGTGGAAATGACCATGCCCGTGGTGCAGCCGGCCGAGCTGTGGCAGGAGACCCGGCGCTTTGACACCATGGGTCCTGAGCTGCTGCGCATCAAGGACCGCCATGGCCGCGACTACGTCGTGCAGCCCACCAGCGAAGAAGTGGTTACTGACATCGCGCGCCAGGAACTGCGCAGCTACAAGCAGCTGCCGAAGAACTTCTACCAGATCCAGACCAAGTTCCGCGACGAGCGCCGCCCGCGCTTCGGCCTGATGCGCGGGCGCGAGTTCACCATGAAGGACGCCTACAGCTTCGATCGTGACCAGGCGGCGGCCAAGGCCAGCTACCAGGTCATGGCGCAGGCCTACCGGCGCATCTTCGACCGCTTCGGCTTGACCTACCGCGCCGTGGCCGCCGACAGCGGCGCCATTGGCGGTGATCTGAGCGAGGAATTCCAGGTGATCGCCGCCACCGGCGAAGACGCCATCGTCTACTGCCCGGGCAGCGACTACGCCGCCAACATGGAAAAGGCCGAGGCCCTGGCGCCCGCAGGCCCGCGCCCCGCGCCCGCCAAGGCGATGGAAAAGACGCCCACACCGGGCAAGGCCACCTGCGCTGACGTCGCCGAACTGCTGGGCGTTCCGCTCAACACCACGGTGAAGTCGCTGGTGCTGGCCACCGACGAGACCAACGAGGCGGGCGAGATCGTCAAGAGCCAGGTCTGGCTGCTGCTGCTGCGCGGCGACCACGACATGAACGAGATCAAGGTGGCCAAGGTGCCGGGGCTGGACGCGGGCTTCCGTTTTGCCACCGTGGCCGAGATCGAGGCGCACTTCGGCTGCACGCCGGGCTACCTGGGCCCCATCGGCCTGCTCAAGCCCGTGCGCATCGTGGCCGACCGCGAGGTCGCCGTCATGGCCGACTGGATCTGCGGCGCCAACGCGGTGGACTTCCACATGACCGGCGTGAACTGGGGCCGCGACCTGCCTGAGCCCGAGCTGGTGGCCGACCTGCGCAACGTGGTCGCGGGCGACCGCTCGCCCGACGGCCAGGGGGAACTCGCCATCGAGCGCGGCATCGAAGTGGGCCATGTGTTCTACCTCGGCACCAAGTACAGCAAGGCCATGAACGCCACCTTCCTGGGCGAGGACGGCAAGCCCGCCTACTTCGAGATGGGCTGCTACGGCATCGGCATCACGCGCCTGCCGGCGGCCGCCATCGAGCAGAACCATGACGAGCGCGGCATCATTTGGCCCGACGCTATCGCGCCATTCACCGTGGTGCTGTGCCCCATCACGCCCGAGCGCTTCCCCGACGTCAAGGCCCAGGCCGAGCAGCTCTATGCGCAGCTGCAGGCCGCCGGCGTGGACGTGATCCTGGATGACCGGGGCGAGCGCCCCGGTGCCATGTTCGCCGACTGGGAGCTGATCGGCGTGCCGCACCGCGTCACCATTGGCGACCGCGCCCTCAAGGAAGGCCGGGTCGAATACCAGCACCGCCGCGACAGTGCCGCCACCAAGGTGGCCACGGCCGACATCCTGGCCCATGTCCTGGGCCGTTTGGCCCGATGATCCCAGGCATCTCGCGGCGCCGCTGTCTCATCTCGCTGGCCGCCGGGCCCACGGCCTGGCTGGCGATGCCCGAGGCAGCGCATGCGGGGGGACAGATCGAGGAGCCGCTGATGGACTCGGTGCGCACGGCGCTGAGCTCCGCCATCGCCAACCACGCCCCGCCGGAGCCGGATTTCCCGTCCACCGAGGCGCGCCTGCATTACCTGCGCTGGCTCGGCACCATGAGCGACCGGCTGCGTCGCCGCAAGCCCGATTGGGAAGTGCGGCGCGATTTCCTGCAGACCGTCTGGTACGAGAGCAAGCGCGCCGGGCTCGATGTGTCGCTGGTGCTCGGCCTGATCCAGGTGGAGAGCGCCTTCCGCAAGTTCGCCGTCTCCAGCGTGGGCGCGCGCGGCTACATGCAGGTCATGCCGTTCTGGACGCGTCTGATCGGTGACGGTGACCCGGGCAAGCTGTTCCACATGCAGACCAACCTGCGCTTTGGCTGCGTGATCCTGCGCCACTATATGGACCGCGAGCGTGGCGACCTGTACATGGCCCTGGGCCGCTACAACGGCAGCCGGGGCCGGGCCCCGTACCCCAACGCCGTGTTCGCGGCGCAGCGCAACTGGCTGTTCGACGGGCGGCCGGCAGCCTGAGATCGTAAACACGTTCTGAAAGCACGCTACACCGTGTCCGGCGCGGGCGAGCCGGCGGGCAGGCGCGTCACCATGACCTGGTCGATGCGGTAGCTGTCCACGTCCAGCACCTCGAACTTGTAGCCGCCCCAGGCCACGCTGTCGGTGCGCCGGGGCACGCGGCGCAGCATCACCATCAGGAAACCGGCCAGCGTCTCGTATTCCCCGGCGTGTGGCAGTTCGTCGAGCGAGAGTGCGCGCAGCACGTCCTCGATCGGCGTGACACCGTCGATGAGCCAGGAGTCCTGGTCGCGCTGGACGATCTGCTCCTCGTCGAATGGCGAGACCAGTCCGCCCATCACCGTGCTCATCACATCGTTGAGCGTGACCACGCCGACGACCAGGCTGTACTCGTTCACGATCACCGCGAAGTCCTCGTGCGCCTGCCGGAACTGCTCCAGCACCTCCGACAGCGTGAGCCGGTCGGGCACGATGAGCACCTTGCGCACCAGGCTGTCGTCCTTCAGCGAGATCGGCTGGTTGTTCAGCACGCGCTGGAACAGGTCCTTGGCGTCCACATAGCCCACTACATGGTCGATGTCGCGCTCGCAGACCGGATAGGTGGAGAACGGCTCGGCGGCGATGCGCAGCCGGATCACCGCGTCCGGCTCGTCGCGCAGGAAGAAGGCGATGCGGTCGCGCGGCGACATCGCGCTGGAGACGGTGCGCGTGTCCAGCTCGAACACATTCGTGATGACCTGCTGCTCACGCTCGGCCAGCACGCCAGCGCGTGCGCCCGCCTCCATCATGGCCAGGATGTCGTCGGAGGTGATGCGCTCGTCGCGCAGCGAGGACAGGCCCAGCAGCCGGAACAGCGCGTCGGCCCCCCGGCTGTAGAACCACACCAGGGGCCGCAGCAGGGTCATGCACCACGCCATGGGCGGGGCCAGCCGGATGGCCAGTTGCTCGGGCTGCGCCATGCCCAGGCGCTTGGGGAACAGGTCCGAGAACAGGATGAACAGCGAGGTGATGACCATGAACGAGAGCAGGAAGCCCACCGTCTGCGCCGTCGGCTCGGCCAGCCACAGCGCCAGCAGGCCGGTGAAATGCGGGCTCAGCGCGCCTTCGCCGACGATGCCGCCAAGGATGGCCACCGCGTTCTGCCCGATCTGCACCACCGTGAAGTAATCGCCCGGCTGCTCCTGCACGCGCAGCACGCGCTCGGCTCCGGCATCCCCTTCATCGGCCATCTGCCGCAGGCGCAGGCGGCGCGCGGCCGCGAGCGCGATCTCGGCCATGGAGAAAAAGGCGCTGGCAGCGATCAGCAACCCGATGACGAGGAGGCTTTGGGTCAGGCTCATGCAGGAGGAGTGGGCGCGGCGCGGGGGCACGCGATGGCCTGAGTGTAGCTGCCCGCCCCGTCCCGCAGGGGCCGTGCGGAGCGGGTGCGGCGTGGCGGCTACTGCATGAAGCCGATGCGCCCGCGCCCGCTGGCGGCCCGGGGCAGATCCGCCACCTCCACGGTGCTGCGGCGCTCCAGCCGGGCGTTGCCGAAGCCCGTCATGAGCGCGCGGCGCATCTCGCGCGGAGGCATCTGGGCCAGGCAGTCGAGCACGTCGCCCTGCGGCTCGGGATCGAGCAGGCGCCCCCAATCGTGGCCGGCACGGATGCCCGCGTAGAGGCAGGCCGCGATGCGGCGCGCCTGCTCCGGCGTGGGCGCCTCCACCTCGAAGACATTCATGCGGTTGAGGATGGGGTCGGGGATGCCGCGGCTGTCGTTGGCGGTCGTGATCCAGATGACCTGGCTGGCGTCGATGGCCACCTCGGCGAACTCGTCGGTGAAGCTCTGCGCCGTGTCGTGCTCCAGCAGGCCGTAGAGCGCGCCCAGCGGGTCGTACTGGGCCTCGCTGGCGGCCTTGTCGATCTCGTCCACCACCAGTACCGGGTTGGCGTACTCGCCGTCCACCAGGGCCTCGAACACCTTGCCGGGGCGCGCGCCCTTCCATTGCGCGGAGGAGCCCGAGAGCAGCCAGCCCGCCGTCATCGAGCTCATGGGCAGCAGGTTCATGCCCGTGCCCAGCAGCTCGGCCAGGTGGCGCGCGAAATGGGTCTTGCCGATGCCGGGCGGCCCGAGCAGCAGCATGGGCGTCATCTCCAGGCCGTCGCTGCTGTCCTGCGCCAGCGCGACATGGCGGCGCACATCGTCGAGCACCTCGGTGAAGTTGGGCAACTGGTCGTAGAGCGCGGCCATGTCGGGAATGCCGCGCGGCTTGACCTGGAAGCGCTCGGGGCCGCGTTCCAGCATGCGCTCGTAGACCGTGCGCAGGTTGTCGTACTCGCGCTGCTGGCCGCCTTCCTGCAGGCGGGCCAGCTTGCGCTCGACATCGGCCGGGCAGAACACGCTGCGCATCTGGGCCACCGGCAGGCTCAAGGCGTGCGACTGGGGAACAAGGCTATGGCTGGTCATGGCATGCTCCTTGATGAAGGTCACGCACCCATTCAAGCACACAAGCCGTCCCGGCTCAATGCCGGAAAAGCCCGGTATCGCCCTCTTGTTGCGGGCATGCAAAAGGCCGCCCGGGGGCGGCCTTGGCGCGGGGCACGGGCGGGGATCAGCCTTCGGTGCCGAGCATCTGCTTGAGTTCGCCCGATTCGTACATCTCCATCATGATGTCCGAGCCGCCGATGAACTCGCCCTTGATGTAGAGCTGGGGGATGGTGGGCCACTGGCTGTAGTCCTTGATGCCTTGGCGGATCTCGTCGTCGTCGAGCACGTTCACGGTGGCGATGGCCTTGGGGTCCACGCCGCAGGCCTTGAGGATCTGCACCGCGCGGCCGGAGAAGCCGCACATGGGGAAGCTGGCCGTGCCTTTCATGAACAGCAGGATGTCGTTGGATTTGACGAGGTCGTCGATGCGTTTCTGGGTGTCGCTCATGGGGGGCTCCGAGGGGGTGGACGGCTGAGGCCTTCAAAAAAGAAAGAAGCAATTATTTCACTGTCGGCATCCGGCCGCCGGAACAGCGCACGATGCCGGCGAGGTCTTTGCGGCCTTGCACCTGGGTGAACCCGGCGCCGGTCAGCAGCACGGCGACGGCGTCGGCCTGGTCCCAGCCATGCTCCAGCAGCAGCCAGCCGCCCGGCGACAGGCGTTGCGGGGCCTGGGCGACGATGGCGCGGATGTCCTCTAGGCCGTCGGCGCCGCTGGCCAGCGCCTGCGCCGGCTCGTGCCGCAACGCGGCCAGGTGGGGGTCGGCGGCGGGGATGTAGGGCGGGTTGGAGACGATGGCGTCGAACTGGTCTTCCAGCCCCTCCATCCAGCGCCCGTGGCGGAATTGCACGGGCAGCGCCAGGCGTTCGGCGTTGGCGCGGGCCACGGCCAGGGCCTCCGGGCTGGCGTCCACGGCCAGCACGCTGGCATCGGGCCGCTGCTGTTGCAGCGCCAGGGCGATGGCGCCGCTGCCCGTGCCCAGGTCCAGCAGGCGCGGGGCGGGGTGGCCGAGCAGCACCTCCAGCGCCCAGTCCACCAGGGTCTCGGTGTCGGGTCGCGGGTCGAGCACGCGCGCGTCCACCCGCAGCTCCAGCCCGTAGAAGGCCTTGCTGCCTGTGAGGTAGGCCACGGGCTCGCCGTCCCGGCGGCGAGCGCACAGCGCCTCGAAGCGGGCTTGCGTGCTTGGAGGCAGGACGTCGGTGTCGTGCGCGATGAGCCAGGCGCGGTCGCTGGTGGCGCGGCCCAGGGTGTGCAGCAGCAGCATCTGCGCGTCGATGCGCGCCAGGCCCTGGGCCAGGGCGGCGGTCAGTGCCTGCTGCAGGGTCATGGGTGCTCCTGATTCAATAGCTGCTGGCGCTTTATGGATAAGCGCTGGATGCCATTTCGATGCTCAACTGATGGCATCCCGCTCCAGCTCGGCCAGCTGCTCGGCCTCGCGCGCGTGGCGCAGGGCCTGCAGCACGTCGCCCAGGTCGCCTTCCATGATGGCGAGCAGCTTGTAGAGCGTGAGGTTGATGCGGTGGTCGGTCAGCCGCCCCTGCGGGAAGTTGTAGGTGCGGATGCGGTCGCTGCGGTCGCCGCTGCCGATCAGGCCCTTGCGCTCGGCGGCCTCCTTGGCGGCGCGCTCGCTGCGCTCCTTCTCCTGGATGCGCGCCTGCAGCACCTGCAGCGCCTTGGCCTTGTTGCTGTGCTGGCTGCGGCCGTCCTGGCATTCGGCGACGATGCCGGTGGGCAGGTGCACCACGCGCACGGCGGAGTCGGTCTTGTTGATGTGCTGGCCGCCGGCGCCGCTGGCGCGGAAGGTGTCGATGCGCAGATCGGCCGGGTTGAGCGTGATGGCCTCCTGCTCGTCGGGCTCGGGCATCACGGCCACGGTGCAGGCGCTGGTGTGGATGCGGCCCTGCGTCTCGGTGGCGGGCACGCGCTGCACGCGGTGGCCGCCGGACTCGAAGCGCAAGGCGCCATAGACGCCGTCGCCGACGACGCGCAGCACGATTTCCTTGTAGCCACCGAGTTCGGACGGGCTCTCGCTCACCACCTCGACCTTCCAGCCCACGTTGGCGGCATGGCGCATGTACATGCGCGCCAGGTCGCCCGCGAACAGGGCCGACTCGTCGCCGCCCGTGCCCGCGCGGATTTCGAGGAAGGCGTTGCGTGCTTCGTCGGGGTCCTTGGGCAGCAGCAGGCGCTGGAGTTCGTCCTCCAGCTCCAGCAGCTCCAGCGTGGCGCTGGTGATCTCCTCCTGCGCCATCTCGGCCATGTCGGGGTCTTCGAGCATCGCGCGCGCGCCGGCCTGGTCGGCTTCGCGCTGCAGGTAGCGGGCGTAGCGGCCGGCGATCTGCGTGACCTCGGCGTGCTCGCGCGAGATGGTGCGGTACTGCGCCATGTCGGCCATGATGTCCTCGCGCGAAAGCAGGAAGTCGAGCTCTTCCAGGCGCCGGGCGTAGCGCTCCAACTGGGTGCGGAGAAAAGGTTTCATGGCGTTCCGGGAAAGAGTTTGCTACATTGTTTGTAGCTAGTGGCGCTTGTCGGATAAGCGCCAAAGGCCAATTTGGCTGGATGAAAAGCGGCGGTGGGCGCCGCTACAGCGTGTTCTTGCTCTGCGAGCGCAGGAACAGGCGCGAGGCGGTGCGCGCCGTCTGCTCGCGCGTGCTGGCGTCGCCCGCGCGCAACTCGGCCAGGGTGCCGTGCAGCATCTTCTGCGCCAGGCCGCGCGAGAGGGCGTCGAGCACGGTGTCGATGTCCTCGCCCTTGGCCAGGCGCTTGCGCGCGCGGTCGATCTCGATGGCGCGCCAGGCATCGGCCTGGTCCTGGATCTGGCGGATCAGCGGCACCACGCCGTGCTCGGGGTGGCGCTGGTCCATCCAGTGCATGAAGCTCTGCACGCCCGCGTCGATGATGGCCTCGGCCTGCGCCACGGCGGCCTGGCGGTTGGCCTGGGCGGTCTGCACCACGCTGGCCAGGTCGTCCACGGTGTAGAGGTAGACGTCTTCGAGCTGCTTGACCTCGGGCTCGATGTCGCGCGGCACGGCCAGGTCCACCATGAACATGGGGCGGTGGCGGCGCTTCTTGAGCGCGCGCTCCACGGCGCCCAGGCCCACGATGGGCAGGCTGCTGGCGGTGCAGCTCACCACGATGTCGAATTCGTGCAGGCGGTCGGGCAGGTCGGCCAGGCGCATCACCTCGCCGCCAAAGCGCACGGCGAGCTTCTCGCCGCGCTCCAGCGTGCGGTTGGCGATGGCGATCTGCTTGGGGTTGCGCGCGGCGAAGTGCGTGGCGCACAGTTCGATCATCTCGCCCGCGCCGACGAACAGCACGCGCGTCTTGCCCAGGTCCTCGAACAGCTGGCCGGCCAGGCGCACGGCGGCGGCGGCCATGCTGATGCTGTGCGCGCCGATCTCGGTGCTGGTGCGCACCTCCTTGGCCACGGCGAAGCTGCGCTGGAACAACTGGTTGAGAGTGGAGCCCAGCGCGCCCGCGCTTTCGGCGGCGCGCACGGCGTCCTTCATCTGGCCCAGGATCTGGGCTTCGCCCAGCACCATGGAATCAAGCCCGCTGGCCACGCGGAAGGCATGGCGTGCCACGGGGCCGTTTTCCAGGACGTAGGAATGCGAGCGCAGCAGCTCGGTGCTGACGCCGCCGCTGTGGGCGAGCCAGCCCAGCGTGTGGTCCAGCGCGGGCTGGTCGCCGGCGCAGTAGATCTCGGTGCGGTTGCAGGTGGAGATGATGGCGGTTTCCACCTCGCGCTGCGGGCCGGCCTGGTGCAGGGCCTGGCGCAGACCGTGCAGGGTGGGCGCGATCTGGTCGATCGCGAACGCGAAACGGCCGCGCAGATCGAGCGGCGCGGTCGTGTGGTTGATGCCCAAGGCCCAGACAGACATGCGCCGGATTATAAAATCGTTGCGTGTACGGGGTATCGCCGACTGCACAAGTCTTGATTTACGTCATTTTTATGGACCCGCTGGCCGCCCTCAACCACCTGCTCAACTTCGCCGCCCCCGCGGCCGCACTGGCCTTGCTGCTGGTGCCGGGCAGCCGATTGTTGATGCGAAATTCGGGCCCAGCGCTTAGCTGGTGGGCGCAAGCAGCTATCGTTTTCATAGTTGGCTGCGCCGTGCTGCTGGCCGGCCTGTGGCTGCTGGGCCGCGACGGCAAGGCCCTGACCTACGCCGCCCTGGTGCTGGCCACCGCCACCTGTCAGTGGCTGCTGCGGCGCGGCTGGAAGAGCTGAACTCGGGGCGCTGGCGGCGCTTTTTCTTCGATACGGCGTATCCAAGGGGCCGCCAGGGCACCCGTGGAACGGGCTTTGCCCGGCCATTGGGTGCGTCCCCCTCCCGCGAAGCGTAGCGTAGCGAGAGAGGGGGTGAAGCCGCGCAGCGGCTCAGGGGGGAGCTACCCCAGTACAGCCCAGTGGTTGCCGGCCGCCATGCCCTCGGGCCAGCGCAGCATGCCCGCGGGCTCGGTGGGGTGCCAGCGCGCCAGGCCACGCCCGCCGCCCACGGCCACGCCGGGGGCGTCGTCCAGGGGCCACAGGCCGCAGGGGTTCTGCACGTTGCCGATGGTGGTGAGCTTGGCGGGCTCCTGCGGCTGCCACAGCACGATACGGTTGGCGCGCTGCGCCGTGAGCACGAAGCCGCCGTTGGGGCCGGCCGCCACGTCGCCGGCGTAGCCCTCGGCCACCATGTAGCTCGGCACTTTCAATTCCTTGCCGTCCCACACGGCCAGCAGCGGTGCGTCGCGGCGCTTGGCCGGGTCGTCGTGCTCGGCCTGCAGGCCGATGCCCAGCAGCACCGGGCCGCCTGCGAGCGGGCGGTTCCAGGCGATGTGGTGCGGCGCCAGGCGCTTGTCGCGCAGGCTCCAGGCGCCGAGCTTTTCGCCGTTCTCGGGGTTCAGTAGCACCAGCTCGGGGTTCATGCGCTCCAGGTCGCGTTTGTCGCCGGCCGCGTCGCGCGGGATGCCGCCGTTGGCGATGACCAGGCGGCCCTGTGCGTCCACCAGGATCTGGTGCGGGTCGATGCCGTGCGTGCGGTGCTCGGCCACCTTGCGCAGGTCGCGCGCGTCGCGCACGCTGACCCAGCCTTCGCCGGTCTGGCAGTCGGTTTCGCCGGTATAGAGCCAGTGCCCATCCAGGCTGGCGATGACGTGGCCGTCGAGCGTGCGCCGGTCGCCCTCGTCGGCCATGGACAGGCGGTGGCTGATGCGCCCCTCGGCATCGGCGCGCACCAGCCAGCTGCCGGGGCGCGTGGCCACGGCCAGGAAGCCGCCGCCCGGCTCGGGCACGATGGCGTGCGGCAGCGTGGGCACCGTCACCGCGAACTGCGTGGCCACCCGGCCCTGGGCCCAGTCCACGCGCAGCGCGCCGATTTGGTATTCACGCTCGTTCATGCGCCAGCCGCCGGCCACGCGCATGGCGCTGCCCTCGGCATGGGCCCGGGCCAGGGCGGGAAGGGAAGCGGTTCCGAGGGCGGCGCTGAGCTGCAGCAGGAAATGGCGGCGGTCCAAGATGGTTCTCACAAGGTCGATCAAAACACCGAACAATACAGCAAATGAGATTGATTTGCATTGACGTGTCGCAAGATGCGCGCGCGGCCGTCCCCGCAGCGCGTGCCGGTCAGCCGGCGGGAGCGAACAGGTCCACGCGGTCGGTGATGATGCCGTCGGTGCCCAGGGCGATGAGGCGCTGGGCGGCCTCCTCGTCGTTCACCGTGTAGCTCAGGGCGCGCCAGCCCTCGGCATGGGTGCGCCGCACCAGGGCGGCGTCCCAGAGCTTGTGGTTGCAGACGATGGCCACACAGCCCAGCTGGCGCGCGGTGTCCAGCCAGCCGTCCCAGAGGGTGTCGAGCAGCAGCGCGCGCGGCAGCTGCGGCGCCGTGGCCTGTGCGCCGGCCAGGGCCGAGGGTTGGAACGACGAGAGCAGCGGCGGCACCTGCCCCTGCCAGAGCCGCGCCGCGTGTTCGCCGACCATGCGGCCCGTGGCTTCCTCCAGCCCCGGCGTGGGTTTGATCTCGATGTTCAGGCAGTGGCCGTTGGCCCGGCAGAAGCGCGCGATGTTCTCCAGGGTGGGCAGCGGCTCGCCGGCGTATTGGCGCGAATGCCAGCCGCCGGCGTCCAGCCGCGCCAGCGCCTCCCAGCCATGGTCGCCGCCGGTGGGGCTGGCGCCGGGGCCCAGGGCCTGCGTGGCGTTGGTGGTGCGCTCCAGCGTGGCGTCGTGCATCAGGAAGGGCACGCCGTCGCGCGAAAGCTTCACGTCGCACTCGAACATGCGGTAGCCGTGCCCGGCGCCCACGCGGAAGGCGGCGAGGGTGTTCTCGGGCGCGAGCTTGCCGGCGCCGCGGTGGGCGATCCAGCGGGGGTAGGGCCAGGGGGGCGTCACAGGCGCTTTCCGCTGGCGGCGTCGAAGGCGTGCAGGCGGTCGGGGCGGGGCAGCACGCGGATCAGGTCGTCGGCGCGGGGGGCGGGGGCGCCTTCCTCCACGCGCACCACGAGTTGCTCGGCGCCCAGGCGGCCGTAGATGAGGCGCTCGGCGCCCAGCAGCTCCACGGTTTCCACACGCACCTCCCAGCCGCCCTCGGCGCGCACGTCCAGGTGCTCGGGGCGGATGCCCAGGATCTGGCCGGGCTGGCCGCCGGGCGCGTTTTTGAGCAGGTTCATGGGCGGCGAGCCGATGAAGCTGGCGACGAAGGTGGAGGCGGGCGTGTGGTAGACCTCCTCGGGCGTGCCGAACTGCTCCATGTTGCCGGCGTTCATCACGATCATGCGCTGCGCCAGCGTCATGGCCTCGACCTGGTCGTGGGTGACGAACAGGCTGGTGATGCCGAGTTCGCGGTGCAGCTTCTGGATCTCCAGGCGCGTCTGGGCACGCAGCTTGGCGTCGAGGTTGGACAGCGGCTCGTCGAACAGGAACACCTGCGGCTGGCGCACGATGGCGCGGCCCATGGCCACGCGCTGGCGCTGGCCGCCCGAGAGTTCGCGCGGCTTGCGTTCGAGCAGGTGCGACAGCTCCAGGATGCGGGCGGCCTTGTCCACGCGGGCCTTGATTTCGTCCTTGGGCACCTTGGCGATCTTCAGGCCGTAGGCCATGTTGTCGAACACGCTCATGTGCGGGTAGAGCGCGTAGTTCTGGAACACCATGGCGATGTCGCGCTCGGCCGGCTCCAGGGTGTTGACCACGCGGCTGCCGATGGCGATCTCGCCGCCCGAGATGTCCTCCAGCCCCGCCACCATGCGCAAGAGCGTGGACTTGCCGCAGCCCGAGGGGCCGACGATGACGATGAACTCGCCGTCCTGGATCTCGGCGTTCACGCCGTGGATGACCTGGTTGGCCTTGGGCCCGTGGCCGTAGCGCTTGACGAGGTTGCGCAGGGAAATGGAAGCCATGTTTTTACTATTTCTTTGATAGCTGAAGGCGCTTTATGGATAAGGCTTTGAGTCGATTTTTTCTTATTTTTCAGAGTCCACCAGGCCCTTCACGAACCATTTCTGCATGAGCAGCACCACCAGCGCGGGCGGGATCATGGCCAGGATGGCCGTGGCCATGACGATGTTCCAGTCGTTGGCGGCGTCGCCGCCCGAGATCATGCGCTTGATGCCCATGACCACGGGGTACATGGATTCGTCGGTGGTCACCAGCAGCGGCCAGAGGTACTGGTTCCAGCCGTAGATGAACTGGATCACGAACAGCGCCGCGATGCTGGTGCGCGACAGCGGCAGCAGCACGTCCCAGAAAAAGCGCATGGGCCCGGCGCCATCCACGCGCGCAGCCTCCACCAGCTCGTCGGGCACGGTCAGGAAGAACTGGCGGAACAGGAAGGTGGCCGTGGCCGAGGCGATCAGCGGCACCGTCAGGCCCGCATAGCTGTTGAGCATGCCGAGATCCGACACCACCTGGTAGGTGGGGCCGATGCGCACCTCCACCGGCAGCATCAGCGTAACGAAGATGGCCCAGAAGAAGAACATGCGCCCCGGAAAGCGGAAATAGACGATGGCAAAGGCCGACAGCAGCGAGATGGCGATCTTGCCGATGGCAATGACCAGTGCGGTGACCAGGCTCACGGCCATCATGCGGCCCACGGGCGCGGTGGAGGCCGCGCTGCCGCTGGTGCCGTTGATGGCGTGGGTGTAGTTCTCGATCAGATGCGGGCCGGGCAGCAGCGGCATGGGCACCTGCACGATCTCATGCGCGGTGTGCGTGCTGGCCACAAAGGTGATGTAGAGCGGAAAGGCCACCACGATCACGCCCAGGATGAGCACCAGGTGCGAAATGGCGGTGGCGAGGGGGCGGCGTTCAACCATGATCAGTAGTTCACTTTGCGTTCCACGTAGCGGAACTGGATGACGGTGAGCACCACCACAATGGCCATCAGCACCACCGACTGCGCGGCCGAGCCGCCCAGGTCCAGCGCCTTGAAGCCGTCGTAATACACCTTGTAGACCAGGATGGCCGTGTCCTTGCCGGGGCCGCCCTCGGTCGTGGCGTCCACGATGGCGAAGGTGTCGAAGAAGGCATAGACGATGTTGATCACCAGCAGGAAGAAGGTGGTGGGCGAGAGCAGCGGGAAGACGATGCTCCAGAAGCGCCGCCACGGCCCCGCGCCGTCGATGGCGGCGGCCTCGATGAGCGACTTGGGCACCGACTGCAGCCCCGCCAGGAAGAACAGGAAGTTGTAGGAGATGTGCTTCCAGACGGCGGCGAACACGATCAGCGCCATGGCTTGGTTGCTGTTCAGCAGATGGTTCCACTCCACCCCCACCTGGCGCAGCGCGTAGCTCACGATGCCGATGGAGGGCGCGAACATGAACAGCCACAGCACCCCGGCCACGGCGGGCGCCACGGCGTAGGGCCAGATCAGCAGCGTCTTGTAGAGCGCGGCGCCACGCACCACGCGGTCGGCGAACACCGCCAGCGCGAGCGAGAGCACCAGCCCGAGCACGGCCACCAGCACCGAGAACACCGCCGTGGTCTGGAACGAGGCGATGTAGCTCTCGTCCTGCAGCAGGCGCTGGAAGTTCTCCAGGCCCACCCATTCGACCGACGCGCCGAACGCGTCCTGCTGCTGCAGCGACTGCACCAGCGCCTGCGCGGCGGGCCAGAAGAAGAACACGGTGATCACCGCCACCTGTGGTGCCAGCAGCGCCGCCGGAAGCCACCAGCTCTTGAATCGCACCCGTTTTTCCGTGGTCAAGTCAGCTCTCTTTCATCAAAAACGGCCGGGCGAAGGCCCGGCCGCGCAGGTCCCGGCGAAATGCCTACTTGTTGGCCTTCTGGAAGCGTTCGAGCTGTTCGTTGCCGCGCTTGACGGCTGCGTCCAGTGCTTCTTGTGCGGACTTCTTGCCGGCCCAGACCTGCTCCAGTTCCTCGTCCATGATGGCGCGGATCTGGTTGAAGTTGCCCAGGCGCACGCCGCGCGACTTGTCGGTGGTCTTGCGGACCATCTGGTTCACGGCGGTGTCGGTGCCGGGGTTCTGCTTGTAGAAGCCGGATTTCTCGGTCAGCTCGAACGAGGCCATGGTGACCGGCAGGTAGCCGGTGCGCTGGTGGCTGGCGGCTTGCACCTCGGGGTTGGTGAGGTACTGGAAGAACTGCGCCACGCCTTTGTATTCGGCCGGCTTCTTGCCTGCCATGACCCACAGCGAGGCACCGCCGATGACGGTGTTCTGCGGGGCGCCGGGCACGTCCGGGTAATAGGGCAGGGGCGCGATGCCGAAGTCGAACTTGGCGTTCTTCTTGATGCTGGCGTAGGTGGACGAGCTGGCGGTGGCCATGGCGCACTCGCCCGAATAGAAGGGGGCGTCGGCCTTGTTGCCGCGTCCGCGGTAGTGGAACAGGCCCTGCTTGGCCATGTTGGACAGGTTTTCGATGTGGCGCACATGCAGCGGGCTGTTGAAGGCCAGGCGCGCGCTGGTGCCGCCGAAGCCGTTGTTCTGCGTGGCGAACAGCGTGTTGTGCCAGGTGGAGAAGCTCTCCAGCTGCGTCCAGCCCTGCCAGCTGGTGGTGAACGGGCAGGCCACGCCCGAGGCCTTGAGCTTGGCGGCGGCCGACACCAGCTCGGGCCAGGTGCTCGGCGGCTTGTTCGGGTCCAGGCCTGCCTTCTTGAACAGGTCCTTGTTGTAGTTGAGCACGGTGGTCGAGCTGTTGAACGGGTAGCTCAGCATCTCGCCGCTGGGCGAGGTGTAGTAACCCACCACGGCCGGAATGTAGGCCTTGGGGTCGAACTTGTAGCCGGCGTTCTGCATGACCTTGCCCACCGGCACGATGGCGCCCTTGGCGGACATCATGGTGGCTGTGCCCACTTCGTAGACCTGCAGGACATGCGGTGCGTTGCCGGCGCGGAAGGCGGCGATCGAGGCCGTCATCGATTCGTCATAAGTGCCCTTGTAGGTGGGCACGATCTTGAAGTCCTTCTGGCTGGCGTTGAAGCCGTTGGCGATGTCGACCACCCAGTCGTTCAGGCCGCCGGTCATGGAGTGCCACCACTGGATTTCTGTCTGGGCCCGCGCGGCGGTGCTGCCCAGCAGGGCCAGGGTGGCACAAAGGGCCAGGGATTGGAATTTCATGGGGAACCTCCTCGCACGGATATGGATAAGCGCCGGATCGTAGGCCGACCGCGTGACAGAAACATGTCTGTCATGAAGATGGACTTTTTAACCATGCCGGGCTGCTTTCTCCAGCGGGTAAACCCCTTGGTGCAGGGGTGGATGTTTGCCCCTGATGCGGGTAGTGGCGCCTCTCCAGAAGGCGGTTTTGTGCGCTGCACCATGCTAGGATGCCCCGCCAAGCTTTTGAAGCCGGGCGCCCGCAGTCGGTGGCCCGCGCTTCGCTGACACAGGATCGCCATGAGCCCCACATCGCTGGACAAAAGCAAGATCAAGTTCCTTCTGCTCGAAGGCCTGCACCCCTCGGCCCTGCAGGTGCTCCAGGCCGCCGGCTACAGCCAGATCGAATCCGTTTCCGGCGCGCTGCCGCAGGAGGAGCTGATCGCGCGCATCGCCGATGTGCATTTCATCGGCATCCGCTCGCGCACCCAGCTCACGGCCGAGGTGCTGGCCCATGCCCACAAGCTCGTGGCCATCGGCTGCTTCTGCATCGGCACCAACCAGGTGGACCTGAACGCCGCGCGGGAACGTGGCATCGCCGTGTTCAACGCGCCGTACTCCAATACCCGCTCCGTGGCCGAGCTGGTGCTGGCCGAGGCCATCCTGCTGCTGCGCGGCGTGCCCGAGAAGAACGCCGTGGCGCACCGGGGCGGCTGGCTCAAGACGGCCGACAACGCCTTCGAGGTGCGTGGCAAGACGCTGGGCATCATCGGCTACGGCGCCATCGGCTCGCAGCTCTCGGTGCTGGCCGAGGCGCTGGGCATGCAGGTGCTGTTCCATGACGTGGTGGCCAAGCTGCCGCTGGGCAACGCGCGCCAGGCGGCCGGCCTGCAAGAGCTGCTGGCGCAGAGCGACATCGTGACCCTGCATGTGCCCGAGCTGCCCTCCACGCAGTGGATGATCGGCGCGGCCGAGATCGCCGCCATGAAACCTGGCGCCATCTTCATCAACGCCTCGCGCGGCACCGTGGTCGAGATCGAGCCGCTGGCCCGGGCGCTCAAGGAGCGCAAGCTGCTGGGCGCGGCCGTGGACGTGTTCCCGGTCGAGCCGCGCACCAACAAGGACGAATTCGTCTCGCCCCTGCGCGGGCTGGACAACGTCATCCTCACGCCGCACATCGGCGGCTCCACGCTGGAGGCCCAGGCCAACATCGGGCTGGAAGTGGCGGAAAAGCTCGTCAAGTACAGCGACAACGGCACCACCATCTCCTCGGTCAACTTCCCCGAGGTGGCGTTGCCCGCGCAGCGCGGCAAGCACCGCATCCTGCATGTGCACCGCAATGTGCCGGGGGTCATGTCCGAGATCAACCGCGTGTTCTCCGACAACCAGATCAACGTCTCGGCCCAGTACCTGCAGACCAACGAGGCCATCGGCTACGTGGTGATGGACATCGACGCCGAATCGTCCGAGCTGGCACTGCAGAAGCTCCAGCAGGTGCCGGGCACGCTGCGCTGCCGCGTGCTGTTCTAGTACCCCAGGGCCGCCCGGCGGCGGCCTTGTCGCGCCGGCTCCAGCGGCCCGCGCGCCGATTTCCTAAAATCAGCGATTCCGAGTTCCCCAGGCCACTGGGCGCACCGCCCTTTCCCAGGTTCACCGAATGAATGCTCCCACCGCGTTGGCCGCCCTCATGGCGCAGGCCCCCGAGCCCGTGCGTTTGCGCGAGATCCCCTACAACTACACGAGCTTCTCGGACCGCGAAATCGTCATCCGCCTGCTCGGAGAGCAGGCCTGGGGCACCCTGCAGCAACTACGCCAGGAGCGCCGGACGGGGCGCTCGGCGCGCATGCTTTACGAGGTGCTGGGCGACATCTGGGTGGTGCAGCGCAACCCCTACCTGCAGGACGACCTGCTGGACAACCCGCAGCGCCGCCGCCAGCTCGTGCAGGCGCTGGAGCACCGCCTGGGCGAGGTGCAGAAGCGCCGCACTCCCGGCAGCGACGCCGGCCGCGACGCGCTCGTGGGCGAGCTGCTCAAGGCGGCTGGCGCCGCCGTGCAGCGCTTCGACGCCTCCTTCCAGCAGGTGGCCGAGCTGCGCCGCAAGGCGCGCCGCACCTTCGGGCGGCTGACGGCCAGCGACAACATCAAGTTCGACGGCCTCTCGCGCGTGAGCCACGTGACCGACGCCACCGACTGGCGCGTCGAGTACCCCTTCGTCGTGCTCACCCCCGACACCGAGGCCGAGATGGCGCGCCTGGTGCAGGGCTGCTTCGAACTGGGGCTGACCGTGATCCCGCGCGGGGGCGGCACGGGCTACACCGGCGGCGCCATTCCTTTGACCGACCGCAGCGCCGTCATCAACACCGAAAAGCTCGAAGCCATGACCGAGGTGGAGATGGTGCGCCTGCCCGGCATCGACCGGGAGGTGGCCACCATCTGGACCGAGGCCGGCGTGGTGACCCAGCGCGTGGCCGATGCGGCCGAGCGCGGCGGCTATGTGTTCGCCGTGGACCCGACCAGCGCCGAGGCCTCGTGCATCGGCGGCAACATCGCCATGAACGCAGGCGGCAAGAAGGCCGTGCTGTGGGGCACGGCGCTGGACAACCTGGCCAGCTGGCGCATGGTGACGCCGCAGGCGCAGTGGCTCGAAGTGACGCGCCTCGACCACAACCTGGGCAAGATCCATGACGCCGAGGTCGCCAGCTTCGAGCTGAAGACCTTCGAGGCCGACGGCAAGACCCTGGTGCGCACCGAGCGCCTGGACATTCCGGGCAAGACCTTCCGCAAGGAAGGCCTGGGCAAGGACGTGACCGACAAGTTCCTCTCGGGCCTGCCCGGCATCCAGAAGGAAGGCTGTGACGGCCTCATCACCAGCGCGCGCTGGGTGGTGCACCGCATGCCCGGGCACACGCGCACCGTGTGCCTGGAGTTCTTCGGCAACGCCAAGGACGCGGTGCCCAGCATCGTCGAGATCAAGGACTTCATGTTCGCCGAGCAAAAGCGCTCGGGCGTGGTGCTGGCCGGCCTGGAACACCTGGACGACCGCTACCTGAAGGCCGTGGGCTACACCACCAAGAGCAAGAAGCACGGGGGCCTGCCCAAGATGGTGCTGTTCGGCGACATCGCGGGTGACGATGCCGACGCCGTGGCGCGCGCCACCAGCGAGGTGGTGCGCATCGCCAACTCGCGCAGCGGCGAGGGCTTTGTCGCCATCAGCCCCGAGGCGCGCAAGAAGTTCTGGCTCGACCGCAAGCGCACGGCCGCCATCTCGCGCCACACCAACGCCTTCAAGATCAACGAGGACGTGGTGATTCCGCTGCCGCGCATGGCCGAGTACACCGACGGCATCGAGCGCATCAACATCGAGCTGAGCCTGCGCAACAAGCTCAAGCTGTGCGACGAGCTGGAGGCCTTCTTCGGCCGGGGCAACCTGCCGCTGGGCAAGCACGACGACGCCAGCGAAATCCCCTCGGCCGAGCTGCTGGAGGACCGCGTGGCGCAGGCCCTGGCCCTGGTGCAGGAGGTGCGCGCGCTGTGGTCCGGCTGGCTGCGCGATGTGCCCGAGCTGTTCCCGCAACTGCAGGACCACACCCTGCGCGCGAGCTGGAAGACACAGATCCGCGCGCCGCTGGCCACCATTTTCTCGGGCGCGGCCTTCGCGCCCATCCTGGCCGAGGCCTCGGCCATCCATAAGCGCGTGCTCAAGGGCCGCGTCTGGGTGGCGCTGCACATGCATGCGGGCGACGGCAACGTGCACACCAACATCCCCGTCAACAGCGACGACTACGAGATGCTGCAGACCGCGCACGAGGCGGTGGACCGCATCATGGTGCTGGCGCGCAGCCTCGATGGCGTGATCTCGGGCGAGCACGGCATCGGCATCACCAAGCTCGAATTCCTCACCGACGAGGAACTGCGGCCGTTTGCCGAATACAAGCAGAAGGTGGACCCGGAAGGCCGCTTCAACAAGGGCAAGTTGCTCCGAAAACAGGAGCTGTCAGCGCTTTCTGGTAAAGCGCTGGAGGCCGATTCGGCACATGGCGAAACCTCGATGTTCGCCGACCTGACCAACGCCTACACGCCCAGCTTCGGCCTCATGGGGCACGAGTCGCTGATCATGCAGCAGAGCGACATCGGCGCCATCGCCGACAGCGTGAAGGACTGCCTGCGCTGCGGCAAGTGCAAGCCCGTGTGCTCCACCCATGTGCCGCGCGCCAACCTGCTCTACAGCCCGCGCAACAAGATCCTCGCGACCTCGCTGCTGGTCGAGGCCTTCCTGTACGAAGAGCAGACGCGCCGGGGCGTGAGCATCAAGCACTGGCAGGAGTTCGAGGACGTGGCCGACCACTGCACCGTCTGCCACCGCTGCGAGAGCCCCTGCCCGGTGAAGATCGACTTCGGCGACGTCACCATGAACATGCGCAACCTGCTGCGCAAGATGGGCAAGAAGAGCTTCCGGCCCGGCAACAAGCTGGCCATGGCCATGCTCAACGCCACCAGTCCCGACACCATCAAGCTGCTGCGCGCCGCCATGGTGGGCGTGGGCTTCAAGGCCCAGCGCCTGGCCGTGGACGTGCTGCGCAGCGTGGCGCGCAAGCAGACGGCTCGCCCCCCGGCCACCGTGGGCACGGCGCCGGTCAAGGAGCAGGTGATTCACTTCGTGAACAAGAAGCTGCCCGGCGGCCTGCCCACCAAGACGGCGCGCGCGCTGCTGGACATCGAGGACAAGGACTACGTGCCGATCATCCGCGACCCGCAGGCCACCACGGCCGAGACCGAGGCGGTGTTCTACTTCCCCGGCTGCGGCTCCGAGCGCCTGTTCAGCCAGGTGGGCCTGGCCACGCAGGCCATGCTCTGGCATGCCGGCGTGCAGACCGTGCTGCCGCCGGGCTACCTGTGCTGCGGCTACCCGCAGCGCGGCTCGGGCCAGTTCGACAAGGCCGAGAAGATGATCACCGACAACCGGGTGCTCTTCCACCGCGTCGCCAACACGCTCAACTACCTCGACATCAAGACCGTGGTGGTGAGCTGCGGCACCTGCTACGACCAGCTCCAGGGCTACGAGTTCGACAAGATCTTCCCGGGTTGCCGCATCATCGACATCCACGAATACCTGCTGGAAAAGGGCATCACGCTGCCGGCGGGGCAGGGGGGCTACCTGTACCACGAGCCCTGCCACAACCCGATGAAGCAGGGCGACTCGATGAAGACCGTGCGCGCCCTGGTGGGCGACAAGGTGCTCAAGAGCGACCGCTGCTGCGGCGAATCGGGCACGCTGGGCGTCACGCGGCCCGACATCTCCACCCAGGTGCGCTTCCGCAAGGAAGAGGAAATCCGCAAGGGCGAGGCCCAGCTGCGCGCCAGCGGCGCCGTGGGCGCGCAGGACAACATCAAGATCCTGACCAGCTGCCCGAGCTGCCTGCAGGGCATCACACGCTACGGCAACGACCTGCAGACCGGCCTGCTCGAAGCCGACTACATCGTCATCGAGATGGCCAAGCAGCTCCTGGGCGAGAACTGGTTGCCCGAGTACGTGCAGCGCGCCAACCAGGGCGGCATCGAGCGGGTGCTGGTCTGATGGCCTGTGTGCTGTGCGACACCGACGGCGGCCAGCTCGTCTGGCGCGGCGAGCACCTGCGCGTGATCCGCGCCGACGAGGCGGGTTTCCCGGCGTTCTACCGCGTGGTCTGGAATGCGCACGTGGCCGAGTTCTCCGATCTCGACGCGGGCGCGCGCCAGCACTGCATGGACGCCGTCACCGTGGTGGAGCGCGTGCTGCGTGAGCATTTGGCGCCCGCCAAGATCAACCTCGCCGCGCTTGGCAACATGGTGCCGCACCTGCACTGGCACGTGATCGCGCGCTTCGGCTGGGACAGCCATTTCCCGGCTCCGGTCTGGGCGGCCGCGCAGCGCGAGCGCGACGGGGCGCAGGAAGACGCGCTGCGCGCGCGCCTGCCGGCGCTGGATGCGAGCCTGCGCGACGCGCTGGCGCAGTGGGCGGCCTGAGGCGATTCACGCCCCAGCCCGGCCCCGGATGCGCAGCGCGATCAGCGGCGCCAGCAGCGTGACCAGCAGCACCAGCGGCCAGAGGTTGCCGTCCTGGAAGGTGTAGGCCTCCAGCAGCACCGGCCAGGGCTTGCCCTGCACCAGGCGGCCGAAACCGAACTCGAAACACAGCGTCAGCAGCAGCCAGAAGGCCCCGGTGCGCAGCGCTTGCGCCGGGCTGCGCACCCCGATCCAGCGCACGCAGCCCAGCGTGACGGCCAGGATCAGGAGCGCCAGCAGCGCGCCGCTCGCCAGGTAGGCCGTCGTGGTGCCCAGGCGCGGCAGCAGCACCGCTTCGCGCAACCCGCCGTTGGCGATGGCGCCCAGCAGGATGAGGAACCAGACCGCTAGGGAGGGAAGAATGCGCATGGCGAAGGGCTGCATGGGTGGGGCGCCGGGGGGGCGGCCCGCCCATCCCCCCAAGGCTTCCATGTGCATGCTACAGCCGGCGCCGCTGCGGTGGGACAATGGCGCCTGGTTTCCCGGCAATTGTTTTGACAGGTATTCCCCCATGGCAGGTTTGAAAGCGGGTGCGCCCACCCCCCAATCGATCACGGTGCACGGCCAGTCGCGCGTGCTGGAGGTGGTGTTTTCCGATGGCGCGGCGTTCCGCATCCCCTTCGAGTTGATGCGCGTCTACTCGCCCTCCGCCGAGGTGGCGGGCCACGGCCCGGGCCAGGAGGTGCTGCAGACCGGCAAGCGCCAGGTGTCGCTCGATGACCTGGAGCCCGTGGGCAACTACGCCGTCAAGCCCACCTTTTCCGATGGGCACGACACCGGCATCTTCTCCTGGGACTATCTCTACGAACTGGGCCAGCGCCAGGACGAACTCTGGCGCGATTACCTCGCCCGCCTGGAGGCTGCCGGCGCCGACCGCGACACCCCCATGCCCGCCAAGGGCGCGCGCCCGTCCGGCACGGGCTGCGGCGGCCATTGAGGAATGGCCGGAGAACAACGTTCTGTCGCTATATATTTGATAGCTTTTGGCGCTTGATCCATAAGCGTTTCGGGCTGTTTTTGTTTAAAAATCGATAACCAACGCGCCCGCAGGGTTGTCGCGATACCAGATAGCATTCAAACCATGAGCACCACGCATTTCGGATTCCAGTCGGTCGATGAGAAGGACAAGGCACGCCGCGTGCGCGGTGTGTTCGATTCAGTCGCGTCCAAATACGACGTGATGAACGACCTCATGTCCGGCGGCCTGCACCGTGCCTGGAAGGCCTACACCGTGATGGTGGCCAACCTGCGCGAGGGCAGCCAGGTGCTGGACATCGCGGGCGGCACGGGCGACCTGTCCAAGGCCTTCGCGCGCAAGGTCGGCGCCACGGGCCGCGTGGTCCACACCGATATCAACGAGGCCATGCTGCGCGTGGGCCGCGACCGCCTGATCGACGCCGGCCTGGTGCTGCCCACCCTGGTGTGCGACGCCGAGGCGCTGCCGTTCCCCGACGCGCATTTCGACGTGGTGAGCGTGGCTTTCGGTCTGCGCAACATGACGCACAAGGACGCGGCCCTGAAGGAGATGTGCCGCGTGCTCAAGCCCGGCGGCAAGCTGCTGGTGCTGGAGTTCTCCAAGGTGGCGCAGCCGCTCACCAAGGCCTACGACTGGTATTCGTTCAACATCCTGCCCAGGCTGGGCCAGATGATCGCGGGCGACGCCGAAAGCTATCGCTACCTGGCCGAGTCGATCCGCATGCACCCGGGGCAGGAGGAACTCAAGCAGCTCATGCACCAGGCAGGCTTCGGCCATGTGGACTATCACAACATGACGGGCGGCATCGTGGCCCTGCATGTGGGAATCAAGTGCTGAATTCGAGGAGATCACTGACATGAAAAAACTTTTGCCTGCCTTGTTCGTGGCCCTCCTGATGGTGTCGACCCCCGAAGTGGAAGCCAAGCGCATGGGGGGCGGCAAGTCGGTTGGCCAGCAATCGAGCAACGTGACGCAGCGCAGCGCCACGCCGCCCAACGCGCCGGCCGCACCGGCGCAGAGCGCCACCAATGCCCCCGCAAAGCCCGCCACGCCGGCGGCCGCGCCCGCTGCGGCGCCCAAGAAACCCTGGGGCGCCATGCTGGGCGGCCTGGCGGCAGGCCTGGGCCTGGCCTGGCTGGCCCACTCGCTGGGCATGGGCGAAGGGTTTGCGCAGTTCCTGCTGATCGCGTTGCTGGCCGTGGCCGCTTTCGCCGTTTTCAAGATGGTCATGCGCGCCCGCAAGGGGGGCGGTGCGGCCCAGGGCGGCGCGCCGTTCGCTTTCCAGGGGGCTGGCGCGGGCGCGTCCGCTCCCGTCGAGGCTTCGATGCCCCGCTCCTACAGCCCCGACAAGGTCGGGAACGACGCCTCGGCGCGGCCTTGGGAGCGCAGCAGCATGGCTTTTGACGCGGCGCGCCCCGCAACGGGTGGCGGCAGCATGATCGGCTCGGCCCTGGGCGGCTCGCAGAACTGGGGCGTGCCCGAGGGTTTCGACGTGGCGGGCTTCACCGAGGCGGCCAAGCGCAACTTCATCACGCTGCAGGCGGCCTGGGACCGTTCCGACGTGGCCACGCTGCGCTCCATGATGACCGACTCCATGCTGAGCGAGATCCGTGCCCAGCTGGCCGAACGCGAAACCCATGGCGGCGAGCAGCCCAACCAGACCGACGTGGTCATGATCGAGGCCCAGCTCCTGGGCATCGAGGACCTGGGCGAGGCCTACATGGCCAGCGTCGAGTTCTCCGGCATGATCCGCGAAGAGCCTTCCGCCGGTCCGAGCCCGTTCCGCGAAGTCTGGAACATGACCAAGCCCAAGGACGGCCGCACCGGCTGGCTCGTGGCCGGGGTTCAGGCGCTGCAATAGCAGGGTCATGCGCCCAAGGGGCGCGGTTCAGGGAATAATCGGGGGCTATGGCAACACAGTCCCCTTTTTCTTTTCTGGGCAGCGTGATCGAGCGCATCGTCACCGGCCCGCAGCCGCCCCAGTGGCTGGTGCATGAAGTCCAGCACCGCGTGGTGCTGCTGCTCAACCATGTGCTGATGCAGGAGAGCGCCGCCATGCAGCGCCTCGTGGCGCAGCGGGGGCGGGTGGCGCGGGTGCAGTGGCGCCATTTCTACATGGCGCTGCGGATCACACCCGCTGGGCTGTTCGACATCGCCGCCGAGGGCGTCACGCCCGATCTGCGGCTGGAGGTCACCCAGGCTTCGCCCCTCGATCTGGCACAGGCCGCGCTGCGCGGCGACCGGCCGGCCGTGCGCATCGACGGTGACGTGCAGTTCGCTGGCGACATCCAGTGGCTGGCCGACAACCTGCGCTGGGATCTGGAGGAGGACCTGGCGCGGCTGCTGGGCGATGTGCCCGCCCACACCCTGGCCAGCGTGGCGCGCGGCGCGGTGCAGGCGCTGCGCGGTTTCGTGCAGGGGCGCACGGCGGGCGGCTCCCCGGCGTGGTCCGTGGACCGTACCATTCCATGAAGCGCTTCTTTCGCGGCGCCACCATCGTCTGGGTGGTGCTGCGCTACGGCCTCGATGAACTGGTCCTGACCAGCTTCCAGAAGCCCTGGCTGCGCCTGTTGGCGCGCATCGTTTCCGTGGGGCGCGACCTGCGCGCGCCGCGCGGCCAGCGCCTGCGGGAAGCCCTGGAGCGGCTCGGGCCGATCTTCGTCAAGTTCGGCCAGGTGCTGTCCACCCGGCGCGACCTCATGCCGCCCGACATCGCCGACGAGCTGGCGTTGTTGCAGGACCGCGTGCCGCCGTTCGACCCGGCCGTGGCCGTGGCCACCATCGAGCGCGCGTTCCGGCGACCCATCGGCGAAGTCTTCGAGAGCTTCGAGCGCGAGCCCGTGGCCAGCGCCTCCATCGCCCAGGTGCATTTCGCCACGCTGCGCGACCGCCAGGGGGTGATGCACGAGGTGGCGGTGAAGGTGCTGCGCCCCGGCATGCTGCCCGTGATCGAGAAGGACCTCAGCCTCATGCGCATGATGGCCGGCTGGCTGGAGAGCCTCTCGGCCGACGGTAAGCGTCTCAAGCCGCGCGAGGTGGTGGCCGAGTTCGACAACTACCTGCACGACGAGCTGGACCTGGTGCGCGAGGCCGCCAACGCCGCCCAGTTGCGGCGCAACATGGAGGGCCTGGGCCTGGTCGAGGTGCCCGTGGTCCACTGGGACTTCTGCCATCCCGACGTGATGGTGATGGAGCGCATGAACGGCGTGCCCATCAGCCAGGTCGGGCGCCTGCGCGAGGCGGGCGTGGACATCCCGAAGCTGGCGCGCGACGGCGTCACGATCTTCTTCACCCAGGTGTTCCGCGACGGCTTCTTCCACGCCGACATGCACCCCGGCAACATCATGGTGAGTCTGGCGCCCGCCACGTTCGGACGCTACATCTCGCTCGACTTCGGCATCGTCGGCACGCTCACCGAGTCCGACAAGGAATACCTCGCGCAGAACTTCACGGCCTTCTTCCGCCGCGACTACAAGCGCGTGGCCGAGCTGCACATCGAAAGCGGCTGGGTGCCGCCCGAGACCCGGGTGAACGAGCTGGAGGCGGCCGTGCGCACGGTCTGCGAGCCGTATTTCGACCGTCCGCTCAAGGAAATCTCGCTCGGCATGGTGCTCATGCGCCTGTTCCAGACCTCGCGCCGCTTCAATGTCGAGATCCAGCCCCAGCTCGTGCTGTTGCAGAAAACCCTGCTCAACATCGAGGGCCTGGGGCGCCAGCTCGACCCCGAACTGGACCTCTGGAGCACTGCCAAGCCCTTCCTGGAGAAGTGGATGCTCGAACAGCTGGGCCCGCAGCGGCTCAAGCGCGAAATGCTGGACCAGGCGCCGCACTACGCCAAGATCCTGCCGTCGCTGCCCCGCCTGCTGCACGACCACGTGCGCCGCCAGCCCTCGCACGAGCAGCAGCGCGAGCTGCTGGAACTGCTGCGCGAGCAGAAGCGCACCAACCGCTTGTTGCAGGGGCTGGTGTATGGCGGCGTCGGTTTCGTGCTGGGCCTGATCGCCATGCAGGTGATCGTGCGGGTGCGGGTTTTCTAGGAAGCCCGCCGTGTGCGACGCCCCTGCATTCTGGTTGCGCGGATAATGCGCGTCGTTTTGTTTCAACCCTTACCTTGATCGCGGAGCGGCGCATGCTGGTCACCTTCATCGTTCTGTACTTGCTGGCATCGATTGCCATCGGCCTGTATGCCGCCACGCGCGTGCACAACACTGCGGACTATGCGGTGGCGGGCCGCAGCCTGCCGCTGGCCGTGGTGATTGCCACCACCTTCGCGACATGGTTCGGTTCCGAGACGGTGCTGGGCGTCTCGGCGCGGTTTGTCGATGGCGGCCTGGGTGCCGTGGTGGAAGACCCGTTCGGCGCATCCATGTGCCTGGTGCTGGTGGGCCTGTTCTTTGCCTACCGGCTGTACCAGAAGAACCTGATCACGCTGGGGGATTACTACCGCCAGCGCTTCGGGCGCGCTGTCGAGGTGCTGTGCTCGGCCATCATCATCTTCAGCTATCTGGGCTGGGTGGCGGCTCAGATCACGGCGCTGGGCCTGGTTTTCAACCTGCTCACCCAGGGCGGCATGTCCATCACGGCGGGCATGGTGCTGGGGACGGTCGTGGTGCTGGTCTACACCCTGTATGGCGGTATGTGGTCGGTCGCGTTGACCGATTTCGTGCAGATGATCGTGATCGCCCTGGGCCTGATCGCTATCGCATGGTTCGCCGCCGATCTGGCCGGTGGCGCCGGCAAGGTGATCGACTACGCGGCGCGCGAAGGCAAGTTCCAGTTCTTTCCGCAGGATGGCGGCATGAAGGAGTGGTCCTTCTTCATCGCATCGGCCATCACCATGATGCTCGGCTCCATCCCGCAGCAGGATGTGTTCCAGCGGGTCATGTCCTCCAACAGCGCCAGCACGGCGCGCACGGGCCCGGTAATCGGAGGCGTGCTGTACCTGCTGTTCGCCTTCATTCCCATGTTCGTCGTCACCTCGGCCGTGCTGATCATGCCCGAGACGGCCCAGGCCCTGCTCAAGGACGATCCGCAGAAAGTCCTGCCCACGCTGGTGATGGAACGCATGCCGCTGGCCCTGCAGATCGCTTTCTTTGGCGCGCTGCTGTCGGCCATCATGTCCACGGCTTCGGCCACGCTGCTGGCGCCCTCGACCACCTTCGTCGAGAACATCCTGCGCAACCTGCGCCCGGACATGAGCGATGCCATGACGCTCAAGGCCATGCGCGTGGCCGTGCTGGTGTTCACCGGCTGTGTGCTGACCTATGCCATCACCATGCAGGGCACGTCCATCTACGAGATGGTCTCCGGCGCCTACCAGGTGCCGCTGGTGGGGGCGTTCGTGCCGCTGGTGTTCGGCCTGTACTGGAAGCGCGCCACCACGCAGGGGGCCCTGATGGCGGTGGCGCTCGGCCTGGGCGTGTGGCTGCTGTTCGTTGCCAGCGCTTCCCTGTCCGAGGCCTTCCCGCAGCAACTCGCCGGCCTGCTGGCGGCCCTGGTGGGCATGGTGGCGGGTTCGCTGTTGCCGCAGTTCGTGCCGGACCACAAGGGCCATGTGCACCATTACGAAGGCAGCGCCGAGGCCTGATCCGGCGTCTGCGCGGCCTTCGCCTTGGCCTCGGGCTTGAATGTAGGGAGGCCGCCTATAATTGAAGGCTTTGCACTTTCAATCCAGGCTCGCGATATGCCAATTTATGCCTACAAATGCGGCTCCTGTGGCCATGCCAAGGATGTGCTGCAAAAAATCTCCGATCCCCTGCTGACCGTCTGCCCGGCCTGCGGTGCCGAGGCTTTTTCCAAGCAGATCACCGCCGCGGGCTTCCAGCTCAAGGGCTCGGGCTGGTACGCCACCGACTTCCGGGGCGGCAGCACCAGCGCTCCGGCACCCGCCACCGAATCCGCGCCCAAGGAGGCGTCCTGTGCTGGCTGCCCGGCCGCCGCAAGCGCCAGTCCGGCGGCCGCGAGCTGAGCCCTGATGGCGCCCTTGCGTAAATGGCTTTTCACCGGCTTGCTGGTGATCGTTCCCGGAGCGATCACCCTCTCGGTGCTCCATTGGATCGTCGGCATGCTGGACCAGACGCTCCAGATCCTGCCGCAGGCATGGCATCCCGACAAGCTGCTGGGCTTCCACATCCCCGGCTTCGGCGTGCTGCTCACGCTGCTGATCCTGTTGGTGGTGGGCGCCACGACCAGCAATTTCGCCGGGCGCAAGCTGGTCGCCTGGGGCGACCATCTGGTCAGCCGCATCCCGGTGGTGCGCTCGATCTACTCCAGCGTCAAGCAGGTGTCCGATACCCTCTTTTCCGAGAGCGGCAACGCCTTCCGCACCGCGGTGCTGGTGCAGTGGCCGCGCGAGGGCGTGTGGACGGTGGCGTTCATCACCGGCGCCCCCAATGGCGAGGTGGCGGCCTACCTGCGCGACGAGTTCGTCAGCGTCTATGTCCCCACCACCCCCAACCCGACGGGCGGGTATTTCGTGATGGTGCGCAAGAGCGACTGCGTTGAACTCGACATGAGCGTGGATGCCGCCTTGCGCTACATCGTTTCCATGGGCGTGGTCGCTCCCAGCGATTCCGTGCCCGTGACTATCAAGTAAACCTTTTTAATGCGCCCCGACGGCGCCGGAAGTTCTGCCATGGCCATGCGTTCCCACTATTGCGGTCTCGTGACCGAAGCCCTGCTGGGCCAAACCGTCACCCTGTCTGGCTGGGTGAACCGCCGCCGCGACCATGGCGGCGTGATCTTCATCGACCTGCGCGACCGCGAAGGCTATGTGCAGGTGGTTTGCGACCCCGACCGCGCCGAGATGTTCAAGACCGCCGAGGGCGTGCGCAATGAGTTCTGCGTGCAGGTGGTGGGCCTGGTGCGCGCGCGCCCCGAGGGCACGACCAACGACAGCCTCAAGAGCGGCAAGATCGAGGTGCTGTGCCATGAGCTGAACGTGCTCAACCCCTCCGTCACGCCTCCGTTCCAGATGGACGACGAGAACCTGTCGGAGACCACGCGCCTGACCCACCGCGTGATGGACCTGCGCCGTCCCCACATGCAGCGCAACATGATGCTGCGCTACAAGACCGCCATCCAGGTGCGCAACTTCCTCGACAAGGAAGGCTTCATCGACATCGAGACGCCCATGCTGGGCAAGAGCACGCCCGAAGGCGCGCGCGACTACCTCGTGCCCAGCCGCGTGCACGACGGCCAGTTCTTCGCGCTGCCCCAGTCGCCCCAGCTCTACAAGCAGATGCTGATGGTGGCCGGCTACGACCGCTACTACCAGATCACCAAGTGCTTCCGCGATGAAGACCTGCGCGCCGACCGCCAGCCCGAGTTCACGCAGATCGACTGCGAAACCTCGTTCCTGAACGAAGAGGAAATCCGCGCCATCTTCCAGCGCATGATCAAGGAAGTGTTCCAGCAGCAACTGGGCGTGGACCTGGGCGAATTCCCCACCATGACCTACCAGGAAGCCGCATTCCGCTTCGGCTCCGACAAGCCCGACCTGCGCGTCAAGCTCGAATTCACCGAGCTGACCGACCTGATGAAGGACGTGGATTTCAAGGTCTTCTCCGGCGCCGCCAACATGAAGGGCGGCCGTGTGGTGGCCCTGCGCGTGCCCGGTGGCGCCCGTGAAGACGGCGGCCTGTCGCGTGGCGAGATCGACGGTTACACCGAGTTCGTGAAGATCTACGGCGCCAAGGGCCTGGCCTACATCAAGGTCAACGAGCAGGCCAAGGGCCGCGACGGTCTGCAGTCGCCCATCGTCAAGAACATCCACGATGCCGCGCTGGCCGAGGTGCTCAAGCGCACGGGCGCGCAGGACGGCGACCTGCTGTTCTTCGGCGCCGACAAGGAGAAGGTCGTCAACGACGCCATCGGCGCGCTGCGCATCAAGATCGGCCACAGCGAGTTCGGCAAGAAGAACGGCCTGTTCGAGAACCGCTGGGCGCCGCTGTGGGTGGTGGACTTCCCCATGTTCGAGCACGACGAGGAAGAAGACCGCTGGACCGCCGTGCACCACCCCTTCACCAGCCCGAAGGACGGCCACGAGGACCTGATGGACACCGACCCCGGCAAGTGCCTGGCTAAGGCCTACGACATGGTGCTCAACGGCTGGGAGCTGGGCGGCGGTTCGGTGCGTATCCACCGCGCCGACGTGCAGAGCAAGGTGTTCACCGCGCTCAAGATCACGCCCGAGGATGCCCAGGCCAAGTTCGGCTACCTGCTCGACGCCCTGCAGTACGGCGCGCCCCCGCACGGCGGCCTGGCGTTCGGCCTCGATCGCCTCATCACGCTGATGACGGGCGCCGAGTCGATCCGCGACGTGATCGCCTTCCCCAAGACCCAGCGCGCCCAGGACCTGCTCACCCAGGCCCCGTCGCCCGTGGACGAGAAGCAACTGCGCGAACTGCACATCCGCTTGCGCAACCCCGACGCGGCCAAGGCCTGAGGCCAGGCCTTGGGGCAGAATCAGGGGCGCCTTCGGGCGCCCTTTTTTTGTGGCGCATGCGCCGCTTGACCGACCGAGGATGAACGTGGCCCGACATTGCCTGAAAACCTCTTGCGTGGCACTGCTGGCAGTGCTGGCGCTGGCCGCCTGCGGCGAGAAGAAAACCGAGCTGGGCCAGGGCGGTTCGGTGGTCACCGGCTCGGCCGGGCCGCAGGGCGCGCAGAACGCGGCCCGCGAGCTGGTGCGCTGCGATGCGCCCGTGGCCACGCTGGCCCTGGCCGAGAACCCCAACGGCTATGTGATGGGCGGCGGCTACCAGCTGCCGGCCTCGCCCGTGCCCCTGGTCAAGCTGCTGGCGCAACAGAGCGGGTGCTTCCGCGTGGTGGACCGCGCCGCCGGCCTGCGCGGCACGCTGCAGGAGCAGGAACTGCGCGAATCGGGCGTGCTGCGCAAGAACACCACCGTGGCCAAGGGCAAGGGCTACGAGGCGCAGTACACGCTGACGCCCAGCCTCACCTTCAGCGAGCAGGATGCCGGGCGCGGGCTGGCGGGCATCATGGCCATGACCCCGGTGCTGCGCGACATGGCGGGCCTGATCGGGCTGGCCGAACAGGTCAAGCTCAAGGAGGCGCAGACCGCGCTGCTGCTGTCCGACAACGAAACCACCGAGCAGGTGGCGGCGGCCACGGGTGCCGCGCGCACCACCGACCTGGGCGTGGCGGGCATTGCGTTCGGCAAGCTCGGCGGTGGCGCCGGAGCGGGCTGGAGCAATACCAACGAAGGCAAGGTGATCGCGGCGGCCTTCCTCGACGCGCACAACCAGCTCGTGGTGCAGGTGCGGGCGCTGCAGGCCAAGGAGCTGCCGCCCGAAGTGCCCGTGCGCGCCAGCGCGCCGAAGGCCCGTGGCGGCTGATCCGGGCGGGGCGCCGCCGCCGCCGCGTGCGTACAAGATCCCCGAGTCGGTGCTGGTGGTGATCCACACCGCCGCGCTCGACGTGCTGCTGATCCGGCGTGCCGACGCGCCGGAGTTCTGGCAGTCCGTCACCGGCAGCAAGGATGCGCCAGAGGAGGACTTCCGCGCCACCGCCGTGCGCGAGGTGCGCGAGGAGACCGGCATCGACGCCCTGGCGCCCGGCTGCGTCCTGCGCGACTGGCATCTGGAGAACGTCTACGGCATCTACCCGCAGTGGCTGCACCGCTATGCGCCCGGCGTGTGCGAGAACACCGAGCACCTGTTCAGCCTGGAGGTGCCGGCCGGCACGCCGGTGGTGCTCAACCCGCGCGAGCATGTGGACTGGCGCTGGCTGCCCTGGCGCGCGGCGGCCGACGCCTGCTACTCGCCCTCCAACGCCGAGGCCTGCCTGCTGCTGCCGCGCTTCATGGGGATGGGGTAGGCGCACGGCGGGTTCTTCCGCGCCATCGCCGGGTGCGCGAAAATGTTTCCATGGACAAAGACGACATCCTGCGCGTGGCGACCTACAACATCCACAAGGGCGTGCAGGGCATCGGCCCGGCGCGGCGGCTGGAGATCCACAACCTGGGCTTGGCCGTGGAGCAGTTCGATGCCGACATCGTCTGCCTGCAGGAGGTGCGCAAGCTGCACCGCCGCGAGGCCGCCTATTTCCCGCGCTGGCCCGAACTGCCCCAGGCCGATTACCTGGCGCCCGAGGGCTACGCGGCCGTCTACCGCACCAACGCCATCACCCGCCATGGCGAGCACGGCAACGCGCTGCTCACGCGTTGGCCCGTGATCGGCCACCAGCACGAGGACATGTCGGACCACCGCTTCGAGCAGCGCGGCCTGCTGCACGTCGAGGTGGACGTGCATGGCCGCCGCATCCATGCCATCGTGGTGCATCTCGGGCTGATTCCCGGCAGCCGCGTGCGCCAGGTCGAGCAGCTCCAGCGCTTCATCGAGCGCGAGGTGCCTGAGGGCGCGCCACTGGTCGTGGCGGGCGATTTCAACGACTGGGGCCCCCAGATCAAGCGCACGCTGATGGGCTACGGCCTGCATGAATTCGAGGAGGCGCGCGCCTTCACCTACCCGGCGCGCCTGCCGCTGGCGCAGCTCGACCACATCTACGCGCGCGGCCTCACGCCGCTGGGGTTGCATGTGCCGCGCGGCCGCGCCTGGTGGCGCATGTCCGACCACCTGCCGCTGATCGCAGAGTTCAAGTTCTGAGATGGCGCAGGAGATCGACTACGCCCACGACCACCAGGTGCGCCTGCTGCAGGGCGCGCGGGAGCTTTTTCCGGCATTGATCGCCGCCATGGACGCGGCGCGGTCCGACATCCAGTTCGAAACCTATATTTTTGACTTCACGGGCGAAGGCGCCAGCGTGGCCGAGGCGCTGATGCGCGCGGCGCGGCGCGGCGTGCACACGCACCTGGTGGTCGATGGCGTGGGCACCGGGCGCCTGCCGCAGGACTGGGCGGATCGCCTGCGCGCCGCGGGCGTGCAGTTCCGCGTGTACTCGCCGCTTGGGCCGCTGGGCCTGCTGCTGCCGCACCGCTGGCGCCGCCTGCACCGCAAGCTGTGCGTGGTCGATGGACGGCTGCTGTTCTGCGGCGGCATCAATGTGCTGGACGATTACCACGACCCCAACCACGGCCGGCTGACCGCGCCGCGCTTTGATTTCGCCGTCGAGGCCACGGGCAGCCTGGTGGATGTGGCCAGCGACGCCATGGAGCAGCTCTGGTGGCGCATGCAGGCCGTGCGCGACGCCAGCCAGCGCCGCCTGCCCGAGGCGATCGAGGCGCTGCGCGCGGCCAGCGCCGCCAGCCATGCCGCCAAGCAGGACGCGGCCCGCCCCGGCATGCGCGCCGCGCTGCTGCTGCGCGACAACGTGCGCCACCGCAGCCGCATCGAGAAGGCCTACCGCCGTGCTATCGGCGCCGCGCGCGAGGAGGTCATCATCGCCAACGCCTACTTCCTGCCCGGCGGCAAGCTGCGCCGCGCGCTGGTGCTGGCCGCGCGCCGGGGCGTGCGCGTGCGCCTGCTGCTGCAGGGGCGCTACGAATACTTCATGCAGTACCACGCGGCGCGGCCGGTGTATGGCGCGCTGCTGGCCGCCGGGGTCGAGATCCACGAGTACGAGCCCAGCTTCCTGCACGCCAAGGTGGCGGTGATCGACGCGCGGGGCGCCCGGCCCTGGGCCACGGTGGGTTCGTCCAACCTCGACCCGCTGAGCCTTCTGCTGGCGCGCGAGGCCAACGTGGTGGTGGAGGATGCGGATTTCGCCATCGATCTGCGCAACCGCCTGGACCACGCCATGCGGCACGAGGGCCGCAGCCTGGACCCGGCGCGCTATGCGGGCCGTTCCTGGCGCGCGCGGGCGCTCGACCGCATGGCCTTCATGCTGATGCGGCTGGCGCTCTGGCTCACGGGCAATCGTTACTGAGGCGACATTTTGCTATATGTTTGATAGCTGCTTGCGCTTGCCATGCATGCCCTGGAGGCCAAAAAACCTTGCGATACAGGGGCGGGCAATCGCTGGTACCATCCGGCCATGACCCAACAAACCGGCTCCGACATGACCCCTGCGCCCGTGGACGAAGGCGTTCCCGTCTCCGTGAAGATCCGTGAGCGCATCGTCGCCGCGCGCAAGCGCTTCAACGCCAACGACAACATCGCCGAGTTCATTAAGCCCGGCGAGCTCGAAGGCCTGCTGGACGAGGTCGAGGCCAAGATGCAGGGCGTGCTCGACAGCCTGGTGATCGACACCGAGGGCGACCATAACACCCACAGCACCGCGCGCCGCGTGGCCAAGATGTACCTCAACGAGGTGTTCAAGGGCCGCTATGCCGAGCAGCCGCCGATCACCGAATTCCCCAACGCCGAGCACCTCAACGAACTCATGATCGTCGGGCCGCTGACGGTGCGCAGCGCCTGCAGCCACCACTTCTGCCCCGTCATCGGCAAGATCTGGATCGGCATCATGCCCAACGAGCACACCAACGTGATCGGCCTGTCCAAGTACGCGCGCCTGGTCGACTGGATCATGGGCCGTCCGCAGATCCAGGAAGAGGCCGTGGTGCAGCTTGCCGACCTCATCATGGAGAACACCCAGCCCGACGGCCTGGCCGTGGTCATGGAGGCCAGCCACTTCTGCATGTCCTGGCGCGGCGTGCGCGAGATGGACAGCAAGATGATCAACTCCGTGATGCGCGGCGTGTTCCTCAAGGACAGCGCCCTGCGCCGCGAATTCCTCTCCCTCATCCCCGGAAAGAACTGACCATGTTGGTACGCCTGCTCTATGCCAGCCGCGCGGTGGACACCACGCCCGCCGCCATCGAAGCCATCCTGTCGCAGTCGCGCCAGCACAACCCCGTGTGCGGCATCACGGGCGTGCTGTGCTACGGCGGCGGGGTCTTTCTGCAGGCCATCGAGGGCGGGCGCTCGGCCGTGAGCGAGCTCTACGGCCACATCCAGCGCGACCCGCGCCACAAGGATGTGGAGCTGCTGCACTTCGAGGAAATCTCCGAGCGGCGCTTCGGCGGCTGGACCATGGGCCAGGTCAACCTCAACAAGATCAACCACTCCATCCTGCTCAAGTACTCCGAGAAGCCCGAGCTCGACCCGTATGCCGTGTCGGGCAAGGTGTCGTTCGCGCTGCTCGAAGAGCTCATGGCCACCGCCTCCATCATCGGCCGCGTGTAACGCGCGCCAGCCAGCCACAAGGGCGCCGCCACGGCGCCCTTTTCCTTTCCGCTCATGTCCCTCAACGCCTTCGCGCTCATCATCCTGGCCGGGCTGATCCATGCCGTGTGGAACATCGCCGCCAAGAAGGCCGGGGGCGACTCGCGCTTCGCCTTCTTCACCTCGGTGCTGATGATGCTGTTCTGGGCGCCGCTGGGCTGGTGGCTGGGGCGCGAGGCCGTGCCGCTGTGGGGCGCGATGGAGTGGGGCTTCGTCGTGGCCAGCGGCCTGCTGCACGTGGTGTACTACGTCACGCTGCTGCGCGGCTACCGCAAGGCCGACCTCACCGTGGTCTACCCGCTGGCGCGCGGCACGGGGCCGCTGCTGTCCTCGCTGGTGGCCATCACGCTGCTGGGCGAGCGCATCTCGGCGCTGGGCGCGCTAGGCATCGCGGGCGTGGTGGGGGGCGTGTTCCTCATCGCGGGCGGGCCGGCCCTGCTGCGCGCCGCGCACGACCCGGCGGCGCGGGCGCGGGTGCACAAAGGCATCGCCTACGGCGTGCTCACCGGCGCCTTCATCGCCAGCTACACGGTGGTCGATGGCTATGCCGTCAAGGTGCTGCTGATGTCGCCCATCCTCATCGACTACATGGGCAACTTCGTGCGCGTGGCGCTGCTGGCGCCGGTGGTGCTGCGCGACCTGCCCACCGCCGCCATGCTCTGGAGCGCGCAGTGGCGCTTCGCGCTGCTGGTGGCCGTGGTCAGCCCCATCGCCTACGTGCTGGTGCTGTTCGCCATGCGCGAGGCGCCGCTGTCGCACGTGGCGCCCGCGCGCGAGGTCTCCATGCTGTTCGCCGCCCTGATCGGCGGCCATCTGCTGGGCGAGGGCGACCGCGTGGCGCGCCTGTGCGGTGCGGCGTGTATCGCGCTGGGCGTCACGGCGCTGGCGCTGGGGTAGCGCCATGGCCCTGCGCACCGCGCCCCTGCTGTTGGGCGTCGATTTCTCCAGCAGCCCCAGCCGCCGCAAGCCCATCGTGATGGCGCTGGGCGACCGCTCGGGCGCGCGCGTGCGCCTGCGCTCGCTGGAAGCGTTCGAGACGCTCGATGCCCTGGGCCGCTGGCTCGCCGCGCCGGGCCATTGGGTGGGCGGCTTCGACCTGCCATTCGGCCTGCCGCGCGAACTGGTGCTGCAGCTCGGCTGGCCGCTGGCGTGGGCTGATTGCATGCGGCACTACCGCCAGCTCACGCGCGCGCAGATCCGCGACACCTTCGCCGCCTTCTGCGCCGCGCGCCCGGTGGGTGGCAAGTTCGCGCACCGTGCCACCGACGGGCCGGCCGGCTCCAGCCCGAGCATGAAGTGGGTCAACCCGCCCGTGGCCTACATGCTGCACGCCGGCCTGCCTCTGCTGCTGGATGCCGGCGTGCACCTGCCGGGCCTGCATGCGGGCGATGCGGCCCGCGTGGCGCTGGAGGCCTACCCCGGCCTGCTGGCGCGCGAGGTGCTGGGCCGGCGCAGCTACAAGAGCGATGAGCGCGCGCAGCAGACGGCCGAGCGCCTGATTGCGCGCAAGGACCTCGTCACCGCGCTGGAACTCGGCCAGACGCGCCTGGGCCTGCGCCTGCAGCTCAGCCATGCGCAGCGCGACACGCTGGTGGACGATGCGCGGGGTGACCGGCTCGACGCCGTGCTGTGCCTGTTGCAGGCGGCCTGGGCCGCTGCGCGCCATGCGGAGGGCGATGCGCTCTACGGCTTGCCGCGCGCGCTCGATCCGCTGGAGGGCTGGATTGTCACGGCTTGACACATCTGTGCGGCACGCCGTTCATGCGGGCTTCGCACAATGGCCCAGCCCACTGTCGGGCTGCCTGCCCCGGAGCCGTGCCATGACCCGTCCCCCGATGACCCAGCCCTGGTGGATCGCGCTTGCCGTGGGCCTGCTGGCGCTGGCCGGGCTGCCGCCCACGGCTGAGGCCGGGCCGCTGCGCGAGCGCCTGCAACAGCGCGCCGCCGAGCGGGCCGCCGCGCCCGACGACGGGGCCGTGGAGGGGCTGGAGGATGTGCGCCCCGGCCCCGGCCCCGCCCGCGGCGTGGCGCTGCCGCCTGGCGTGCGCCTGCTGCGCGACGTGGCCTATGGCAGCGACCCGCGCCAGCGCATGGATGTCTACCTGCCTGCACAGGCCCAGCGGGCGCCGGTGCTGCTGCTGGTGCACGGCGGCGGCTGGCGGCGGGGCGACAAGGCCCATGGCCGGCTGGTGCAAAACAAGGCGGCGCACTGGCTGGAGCAAGGCGTGGTGCTGGTGTCGGTCAACTACCGCCTGCTGCCCGATGCGCCGCCCGACGTTCAGGCCCGCGACGTGGCCCATGCCCTGGCCCAGGCGCAGCAGCAGGCGCCGTCGTGGGGGGCGGACTCGCGGCGTTTCGTGCTCATGGGCCATTCGGCGGGCGCGCATCTCGTGGCGCTGGTGGCGGGCGACGCCGAGCGCCTGCGCGCTGCGGGCGCCCGGCCGGTTCTGGGCACGGTGGTGCTCGACAGCGGCGCCATGGACGTGGTGCAAACCATGCAGGCGCGCCATGCGCCGTTGTTCGACCAGGCCTTCGGCAGCGACCCGGCCTTCTGGCGCAGTGTCTCGCCGCAGCACCAGCTGCGCGCCGGCGCGGCGCCGCTGCAGGTGGTGTGCTCCAGCCAGCGGCGCACGCCGTGCGAGCAGGCGCGCGCTTTCGCCCAGCATGCAAAGGCGCTGGGCGTGCGCGTTGAGGTGCTGCCGCAGCATCTGTCGCATGGCGAGGTGAACGAGCAGCTCGGCCTGCCCGGCGCCTACACCGGCGCGGTCGACGCCTTCCTGCGCTCGCTGCCGGGCTGGAGCACGCCGTGAGCGCCGCCCGCGTCCTGCTGGCCGGCCTGGCGCTGTGCGCAGGCGTGGCCTGGGCCGCGCCTGCGCCCTGGTACCACTGGCGCAGCAAGATCGACGGCCACCGTGTCTGCGCCCAGGTCTCGCCCGGCCCGGGCTGGGAGCGTGACGGCGGGCCCTACGAAGGCCCTCTGTGCCAGCCCAAGCGGCGCGTGCTCATCGTGCCCATGCGCTAGGGCCTTCGGGCCGCAAGGCACAATAGCTGCGCACTTTCTTCTTCCCCACGGACCCGCCATGCCCACTTTGGAAACCCTGGTCGCCTTCTTCGGCGTCGCCGTCATCCTGGCCCTTACCCCCGGGCCCGACAACATTTTCGTGCTGCTGCAGTCGGCCCAGCGCGGCTGGCGCGCCGGCCTGGCGGTGGTGGTAGGCCTGTGTTCGGGCATCTTGGTGCACACCGCCGCCGTGGCGCTGGGGCTGGCGGCCGTGTTTGCTGCATCGGCCGTGGCCTTTACGGTGCTCAAGTTCTGCGGCGCGGCCTACCTGGCCTATCTGGCCTGGCAGGCCCTGCGTGCGCGCCCTGAGGTGGTGTCCGAGCAAGCACCCGCCACGCCCGCCGGCAGCGCGCCCAGCCCCTGGCGCATGGTGGGGCGCGGCATGGTGATGAACCTCACCAACCCCAAGGTGCTGGTGTTCTTCCTGGCCTTCCTGCCGCAGTTCGCCGATCCGGCGCTGGGTAGCGTGGCGCCGCAGCTCATGGTGCTGGGCATTGTTTTCATGGTTGCCACGCTGTTGATGTTCGGCGCCATCGCCTGCTTCTCGGGCGTGTTCGGCACGCTCTTGCAGCGCTCGGCCCGCGCGCAGACCGTGCTCAACCGGATCGCCGGCCTGGTGTTCCTGGGCCTGGCGGTGCGCTTGGCGACGGTGGATCGCTGATATTGCTATTAAAACAGTAGCTTCTGGCGCTTGATGGACGGGCGCTTGAGGCGAATTTCATTCAAATGCCGTGCGGTGCGGCCTACCCTTTCGCCATGACCGAATTCATCCTCATCCGCCATGGCGAGACCGACTGGAACCGTGAGCTGCGCTTCCAGGGCCAGGTGGATGTGCCGCTCAACGCCACCGGACATGAGCAGGCACGCCGGCTCGCGCAGCGCCTGCGGAGCGAGGGCGTGGCGCCCGACCACCTGGCGAGCAGCGATCTGGAACGCACCCGGCAGACGGCGCAGCCGCTGCTCGACGCCCTGCTGCCGGGGCTGCGCATGGACGAACTCACCGACCCCGGCCTGCGCGAGCAGCATTTCGGCGTGGTCGATGGCATGCGCGTGCAGGACATCAAGGCCCGGCACCCGGACGCCTGGGCTGGCTGGCTGCGCTTTCAGGCCGATTCTGGCATGCCTGGCGGCGAGACCACGCGCCAGTTCCACGCGCGTGCCATGGCGGCGCTGCACCGCCTGGCGCAGCAGCATGTGGGGCGCACCGTGGTGGTGGTGACGCATGGCGGCGTGCTCGACATGGTGTGGCGCACGGCCCGGGGCCTGGGCCTCGACGGGCCGCGCCAAAGCGACATTCCCAACGCCGCGCTCAACCGCGTGCGCCTGCGCGGCGATGCCATCGACATCCTGCACTGGGCCGACACCCTGCACCTCGACGGCTTGCCGGCGCAGCCGGTGTACGACCAGAAGCGCTTGGCCGTCGCCAGCGCTGCCTGATCAGGCTCCGGGCGGTTCGGGCCAGGGGCGTTGCGGCCCGCGCAGGTGCTCGAAGGCACGCGCCACGCGCAGCACGCCCAGGTCGTCGAAGCGTGGCCCGGCGATCTGCAGCCCGATGGGCAGGCCCCCCGCCGTGTACCCGCAGTTCACCGAGGCGGCCGGCTGCTCCGACATGTTGAACGGCACGGTGAAGGCGATGTGCTCCAGCGGGCGCAGCGGGTCGTTGGTGGGCGACGGCAGCTCGGCGGCGAAGGCCGGGATGGGCGCCACCGGAGAGATGACGTAGTCGAACGCGGCGCAGGCACGCACCGTGGCCACGCGGGTCGCATGGAACTGCTGGCTGGCGTGGAACAGCGCGGCGCCGCCCATGTGGGCCACGCTGTCGGCCCATTCGCGGATGAAGGGCAGCACGCGGGCCTTGCGTTCGGGCGGCAGGCTGGCCATGTCGAGGTGCGAGCGCATGCGCCAGAAATGGTCCATGCCGTCGAGCATCTCCCGCGTCAGGAAGGGGCGCAGGGGAGCGACGTGGGCGCCAGCGCTTGCGAGCAGCGCGGCGGCCTGTTCGATGGCGCTGCGCACCTCGGGGTCCACGGGCAGGCCGCAGCCGGCGTCCAGCAGCAGGCCGATGCGCAGGCCGCGCACATGGTCCGGGCCACGCTCGACATCCTGCCAGTCGATGGCCTGCGGCGGCAGCGACATGCTGTCGCGCGCGTCGGGCTGGCTCAGCACCGCCATCATCAGCGCGGCGTCGTGCACGGAGCGCGTCATCGGGCCGGCGGCGCGGCCGGTGTAGGGCGGGTCGATGGGAATGCGGCCCAGGCTGGGCTTGAGCGTGAAGATGCCGCACCAGCTTGCCGGCAGGCGCAGCGAGCCGCCAATGTCGGTGCCCACGTGCAGCGGGCCGTAGCCGGCCGCCGCCGCAGCGCCGGCGCCCGCGCTGGAGCCGCCGGGCCCCTTGGTCAGGTCCCAGGGGTTGCGCGCCAGCGCGTGGAAGCTCGACAGCCCCGAGGACAGCATGCCGTAGTCGGGCATGGTGGTCTTGGCCACCAGCACGGCGCCGGCTTCGCGCAGGCGCGCCGCCGGGGGCGCGTCGTCGGGCGCGGGGAACAGCTCCACGGCGGCCGTGCCCAGGGGGGTCGGGTCGCCACGCGTGGCGATGTTGTCCTTGAGCGTGCAGGGCACGCCGTCGAGCAGGCCCTGCGGCGCGCCGCGCAGCCAGCGGGCCTCGGCGGCGCGGGCCTGGGCCAGCGCGGCTTCGGGGCGCAGCAGCCAGGTGGCGTGCAGGTGGGGTTCCCAGCGGTCCACGTGCGCCAGCACCGCCTGCGTCACCTCCACGGGCGAGAGCGTGCGCTGGCGGTAGGCCTGGAGCAGGGCGTGGGCGGGCAGGTCGTGCAGGGCGGTGGGTGCGTGCATCGGCAGGGCGTCTCGTCAGTCGGGTCCGCCGCAGCATAGCGGCAAAACCACCCTACTGGCCGAGGTGGGTTCTGGCGGCGCGGGATAATCGGGGTTGCGGAGCCCGGCCGGAGCGGGTCCCTGGACCCTGTGGAGCTTGCGATGGCATTGATGATCACCGACGAATGCATCAACTGTGATGTTTGCGAACCCGAATGCCCGAACCAGGCCATCTATCTGGGCGAGAAGATCTATGAGATCGACCCCGCCAAGTGCACCGAGTGCGTGGGGCATTTCGACGAGCCCCAGTGCATGCAGGTTTGCCCGGTGTCGTGCATCCCGGTCGACCCCAACCATGTGGAGAGCCGCGAGACACTGTGGCAAAAGTTCGAGCGCCTGCAGGCTGCCGTGCGTGTCTGATTTTGGCTACAAATGCGCTTGAAGCATTGCGGAATAAGCGCTAGTAGCTATTGAAAATATAGCGCTTAGGGGGTGGTTTCGGGCCGTGGCGGCTTGGGCCGGGGCGGCTTGGTGGTGTGCACCAGCAGCGTGGCCTTGTCCATGTCGCCAGCGAGCAGGGCGGGCCAGGCCTTGAGGCTGTGGGCGATGCTGTCCTCGATCAGCACGCGCTGGTCGGGCGCGGGTTTCTTGAGCACCCAGTTGGCGACTTCCGCACGGTCGCCCGGATGGCCGATGCCGATGCGCAGGCGCCAATAGTCCGGCGAGCCCAGTTGGGCATGGATGTCGCGCAGGCCGTTGTGCCCGGCATGGCCACCACCGCGCTTGAGCTTGGCCTGGCCCGGCGCGATGTCGAGTTCGTCGTGCGCCACCAGGATTTCGTTGGGCGCGATCTTGAAGAAACGCGCCAGCGCGGCCACCGATTTACCCGAGAGGTTCATGAAGGTCTGTGGCTCCAGCAACCAGACGTGCTGGCCGTGCACCGTGGCGCGCGCGGCCAGACCCCAGTAGCCGCGCTCGGGCTGCAGATGCACCTTGAGTTCGCGCGCCAGCGCGTCGATCCACCAGAAACCGGCGTTGTGACGGGTGGCTTCGTACTCGGACCCGGGGTTGCCCAGGCCAACAAACAGTTTGATCATGCGGGCGATTATCCGTAGCGGAAAAGCAAACGGCCCACGCGCTGGTGGGCCGTTGAAAGCTAGGCGGCCGCAAGCGGGCTGCCAGGCCGGGAAGAATTACTTCTTGCCCTTGCCCTTGCCCTTGGCGGGTGCGGCGTCGGCGGCAGGGGCCTCGACTTCGACAACCGGGGCCACCACGGACACCAGGGCGGGGTTGTTTTGCGCACCACGGGTCACGGCGCTCACGCCCTTGGGCAGCTTGACGTCCTTCAGGTGCAGCGAAACACCCTTCTTCAGGCCGCTCAGGTCCACGGCGATGAACTCGGGCAGGTCGGAAGGCATGCAGGTCACGTCCAGTTCGGTCACGATGGGGGTGACCATGCACTTGTCGACCTTGACGGCGGAGGATTCTTCAGCGCCGCTGTAGTGCACCGGCACCTTCATGTGCAGCTTGGTCTTGGCGTCCACGCGCTGGAAGTCGATGTGCTGGACCATCTGCTTGTAGGGGTGGTACTGCACGTCGCGCAGCACGACCTTGCTGGTCTGGCCGTTGATTTCCATGTCCAGCACGCTGGAGTGGAAGGCTTCCTTCTTCAGGGCGTGCCACAGAGCGTTGTGGTCCAGTTCGATGGCCTGGGGTTCGGTGGTGCCACCGTAGACGATGCCGGGCGTGCGGCCCGAATTGCGCAGACGGCGGCTCGCACCCGTACCTTGCTTGGCGCGCTCAAAAGCGACGAAATTCATAGGATTCTCCGTGAAAAGTGCACCGCGACCAGTGTCACTTTCGTTTCAGTAAAAGGGCGCCCACAAGGAGCGTCCGGCTTTTTGTCCCAACTCAGAACAGGTTGTCCTGATCGGCGAACAAACTCATCACCGAGTCGCCGCGGGCGATGCGCTGGATCGTCTCGGCGATCAGCGGCGCCACGGAGAGCTGGCGGATCTTGGCGCAGCCGCGTGCGGCGTCGCTCAAGGGGATGGTGTTGGTCACGACCACTTCGTCGAGGGCCGTGCCCTTGGCGATGCGCTCGATGGCCGGGCCCGAGAAGATCGGGTGCGTGCAGTAGGCGTAGACCTTCTTGGCGCCGCGCTCCTTGAGCACCTCGGCCGCCTTCACCAGCGTGCCGGCGGTGTCGATCATGTCGTCCATGATGACGCAGTTGCGGCCTTCGATCTCGCCGATGACGTGCATCACTTCGGACACATTGGCCTTGGGGCGGCGCTTGTCGATGATGGCCAGGTCGCAGCCGAGCTGCTTGGCCAGCGCACGGGCGCGCACCACGCCGCCGACGTCGGGCGAGACGACGATCAGGTCGTCGTACTTCTTCTGCGTCAGGTCGCCCAGCAGCACGGGGGAGGCGTAGATGTTGTCGACGGGGATATCGAAGAAACCCTGGATCTGGTCGGCATGCAGGTCCATGGTCAGGACGCGGGCCACGCCCACGGCCTGCAGCATGTTGGCGACCACCTTGGCCGTGATCGGCACGCGCGTGGAACGCGGGCGACGGTCCTGGCGGGCATAGCCGAAATAGGGGATGACGGCGCTGATGCGTTCGGCCGAGGCGCGCTTGAGCGCGTCGACCATGATCAGCAGTTCCATCAGGTTGTCGTTGGTCGGCGCGCAGGTGGACTGCACCACGAACACATCGCGGGCACGCACGTTTTGGTTGATTTCGACAGTCACTTCCCCGTCGGAGAAGCGGCCCACGTGGGCGGCGCCGAGCGTGATGCCCAGGTACTGCGCAATTTCAGCCGCCATGCCAGGATTGGCATTACCGGTGAAAACCATGAAGTCGGGGTGGTTGGCTTGCATGAGCGTCCCAGCGGTCTGAAATTAATGCCTGTACGCGAGAAGATTTGGCAGGGGAGAAAGGATTCGAACCTTTGCATGCCGGAATCAAAATCCGGTGCCTTAACCAGCTTGGCGACTCCCCTACACGGGCCGGATGCCTTATGGCACCTGGCCGAAACTCTCATCTTTTGCCCATCCTGCCAGAGGATGTTGCGCCAGATTTTCGCATGCCTTGACCTGCCAGGTGCCTGGAGCACCGCCGAGATCCACCGCATGCGGCATTTGCGCAAACACTGCACTTCCAGAGCCCGTCATTCTGCCATGTAATCCGAGCGTTTTGAGCCAATCGATAGCTTTTTTTACTTCGGGGCACAGGGTTTGTGCGACGCTCTGCAAATCATTCTGACCGAAGTCATAGTGTGTTGCAGCAAAGCCTAAGATTGTAGCACTATCTGAATCGCGCTTCAAAGCGGGCGACGAAAAAATTTCGCGGGTGTCCAATCCGGCCTCGGGTTTGACCACCGCGAAGCGTGCCTTGGGCAACTGCTGCGTGCCGGTGAGGGGGTGGATGATTTCGCCGATGCCCTCCACCCAGGCGTTGTGGCCGCACAGGAAGAAGGGCACGTCGGCGCCCAGGCGCACCGCGATGTGCTGCAGCTGCTGCACGCTCAGCCCCAGTCCCCATAGGCGGTTGAGCGCCAGCAGCACCGTGGCGGCATCCGAAGAGCCTCCGCCCATGCCGGCCTGCGCGGGAATGCGCTTGAGCACGCCGATGTGCGCGCCCAGCGTGCAGCCCGTGGCCTCTTGCAGCGCGCGGGCCGCGCGCAGGCACAGGTCGTCGTCGGGCAGCGGGGCGCCCAGGTCCTCGCGGCTGACTTGGCCGTCGGTGCGCAGCGCGAAGTGCAGCGTGTCGCACCAGTCGATGAGCATGAAGACCGACTGCAGCAGGTGGTAGCCGTCGGGCCGACGGCCGGTGATGTGCAGGAACAGGTTCAGCTTGGCCGGAGCCGGAACGTCATAGAGGGCTTGCATGGCGCAGGGAGTTAGCGGTCAAGGGCGATGCGCAGCGTGGCACGCGGTTCGGGAGTGTGGCGATGCGCCACGAGCCGCCCCTGGTCGAGCGAGCCCAGGTCGGCCTGCCAGCCTTCGGCGCTGGTGTGTTGGCCGGAAAGCCAGTCGAAAAGCGCCGCCACCGGGATCGGCGTGCCCGTGGCCTGCAGCAGCAGGCCATCGAGCGACGGAGCGGTCTGCATGGTGTTGCCAAACTGCAGTGACGCGTGGCCAGGCTGCCATTGCAGGCGGGCCAGCACGCTGCCCAGCGGTGTGTAGAGGGTCAGCTCGCCCCGGGTTGTGTCACCCTGGAGTTCGAAACCCGCCGAGAACGACCGGGCGGCTTCGCCTTCGACCTGCAGGGCCAGCCTGCCGCTCCAGTGGTGGGCCTGGGGGGGCGTGGTGCGCTGGGGCTGCGCGCAACCCCACAACGCCCATGGCGCCAGCATGAGAAACAGCCATGGCAGCATGGCGCGCGCCATGGCGGCGGGGTTCCATGCGCCCGGCAGGCGTGGCATGGGGCTTGGGGGCATCAGGGCTTGACGCCGAAGCGCTGGAGGGTTTCGCGCAGCGTATCGTCTTCCGCGTTGATTTGCGCGCCTTGCTTCCAGATGCTGCGGGCCCGGTCCTTGTCGCCCATGGCCCAGAGCACCTCGCCCAGGTGGGCCGCGATCTCCGCGTGCGGGCGGATCTTGAAGGCGTCCTCCAGCAGGCCGCGCGCCACTTCCAGGTTGCCCATGCGGAATTCCACCCAGGCCAGGCTGTCGGTGATGAAGGGGTCGTTCGGTGCGTGGCTCAGGGCCTTCTTCACGAGTTCCTTGGCCTCGGCCAGGCGCACGCCGCGTTCGGCGAAGGAATAGCCGAGCGCGTTGTAGGCATGGTGGTAGCCGGGCTTGCGCTCGATGATCTGGCGCAGCAGGCGTTCCATGGCCTTGTGGTCTTTGAGCTTGTCGGCCAGCATGGCCAGCTCGTACACCAGGTCATCGTCCTGCGGCGCCAGTGCGACCACTTGCTCCTGCAGGGTGTAGGCCTCGCGGTACTCCCGCGCCTCGCGCAGCAGTTGCACTTCCGCCATCATGTTCATCCGGCGGGCTTCTTCCGTGGCGGCTGGCATGCTGCGCAGCAGGGCGCGCGCATGGCTGAGCTTGCCCTGGCGCGCCAGCAGGGATGCGCGGCGAGTCTGGGTACTGAAGAGATCCTTTTCGTTCTCGATGCGGCCCAGCCAAGCCTCGGCGGCTGCATAGTCGCCGCGTCTTTCGGCGATTTGGGCCGAGATCAGGTAGGCCTGCGTCATGGCCGAGCGGGCGGCTTCGTTGCCGGCGGGCGCGCTCGACAGGTCGAGGAAGCGCTGCACCGAGGCCTCTGCCTGTGCCAGGTGGTTGTCCTGGAGCAGCAGCGCGGCTTGCACCAGCCAGGCCTGCGCCATGTCGGGTTTTTCGGTGGTCACTGCCTGCAGTTGCTGGTGCGCCTCGGCATAGCGCTGCAATTCCAGCAGCAGGCGCGCGTAGGCCATGCGCAGTTCAGGCGTGGGTTTGCCTTGCAGATAGCGTTGCAGCAGCGGTTCGGCCTGCGCCAGTCCGCCTTCCATGAGCTCCAGGGCCAGCACGGCCGGGCCTTCGTTCGCCGGGTCCAGGGCATGGCCGCGCTGGGCGGCTTCCAGCGCACCGGGTTTGTTGTCCGCCATCAGCCGCATGCGGCCCACGGCAGTCCAGGCGGAGGGGCCGAAAGCCGGGGTCGCCAGTTCGTTGGCCAGGGCCTTTTCCAGAACGGTGGCGGCCAAGGCCTTGTCCGAGGCGCGGCGGTACAGCTGCGGCAGCGCCAGCAAGGACGATGCCTTGCCAGGTGCTGGGGTGTTGTCCACCTCATGCCTCAGTGGCGTCGCCGTTTCCTCGATGCGGTTGAGCGCCACCAGGATCTGGAGAACATACCGGTTGGCCTCGCGCGAGCGGGGCCAGGCCTCCTTCCAGGCCTGCGCGGCGGCAAGTGCCGCGTCGCCGGAGCGCGATTGCAGGGCAATGTCGGCGGCGCGCTGGTAAAGGCGTTCGTCGTTGCTGCGACGGGCTGCCTCCAGCATGAGCGTGTGACCCGTGCCGGGGTCGCCATTGCGGGTCAGGATTTCGCCGATCAGGATCTCGTAGAAGAGCGTGGCGTCCAGCAGGGCGGCCGATGCGGATGCGGAGACGGATGCAGGACTGGCCTTGGCGGGGCTGTTGCGCCCTGGGGTGGCTTGGGCCCACGCGGTCGTGGTGCCAGCCGCCAGCGCGGTGGCGAGCGTGGCCGCCAGGAAACGAAGAATGTGGACCATCGGACCATAATAATCCATGCACGATAGCTGGATACGGGGTCTCGCCCATGCCTGAGTTGCCCGAGGTCGAGGTGACTCGCCGCAGCTTTGCGCCAGCCATCACCGGCGCGCGCGTGCTCGCGGCCGCCCTGGGCAAGCCGTTGCGCTGGCCGCTGGGCTGCGAGCCTGCGGCGCTGGTGGGCAGGGTGGTGGCGGGCGTTCGCCGGCGCGGCAAATACCTGCTGCTCGATCTGGACCGGGGCATCCTGCTGGTGCACCTGGGGATGTCCGGCAGCCTGGCCTTTCAGCGCGAGCCTGGGCCATTGGGTCCCCACGACCATTTCGACCTGGTGACGACCCAGGGCGTGCTGCGCCTGCACGATCCGCGGCGCTTCGGCGCGGTGGTGCATGTATCCGGCCTGGACGATCCAGTGGCGCGACGGTTGCTGGACGGGTTGGGTGTGGAGCCCTTGTCCGGCGACTTCCGGGTGGATGATTTCCAGGCCGGGCTGCGGGCCAGCCGGGCGCCGGTCAAGCAGGTGCTGCTGGCGGGCCGGCTGGTGGTGGGGGTTGGAAACATCTATGCATCCGAGGCGCTGTTCCTGGCGGGCATCCGGCCGACCACGGCGGCCGCGCGCATTGGCCCGGTCCGGGCGCGCCGGCTGCACGCGGCGATCCAGCAGGTGCTGGCGCGGGCCGTGGAGCGCGGGGGCAGTACCTTGCGCGATTTCTCCAGCGCCGATGGCAGCGTGGGCCATTTCCAGCAGGAGGCGCGTGTCTATGGCCGGGAGGGCGAGCCCTGTCATACTTGCGGCACAGCGGTGCGCATGGTGCGGCAGGGGCAGCGCAGCAGCTATTTTTGTCCGCGCTGCCAGCGGGCTTGAGGCATCCAAACCACGCCGGAGGGCGCTGGGCGCCGTGTTTCGGGTCCGCGATGCTATATTTTGTGCTTGGCTGCGGGCAGGCCGTCCATAGAACTCCGGGAGCAAAGTGGGACCATCATTCAACGAGCAGTTTGAGCAGCACGGGGCGTGGCGGCGTGAATTTGCCCGGCAACTGAAGCAGTTGGGCGAATGGATGACGACCCATGAGCTCATGGATGCTGCGGTCCAGGAGCGCCTGCAGCGCCTGGAGGACCAGGTGCGCACCGACAAGGTGATGGTGGCCTTCGTGGCCGAGTTCTCCCGGGGCAAATCCGAACTGATCAACGCGATCTTCTTTGCCGATTATGGCCGCCGCATCATGCCCGCCAGCGCCGGGCGCACGACGATGTGCCCGACCGAACTGGGCTACGACGCAGCGGTCCCGCCGAGCCTGCGGCTGTTGCCCATCGAAACCCGCCTGCAGGTGCTGAGCCTGGCGGAATGGCGGCTCAAGCCCGAGCGCTGGACGGATGTGCCCCTGGACATCCACGACGCTGGCCAGATCGCCAAGGCGATCGAGATGGTCTCGCAGGTGCGCCGCGTCAGCGTGGAGGATGCCCGGGCCATGGGCTTCTGGCACGATGAGCTGCCCGAGGAAAACCCTTCCCAGGACGCGCAGGGCCTGGTGGAGGTGCCGATGTGGCGCCACGCCCTCATCAACATGCCGCACCCGCTGCTCAAGCAGGGGTTGGTGATCCTCGATACCCCAGGTCTCAACGCCGTGGGCGCCGAACCCGAGTTGACGGTGAACCTGATCCCGCAGGCGCATGCGGTGGTTTTCATCCTGGGGGCGGACACGGGCGTCACGCGCTCGGACCTCGCCATCTGGCGCGAGCACCTGGCCACCACGCAGGACAGCACCGAGGCGCGGCTGGTGGTTCTCAACAAGATCGACACCCTGTGGGACACGCTCAATTCCCCCCAGCAGATCCAGGACCAGCTCGATCGCCAGTGCCAAACCTCGGCCGAGATGCTGGGCGTGCGCCTGGACCAGGTGGTCCCTGTCTCCGCGCAGAAGGGCCTGGTGGCCAAGATCGCGTGCGATGACGTCCTGCTCGAATCCAGTGGCCTGCCCGCGCTGGAGCAAGCCCTGGCCAAGGGCATCATGGGCCGGCGTCAGGCCATTCTGCGCGCGGCCATCGGCACGGGCATCGCCGGCCTGCGTACCGAGACCTCGCGGGTGCTGAACATCCGCCGCCGCGATCTCGATGAACAGATGCTGGAGTTGCGCAGCCTGCGCGGCAAGAATGCCTCGGTCATCGCCTCGATGCGCCATCGGATCGAGCAGGAGCAGCAGGAGTTCGACCGCAGCGCCACCAAGATCCACGCGGTGCGCGCGGTCCACCTGAAGCTGCTGCGCGACGTGTTCCAGCAGCTCGGGACCAAGGCCCTGAAAGAGCAGCTCGCCGACCTGATTGGCGCCCTGCAGCAAAAGGGCCTCAAGCTGGGTGTGCGCAAGCAGTACGCCGACACGTTCAAGGTGCTGCGCTCCACGCTGGACATGGCCCAGGCCTCGGCCACGGAAATCCACGCCATGCTCGAAGGCACCTTCCGCCAGTTGAACGCGGAGTTCGGCTTTTCCTTGCAGGTGCCGGCCGTGCCGCAGATCGAACCTTTCGTGCTGGAGCTCGAAGGCATCGAGCAGGGCCACATGCAGTACCTCAGCGTGGGTAACGCGCTCAAGCTGGTCCAGCCCGAGTTTGCCGAGCGTCTGGGCCGTGCGCTGTCCATGCGGCTGCGGGCGGTGTTCGAGTCGGCCGCGAACGACCTGGAGCTGTGGAGCAAGTCGGCCACGGCCCAGCTCGACGCCCAGTTGCGTGAACGCAAGCGCAGTTTCTCGCGGCGCATCGAGGCGGTCGACCGCATCCAGCAGGCCGCCAGCGGCCTGGAGGAACGCATCGCCGAGATCGCGGAAGGCGAGGACGCGCTCCAGCGCCTGGACAACCGCCTGCAGCAGCTCACCGGGCAGCTGGCGAGCCTGTCGGAAGAAACGGTCGACAGCGAGCACCTCGACATCTTTTCCCCGGCATGACTGCCATGGACCCGGAGATCGCCGCGCTGGTGACGCGCTGGCAGCAGGCGCACGGGCGCAGCCACCTGCCCTGGCAGCAGACACGCGACCCCTACCGCGTCTGGCTGTCGGAAATCATGCTCCAGCAAACCCAGGTCGGCACCGTGCTGGACTACTACCCACGCTTCCTGGCGCGTTTCCCCGATGTCCAGGCGCTGGCCGTGGCCTCGCCGGACGATGTGCTGGCGCTGTGGAGCGGCCTGGGCTATTACAGCCGGGCGCGCAACCTGCACCGCTGCGCCCAGCAGGTGGTGGCGCAGCACGGCGGCGCGTTTCCGGCATCGGCCGAGGTCCTGGCCACGCTGCCGGGCATTGGCCGGTCCACCGCGGGCGCCATCGCGGCCTTCTGCTTTGGCGAGCGTTCGCCCATTCTGGACGCCAACGTCCGCCGGGTCCTGACCCGGCTGCTCGGCTTTGGCGAGGACCTGGCGGTGGCGCGCAACGAGCGCCAGCTCTGGGACCATGCCCAGGCCCTGCTGCCGCAGGACGACCTGGCGCACACCATGCCGCGCTACACCCAGGGCCTGATGGATCTGGGCGCGATGGTCTGCCTGCCGCGCCGGCCACTGTGCGGGCAATGCCCGCTGCAGGCGCGGTGCGTGGCGCTGGCGCAGGGCACGCCGGAGGCCTATCCGGTCAAGACGCGCAAGCTGGTGCGCCGCGCGGAGTCGTGGTGGCTGCTGGTGCTGTGCGACCCGGCGGGGCGCGTGTGGCTGCAGCGGCGGCCGGCGCGCGGCATCTGGGCGGGGCTGCACTGCCCGCCCGTGTTCACCGGGCGCGAGGCCCTGCTGGCCGACCCGGTCTTCCAGGAGGGCGCCATCGTGACCGATGAGATGCCATCTTTTCTGCATGTCCTGACGCACCGGGACCTGCATCTGCATCCGGTGCGGGTGCGGGCGGGCGACGGCGGCGGGCCGGACGACGGCAGCGCGGGCTGGTACGGGCGGGGGCAATGGGACGCGCTGGGCCTCCCGGCGCCGGTGCGCAAGCTGCTGTCCGAAATCGCCTGATGGCGCGGCGCGGGCCGCGCCAGGAGCCTTGGCCTTTCGGATTTCAAACCAAATTGGCCTCCAGGCCTTTCCAGTAAAGCGCTGCCAGCTATCGAATCAGGAGTTTTTGCGGGTCTCAGCGGCTGTCGAGTTCGCGGTGGCGGCGTTGCGTGGGCCATTGGCCGCTGAAGGTTTCCGTCAGCCGTTCCACGAGGTACACGGAGCGGTGCTGGCCGCCCGTGCAGCCAATGGCCACGGTGACATAGCTGCGGTGGTTCTGTGCCATGGCCTGGAGCCAGTGGGCCAGAAAACTTTCAATGTGGCTGCGCATGAGCGCCACATCGGGCTGCTGGGCCAGGAAATCCACCACCGGCTGGTCCAGCCCGGTGAGGTCGCGCAGATCGGCCTCGTAGTGCGGGTTGGGGAGCATGCGCACGTCGAAGACGAAGTCGGCGTCCACCGGGATGCCGCGCTTGAAGGCGAACGACTGGAACACGAGCGAGAGCTGGTCGGTCGTTGACGAGATCAGGCTCTTGACGTAGCCCTGCAATTGCGACGCGCGGATGTTGCTGGTGTCGATCACATGCGCCTGCTCGCGCAGTTCGGCCAGCAGCTCGCGCTCCAGTTCGATGACCTGTACCAGAGCGCGCTGTCCCTGGCTGTGTTCGCCATGGAACAGGGGGTGGCGTCGGCGCGTTTCCGAGAAGCGGCGCACCAGGGTGTCCGTTGTGGCGTCGAGAAACAGCGAATGCACGGTGCAGCCCTGGCGGCGCAGTTCCGCCAGGCGTTGCGGCACCTGGGGCAGGGACGTGGCGCTGCGCACGTCCATGGCGATGGCCAGGCGGTTGCCATGGTGGCGGTGCTCCAGCTCCACGAAGGAGACCAGCAGTTCCGGCGGCAGGTTGTCCACGCAGTAGTAGCTGGCATCCTCCAGCGCGCGCAGGGCCACCGACTTGCCGGAGCCCGACATGCCGGTGATGAGGACGATTTCCAGTTCCATGGATCAGGCTCCCTGCGCCGCGCCGGTCTGCGCGCCGAGCATCTCGCGCGCATGGGCCCGCGTGTTGGCCGAGATGCGCTCGCCGCCGAGCATGCGCGCGACTTCCTCCACGCGGGCCTCGCCGCCCACCACCGCCACGGTGCTGGAGGTGGTGGCATCGCCGCGGGTCTTGGAGACGACCAGGTGGTGGTCCGCGCAGGCGGCCACCTGGGGCAGGTGCGTGACGGCCAGCACCTGGCGGTCGCGGCCGAGCTGGTGCATCAGCCGGCCCACGCTGGCGGCCACGGTGCCGCCCACGCCGGCATCCACCTCGTCGAAGATCAGGGTGCCGGCCGTGCCCAGCGCGCTCGTGGCCACAGCGATGGCCAGCGAAATGCGCGAGAGTTCGCCACCCGAGGCCACCTTGCCGATGGGCCGTGGCGTCATGCCGGGGTGGCCCGCCACGAGGAAGTGGACGTCGTCGATGCCATCGGCGCCGGCCTCGGCGGCCTGCTCGACCGCCGCCACGAACTGCCCGCCCGCCATGCCCAGTTCCTGCATGGCGGTGGTGATGGCCTGCGAAAGCCGGGGCGCGGCGCGCGTGCGCGCCTGGGAGAGCGCGCGGGCCGCATTCTGGTAGGCCTTGGCATGCTGGCGCTCGGCGTCCTGCAGCGCGGTGAGATCGGTGGCGGCGTCTAGCCGCTGCAGCTCGTCCTTCCAGGAGCACAGCAGGGCCGGCAGTTCGGCGGGTGCGCGCTTGTAGCGACGGGCCAGGGCGATCCAGAGCGATACGCGTGCATCGAGTTCCGCCAGGCGCTCCGGGTCGAGGTCTGCATGGCGCAGGTAGGCGTGCAATCCGCGCACGGCCTCGTCGGCCTGGGCCAGGCTGGAGGCCAGGGTGTCGGCCAGGCTTCGGAAAGCCGGTTCCAGGTGCTCCTGCGCCTCCAGCAGATCCTGCGCGCGGGCCAGCCCCGTGCGCGCGCTGGCGTCTTCATCGTCCAGGATGGCGATGGCGGCCTGCGCCGCCTCCAGCAGCGACTGGGCATGGCTCAGGCGGGTGTGCTGGGCGTTGAGGGTCTCCCATTCATCCTCCGCAGGGGCCAGCTTGTCCAGCTCTGCGATCTGCCACTGCAGGCGCTCGCGTTCGCGCTGCAGCGTTTCCTGCGCGGCCTGCGCGTGCGCCACCTTGTCCCGGGCGGCGCGCCACTGGGTCCAGCAGGCGTGGACTGGCGCGGCGGACGTGCCGGCATAGGCGTCCAGCAGGGCGCGCACCGCGTCCTGGCGCATCAGGCTCTGCCAGGCATGCTGGCCATGGATGTCGAGCAGGTGCTCGCCCAGGCTGCGCAACTGCGTGGCGGTGGCCGGGGTGCCGTTGATCCATGCACGGCTCTTGCCCTGCGCGTCCACCGTGCGGCGCAGGAGCAGGTTGTCGTCCTGCTCGAAACCCGCCTCGTCCAGCCAGGCCAGCAGGTAGCCCGGGCAGTCGAATTCGGCGCTGATGTCCGCCCGCTGCGCGCCCTCGCGCACGACGCCCGCGTCGGCCCGCGCGCCCAGCACCAGCTGCACCGCCTCGATGAGGATGGACTTGCCCGCGCCGGTTTCGCCCGTCAGCGCGGTGAAGCCGGAGCCCAGGTCGAGCTCTAGCGCCTGCACGATGACGAAGTCACGCAGTGCAATGCGTTTGAGCGCCATGGTCAGGACCCTCCCTCGTTCCAGCGCAGCTTCTTGCGCAGCGTGTCGAAATAGTTCCATCCGCGCGGGTGGAGGAAGCGCACGCAGTATTCCGCGCGGCGCACCAGGATGCGGTCGCCATGCAGCAGGGAGGCGAGCGACTGCATGTCGAAATTGGCGCTGGCGTCGCGGCCGTTCACGAGTTCGATGGCGATCTCGGCGATGTCGGCCAGCACGATGGGCCGGTTAGATAGCGTGTGCGGCGCGATCGGCACCAGCACCCAGCCCGGAATCGACGGGTGCATCATGGGCCCGCCGGCCGACAGCGCATAGGCCGTCGATCCGGTGGGCGAGGCGATGATGAGGCCGTCGGCGCGCTGGTTGGCGACGAAATGGCCGTCCACCTCGACGCGCAGCTCCACCATGCCCGAGGTGGCGCCGCGGTTCACCACGACATCGTTCATGGCGAAGGCATCGAAGACGACCTGCCCTTCGCGCACCACGCGGGCGTGCATCAGGGGCCGGTGGTCTTCCTCGAATTCGCCATGGAGCATGGGCGTGAGGGTGGCCTGGTAGTTTTCGAGCGGGATGTCGGTGACGAAGCCCAGGCGCCCCTGGTTGATGCCGATGAGCGGCGTGCCGTGCGGCGCCAGGCGCCGGCCGATGCTCAGCATCGTGCCGTCTCCCCCGACCACCAGGCCGAGGTCGCAGCGCTCGCCAATGGCGTCCGCGTCCAATGCCTCGTACTGCGTCAGCCCCGTCGTGGAAGCGGTCTGGGCTTCCAGGGAAACCTTGCAGCCCTGGGCCTGCAGGAACCGTGCGATGTCTTCAAGTACGTGCTGGGAGCCCGTGGCCGCCGACCCAGAAACCGGGTGCTGGTACTTGCCGATCAGTGCCACATGGCGGAAGTGCGGTGTCATGGCGAAATTACATCATTAAATGTGGCTGATGGTGGGCTAAACTGGTGCGGGCGCTCCTAGCTGAGCGTGACCAGGAGAACGGCAAAGCCGCTGGTCGCTGACCTGATTAGATCCGGTCTGCTGCCGTGAGTCTCAACTAAGAGTTGGGGCACGGGAACCACACTGCTGGGTTCCGCGTGTCTCTTGAAATGGCACAGGAACCATATCGCATATGGAGTTACCTGTGTTCAAACTTTCTCACCTTCGTCAATCTGCATACCTGTCGCAGCAAGGTCGTTGCTGGTATTGCGGCTGCAAGCTGTTGTCGCCAAAATTTCACCTAGGGGGTGGTGTGACTATTCCTCATCCCAGATCTTGTACTGCAGAGCATCTTCAGGCCCGTAAGGACGGTGGTGCTGACATACCTGCCAATGTTGTTGCTGCGTGTCGACACTGCAACGAAGCCAGGCACTCTAGCTTCGACGGGATTGCGCCGAGTAGGTATCGCCAGAAGGTGCGGCAGGCAGTCGCGGTCGGCAAGTGGCCGACACAGCGACGGGCTGCGGCTGGCCGCTGAACAAGAGTTTGCGCATGACCAACCTTACAACCGTAAAATCATTGCATGCTCGATGATCGTGCCAAGTTGTTGCTCAAAGCGCTGGTCGAGCGCTATATCGAAGACGGGCAGCCGGTCGGGTCGCGCACGCTGTCGCGCGCCTCCGGGCTGGATCTCTCGCCGGCCACCATCCGCAATGTCATGGCGGACCTGGAGGAGCTGGGGCTCATCGCCAGCCCGCACACGTCTGCTGGCCGCATTCCCACCGCCAAGGGCTATCGGCTGTTCGTGGACACCATGCTCACCGTGCAGCGCGGGCAGATCACCTCGCAGGCGCTGGCGCCCGAGCAGCCCCAGAAGGTGATCGCCAATGCGGCGCAACTGCTGTCGAACCTGTCGCAGTTCGTGGGCGTGGTCATGGCGCCGCGGCGGACCTCGGTGTTCCGCCACATCGAGTTCCTGCGTCTGTCGGAACGCCGCTTCCTGGTCATCATCGTTTCGCCCGACGGCGACGTGCAGAACCGGGTGATCTTTGCCGAGAACGATTTCACCCAGTCGCAACTGATCGAAACCGCGAACTTCCTCAACACCCACTATGCCGGCATGGCGATGGAGCAGGTGCGCGCGCGGATCAAGACGGAAGTCGAAACCCTGCAGGGCGAAATTGCCGCATTGATGCGGGCCGCCGTGAACGTGAGTTCGGAGGTCCTCAGCCAGGCCCAGGAGGAAGTGGTGATCTCGGGCGAGCGCAATCTGCTGTCCGTGAGCGATTTTTCCAAGGACATGGGCAACCTTCGGCGCGCGTTCGACCTGTTCGAACAGAAGACACAGATCCTGCGCCTGCTCGATGTCTCCAGCCAGGCCGAAGGCGTGCGCATCTTCATCGGTGGGGAAAGCCAGGTGGTCCCCTTCGAAGAACTTTCAGTGGTGAGCGCGCCATACGAAGTGGATGGCCAGGTGGTAGGCACGCTGGGCGTGATTGGCCCCATGCGCATGCCCTACGAGCGGATGATCCAGATCGTCGACATCACCTCCCGCCTGGTCTCGAACGCGCTGAGCCACCACAAGTAAGCCCCTACAATAAGCGGGTTGCCCCGCCTGTTGCTGCGTCGGCATTGGGGCGTTAGCTCAGTTGGTTAGAGCAGAGGACTCATAATCCTTTGGTCGTCGGTTCAAGTCCGCCACGCCCTACCAGTGTTTATGCGCCTCAGCACCCGAACGGGTCCTGAGGCGTTTCTACAAATGCGATGAGATTTCTACAAAGTTACTAAACCTTCTGACAAAAAGGTTTAGCAAATGCTAAAATTCGCCCATCCCGCCCTTGGCAGTAAGCCGTCCAATCATCTCGGACGAGCCGAACCCTAGGGCGTTTTTGTATCTGGGAGGGAATGCATGCCTACTGCGATCCTGATCGATGGTGCCTATTTCGTGAAGAGATTTCGGACCATCGAGCCGCACAATGCCTACAACGCAACACGTGCCGCAGAGTTCGCTTTTCGATGTGCAATTGCCCATCTCAGCGAGCCAGGGCAAAAGCCGATTCCCAAGCGTAGAGATCTGTACAGGATCTTCTTCTACGACTGTCCACCGTTGGACAAGAAGCTTCACAACCCGATCACACAACGGGCCGTTGATTTTGCAAAGTCTCCTGAGGCGCAGTTCCGACTGGCTTTGCATGATCTGTTGCGCGACAAGCGGAAGGTGGCCTTGCGCTTGGGACACCTTGCTAGCGATACGCCGTGGACGATCAAGCCTCAAGTGATTCAAGACCTACTCAAGAAGCGGCGTTGTTGGGAGGATTTGCGAGATGACGATGTCGTTCCAAATGCGAGGCAAAAAGGCGTAGATATGCGAATAGGCATCGACATCTCCTCACTGGCTTTGAAAAAGCAGGTAGATCAGATTGTCCTTATTGCGGGAGATGCTGACTTCGTTCCTGCAGCGAAACTTGCTCGACGTGAAGGTGTTGACTTCGTCTTGGATCCAATGTGGCAATCGATACCAGCAGGCTTGAATGAGCACATTGATGGCCTTCGCTCGACATGCGCAAAACCTAAGAAGCGTGTGGAGTCTTCCGATACCAATGGAGCTCTTAACGGAGGGGGCGAACGCGATCTCCCTGCCTCTGTTTGACGTAGTGCTCCGTCATCCCCCGATTCTTGTGCGCCAGCAGCTTTTGGGAGTGCGCCAAGTCGCCGGTATCGGTGGCCGCCTTCGCCCGAATGTCCCGAAACTGAAAGTCCACCTTCGCCAGCGCGCGGGCCTTGTCGAAGCGTGAGCGCAAGGCGAATTGGCTCAAAGGCTGGCCGTTCTCATCTTGGATCAGGTACGCGCTGATGGCTTTGCGAGGCCGCTGGTTGATCCTGTCGATGACGGCCGCCAGCTCGCCGGTGACCTCGATCCCCAGGCGTGCCCCGGTCTTGTTCTGCACGATCCACAGCGCGCCATCCCGAATGTCTGAGCGCTGAATCTTGAGCACGTCGGCGGGCCGTTGGCCGGTGAGCAAGGCCACGTCCATGGCGTCGGCTACGGTGTAGTGGGCATGGGCCTTTACGCGCTCGAATTCCTCATCGGTCACGTAGCGTGAGCGGCCTGTTTCCTTGAAGCCCTTCACGCCCTGGCATGGGTTCTGGGCGGCGGTGTAGCCCCACTCGCGGGCCTTGTTGAAGACGTGCGAGAACAGGGCCTTCTCGCGGTTGGCTCGCACCTTGGCCACCTGGCCGCGAATGTCGAGGTACTCGCGGATGTGCATGGGCGCGATGGCGTCGATGGGCATGTGCCCGAACACGCGCAGCAGGTTGGCGAGTTCCTTTTCGTTGTCGCGCCTGGTCTGCACGCCCTTGGTCGGGAAAATCTCGCGCACGTAGCGCCGGGCGATCACCGAAAACAGGCGGGTCGAGTCGTCTTCCTTCACTCCCTCACGTTGAGCCCAGAGGCGCAGCGCTTCGGCGCGGTCGTTGGACAGCTTGGTCCAGATGCGGGGCAGGGTGCCGCTGACGTGATACCAGACATTGCCCTTCCGGTGGAAGCGCGGAGGGTCGTCAAAGTTGGACTGCCGACGTCGCCCCATTACGCCCCCTGCAAAGCGCCGAAATTGGGCCGGTAGCCCCGTTCCTCGGGCACACCACAGCCAAGCATCTTCTCGGCGTATTTGCGCGCGACGATGGGCCGGCGGTTGCCGTTGATCTCGAAGCGCCAGCCCTTGGTACGCAGCCATCCCACCTGGCGTGCGGGCGTCTTGAAGCCTGTGAGGGTCTCAAGTTCGTCGGTGCTGAGAAACAGGGGCGATTCCATGGTGAAGCTCTTATGCCCTCGGGGCCTGGCGGTTGCGCTCGAAAGCCTGCATGGCTTCGCGTGCGCGCGGGGATGCATGCATCGTGCCGGTAGCCATTTCCTCGGGTGCCTGGGCGGTCGGCAGGGGCAGCGGAATACCCGTGCCGAAGCTCGGTTCCAGCAGTGGGCCGAAGTCGGGCAGTTCCTCGAAAAGCGGTTCGTTGGCCGATCCTGCATTCAGGGCGCGCAGGCCCGTGACGACTTCTTTCGCGCGCTGGAACTGCTCGCGCAGTAGGCACACCTGGCGGTACAGCAGGCGGATTTCGTTCACCTGGTCGGTGTAGATGTGCGAGCGTCCATATTTCGACTCCCAGAAGAGCGCGAGGACAGCGGCACGCGGGGCGCGGCCCGTTGCGAGCCAGTGGTACACGGTGCGCTCGGTCACTCCAAGGTATCGGTGTACTGCCTTGGGGCCTCCAAGCTCGGCCATGAACAGGCGGAAGCACTCGGAACCATAGATGTCGCGGGGAGCGTGAAAGTACATGATGGGCCTCGTTTCAGAGGCCGCAGGCGGCCTACATGCGGTAAGCTGCCTGGGCCGGTTCGCGGATTGGGTTTTGCGGTTCGGTGGGCGCTCAGGTGTTGCAGCACGTGAGCGCTTTTTTTATGCCTCTTGCGCCAGGACGAATGCCCGCTTGAACGTGGCCTGTGTCATGACCACGGTGGCCTGTCCTTCCTTCCCTGGTTTCGTCCGGGTGTTGATCTCGTAGATACCGGGAGCCTTGAACTTCTTGACCTCGTGGAACACGTCGTCGGTGGCTTGGACCTTCATCGGGGCATCGCCCACGGCAGAGGCTGTTTCGACCTGGTAATCGTTGATGTAGTGCACCGTGCATCCCTTGCGGACTTCGCCGGTCTTTTCGTCGGTCATTTCCCACTTGGATGCGCGCAGGATCAGGACTGTTTCGCTCATGATTTTTCTTTCGAATGCGGCCTTAGGCGGCCAGTTGGAGTAGTCCGCGCTGGTAGTCGAACGCGGGTCTTTCGCGCACCAGGCTGGTACATCGCCTGGGGTCTGCACGAACGGGGGAGAAGTCAGCGGGCAGCGTTTGCCCCTGGCGTTCAATGAGTTGCCTATCGGTGGCGAGCCAGGACACGCCGACGTCCACCAACTGCTTCCGGCGCCGGTAGAAGGTGGGCCGCGTGCTGCGGGTCTTCATGTCGTCTTCGCCATGGGTAGCGAGGCCCAGCCAGAAGCCATGCAACCGACCAGCCAGCTCAAGGGCGTAGTGCGCTTCCAGACGGTCACGAACCGCCAGGCTGGTGCGAACGATCTGCACGCCATCCCGCCCCTCTCGCAGTAGCCGGGCGATTTCCTTGTCGAACACGCCTTCGAGGTATGCAGTGGTGATTTCGTGCACCTTGGGCTTGTGGCCAAAGTCGTAGTCCAGCTTCTCGGCGTGAACCTCCACCTCTGCACGAAGGCGGCCGTTCGCCAGTCGCTGCAGAGCCGCCACCTTCCGCGATGCCTGCCGGTGTGCCCAGTCTGGCGGCGCATCCTTAGCTCGGTTCTGCTGGTACATGCCGCGCAGCACCACGTAGAGGCGCTTGCGATCATTCCGCTCGAACTCGGGGCCCTTGTGGTACAGCTTGATCGTGGTGGTTGTGCCGGGCACGAAGATGGCCTCGTTGCTGTATTTCTGCATCTTCCGGCGCGGAAAGGCGACGTGGTAGATGCCCTCAAAGAACTCCTGCACCGCCTGATATGGCAATCGGAAGTTCTCCGACCAGTCCACTCGCTGCACGGTCCATTTGCCGGTGTGCGGCAACTCCACCCCCAAGAGCTGCTGCAGCAGCGTGCGCAGGTTCTCGCAGGCTTGCGGCAGGTCCGCGATCACGCCGTACATGTTCTGGCCGTGCATGGCCTTGGGCAGCGAGCATTCCACGATCAGGTAGGGTTGGCTCGGGTGCCACTCGGGCTTGCCGCTCTTGGACTTGCTGCAGTCCTCGTACATCGGCTTGACCATGATCCGGGAGTCGTAGGAGCCCTGCAGGTTGGTGCGGGTGACTTCCCAAAGCAGCTCGCCTGTTTCGTTGAGCACCTGGCAGTAGCTCTGGCCCTGGGCCTTCACCTTGTCCACGATGTTGCGGGCCATGTAAGGGCTTTTGATCCGTACCGTATCGAGTCCCATGAGCTGCTGCGCTTCGCTGGCTGCTGTCTCACTCATGAGACTCATACGGGGTGTTACTGCCCGTGAAGCGGAAAATTTGCGCTGTTGCACGGGTAGCCTCCAGGGGGTGTTTTTGCGCCCCAATGGCGCGGGAGAAAGGGCGGCGCTGCAGGCCCAGAGCGGGCGTAGGCGCGGCCGAACGGAGCGCGCGCTGGGCGGGAGTGCTCCACCATGCGAAGGGGCGTTGTGCGGGCGCTTGGCTCATACCTTCACCCAGGGCCAAAGCAGCGCGAGTTGCACCGGCTTGATGAACAGGAAGATGCCCTCGTGGTCGATGAGAAAGGAGAACGGGCCGATGCTGGCGGAAGGGGAGGGGAGCACGTACCAATCGAGCTTGGCAATGCCCAAATCGAGCTTGACCATGGAGGGCCTCTGTGTGAGGTATTGAAGGGGTGGAGGGTGGGGCCGAAGCCTCGGCGGTGCGCTGGGGCTCGGAATCGAGCTCGCCGCGCGTGATGACCACTGCGCGGGGGCTCTGCCAGGTCAGGATGAAGCCTGCAGCGCGCCACACGGCCACGTAGCCATCGAAGCACGGCAGCTCGCGGAAGCGCTTGCAGTCGCCGTTGGGCAGCGTGGCCGTGGCGATGAAGCGGGCGGGGGGTGTTGTGGAGGTGGGCATGTCTCAGGCCTTTCCACCGATCAGCAGCAGGCCGCCGCGCTGGCAGATTCTTTCGACGGTTTCACGCCACTGGTACTCGATGGAGACCAGTGCCGTCATCAGTGGCTCCAAGCTGGCCGAGCCGAACGCGGCGCGGGCCAGGGCTCGCATGTGGGCTACCGATTCGGATTCGGCGCGCTCGACGTCCAGCAGCATCCGGAATGCATCGGAAAGTGCCAGGGTGGTATTGCGGCCCTGGGCTGATGAGCCGAGGGCGCGGGGCGCAACCGCCCTGGCGAACGTGGTTCCCTCCCCCCCCACTCGCACTTGCGTGCGAGCGGGTGCCCCGGTCGGCGCCTTGTGGCGCCACGTTTGGAGAGGGCAGGGGAGGGGATAGGCCGCCTGTTTGGCAGCAAGAATGGGGGCGGCTTGGCCTCGGTGCGCCGCGCCGTCGCCGCGGCTGCACATCGGCCGCCCGGTGCCTACCGTCTGCGCCATGGCCGCAGACGTGGCAGGCCCGGAACCCGCATCAAAACTGGGTTTTGACGGTTCTGACCGCATCGGAATCACCGTCCGATGGTCTGATTGCGTGCCGTCGGATCGCTCTTGGACGCCAGCGCCAGCATCAGAAGCAGTCCAATCACGCCGGCGGCAAGGGCAGCGCCCTTGCCAGAGCCGGCCACCATCGAGATGGGCGTGGTGAACGTGCTCATGCTGCCTCCGCTGCGGCATCGGCCTGGTCCGCTTCGGGCAGCAGATCAGCCAGTGGGGAGGTGGAGAGGTAGCCCGAGAGCCAGTCGCCCAAGGTCTTCGGCTGGAGGCCGTCGGGCACCTTGCGCGCGATGTTCCGGCCCTGCAGCATCAGGATGGCGACGTAGTTCAGGGCCAGCAGGGCGAAGATTTCGCGGATGGCGTTCTCGGTGCCTTCCGAGAACTCGCCACCGAAGAAGCCACCCGTGGCGAACTCGGTGTTGAGAATGTCGCCCACCTTGAGGCGGTTGGCCTCGATCAGGTCGGTGAGCTTTTCGGCCTGTGCTGCGGGCACGTCCTCAGACAGCAGGATGGCCGGGCGCGTGATGCGCTTGACCATGCCGCCTAGGCCCTGCAGCAGGTCTTTGTCACTGGTGTCTTGGTCCTCGGGGAAGTCCTGGCCCTGTTCCTCGTATTGGGCTTCCAGGTAGGTGCGGAGCTGGGCTTGCTGGGAGGTGGAGAGGTTGCGCGTTTCGTTGCGGAACTCGCTGATGTAGGCCTTGGACAGGCCTGTGCCCTCTGCAATTGCCGCAACCGTCAGGTTGAGGTCTTTGGCTGCCTGGCGCAGCTGTTCGGGCGTGACGCCCTTCTTCGGATTGCTCATAACGGAACCTTTCAAAAACGAGAAAATTCTCGAATTTGATTGTGGCTCCGCGTTCTGAGATTGTCAAACCTTTTTCGAGATTTATCTCGTTTTTGGTTTTGTCTTGGTTGGCTGTGACAATTTTTTGGTCAGCTCTTCTAGCTCTGACTGCGCTTTTTCATCGAGTCGAGTGCGTTCTGCCTTGTCCTCTTCATCCAGAGATTCCAGGACGATGGGTCGTCTGCGCCCCTGGATCGCACGCAGAGCGAGCATCTGCTTTTGTTCCCGGTCGGCGCGCGATTCGCCTTTGATGAGACCCTCTTCGATCAGAACGCTCTTGATCACGCTTCTCAGGTAGTCATCCAGTGACATCTCCCAGCCTGCATAGGGGTCTGGTATGTCCCCATAGAACAGTGAACTTACTGGAACGGCGAATGCCTGGGCAAGCAGCTTTATTTCTCGATACCCAGGATAGGAGTCCCCGTTCTCATAGCGTGAGATTGAGACCTTGGAAATGCCATCGCCCGTTGGGTCCAGATGCTTAGTTGCCTCGCTTAGCTCGCCGAGTGTCCAAGAGAAGCTCTCGCGCAGCTTTCTGAGACGAGCGCCGAGTGCCTTTTTGTCAGGGTTGATGAGATCGTCTGCTTCATTCACCGGCGTACCTCGCTTTGATTCTTCGCGTGCTCTACAAATTGCATGGGCATCGAGGATACACGGGGCTTGCCGGTCAGCATATGGAGTCACTTTTGTAGAGGTCAGCTATCTGTAGGTGCGCGTCGGCGTTCAGAGGGGAGGCAGACTCATAATCCTTTGGTCGTCGGTTCAAGTCCGCCACGCCCTACCAATCTTGCACGGCCCCCGCTGTCCCACGGATCGCGGGGGTTTTCTTTTTCAGGCGGGCCGCTGCCGATGGCCTGGCTGGTCAAAAAACTTTGCGGGTTTTGGAAAAAACGCTCCGCAAACTGGATTACAATCTTGGCTTGCTTCAGACTTCGGTTGATCTCAGTGGTTGAACGAAGTTGGTGCGAAATTTTGGAGATGATCTGAAAATTCGTGCTATAATGCGAGGCTTAGCGGCTGTAGCTCAGCTGGATAGAGTACTTGGCTACGAACCAAGGGGTCGTGGGTTCGATTCCTGCCAGCCGCACCAACAGGTAAGCCCTGATATCGCAAGGTATCAGGGCTTTTTCCTTTTCTGCGCTGACGCTCGCTGTTCAAATATGCTGTCATGAACAAGGCCTTCACCAAGGAAACCGATTCCGACGAGGACGATGAGCCGGGCTTGCCGCCGCTGCCGGCTGGCGGCAAGAACTACATCACGCCCCAGGGCTATGCACGGCTGCGTGCCGAGCTGCTCGACTTGATGGACAACGAACGCCCCAAGGTGGTTGAAATCGTCCATTGGGCTGCCAGCAATGGCGATCGTTCGGAAAACGGCGACTATCTCTACGGCAAGAAGCGCTTGCGCGAAATCGACCGGCGCATCCGCTTCCTGACCAAGCGCCTGGAAATCGCGGAAGTCGTGGAGCCTTCCGTCCATGCGGGCAGCGACCAGGTGTATTTCGGTGCCACAGTCACCTACATGGACGATCAGGGGCAGTCACGCACCGTCACCATCATGGGCATCGACGAGGCCGACAGCAACCAGGGCCAGGTGAGCTGGATTGCTCCCGTGGCGCGGGCATTGCTCAAGGCGCGGGTAGGTGATGAAGTCCAGCTGCCCACGCCTTCGGGGCTGCGCACGCTGGAAGTGCTGGACGTCGAATATCCCTCTGCCGGCCGCGATTGAGGCCGCGCTGCGGGGTCAGCTCAGTGGCAGGGAGCGGCTGGTGCGCAGCACGGCGGGCGTGCGGCGCAGGTTGCGCAGGGCGGCCTCCAGATGCGCCTGGTCGCGCACGGCGATGATGAAGCGCAGGTCAATGGTGTCGAGCGCGGTTTCGTCATCCATGTCGACGTGCGTGATGTCGGCTTCCGAACGCGCCAGGTCGGCAGCGATACGCGCCAGCACGCCCTTGCCGTTGTTCACCGTCACGACGATGCGTGTCTCGAACATGCGTGTGGGCTCCTCTGCCCAGTCCACGGCGATGAAGCGCTCGCTGTCCTTGTGCTGCAGACGCTTGGCCACCGCGCACTGCATGGCGTGCACCACCAGGCCTTCGCCGCGTCCCAGGTAGCCAACGATGCCGTCGCCGGGAATGGGGCGGCAGCAGCTGGCGTATTTGACGGAAGCGCCCTCGCTGCCGTCGAGGGTGACGCCTCCCTGCGAAACGGTTTCATGCGAGGTGTAGCGTTCGCGCGTCATCAGCAGCGCATCGGGCTTGTAGCCGTGCTCGGACATCAGAACCACCAGCCGCTTGGCCACGATGGTGGCGATGCGCCTGCCCAGGCCGATGTCGGTCATGAGCTCGCTGCGCGAACGGTTGCCGGTGAAGCGCAGGAGCTTGTCCCACAGCGGCTGGGTGGCGTCGCCGCTGTCGGGCAACTGCTCCAGCCCCTCGGCGCGCAGCGCCTGCGCCAGCAGTTTTTCTCCCAGTCCTTCGGATTCGGTTTGCGCCAGCGTCTTGAGGTGGTGGCGGATCTTGGAGCGCGCGCGTCCTGTGCGCACGAAGCCCAGCCAGGCAGGATTGGGCGTGGCCGTCGGCGTGGTGATGATCTCCACCACGTCACCGTTCTTCAGTTCGGTGCGCAGCGGCACCTGCTCGTTGTTGATCTTGGCGGCCGAGGTGCTGTTGCCCACGTTGCTGTGGATGGCGTAGGCGAAATCGACCACCGTGGCGCCGCGCGGCAGCGCCATGATCTGGCTCTTGGGTGTGAAGACATACACCGCGTCGGGGAACAGGTCCACCTTGACGTGGTCCCAGAACTCGGCGGCATCGCGGGTTTCGTTCTGGATGTCGAGCAGGGACTGCAGCCATTTCGTTCCCAGGCGCTCGGCGGCGGCGCTGTCATCATCCTGGGCCTTGTAGAGCCAGTGGGCGGCCACGCCGGCCTCGGCCACCAGGTGCATTTCCTCGGTGCGCATCTGGAACTCGATGTTCACGCCCGAGGGCCCCACCAGCGTGGTGTGCAGCGACTGGTAGCCATTGAGCTTGGCGATGGCGATGTGGTCCTTGAACTTGCCCGGCACTGGCTTGTACATCTGGTGCAGGATGCCCAGCGCGGTGTAGCAGTCCGTGATGGTGGGCACGATGACCCGGAAGCCATAGATGTCGGTCACCTGGGCAAAGCTCAGGTGCTTGAGCACCATCTTCTGGTAGATGGCGTAGAGGGTTTTTTCCCGCCCCGCCAGGCGCACCTTCATGCCGATGCGGGCGAAGGCCGCATCCACATCGGCCTGGACCTTCTGCACCAGGTCACGGCGCCGGTTGCGCGCCTTGCCGACCGCCTTGGAAAGCGTGGCGTAGCGCCAGGGGTGCAGGTGCCGGAAGGCCAGGTCCTGCAGCTCGCGGTAGGTCTGGTTCAGCCCCAGCCGGTGAGCGATGGGCGCGTAGATGTCGAGTGTTTCGGAGGAGATGCGCCCCCATTTGCTGCGTGGCATGTCCGACAGCGTGCGCATGTTGTGCGTGCGGTCGGCCAGCTTGATCAGGATGACACGCACATCGCGCGCCATGGCCAGCAGCATCTTGCGGAACGATTCGGCCTGGTTTTCCTCGCGTGTGTCGAACTGCAGCTTGTCGAGCTTGGTCAGGCCGTCCACCAGATCGGCCACGGCGACGCCGAAACGGTCGATCAGATCGGATTTGGTGACGCCACAGTCTTCCATCGCGTCATGCAGCAGGGCTGCCATCAGCGCCTGGGCGTCGAGCTTCCAGGTGGCGCACTGGGCCGCCACCGCGATGGGGTGGGTGATGTAGGGCTCGCCGCTGTTGCGCAATTGGCCCAGATGGGCCTCGTCGGCAAAGCGGTAGGCCTGCCGCACCTGCTCGATGCTGGCGGCGTCGAGGTAGTCCAGGCTGTCGGTGAGCGCGGCAAAGCTGGCCGCCGCGGCATTGGCGGCCGCCGGGCTGGCGCTCGCGGCTGGGGCGCGTTCGCCGGGTCTGGGCTCGTTGGCTGGGGGGGTGTTCAGCACCGCGGTCATGCCTTTAATGTAGCGCGCCTGTCGATGGCCGTTCTGGTCCATAAAAAAAGCACCGGCGTGCGGTGCTTTTTCAGGGGCGCCAATGGCGGGCGCGTTAGCCGGGGACCTTCTTGAGCATCTCCAGGCCGACCTTGCCGGCGGCGATTTCGCGCAGGGCGGTCACGGCGGGCTTGTTGCGGCTCTCGATGCGGGGGGCATGGCCATGGCTGAGCATGCGGGCGCGGTAGGTGGCCGCCAGGACGAGCTGGAAACGGTTGGGGATCTGCTCAAGGCAGTCTTCGACGGTGATGCGGGCCATGGTTACTCCGGAAAATCAGGCAATGTTGAGCGACTGGAAGGTCTCGGCCCGTGCGCGGCGCTGGGCCGCGTATTTGAGACGCTGGGCGTGGACGATGGCTTTCATGTCGAAAAGCGCGCGCTCGAACAACTCGTTGATTATAACGAAGTCGAATTTGTCCACCTGCGCCATTTCCTCGGAGGCGTTCTTCAGGCGCAGCTCGATGACCTCGGCCGAATCCTCTCCCCGGCGCTCCAGGCGTGAGCGCAGTTCTTCCCAGCTGGGCGGCAGGATGAAGATGAGCACGGCGTTGGCGAACGTCTCCTTGACCTGCAGGGCGCCCTGGTAGTCGATCTCCAGGATCACGTCGGAGCCCTGGGCGATGCGCTCCTCGATCGCCTTCTTGGACGTGCCATAGCGGCGGCCATGCACATTGGCCCATTCCACGAAGGCGTGCGAGGCCACCATGGTGTCGAACTCCGACTCGGAGGCGAAGAAGTACTCGCGCCCGTGCTTTTCCTGGCCCCGGGGCGCCCGGGTGGTGTGCGAAACGGAGGCATGGACCTGCGAGTCCAACTCCAGCAGGGCCTTCACGAGGCTGGACTTGCCCGCGCCGCTGGGCGCAGCGACCACGAATAAATTTCCAGGGTATTCCATAAGGGGTAAGCGCTTCTAGCTATTGAAATTGCAGCATCACTCGATGTTCTGCACCTGTTCGCGCATCTGCTCGATCAGGACCTTCATGTCCACGCTGATGCGCGTGAGTTCCAGCGCGGCCGATTTCGAGCCCAGCGTGTTGGCCTCGCGGTGCAGTTCCTGGATGAGGAAGTCCAGCCGCTTGCCGATTTCGCCGCCTTTTTCGAGCAAGCGCTCGATTTCCGCCAGGTGGGATTGGAGCCGGGTGACCTCCTCGGCCACGTCGATGCGGATGGCGAAAGCCGTGGCCTCGGACAGCGCGCGGTCCTGCGCCGCCTCGGGCGTGGCGGCACCTTCTGCGAGGCCCATGGCCTCCTTCCAGCGCTCCATGAAGCGCTGGCGCTGCTGCTCCACCAGTTGGGGAACGAGCGGGACCGCCTGTTCGGACAGCCCGCGCAGCTGCCGCAGATGGCCCTGCAGCATGGCGGCCAGCCGTGCGCCTTCCTGCTGGCGGGCTTCGAGGAGGGCGGCCAGGGCTTCCTGGGCCAGCGCGGGGACGGCTTCGCTCCAGTTTTCCTGGCCCGGGCCCTGGCTGGTGCCCAGGCGCAGGACATCGGCCACCGTCAGCGGTGCGGCGTCCGGCAGCCAGGTGCGCACGGAGTCCTGCAGCGCGCCCAGGCGCTGCAGCAGGCGTGGCGACGGGTCGGGCAGGCTGGCGGCGTCGCCGCTGTCCAGCGTGGCGCGTACTTCGACCTTGCCGCGCTTGACCTTGGCGGTCAGCAGCGTGCGCAGCACGGGTTCCATGGCGCGCAGTTCATCGGGCAGCCGGAACGACAGATCGAGAAAGCGGCTGTTGACGGAGCGGATTTCCAATCCCAGGCGACGCACGGGGCCGGGCCGGAACTCGGCCTCGGGACTCCCCGGGGGCACGCCGCGCTGGGCGCTGGCGTATCCGGTCATGCTGTAAACTGGCATTGGACTTTTTGATGGTTGCTTGCGATCCGGCGATTATCCGGGTTCTGCCACGCCCCCGAATCTTCTGCGCAAAATATGTCAAAAATCAAACCGGCACCGCTGCCGCCCGATACCGTCATAGGCGGTTACCGTGTGATACGCCGGTTGTCCTCCGGCGGTTTTGGCGTGGTCTACCTGGCCGTGGACGCCGAAGGCCAGCAGGTCGCCATCAAGGAATACCTGCCCTCGTCCCTGGCCACGCGCGCGCCGGGCGAACTGCTGCCCAAGGTGCCGCCCGAAAAGCTCTCGCTCTACCGCCTGGGCCTCAAGAGCTTCTTCGAGGAAGGCCGGGCGCTGGCCCAGATCTCGCACGCCTCGGTGGTGAGCGTGCTCAACTTCTTCCGCGAGAACGAAACCGTCTACATGGTGATGAACTACCTGGAGGGCGCGACCCTGCAGGATTTCATCATCACCGCGCGCGACCTCAAGACGCAGAAGGTGTTCCGCGAATCCACCATCCGCTCGCTGTTCGACGAGGTGCTGCGCGGCATGCGCATCGTGCACCAGCACAAGATGCTGCACCTGGACATCAAGCCGGCCAACATTTTCATCACCGACGACAACAAGGCCGTGATGATCGATTTCGGCGCCGCGCGCGAGGTGCTGTCGAAAGAAGGCAACTTCATCCGCCCCATGTACACCCCCGGCTTCGCCGCCCCCGAGATGTACCGGCGCGATTCGTCCATGGGCCCCTGGACCGACATCTACGCCATTGGCGCCTGCATCTACGCCTGCATGCAGGGCTTCCCGCCCAACGAGGCGCCGCAGCGCCAGGAGAAGGACCGCCTCTCGCTGGCCCTGGCCAAGCTGCGCGGCGTGTACTCCGACAACCTCATCGAGGTGGTCGAGTGGTGCATGGCGCTCGACCCGCTCTCGCGCCCGCAATCGGTGTTCGCGCTGCAGAAGGAATTGAGCCGCGAGGGCGAGCGCCGCTACACCAAGCTCACGGTGGCCGAGAAAATGCGCATGCAGCTCGACACCCTGGTGTCCGACACCAAGAAAAATGTGCAAAAGGTGGGTGAGGCCACTGGAATCGGAGTCAAGCCCAAATGAAATTCTCCGTCTTCCAGATCAGCCGCCGCGGGGGCCGCGAAAAGAACGAAGACCGCATGGGTTACTGCTATACGCGGGAGTCCGGTCTGTTCGTGCTGGCCGATGGCATGGGCGGCCATCCGGAAGGCGAGGTGGCGGCGCAGATCGCCATGCAGACCGTGGCCGCCATGTTCCAGCGCCAGGCGCGCCCGGTGCTCTCTGACGTGCAGGAGTTCCTCTCGTCCGCCTTGCTGGCGGCGCACCACCAGATCCTGCGCTATGCCAGCGACAAGGGCATGCTCGACTCGCCGCGCACCACGCTGGTCATCGCCGTCGTGCAGGCCGGCAGCGCCACCTGGGTGCATTGCGGCGACTCGCGCCTGTACATGGTGCGTGCCGGCGCGCTGCTCACGCGCACGCGCGACCACTCCTACCTGGAGCTGCGCAACATGCCGCCAGGGCTGGAGCGCATCAACCGCAACGTGCTCTTTACCTGCCTGGGCTCGCCCACCAAGCCCATCTACGACATGACCGGCCCCGTGCATTTGGAGCAGGGCGACCGCATCCTGCTGTGCTCCGACGGCCTGTGGGGCACGCTCAGCGACGAGGAAATCGCCCTGCAGCTCGGCAGCCAGACGGTGTCGCAGGCCGTGCCCGAGCTGGTCGAGCAGGCGCTGCGCAAGGCCGGCGCCGGCAGCGACAACGTGACCGTGGTGGCCATGGAGTGGGAAACCCCCGACGCCTTCGAGTCCACCCAGGGCGTGTCCACCGACAGCATCAGCGACGATGTGTTCGCCTCCACCATCCAGGCTGGCCCCATCGACGGCCTGGTGGACGACCTGGACGACGAAGCTATCGAGCGCTCCATCGCCGAGATCAACGAGGCCATCCGCCGCACTTCTGCTGCAAAAAAGGCGTGAGCCTCCCCCTGAGGCGCTGCGCGCCTTCCCCCTCCTCTCGCGCTGCGCGCGGGGAGGGGAACACCGCCAGCGCTGCGGGGCGGCCCTTGCGCGGCGGTTGCTGGCCTGGACAGCGCACAGCGCAACAGGCGGTGAATGGTTTGGACCCGGCGCTGCACTTGGCGCCATTTTTTTGACGGATTCCACATGACTACATTTGTTCGCCCCGGTGGCCGTGCCGCCGACCAGTTGCGCCCCGTGCGCATCACCCGCCGCTACACCATGCACGCCGAGGGCTCGGTGCTCATCGAGTTCGGCAACACCAAGGTGCTGTGCACCGCCTCGGTGGAAGAGAAAGTGCCGCCGCACAAGCGCGGCAGCGGCGAGGGCTGGGTCACGGCCGAATACGGCATGCTGCCGCGCGCCACGCACAGCCGCAGCGACCGCGAGGCCGCGCGCGGCAAGCAGAGCGGCCGCACGCAGGAGATCCAGCGCCTCATCGGCCGCTCGCTGCGCGCCGTGTTCGACCTCAAGCTCCTGGGCGAGCGCAGCATCGTGCTCGACTGCGACGTGATCCAGGCCGACGGCGGCACGCGCACCGCGGCCATCACCGGCGCCTGGGTGGCCGCGCAGGACGCGGTGAACACGCTGCTCGCCAGCGGCAAGCTCACGGTCTCGCCCATCCGTGAACCCGTGGCCGCCGTCTCTGTGGGCATCGTGCAGGGCCAGCCTGTGCTCGACCTCGAATACGTGGAAGACGTGGCCTGCGACACCGACATGAACGTGGTCATGACCGGTGCCGGACACTTCGTGGAAGTGCAGGGCACGGCCGAGGGCGTGGCCTTCACGCGCCGCGAGATGGACCAGCTGCTGGCCCTGGCCGAAAAAGGCATTGGCGAACTGATGCAGATGCAGCAGAAGGCGCTTCAAAATTAATAGCTGTTCGCGCTTTATGGACAAGCGCTGGAGGCCAATTTGGCTATGAAAATCGTATTGGCATCGAACAACCGCGGCAAGCTCGCCGAGCTGCAGGCCATGCTCGCCCCCCTGGGCGTGGAGCTGGTGCGCCAGGCCGACCTGGGCGTGGGCGAGGCCGAGGAGCCGCACCGCACCTTTGTCGAAAACGCCCTGGCCAAGGCCCGCTTCGCCAGCGCGCACACCGGCCTGCCGGCCCTCGCCGACGACGCCGGCCTGTGCGTGGACGCCTTTGGCGGCCTGCCGGGCGTGGATACCGCCTACTACGCCACCCAGTTCGGCTACGAGAAGGGCGACGACAACAACGTGCGCGCCTTGCTCGAACAAATGCAGGGCCAGGACAACCGCCGCGCCGCCATGGTCAGCACCCTGGTGGCCGTGCGCAGCCCGCAAGACCCCGAGCCGCTCATCGCCGTCGGCCGCGTGGTCGGCGAGATCGCGCGCGAGCGGCGCGGCAGCCACGGCTTCGGCTTCGACCCGGTGATGTTCATCCCCGAGTTCGGCCAGACCTTCGCCGAACTGCCGCCCGAAGTGAAGAACGCGAACAGCCACCGGGGCCGTGCCGCGCAGCAGATGCTGGCACTGATGCGCAGCAACTGGCTTCCCGAACCATCAAAAAAGTGAGCTGCTAGCGCTTGCCAGTGGCTGACTTTCAATACGTTTCTTATTGAAACCCTTATCAGTCAAGCGCCAGCAGCTATGGTTTTGATAACGCCATGAACATCCCCATCGTCCCCGCCACCGAGGCCGCGCCCGTCGCCCCGCGCGATGTGCAGCACTACATGCGCCCGGGCCTGCTGCAGCTCACCAGCCTGCCGCCGCTCTCGCTCTACGTGCACCTGCCCTGGTGCCTGAAGAAATGCCCCTACTGCGACTTCAACTCGCACGCCTGGGCCGGCGGCGGCGAGCTGCCCGAACAGCGCTATCTCGACGCCCTGTGCGCCGACCTCGAAGCCGCGCTGCCGCTGGTGTGGGGCCGCCAGGTGCAGAGCATCTTCATCGGCGGCGGCACGCCCAGCCTGTTTTCGCCCCAGTCCATCGACCGCCTGCTGGCCGACATCCGCGCGCGCCTGCCGCTGGCGGCGGGCTGCGAGGTCACGCTGGAGGCCAACCCCGGCACCTTCGAGAAAGACCGCTTCCGCGCCTTCCGCGCGGCCGGCGTCACGCGCCTGTCCATCGGCGTGCAGAGCTTCAACGACCGGCACCTGCAGGCCCTGGGCCGGGTGCATGACCGCGCCCAGGCCATCGCGGCGGTGGAAGAGGCCGCCCAGGCCTTCGACACCTTCAACCTCGACCTCATGTACGCGCTGCCCGGCCAGGACCTCGCGGGCCTGGACGAAGACCTGCGCACCGCGCTCGGCTTCGCGCCGCCGCACCTGTCGGTCTACCACCTGACCATCGAGCCCAACACCTACTTCGCCAAGCATCCGCCCGTGGTGCCGCCCGACGACGACGCCTACGCCATGCTCGACCGCATCACCGAGCGGACCGGACAGAGCGGCCTGCCGCGCTACGAAATATCGGCCTACGCCCGTGCCGGCCACCAGTGCGTGCACAACACCAACTACTGGGAGTTCGGCGACTACCTGGGCATTGGCGCCGGCGCGCACAGCAAGCTCAGCTTCGCGCACCGCGTGGTGCGCCAGGCGCGTTTCCGCGACCCCGGCCGCTACATGAACCACGCCCTGGCCGGCCACGCGCTCGCGCAGGACGACGACGTGCGCCGCGCCGACCTGCCGTTCGAATACATGCTCAACGCCCTGCGCCTGCGCGGCGGCTTCGCGCTGCAGGACTTCACCGAACGCACCGGCCTGCCCCTCACCGCCATCGCCAAGCCCCTGCAGGCGGCCGAGGCCAAGGGCCTGATCGAACGCGACTTCGCCCGCGTGCGGCCCACCGAGCGGGGTTTCGATTTCCTCAGCGATCTGCAGGAGCTGTTCCTGGCCGACTGAGCGCGGCCTGGAAGCCCGGTATGTAAGAAAATTGGCTGCTAGCGCTTGTCAGATAAGCGCTAGCAGCTATTAAAAGAGAAGCGTTGGCGGGCTGCGGTTCAACCGCAGCGCACCGCCACGATGCGCCCGTTGGCGTCCACCTCCAGGTTCAGCCGCTGCGCGTCGAACTCTTTGGTGATCATCTGCCCCGGCCGCAGAATGCGCGCGATCATCGCCCCCGAACGCACCCGCGCCGCCTCCACCACCTTGGCCGTGCTGTTCTGCCCCACGGCCGACTGCGCCGGCTTGGCGTCGCAGGTGCCGCCCCGGGGCGCGCCTGTCGGGCCGACGGTGGGTTCGTTCACGCCGGCACATCCAGCGGCCAGCGCGCAGGCGGCGAGGGCGCTGATTGTGGTTGCGGTGGTTTTCATGGTCGTGCCTCCTGGGTGCTGAGGACCCTACCTTAGCGGAAAGCCGTGCGTCTCGGCGTTTGCCAACAATGCGTTACGGTGAGCGCGCGAGCGCGGCCGGTTAGTCAAATGCATGCCGACCTGACCCTGTGCGCAGCGTCGTGAAGGATGACGCTGACTGAACGCTCTATGGTCTAGCCGACTTGGAACGCAATGAGTCGGTCTCCAAACAATCTCCAGCGATTGCTGGCGTCACCCTGTGCCGTGTCGGCCCACGCTGCCTGGTACAAAGCAGTCTGCGGGTCTGCGTGCATCCGCTGGGCATCCGCAGGTCGTTCCAAAGGCCAGCCGATATCTGGCCAAGCACGGTACTCAGTGCATTTGGTTGATCAGGATGGCCGCGTTGGTTGCCTTTTTGTCTGACTGATCGACATACACAACATGCGGGTAGCGGCGCTGCTTGCTCACCTCGGTAACGATGTCGTCGATGTGTTTGTTGGCTGCCTGGCCAAGTGCCGGCAGCGTTTTGCACTCGTAACCCAGTTGGGCTGCAATCCATTTCAGTTCATCGGTCACCGCGACGGAGCACGCGATCATCTGATTCTTGGTCTGCGTCAGCGTCCAGGAGAGCACAAAGAGTGGCGCTACGCGCGTCTGCTTATCCCACGCCGCACGAGCGCGCTTGTAGCAGTCCGTGCTCATTGGACCGACGAACTGTTGGCACATGAAGGCGTTCACCCAATACTGCTCGCCATGCAAGGGTGGTGCGTGAGTTTCCATCTTGCTGAACTGATCAGCGCGCATGTCGCTGACGGAAGCCGTCTTCGAGTATTCGTCATAGAGAATCAAATCAGACTGCGGGTAGATGCCCGTCGAACCGTCGTAGCCACTGGCGTCGAACGTCACGATCACCTTGGGGCCGTCCGCCGTCAGTTCCGCGATGGGCGTGGTTCTGAAGTTCCGGTTACCGCGCAGCAGATACGGGCCCAGCTTCTGCTCAATCATCTCTTCGAGCGCCCTGAAATCCACCGCGTCGAAATGCGAGTGGTCTGTGTCATGCGCCCTCAGATTCTGAAAATGAGAAAACTTGAGAATCACCAGCTCGCGGTTGTCTCCGCCTTGCATGAAGTCGCGGACATTCTCCAGGGCATATCGCACCGTATAGCCTGCGCAACCTTCGTTGCGCAGCGTGAACTTATGAATGCCCAGGTTGACAGTCGTGCCTACCCAACTGTAGTGGCCCAAGCGCATTTCGGGATCCGACGAAAACGCAGGTTTGACAAACATGGGCCGCATGTCGAAGTAGCGAATCCCGTCATTGAGCATCCGCCCCACCGTGGTGTTCTGGGTCCGCGTGGTTGCTTCATTGGCATAAAACGAGCAGCTGTCCACCTTGCCCATCCCGGCATCATGGGCCCCTGGCAGCGTGATTCCGAACAGCGTGGACTTTTGTACACCCGCGTCGTCCGTCATCCAGCGGTCATTGCGCACGGGTTGTGAAACCTGTTCTCCCGCTGTCAGGAGATGGGCCTGCTCGTTGAGCACCTCGTCATCAGGCCCAAGGACCCGAACGAGAAGAACCTTGGCGGTCTCCGGAACCTCGACCACATCAGAGGCAATCCCGGGCGCCGCGGGCAACGTAGTCCATGCCCCGTCTTCGTCCACCACGCGGTACTCCACGCGGCCTGCCTGCCCTGACAAACCGCCATGCGACACCGTGACAGAGCGGGTTGGGGTTTCACCGCCACCACACGCCGCCAGCATTACAGCGCTCCAAATGGCTGCCATGCTCAAGAAAGATTTTGCGCGCTCCATGACGATCCTCCTTCTCCGTAGATTCTGGATACGGCGAGCAGTCTGGTTTTGACACACATCAGCCAGGTGTGTGAGACAGTCGCTACCAGTTCGACTGGTGGGCTGTCTGCTAGACCGGGAGCCGTCCAGGATCGGACGGCAACGCGGTGAGGCCGCACCGCGACTGCCGCACCAAGTTCGTTGCGCTAGACATTCGCCAAGCAGGGGCGCCGTTCAGGAGTAGAACGGTGGCGCTTCATGGGTCATTTGATGGGCAGAAAAGAAAAACGGGCCCTTGCGGCCCGTTTTTCTTCGTGTGCTGGCGGAGACTGTGTCCGCATGGAATCTAGTATTCATGCGGGTCCATGGGTTGATATCTCGATTTTCCCACCGTAAAACCCACCATAAAAACCACGCCAAATTAAGCGCACAAAATAGTTTCCGAGGTGTGGCAGACACGCTAATCCGGCTTGCAGTGTATGAACGATCACTTGTTGCCCGCGATGGTTGAATGGAAGTTTGAGTTGCTATTGCGCCTGAACTCCCAGGGTGGCGTTGGTTCTGCATCCCGCCACAGGCCCAGCTTCGCCGCTCTGGCCTCAGCCTCGGCCGCTGCATAGCTCTGTCGGTCAGCCGGGGACTGCTCCCGCTCGTACTTCTTGTAGTGCCATGCCAGGCCGCGCTTGATCTGCACCAGGTTGCTATCCAGACCGGCCAGCAGAACCTTGCCGACCTTGCGCCCGTACCGATCAACTTTGTCCCACTCGACCGCCACAGACTGCCCGGCGACCTGCTCGGCCAGGCTCTCCTTGGAGACATTGCCGAATGCCTGCCCCCGCTCAGGCGCATCAATGCCGCTTAGGCGAATCTTGTGCTGGGTGCGGGTGTCGTCCAGGACTGTGATGCTGTCGCCATCCTGCACATGGATGACCTTGCCCAGCAGGGGGTCGTCTCAGAAAACGGAAAATAAAGCACGCTAAGGCGTAACTACCCTCGGCTACACCGCGTCGGCACCACGCGGCTCTTTCTCCCCTTGCAGCGAAGCAATCAGCGGGCAAGAAACGTTCCCTTGCCGCGCATGGCAGGCGAACACAAGTTCGGATAGCACGGTTTCCATGCGCGCCAGGTCGGTCATTTTTTCGCGCACGTCCTGAAGCTTGTGCTCGGCCAGGCTGCTGGCTTCCTCGCAGTGGGTGCCGTCATCCAGCCTCAGCAGCTCTGCGATCTCGTCGAGGCTGAATCCGAGCCGCTGGGCTGATTTCACGAAGCGCACCCGCGTCACATCCGCCTCGCCATAGCGGCGGATGCTGCCATAGGGCTTGTCCGGCTCCGGCAACAAGCCCTTGCGCTGATAGAACCGGATTGTTTCCACGTTGACCCCGGCCGCCTTGGCGAAAACGCCAATAGTCAGATTCTCCAAATTTTTTTCCATATCGCTTGACTCCGTACATTGGTACGGAAGTAAGCTTAAGCTATCCAATCCAGATTTGAAAGGACAAGCGTATGTCTGAACCTCAAAACGGGCGCGGGGCGCTCTTCACTGGCGGGCTAGCCGCCATCCTCGCCTCGGCTTGCTGCCTGGGGCCGCTGGTTCTGATCGCCCTGGGGTTCAGCGGCGCTTGGATCGGCAACTTGACGGTGTTGGAACCTTATCGCCCGATCTTCATCGGCGCGGCGTTGGTGGCGCTGTTTTTCGCCTGGCGGCGCATCTACCGACCGGCGCAAGCCTGCAAACCAGGGGATGTGTGTGCGATTCCCCAAGTGCGCGCTACTTACAAGCTCATTTTCTGGGTCGTGGCCGCGCTGGTTCTGGTCGCGCTCGGATTTCCCTACGTCATGCCATTTTTCTATTAATCACAGGAGTTCATCATGAAAAAACTGTTTGCCTCTCTCGCCATCGCTGCCGTTGTTGCCCCCGTGTGGGCCGCCACCCAGACCGTCACGCTGTCCGTACCGGGCATGACCTGCTCCGCTTGTCCGATCACCGTCAAGAAGGCGATTTCCAAGGTCGAAGGCGTCAGCAAAGTTAACGTGACCTTCGAGACACGCGAAGCGGTTGTCACCTTCGATGATGCCAAGACCAGCGTGCAGAAGCTAACCAAGGCCACCGAAGACGCAGGCTATCCGTCCAGCGTCAAGAAGTGAGGCACTGAAAACGGCAGCGCAGCACATCTGACGCCCTTGTCTGCTACCACAAACGAAAAAGGATCTGTCGCATGACCCATCTAAAAATCACCGGCATGACCTGCGACTCGTGCGCGGCGCACGTCAAGGAAGCGCTGGAAAAAGTACCCGGCGTCCAATCTGCCATAGTGTCCTATGCCAAGGGCGCGGCCCAGCTCGCCCTTGATCCAGGCACAGCGCCGGACGCACTGACCGCCGCCGTGGCTGGCCTGGGCTACAAAGCGATGCTCGCCGATGCCCCGCCGACCGACAACCGCACTGGGCTGTTCGACAAGGTGCGCGGCTGGATGGGTGCCGCCGACAAGGGCAGCGGCGGCGAGCGCCCGTTGCAAGTCGCCGTGATCGGCAGCGGTGGAGCCGCGATGGCGGCAGCACTGAAGGCCGTCGAGCAAGGCGCGCAGGTCACGCTGATTGAGCGCGGCACCATCGGCGGCACCTGCGTCAACGTCGGTTGTGTGCCGTCCAAGATCATGATCCGCGCCGCCCACATCGCCCATCTGCGCCGGGAAAGCCCATTCGACGGCGGCATGCCACCCACACCGCCGACGATCTTGCGCGAGCGGCTGCTGGCCCAGCAGCAGGCCCGTGTCGAAGAACTCCGTCATGCCAAGTACGAAGGCATCCTGGACGGCAATTCAGCCATCACCGTTCTGCACGGTGAAGCGCGTTTCAAGGACGACCAGAGCCTTATCGTTAGTTTGAACGAGGGTGGTGAGCGCGTCGTGATGTTCGACCGCTGCCTGGTCGCCACGGGTGCCAGTCCGGCCATGCCGCCGATTCCGGGCCTGAAAGAGTCACCCTACTGGACTTCGACCGAGGCCTTGGTCAGCGACACCATTCCCGAACGCCTGGCCGTCATCGGCTCGTCGGTGGTGGCGCTGGAACTGGCGCAAGCCTTCGCCCGGCTGGGTAGCCAGGTCACGATCCTTGCGCGCAGCACGCTGTTCTTCCGCGAAGACCCTGCCATCGGCGAGGCCGTCACAGCCGCCTTCCGTGCCGAAGGAATCAAGGTACTGGAACATACGCAAGCCAGCCAAGTCGCCCATGTGGACGGCGAATTCGTGCTGACCACTGGACAGGGCGAAGTGCGCGCCGACAAGCTGCTGGTCGCCACCGGCCGGACACCGAACACGCGCAGCCTGGCATTGGAAGCGGCGGGGGTAGCCGTCAATGCGCAGGGGGCCATCGTCATCGACAAGGGCATGCGCACCAGTAGCCCGAACATCTACGCGGCCGGCGACTGCACCGACCAGCCGCAGTTCGTCTATGTGGCGGCAGCGGCCGGCACTCGTGCGGCCATTAACATGACCGGCGGCGACGCCGCCATCAATCTGACCGCGATGCCGGCCGTGGTGTTCACCGACCCGCAAGTGGCGACCGTGGGCTACAGCGAGGCGGAAGCGCACCACGATGGCATCGAAACCGACAGCCGCACGCTGACGCTCGACAACGTGCCGCGTGCGCTCGCCAACTTCGATACCCGCGGCTTCATCAAGCTGGTCATCGAGGAAGGCAGCGGACGGCTGATTGGCGTACAGGTGGTGGCCCCGGAAGCGGGCGAACTGATCCAGACGGCTGTTCTCGCCATTCGCAACCGCATGACGGTGCAGGAACTAGCCGACCAGTTGTTCCCCTACCTAACGATGGTCGAGGGCTTGAAGCTCGCGGCGCAGACCTTCAGCAAGGACGTGAAGCAACTGTCCTGCTGCGCCGGATAAGGAAAAGGAGGTGTTCGATGAACGCCTACACAGTGTCCCGACTGGCCCTTGAGGCCGGGGTGAGCGTGCATATCGTGCGCGACTACCTGCTGCGCGGATTGCTGCGGCCAGTCGCCTGCACCACGGGCGGCTACGGCTTGTTCGATGACGCCGCCTTGCAGCGGCTGTGCTTTGTGCGGGCCGCTTTTGAGGCGGGCATCGGCCTGGACGCATTGGCGCGGTTGTGCCGGGCGCTGGATGCGGCGGACTGCGATGAAACAGCCGCACAGCTTGCCGTGCTGAGTCAGTTCGTCGAACGCCGACGCGAAGCGTTGGCCGATCTGGAAGTGCAGTTGGCCGCGATGCCGACCGCGCCGGCCCAGCAAGCGGAGAGTCTGCCATGAACAGCCCCGAGCGCTTGCCGACCGAGACACACAAGCCGTTCACCGGCTACCTGTCGCCGCTCGGCTGGGAACACATCAACCTGACCGGCGATTACCTCTGGCGCAGCAGCGCCAAGATCGGCGCGGGCAAGTTCAGGCCGCTACGACCGTTGCAACCGGCTTAGCGTGCTTTATTTTCCGTTTTCTGAGGCGACCCCAGCAGGGTCTCGGCCTGCGCCTGAAACACCAGGCACAGCACCAGAGTGGTGGCCGCCGATTTGAATTGCATTCTCATGGGGGATTTTTTCTCCGCGTGCGAAGCAATGGGGTGTCGTCAGTTCGAGGGTTGCAGACTTTGAACTTCCCCCGCCCCTACCTGCACCTGTCGGCCAGCTCACGCGATACCCGCACATGCTCGTTGACCATCTTGGAAAGCTCCCGCAGCTCGGCCCGGTGGCCGCCCTTCCAGGCGTTGCGACTGACCCGCTCCTTGCCCTCCAGCGACCTCGGCCCGGTGGACTTAGCCCACGGTCTCCAGCTTCTGATTAGCTCGGCCTGCCGCTGCCTGCGATCCAATGTCCAGCCGTTGACCATGATCTGCCTCCAATAGTTTGTTTGGCTCACTTCGAGAATTTCCCGCGCCCGACTGTATGCCACTATGCGATGGCGTACCGGCATAGGTATTGTTGACCTGTTGCGGCCCGGTGGTCATGTTGGCTTGCTTGATGTAGGGCATGGGGTTCTTCAGCAGCGCCAGTGCCTCAGCCGTCGATCTGGCCTGCGCCTGCGCCTTCAATGCCAGTCGCATCAAAACCTCGATCCCCTTATAGCTGTCCTGTCGCCCAGACCGCTGCGCCATGTCGTTGAAGATGGCGTCCAGGGTCATGGCTTGGTTGGCCAGCATTCGCTCGACCCGGCCCATGTCGCCAGCGACAACCTCATCCCCCGCCTTCCTCATTTCGATCAGCAGGTCGGCCACATCCATTTCGTCGCCAGCGCCTGAATACCGCTTCAGAGTGACGGCCGCCAGGGATGAAGTCGTCGTCAGCTTCGCCAGCGCCTGCGACTTGGTGTCTTCGCTTTTCACGACCTCAAAGGCGTTGGGGTCGCGCTTCCTCGGGAGTGCGGCCGGTGCCGTTTTTGGACTCGATTTTTTCGCCGCCATGCTCATGCTCCTTGTGTTGACTGAATAAAGCAGCGAACCTGCAGCCAGCTCGCCGTTTTTACTCAGTTATACGGTGGCACCCCTACAGATGCCACGTCCAGATGGTTTCAGTGCAGATCAGCTTGCTTACCAATGAAGTGGTCTAGCAGGTCTTGCCGTAGGTTCTGCGGCGTCTCCAGCACCTGATCTCGCATGTCCTGGCGTGCCATGTCGCCATCGCTAAACTGGTCGCACCGTCGCATGGCTGCGGCCATCAATCGCGCCGCCAGCAAGTCGAACGATTCTTCGTTTGCTCGCTGGCTAATGGCTAATGTGGCTATCGTGGCTAATTCGGCTAATGGCTGCGCAGCCGGGGGAGGGACGTGCGCAGCTTCGCGGAGTGCCTGCATGTCAAGTTTGAACACGGCGCACCTCCCACACGTCGCCAGCTTCACGGATATAGCCACGCTGCACCAGGTCAGACAGCATTGCGTTAATCCCTGCGGCCTTGAGGCTGCGGATTGCACGGGGGGTGGCTTGCAGAACGTCCTTCTTAGCCACGGTAGTGCCTCGCCCTTGCATCCATTCCAGCAGGCTGCGCAAGGCCCCTTCCTCGCGTTCCTGGCGTCCTGCGCCGGTCAGTCGCAAGTGCTCATTTAAATAGAACGCTGTCAGTTGGATGGCGCCGTCCATGGCCTCGCTGGTGATGTGGGTGGCCTGCGTGTTCTCCACCATGGTGATGATCCCGGCGATGCGTGCGGCGTGCTCTGCAGCCTTGGATGCGAACGGGCGGGCACCATCCAGTTCACTGCCGTTTGCTTGCTGGCCTTCGATCACGTTATAGAACGCGATCCACAGTGCCCTGGCATCGTCGCCCATGTAGAGGGCGCGGGGTTTCAGTTCGTAGCCGTCGCCGTTTGGCCAGCACTCTGGCGTTGTGCTCAGCAGCGTGCGGATGCGTTCGTTGTAGGCGATCACGTCCGAGTTTTCGTGTGGGTTCGTGTGCTTGAACATGCGCGTACCTGCCAGCGTTTGCGGCTCTGCAATGAGGCACCGTGCGAGTAGGCCCTGGCCTTGCGCCAGCGGGTCGCACAGCAGCTCACGCAGCAACACCGGCTGCACCAGGACGTGCATGGCAATGCGCCTGCCCAGTAACACGGTAAGTCCGTCGCCACCGCGCAGAGAATCGAGGGACTCACCACTCCAGCCCTTGAGATAGAACGCAAGGCCGGAGGAGCGCTTATCGTCGCGCAGCGAATGGCCTCCCAACATTTCGCCACCTTCGGCGCTGAAAATCCCGATACTGCTTTGGAACTTCAGCAACTTGCAAATGCCCTCGATAGTGGCGTTGGCCGTGGTGATGCTCTGCGGCGCAGGCTTTGTCGGTGTCGGGTCTTTGGGCTTGCGTTCGCCCATCTCGGCCTCGTACTTCTGCACCTCTTTGGCATGGGCGCGGGCTTGGTCTTTGCGGACTTCCTCCACCTCTTTACAGGCCACCGCGTCAACGGCGCTTTTGCGATCACCTGAGCCTGCGCCGGTTATCACGAACACACTGAGCGGGGAGTGCTGGCCATGGGGCAGCACGGCATTGGCCAGCGGCTGCACAGCAAGGGATGCCGCTGCCAGTACGCTGCCACCGGCGAGACTGTCAGGCGCTTGCACGTCCTCTGCGATAGCGCGGGCGGCGTTGCCCAGGATCGGCCCCAGGGCGTCAAAAGGAAACGCGGCAGGAGCTGGTGCTGCGGCTTCTTTCAGCGCATCAAGGGCGGGCCAGCCACTCGCCACCAAAGGATCAAAAATGGCTTTGACGCGATCCAGGCCGAACTCGCGGTGCAAGTCGTTGAAGTCGGTCATGCCCTCGAAGCGCTTGGGGAACTGCGGCACCACTACGGTGGCGCCAGCGGCCTGCGCAGCTTCGCCAGCTTTTGTCAGTCCGGGGTTGCCGTCTGTCTGCCAGTCGTCGTCTGCGGCGATAAGGATGCGCTCGTCCGGGTGCTTTGCGCGAAGGGCCTCTGCTACTGCTTTCAGGTTGCCTGCACTGTGCGCCACCAACACGGCGAGCCCAGTAGCTTCACGAATGCTTGCACCAGTGGCGAACCCCTCGCAGATCACGGTGGTGCCGTTGCTCTTGCCCATGGGATAGAAGCATCCAACCACGCGGCCATCGGGCATGAACTTCTTATCGCCGTGTGATGTGATGAATTGAACGCTCCACAGTTCGCCGTCTGTGTCGTACAGGGGCATTACCAGGGATGTGCCATGCACACGCAGGCCATGGGGTTGCACTTCCCGGCCAGCCAGATATGGGTGGTCTGCCGTCGCTGCCTCGCTTGCGTCCATGGTTCCCGCTGCGGAGTTCTGAGCATTCGCGTGCTTGCGTTCAGTCTGCTTTGCACGCTGCGCTTTTGCGTCCTCCATTCGCGCCATTACCGCCTGGCGCTCTGCCTCGCTCATGGCGTTGTCGGCCTTGCTGGTCCACTTGATAGCGTCAGTTCCAGCCCAGTCGCCAAAGGCACCAGCGGGCACGCTGTCGCCGTACAGGATGCACCAGGAGTTTTTCGTGTTGCCACGTTTGCCGGTGCCGTTGAACCGGATCAGCTTGCCGTCGTCGGTGATGTTGTCGGGCGGCGTCAGGCCAGCGGACAGGATTGCGCCTCGAAACGCTTCGATATGGTTGGTGTGCATGTGGCCCCCTTCACTTGGTCAGGGACTGGATCAGGGCGTCAATATCCGATGCGCGCCACACAGTCACACGCGGGGACAGCTTGATCCCGGCGGGGTAGCGGCCTTCTTTCACGCCACGCCACCAGGAGGAGCGGCCAAAGGGGAGGATTTCGAGAATGGCGGGTTCGCGCAGATAGCGCTCGCCTTGAATGGAGCGGGGGGTAGCTTGTGGGTGCATAAGCCTCTTTCAAACGTCAAGTGAAAGTCGCCCGCACCACAAAACAAGTCGCAGACAAAGACGTGTCAAAAAACACAGCATTGCACTGCCTCTACCGCATTCGGTATGATTCGAGTCGTCCGTCCAAAGACATCTCAAATCGCCTTGCTTGTGGTTTGGGTAACCAAGGCCCCCGGTGCTCACGCTCCGGGGGTTTTGTTTTTGGGACTATTGGCGTCCCAGAAACCGCGCCGATCATATTTGTTTTTTCGCCGGTATCAACTGTCCATGAAAATTTAATTTTGCCTGTGGATATCTCTAGCTAACTACTATGTAAGTTGGCTTACATGCCTCTGTTAGCCCTGCCTAACTCGGTGTGGATAGTTTTTCTATCGGTTCTCCTATGCGGTATTGCATAGATGAGTTGTCCACAATAGTGCGCAATCGTGCTGAATCGTGCTGAATCGTCCATTTTTTCCATTAGCCACATTAGCCGGATTAGCCATTGGCCACGCCCTCGCAGTAGTTCGCCCACTCCTGCATCATGGCTCTGCGCCTTACTAGCGCGTCCCCTCTTCGGTAGGCAGCTTCCACCTTGTTCTCCAGTGCATGGGCCAGCGCTGCCTCTGCCAGATCGCGCGGGTAGTCGGTGCGCTCGAACACCCAATCGCGGAACGTAGAACGGCACCCATGGGGCACGCACAAGCGGCCAGCGTCATCTCTGAAATTCATACGCCGTGTAAGAGCTGTCAGAGCCATGTCTGATAGCTGGCCACCACGAGGGGCAGGAAATACCAGCTCAGTGCCTTCTATACGTGGCATTGCCTCCAGTAGCTTGATGGCTTGGGTATTGAGCGGGACGCGGTGCTCCTTGCCAGCTTTCATGCGCTCCTTGGGCACAGTCCAGACAGCGGCCTCCAGATCAATCTCTGCCCAGGTTGCCCCACGCACTTCTCCAGAGCGAGCGGCAGTCAGGACGGCAAACTCCAGGGCCTTGGGAGACAGGCCATCATGTTGGCGCAGAGCCTTGATAAAGGCTGGCATGTCATCTACACGAACGGCAGGGTGGTGCTTGGGCTTTGATACCTTGCCGGGTGCCGGTAGAAGCTGATCCAGTAGGCCAGTCCATCGGGCGCAGTTCTCACCCTGGCGAAACCCTGCGGCAGTTGCCCAGGCCAGCACCTGCTCGATGCGTCCGCGTAGCCGGGTGGCTGTCTGTGTCTTTGTTTTCCAGATTGGCTGCAGCACCGCCATAACGTGGGCCTGAGTTACCTCTCCCACCAGAACCGTGCCCATGGTGGGATAGACATAGGTTTCAAAGGTAGAGGGCCATTGGGCGCGGTGCTTGGCGTTGCGCCATGAATCGGAGTGCGCCTCGATATACGCCTTGGCGCAGTCAGCAAAGGTTTTCTGTGTGGCCTTGAGGGCTTGCCGTGCGCTGCGGGCCTCTTTGCGCTGCGCTACAGGATCAATCCCCATGGTGGTGTCTGAGCGGGCGGCGCGGGCCTTCTCCCTGGCAATGGAGAGAGACACGTCTGGAAAGCTGCCCAGGCCCATCTCCCTGCGCTTGCCGTCAACATTGACGCGGGCAATCCAGGAGCGGGAGCCGGAGGGGGAAACGCACAGGTACAGGCCAGCCACGCCACCAACTGCGTGCATCCCTGGCGCGGTCAGTCGTTGAACTGCCAGCGCCGATAGCTCCTTAGCCTTGCTTCCCACCGAATCCCCCCTGTTATCCCACCGTGAAACGTTGGATTGGGTGGGATTGTATGGGACTACTTGAGACTAATGCAATGACCTGTAGTAGGTGATTCCTAGGGAAATCAACCACTTACGGGACGTTGCGGGACTAACTTTAGGGGTGTTCTGGCGGAGACTGTGAGATTCGAACTCACGGACGGTTGCCCGTCGGCAGTTTTCAAGACTGCTGGTTTAAACCACTCACCCAAGTCTCCGGGAGGGGCGTATTCTAGCCGCCCGCCAGGGCGTGGCGCCGCGCGCTGGCTGGCGCGGCATTCCTTGGGTTTCGCGGGGTGCCATCCCGGGGCTGGGGCTGGGCCACCGCGAGCAGGGGTGCGCGGCGGCGCAGGCTGTTGTTTTCTCTGCCGATGGCTTGACCGGTGCGGGCGGGCCGCCCTATTCTGGGGGACTTCAAGGGAGAGCGTTTTCCATGCCCGATGAGCCGAACACCGACACCGTGCGCCGCCTGCAGGCGCTGATCGCGCGCGAGACCGGCGCCCCGCTGGGGGGGCTGGCGCAGGCCGAGATGCTGGCCATCCTGGGCGAGGCAGCTGCTCCGGCCCACCCCGTGGCGGCGCAGGTGGAGCAGCGCGAGGTCACCATCCTGCTGGCCGACCTGCGCGGTTTCACGGCGCTTGCGGCCACGCGGCCGGCGGGCGAGGTGGTGGCGGCGCTCAACCGCTGCCTGGCGCGGCTCAGCGAGGTGGTGTTCCGCCACCAGGGCACCATCGACAAGTTCACGGGCGAATCCATCATGGTGCTGTTCGGCGCGCCGCAGGCGCGCGCGGACGACGTGGAGCGCGCCCTGGTCTGCGCTGTCGAAATGCAGCTGGCCATGCGCGACCTGAACCTGGAGCACCTGCGCGAGCGCCTGCCGCAGGTCTACCTGGGCATCGGCATCAACACCGGCACGGTGGTGGCGGGGCGCTTCGGCTCCGACCGGTTCTCGCAGTACACCGTGATCGGCGAAGAGGTGCGCCTGGCCTCGCGCATCGAGGCGTTCAGCCTGCGCGGCCAGGTGCTCATGAGCGAGACCACCTACCAGCGCTGCGGCAGCCTGGTGTCGGCGACGGCGCCCATGCAGGTGTACGTGAAGGGCAAGGCCGAGCCCGTGGCCATGCGCGAGCTGGTGGCCATTCCGGCGCGCCGGCTCAAGGTGCCGCGCCAGGAGTTCCGGCGCAGCCACCGCGCGGACACGCACGTGCCCTGCCTGTGCCAGCTGGTGCAGGGCGACGACGTGCAGCCGCGCATCATCCACAGCATGGTGGTCGACGTGAGCTACCACGGTCTGCAGATGGAGCTGCCCGAGCGCATCGAGCCCGGCAACGTGCTGCAGATGGAGTTCTCGCTGGCGCTGGTGGAGCACCGCGCGGTGGGCGTGTTCGGGCGCATCGTCAAGATCCAGGCCGAGGGCGACCACTGGGTGGCGGGCCTGGAGTTCACCGAGATCGACGATACGACGCAGCAGAAGGTGCAGATGTTCGTGCAATTGCTCGTGGCGTCGCGCTAGCTTCATTCGTTCTGCGAGCCCCGGTGCGCCCAGCCGGTGGTGTGCTTCTCGATGAGGCTGAACAGCTCGTAGCAGGCCATGGCCATGGCGCCCACCACCATCAGGCCGGCGAAGGCCAGGCCCATCTGCATGGACGAGCCGGCGGAAATCAGCAGGTAGCCGATGCCCTCGTTGGCGGCCGTCATCTCGCTCACCGTGGTGCCCACGAAGGCCAGCGTGATGGCCACCTTGAGCGAACCGAAGAAGTAGGGCATGGAGCGCGGCAGCCCCACCTTGGTGAGCACGTCCCAGCGCTTGGCGCCCAGCACGCGCAGCACGTCCTCCAGCTCGGGCTCCAGCGTGGCCAGGCCCGTGGCGATGTTCACCATGATGGGGAAAAAGCTGATGAGGAAGGCCGTGAGAATGGCCGGCCCCACCCCAATGCCGAACCACACCACGAGGATGGGCACGAACGCCGCCTTGGGCAGCGCGTTGAAGGCCGTCATCAGCGGGTAGACGGCGGCGTAGGCCAGGCGCGAGCTGCCGATGACGAAGCCCAGTAGCACCCCCACCACGATGGCGATGCCGAAGCCCGCCATGGTCACCCAGAAGGTGCGCCAGGCGTGGCCGGCGATCACGCCGCCGAATTCCACCAGCTGCACGCCAATGGCCCAGGGGCTGGGGAAGATGAACTCCGACACCTCGAAGGCCGAGCAGACGGCCTGCCACAGCACCAGGGTGGCGGCCAGCAGGGCCCAGGGGGCCCAGCGTTCGGTGCGCTGGCGCTTTGATGCGGTCATGGCGTGGGCTCCGGTGCGGCAGGCGCATGGGGCGCGGGCTTGCCGCCGGGCGAGCGCACGGCGCCGATGTGGCCGCGCAGTTCGTGCACGATGTCGGAAAAGGCGGGTGTGTAGGTCACGTCGAGGTCGCGCGGGCGCGGCAGTTCGATCTCGCGGCGCACCACGAAGCGGCCCGGGCTCTTGCCCATCACGTACACCGTGTCGGCCAGGAAGACCGATTCGCGCAGGTCGTGCGTGACCAGGATGACGTTGAAGCGCTGCTCCATCCACAGGTCGCGCAGGATGCACCACAGCTCCTCGCGCGTGAACGCGTCGAGCGCGCCGAAGGGCTCGTCGAGCAGCAGCATCTGCGGCTCGTGGATCAGCGCGCGGCAGATGCTGGCGCGCTGCTGCATGCCGCCCGAGAGCTGCCAGGGGAACTTGTCCTCGTAGCCCGCCAGGCCCACCTTGCGCAGCAGCTCGCGGGCGCGCGCCTCGTATTCGGGACGCTTGGCCTTGAACTGGCTGCGGTGCGGCTCGACGATCTCCAACGGCAGCAGCACGTTGTCCACCGCCGTGCGCCAGGGCAGCAGCGAGGGCGCCTGGAAGGCCATGCCCGAGATCTTGAGCGGCCCGGTGACCGGCTGGCCGTCGATGCGGATGCTGCCGCGCGAGGGCTTCTTGAGCCCCGTCGCCAGCTTCATGAAGGTGGACTTGCCGCAGCCCGAGGGGCCGACGATGGCGATGAACTCGCCCCGGCGCACCTGCAGGTCGATGGCCTCGACCGCGAAGTGGTTCTGCGCCAGCAGCTCTTCGTTGTAGGCAAGCCAGACGTCGCGGAAGTCCACGAAAGGGGATTCTTCAGCCTGCATGGATTTGAAGTAAAAATGGCCTCCAGCGCCTATGCAATAAGCGCTATCAGCTATTGAAATGAGAGCGACTACTTCTTCGGCAGGATGGCCAGTTCGGCCGCCGTGGGCAGGAAGCCGCCGTTCCACACGGCCTCGGGGCTGACGCGGGTCTTGGTGTTGAAGGCGTCCGACACCTGCGAGGCCATCAGCGACAGGCGCGCGGCGTTGAGCTGGCCGAAGCCGTCGGCGCGGGCGTCGGGGCTGTTGATGACGGTGTCGATGGCCAGCTGCAGGCGGCGCGTTTCCAGCGCCACGTTGACGATGCCGTCGCGCGCCTTCACATGCTCGATGGCCGCCGCCGGGTTGGCGATGACTTCCTTGGCGCCCTTGGCGAAGGCCTGCAGGAAGGCCTTGATGGCGGCCGGGTTCTCCTTGATGAGCTTGGGCGACGCGATGATCACGTTGCCGTACAGCTTCACGCCGAAGTCGGCATAGGGCAGCACCACCACGTCGGAGGCCTTGGCGCCGCGCGCCTCCAGGTTCAGCAGCGAGGTGAAGGTGAAGCCGGTGATGGCGTCCACGTCGCCGCGCACCAGCATGGTCTCGCGCAGCGGCGGGTCCATGGCGGTCCAGGTCACGGCGCCCACGGCGTTGGCTTTCTGGAAGATGGGAAAGGCACGCCGCCCGGCGTCGAACACGGGCGCGCCCAGCTTCTTGCCGGCCAGGTCGGCGGGCTTGGCGATGCCGCTCTTCTTGAGCGCCATCACCGAGGCCGGCGTGTTGTTGTAGACCACCATCACGGCCACGGGCTTGTTCTGCGCGTCGGGGTTGTTGGCGTGGAACTCCATCACGGCGGCCAGGTCGGCGAAGCCCATGTCGTAGGTGCCCGAGGCCACGCGCTGCACGGCGCCGCCCGAGCCGTTGCCCGCGTCCACGGTCACGTCCAGGCCCGCCGCCTTGAAGTAGCCCTTGGCCACGGGCTGCAGGAAGAGGGCGGCGGGGCCCTCGAAGCGCCAGTCGAGCTGGAACTTGATGGGCGTGGTTTGCGCCTGGGCCAGCGGCACGAAGGCGGTGGCGGCGGCCAGCACGGCGGCGCGCAGGAAGGATCGTTTCTTCATGGGTTCTCCTGGTGGGAAAGCGCGGAAGGACCGCAGGCGCGGCCGGGGTGGCCGTGCTGCGAGCAAAAACGATGCCTGACTTGGGAGGCTCGGTGTCAGGCGCCGAGCCATTGTTCACCGAAGTGGTGCATGCCGGCATGCAGGCTTACCCGGAAACGGGCAGGGCCTGCCGGCATGCACGGCCGGGGTGCGCCCCCGGCTGGATACGGTTTTGCCTTCAACCGCATAACGTCGTTGGGGCGCCTTGCCGTGCTACAGCACTGTCTTTGGCTCCCCGCCTAGTTATCCGGTCGAATCCAAAACCGTATGAGCTTGCCTACCTGGCGCGCGAGGCGCTGCTGGCCACGGCCAGGGCCGTCATGTTGAGCACGCGGCGCACCGTGGCGGCGGGCGTGAGGATGTAGGCCGTGGCGGCCGCGCCCATGAGGATGGGGCCCACGGTGACGCCGCCGCTGGTGGTCGTCTTGAGCACGTTGTAGAGGATGTTGGCCGAGTCGATGTTCGGGCAGATCAGCAGGTTGGCCGAGCCGGTGAGGGTGGAGTCCGCCATGTAGGCGGCGCGGATGTTGGGTTCCAGCGCGGCGTCGCCGTGCAGTTCGCCGTCGCATTCGATCTCGGGGTGGCGCGCCACGAACAGGTCGCGCGCCTCGCGCATCTTGCGCGCCGAGGCGCGCTTGGACGAGCCGTAGCTCGAATGCGAGAGGAAGGCCACCTTGGCCGGCAGGCCGAAGCGCTGCACTTCCTTGACCGAATGCCAGGCGATGTCGGCCAGCTGCTCGGCCGTGGGGTTCTCGTTCACGTAGGTGTCGGCGATGAACAGCGGGCCCCGGTCGGTCATGAGCGCGTTGAGCGCGGCGTAGTCGGCCACCCCCGGCGCGTGGCCGATGATGCTGTGGATGCGCTCCAGGTGGGTTTCGTAGGTGCCCACCAGGCCGCAGATCATGGCGTCGGCGTCGCCCAGCTTGACCATCAGCGAGGCGATGATGGTGTTGGATCGGCGCACGGCGGCCTTGGCCACCTCGGGCGTGGCGCCGTTGCGCTTCATGATCTGGTGGTAGGCCTCCCAGTACTGGCGGAAACGCGGGTCGTCCGAGGGGTCGCAGACCTCCACGTCCACCCCAGGCTGGATGCGCAGCCCCGCCTTGGCGATGCGCGCCGCGATCACGGCGGGGCGGCCGATGAGGATGGGGCGGGCGATGTGGTCGTCCACCGCGATCTGCGCGGCGCGCAGGGCGCGCTCGTCCTCGCCGTCGGCGTAGGCCACGCGCTTGTGCGCGTCGGGCAGGGCCTTGGCGGCGTTGATGACCGGGCGCATGAGGATGCCGGTCTGGTACACGAAGCGCGCCAGGTTTTCCTTGTAGGCCTCTATGTCGGCGATGGGGCGCGTGGCCACGCCCGAATCCATGGCGGCCTGGGCCACGGCCGGGGCGATCTTGAGGATCAGGCGGGTGTCGAACGGCGTGGGGATCAGGTAGTCGGGGCCAAAGGTCAGCTCCTTGCCCGCATAGGCGTTGGCCACTTCTTCGCTGATGTCCGCCTTGGCCAGGTCGGCGATCTGGCGCACGCAGGCCAGCTTCATGGCCTCGGTGATCTTGGTGGCGCCGCAGTCGAGCGCGCCACGGAAGATGTACGGGAAGCACAGCACGTTGTTGACCTGGTTCGGGTAGTCCGAGCGGCCCGTGGCGATGATGCAGTCCGGTCGCACGGCCTTGGCCAGCTCGGGGCGGATCTCAGGCTCGGGGTTGGCCAGCGCCAGGATGATGGGCTTGGCCGCCATGGTCTTGACCATCTCGGCCGTGAGCACGCCGGGGGCCGAGCAGCCCAGGAACACGTCGGCGCCGTGCACGGCATCGGCCAGGGTGCGTGCCTCGGTCTTTTGCGCGTACTGGGCCTTGGATTCGTCGTAGCCGCCAGGGCGGCCTTCATAGATCACGCCCTTGGAGTCGCAGACGAAGATGTTTTCGCGCTTCACGCCCAGGCCCACCATCACGTTCAGGCAGGCAATGGCGGCGGCGCCCGCGCCCGAGACGGCGATCTTCACCGCGCCAATGTCCTTGCCCACCAGCTCCAGGCCGTTGAGCAGCGCGGCGCTGGAGATGATGGCCGTGCCGTGCTGGTCGTCATGGAACACCGGGATGTTCATGCGCTTGGACAGCTCGCGCTCGATGTAGAAGCACTCGGGCGCCTTGATGTCTTCGAGGTTGATGCCTCCGAGCGTGGGCTCCAGCGAGGCAATGATCTCGATGAGCTTGTCGGGGTCGCGCTCGGCCAGTTCGATGTCGAACACGTCGACGCCGGCGAACTTCTTGAACAGGCAGCCCTTGCCCTCCATCACCGGCTTGCCGGCCAGCGGGCCGATGTCGCCCAGGCCCAGCACGGCCGTGCCGTTGGTGATGACGCCGACGAGGTTGCCGCGCGAGGTGTAGTCGAAGGCCTTGGAGGGGTCGGCCTGGATGTCCAGGCAGGGGTAGGCCACGCCGGGCGAGTAGGCCAGCGAGAGGTCGCGCTGGTTGGACAGCGGCTTGGTGGGGGTGACGGCGATCTTGCCCCGGCTGGGGTTGCGGTGGTACTCGCGCGCGGCGTCGCGCAGGGCGGCTTCGGCGGCGGACAGTTCTTGGTTCATTCGGAAATCCTCAACGGTAGGCGGGTTCAGCTTACTCCAGGGTGGATCGGTGCGGCAAATGGCTTCGCCCGGCCCGTCCCGTGGACGGGGTGGGGCGGCACCACCCTGGAGGCGTGGCCGTGAACAGGTTCTTGGCACGGCACGGGTGCGACGCGAGTGGGCGTCGGCCTGGCGTGCGGCGGAAACAGCGGCGGAGGTGTCGCGGCTGGCGCCATGGAAGAAAACGTGCAGGACCACGGCAGTGATCGGGGTCCGCAGGATACCGGATTCGGCGGAGGCGTGGATGGAGTGGCCCCTCCAGGGCCGTGGCGTCAGGGCGCGGCGTCGCCCGGGGCGCGCGTGAAGCCGAGGGCTTCGAGCTCTTCGGGCGTGAGGTTCAGTTCGGTCACGTCGGGCTGGCGCGGCTCGATGCTGCGGCGCCGCTCGTAGGACAGGGGCGAGGCTGTTTCCTGCTGGCGCCGGTCGACGCCGGAGCGCCGGTCGTGGTGGCTGCGGCGGTCCGGGCCGGGAGGGGAGGGCATCTGGGGTTCGCTCATGTCAAATCCTCTGCGCTGAGCAAGCCAGGGACGGCGCATGCAGACCATGGCTTGCCGTCGGGTTCCGGGAGGGCGGTGCGGTGGGGCCGCCCGGCAAGTATGCCCCCGGCCCCGGCGGCCTGCAACGGCCCGGGCTCAGGCCAGCAGGTCGCTGAGCGCGCGCGCGATCACCTTGGTGGCGCGGCGCAGGTCTTCCAGTTCCAGGCGCTCGTCGGCGCGCTTGGCGTGCGATTCGAGCACCGTGCGCGGCCCGGCGCCGTAGATCACGCCGGGAATGCCGTGCCGCCCGTACAGGCGCGCGTCGGTGTAAAGCGGGGTGCCCACGGCGGGGATGGGCTCGCCGAACACGGCCTTGCCATGCGTCTGCAGCGCCTCGACCAGCGGGCGGCTGCCGGGCTGCGGCGTCATGGCGTGGGCCAGCAGCAGGCGCTGGATGTCCACCGTGATGCCGGGGCGCTCAGCGGCCGCCTGCCCGATGACGCGGCGGATCTCGGCCTCGACCTCGACCGGGTCTTCCTCGGGGATCATGCGGCGGTCGAGCTTGAACGTGACCTTGCCGGGCACCACGTTGGTGTTGGTGCCGCCCTCGATGCGGCCGATGTTGAGGTAGGGGTGCTTGATGCCCGGCACCTGCGAGAGCACCTGCTGGTATTTCTGGTTCTCGGCATAGAGCGCGTTCATCAGGGCCACCGCGCCCTGCAGCGCGTCCACGCCGGTGTGGGGCACGGCGGCGTGGGCCATCTTGCCGTGCACCGTCACCTCCATCTGCAGGCAGCCGTTGTGGGCCGTGACCACCTCGTAGGAAAAGCCCGCCGCGATCAGCAGGTCGGGCTTCGTCAGGCCGTGCTTCAGCAGCCAGCCCGGGCCCAGTTCGCCGCCGAACTCCTCGTCGTAGGTGAAATGCAATTCGACCGCGCCTTTGGCCGGGCGGGCCACGGCTTCGAGCGCGCGCACGGCGAAGGTGAAGCTGGCGAAGTCGCTCTTGCTCACGGCCGTGGCGCGGCCGTACATGCGGCCGTCCACCACCTCGGCGCCGTAGGGGTCGTGCGTCCAGCCCTCGCCGGGCGGCACCACGTCGCCGTGGGCGTTGAGGGCGATGGTGGGGCCGCCGTCACCGTAGGGCTGGCGCACGATCAGGTTGGTGATGGACTGCATGCCGCAGGCCTGCACCTCGGCTGCGGGCACGGCGTGCTTCTCGGCGGTGTAGCCAAAGCCCTGCAGCAGTTCGGCCGTGCGTTCGGCGTGCGGCGCGTTGTTGCCCGGCGGCGTGTCGGTGGGCACGCGCACCAGGGCTTGGAGGAAGCGCACTTCCTCGTCGAAATGCTGGTCGATCCAGGTGTCCAGGGCGGTGTAGGCGGTCGTCATGGGGCTCTCCTAGGCGAGCTGGCGCAGCACATGGCCGAAGGCCTCGATGGCCAGCTGGATGTCGTTGTTGGTGGTGGATTCGAGCGGGTTGTGGCTGATGCCGGCGTTCTCGCCGCGCACGAACAGCATGGCCTGCGGCATGATTTCGTGCAGTTTCATGGCGTCGTGGCCGGCGCCGCTGGGCATGCGGCACAGGGGCAGGCCCAGGGCGTTGACGGCGCGCTCCCAGCGCTGCTGCCAGTCGTAGGCGCTGGGCGCGGCCGAGGCGCGCATGGCCTCCTCGACGGTGCAGCGCAGGCCGCGCCGCTCGGCGATGCGCTGCAGGCTCGCCAGCACGTCCTGGGCCAGCGTGTCGCGCTGCGTGTCGTTGGGCGCGCGCAGGTCGATGCTGAAATGGCAGCGCCCCGGCACCACGTTGATGGAGCCGCCCGGCACGTTGAGAATGCCCACGGTGGCGACCGAATCGCCGTCGATCACGGCGCGTTCTTCGAGGTACAGCGCCAGCTCCGCCACGCCCACGGCGGCGTCGCGCCGGCGGTCCATGGGCGTGGTGCCCGCGTGGCTGGCCATGCCCACCATCTCGCACAGGTAGCGCACGCTGCCGTTGATGGAGGTGACCACGCCCAGCGGCAGGTCGAGTTCGCTGAGCACCGGCCCCTGCTCGATGTGCACCTCGATGAAGCCCAGGTAGTGCGCGGGGTTGCGCTGCAGGCCCGGGATGTCCTCGGGACGCAGGCCGGCGTGCAGCATGGCGGCGCGCATCGTCGTGCCCTGGGCGTCCTTCTGGTCGAACCACTGCGGGTCGAACTGGCCCAGCAGGGCGCTGGAGCCGAGGAACGTGGCCTTGAAGCGCTGGCCTTCCTCCTCGGCGAAGGCCACCACCTCGATGTTGTATGACAGCCGCTTGCCGGCGCGGTGCAGTTCGCGCACGCAGACCATGGGCACGAAGATGCCCAGGCGGCCGTCGAACATGCCGGCGTTGCGCACGGTGTCGTAGTGCGATCCGGTGAGCAGCGTGCGCATGCCGGGCGTGGCGGCGTGGTAGCGGCCGACCACGTTGCCCACGGCGTCGATGTGGGCCTCGTCGAAGCCGCAGGCCAGCATGTGCTCGCGGATGCTGCGAGCGCAGGCGCGGTGGGCCTCCGAGAGGTAGGTCACGGTGAGCTGGCCCTGCTCGGCGTAGCCCGGTTCGCTGTGCCGGGCCAGGGCGTCGAGCCAGTCCCAGACCTCGTTGCCCAGCCCGGGCTCGGCGCCGAACTTGTCGTTCAGGCGCAGCTCGGCGATGCGGTGGATGTTGCGCAGCGCCTCGGCGCGCTCGTAGTCGGGGTGGTTGTGCAGCCGGCGGGCGAAGGTGTCGATGATCTGCTGGCGGGTCAGCCCGGTGCCGCGCGGGCCGCGCACCGCCAGGACGAACGGGAAGCCGAAGCGCGCGTTGTAGGCGGCGTTGAGCTGCTGGATGCGCTCGAACTCCTGCGGCGTGCACTGCGTCAGCCCTGCCCGGCTCTGCTCGCTGGTGGACTCGGCCGTGAGGGCCTGGGCGACCATGGCCTTGCCCGCCAGCTCGGGGTGGGCGCGGATCAGGCGTAGCTGCTCTTCGGGCTCGGCGTTGCGCACCACCTCGGCCATGATGGACTTGAGGTGCGCCAGCGAGCGCAGCGGGCGCTGCGCCAGCGCCTGGCGGGCGATCCAGGGGGAGTGCTCGTACACGCCGTCGAGCGCGCGCATGGCGTCGGACAGGCTGGCGGTGTTGATCTGGTCCAGGGTCAGGGTCATGGCTTACACCTTGGTTGCGGGGTAGGGGTGCGTCTGGGTCCAGTGGCGGGCGATGTCGATGCGGCGGGCCACCCATACCTGCTTGTGCAGCTGGATGTGGTCCAGGAAGCGCTGCAGCGCCGTGATGCGCCCGGGGCGCCCCAGCAGACGGCAGTGCATGCCGATGCTCATCATCTTGGGGCGGTCGAGGCCGGCCGGGTCGCCCTCGGCGTAGAGCGCGTCGAACGTGTCCTTCAGGTACTGGAAGAACGGGTCGGCGTGCGAATACCCCTGGGGCAGCGCGAAGCGCATGTCGTTGCAGTCCAGCGTGTAGGGCACGATGAGCTGCGGCGCCACGGTGCCGTCGCTCTTGCGCATCTGCATCCAGAACGGCAGGTCGTCGCCGTAGTAGTCGCTGTCGTAGGCGAAGCCGCCGTGGTCGGCCACCAGGCGCCGGGTGTTGGGGCTGTCGCGCCCGGTGTACCAGCCCAGGGGCCGTTGCCCGGTCAGGCGCTCGATGGTGGCCATGGCCTCCCGCAGGTGGGCGCGTTCCACGTCCTCGGGCACGTTCTGGTAGTGGATCCACTTGAGGCCGTGGCAGGCGATCTCGTGGCCCTGCTCCACGAAGGCGGCGCACACCTCGGGGTGGCGCTGCAGCGCCGTCGCCACGCCGAACACGGTGAGCGGCAGGCCGCGCCGCTCGAACTCGCGCAGGATGCGCCAGACGCCCGCGCGGGAGCCGTATTCGTAGATGCCTTCCATGCTCATGTGCCGCTCGGGGTAGCTGGCCGGGTTGAACATCTCGGAGAGGAACTGCTCCGAGCCCGCGTCGCCATGCAGCACGCAGTTCTCGCCGCCTTCCTCGTAGTTCAGCACGAACTGCACCGCGATGCGCGCGCCCCCGGGCCAGCGGGCGTGCGGCGGGTTGCGGCCGTGGCCGACGAGGTCGCGCGGGTAGGGGGCGGTGGTGTCGTAGGTCATGGGGTCAGTGGGCCGAGGGCCAGGGAAAGGTTGTTCGAGGGGCGCTTGCGGTGGAAGCTCAGGTGGGCTTGCACATGTTCCAGATGGGCCTGCATCAGCGCCTCGGCGCGTTCGGCGTCGCGTGCGGCCAGGGCCTCGACGATGGCGGCATGCTCCTCGTGCGAGTGCGCGGCGGCGCTCGCCGACTGGTACATGAGCGTGATGAGCGCGCAGCGCGAGACCAGGTCGCCCAGCATCTGGGCCAGCACCCGGTTGCCCATGAGCTCGGCCATGCGCACGTGGAAGTCGCCCAGCAGCTCGTTGCTGCGGCCGGCGTCGGCGCTGTCCAGCGCGGCCCGCTCGCGGGCCACATGGCCGCGCAGGGCGCGGATCTTGGCCGGCGTGCTGGCCTGCGCGAAGGCGCGGGCCATGCCGGCCTCCAGCATGCGGCGCACGGCGAAGACCTGGCGCGCCTCCTGTGCCGACGGCGTGGCCACGAAGGCGCCGCGCGCGGGCGCCAGCGTCACCAGGCGGTTCTGCGCGAGCTGGAACAGCGCCTGGCGCACCAGCGTGCGCGAGACACCGAAATGGTCGGCCAGCTTCTGCTCGGCCAGCTTGGTGCCGGGCTGCAGGCGGTGCTCCACGATGGCGCGCGTCAGCGCCTGGGCGATCGCGTGGGTGGCCGAGGACTCCATGGCCGGATGATAGGTGGAATGGGCAAAAGTGCATACACTTTTGGTCCACAAGGCAGCCATTTCCGGCGGCCCGTCACCAGGAGACTCCCATGGGCTTGAGCACCCACGTTCTGGACACCATGCACGGCTGTCCCGCCGCCGGCATGGCGGTGGCGCTGTATGCCACCGAGGGCGAGTCCGCCACCCTCCTCAAACGCGTGGTGCTGAACCAGGACGGCCGCACCGACGCCCCGCTGTTCGACAACGCCAGCCTGCGCGCGGGCACCTACCGCCTGCGCTTCGATGTGGCGGGCTACTTCAGGGCGCGCGGCGTGCAACTGCCCGAACCCAACTTCCTTGGCCAGGTGAGCCTGGACTTCGGCATCGCCCATGCCGACCAGCACTACCACGTGCCGCTGCTGGTCAGCCCCTGGAGCTATTCGACCTACCGGGGTTCGTGACGGATTCCAAAAAAGAGAGCGCTTGGCGCAAGATCAGCAAGCATTTCGAATGGAAATGTTCATGAAAACGGCCACTGTCAAGCGCCACATGCTCCTGATTTCAGAGCTGGCCCTCGGTCAGCGTGTCGAGCTGGAAGCGGCCGCTCTGGTCCCACAGCCAGGTGTCGGTGTAGGTGACCTTGCCCATGCGCAGGGGCAGCGGGTAGGGCGCGGCGGCGCGCACGGTGCGCTCGATCTCGGCCACCACCTCGGGCGCATGGCGCGGCGCGCGCAGCCAGTGCACGCGGGTCACGCGGCCCTTGCGGTCGATGTCCACCTCCAGCACGCCGATGGCGTAGAGCTGGGGCGGCAGCTTGCCCTTGAAGATGCGCTCGGCGTTCAGGCCATAGAGGTGGCCGGCGGCATCCTTGCGGTAGTCGCGCGGAGTGCGTGCCTCCGAGGGGGGCGTGGCCAGCGTGGCGGGGCCCAGGGTGCTGGGGGTGTCGCTGCCTTTGCGGCTGTCGGCCGGGAGGGTGCTGACGGGCGAGGATTTGCAGGCCGCCACCAGGGCGGCCACGGCCGCCATCAGGCCGGCCAGCAGCCAGGGGCCGCGCGTCTTGCTGCGTTGGGATGGAATCTGGTCCATGCTGCGGGTGGTGAATTCCGGAAAGGCCGATAGCGTGGCATTTTTGCACTTTTTGCTCCAGGGGTTGGAAACGGCCCCGGCCTGTCTGGTGAGCGTGGATCGCACCGAGGGCTCGGCGCCGCGCGAGCGCGGCGCCTGGATGGCGGTGTTCGATGGCCATGTGGTGGGCACCATCGGCGGCGGGCATGTGGAGTTCCAGGCCATCGCCGAGGCGCGCCGCCGGCTCGCCGGCGGGGCGGGCCCCGCCGTGCTGCGCTATGCCCTGGGCCCCAGCCTGGGGCAGTGCTGCGGCGGCGTGATGCACCTGCGCTTCGAGCGGGTCACGCGGGCCGACGGCGCCCTGCTCGCCACGCGCCTGGCGCCCCGGTGCGCGCCCGTGGCGCTGTTCGGCGGTGGCCATGTGGGCCAGGCGCTGGCGCGCGTGCTGGCGCCGCTGCCTTTTCAGCTTACCTGGATCGACAGCCGCGACGGTATCTTTCCGCCCGATGCGCCGCCGGACGCGGCCTGCGAGCATTCCGAACCCGTGCAGGCCGCCGTGCCCGGCCTGGCGCCCCAGTCGCGCGTGCTCATCATGAGCTTCAGCCATGCCGAGGACCTGGACGTGGTCGCCGCCTGCCTGCGCCGCCAGCGCGAGCACGGTGACCTGCCCTTCATCGGCCTGATTGGCAGCCGCAGCAAATGGGCCGTCTTCCGCCGCCGCCTGGCGGAGCGCGGCTTCGCCGAGGCGGAGCTGGCACGCGTGACCTGCCCCATCGGCGTGCCCGGCATCGCGGGCAAGGCGCCCGAGGTCATCGCCGTGGCCGTGGCGGCGCAGTTGCTGCAGACCTTGCCGCCCGATGGGCTGGGAGACTCCTGATGCAGGGTGGCTGGATTCGTGCTGAAATCGCGCGCAGGTTTTGCATACACTTTGCATCCTCCGGTCGCAGCGGAGCCCCGGCAGCGCAAGCTGCCTTGGAGCGCGGCCCATGTCCTGCTCAGAGCGCCCGCAGTGGTGAGCAGCTATTGGCGTGCAGCCAAGGGTGAACCACATGGAAAGCTACCTTCTCGACTGGGCCAACCTGCTGCTGCGCTGGCTGCATGTCATCACGGCCATCGCCTGGATCGGCTCCTCGTTCTACTTCGTCTTCCTCGACAGCAGCCTCACGCCGCCCGAGGACGAGGACCTGAAGAGGCAGGGCGTGAGCGGCGAGCTCTGGGCCGTGCACGGCGGGGGCTTCTACCACCCGGTCAAGTTCGCCGTTTCGCCCCCGAAGCTGCCCGGGCACCTGCACTGGTTCTACTGGGAGAGCTACAGCACCTGGCTCAGCGGCTTTGCGCTGTTCACCGTGTCCTACCTCTGGAGCGCGGGCACCTACCTGGTGGACAAATCGCGCATGGACTGGGCGCCGCCCACGGCCGTGCTGGCGGCGCTGTCCTTCCTGGTGGTGTTCTGGCTGCTCTACGACGCCATCTGCCGCGCCTTCGGCCAGCGCAAGAACGGCGACGCCATCGTCGGCGCGCTGGTCTTCGTGCTGGTGTGCATCGCCTCGTGGCTGGCCTGCCACTGGTTCGCGGGGCGCGCGGCCTTCCTGCTGGTGGGCGCGATGATGGCCACGGCCATGAGCGCCAACGTGTTTTTCTGGATCATCCCGGGACAGAAAACGGTGGTGGCGCAGATCAAGGCCGGCCAGCCGGTGGACCCCATCCACGGCAAGCGCGGCAAGCAGCGCAGCGTGCACAACACCTATTTCACGCTGCCGGTGCTGTTCGCCATGCTCAGCGGGCACTACAGCTTCACCTGGAGCCACCCGCAGAACTGGCTGGTGCTGATCCTCATGATGTTCGCGGGCGCGGCCATCCGGCAGTTCTTCGTGCTGCGCCATGGCTACAAGCTGGGGCGCAACGCACACCCCTGGCCGTATGCGCTGGTGGGCGTGGCCGTGCTGGTGGGCGCGGTCGCCTGGCTGCGCCCGGGTGCTCCTGTTTCCGTAGCTGGCAGCGCTTTATCCACGGGTTCTACGGCCGGATTTGACTACAAGGAAGTGCAGGCCGTGCTGCAACAGCGCTGCGTGCAATGCCATGGCGCCGAGGTGCAGATGAAGGGCGTGCGCCTGGACACCCCCGAACAGGTGGCGCCGCGCGCCCCGCTCATCTACCAGCAGGTGGTGCTGCAAAAGCTCATGCCCATGAACAACGCCACGCAGATGACGGAGGCCGAGCGCGCCCTGATCGCGCGCTGGCACGCGGCCGGGGCCCCCGTGCAATAGGGCGCGGGGTCAGGGGGCTGGGGTTTTCACCTCCAGCCCCAGCCCGCGCAGGTAGGTGGCGATGGTGCTGCGCCCGGCCTGCACGAGGTCGAAGGCCTCGGTGTCCAGCAGCCAGCCCTGCAGCAGCCCTTCCACCAGCACCTGCAGGCCCAGCGCCGCCATGTCGGGCGGCACGGTGGCGGGGCAGGAGCGCCCGGCGAAGGCGCGCTCCAGCGCGCTGCGGTTGTGCGCCAGCCACTGGCGGTGCATGGTCAGGTGGCGGGCCTGTACGGCGTCAAGCTCCTGCACGTACTCCACGCGGTGGATGGCGATCTGCATCACGCGGCGCAGCGAGGCGTCCGTGGCGATGCGGTGCAGCGCCTCCAGCATGGCTTCGAACACCCTGTCCATGTCCGGGGCGGGCGCGCCCGGCCGTGGGTCCAGCAATAGCTGGTCCAGCGGCGCGGTGGCGCGCTCCATCATGGCGTTGAACAGGTCGGCCTTGTCCTTGAAGTGCCAATAGATCGCGCCGCGCGTGGCGCCAGCCGCCCCGGCGATGTCCTGCAGCGAGGTGCGCGACACGCCCTTTTCCTCGAACAGCCGTTCCGCGGCGTCGAGCAGGGCGTTGCGCGTCGCCATCGCATCGGCTTTGGTGCGGCGGGGGGCCATCATTGTTCTCCTGCGGTCATGCTGCCTACTATACATACATTCAAGCATGTATGTATACTCCCGGCTTCACCATCCAGATACACAGCGGCGCGCACCGGGTTAACCGAAAGTCACTATGCTTTTTGACTTTCGTGCCCGCCACGGACGGATTTACGCCAAGGATTCCCATGCTCTCACGCCATCCACAGACTGAGACTGTTTCTGCCCTGTTCCCCTTTTCTTCCGGCGCGCGCTGGCGGCTGGCACTGGCCAGCGGCAGCCTGGGCGTAGCGCTGCTGCTGTCGGCCTGCGGCAAGGGCGACGCGCCCGCGGCGCCGCCCGGCGGCGGCATGCCGCCGCCCGAGGTGGGCGTGGTCACCGTGCAGCCGGGCGAGCTGGGCCTGCAGACCGAGCTGCCGGGCCGGCTGGAGGCCTCGCGCGTGGCGCAGGTGCGCGCCCGCGCGGCGGGCATCCTGCAGCAGCGCCTGTTCCAGGAGGGCAGCGATGTCAAGGCCGGGCAGGTGCTGTTCCGCATCGATGCGGCGCCCTACGAGGCCGCCTTGCAGAGCGCCGAGGCCGCGCTGGCCAAGGGCCAGGCCAACCTGGTGCAGACCACCGCGCTGGCCGAGCGCTACAAGCCCCTGGCCGCTGCCAATGCCGTGAGCCAGCAGGAATACGCCAACGCCGTGGCCGCGCAGAAGCTGGCCGAGGCCGATGTGGCCGCCGGCAAGGCCGCCGTCACGACGGCGCGCATCAACCTCGGCCATGCCAGCGTGACGGCGCCCATTGCCGGGCGCATCGGCCGGGCCCTGGTGACGGAAGGTGCGCTGGTGGGGCAGGGCGAGGCCACGCAACTGGCCGTGGTGCAGCAGATCCACCCGATGTATGTGAACTTCACGCAGTCCGCCGCCGAGGTCATGCGGCTGCGCCGCGCCCTGGAGGCCGGCCAGTTCAAGCGCGCGGCGGGCGGCAACGCCGCCAGCGTGCGCGTGCTGCTGGAGGATGGCAGCGAGTACCCGCTCGCGGGCAAGCTGCTGTTCTCCGACCTCAGCGTGGATGCCACCACGGGCCAGATCACGCTGCGCGCGCAGGTGCCCAACCCGGACGGCCTGCTGCTGCCCGGCCTGTACGTGCGCGTGCGGCTGGAGCAGGCACAGGCGCAGCAGGCGATCCTGCTGCCGCAGCAGGCGGTGACGCGCTCGGCCCAGGGTGACACGGTGCTGGCCATCGGCGCCGACGGCAAGCCGGCGCAGCGCAGCATCCAGATCGGCGGCCAGCAGGGCGGCCAGTGGGTGGTGCTCGGCGGCCTGCAGGCGGGCGAGCAGGTGATCGTCGACGGCTTCCAGAAGCTGCGCGGCAACCCCGTGGTCAAGCCCGTGCCCTGGCAGGGCGGCGCCAAGCCCGGCGCGCCCGCCAGCGGCGCTCCTGCGGCCCCAGCCTCCACGGCCAGCGCGGCGCAGTAAGGAGCGCCCAGCATGGCGAAATTCTTTATCGACCGGCCCATCTTCGCGTGGGTGATCGCGCTGTTCATCATGGTGCTGGGGGGCGTGTCCATCACCCAGCTGCCCATCGCGCAGTACCCACCCGTGGCGCCCCCGGCCATCGTGGTCTCGGCCACCTACCCTGGCGCCTCGGCCCAGACGCTGGAGGACAGCGTGCTCTCGGTGATCGAGCGCGAGATGAACGGCTCGCCCGGCCTGATCTATATGGAGTCGGTGGCGCAGGCCAACGGCACCGGCAACATCACGCTGAGCTTCCAGCCCGGCACCAATGCCGACATGGCGCAGGTGGACGTGCAGAACCGCCTCGCGCGCGCCACGCCGCGCCTGCCCGCCGTGGTGACGCAGCAGGGCGTGCGCGTGGACAAGTCGCGCAGCAACTTCCTGCTGTTCGCCATCCTGTCGTCGGACGATCCGGCCTGGGACCCGGTGGCGCTGGGCGACTACGCCTCGCGCAACATCGTGCCCGAGCTGCAGCGCCTGCCCGGCATCGGCCAGGCGCAGCTGTTCGGTACCGAGCGCGCCATGCGCATCTGGATCGACCCGGCCAAGCTGCTGGGCCTGAACCTCAGCGCGGCCGACGTCAACAACGCCATCCGCGCGCAGAACGCGCAGGTGTCGGCGGGCGAGATCGGCAGCCTGCCGAACGTGGCGGGCCAGGGCATCGCGGCCACCGTGATCGTCAACGGGCAGCTTTCCAGCGCTGAGGAATTCGGCCGCATCATCCTGCGCGCCAACCCCGACGGCTCCACCGTGCGCCTCAAGGACGTGGCGCGCATCGAGCTGGGCGGCCAGGTCTATGCCACCTCGGCGCGCCTCAACGGCAAGCCCTCGGTGGGCATGGGCGTGCAGCTCTCGCCCACGGGCAACGCGCTGGCCGCCGCCAAGGCGGTGCGCGAGAAGATGACGGAACTGGAGCGCTATTTCCCGCAGGGCATGAAGTGGTCCATCCCCTACGACAGCTCGCGCTTCGTCGACATCTCCATCACCCAGGTGGCGACCACGCTGGTCGAGGCCGTGGTGCTGGTGTTCCTGGTGATGTTCCTGTTCCTGCAGAACCTGCGCTACACCATCATCCCCACCATCGTCGTGCCGGTGGCGCTGCTGGGCACCTTCGCCACGCTGATGGCGCTGGGCTTCTCGATCAACGTGCTCACCATGTTCGGCATGGTGCTGGTGATCGGCATCGTGGTGGACGACGCCATCGTGGTGGTGGAGAACGTCGAGCGCATCATGAGCGAGGAGGGGCTGCATCCGCTGGAGGCCACGCGCAAGGCCATGGGCCAGATCTCGGGCGCCATCGTCGGCGTGACCGTGGTGCTGATCTCGGTGTTCGTGCCGCTGGCCTTTTTCGCGGGCTCGGTGGGCAACATCTACCGCCAATTCGCGGCGGTGATGGTGTCGTCGATCGCCTTCTCGGCCTTCCTGGCGCTGTCGCTGACGCCGGCGCTGTGCGCCACGCTGCTCAAGCCCGTGGAGGCCGGCCACCACCATGCCAAGACGGGCTTCTTCGGCTGGTTCAACCGGGGCTTCTCGCGCACCGCCAAGGGCTACGAGGGCGTGGTGGCGCGCATCCTGCGCCGCGCGCCGCGCGCCCTGATCCTCTACGCGGCCATCATCGCCGCCGCCGCCGTGGTCTACATGCGCCTGCCCGCGTCCTTCCTGCCCAACGAAGACCAGGGCACCATGCTGGTGAACGTGCAGCTGCCGCCGGGCGCCACGCAGGAGCGCACGCGCGCCGTGATGGAGCAGGTCGAGGCCTACATGCTCAAGCAACCCGAGGTGCAGAGCATGGTGGGCGTGCTGGGCTTCTCCTTCTCGGGCCAGGGACAGAACGCCGCGCTGGCCTTCGTCACGCTGACCGACTGGGCCAAGCGCGCCGGTCCCGGCAGCAATGCCGAGGCGGTGGCGGGGCGTGCCTTTGGCGGGCTTTCGGGCATTCGCGATGCCTTCATCTACCCGCTGAGCCCGCCGCCCATTCCCGAACTGGGCGCCGCGTCGGGCTTCAGCTTCCGCCTGCAGGACCGCGCCGGCCTGGGCCGCGAGGCCCTGCTGGCCGCGCGCAACCAGTTGCTGGGCATGGCGATGCAGAGCAAGGTGCTGGCGCAGGTGCGCCCCGACGGCCTGGAGGACGCGCCCCAGCTGCAGCTCGACATCGACCGCGACAAGGCCAGCGCCCTGGGCGTGGGCTACGACGCCATCAACAGCGCCATCGCCACGGCCCTGGGTTCGAGCTACGTCAACGACTTCCCCAACGCCGGGCGCCTGCAGCGCGTGGTAGTGCAGGCCGACGCGCCCGCCCGCATGCAGCCCGACGACCTGTTGCGGCTCAACGTGCTCAACAGCCAAGGCAAGGCCGTGCCCCTGTCGGCCTTCTCGACCACGCGCTGGGTGTCGGGCGCCATGCAGACCGTGCGCTACAACGGCTACCCGTCCATGCGCATCAGCGGCGCGGCGGCGCCGGGCCAGAGCACGGGCGCGGCCATGGACGAAATGGAGCTCCTGGCGGCGCAACTGCCGCAAGGCTTCGGCTTCGAGTGGACGGGCCAGTCGCGCGAGGAAAAGCTCGCCGGCGCCCAGGCCATCATCGTCTACGCCTTCGCCATCCTGGCGGTGTTCCTGTGCCTGGCGGCGCTGTACGAAAGCTGGTCGATTCCGTTCGCGGTGATCCTGGTGGTGCCGCTGGGGGTGCTGGGGGTGCTGGTGGCCACGCTGCTGCGCGGCTATGCGAACGATGTGTACTTCCAGGTGGGGCTGGTGACCATCATCGGCCTGTCGGCCAAGAACGCCATCCTGATCATTGAGTTTGCCAAGGACCTGCAGGCCCAGGGCAAGAGCGTGATCGAGTCGGCCCTCGCGGCAGCCCACCTGCGCTTCCGGCCCATTGTCATGACCTCGATGGCCTTCATGCTGGGCGTGCTTCCGCTGGCCCTGGCCACGGGCGCGGGTTCGGCCAGCCAGCGTGCCATCGGCACCGGCGTGATTGGCGGCATGATCACCGGCACGGCGCTGGCCGTGTTCTTCGTGCCGGTCTTTTTCGTGCTGGTGCGCGGCCTGTTCAAAGGCAGCGCGCGCCAGCGGCAATTTGACGCGCAACACGCGCACCAGACGGGCGTGGGAGACCACCATGCATAAGACACCACGGATTCCGGCGCTGCGCGCTCCGCTGGCCGCGCTGGCGGCCGGGCTGGCCCTGGCGGGCTGCTCCTTCATGCCGGTGTACGAACGGCCCGCCGCCCCAGTCGCCGAGCAATGGCCCACCCTGGCCGGCGCCCAGCCTGCGGATGCTGCGGCCCGCGCCGCGGGCGACCTGCCCTGGCAGGAGTTCGTGCAGGACGCGCGCTTGCGCGCCCTGGTCGAGCGGGCCCTGGCCGGCAACCGCGACCTGCGCGTGGCCGCGCTGGCCATCGAGCAGGCCCGCGCCCAGTACCAGATCCGCGCCGCCGACCAGACGCCCACGCTCAATCTGGCGGCCGCCGGCAACCGCCAGCCCGCCTCGGGCGGCGGCATCAGCAGCACCTACACGGCGGGCGTGGCCCTGGCGAGCTGGGAGATCGACTTCTTCGGCCGCATCGCCAGCCTCAAGGAGGCGGCGCTGGCGCAGTATCTGGCCACCGAGGAGGCGCGCCGCGCCGTGCAGACCAGTCTGGTGGCAGCCGTGGCCAGTGCCTGGCTGAGCCTGCAGGCCAACGACGAACTGCTCGCGCTGACGCAGCGCACCCTGGCCACGCGCGAGGATTCGCTGCGCCTGGTGCGCCTGCGCACCGAGCAGGGCGTGGCCTCGGCGCTGGATCTGCGCCAGGCCGAGTCGCTGGTGGCGGCGGCCCAGGCCGCGCTGGCACAGCAGCAGCGCCTGCGCGCGCTCGACGTGAACGCGCTGACCCTGCTGGTGGGCCAACCGCTGTCGCCCGAGTGGCTCGACACCCAAGGCCCAGAAGCGCCCCTGCGCGCCGATGTGCCCGCTGGGCTGCCCTCCGACCTACTGGAGCGGCGTGCCGATGTGCGCCAGGCCGAGCAGCTGCTGGTGGCCGCCAATGCCAACATCGGCGCCGCGCGTGCCGCCTTCTTCCCGCGCATTTCGCTCACGGCGAGCGCGGGCACGGCCAGCACGGCGCTGTCGGGCCTGTTCAAGAGCGGCTCCTGGGGCTGGACCCTGGCGCCGCAGGCGCTGCTGCCGATCTTCGATGGCGGGCGCAACCAGGCGGGGCTCGATTCCGCGCGGGCCGGCCGCGAGATCGCGCTGGCGCAGTATGAAAAGGCCATCCAGACCGCGTTCCGCGAGGTGTCCGACGCCCTGGCCGGCCGCGCCACGCTGGGCGAGCAGGCGCGCGCCCAGCAGGCGCAGGCCGATGCCGAGGCCGAGCGCCTGCGGCTGGCCGAGCTGCGCCACCGCAATGGCGTGGCCAGTTCGCTGGAGGTGCTCGACGCGCAGCGCTCGCTGTTCGCGGCGCAGCAGGCGCTGGCCCAGGTCCGGCTGGCCCAGCGCCAGAACCAGGCGGTGCTGTACAAGGCCCTCGGCGGCGGCTGGGGCCCGGTGGCACCAGAGGCTGTTGCCTCCTCGCCGCAGCGCTGATCGGGGAGCGGCTCAGGCCGCCAGGGCCGCCGGCGCCGGGCACGGCCCGGGATGCGGCGCCTGCAGGGCCGAGACCCTGCCTGCGTCCAGCACCACGATGCCGCCGGGCGACTGCTTGGCCTCGTGCTTGGCCTGGGCCGCCAGGTTGGCCACTTCCTCGGCATGGCGCAGCACGCCCGGAGGGATCTGCGCCGCGCCGATGGACAGCGTGGTGCACGGGAAGAAACGCAGGATGCCGTGGCGGTCCTCGGCATGGATGCCGCCGGCTTGGCGCGCCGTGTCGTCGAACAGCGCGCGGGCCTCGTGCGCGAAGGCGTCCACGATGCCGCGGCAGCGGCGCAGCCAGTCGCCGCTTTGGAACAGCACGAGAAAATCGTCGCCGCCCACATGGCCGACGAAGTCGCGCCGCGCGTCGCAATGCGCGACCACCAGGCGGGCCACCAGCCGGATCATCTCGTCGCCGCGCCAGTAGCCGTACTGGTCGTTGAAGGGCTTGAAGTGGTTCAGGTCGGCATAGCAGGCCACGAAACCGTTGCCGCTCTCCAGCAGGCGCTCGATGTGCATGCTGATGGGAATGTTGCCGGGCAGGAAGGTCAGCGGGTTGGCATGGCGCGCGGCCTCGATGCGCGCCTCGGTCACCGCGCGCACCAGTTTGTCGCCCGTGCCCAGGCCGATGTAGCGGCCGTTGTCGGTGACGATGAAGCCGTCGCTGAGGTAACGCTGGTCCTGCGAGGTCAGGATGCCGATGAGCTGGTCGGCGTCGCAGTCGAGCTCCACCACGCGCGGCGCCGGGTTGGCGAAGGCCATGCAGGGCTTGCGGCCGTGCACCTCGCGGAAATACAGCGTGGCGTAATGGTTCATGAACTGTTGCCGGTTGATCAGCGCCACGGGCCGGCCGTCCTCCACCAGCGCCAGCGCGTGCAGTTCCGGGTGCTGCATGAACAACTCGGCCACGCTGTCGTTGGCGGTTTCGGGCGTGGCCGTGGGGGCGGGCACCACCTGCAGGCCGCGCAGGATGCCGGGGCGCGCCGACTGTGCCAGGTGCGGCAGCACGGCGACGCGCCGGTCGCGCATCACTTCGAGGGCTGGTGCCTCCAGTGCCTGGCGTGCCGTGGACGCGGGGCGCCCGAGCAGCCAGCCCTGGCCGTGCGGGATGTCGAGGTCGCGCAGCGCGCGCAGGTCATCCTGGGTTTCGATGCCCTCGGCGATCAGCTGCGTGCCGAACATGTCGGCGATGCCCTTGATGGCGCGCAGCATCTGCAGGTTCTCGGGGTGTTCGGCGATGGCATGGATGAAGTACTTGTCGATCTTCACGAAGTCGGGCCGGACCTCCGACCACAGGCGCAGGCTGGAGCGGCCGTCGCCGAAGTCGTCCAGCGCCAGGCGCATGCCGGCCGCATGGATTTCCTTGACGGCCTGGCGCAGTTGCGCCATGTCGGTCACGCGTTCATGCTCGGTGATCTCCAGCACCACCATCCTGGGAACGACCCCGAAGTCCCGCAGCGTGGCCGAGAGCGTTCCCGCGCCGCACAGCGCCACGCCCTGGACCAGTGCGTCGGCGCTGATGTTCACGAACAGCCGGCCCGGCGCGCCGATGGCGGCCCAGTTGCGCAGGGCGGTGTAGACGCACATCAGCTCGAAATCCTGCAGCAGGTGTTCGCGGCGCGCCATCTCCAGCAGGAAATCCGGGCGATGGAAGGGCGAATCCAGGGGGCCGCGGATCAGGGCCTCGTGCGCGAACACCGTCCCGGTGCGCAGGTCGCCGATGGGCTGGAATACGCAGTGCAGCTCCCCGTCGCGGACCAGGCGGGCGAGCGGCCCCGTGCCGCAGCGCACCGCAGGCGAAAGGGCCGCCACCACGCGGTCGCGCTGTTCTGTAATGTGAAATGGCATGGCACTGGATGGTTGGATCGGCACATGGGTAACCCTAAGCCGGACGTGTGACGCAGCCGTTACAGCAGCACCCCATGCCCCTGCGGGGTCTGGGGTGACAGGGCCGCAAAGGCCCTGGGCATGCGGGTTATCCCGGTAATTTGCCTTACTATCGCTTACCGGTTTCTAGGTATGAAACTTGACGCAGAGCAAATCCGTGGCGACTGCTTTCGCAGTGCGCCGGGAATTTGATTTGCCTCAAAACCCAGTAGGAAATGGCGCTGCAAAGTGCTTTCCATATGTTGCCTAACTATTCACCGGAATCCCCCGCAGAGAGCGAGGTCGTGGCCCCTGGCGAGGTGCTGCGCGTGCGCCAGGAAAAGCTCACCTCGGTGCTGCATCTGGTGAGCGGACGCGTGCAAATGGGCATCCTGGAGGATGGCCAGATGCGGCACCAGCTGGGCGTGGTCGAAGGCCCGTTCTGGCTTGATGGCGCTTCCGCCATGCTGAACCTGCCTTGCCCCGTCGACATGGTGACCGAAACACGCGTGCAGTTGCGCCGCCAGCCGCTGGAGGCTTTTCAGCGCAGCGTCGAGGCCCTGCCCAAGGCGGCGCAGATGCTGCTGCGCGACATGGCGATCGGCTACCGCCAGCAGACCGAGCTGGCCGTCAGCCGCCTGGCGCAGGATGCCGAGGCGCGCTGCGCACAGTGGCTGCTGAGCCATGCCCAGGAGGACGGCAGTGGCGCGCTGAGCGTCACCCTGAGCCAGCGCAAGCGCCTGATCGCGGCCCAGCTGGGCATCGCGCCGGAAACCTTCTCGCGGGTGCTGCGCAACCTGCGCGAGCATGGCCTCATCCTGGGGTCGGGCAATGTGCTCAAGCTGCCCGAGCCCGGCGCCCTGCAAATGGTCGCCAGCGGCGGCTGATACCCCGGCGCGCGTGCCGCGCCACAGGATTTTTCCGGCTGCCGTTCTGGCAGCTTTTTTTTTGCCGCTGCGTGGGCAGGCTGCTGACGGAGAGGCTCCAGGCTCAGGGTTTTTCCTCGGCGGGCTCTGAGGGTTCCACCCAGGCCAGGGGGGGAGGGGGCTGCGTATATTCAATGCACCACCTATGCGAAGCCCTGTGATCCCGCCGCTCCCCGCTTCTTCCTGCGCCCGTCCGTGCGACCGGGAGGGCGCATGACGCCGCCGCCCGACGCCGCCCTGGCCGTGGCGGACAGTGCGCCACCCTCCTGGTCCCTGCCGGGCTCCCTGGCGGTGCGCCTGGTGCTGCTGGTGGCGCTGGCGGTGGCCTGGTCCGGCGCGGTGTCGGGCTGGCTGGTGGCACGGGCTTCCGGGCAGGAAGCCGTGCGGCGCATGGTGGACCAGCAGAACGACGAGGTCGAGGTGTTCGCCCGGCTGCTGTCGAGCAAGATCGAGCAGAGCCAGAAGGTGCTGCGCACGGTGGCGGCCGGCATCACGCCCGACATGCTCGACATGCCTTCCACGCTCGAATGGCTGCTGCAGCAGGGCTTGCCCGCGGTCCAGTTCTTCGATTCCATCCTGGTGGCGCGGCAGGATGGCGAACTGCGCGTGAACCTGCAAAACGGCCGCTTCGAGAAATCCTCCAGCCTGGAGCCCACGGCGCGCGACGCCCTGCGCCGCACCATGGTCGAGGGCAAGCCCATGGTGGCCGAGTTGGTGACCGAGCGTTCCAGCGATGCGCGCATCCTGTTCACCATGCCGCTGCACCGGGAAGATGGCTCCGTCCTGGGCGTGGTGGCCGGCGCGCTGCGCTTGCAGTCGCAGGGGCTGCTGCCCGTGTCCATGGCGGTGCCGCCGCGCCCGGACACCCGGCTCGTGGTCTTCACGCGCGACGGCACCATCCTCTCGCACTCCGATCCGGCGCGCGTCATGGGCCAGGTGCGCGGCGAGCCCGGGCTGGGCCAGGTGTTCGCCCAGTGGCTCGCCCAGGACAGCCCGGTCGTGGGCCATGGCGCCACGCAGGTGCTCCCGGCGCATATCGTCAGCATGGCCGGCATGCCGCTGCCACAGTGGCTGGTGGCGCGCGTGAGCGATTCCCAGGCGTTGCTGGCGCCGCTCAAGGGGGCGCAGCGCAGGGCCTGGGGGCTGGCGGCGCTGGTCATCGTGCTGACCGCGGCAACCCTTGCCTTGCTGGTGCTGTGGCTGGCGCAGCCCCTGGCGCGCCTGCGCGACCGTTCCCGGGGACTGCTGGCCCCGGAGGGCCAGCGCGGACTGTCCGCGCCCTGGCCCCGGGCCGGTGGCGAGGTAGGGGCCCTGGTGCGGGTCTTCGAAGGGTTGCAGGCGCAGCGGGCACAGCAGCAGCGGGAGCGGCAGACGCTCGAAGGCCAGTTCCAGTCCATCCTGGACAGTGCGCCCGTGGGCATCCTCATCGCCCGGGGCATGCGCCTGGAGGCCGTGGGCCGCCAGGCCTGCCTGATGCTGGGCTACCAGCCGGAAGAGCTGCGGGGCCAGCCTCTGGCGCATATCTGCGGCACCGGCCCGGAATGCCCGGAATCCTGCTCCGCCGCCCAGGCGGCCTTCGCGGCCCATGGCGCCTTCACGGGCGATCTGTGCCTGCGGCGCAAGGACGGCAGTTCCGTGTGGGTGCGGGCCCAGGGGCGCGCCGTCAGGGCCGACGCGCCGCAGGAGGGCAGTGTGTGGATGCTGGAGGAGATGACGGTGGCCCACGAAGAGCGCCGCCAGGATGCCTGGGTGCTGTCGCACGACCCGCTGACGCAGCTCGACAACCGCCAGGGCTTCGAGCAGCGGCTGCGCCACCTGCTCGATGGCGGGGGGCTGGCCACCGACAGCGCTCCCGCGCCGCTCGATGGCCTGGGCGGAACGATTTCGGGCGTGGTGCTGTTCCTGGACCTGGACCATTTCACTGTGGTCAACGACGTGGCCGGCCACGATGCCGGCGACGATGTGCTGCGCCACGTGGCGCGCCTGCTGGAGGCCCAGGTGCGCCAGGCGGGCTGGGCCGCGCGCCTGGGGGGCGATGAGTTCGCCGTGGTGCTGCCGGGTTGCTCCAGCACGCACGGCCTGGCCGTGGCCGAGCAGTTGCGCGCCGCCGTGCAGGCCTGGGAGCCGGTGTACCAGGGGCGCAGTTTCACCCTGGGCGTGAGCATCGGCATGGTGGTGCTCGAACCGGGCCTGCACGATGTCGCCAGCGTGCTGCACGCGGCCGACATGGCCTGCTACGACGCCAAGCGCGCGGGGCGCAACCAGGTGGTGCGCCGCGCGGTGCAGCGCGCCGCGCTGCTGCAATAGCTCACTCCAGCGCGCCAAGCGCGCGCAGCAGGCTCTCTGGCGTGGCCGGCGCATCGAGCCGCACAGGCGTGGCCTGCGCGCTGCCTCGCGTGGCGGCCACCGCGTTGCGCAAGGCCTCGTACACGCTGATGGCCAGCATGAACGGTGGCTCGCCCACGGCCTTGCTGCCGCCCACGTTGTCCTCGCGGTTGGCTTCGGGCCAGAGCTGCACCGTGAAATGCGCGGGCACGTCGCCCGTGGCCGGGATCTTGTAGGTGCTGGGCGCGTGCGTGGCGAGCTGGCCCTGGTCGTTCCACACCAGTTGCTCGGTGGTGAGCCAGCCCATGCCCTGCACGAAGCCGCCCTCGATCTGGCCGATGTCGATCGCCGGGTTGATGCTGTGGCCCACGTCGTGCAGGATGTCCACGGCCAGCACGCGGTTCTCGCCGGTGAGCGTGTCGATCACCACCTCGGTGCAGGCCGCGCCGTAGGCGAAATAGTAGAACGGCCGGCCGGTGAGCGTGGTCTTGTCGTAGTGGATTTTGGGCGTGCGGTAGAAGCCGTCGCTCCAGAGCTGGATGCGGTTGGCGTAGGCGTCCTGCACCACGTCCTCGAAGCGGCGCACCGCCTTGGGCGAGGTCACCATGCCGCCCTCGAAGCGGATCGCGCCCGCGCCACAGCCGTCCAGCCCACAGACGAAGGAGGCCAGGTTGTCGCGCACATTGCGCGCGGCGTACTGCGCCGCGCGGCCGTTGAGGTCGGTGCCGCTGCTGGCCGCCGTGGCGCTGGCGTTGGGCACCTTGCTGGTATCGCTGGCCGTCACGCGCACGCGCGCCAGCGGTACGCCCAGCTCGTCGGCCACGATCTGCGCTACCTTGGTGTGCAGGCCCTGGCCCATCTCGGTGCCGCCGTGGTTCACCTGCACGCTGCCGTCGGTGTACACATGCACCAGCGCGCCGGCCTGGTTGAACAGCGTGGCGGTGAAGCTGATGCCGAACTTGACCGGCGTGATGGCGATGCCGCGCTTGAGCACGGGGCTGGCGGCATTCCAAGCAAAAATGGCCTCCTGGCGCCGCCGGTACTGCGCGGACAGCTCCAGTTTTGGGAGCAGATCGTGCAGGATATTGTCTTCCACCGGCATCTGGTAGTGCGTGACGTTCCGCTCCGTGGTGCCGTAGAGGTTGGCCAGGCGAACGTCCAGCGCGTCGCGGCCGAGGGCGCGGGCGATGTCGCCGAGGATGGTCTCGATGGCGATCACGCCCTGCGGCCCGCCGAAGCCGCGGAAGGCCGTGTGGCTCTGCAGGTTCGTGCGGCAGCGGTGCGACTCGATCTCGACGTTTTCCAGGAAGTAGGCGTTGTCGGCGTGGAACACGGCGCGGTCGCACACCGGGCCTGAGAGGTCCGCCGAGAAGCCGCAGTTGGCCGCCATGTGGAGCTTGAGGCCCAGAATGCGGCCGCTGTCGTCATAGCCCACGTCCCAGCGGTAGGCGAAGGGGTGGCGTTTGCCGGTGACCACGAAATCGTCGTCGCGGTCCAGGCGCAGCTTGACCGGGCAGCCGGTCTTGCGCGCGGCCAGCGCGGCCCACACGGCCAGGTGGCCGGCCTGCGTTTCCTTGCCGCCAAAGCCGCCGCCCATGCGCCGGCACTCCACGCACACCGCGTGGTTGGCGATGCCCAGCGCGTGCGCCACCCAGTGCTGCACCTCGCCCGGGTGCTGGGTGCTGGCGTGGATGTGCCACTGCCCCTGCTCCAGCGGCAGGGCGTAGGCGATCTGGCCCTCCAGGTAGAAATGCTCCTGCCCGCCCACCTCCAGCGCGCCCTGCAGCCGGTGTGGTGCCCCGGCCAGCGCCGCCTCGGGCGCGCCCCGGCGCACCGTCACGGGCGGCAGCACGCGGCTCTGCGCGGCCAGGGCCTGCTCGACGGTGAGGATGGCGGGGAGCGGCGCGATGTCCGGCTTCACGGCACGCGCGGCGCGGCGCGCCTGCAGCGCGGTGTCGGCCACCACCAGGCCGATGACCTGGCCCGCGAAGTGCACGGTGTCCCCGGCGAAGATGGGTTCGTCGTGCGCGAAGGCAGCCAGGATCGGGTCGCCGGGGATGTCCTGCGCCAGCACCACGGCGCGCACGCCGGGCATCTGGAGCGCGGCGGCGCAGTCCACGCCGCGCAGGTGCCCGTGCGCCACCGGCGAGAGGATGGGCGCGGCGTGCAGCGTGCCCTTCACCTCGGGCAGATCGTCGATGTAGTGCGCGCTGCCCGCCACCTGCGCGTGCGCGCTCTCGTGCGGGTGCGACTGGCCCAGGGCCCGTGCAGCGGTTTTCATGCCAAGGCCTCCATTTGCAAGGTGTCGAGCGAGACATCCGCTTGGCCCTGGCTCTCCAGCCAGAAGCGCCGCACCAGCGTCCCCAGCACGGCGTGCCGGTACTGGCTGCTGGCGCGCAGGTCGGACAGCGGTGTGAATTCGGTCTGCAGCGCCTGGGCGGCCTGCTGCGCGGCGGCCTCGCTCCAGGCCTGGCCCCGCAGGGCGGCTTCGGCCTGGCGCGCGCGCGCGGGCACGGCGGCCACGCCGCCCGCGCCGATGGAGGCGGCCGCTACCAGACCGCCCTCCAGGTGCAGATTCAGCACCAGACAGACGGCGGAGATGTCGTCGTCCTGGCGCTTGGACACCTTGTAGGCGCGCAGGAACTCGCCCGGTGCAGGGTGCGGCACGAGGATGCGCGCCAGCACCTCGTCGGGCGCCATCACGTTCTGGCGGTAGCCGGTGTAGAGGTCTTCGAGCGGCAGCTCGCGCTCGCCGCGCAGGCTCGCCAGCACCGCGCGGGCGCGCAGCGCGATCAGCAACGGCATGGAGTCGCCGATCGGCGAGCCGTTGGCCACGTTGCCGCCCAGCGTGCCCGCGTTGCGCACGGGCAGGCCGGCGAAGCGTGCCGCGAAGGTCTGCAGTTGCGGGCGCCGGCGCACCAGGGCCGTGAAGGCGTCTTCCAGGCGCACGGCGGCGCCGATGGTGGTGTGGTCCGGGGCTTCGTCGATGCGGGTCAGTTCGGCCACGCGCGTCACGTCCAGCACCTGGGCGAACTGGCGGTGCTGCTTGGTGACCCACAGGCCCACGTCGGTGCAACCGGCCACGAGCTGGGCCTGGGGGTGGGCGGTGCGTGCCGCCAGCAGCCCAGCCAGCGTGGTGGGAGAAATATAAGAAGAATCGGCTTCCAGCGCTTGTTGGCTGTGCGCAAGCAGCTTTATTTTTTGTAGCAAGGCAGCCTCGTCCACCTGCCAGCGTGGCAAACGGTCCATCTGCTGGGCGGCGTCGAGGATGGGGCGGTAGCCGGTGCAGCGGCACAGGTTGCCCGAGAGGTCCTGCACCGCCTGCGCACGCGACACGCCACGGCCCTGGCAGACCTCGGTCTGGTACAGCGCGAACAGGCTCATCACAAAGCCCGGCGTACAGAAGCCGCACTGCGAGCCGTGGTGATCGACCAGCGCTTGCTGCACCGGGTGCAAATCGCTGGAGGTTGCCGTGGACTCCTGGGGACGGACCAGCGGGTCCTGCGCCAGGTCCTCGGCCGTCCACAGCGCCTTGCCGTCGATGGAGTGGGCCAGGGCGATGCAGGCATTTATGGCGCGGTAACGGATGCGTCCGCCTTCGGCCTCGCCCACCACCACGGTGCAGGCGCCGCAGTCGCCCTCGCCGCAGCCCTCCTTGGTGCCGGTGTGGCCCAGGTCCTCGCGCAGCAGCTGCAGGAGCGTGCGGTCGGGTGGTACATTGGCCAGCGCCATCGGCTGGCCGCGACGGATGAATTGCAGGGTGTGCATGGTCGAGAGGTTATTCCATTACCGCCGGGCTGGCACGCATCGTGCAGTGCCCGGATCTGTGCCGAGGGTAGGGCGCCTGGGGGTGCGCGGCATATGCGTGGCCTTATGACGAGAATGCATCCCAAGCTATGAGAGACCAAGCCCTTTTCGACAAGATAGACCTCCATCTCATCAGGGTCTTGCACACCGTGTTGCTGGAACGCAGCGTATCGAGGGCCGCCGTGCGGCTGGGCATGCACCAGCCGGCGGTGTCGGCCGCGCTCAAGCGCCTGCGCGCGTTGGCGGGCGACCCGCTGCTGGTGCGCTCGGGCGGGGCCATGGCGCCCACCGACGCGGCGCTGCGCATGGTGGAGCCTGCGGGGGCCATCCTGCGCGCGGCCGAGGCGCTGTTCTCCGACGCGCGCGGCTTCGACCCGCGCAGCGCCACGCGCACCTTCCGCGTGGCGGCGAGCGATTTCCTCGACCCCCTGTTCCTGCCGCGCCTGGTCGCGCGCCTCAAGCAGGAGGCGCCGCTGTGCCCGATCGACATCCTGCCGCTCTCGCCCGATGCCCACTACCACGCGCTGCTGGCCCAGGGCGAGGCCGACGTGGTGGTGGGCAACTGGCCGCAGCCGCCGGGCGACCTGCACCTGGGCCGCTTGTTCTCCGACGAGGTGGTGTGCCTGGTCTCGCGCGAGCATCCGGCCGTGCGCCGGGGCTGGAGCACCGAGGAGTGGCTGGCGGCCGAGCACATCGCCCCCACGCCCACGCACCCGGGCGCGCGCGGCGTGATCGACGGCCACCTCGACGGCCTGGGGCTGCGACGCCACATCACGGCGCGCTGCGCGCATTTCAGCCTGATTCCGGAGATCGTGGCCTCCAGCCTGCTGGTGCTGACCACGGGCCGACAGTACTGCGAGCGCTTCACCGCCCACCTGCCCGTGGCCATCCTGCCCAGCCCGGTGGCGTTCCCGGCGCTGATGTACTACCAGCTCTGGCACGAGCGCACGCACCATTCGGCGGCGGTCGCGTGGCTGCGCGACTGCGTGCGGGATGTGGCGGGAACGCTACGAAAACAATAGCTGTAGGCGCTTTCCAGTCCAGTGCCAGGGGCTTTTTTGTGCAAGAAAATGAAACAAACTGAGAGACAATCGCGCGCATGAATTCCACCGCAACCCCCGACGCCCCCGGCCAGGCCGCGCCGCCGCGGCTGCAGCTTTCGGGCATCACCAAGCGCTATCCGGCCGTGGTGGCCAACAGCGGCGTCTCGCTCGCCGTGCGGCCGGGCGAGATCCACGCCGTGCTGGGCGAGAACGGCGCGGGCAAGTCCACGCTGATGAAGATCATCTACGGCGCCGTCAAGCCCGACGAGGGCAGCGTGCACTTCGATGGCCGGGCCGTGCACATCCGCAACCCGCAGGAGGCGCGGCACCTGGGCATCGCCATGGTGTTCCAGCATTTCAGCCTGTTCGACACGCTGACCGTGGCAGAGAACGTCTGGCTGGGGCTGGACAAGAGCCAGGGCCTGGCCGAGGTCACCCAGCGCATCAGCGCCAAGGCGGCCGAGTACGGGCTGGACATCGACCCGCTGCGCCCGGTGCACACGCTCAGCGTGGGCGAGATGCAGCGCGTGGAGATCATCCGCGCGCTGCTCACCGAGCCGCGCCTGCTCATCCTCGACGAGCCCACCTCCGTGCTCACGCCGCAGGCGGTGGAGAAGCTTTTCGTTGTGTTGAAAAAGTTGGCCTCCGAGGGCTGCAGCATCCTCTACATCAGCCACAAGCTGCACGAGATCCGCGCGCTGTGCACCGCCTGCACCGTGCTGCGCGGTGGCAAGGTGACGGGCGTGTGCGACCCGCGCGAGGAATCTAACGCCTCGCTCTCGCGCCTGATGATCGGCGCCGAGCCGCCCGCGCTGGAGTATCGCCCCGTACACGCGGGCGACGCCGTGCTGCGCGTGGACGGCCTGAGCCTGCCGCGCGCCGACCAGTTCGGTGTCGACCTGATCGACCTGCAGCTCGAAGTGCGCGCCGGTGAGGTGGTGGGCGTGGCCGGCGTGTCCGGCAACGGCCAGAAGGAACTGCTCTACGCGCTGTCGGGCGAGGACCAGCGCGCGCGACCCGACATGGTGGAGGTGGCCGGCCAGAGGGCCGGGCATCTGGGCCCGCGCCAGCGCCGCATGCTCGGCCTGCACTTCGTGCCCGAGGAGCGCCTGGGCCGGGGCGCCGTGCCCAGCATGGGCCTGGCGCACAACCTGCTGCTGACGCGCAGCGACGCGGTGGGCGGCGCGGGCTGGATCAGGATGTCGGTGCTGCAGGCGCAGGCGCGCGGCATCATCGAGCGCTTCGGCGTCAAGGCGGGCGGGCCGAACGCGGCGGCGCAGTCGCTGTCGGGCGGCAACCTGCAGAAGTTCATCGTCGGACGCGAGATCTCGGCCAAGCCGCGCCTGCTCATCGTCTCGCAGCCCACCTGGGGCGTGGACGTGGGCGCGGCGCAGCAGATTCGCGGCGAGATCCTGGCCTTGCGCGACGCGGGCTGCGCCGTGCTGGTGCTCAGCGAGGAGCTGGAGGAGCTGTTCGACATCAGCGACCGCATGTACGTGATGGCCAAGGGGCGCCTCTCGCCCTCGGTGGACCGCGCCGACGCGACCGTCGAGCGCATCGGCGAATGGATGAGCGGCCTGTGGCATGGCGACGTGCAGGCCCACCTGGCGCGCAACCGCCAGCAACTGGCGGCAATGGAAAGCGTGGAGCACCATGATCAAGCTTGAACCCCGGCCGCAGGCCTCGCGCCTGTGGACCTATGGCTCGCCGCTGCTGGCGCTGTGCGTGACCGTGCTGATCGGCGTCGTGCTGTTCGCCGTGCTCGGCAAGGACCCGGTGCGCGGCCTGCAGGTCTTCTTCTGGGAGCCCCTGCGCTCGAAGTACGCGCTGGGCGAACTCATGGTCAAGGCCACGCCGCTGCTGCTCATCGCGCTGGGCCTGGCCGTGTGCTTCCGCTCCAACGTCTGGAACATCGGCGCCGAGGGGCAGTTCGTCATGGGCGCCATCGCCGCCGGTGGCGTGGCGCTGATGGCCAGCAAGGACACGGGCGGCTGGATCGTGCCGGCGCTGTTGCTGGCCGGCGTGCTGGGCGGCATGGCCTGGGCGGGCCTGACGGCCGTGCTGCGCGACCGCTTCAACGCCAACGAGATCCTGGTGAGCCTGATGCTGGTCTACGTGGCCACGCTGCTGCTGAGCTACCTGGTGTTCGGTCCCTGGAAGGACCCCATGGGCTACAACTTCCCGCAGACGCGCACCTTCGAGAAGGTCACGCAGATTCCGCGCCTCATGGCCGGTTCGCGCGTGCATGTCGGCCTGCTGATCGCGCTGGCCGGCGCGGCGGCGCTGTGGGTCTTCCTGTTCCGCTCGCGCGCGGGCTTCGCCCAGCAGGTGGGCGGCCTGGCGCCGGCGGCGGCGCGCTACGCGGGCTTCTCGTCGCGCCGCGCGCTGTGGACGGCGCTGCTCGTCTCGGGCGGGGCGGCCGGCCTGGCAGGGGCGCTGGAGGTGGCCGGGCCCATCGGCCAGCTCACGCCCTACGTGCCCGCGGGCTACGGCTTCGCCGCCATCATCGTGGCCTTCGTCGGGCGCCTGCATCCGGTGGGCATGGTGTTCTCGGCCATCCTCATGAGCATGTTCTACATCGGCGGAGAGCTGGCGCAGTCGCGCCTGGGTCTGCCGAAGTCGCTCACCGGCGTGTTCCAGGGCCTGCTGCTGTTCTCGCTGCTGGCCTGCGACACGCTCATCGCCTACCGCGTGCGCTGGGTGCGCGCGCAACCGGCACGGCAGGAGGTCTGACATGGAATCGTATGCGCTGCTGATCGGCGCCACCCTGAGCGCCGGCACCGTGCTGGCCATCGCGGCCCTGGGCCTGCTGATCAACGAAAAGGCCGGCATCGTCAACCTCGGGGCCGAGGGCATGATGCTGTGCGCCGCCATCGCGGGCTTCGCCACCGTGGTGCACACGGGCAACACCTGGCTGGGCTTTGCCGCGGGCATGGCGGCGGGCGCGGTGCTGGCGGCCGTCTTCGGCTGGCTGGTGATCTGGCTGGGTACCAACCAGTACGCCACCGGGCTCGCGCTCTCGCTGTTCGGCGTGGGCTTCTCGGCGTTCGCGGGCATCAGCTACGTGCAGGCCAAGCTGCCCGAGCTGCCGAAGTACGAACTGCCCTTGCTGGCCGATGTGCCCTTGTTGGGCGTGGCCCTGTTCCGCCAGCACCCGATGGTGTACCTGACGGTCCTCTTCGCGGCGGCGCTGGTGTGGTTCCTCTACCGCACGCGCGCCGGGCTGGTGCTGCGTTCGGTGGGCGAATCGCCCCAGTCGGCCCACGCGCTGGGTTACCCGGTGCGACGCATCCGCCTGGCGGCCGTGGTGGCGGGAGGTGCGCTGTGCGGTCTGGCCGGGGCCTATATCTCCACCGTGTACACGCCGCTGTGGGTCGAGGGCATGGTGGCCGGGCGTGGCTGGATTGCGCTGGCGCTGACCACCTTCGCCACCTGGCGCCCCGCGCGCGTGCTGCTGGGCGCCTACCTGTTCGGCGGCGTGACCATGCTGCAGTTCCACCTGCAGGCGACCGGGGTGCAGGTGGCCAGCCAGTGGCTGAGCATGCTGCCCTACCTCTCCACCATCGTGGTGCTGGCGCTCATCTCGCGCAATCCGGAGTGGATTCGCGTGAACATGCCTGCGTCTCTGGGCAAACCCTTCCATCCCGGCTCATAATGGCCGTTTTTCCTGTCCTACCATTTCCCCCAGAAGGAACCGACATGACCGATCTGAACAAACGCGCCCTGCTGAAAGTGGCTGCACTGTCCGCCGTGGCCGCCGCCGCACTCGTGGGTTGCGGCAAGAAGGAAGAGCCGGCGCCCGCACCGGCTCCCGCGCCGGTGACCGAGGCCCCCGCGCCCAAGGCCGAGCCGCTGAAGATCGCGTTTGCCTATGTCGGCCCCGTGGGCGACGGCGGCTGGTCGTTCGCCCATGACAACGGCCGCAAGGCCATCGAGAAGGAATTCGGCGACAAGGTCGTGACCAGCTTCGTCGAGAGCGTGCCCGAGTCCGCCGACGCCGAGCGCGTGCTGCGCGATCTGGCCGGCCAGGGCAACAAGCTGATCTTCGGCACCACCTTCGGCTACATGGAGTCCATGCTCAAGGTCGCCGCCGACAATCCTGGCGTGAAGTTCGAGCATGCCACCGGCTACAAGACCGCCGAGAACATGCGCACCTACGACAGCCGCACCTACGAGGGTGCCTACATGGCCGGCGTGATCGCGGGCTCCATGACCAAGTCCAACACGCTGGGCGTGGTGGGCTCGGTGCCGATCCCCGAGGTGCTGCGCAACATCAACAGCTTCACGCTGGGCGCCCAGTCGGTCAACCCGAAGATCAAGACCAAGGTCGTGTGGGTGAACGAGTGGTTCAGCCCCCCGAAGGAAACCGAGGCCGCCACCTCGCTGATCAACGGCGGCGCCGACATCCTGTTCCAGAACACCGACTCGCCGGCTGTGCTCAAGACCGCCCAGGAAAAGGGCAAGCGCGCCTTCGGCTGGGATTCGGACATGACCGCCTACGGCCCCAAGGCCCACCTGGCGTCGGCCATCATCAACTGGGGTCCGTACTACATCCAGGCCACGCGTGACGCGCTGGATGGCAAGTGGGCCACGGGCCAGGCCTGGTGGGGCGTGAAGGAAGGCGCGATCGACATCGTGTCCATCGCCGAGGACGTGCCCGCCGAAACCAAGGCCAAGGTCGAGGAAATCAAGAAGGGCCTGGCCGATGGTTCCTTCGCCATCTGGAAGGGCCCCATCGTGGGCCAGGATGGCAAGGAAGTGCTGGCCAAGGACGTGGTCGCCGACGACAAGTTCCTCGGCGGCGTGAACTTCTACGTCAAGGGCGTGGAAGGCAAAATCCCGGGTGGCGACAAGAAATAAGCCGCCAGCCCGCGCACCCGCCAAAGGGCCGCCCGTGGGCGGCCCTTTATTTTTCAGTGATGGAAGGAGTTGCGATGTTCAAGGTTCCACCCATATCCGCCAACCGCCTGCCCGCGCTGCTGCGCGCCATGCCCAAGGCCGAGCTGCACATCCATATCGAGGGCTCGCTGGAGCCCGAACTCATTTTTGAACTCGCGCGGCGCAACGATCTGCGCTTGCCCTATCCCAGCGTGGAGGCGCTGCGCGCCGCCTACGCGTTCACCAACCTGCAAAGCTTCCTGGACATCTACTACGCGGGTGCCAGCGTGCTGCTGCACGAGCAGGATTTCTACGACATGGGGCGTGCCTACCTGGCGCGGGCCGCGCTCGACAACGTGGTGCATGCGGAAATCTTCTTCGATCCACAGACGCACACCGCGCGCGGCGTGCCGATCGAAACCGTCATCAACGGCCTGCACCGCGCCTGCGAGGACGCGCGCACCACGCATGGCATCAGCGCGTCGCTGATCCTGTGCTTCCTGCGCCACCTCAGCGAGGAGGACGCCTTCGCCACGCTGGAGCAGGCGCTGCCCTTGCAAGACAAGTTCATTGGCGTGGGCCTGGACAGCAGCGAGGTCGGGCATCCGCCCGAGAAGTTCGCGCGCGTGTTCGCGCGCTGCCGCGAGCTGGGACTGCGCCTGGTTGCCCATGCGGGCGAGGAGGGGCCGCCGGCCTACATCTGGAGCGCGCTCGACGTGCTCAAGGTCGAGCGCATCGACCATGGCGTGCAGGCGCTCAAGGACGAAGCGCTCGTGCGGCGCCTGGCGCAGGAGCGTGTTCCGCTCACCGTGTGCCCGCTGTCGAACCAAAAGTTGCGCGTTTTCCCCGACCTCAAGGACCACAACCTGCGCCAGCTGCTCGACGCGGGGCTGTGCGCCACGGTCAATTCCGACGACCCGGCCTACTTTGGCGGCTACATCAACGACAACTTCACGCAGGTGTTCGCCGCCACCGGCCTGACGGCGCGCCACGCCTACCAGCTGGCCAGCAACAGCTTCGAGGCCAGCTTCGCCAGCGAGGCCGACAAGCGCCACTGGCAGCACCAGCTCAAGGAAGCGTTCGAGCGCTTCGTCGAGCACGATTGACGGTTCGTCAGGGCGTTGGCGCGATGGCCGCAGTCAGGCGCGCCGCGTAGTCCCGCAGCGTGGCGGCGTCCGGGTTCTTGCGCGGCCAGGTGAAGCCGATGCCATCCTGCGCATGGCGCGGCACCACATGGATGTGGAAGTGGAACACCGTCTGCTCGCCCTCGCGGCCATTGGCCTGCAGCAGGGTGATGCCGGGCGGGTCGAAGGTCTCCTGGATGGCGCCGGCCACGCGCTGCGCCGTCTGCATGACGGCGGCGGCTTCTTGGGGCGTGATGTCCAGCAGCGTGGCGGCATGGCGCTTGGTGGCCACGAGCACATGGCCGGGGTTGACCTGGCCGATGTCCATGAAGGCGAGGGTCAGCGCGTCCTCGTAGACCCGGGCGGACGGGATCTCGCCCGCCACCAGGCGGCAGAAGAGGCATTGGCCGGGGGGCGAGGTGTCGACGAACAGGGGCATGCGGCGGCTCCTTGGCAAGGGTGGGTGATGGCGGCATGGTAGCCCGTGCGGGCGCCACGGGCCGCCTGCGGTAAAATCGAATGCAAAGACCGCTGTCCCGGCGGTCTTTTGCTTTTCCATTCTCGGGACCATGTAGAGGACCACCATGTACAAAAACCTCGCTGCCGCGCTCGCGGCCGCCTGTTTTTTCTCCCCCGTTTTTTCCCAGACCAAGGCGCCCGCCGAACCCGTGAAGGCCGGCTTCGTCTACGTCTCGCCCATCACCGAGGCCGGCTGGACGCGCCAGCACGACGAGGGCCGCAAGGCCGTCGAGGCCGCGCTGGGCGCGGGCGTCAAGACCACCTTTGTCGAGAACGTGCCCGAGGGGCCGGACGCCGAGCGCGTGATCCGCGACCTGGCCGCCACGGGCCACAAGATCATCTTCACGCCGAGCTTTGGCTACATGGAGCCCACGCTCAAGGTGGCGCAGGACTTCCCCGGCGTGAAGTTCGAATCCATCACCGGCTACAAGCAGTCCGCCAACGTGGCCACGGCCAACGCGCGCTACTACGAGGGCCGCTACCTCGCGGGCATCGCGGCGGGCCGCATGAGCAAGACTGGCGTGGCCGGCTACGTGGCGGGCTTCCCCATCCCCGAGGTGCTGCAGGGCATCAACGCCTTCACGTTGGGCATGCGCTCGGTGAACCCGCAGGCCCAGGTGAAGGTGGTGTGGCTCAACGTCTGGTTCGACCCGCCCAAGGAGCGCGATGGCGCCATGGCGCTGTTCAACCAGGACGCCGATGTGGTGGCCTTCCACACCGGTTCCACGGCGGTGATGGTGGCCGCGCAGGAGCGCGGCAAGCTGGCCGTGGCCTACCACTCCGACATGCGCCGCGTGGGGCCCGATGCCCAGATCGTGGCGGTCACGCACCAGTGGGGCGACTACTACACGGCCCGCGTGCGCGCCGCGCAGAACGGCACCTGGAAGAGCGGCAACGTCTGGGGCGGTGTGAAGGAGGGCATGATCCGCGTGGGCGACTTCGGCAGCAAGGTGCCCCAGGCCGTGCAGCAGGAAGTGCTGGCGCGCCAGAAGGACATCGCCGCTGGCAAGCTGCACCCCTTCCAGGCCACCAGGACCGCCGTGCGCGACAACGAGGGGCATGAAGTGATCGCCAAGGGGCAGACCCTGGGCGACGCCCAGATTCTTGGCATGAACTGGCTGGCCGAGGGCGTGGTGGGCAAGCTCACGCGCTGACCCTGCCGGTGCCAGGCCCTTTGCAGGGGCTGGCGACCCGGCATCCACAGGCATAGAATCCACGGTTGCGCCACAGCGCAAAGAGGGGGATGCAGCGCCAACACCCCGGCGTTGCATCCCAATCCCATAACGTAAGCGCGCGACACAATCGCGCGCGGAGACCGTGGATGACATCGCACACAGCCCTTCGGCTGCATGTGCCGGAGCCTACTGGGCGCCCGGGCTGCAAGACCGACTTCTCTTATCTCAGCGTCTCGCCGGCCGGCGCAGTACGCAGACCTCCCCCCGACGCCCCCGCCTTTGATACCGCCGACCTGGCTAACAGCCTGGTGCGCGTGCTCGATGAGGATGGCCGCGCCGTCGGTCCCTGGGCCCCGGCCATCCACCCCGAACGCCTGCGGCGCGGGCTGCGCGCCATGATGAAGACGCGCATCTTCGACGCCCGCATGCTGGTCGCGCAGCGCCAGAAGAAGCTCTCGTTCTACATGCAGTGCCTGGGCGAGGAGGCCATCGCCGTGGCACATGCGCAGGCGCTCGAAGAGGGCGACATGTGCTTCCCCACCTACCGCCAGCAGGGCCTGCTGCTCTCGCGCGACGACGTGCCCATGTCCGAGCTGATCTGCCAGCTCATGAGCAATGAGCGCGACCCGCTCAAGGGCCGCCAGCTGCCCGTGATGTACTCGTACAAGCGCGCGGGCTTCTTCTCGATCTCGGGCAACCTCGCCACCCAGGTCATCCAGGCCGTGGGCTGGGCCATGGCCTCGGCGATCAAGGGCGACACGAAAATCGCCTCCGCCTGGATCGGCGACGGCGCATCGGCCGAATCCGACTTCCACACGGCGCTGACCTTCGCCCATGTGTACCGCGCCCCGGTGATTCTCAACGTGGTCAACAACCAGTGGGCCATCTCCACGTTCCAGGCCATCGCTGGCGGCGAAGGCACGTCCTTCGCCCAGCGCGGCGTGGGCTGCGGCATCGCCTCGCTGCGCGTGGACGGCAATGACTTCCTGGCCATCTACGCCGCCTCGCAGTGGGCGGCGCAGCGCGCGCGCGCCAACAACGGGCCCACGTTGATCGAGTGGGTGACCTACCGCGCCGGCCCGCATTCCACCTCGGACGACCCGTCCAAGTACCGCCCCGCCGACGACTGGCAGCGCTTCCCCCTGGGCGACCCGATCGAACGCCTCAAGCAGCACCTGATCGCGATCGGCGAGTGGAGCGAAGAGCGCCACGCCCAGGCCCAGAAGGAGCTGGAGGCGGAAGTGATCGCCGCGCAGAAGGAGGCCGAGAGCCACGGCACGCTGCTCGACGGCCGCGTGCCCAGCGCCGCGACGATGTTCGACGATGTGTACAAGGACATGCCGGAGCACCTGCGCCGGCAGCGCCAGCAACTGGGGGTCTGAGCCATGGAAACGCAAGAAAAAGACACGGCGGCCACGGCAGGGACCGTGCCGATGACCATGATCCAGGCCCTGCGCTCGGGCCTGGACGTGATGATGGAACGCGACGATGACGTCATCGTCTACGGCCAGGACGTGGGCTACTTCGGCGGCGTGTTCCGCGTCACCGAAGGCCTGCAGGCCAAGTACGGCACGTCGCGCTGCTTCGACGCGCCGATTTCCGAGGGCGGCATCGTCGGCACGGCCGTCGGCATGGGCGCCTATGGCCTGCGGCCGGTGGTGGAGATCCAGTTCGCCGACTACTTCTACCCGGCCATGGACCAGATCGTTTCCGAGGCGGCGCGCCTGCGCCACCGCTCGGCGGGCGACTTCACAGCGCCCCTCACCATCCGCATGCCCTGCGGCGGCGGCATCTACGGCGGCCAGACGCACAGCCAGAGCCCCGAGGCCATCTTCACCCACGTCTGCGGCCTGCGCACGGTGATGCCGAGCAACCCGTACGACGCCAAGGGCCTGCTGATCGCCTCCATCGAGAACGATGACCCGGTCATCTTCCTGGAGCCCAAGCGCCTCTACAACGGCCCGTTCGACGGCCACCACGACCGGCCGGTCGTGCCCTGGTCCAAGCACGCGATGGGCATGGTGCCCGAGGGCTACTACACGGTGCCGCTCGACAGCGCCGCCGTGTTCCGCCCCGGCAAGGCCGTCACGGTGCTGACCTACGGCACCATGGTCTGGGTGAGCGAATGCGCCGCGCGCGAAGCCGGTATCGACGCCGAGATCATCGACCTGCGCTCCATCTGGCCGCTGGACCTGGAGACCATCGTCAACTCCGTGAAGAAGACCGGCCGCTGCGTCGTGGTGCACGAGGCCACGGGCACCAGCGGCTTTGGCGCCGAACTCACGGCGCTGGTGCAGAAGGAATGCTTCTACCACCTGGAGGCCCCCATCGAGCGCGTGACCGGTTGGGACACCCCCTATCCGCACGCCCAGGAATGGGCCTATTTCCCGGGACCGGCGCGCGTGGGCGCGGCCCTCAAGCGCGCAGTGGAGGCATGACCATGGGTATTTACGCAATCCGGGTGCCCGACATTGGCGAGGGCATCGCCGAAGTGGAACTGGTGGCCTGGCATGTCCAGCCCGGCGATATGGTGGCCGAGGACCAGCCCATCGCCGACGTGATGACCGACAAGGCCACGGTGGAGATTCCTTCGCCCGTGGCGGGCAAGGTGCTGGCGCTGGGCAGTGCCGTGGGTCAGTCCATCGCCGTGGGCTCCGAGCTGGTGCGGCTGGAGGTCGAGGGTGAAGGCAATTTGAAACAAAATCCGGCTCCAGCGACCGTCCAACAAGCGCCAGCAGCTCCTATTTCAGTAGCGTCCGAGGCGCCTCCGGCGCCCACCCCCGTTGTGGCACCTGCGGCCGCGCGGCCCACGGCGGCGCCCCGCGCCGCCGTGGTGCCGCGCACTGCGGACGAGCGACCGCTGGCCTCGCCGGCGGTGCGCCGCCGTGCGCTGGACCTGGGCGTGGAGCTGCGCTACGTGCACGGCAGCGGCCCGGCCGGCCGCATCGGGCACGACGACCTCGACGCCTATCTGGCCGGTGGCGGCCAGGCGGCTGCGCAGGGCGCCTCGCCCTACGTGGAGCGCCATGGCGAGGAGCAGATCCCCGTCATCGGCCTGCGCCGCAAGATCGCGCAGAAGATGCAGGAGGCCAAGCGCCGCATTCCGCATTTCAGCTACGTGGAAGAGGTGGACGTGACCGAGCTGGAGGCCTTGCGCCAGCAACTCAACAAGCTCCACGGTGCCACGCGCGGCAAGCTCACGCTGCTGCCCTTCCTGGCGCGGGCCATGGTGCTCGCGCTGCGTGATTTTCCGCAGATCAACGCCCGCTTCGACGACGAGGCCGGCGTGGTCACGCGCCACGCGGCCGTGCACCTGGGCGTGGCCACGCAGACCGACGGCGGCCTCATGGTGCCGGTGCTGCGCCATGCCGAGGCGCTGGACCTGTGGGCCTGCGCGGCGGGCATCGCGCGCGTGGCCGAAGGCGCGCGCAGTGGCAAGGCGCCGCGCGAGGAGCTGACAGGCTCGACCATCACCCTCACCAGCCTGGGGGCGCTGGGCGGCATCGCCAGCACGCCGGTCATCAACCACCCCGAGGTGGCCATCGTCGGCGTCAACCGCATGGTCGAGCGGCCCATGTTCCGCAACGGCCAGGTGGTGGCGCGCCAGCTCATGAACCTCTCGTCCTCGTTCGACCACCGCGTGGTCGACGGCATGGACGCGGCGCAATTCATCCAGGCCATGCGCGCGCTGCTCGAAACCCCGGCCCTGCTGTTCGTGGAGTAAGACGATGAAGGAAATCACCACCAAGCTGCTGGTTATCGGCGGCGGCCCCGGCGGCTACGTGGCCGCCATCCGCGCCGGGCAACTGGGCATCCCCACCGTGCTGGTCGAGGGCGAGAGCCTGGGCGGCACCTGCCTGAACATCGGCTGCATCCCGTCCAAGGCGCTGATCCACGCCGCGCACGAATTCGAGCGTGCGCGCCATCAGGCCCACGGCTCGCCGCTGGGCATCCGCGTGCAGGAGCCGAGCATCGACATCGCGCAGACCGTGCGCTGGAAGGACGGCATCGTCAAGCGCCTCACGGGCGGCGTGGGTGCGCTCTTGCGCAAGGCCGGCGTGCAGGTGCTCAAGGGCTGGGCGCAGATCGACGACGGCAAGACCGTGACCGTGCGGCCCGCGGAGGGCGAGGCCGTGCGCGTGCGCTGCGAACACCTGCTGCTGGCCACCGGCTCCGAGCCGGTCGAGCTGCCCATGCTGCCCTTCGGCGGCGCGGTCGTCTCGTCCACCGGCGCGCTGGCACCCGAGAGCCTGCCGCGCCGCCTGGTCGTGGTGGGCGCGGGCTACATCGGTCTGGAGCTGGGCATGGCCTACCGCAAGCTGGGCGTGGAGGTGGCCGTGGTCGAAGCGGCCGAGCGCGTACTGCCCGGCTACGACGAGGAACTGACGCAGCCCGTGCTCGACGCGCTGGAAAAGAGCGGCGTCGTGCTGCACCTGGGTTGCAGCGTGCAGGGCTACGACGCGCAGCACGGCGTGCGCGTGCGCAGCGCGCGCGCCGACGAGTTCGCGCTGCCCGCCGACCGCGTGCTCGTGGCCGTGGGCCGCAAGCCGCGCACCACGGGCTTCGGGCTCGAATCGCTGCAGCTCGACATGGCCGGGCGCTACGTGGCGGTGGATGCGCAGTGCCGCACCTCCATGCGCAATGTCTGGGCCATCGGCGACATCACGGGCGACCCCATGCTCGCCCACCGCGCCATGGCGCAGGGCGAGGTGGTGGCCGAGGTGATCGCGGGCCAGAACCGGCGCTTCGAACCCATGGCCATCCCCGCCGTGTGCTTCACCGACCCCGAGGTCGTGGTCGTCGGCCGCACGCCCGGCGAGGCGCGCGCGGCGGGGCTGGACTGCATCGATGCCGCCTTCCCGTTTGCCGCCAACGGCCGCGCCATGACGCTGGAGGCCACCGGCGGCTTCGTGCGCGTGGTGGCCCGGCGCGACAACCACTTGATCCTCGGCTGGCAGGCCGTGGGCCAGGGGGTGGCCGAGCTGGCCGCCGCCTTCACCCAGTCGATCGAGATGGGCGCGCGGCTGGAGGACATCGCGGGCACCATCCACGCCCACCCCACGCTGGGCGAGGCGGTGCAGGAGGCAGCACTGCGTGCTCTGGGGCACGCGTTACACATTTGAAGCACCCCCCTGAGTCGCCTTCGGCGCCTTCCCCCCGCTCTCGCAGCGCTGCGCACTGCGGGCAGGGGGACGCCCCCAGCGCGGCGGGGCGGCCCTTGCGCGGGGGCTTTGGTCTGGGCCGCGCCTGTGGCATAGGCCGTGGGCGGGTTGCGGTGTGGGGGGGCGAAGGTGCTCAGGAGCCAGCGGCTCCGGTAAGCTTGCAGCCATGCACATCTACCGTTCCGCCCTGTTGCGCTTTTCCGAGGATGGCCAGGCCTTGTACGACGAGGATGGCCTGCTGGCCATCGGCCCCGATGCCCATGGCCGCCAGCGCGTGCAGGCGGCGGGCGCCTGGCAGCAGCTCGCGCCGCAGTTCGCGGGGCGGCCTGTCACCCATTGGCCGGGGCGCCTGATCGCGCCGGGCTTCGTGGACATGCATGTCCACTACCCGCAGACCGACGTGATCGGCTCGCCCGCCGAGGGCCTGCTGCCCTGGCTGGAGAACTACACCTTTCCGCACGAGAAGCGCTTCGTCACCCAGGGCTATGCCGAGCAGGTGGCCGAATTCTTCCTCGACGAGCTGCTGCGCAACGGCGTCACGACGGCGCTGGCCTTCGCCACCTCGCACCCGCAGTCGGTCGATGCGCTGTTCAGCGAGGCCCGGCGCCGGCAACTGCGCCTGATCACCGGCAAGGTGCTGCAGGACCGGCATTCGCCCGACGGCGTGCGCGACGACACCGAGCAAAGCCTGATCGACACCGAGGACCTGATCGCGCGCTGGCATGGCGTGGACCGGCTGGGCTACGCCATCACGCCGCGCTTCGCGCCCACCAGCAGCCCGGCGCAGCTGCGCGGTGCCGGCAAGCTGGCGGCGAAATACCCGGACGTGTGGGTCCAGTCGCATGTGGCCGAGAACCTCGACGAGGTGCGCTGGATGCGCGAGCTGTACCCGCGCTCGCGCAGCTACCTCGCGGTGTACGACGACTTTGGCCTGATGCGCGAGCGCGCCGTGTACGCGCACTGCATCCATTTCGACGAGGCCGACCGCGCGCTCATGCGCCAGCGCCGCACGGCCGCCGCCGTCAGCCCCACGAGCAACCTGTTCCTGGGCAGCGGCTTCTTTGACTACCAGGCGGCCGACCGCGCGGGCTTCGCCTACGGCCTGGCCAGCGACGTGGGCGGGGGCACGAGCTTCTCGCCGTTCCGCACCATGCTCGCGGCCTACACCGTGGGCCGCGAGGGCCAGACCAAGCCGGGCCTGAGCCTCTCGCCCCGGCAATTGTGGTGGCAGCACACGGCCGGCGCGGCGCGCGCGCTGGGGCTCGACGGCGTGGTGGGCAACCTGCAGCCGGGCTGCGAGGGCGACTTCGTGGTGCTGAACCCGCAGGCCACGCCGCTGCTGGCGCGGCGCACGGCCCAGGCGGGCAGCCTGGACGAGCTGCTGTTCGCCATGATCGTGCTGGGCGACGATCGCCTGGTTGAGCAGACGGTCATTTCGCAGGCAAAATACGGCCCTTGCGCTTGATGGTCAAGCGCGCCACGCTATCAAAAACATAGTAAACCGCCAGGAACCCGCACCATGAGCATCAAGAGCGACAAATGGATCCGCCGCATGGCGGCCGAGCACGGCATGATCGAGCCCTTCGAGCCCGGCCAGGTGCGCGAGGCCGAGGGCCGCAAGATCATCAGCTACGGCACCAGCAGCTACGGTTACGACATCCGCTGCGCGCCTGAATTCAAGGTGTTCACCAACATCCACAGCACCGTGGTGGATCCGAAGAACTTCGACGAGAAAAGCTTCGTCGATTTCGAGGGCGACAGCTGCATCATCCCGCCCAACAGCTTCGCTCTGGCGCGAACCGTCGAATACTTCCGCATCCCGCGCAACGTGCTCACCGTCTGCCTGGGCAAGAGCACCTATGCACGCTGCGGCATCATCGTCAACGTCACGCCGTTCGAGCCCGAGTGGGAAGGCTATGTGACGCTGGAGTTCTCCAACACCACGCCGCTGCCCGCGCGCATTTACGCCGGTGAGGGCTGCGCCCAGGTGCTGTTCTTCGAGAGCGACAAGGACGACGTCTGCGAAGTCTCGTACAAGGACCGGGGCGGCAAGTACCAGGGCCAGCACGGGGTGACGCTGCCCAGGGCCTGACCCCGCCTTCAGTGCAGGGCGCCCGCGCCCAGGGCAATGTCCTGCGGGTGCAGCACCGCCGCCCACAGCAGGGCGTGGACGCCGCGTACCATGTCGCGGAGCTGCATGCCCGGGGAGCCCTGCTCCGGCAGCCAGGGCACGTGCACGAAGCCGCCGCGCGCCCCCGGCGTGGCGCCAGCGGCTAGCTGGTGCATCAATCCATAGAACACCGCATTGCACACGAAGGTGCCAGCCGTCTGCGACACCTCGCACGGCAGGCCGGCCTGCCGCGCCGCACGCACCATGGCCTTGACGGGCAGGGTGGCGAAGTAGGCGGCGGGGCCGCCCGGCACCACGGGCGCATCCAGCGGCTGGGCGCCCCGGTTGTCGGGAATGCGGGCGTCGATCAGGTTGATGGCGACGCGCTCGACGGACAGCGCGGCGCGGCCGCCGGCCTGCCCCAGGCACAGTGCCAGCGCCGGCCGGTGCCGTGCCAGCAGGGCCTGCAGCTTTTCCCGCGCCGCTTCGAATTCCGTGGGGAGCAGCTCCGCCAGCACGGCGTGGCCGGCGATGCGCTGACCATGCAGCGCGCGGGCCGACAGCCAGCTCGGGTTGGCGGTATCGCCGCCGAACGGGTTGAAGCCCGTGAGCAGCAGCGGCGCACCGGGGGGGAGGGAAGTCGGGGCCATGGTGTTCCCAATGGTATCGGGCCGCGCAGGCCGCGCGGGCGGCGCGTAATATGCAATGGCATCACAGGAGCAGGCCATGAAATGGGAAGGCAACCGCGAGTCGGACAACGTGGAGGACCGCCGTGGCGGTGGTGGCTTCCAGGTACCGGGCGGGCGCGGCATCGGTATTGGCTCCCTTGTCATCGCCCTGCTGGGCGGCTGGCTGCTGGGCATCAACCCGCTCACCCTCTTGGGCCTGCTCGGTGGCGGCGGTGCGCCACCGGCCCAGGTGCAGCAGGCCCCGGCACAGCGCCCGCCGGCCGATGACCCGCTGGCACGGTTCGTGTCCACCGTGCTCGCGGACACCGAGGACGTATGGCACGGCGTGTTCCGCGAGGCCGGCGGCCGCTACCAGGAGCCGCGCCTGGTGCTGTTCCGGGGCGCCACGCCCACGGCCTGTGGCACGGGCCAGGCGGCCATGGGGCCGTTCTACTGCCCCGCCGACCAGAAGGTCTACATCGACCTGGGCTTTTATGAAACCCTCCAAAGCCGCCTTGGCGCGCCGGGCGACTTCGCCCAGGCCTATGTGATCGCCCACGAGGTGGGCCACCATGTGCAAAACCTGCTGGGCATCAGCGCCAAGGTAGACCAGATGCGTGGCCGCGTGGGCCAGGCCGAATACAACCGCCTGTCGGTGCGGCTGGAGCTGCAGGCCGACTGCTTCGCCGGCGTGTGGGCACACCACGCCCAGAACGCGCGCCAGATCCTGGAGCAGGGTGACGTGGAGGAGGCCATGAACGCGGCCGCGAAGATCGGCGACGACGCGCTGCAGCGCTCCGGCGGCGGCGCCGTGGTGCCCGAGTCGTTCACCCACGGCACCAGCGCGCAGCGCCAGCGCTGGTTCCACACCGGCTTGCGGCAGGGCAGCCTCAAGGCCTGCGATACCTTCGCGGCGCGCGCGCTCTGAAACCACGCGGCGCGGACGGAGCCCCATGCCGGACATCCAGGTCCACCCCGAACCCGCCACCCGGGTGCGCCAGGGCGGCCGTGCCGTTCCCGGGCCGTCTTCGGGCATGGCGGCCGCGTGGTCGGCCGCCGCGGTCACCGTGCCCCATGCGGTGGGCCTGGGCCTGCTGGCGTTCGCGCCGCTGGCGGGCGCGCATTCACTGGCGGCGCTGGCGCTGTGGTCGGCCGCGCTGCCGGGCCTGCTGCTCACGCTGGCCGCGCCGCGCGCTGGCGTGGTGTACGCGCCCACCACCGTGGTGGCGCTGCTGTTCGCCGCCGTGCTGGCCACGGCCCATGGCGCGGCGCCGGCCCTGGGGCTGAGCGCGCGCCAGGTGCTGGCCGTGGCGGGGGCCACGGCGGCGCTGGCCTTTGCTTTCCAGTGGCTGCTGGGGGTGCTGCGGCTGGCCACGGTGGCTCGTTTCCTGCCGATTTCGGTGACGCATGGGTTCGCGGCCGGCGTGGGCCTGTCGATGGTGCTGGGCCAGGTGCGCAATGGCTTTGGCAGCGGCGCCATCACCGATGAACGCATGGCCTGGCATGCCGTCGCTGCGCTGGCGGTGGCGGCCCTGGCCTGGTGGTTGCGCGGGCGCTGGCCGCGCATGCCGGGGCTGCTCACGGCCGTGGCCGCCGTGGCGCTGGCGGTGGCGCTGGCCGGGCTGTGGGGCGCGGGCCTGGGCGATGTGTTCGCCGCCGCCGTGGCGCCGAGCGCCTTCGCCGGGCCCTTGCTGCCCGACTGGAGCGGCATCCCCTGGCTGGCGCTGGCCCAGCAGCACGGCCAGCCGCTGGTGGTGCTGGCGCTGCTGATGGCCCTGGTCAACAGCCTGGAGATCCTGGTGTTCAACCAGGAGCTGGAACTGGACCACGGCCTGCGCGGCAACGCCAACGCGGCGCTGCGGCGTGAAAGCGCGTTGGGCGCGCTGTGCGCGCTGGCGGGCATGATCCCGGCCTCCACCAGCGCCTCGCGTTCGCGCATCGTGCTGGCGCAGGCCGGCCCGTCGCCCGAGGCGCCGCGCTGGCATGCCGCCATCATGCTGGGCGTGGCGCTCACCGGGCCGTGGTGGCTGCACTGGGTGCCCATGGCCTGCCTGGCCGGCGGGCTGGTGCTGGCCGGGCTGATGCAGGTGCCGGCCTTGATGTGGTCGGCCCGTTATGCGCGCGGCTCGCGCGTGACGTGGATGCAGAGCTGGCTGGTGGCGCTGGTCTTCGCCGTGCTGGGGGGCGTGGGCGCGCTGGTGACCGGGCTGGTGGTGGCCACCTTCGTGCTGCTGCACGACTCGGCTGCCAAGGTGCTGCGCCATGTGCGGCTCGATGGCGAGCTGCGCTCGCGCCGGCTGCGCCGCGCCGCGTCGGAGGGCTGGATCGCGCCGCGCATGAACCAGGTCGCGGTGTTCGAGCTGCAGGGCGTGATGTCGTTCGGCGTGGCGGCCCACATGGCCGAGCAGGTGCGCCAGTTGCTGCAGCCGCGGCACCGCTGGGTCATCTTGGACGCGGCCCGCGTGCCGGCCTGGGACAGCACGGCGCTGGCACAGCTGCGCGCGCTGGTGCGCGATCTGCGGCAGCAGGGCGTGGCGGCGGCGGTGGCCGGGCTGGTGGATGAGGCGGCGGAGCATGCGGGGGAAGGGGTGCGCTGTTTTGCCGACCTCGACCGGGCCCTGGAATGGGCCGAGGCCGCCATCCTGTCGCAGCGCCCGGTGCAGCAGCGGCCCCGGCGCAGCAATGGCGAGCCGCTGGGCGAGATCGGCGAGGGTGTTCCGCATGCGGCGCGCGTGGCCCTGGAGGCTCTGCTGACGCGCCAGGCCGTGCCGGCGCAGGGCGTGGTGTTCCACGCGGGCGACGCCGACCAGGATCTGCTCATCGTGCAGTCGGGCCACATCACGCTGGTGACGCAGTGGCCGCCCGACCACGGCCTGCGCCTGGCCACCGTGGGGCCGGGCATGGTGTTTGGCGAGATGGCCTTCCTCAACGGTTTGCCGCGCAGCGCCAGCGCGGGGGCCGAGCGCGGCGCGGCGCGCCTGGTGCGCCTGGCGCGCGCCGATTTCGACGCCTGGGCGCGCCAGCACCCCGAGGCGGCGCTCACGCTGATGAACAACCTGGCCCAGATGGGCGCGCGGCGCCTGGCGGTGACCACGCGGCAATTGCGGGCCGTGCTCGAATGATTTCAAGCAAAAAGTGGCTCCAACGCCCAATGGGAAAGCGCTAGTAGCTATTGAAAATATAGCGGTTGACGCCAAGAGCTGGTGGTGGACGGCGGCATGCCCGGCCGTGCGCGGGTGAAAAACCCCCACAAACGGCCCGCAGTGCGACAATAGCGGGCTAAATGACAAGTTCCTTTTCCAATCTATCGCTGGCTGAACCGCTGGCACGTGCCGTGGCAGAGATGGGCTACGAGTCCATGACGCCCATCCAGGCGCAGGCCATTCCGGTCGTGCTCACCGGCAAGGACGTGATGGGCGCGGCCCAGACCGGCACCGGCAAGACGGCGGCGTTCTCGCTGCCGCTGCTGCAGCGCCTGCTCAAGCACGAAAACAGTTCCACCTCCCCGGCGCGCCACCCCGTGCGCGCGCTGGTGCTGCTGCCCACGCGCGAGCTGGCCGACCAGGTGGCCCAGCAGATCGCGCTCTACGCCAAGCACACCAAGCTGCGCAGCACCGTGGTGTTCGGCGGCATGGACATGAAGCCCCAGACGCTGGAGCTGAAAAAAGGCGTGGAAGTGCTCGTGGCCACCCCCGGGCGGCTGCTCGACCACATCGAGGCCAAGAACGCGGTGCTCAACCAGGTCGAGTACGTGGTGCTCGACGAGGCCGACCGCATGCTCGACATCGGCTTCCTGCCCGACCTGCAGCGCATCCTGTCCTACCTGCCCAAGCAGCGCACCACGCTGCTGTTCTCGGCCACGTTCTCGCCGGAAATCAAGCGGTTGGCCAACAGCTACCTGCAGGACCCGATCACCATCGAGGTGGCGCGGCCCAACGAGACCGCCTCCACGGTGGAGCAGCATTTCTACAGCGTGGGCGACGACGACAAGCGCCACGCCATCCACCAGGTGCTGCGCTCGCGCGAGCTCAAGCAGGCCTTCATCTTCGTCAACAGCAAGCTCGGCTGCGCGCGCCTGGCCCGCAGCCTGGAGCGCGAGGGCCTCAAGACGGCCGCGCTGCACGGCGACAAGAGCCAGGACGAGCGCCTCAAGGCCCTCGACGCCTTCAAGCAGGGCAATGTGGACCTGCTGGTGTGCACCGACGTGGCCGCGCGCGGCCTGGACATCAAGGATGTGCCGGCGGTGTTCAACTTCGACGTGCCCTTCAACCCCGAGGACTACGTGCACCGCATCGGCCGCACGGGCCGCGCGGGCGCCTCGGGCCTGGCGGTCACGCTGGTCTCGGGCAGCGACAACCGCCTCGTGGCCGATATCGAGAAGCTGCTGAAGAAGAAAATCGAGATCGAGGCGCTCGAATACGACGAAGACCGCCCGCGCGGCCGTATCAACGACGGCCGCCGCCATTGGCGCGAGGGCGAGGGTGACGAACGCCCGGCGGCGCGCGACCGCGACCGTGAACGCGCACCGCGTGCGCCGCGCAGCGGCGGGGGCCTGCGCCCGGCGTCCGCGCCGCGCGACCCCTTCTTCGATCAGCCCTACGAGGCGGGCTCGGCCTCCGACGTGGCCAAGCCCGCCTGGGAGGCGCCCGAGCGCCTGTCCACCGGGCGCGTCTCGCCCAACATCAAGCCCAAGCGCAAGGTGGCGGCACTCTTCAAGGCCGTCGACCCCGTCGCCTGACCCAAAGCGCCCACCCGGGCGCTTTGTGTTTTTTGAGGCTGCAGCGCTTTCTGGCAGGGCGCTGAAAGCTATCAAAATAAGAGCATCAGGTCAGTGCCCCGGTGCCTGCGCCTGCGGGCACTGCACCTGCAGCAGTTCGCGCTCGGCCAGCGTGGCACCGAAGCGCACGGCGCTGAGCTGTCCGCCCCAGACACAGCCCGTGTCCAGCCCGATCAGGTCGTTGCGGCTGAACCAGCCCAGCGTGGACCAGTGGCCGAAGGCGATCACCGTGCCGGCCGTGCGTCGGCCCGGCGCGTCGAACCAGGGCAGCAGGCCGGGCGGCGCGCTGCGGGCGCTTTCCGTGCTTTCGAAATCCATCACGCCCTCGGGCGAGCAGAAACGCAGCCGTGTCAGGGCGTTCACGATCACGCGCAGGCGGTCAGTGCCGGCCAGGCCGTCGCTCCAGTGGTCGGGCTGGTTGCCGTACATCCGGTGCAGGAAGGCGGGCAGTTCGCGGCCGCGCAGCACGTCGTGCACCTCGCCGGCCAGGCGCAGGGTGTCGGCGGCGCTCCAGGCGGGCAGGGCGCCCGCGTGCAGCATCAGCAGGGTTTCGCCGCCGTGCGGGTGCGCCAGCGCCAGGGGCTGGCGGCGCAGCCAGTCGAGCAGATCGTCGCGGTCGTCGGCTTGTAAAACACCTTCCAGCGTGTCGCGGCGCGAGGGCTTGCGCGCGCCATGGGCCGTGGCCAGCAGGTGCAGGTCGTGGTTGCCCAGCAGGCAGCGCAGCGCGCCCTCGTGCGCGCGGCAGCGGCGCAGCACGGCGGCCGAGTCCGGCCCCCGGTTGACGAGATCGCCCAGCAGGTAGGCGGTGTCGCGGCTGGGCGAGAAGCCGATGAGGTCCAGCAGGCGCTGCAAGGCCGCGTCGCAGCCCTGTACATCGCCGATACAGTAAAGTGCCATGGTGTTCTTTGTAACGATCAATCCATGGATTTTCTGCTGATTGCGCTCCTGACCCTGCTCAACGGGGTGTTCGCCATGTCCGAACTGGCCCTGGCGTCGAGCCGCAAGGCCCGTTTGACCGCCATGGCGCAAGGCGGCGACAAGGGCGCGCAGGCAGCGCTGGACCTGCTGGACAATCCCACGCAGTTCCTCTCGTCGGTGCAGGTGGGCATTACCTCCATCGGCATGCTCAACGGCATCATCGGCGAGGCCGCCTTCAGCGACGACCTGACGGTGTGGCTCCACGCGCTGGGCCTGCCCGAGCGCGCGGCCGGCATCTCGGCCACGGCCATCGTGGTGACGCTCATCACCTTCATCACCATCGTCTTCGGCGAACTGGTGCCCAAGCGCATCGGGCAGCTCTACCCTGAAACCGTCTCACGCCTTGTCTCGCGCCCCATGGCCTGGGTGGCGCGCGTGGCCAAGCCCTTCGTGCGGCTGTTGTCGCTCTCCACCCAAGGCGTGCTGGCCGTGCTGCGCGTGGACAACGAGGCGGGCCGCGCCGTGACCGAGGAAGAAATCGCCGCCAGCCTCGAAGAGGGGCGCGAGGCCGGGGTGATCGAGCACCACGAACACCAGATGGTGCAGAACGTCTTCCGCCTCGACGACCGGCCGCTCACCTCCATCATGGTGCCGCGCAGCGACGTGCGGTGGCTCGATGCCGGCCACACCGTGGCCGAGGCCCTGCAGCTGGCCAGCGCGGGCAGCGAGCGGGGTTCGCATTCCTGGTACCCGGTGTGCCGGGGCTCGCTCGACGATGTGGTGGGCGTGATCAGCGTGGCGCGCCTGCTGGAGCTCGGGCCGCAGGCCGGGGAGACCATCGGCGAGCATGTGCAGCCGGCCTCTTTCCTGCCCGAGACCCTGAGCGGCATGGAGCTGCTGGAGCAGTTCCGCGCGCGCTCGGGCCGCATGGTGTTCGTGGTGGACGAATACGGCGTGGTGCAGGGCATCATGACGCCACGCGACCTGCTCGAAGCCATCACCGGCGAGCTGCAGCCTGGCGCCGCCATGGATGCCTGGGCCGTGCAGCGCGAGGATGGCTCCTGGCTGCTCGAAGGCCTGGTGCCGGTGTCCGAACTCAAGGCGCGTCTCGATATTCGCGACCTGCCCGAAGAGGACCGGGGGCGCTATAACACCCTGGCCGGATTATTGTTGGCTGAATCGGGCCATTTGCCCGCCGTGGGCGAGCGCATTGCCTGCGCGGGCTGGATATTCGAGGTTCTGGACCTCGACGGCAAACGCATCGACAAGGTGCTGGCTTCGAAGGAAGAAAGCCCCGAATAGGGCGGACATTCGGGTGCGGGTGCAATATCACACCGTTTTTGTGGGGATGGATGCAAATAGGCTGTGCATTATCGATAATGTGCCTATAATTATTTGCATCGTTCCACCAACCCCCTTTTCACCATGACCAGTTACAAAGAGCTCCTGAAGCAGCGCGAAGCCCTTGAGCAGCAGATCAATGAAGCCCGTCGCCAGGAACTGGCGAGCGCGATCTCGCAAGTGCGCGCCCTGGTGGCGGAATTTGGTCTGACGCAGCAGGATGTATTTCCCGCCGCGCGCGCGCGCAGCGCTTCGAGCGGCACCAAGGTAGCGCCTAAATACCGCGATCCTGTTACAGGTCAAACCTGGACTGGCCGTGGCAAGGCGCCCAAATGGATTCAGAACAAGGATCGCGAGCAATTCGCCATTTGAAACAGTCCGCTCCGGCGGACTTTTTTTATGCCCGAAGCCAATGCGGGCCACGCTGCCATACTGGCCGGCGGCTGCAGGCCAGGTGCCTGCCATTCAAGGCGGTCTGGCGCGGCCATGGCTTGGGATTCAGGGTTTTGTCAGCGTGCGGCATTAATGGCGCGTGGCGCCGGTTTTTCTGAAACACCTTCTGGCCCCATGGTTATGGTGCCCTTGCCGGCAGGCAGGCCATTGCAAGGCCGCGTCGGGGTGCCAGAATGCCCCTGTTGCCCCACCAGGAGACTGCCATGGCCAAGCCTTCCCCGCGCCCCGCGCGCCATGCCTTCGCGGCCACGCTCAAGCGCTTCACCATGGCCTCGGGTAAAACGGGCCAGTTCTACTCCCTGCCCGCGCTGGCACGCACCTACCCGACCATCCGGCGCCTGCCGGTGTCGATCCGCATCGTGCTCGAATCGGTGCTGCGCAACTGCGATGGGCGCAAGGTCACGGCCGAGCATGTGCGCCAGCTCGCGCAGTGGCAGCCAGGTGCGGAGCGCAAGGACGAAATCCCGTTCGTCGTCTCGCGCGTGGTGCTCCAGGACTTCACGGGCGTGCCGTTGCTGGCCGACCTGGCCGCCATGCGCAGCGCCGCCGCGCGGCTGGGCAAGGACCCGAAGAAGATCGAGCCCCTGGTACCGGTGGATCTGGTGGTGGACCACTCCATCATGGTGGACCACTACGGCAGCAAGAAGGCGCTCGACCTGAACATGAAGCTCGAATTCCAGCGCAACCGCGAGCGCTACGAGTTCATGAAGTGGGGCATGCAGGCTTTCGACACCTTCGGCGTGGTGCCCCCGGGCTTCGGCATCGTGCACCAGGTCAACCTCGAATACCTGGCGCGCGGTGTGCACAAGCGCAAGGATGGCCTGTACTACCCCGACACCCTGGTGGGCACCGACAGCCACACCACCATGATCAACGGCATCGGCGTGGTGGGTTGGGGCGTGGGCGGCATCGAGGCCGAGGCCGCCATGCTGGGCCAGCCGGTGTACTTCCTCACGCCCGATGTGGTGGGGCTGGAACTCACGGGCCGGCTGCGCGAGGGCGTGACCGCCACCGACCTGGTGCTCACCGTCACCGAGCTGCTGCGCCGGCACAAGGTGGTGGGCAAGTTCGTCGAATTCTTCGGCGAGGGCACGCGCACGCTGGCGCTGCCCGACCGCGCCACCATCGCCAACATGGCGCCCGAATATGGCGCCACGATGGGCTTCTTCCCGGTGGACGAGAAGACCATTGATTACTTCAAGGGCACGGGCCGCACCAAGGGCGAGATCGAGGCCTTCGAGGCCTACTTCAAGGCCCAGGGGCTGTTCGGCGTGCCGCTGGCGGGCGAGCTGGATTATTCGCAGCAGCTGCGGCTGGACTTGGGGCAAGTCACCCCCAGCCTGGCCGGTCCCAAGCGCCCGCAGGACCGTATCGAACTGGGGCTGGTGAAAGAGCGGTTCACGGCCCTGTTCAGCCAGCCGGTGGCGGAGAACGGTTTCAACCAGAGGCCCGAGCGCCTTGCCGAGCGCTACCGCGTGGGCTGCGGCGAAGGCGGGCCTGCGGGAGAAGCGCCCGCGCCGCGCCCTGGCGCCGCGCGCGACGTGGTGGAGATGGTGGGCAACCGCCCCGCGCTGGCCGCCGTGCAGGCCGCCCCGGTGGCGGTGTGCGCTCTGCCGGCCGATGGGGACAAGGTGCCCACGGTGGGCCATGGCGATGTGCTCATCGCCGCCATCACCAGCTGCACCAACACCAGCAACCCCAGCGTGCTGCTGGCGGCGGGCCTGCTGGCGAAAAAGGCGGTGGAGGCCGGCCTGCGGGTGGCGCCGCACATCAAGACCTCGCTGGCGCCGGGCTCGCGCATCGTCACCGAGTACCTCACCGCGACCGGTCTGCTGCCCTATCTGGAAAAACTGGGCTTCGCGCTGGCGGGCTACGGCTGCACCACCTGCATCGGCAACGCGGGCGACCTCACGCCCGAACTCAACGAGGCCATCGCGAAGAACGATCTGGTGTGCGCGGCCGTGCTCTCGGGCAACCGCAATTTCGAGGCGCGCATCCACCCCAACCTCAAGGCCAACTTCCTGGCCAGCCCGCCGCTGGTGGTGGCCTATGCCCTCGCGGGCACGGTGCTGCGCGACCTCATGACCGAGCCCGTGGGGCGCGGCAAGGGCGGGCGCGACGTCTACCTGGGCGACATCTGGCCCCGCAGCGAGGAAATCCATGCCTTGCTGCGGCACGCCATGAAGGGCAAGGCCTTCCGCGACAACTACGCCAAGGTGCGGTCCGACCCGGGCAGGCTGTGGGGCAAGATCAAGGGCGTGGCCGGAACGGCCTACAACTGGCCCGCCAGCACCTACATCGCCGAACCGCCGTTCTTTGCGGATTTTGCTATTGAAAATGAAGCGCGTGGCGCCCGCTCCATGGGATTTGAAGCCGAAAATGGCTCTGATTCCGTGCGCGGCGCGCGCATCATGGCGCTGTTCGGCGACTCCATCACCACCGACCATATCTCGCCGGCCGGCTCCATCAAGGACAGCTCGCCCGCCGGCCAATGGCTGCTGCGGCATGGCGTGATGAAGCCCGACTTCAACAGCTACGGCGCGCGCCGGGGCCACCACGATGTGATGGTGCGCGGCACCTTCGCCAACGTGCGCATCAAGAACCTCATGCTGCCGCCCGCCGCCGATGGCGCGCGCGAAGAGGGTGGCGTGACGCTGTTCCAGGCCAGCGGACCGCTGCAGGGCGAGAAGATGTTCATCTTCGATGCCGCCATGCGCTACATGGAGCAAGGCGTGCCCACGGTCATTTTCGCGGGCGAGGAATACGGCACGGGGTCGAGCCGCGACTGGGCGGCCAAGGGCACCCGCCTGCTGGGTATCCGCGCCGTGGTGGCGCGCAGCTTCGAGCGCATCCACCGCTCCAACCTCGTGGGCATGGGCGTGCTGCCGCTGCAGTTCAAGGGGCAGGACTCCTGGCAGTCGCTCGGGCTCACCGGCAGCGAGGCCATCGATGTCTTGCCTGACGAACGGCTGACGCCGCAGAGCGATGCCCGGCTCGTGGTTCACCGCGCCGACGGCACGCGCCAGGAGGTGGTGGTGACCCTGCGCATCGACACGCCCATCGAGGCGGACTACTACCGCGCGGGCGGCATCCTGCCCTTCGTGCTGCGCCAGCTGCTGGCCTCGGGGTAGGGTACACGCCGATTCACGGTCCGGGTGCTGTTGTTACAGTGGCGGCACAGTGTGCCCATGAATTCCGTTCGCGCCTTTCCTTCCGCCGATTCGTCCGTTTGCACAATGGACGGCATGAAGGTGCCGCAACGCCGCTTCGCGTCACTTTCATGACCGATGCTTCCCCGCCCCCCCTGAACGTGCAGGAACTACAGCAGCGCCTGCAGGAGGCCGAGGCGCGCCTGCACTCGCTCGGCAGCAACCTCCCCGGCAGCGTGATCTACCAGCTGGTGCGCGGGCCGGACGGCCAGCGCCACTTCGCCTACATCGGCGAGGCCGTCGAGCGGATCACCGGCCTGTGCGCGCAGGAGGTGCTGCGCGACTCCACGCTGATCTACGGGCTCATCCTGGACGAGGATCTGCCCGGTTTCATGGACCTGGCCGAGCAGTCCTACCGCGACCTCACGCCGCTGGAGACGTTGGCGCGCATCCGCCGGCCCGACGGCGAGGTGCGCTGGATCCGCATGGCGGCGCGCCCGCGCGCGCTGGGCCAGGGCCGGGTGATCTGGGATGGGTTGCTCACCGACGTCACCGCGCAGCGGCAGGCCGAGTCGGCCACGCGCGCCTACGAAACCCAGCTCGCCGGCGTGCTGCGCCACCTGCCCGGCGCCGTGGCGCGCCTGGGGCTGGACCTCGAAATCCTGTACGCCAACCACACGCAGGCCCAGTGGGTGGACACCACCGTGGATGACATCATCGGCCGCCGGGTCCCCGACTACATCTCGCCCGAGCTGCTGCAGCGCATGACGCCGTACTTCGACCGCGCCCGGGCCGGCGAGACCGTGGTGTTCGAGAACCGCATCGACCGGCCCGACGGCGAGGTCCGCTACCGCCACACCACCCTGGTGCCCGAGCGCACCGCGGACGGTTCGGTGGGCGCCATCGTGCTGTTCGCTTACGACCTCACCGAACTCAAGAAGATGGAGCGCGAGCTGTCGCAGCAGAAGATGCTGCTGACCAGCCTCATCCAGGCCATTCCCGACATGGTCTACCTCAAGGACGCGCAGGGGGTCTACCTCGCGTGCAACCCCGTGTTCGAGCGCTTCATGGGCCGTGGCGAGCGCGAGATCCTGGGCCGCACCGACGCCCAGCTCATGGCCGCGCCGGTAGCCGAGCACTTCGGTCGCCATGACCAGCGCGCCATGCACGCCTGGCAGCCACTGGTGATCGAGGAGCCGCTCACCTTCGCCGAGGACGGCTACCAAGGCCAGTTCGAGACCATCAAGACGCCGATCCGCGACCCCCAGGGCCGCGCCACCGGTGTGCTGGGCGTCTCGCGCGACATCACCGACCGCAAGCGCGCCGCCCAGGAGATCGAACGCCTGGCCTTCTACGACGCGCTCACCCAACTGCCCAACCGGCGCCTGCTGCTCGA
>NZ_QXGR01000030.1 GCF_003604195.1 Simplicispira lacusdiani
CCCCAGTCAAACTGCCCACCTGACACTGTCTCCCGGGTCAATAAGACCCGTAGGTTAGAATTTCAATACAGTCAGGGCGGTATCCCACCAGCGCCTCCACCGAAGCTAGCGCTCCGGTTTCAAAGGCTCCCGCCTATCCTGTACAAACTGTACCAAAATTCAATATCAGGCTACAGTAAAGCTCCACGGGGTCTTTCCGTCCTGTCGCGGGTAACCTGCATCTTCACAGGTACTATAATTTCACCGAGTCTCTGGTTGAGACAGTGCCCAAATCGTTACACCTTTCGTGCGGGTCGGAACTTACCCGACAAGGAATTTCGCTACCTTAGGACCGTTATAGTTACGGCCGCCGTTTACTGGGGCTTCAGTTCAGAGCTTCGCTTACGCTAACCCCTCTCCTTAACCTTCCAGCACCGGGCAGGTGTCACCCCCTATACTTCGCCTTACGGCTTCGCAGAGAGCTGTGTTTTTGCTAAACAGTCGCTTGGGCCTATTCACTGCGGCTTTCCGTTAAGAAAGCACCCCTTCTCCCGAAGTTACGGGGTCATTTTGCCGAGTTCCTTAACCAGAGTTCTCTCGCACACCTTAGGATTCTCTCCTCGCCTACCTGTGTCGGTTTGCGGTACAGGCACCTTTTATCTCGCTAGAAGCTTTTCTTGGCAGCGGGGAATCAAAGACTTCGCTCCATAAGGAGCTTCCCCATCACAGCTCAGCCTTTACGATAAGCGGATTTGCCTACTTATCAGCCTAACTGCTTGGACGTGCACAACCAATCGCACGCTTCTTCTATCCTTCTGCGTCCCTCCATTGCTCAAACGATAAAGAGGTGGTACAGGAATATCAACCTGTTGTCCATCGCCTACGCCTGTCGGCCTCGGCTTAGGTCCTGACTAACCCTGAGCGGACGAGCCTTCCTCAGGAAACCTTAGGCATTCGGTGGACGGGATTCTCACCCGTCTTTCGCTACTCATACCGGCATTCTCACTTCTAAGCACTCCACCAGTCCTTCCGGTCTGACTTCACTGTCCTTAGAACGCTCCCCTACCACTGATACCATTCGGTATCAATCCGCAGCTTCGGTGGTGTATTTAGCCCCGGTACATTTTCGGCGCAGAGTCACTCGACTAGTGAGCTATTACGCACTCTTTAAATGGTGGCTGCTTCTAAGCCAACATCCTAGTTGTCTAAGCAACTCCACATCCTTTTCCACTTAATACACACTTTGGGACCTTAGCTGGCGGTCTGGGCTGTTTCCCTTTTGACTACGGATCTTATCACTAGATCGGAA
>NZ_QXGR01000031.1 GCF_003604195.1 Simplicispira lacusdiani
GTGGCGCTGGCGCTGCTGCCGGTGGCCGAGGAATACAAGAAGATCCTGCTGGTCGAGCCCGCCGTGGCCGATTCCATCACGGGCGAGAAGTGGAACAAGTACATCTTCCGCACGGGCCGCAACAGCAGCCAGGACGCCATCTCCAACGCCGTGGCAGTGGACCGGGAGGGCGTGACCATCGCCACGCTGGCACAGGACAACGCCTTCGGGCGCGACGGCGTGAAGGCCTTCAAGGATGCCGTCAAGAAGGCGCGGCTGGCGCACGAGGAATACCTGCCCGCGGCCACCACCGATTTCACAGCGGCGGCCCAGCGCCTGATCGAGCGGCTCAAGGACCAGCCGGGCCGCAAGGTCATCTGGATCGTCTGGGCCGGCGCGGGCAACCCGTTCAAGATCGCCGACCTGGACCTCAAGCGCCACGGCATCGAGATCGCCACGGGCGGCAACATCCTGCCCGCCATGGTGGCCTACAACCAGTTCCCGGGCATGGAGGGGGCCACTTACTACTACTTTGGCTTTTCCAAGAACCAGGCCAATCTGTGGCTGGTGACCAACCACTACCTCAAGCACAAGTCGCCACCGGATTTCTTCACGGCGGGCGGCTTCAGCTCGGCCATGGCGCTGGTGACGGCGCTCAAGGCCACGAACGGCGACACCAACACCAACAAGCTCATCAAGACCATGGAAGGCATGAGCTTCGACACGCCCAAGGGCAGCATGACCTTCCGACGCGAGGACCACCAGGCGCTGCAAAGCATGTACCACTTCCGCGTGGCACCTGGCGCGCGCCAGGGCACCATGGCCGATCTGTACCTGGTGCGCGAGATCCGGCCGCAGGAGATGGACCTGCCCATCCGCAACCGGCGCTGAGAATGCATGGCCCTGGTGCAAACCCTGTGAAAATTCCAGGCAATTGTCTAAAAATTGGACAAACAATTTGTCTGCATTCTGAGCACTTGCTCTGAGCGCAGGAAAAATACCGTTACAAATCAATCGTTTGCCTGCTGGCACGAACTGTGCAATATGCAGGCATCACAACAGGAGACCTTCCCATGCAAAGACGCACCCTGGTAGCCCTGGCCGCACTGGCCGCCACCGTCGCCGCTCCGGCCTTCAGCCAGACGGGCGAGATCCGCATCGCCCACGTCTACAGCAAGACCGGCCCGCTGGAGGCCTATGGCAAGCAG
>NZ_QXGR01000032.1 GCF_003604195.1 Simplicispira lacusdiani
CTGAACTACCACCCGGACAAGAGCGCGGAGGAGATCTACGCGGCCTACGAGGAATACGAGGAGAGGTTCGGCAAGCCCTACAGGGGGCAGTGGAGGGCGCATGGGAACGCACCGGCGGCGGGGCGCAGGCTGAAGGTGGGCTACATCTCGCCGGACTTCAGGCAACACTCGACGAGCTACTTCCTGGAGCCGCTGCTGGCGCACCACGACAGCGCGCAACTGGAGGTGTACGCGTATGCGGACCTGGCGCGAGAAGACAGCCAGACGGCGCGCTACAAAAGCTACGTGGACCACTGGGTGGCGACCAAGGGGCTGGACGACGACGCGCTGGCAGAGAAGATCCGTGCCGACGGCATAGACATCCTGGTGGACCTGGCCGGGCACACGGCAGGAAACCGGCTGGGAGTGTTCGCGCGCAAACCGGCGCCGGTGTCGGTCAGCTGGATGGGCTACGGATACACGACAGGGCTCAAGGCGATCGACTACTACCTGACGGACGAGGAAAGCGCGCCCGTGGGCAGCGAACACCTGTTCTCGGAAAAGCCCTGGCGGCTGCCATGCACCTTCACGGCCTACATGCCACCGCAAGAGCAGATGGGGGACGTGAACGAACTGCCGGCGCTCGAACGCGGGCACATCACCTTCGGCACCCTGACGCGGGCGGTGCGGATCAACCAGCACACGATAGAAGCCTGGTCGGAGATTCTCAGGAGAGTGCCCACGGCGAGACTCGTGATCGACAGCAGCAGCTACAAGGACGAACTGACGCGGGAAGGGCTGCTGGAGAAATTCGACGCCCAGGGGATAGACAGAAGCCGGCTGCAAGTGGGGTACCACAGCCCGCCGTGGGACGTACTGAGGGGCATGGACATAGGGCTGGACTGCTTCCCGCACAACTCTGGGACGACGCTGTTCGAGAGCCTGTACATGGGGGTGCCGTACATCACGCTGGCGGGCAGGCCCAGCGTGGGCAGGCTGGGGGGCTCGATCCTCAAGGGAGCGGGGCACCCGGAGTGGATAGCGCGCACGCAGCAGGAGTATGTGGAGAAGGCGGTGGAGCTGGCGGGGGACGTGCAGAAGCTGGCGCGCACGAGACGGGAGCTGCGCGGGCAGCTGCGGGCGAGCGAGCTGCTCGATGGGCAGGGGTTTGCGAGGAAGGTCGAGCAGGCCTATGC
>NZ_QXGR01000033.1 GCF_003604195.1 Simplicispira lacusdiani
CACGTCAACGTGGGCACGATCGGCCACGTGGACCATGGCAAGACGACGCTGACGGCGGCCATCGCCACGGTGCTGTCGGCCAAGTTCGGCGGTGAAGCCAAGAAGTACGATGAAATCGACGCGGCACCCGAAGAAAAGGCCCGCGGCATCACCATCAACACCGCCCACGTCGAGTACGAGACGCAGAACCGCCACTACGCCCACGTGGACTGCCCCGGCCACGCCGACTACGTCAAGAACATGATCACCGGTGCCGCCCAGATGGACGGCGCCATCCTGGTGTGCTCGGCCGCTGACGGCCCGATGCCCCAGACCCGCGAGCACATCCTGCTGGCCCGCCAGGTGGGCGTGCCCTACATCATCGTCTTCCTGAACAAGTGCGACATGGTCGACGACGAAGAACTGCTCGAACTGGTCGAAATGGAAGTGCGCGAACTCCTCGACAAGTACGACTTCCCCGGCGACGCCACCCCCATCATCCGTGGCTCCGCCAAGATGGCCCTCGAAGGCGACAAGGGCAAGCTGGGTGAAGAAGCCATCATGAAGCTGGCCGAAGCCCTGGACACCTACATCCCCACGCCCGAGCGCGCAGTGGACGGCGCCTTCCTGATGCCCGTGGAAGACGTGTTCTCCATCTCCGGCCGCGGCACCGTGGTGACCGGTCGCGTCGAGCGCGGCATCATCAAGGTCGGCGAAGAAATCGAAATCGTGGGTATCCGCGACACGCAAAAGACCACCTGCACCGGCGTGGAAATGTTCCGCAAGCTGCTGGACCAGGGCCAGGCTGGCGATAACGTCGGTCTGCTGCTGCGCGGCACCAAGCGTGAAGACGTCGAGCGCGGCCAAGTGCTGTGCAAGCCCGGCTCCATCAAGCCCCACACCCACTTCACGGCTGAGGTGTACGTGCTGAGCAAGGACGAAGGCGGCCGCCACACCCCCTTCTTCAACAACTACCGTCCCCAGTTCTACTTCCGCACCACCGACGTGACCGGCGCCATCGAGCTGCCCGCGGACAAGGAAATGGTGATGCCTGGCGACAACGTGTCGATCACCGTCAAGCTGATCAACCCCATCGCCATGGAAGAAGGCCTGCGCTTCGCTATCCGTGAAGGCGGCCGTACCGTCGGCGCCGGCGTCGTGGCCAAGATCATCGAGTAAT